>NZ_JAXCXF010000004.1:0-345570 GCF_034046095.1 Stenotrophomonas sp. CFBP8980 | reverse complement strand
TGTGCAGGACACGCCGCAAGTACGTCCGTGTAGGCTCGCTTTTCGCATCCATGCGAAAAGACGGTCCTGCACAACCACCCCGCCCCACCTTTCGACAGATCCACGGCGGCCATGGAATCTTCGGTAGCGCCGACCCATGGTCGGCGGATTTTGTGGGGAAATGCGGTCTGATGGTTTCCGCCGACCATGGGTCGGCGCTACCGCTTTTTTTCTTCTTTTTCAACGCGGGTGGCGGCCACCGGAACCTGTCAGGGGGCCGGGCGGGGAGGCTATGGGGGCCTTGAGCGGCAGGAGCCGCGAAGAGCTACATGGACGTACTTGCGCGTGCCCCGCATAGCCTCCCCGCCCGGCCCCAACCACGTAGCCAACCCAACAAAAGCCACCCGCGAGGGGGTCCCACCCGTTCGACGAACCCGCCTACGGCGCCGAAGGCATCCCCGGCCGCACGTAGAACGACCGCCCGGTATCGTCCACGAACATCAGTTCAGGCGCGCCCTGCCACGAGGTCAGCATCGCGCCGGTATTGTTCTGGTGCTTGACCATCAGCGTGGCGCCGCGGTCCGGGTTGGCGACCACCTTGAAGACTTCGGTGGCGCCGGTGGCATCGTCCAGGGTCAGGATCGCTTCGCCGCCGACGTCTGATGTGCCATACCCGCCGCGTTCGGAACCGTCCGGGCCGAGCAGTACCAGGCCGGACAACGGGGCGGCACGCGGGCCCAGCGGCTTTCCGCCCGTGGTGGGATCGGGGACGGGGGCGCCCAGGATCAACCGCGCCTGGCCGTGCGCGTCGGTGATGACGAGCCCGCGGGCGTGCAGCACCTGGTCGGGCGATTGCGCCCGCTGCTGGCGCCAGGCGGTCCACCCGCAGGCGGCCAGGGCGACCAGGGAGAGAACGAGGGCAGTGCTGCTCAGGGCACGGGACATGGACGGATTCCTTCCTTGGATCGATCCACGACAATAGCCGATGCACGCGGCGCGCTCCAGTCGTCCATGCGACCTTCGCCGCATGCGACGGAGGTTGACAGCAACAAACCCCCTCGACCACTCTTCACCTGTTGGATTGCCTCGCAATCCAGGAGCAGGTTGTCACGCCGGACGGAGGGGTTCGTGCGCAGGCCCGCTCCTCCCCGGTCCCTGCAGCATCGCTTCGGCGAGGCCTGCATGCGGGCTAGCGCTGCTCCCTTCGGCGGCACCCTTTCCAGGACCGACTGCGCAGGCATCGGGTTTGAAACGTCTGTCGATGAAAACGATTACAAAGCAGCTCTCCCTTTCCGCCGCCGTTGCGCTGGCGCTCTCCGTTCCGGCCTTCGCTGCCGATACCACGCCTTCCTTCACTGTGCTGGCGCTGGACAAGGCGCCGCAGGCCGTAGATGTCGGTTCGCTGGCCACCCAGCTGACGTCGGTGCAGGCCGATGTGGTGACGGTGCTGGACGTGGAGCGTGCGGTCGGAGCGATCGATCCGATGCAGACACTGGCTGACCAGCTTGGCTTTGCCTACCGCTTCGTCCAGGCCGACGTGGATGCCCAAGGCACTGCGCAGGGCCAGGTGATCCTCAGCCGTGTCCCGGTGCAGGCCGAGTCCGGTCCGGACCAGGTCGGCCGGGGTTATCTGCGACTGGCCGATGACCGTCATGTGGTGGCGCTGTATGCGCAGGCCGGTGCGGATGCGACGGCACTGCCGGGCCTGCTGAAGTCCTCGCGCCTGGGGGCGCCGGCGGTTCTGCTGGCGTCGCAGGCGGTGCGGGCCGACGGCTTCGCCGCCACTGCGGTGGACGGCGTGGCCAGCAACGGATTCGCAGAAGGCCGCGCCTCGACGCTTGACCTGCGCGATGGCGCGGGTCGCAAGCTGCAGGCCCAACTGCTGACCTTGCCTTATGCGCAGGGCGCGACCCCGCCGCAGCCCTGGATGGACACCACGCTGGGCGCCGATGAGCGCACCCGCCTGCTGCTGGGTGAGATGACCCAGGACGAGAAATTCCAGATGCTGCGAAGCTACTTCGGGCTGGGCAAGGACGGCGGTCCGCTGCCGGAAGGCGCGGTCGGTTCGGCCGGCTTCGTGCCCGGCGTGGCGCGGCTGGGCATCCCGGCACAGCAGTCGGCCGATGCCGGCGTAGGCGTGACCAACCCCGGCGGCATCCGCAAGGGTGACTTCGCCACCGCGATGCCATCCGGTCCGTCCACCGCGTCCAGCTGGAACCCACTGATCGCTTATGTCGGCGGCGCCACCATGGGCCGCGAAGCCTGGCAGCAGCGCTTCAACATCCTGCTTGGTGGCAGCGTCAACCTGCAGCGCGATCCGCGCAACGGGCGCAACTTCGAGTACGCCGGCGAAGATCCGCTGCTGGGTGGCGTGATCGTGGGTGAGTCGATCCGCGGCATCCAGAGCCAGCACGTGATCTCCACGATGAAGCATTACGCGCTCAACGACATGGAGACGCGACGCAACTTCCACAGCGTGCAGATCGGCGACCAGGCGATGCACGAGTCGGACCTGCTGGCCTTCGAGATCGCCATCGAGCTCGGCAAGCCGGGTTCGGCGATGTGTTCCTACAACAAGATCAACGGCATCTACGGTTGCGAGCATCCGTACCTGATGAACCAGGTGCTGAAGCAGGAATGGAAATTCCCCGGTTTCGTGATGTCCGACTGGGGCGGCGTGCACAGCGGCTCGAAGGCGGCGCTGGCTGGCCTGGACCAGCAGTCGGCCGGTGAAGTGTTCGATGCCACCACCTTCTTCGACCAGCCGCTGCGCCTGGCCGTGGCCGGTGGCACCGTGCCGCAGGCGCGGTTGGACGACATGGTGTCGCGCATCCTGCGCACGATGTTCCTGCATGGCAACTTCGACAACCCGCCGCAGCACCAGCCGATCGACGTGGAAGCTGGCTATGCGGCGGCCCAGCGCACGGTGGAAGAGGGCAGCGTGCTGCTGCGCAACGAAGGCAACCTGCTGCCGCTGGCCGACAGCGTGAAGCGCATCGTGATCATCGGCGGTCACGCCGACAAGGGCGTGATCGGCGGCGGTGGCTCGTCCATGGTGGGTGTCACCGCCAAAGGCACCAATGCAGTGCCGGGCGTAATGCCGACCACCTGGCCGGGTCCGGTGATCTTCCACCCGTCCTCGCCGCTGGAAGCGCTGCGCGCCGAGCGGCCCGATGCCCAGATCACCTATGTGGATGGCCGCAATCCGGCTGCCGCCGCGCGCGCGGCCGCCCAGGCCGATGTGGCCCTGGTGTTCGCCACGCAGTGGTCGGCCGAATCGGTAGACCTGCCGGACATGCAGCTGCCCGACCAGCAGGACGCGCTGATCAGTGCGGTGGCCAAGGCCAATCCGAAGACCGTGGTGGTGCTGGAAACCAACGGCCCGGTGCGTACCCCGTGGCTGGCGCAGGTGCCGGCGCTGCTGCAGGCGTGGTATCCGGGCATCCGCGGGGGTGAAGGCATCGCCGCACTGCTCACCGGCAAGGTCAATCCGTCCGGTCGCCTGCCGGTGACGTGGGTGGTGGACGAGTCCCAGCTGCCGCGCCCGCACGTGCCGGGGCTGGGCTTCAACCCGAAGCAGCCGGCGGTGGACATCTTCGATTTCGATATCGAAGGTGCCAACGTGGGTTACAAGTGGGCTGCAGCCAAGGGCCTGGTGCCGACCTTCGCCTTCGGCCATGGCCTGTCCTATTCCAGCTTCGCCTACGAGAACCTGCAGGTGAGCGTGGAAGGCCAGCGCCTGGTCGCCAGCGTGGACGTGCGCAACACCGGCGCGCGCGCCGGCGCCGATGTTGCCCAGCTGTACCTGAAGCTGCCACAGGGCCACACCACGCCGATCCGCCTGGTCGGTTTCGACAAGGTCAGTCTGCAGCCGGGTGAGCAGCGCCGGATCCGCATAGAAGCCGAGCCGAAGACCCTGGCTGATTTCGATCCGAACGCGCGTGAGTGGAAGATTGCCGCTGGTGACTACCAGCTGCAGCTGGGTCGCAATGCGGCCGAGCCGCTGCAGGTGGTGGATGTGCAGTTGCAGGACACCGTGGTGCGCTGATTGCGGTCAGGTAGGTGACGACCAACGGTCGTCACCTACCGGGGCGGTCGTCACCCACCAGGCAGCATGTCAGCCCGTATTGCTCACAGCGGCGGGTAATCGGTATAGCCCTTTGCGCCGCCGCCATACAGGGTGGCCTGGTCGAGCTCGGCCAGCGGTGCGTTGAGGCGCAGGCGCTCGACCAGGTCCGGATTGGCGATGAAGGCACGACCGAACGCCACCGCATCGGCATAGCCCGATGCCACTGCTGCTTCGGCACGTGCCTTGTCGTAACCGTTGTTGGCGATCCATGCGCCGCCGAAACGCGAACGCAGGGCCGCGTAGTCGAACGGGATATTGTCGCGGTCACCGCCGGTCGACCCTTCGATCACATGCACGAAGGCCAGCCCCTCGATATCGTCCAGTCGTTCCACGGCGCGTTCGAACAACGGCTGCGGATCGCTGTCGTGGGCATCACCGGCTGGTGTGGTGGGGGACAGGCGCACACCGGTTCGCGCCGCACCAATCGTGTCGGCCACTGCGCTGACCACTTCGAACAACAGGCGGGTACGGTTCTCGATGCTGCCGCCGTAGGCGTCCTCGCGCTTGTTGCTGCCGTCGCGCAGGAACTGATCGATCAGGTAGCCGTTGGCCGCATGCACTTCCACACCGTCAAAGCGCGCTTCGATGGCATTGTGCGCGGCCTTGCGGTAGTCCTCGATCAATGCCGGGATCTCGTCCAGGGCGAGCGCGCGCGGCGTGGACACGTCTTCGAAACCGTTGGCGGTGAAGGTCTTCGCATCGGCGCGGATGGCACTGGGTGCGACCGGCACCTCACCTTCCGGCAGCAGGCTGGTGTGCGAGATGCGGCCGACGTGCCACAGCTGCAGCACGATCTTTCCACCGCGGGCGTGGACTTCGTCGGTCACGGCCTTCCAGCCCTTCACCTGTGCATCAGTGTAGATGCCGGGGGTGTCCAGGTAACCCTGGCCGAGCGGACTGATCTGGGTGGCTTCGGCAATGATCAGCCCGGCGCTGGCGCGCTGTCCGTAATACTCGACCGCCAGCGGCGTGGGAACGCGGTCCGGCAGTGCGCGATTTCGGGTGAGCGGTGCCATCACCACCCGGTTGGCGAGGGCGATCCCGCCCAGGCGGGTTGCAGTGAACAGCACGTTGTCATCGGTTGGCATCAAGCATCCTTCGTTGGGGGAGGAGGGGCCGTTGCAGGCCCGTGGACCGAGCATAGGACCTGGGTTGTTGCAGCGGTGGGAAGGCCTGTTGCACGCGCCGTGGACGCATGATGCGGGCGCGTCACGCGGCGCGGCGTAGCGTTGCCGGTGACGGATGGACGTCCATCCAGACCCCCGCAACAGGAGTCCAGCAATGATTGATTACCAACTCAAGGGCAAGACCGCGATCGTGACCGGCGGCGTGTCGGGCATCGGCCTGGCCGTGGCGGAAATGCTTGCCGCCTCCGGTGCCGCGGTTTCGGTATGGGACCTCAAGCAGGAGGCGGTCGACGCCACCACCGAAGCGCTGCGTGGCAAGGGCGCAAAGGCGCTCGGCATCGCGCTGGACGTCACCGACGAGACCGCCGTGGAAGCGGCCGTGGCGCGCACCGTGGCCGAACTTGGCAGCGTGGATATCGCGGTCAACAACGCCGGCATCGCCGGTCCGGCCGCGATCAGCGGGGACTACCCGGTGGATGGCTGGCGCAAGGTCATCGACGTGAACCTGACCAGTGTGTTCCTGTGCCAGCGCGCGCAGATCCAGGCCATGCGCAAGGCTGGCCGTGGCGGCAGCATCATCAACATGGCCTCGATCCTGGGGCAGGTGGGGTATGCCGGTTCGGTGGCCTATGCGGCGGCCAAGCACGGCGTGGTGGGGCTGACCCAGACCGCTGCCTGGGAGCATGCCGCCGACCAGATCCGCATCAACGCGGTTGGCCCCGGTTTCATCAGCACCCCGTTGCTGGAACAGATGGATCCGAAGGTACGGGCGACCCTGGAAGGCCGGCACGCACTCAAGCGCCTGGGCACTCCGGAAGAGGTCGCCGCGCTGGTGGCCTGGCTGGCCAGCGATGCCGCATCGTTCGCCACCGGCACCTACTACGCCATCGATGGCGGCTACCTGGCACAGTAAGCCGTCGGTTTTCACGGTCCTCGCACGGCGCTCCGGCGACCTTCACGGTTTGACCAAGGGAAGACGTGCGATGGATTTCAGCCAGGATATCTCCCTGCTGCTGCGGGTGGCTGCGGCCATGCTGTTCGGCGGGGTCATCGGGTTCGAGCGCGAACTGGGCAAGCATGCGGCGGGACTGCGCACGCACATGCTGCTGGCCGGTGCGGCGGCGCTGATCGTCGGGCTCGGCGATTCAGTGGCCGAGCATTTCCAGCAGGACCAGTACCGGGACCTGCTGCAGGTCGATCCGATCCGCCTGATCGAGGCGGTGGTGGCGTGCGTGGGCTTCATCGCCGCCGGCACCATCATCCGCGGCACGCGCGATGGCGAAGTCAGCGGCCTGACCACCGCCAGTTCGCTGATCATGTCCGCCGCGGTCGGCATCGCAGTCGGAATCGGCGCGTACGTGATCGCCAGCGGGGTGACGCTGATGTGCGTGGTAGTGCTGACCGTGATGCGCCGGGTCGAGAAGAAACTGTAATCCGGCGCATTCGCCGAAAGGCGAATTGCCTGGCGGCGCGGTTTGCGCTCACAGTCGGACATGATCATTTCCGCCTCCACCGACTACCGGGCAGCGGCGCAGCGCCGGTTGCCGCCGTTCCTGTTCCATTACGTGGACGGCGGTGCCTACGCCGAACACACGTTGCGGCGCAACGTGGAGGACCTGGCCGGCATCGCGCTGCGCCAGCGCGTGCTGCGCGATATGTCCGAACTGGACCTGCAGACCGATCTGTTCGGCGAGTCGCTGGCGATGCCGGTGGCGCTGGCGCCGGTCGGCCTGACCGGCATGTTCGCCCGGCGTGGGGAAGTGCAGGCGGCACGCGCGGCGGCCAGCCGGGGGATCCCGTTCACGCTGTCCACGGTGTCGGTGTGTCCGATCGAGGAGGTGGCCCCGGCGATCAACCGGCCGATGTGGTTCCAGCTGTATGTGCTGCGCGATCGTGGCTTCATGCGCAACGCGCTGGAACGCGCACAGGCGGCCGGGGTGACCACGCTGGTGTTCACCGTGGACATGCCGGTGCCCGGTGCGCGCTACCGCGACATGCATTCGGGGATGAGCGGACCGAACGCTGCATTGCGCCGCGCCGGTCAGGTGCTGGCGCATCCGCGCTGGGCCTGGGACGTGGGCCTGCGCGGGCGTCCGCACGACCTGGGCAACATATCGGCTTACCGCGGCGGTCCCACCGGGCTGGCCGATTACATCGGCTGGCTGGCCAGCAACTTCGATCCGTCGATCAGCTGGAAGGACCTGGAATGGATCCGCGAATTCTGGAAGGGATCGATGGTGATCAAGGGCATCCTCGACGCTGATGACGCGCGCGATGCAGTGCGCTTCGGTGCCGACGGGATCGTGGTATCCAACCATGGCGGGCGCCAGCTGGATGGCGTGCTGTCGACCGCGCGCGCCTTGCCGGCCATTGCCGATGCGGTGAAGGGCGAACTGAAGATCCTCGCCGATTCGGGCATCCGCAGTGGCCTGGACGTGGTGCGCATGCTGGCGCTGGGAGCCGACGCGGTGCTGCTCGGTCGTGCTTTCGTGTACGCCCTGGCCACCCATGGAGAAGCCGGGGTGGCCAACCTGCTGGACCTGGTGGCAAGGGAGATGCGGGTGGCGATGACCCTCACCGGCGCGCGTCGCATCGCCGACATCAGCCCCGAGCTGCTGGTCCGCGCGGACTGAAGTCCGCCCCGGTGCTGCGTTACTCGCAGCGCACGGCGGTGATCACGTCCTGCTTGTCGATGAAGACGCGCAGGCGATCGGTGCGCAGGTCCTTGGTGGTGATCGTGCCTGGACCGATCGGGTTGACCAGCCCGGCGCCGCTTTCGCGTGACAGCCGGCGCATGTTCGCCTCGTTCGCGGGCTGGCCCACGGCCCACCCGAGCGTGCTGGCCTGGCACTGGCCGCTGCCGCGCACCTGCGGGCCCGGGCTGCTGGCACAGCCGTTCAGGGCCAGCGTGCCGAGCAGCGCGAGGGGGATCATCATGCCGTGGCGGGTGTCCATCAGTGCGCTTCCACAGGGGAGGTGGAAGCACCATAGCACCGCCCGGCGTGACGGCCACGGCAGCCGGGCGGTCAGTGCGGCAGCGCGCCCTGCAGGTAGCTTTCGATGACATAACTGAAAGGCCGCTGCGCGCCGTCGCGCAGCAGGGCACGGACTTCCAGTACGGTGGCGCCGGCACCGTCGCCGCGTGCGGGCCAGTACGTTTGATCACGCAGGGTCTGGCGCTTGAAGCCGAGCGGTGCGACGACCCGGCCGAACGGTTCGTCAGTGCCGTCGAGCACGCTGTTCATCGCCGGCGTCAGCAGCGCGGGTACGTACCAGTTGTCCGCCTCGGACAGCACGCGCGGACCACAGGCTAACTGCACGCGGCGGTAGCGCAACGGCGTGCCGGCGTCGACCTGCAGCGCCCTGCGTACGTCGTCGGGTGCATCACGCTGCACGCCCTGGACCCGTACCGCGCGGACCCGCGCCTTGTCGGCCAGCCCGTGTTCGGCGCACCATGCTTCCAACGTGGCGGTGGCGCTGCGTCCGGCCAGCACGCGCTGGTGCAGTTCCTCCACGCGCTGTTGCGGCGTTGCGGATGCCGCCGGGGCGTCCTGCCCGGTCTGCGCATCGGCCGCGGCGAAGGCGGCCACCGGCGCTGCCGCCAGCAGCGAGGCGGCCTGCCAGCGAAGGCGGTCGGTGCGGTCGAACGGGCCCATGGATCCTGCTGTGGTGATTGCGTCAGCGCTAGTTTACCCGCTCCCGGGGTCGACCCGCTGCCGGGGCGCCCGGCAGTGGCGAGATGGATGCCTGCAATGCAGCGATTTCATTGGTCGTCTGGCCACACCACGCCGTAAGGTCGCATGCATTCATCGAAGGAGACCCGCATGACGGCCCTGCATGTCCATGGCGCGGTGGATGCCGCCGGCCAGCCCCTGTCCTTCACCATCGAGCACGGACGGTTCACCCGCTTCGCTGCCAGCGGGGCGCCCGAAGCCGGCGCCGGCGAGGGGGTCGACCTGCGCGGGTATACGGTGCTGCCGGCTCTGGTCGACGGCCACATCCACCTGGACAAGAGTTTCGTTGGCGACCACTGGCGTCCGCACCAACCGGTCGCCAGCCTGCGCGAGCGTCTGGCCCAGGAGAAGCAGGCGCTGGCGGATGCCGCGCCGATGGACGTGCGCGCCGAGGCGCTGATGCGGCAGATCGTCGCACTGGGCACCGCGGCGGTGCGTTGCCACGTCGATGTCGATGCGACCACCGGCCTGCGCAACCTGCATGCGGTGCAGCAGGCGCATGCGCGCTGCGCCGACCTGCTGGACATCCAGTACGTGGCCTTCCCGCAGGCCGGGGTGATGTCCTGTGCCGGCACCGCGCAGGTGCTGCGGCAGGCAGTGGCTGAAGGGGTGCAGGTGGTGGGTGGGATCGACCCGCAGGGCCTGGATGGGGATGCCAATGGCCAGCTGGACCTGCTGTTCGACCTGGCCGACCGGCATGCCGCGCGGATCGACGTGCACCTGCACGAGCCCGGTGAGCAGGGCCTGGCGCAGCTGCTGCAGGTGTGTGCGCGTACCGAAGCGGCGGGCCTGCAGGGCAGGGTGGCGGTCAGCCATGCGTACGCCCTCGGTGAGGTGCCGCTGGCCCGTGCGCAGCAGGTGGGCGAGGCGCTGGCGCGCGCGCAGGTGGCGATCATGACCAATGCGCCGGGCGACCGGCCGTTCCCCCCCGTGGCGGCACTGCATGCACAGGGCGTGCGGCTGTTTTCCGGCAACGACAACATCCGCGACAGCTGGTGGCCGTATGGCAACGGCGACCTGCTGCAGCGTGCGATGTTGATCGGCTACCGGTCCGGCTTCCATACCGACGCCAAGCTGCAGCTGGCGCTGGACATGGTCACCACCCACGCGGCTGCGGTGCTGGGCTTGCCCGACCATGGCCTGCAGGAGGGCTTGCCGGCGACCTTCGTGGCGGTACGCGCCGATCATGGACCGGCCGCGGTGGCGGGCGTGCCGTCGGACCGCGTTTCGATGCGCCGGGGGCGCTGGATCCTGCCCCCGCGCATCGCCTGAGCACGCCGGCTCACCGCGCTTCGTTGTCGACCTGGCGCTTCAGCTCAAGCGCCAGCGCGCGCACGCCGTCGTCGGCGTTGTCACGGTAGAGGATGCCGATCTCGTAGCTGTCGATCACCGGTAGTCCGTGTTCGCCATCGATGATGCGATGGTCGGCGGTCACCGCGCGCCGTGGCAGCAGGCTGATGCCGATGCCATCGGCCACCGCGCCCTGGATGCCGCTCAGCGAGGAACTGGTGAAGGTGATCCGCCAGCCCCTGCCGAGCGTTTCGATCGCATGGATCATCTCATCGCGGTACAGCCCACGCGGCGGGAAAGTGACCAGCGGCAGCACGTCCTGGCCTGCGCTGGGCGCGGCCCTGCTGTCGATCCAGTGCATCGGTTCGGGCCAGCAATGCACCGCCGGTCGGCTGTTGCGCCGTTGCTTGACCAGCACCAGGTCCAGCTCACCGTGGTCGAAGCCCTGGGCCAGGTCCCGGCTCAGGCCGCTGCTGATTTCCAGCCGGACCTGCGGATTGCCCCGGTTGAAGGCGGCCAGCATGCGCGTGGTGGCCGGGTTGACGAAATCCTCGGGCACGCCGAGGCGTAGCGTCGTGGCCACCGTTGCACCCGCCAGCGCCTGCAGCAGTTCGTCGTTCAACCCGAGCATGCGGCGCGCGTAGCCCAGCAGCGTCTGGCCGGCGTCGGTAGGCTGCACGTCGCGGTGACCGCGTTCCAGCAGACGATGTCCGGCCAGCTGTTCCAGGCGCCGCACCTTCTGGCTGATGGTGGACTGGGTGGAATGCAAGCGGCTGGCGGCCGCGGTGAAACTGCCGCAGTCGGCGACCATGACCAGCGCCCGCAGCAGGTCCAGTTCAAAGAGCGATCTATTTGCCTGGTTCATCGCTGGCATTTGCTTATTTCGTTTCCGCATGGGTAAAACGACTTCTACCATGCGCTGACACGGTGTGCCAACGCGCATGCCCGCATTGATTCCCGCGGCCTGCGCGCCGTGCAACCGGATGCCGCCCATGTCTGCTCGAACCATTTGCCTGCTTGCCTTGGCCCTTGCCGGGGCCGGCATGCCTGCTGTCTCACTGGCCTCGCCCAAGGTCGCCGACGTGCTGATCCAGCACGCCACGATCGTCGACGTCGAAGCGGGCACGACCCGTCCCGGGCAGAGCGTGGCACTGCGTGGCGAGGACATCGTGGATGTCGGTGACGATGCGTCCATGGCCAGGCGCTGGACCTCCACGCAGCGCGTTGATGCGGGCAACCGGTACCTGCTTCCGGGGCTGTGGGACATGCACGTGCACTTCGGCGGTGGCCCGGCCCTGATCGAGGAGAACAAGGCGCTGCTGCCGCTGTATATCGCCCATGGCATCACCACCGTACGCGATGCGTCCGGTGACCTGCCGCAGCAGGTACTGCAGTGGCGCGGGCAGATCGCCAGCGGTGCGCTTGCCGGGCCACGGCTGCTGACCTCCGGCGCGAAGATCGAGGGTATCAAGCCGGTCTGGAAGGGCACGCTGGAAGTGGGCAGCGAGGCGGACGTGGATGCGGCGATCGCGCAGCTGCGCCGCGACCGCGTGGACTTCGTCAAGATCACCGACAGTACGTTGAAGCCCGAGCTGTTCCTGTATGCGGCCAGCGCGGCGCGCAAGGCCGGACTCAAGGCCTCCGGGCACATCCCGATGGCCCTGACGGTGGAGCAGGCCGTCGATGCCGGCCTGGCGTCCATCGAGCACCTGGATTACGCGTTCAAGGCCGGCAGCCGGGAACAGGCCGGCATCGCCGCGGATTTCGGCGCCGGGCGGATCGACCGCGCGCAGGCCAACCAGCGCCTGGATGCCAGCTTCGATCGGGACACCGCGATGGCGGCCTACCGTGATTTCGCCCGTCGCGGCGTCTTCGTCACGCCCACGCTCAACGGCGGACGCATCCTGGATTTCCTCGACCAGGACGACCATCGCCACGATCCCTATCTGGCCTATATCGGGCCCGGACTGCGCGCCACCTATGCATGGCGCGTGGATCGCGCTGCCAAGGCCACGCCGGCGCAGGTGCAGGCGCGCCACCGGCAGTACCACCAGGTGGCTGCGGTGCTGCCGATGCTGCAGCAGGCAGGCGTGACGATCATTGCCGGCACCGATGCCGGGTTCCTCAACGCGTTCAATTATCCCGGCATCGGGCTGCACCAGGAACTGCGGTTGTTCGTGCGCGAGGGACTGACGCCGCCGCAGGCCCTGGCGGCGGCTACCCGCGCCGGTCCGGCCTGGTTCGGCCAGATGGACCGCTACGGTTCGGTGGAAGCGGGCAAGGCCGCCGACCTGGTGCTGCTCGACGCCGATCCGCTGCAGGACATCAGCGCCACCGAGTCGATCAACACGGTGGTGCTGCGAGGCAAGGTGCATGACCGCACCGCGCTGGATGCGATGCTGCAGCAGGTGCGCAGCAAGGTGAAGGCCTGGGACGCAGCGCAAGGCGACGCGCGCGTTGATTGAACCGCGCACCGCGGTTCACTTCGGGTCTTCAGCCGCTGTGCCGCGCTTGCCGCAGTGGCAGGGACACCGGCAGCTGTCGTGCGGCTGCGGGGGGGGCTGCATCGCGCCGGCGAACAGTTCCGCCCCCATGATGCCGGTGGGGAAGGCGATGATGCCGTAACCGAGCAGGATGGCGCAGCCGGTGATCAACCGCCCCAGGCCGGTCTGCGGGGTGATGTCGCCATAGCCGGTGGTGCTCATCGTCACCGCGGCCCAGTACACGCCGACCGGAATGCTGCTGAACCCGTTGTCTGGGCCTTCCACCAGGAAGATCACCGTGCCCAGCAGCATGACCAGCAGCACCATCACGCCGATGAAGACCAGGATCTTGCGGCGCGCACGCGCCAGTGCCTGACGGAGGTGCCGCGTTTCTTCCAGGTAGACCGGCAGCTGCAGGATGCGGAACAGACGCAGCAGGCGCAGCAGGCGGACATCGGCCAGCACATGCAGGCCGGGCAGCAGCAAGGCCAGGAACACCGGCAGGATCGACAACAGATCCACGATGCCGAAGAAGCTGCGCGCGTAGTGCCAGGGCCTGCGCAGCAGCCATAGGCGCAGCAGGTATTCAGCGGTGAACAGCCCGGTGAACGCCCACTCCAGGATGCTCAGCAGGTGCCCGTGCTGTCGATGGATGTCCGCCACGCTGTCGAGCATGAGCACCAGGACGTTGACCACGATCACCAGCATCACCGCCGCTTCCAGGCGGCGTGCCACGCGGCCACGCTCGGCAATGCGGCGTGCTGCGTGCCGGAGGTGCGGGAGCGCGGGATTCATGGCGGGCAGGAGGGGTAGGGAGGGGAGGGCGGGCAGCTTGGTGGCTTGCGTCGGGGTGCGGAATACAACAAACACGAAAAGGTGGATCCGCCGCCTTCGCCTCTTGGCCGGCGTTCATCCATGCCGCAGCGTGGCGCGCAAGGAGGATCACCATGCACGCATCAGTCTGTTGGTTGGCGATGGGCATCGGGGTGTGCTCCGCTGCCTTTGCCGGCCCGGTCCATCGATGTGGCAGCGGCGCCGCAGTGCGTTACCAGGACGCAGCGTGCGCGGCGGGCGAGCCGATGGTGCGGTGGATGGTCCCGGACAGCGCGGCAACCGCCCAAACCCCGGCCGCAACGCCCGTTGCCGAGCCACCGCCGCGGCCGCCGCCCGTCAGCCGCAGAACGCGCCGGCCACCGCCGGGACGGATCGTGTTGATCCCCCTGCAACGCGACCCGCAGGCCTGCAGCCGCGCGCAGCGTGCACGGAAGAACGCCCTGCAGCGGAGACGCCAGCGCGAATCCTACGTCCAGCAGCGGCGCTGGGACGATCTACTGCGCGATGCCTGTCGATGACGGTCCAGCGCGCTCGTCGTTTCAGTCGCGTCCTATGGGGATCGAGGACGGGGCCGACTAACGTGCAGGTCATCTCCCCGGAACCCTGTGGCAACCAGGAACGCCGCGCGCTGCGTGGATCCTGCCTGCCTGCCCGCCCCCAGCATGATTGCCTGCCTGCGGCCCTTCATCTACCTGTCGCGCCTGCGTGGACGTGATCGACCTGGCCATGGCGGTGACCTGCGCTTGGCCCATCGGCATTCGCGGCGCCTGCTGCTGGCAGCGGGGATACTGCTCAGCATGCTGTCGTGCATCGCCCTTGCGATCACGGTGGCGTCCTGCGTGCGTGCCAGGCAGCAGGGCCATCTGCACGATTTCATGCGCGCGCGCGCCTCACTGGACGCGCATCTGCGCCATCACCACGACCACTACGCCAGGCTTGCCCGCTTGACCGCCTACGCGTGGCAGCAGGGTGCGCAGAGGGATCCGGCGCTGCAGGCCGCGGACCTGCGGCGTTACTTCGCCGATGGCCAGACGCTGCAGGTCCAGCAGGGAGCGGGTGCAGCCACGCAGCTGGTCGTTGGAAGGGACACGCAGCGATGGCCTGCAGGACAGCTCGGGCGTTACCTGGCGCTGGCGCGATCGATGTCGCTCGTTTCGCAGCTGGAGTCCGATGGTGCAGCAGCGGCGAGCGTGGCGTACTTCCTCGATCCCAGCGGACACGTTGCCGTGCTCGACCACGGCTTGCAGGACAGTGCCCTGGCCCGTGCGCTGTCCCGCGCGGACCGTGATGCGCCGTTCGGCCAGCTGCGCGCGTACGTGCAATCGAGCCTGGCTGGGCCTGATCGCGGCAGCGTGGCGACGCCGGGCCCGTCCCTCGGCGATCGCCGCAACCGAACCGGCACGGCTCCCCATCCCATCAGTGGAAGGGCGTCGCGGACAACCGCGTTTCCGGTCCATGACGGCACGCGCGCGGTGGGTGTGCTGGTGGCCTTCGAACCCGTCGCAGCGCTGGCCGGCGTGCTTGGCCAGGCAACGGCCGACAATCTGCTGCTCGTTGGCCCCGATGGCGAAGTCATCCTGGGTTCGCGCGCGGGCGCGCCCGCCGATCTGCTGCACGCATTGAAAGATCTCCGCCGATGGCCACGAGGCGGCTCCGGCATCAGCGAGTACCTGCACGCGGGCTGGCTGGGGTTCGCTGCGCCCGTGGCAGGAACCGACGGGTCGCTGGTCAGCCTGCTGGACGGGCGCGAGCTGCTGGCCGAGGCGCGGCGCGAGCTGGGCATCGCCGTGGCCGTGTGGGCACTGGGCATGGCCACGATCTGGATCCTGCTGGCGTGGTTGGACCGACGCGTGCTCGCGCCGGCAGCGCATCGGTCGCGGCAGGTGCATGCCGATGAACAGCTGTTCCGCTCGCTGATCCAGATGACGCCGGCCGGGCTGTGCCTGATAGACACCGAAGGGGCGCAGCCGGTGGTGCAGAATGAACTGATGCGGCGCTATGCGGCCGCGGCCGAGCGTTGCGGCATGGACCTGTATGCCGCCCTGGTGGAGGGCCACATCCGCGCGCGCAGGGTCGGCGGGGAGGGCGATCCGGCGATCGCCGAATTCGAACTGTCCCATCCTGCAGTGGGCCGGGTCGCGGCGCGACACTTGCTGGTCAGTGCGACCCAGGTCGTCCACGAGCAGCGCAGTGTACTGTTGTGCGTGTTGCAGGACCTGACCGCCCGGGTTGAACTGCAGGCACAGAAGGACCTGCTGCATGACCAGGCAGAATCCGCGCACCGCGCAAGATCGCGGTTCCTGGCCGCGATGAGCCATGAGATCCGCACGCCACTGCATGGCATCCTGGGCCATCTGGAACTGTTTGCGCGCTCGCGCCTGGACGGCGAGCAGCGCGCGCGACTGCATCGCATCACCCAGTCCGCCGATTCGTTGCTGCTCATCATCAGCGACGTGCTTGATCTGGAGCGCGCGGAGGCGAACCAGCTCGGATTGGAGGTGGTGCGCTTCGAGCCGGCCGTGCTTATCGAAGGCGTGGCCCTGCTGTACGCACCCTTGGCGCTGGGCAAGGGGGTGGACCTGGACCTGCTGGTCGATCCGCTGCTGCCCGGCCACTGCACCGGTCCGATGGCACGCATCGAGCAGGTGCTGCGCAACCTGGTCGGCAATGCCATCAAGTTCACGCCGTCCGGCAGGATCGAGATCCGGTTGCTGCCATCGGCGCAGCCGGGAGCGCTGCGCTGGGAGGTCGCCGATTCCGGAATCGGGCTGACCGAAAGGCAGCAGGAGAATCTTTTCGAGCCTTTCATCCAGGCCGACGACTCCATTGCCGGCCGCTTCGGCGGTTCCGGTCTTGGCCTGTCGCTGTGCCGGCAGTTGTGCCGGCTGATGGGCGGGGACATCGATGTGCACAGCACGCCGGGGGTGGGCAGCGTGTTCGGTTTCGACATCCCGCTGCTGCCTGCCGAGCGCCCCTGCGACGGTGGGCGGGGTCCGCTGTCAGGTCGCCGGGTACTGCTGCATTCGACGGTGACCAGTTGGCGCGAAGAGCTGGCGCGCCGGCTGCGCCGATGGGGCGCTGAGGTGCTGGTGCTGGACACGTTGGGGCAGGCGGACAAGGCCAATGACGGCGGACCGTTGCCGCTGGTGCTGTTCGAACGCAACCAGCGCGCTACCGGTCCAGCGCGGCACGCCGGGGTCGAGCGCGTCGTCCGTGTGCGCAGCGACGGGCCGCTGCGGGCCGCGCTGCGCGAAGGGGTGTGGCAGGTGTCGGCCTATTCGGCTGCATCGCTGCTGGAAGCGCTGCTGGAACCGGGACGCCTGGAGGACGGGTCGGTCACGCTGGATGGGCCGATGGCAACCCCGGCAGCGATCGGCTAGATTCGAGCCGCGCAGGCGCGCAAAGGGAATCGGCTTGGATACGTTGCCAACCAGAGTTGCATCGGTGCAGGGACGCTCTCTGTTGCCGTCGCTACGCCGCCACCAGCGCAGGCTGTTGTTCGGCGGCGGGGGCGTGGTCAGCCTGCTGATCCTGGCGACCCTGCTGGTGGCCCTGTTGTCCGACGTGGATGCGTTCCATGCTGCGCAGCAGCAGCGGTTCGCCGAAGCGCGCGCCTCGGTCGACTATTTCCTGTTCCAGCGCGACCGTGCCTATGCCGCCAACATCAACGGCAGCGAGGCCATGTGGAACGGGCAACAGGCACAGCTGCAGGCGCAGGGGCGGCCGCTGGCAGACCGCTTCCTCGCCGCTGGCGGCCAAGGGGTGGTACGCGCGGAGGGACGTACCTCCGTGCCGTGGCTGGTATTGGGGGCGAAGGACAACGCGCTGCCGCGGCCGCAGCTGGATGCCTACCTTGGGATCATGGTCGAGTACTCGGCCTATGCCGCCTCTACCGTGACCGCGCTGCGTGCCTCGGGTCCGGTCACGATGTACCTGTACGAACCGCAGGGTCGCCTTTTGGCGGTCGCCGGGGTGGCCGACGAGGCCCAGCTGCTGCGCGCGCTTCGGGTTGCCAATCGCGAGGAAGCCTTCGCCCGGTTGCTGGTCGACGAAGAGAGGGCCCGGGCCATGCGGCCGCAGGTGGGTCCAGTGGAAAGTGCCGCCGCCAGCGGCCGCTTGATCTCGCGCTTTGATACCAACCCGATTACCGGCCAGCCGTCGCTGGTCGGCGTGCAGACCCTGCTGCAGGGGCGGGATCCGGCGTTCCGACGCATCGTCTTCGAGCCGGTCGAGACCATCAAGACGCGGCTGGATGAGCGCGTTTCCGGTGCCTACGCGGTAGTCACCCGCGACGGGCGTACGGTGCTGCGCAGTGCCGGCCTGCCGCGTGATGTCAGTCCCGCGCTGGCGCGAAGGATCGCCGGCGCCCCGGCGGGAGACGGTCGGCTGCATGTGGGCGGCCACTTCATCGTGCATGGGCCGGTACATGGGGTGGACTGGACCGTCCTGCACCTCTATGGCTGGGACGATCTGTGGCAGGAGAAAGGCACGCGGCTGCTGGCGCAGGCGCTGGCGGCGGCGGTGATCCTGCTGGCGCTGTGGCTGCTGCTGCTGCGGCTGGACCGTCGCGTCTTCACCCCCGCGCTGGCGGACGCCTCGCGCGTGTACGAAAGCGAGGCGCTGAGCAGGGTGATCATCGATACCTCGCCGGTCGGGCTGGTGCTGATCGACCCGACCAGCGGTGAGCCGCTGGTTGAAAACGAGCCGGCCCGGCAGATGGCCGCGCAGGGCGTGGCCGCTGACGGCCAAGCGCTCTACGCGGTGTTGTCCGGGCACGCGCGTGAGGCCGCTGCGGCCGACGCCGATAGCGCCCATGAGTTCCAGTGGAACGCCGAGGGACCTGCCCGGCATGGGCTGAAGCTACAGGTGGCGATGGCGCCTGCCATGTTCCGCGACCGGCCCGTGTGGGTCTGTGCGCTGCGCGATGTCACCGCGCAGGCAGAGCTGGAACAGACGCTGCGGGTTGCGCGCAGCGATGCCGAGCGCGCGCGCGCGGCGGCCGAGTCGGCATCGCAGGCGAAATCCGCCTTCGTTGCCACCATGAGCCACGAGATCCGCACGCCGCTCAATGGGGTGCTGGGCCACCTGGAACTGCTGGCGCGTTCACCGATGCAACCGGCGCAGCAGGAGCGCGTAGAGCGCATCCGGCTGTCGGCCGATGCCTTGCTCGGCATCATCAGCGATGTGCTGGATTTCTCCAAGATCGAGGCAGGCCAGCTGGACATCGACCCGGTGGCGTTCGAGCCGCGTCCGCTGATCGAACAGGCCGCGCTGTTGTTTTCCGCGCAGGCCCAGCGCAAGGGCGTGAAGCTTTACTACGCGCTGGATCCGGCGCTGGACAGCGTGTTCCTGGCCGATGTGCAGCGCATCCGGCAGGTGCTCAACAACCTGCTGGGCAATGCCGTGAAGTTCACCGAGTCCGGCAGGATCGTGGTCAGGGCCGCACTGGTGGAGCGCCCCACCGCGCCGGATCCGCTGCTGCGGCTGCAGGTGGTGGATTCCGGCATCGGGCTTGCCGAAGACCAGCTGGGGCAGTTGTTCCAGCCCTTCCAGCAAGCCGATGCGAGCGTTTCGCGTCGCTACGGCGGCAGCGGGCTCGGGCTGGCGCTGTGCCAGCAGCTGGCGCGCCTGCTGGGCGGCAGCATCGGTGCGGAAAGCACGCTGGGCGTGGGCAGTGTGTTCACCCTGGACGTACCGGTGCAGCGTGCCGCGGTGCCCGCCCGTCCCGCTGCAGTGCTTGCCGGCCAGCACATCACGCTGCTGTCGGCCGCGGCGGAATGGCGGCTGGAGATCGGCGGGCTGCTGCAGCGGGCGGGGGCAGAGGTGACGGTGCTGGAGCAGCCGCCGCTGGAGCCGGTGGCCAGCGAGGGTGCCACGCTGCTGCTGTTCGGCGAGCGGCGCGCGTGGAGCGCCGATGACGAGGCGGCACTGGTCGCGCGCCACCGCTACGTGGTGCGTGCCTACGCCAATGGACCCCTCTCGCCGCAGCAGATGGCCGATGGGGTGCATGTCAGCTGCTATGCAGGACAGTCGCTGCTGCGTGCGCTGGGCGCGCTGCACACCGCTGTTTCGCCCCTGCCGCCCGCACCGCCGGCGGCGGCGGCCGTCAGCGCACGCGGCAGGGTGCTGCTGGTGGAAGACAATCCGATCAACCGCGAATTGATCCAGCAGCAGCTGGAAACACTGGGATTCACCGTGGACACCGCAGAGGACGGCAAGGAAGGGCTGCTGGCGTGGCGGCAGCATGAGCACCTGGCCGTGCTGACCGATATCAACATGCCGGTGATGGATGGTTACGCGCTGGCGCGTGCGCTGCGCGAACGCGGAGCGTCGCTGCCGATCCTGGCGATCACCGCCACGGCGCTTGCCAGCGAGCGCGAGCGCTGCCGCCAGGCCGGCATCACCGACCTGCTGCTCAAGCCACTCAACCTGGAGACACTGGAACGCATGCTGCAGCAGCACCTCGGTCCGATGCCCGGCATTGACGACGAGGCCGCCGTGCGGCCTGCCGCGCCGGCCGACATCGCGCCGCCGGCCGGCGGGATGGTACTCCCGGACCACCTGCGCCGGACGTTCGTCAACAGTTCCAGGGACGACCTGCAGCGCATCGCGCGTGCACGCGCCGACCAGGATCAACCGGCGCTGCTGGATCGGGTGCATGCGCTCAAGGGCGTGCTGATGATGTTGGGGCAGCGCGGGTTGGGAGAGCGCTTCAGCGTGATCGAAGCGCAGTTGCGCGATGGAATATCCGTGGACGCCGCCACGCTGGATGGGGTGATCGACGCGCTGCAGGTTCTGGTGGAGCAACAGGCGGCGCAGCTTGGCGCAGGTTGAACCGGCCTGCGTGGATCGGATCAGCTCGCGGCCCCCGACAGGCCCAGTTCGACGGCGTATTTGAACAGGTCCGCATCGCGCTCGATGCCCAGTTTGGCCATTCCGTTGACCTTCTGCGTGCTGACGGTCTGCTTGCGGCGGTCGAGTTTCTCGGCGATGGCGTTGACGCTCCAGCCGGCCACGAACAGGGTCAGTACCTCACGCTCGCGCGGGGACAGTGCCAGGGTGGGTCGCTGGGTGCCGCGCGAGGGCAGCAGTGGGGCGATGCTGGGCGAAAGATACCGGCGCCCTACGTGGGCCGCGGTGATCGCAGCGGCGATGTGGCTTACGTCATCGGCCTTGCTCAGGATATGGCTGATCCCTGCTTCGAACAGCGTCTGCACGATCGCGGCCTGGTCCAGGCCAGTGAACACCACGATCTGCAGTTCCGGATAGCGCTCGCGCAACAAGTGCAGCAACGGCAGGCCGTCGCCATGTGCGCCGCCCGGCATGGCGTAATCGGTGACCAGTACGTCACAGGGGTGTTCATCGAGCAGCGCGATCAGTTCGGTCGAATCGGCGGCGGATCCCACATGGACCAGGGCCGGGATTGAATCGAGGGCGGATTCGACGGCCATCCGGATCAGCGGATGATCGTCTGCCACGACGACGTGGATGGAATTATCGGCCATTCAGGACTCCAGCTTTCGTTGTCAGCCCCTGCAGAAAGGGGGCGCGGCGCAACTATATGACAGCTTCGATTGAAGGTGGCATATAGTTCCCGGCATACCCTCAACTCATGGGCTGATGACGTGCCACTTCGCATAGCGATCGCCGATGACCACCCCGTGCTGCTGGCCGGGATCACCCATCTGCTCCAGTCCGCGGCCGACATTGAGGTCGTGGGCGTGGTGACCGATTCCACCGCCCTGGTGGCGCTGGTCAGCGGGCACGAGGTGGATGTGGTGGTCACCGATTTTTCAATGCCGCATGGGCAGTACGGTGACGGCATCGCCATGCTGCGGTTCCTGCATCGCCGGTTCCCGCAGACCCGGCTGGTGGTGCTGACCGGCATGGAGAGCCCGCTGGTGCTGAACAACATCCTGGCGGCGGGCGTGGAATGCATCGTCAGCAAGAGCGATCCGATCGAGGAAGTGTTGCCGGCGCTGCGGATGGCGTGGGCCCAGGGCGGCTATCTGTCGCCGCAGGTGCGGGCACGCCTTGTGCCGGAAGCCGGGGCCGACGACGAGGGCCAGCCGTTGTCCAAGCGCGAGAAGGAAGTGCTGCGCATGTATGCCGAAGGGCTTTCGGTGATCGAGATCGCTGCCCGCATCGGACGCTCGCGCAAGACCATCAGCACGCAGAAGGTGGCGGCCATGCGCAAGCTCGGGCTGGCGACCGACGCCGATGTGTTCCAGTACGCCATCGCCCATGGCCTGGTGAATGCCTCGCAGCAGGCCCGGGCGAATGCGGCAGAAGCGGAGTAGCGTTTAGTCCGGGTCCGATACGCGGCGCGTGCGCATGCCTCTATGGTGGCATGCAATGTCGTGGATCAACCGGTGCCGATGTGCTGCCCCTTCCACCCGCCCCTATCGTGATCATGCTGGCCCGGTTCTCCGAGCTCGACGCGAAAGGGCAGGCTGCCTTCCTTGAGGCGCTCAATGCGTATCTGTATGCCTCGCCGCAACAGCGCCGCCGCCTGCGCGATGCCTGGCGCCTGCACGGCGGCGATGCACCCTGCGCGGGCGAGCCACCCTGCAACGTCCCGCCCGGCGCGGGCTGACCGTCGATGGCACTTTGCAGCGCCATCGGACGGGCTACGACGGTCGGATCAGTCGACCTGCGGGGCCGGCGACGGCGGCGGGGCCGGCGTGGGCAGCGTGGTTTCCGGATTGCCCTGCTGCAGCTGCAGCTGCTGGATGCGCTGCTGCAACGTGCCGAGCTGGCTGTTGCTGCTCTGCAGTTCGGTGCTCAGGCTGACCGCCTGCTGCTGTGCCTGCTGCAGCGCGGTGCTGACCTGCAGCGATTGCGCGCGTTCCTGTTCCACCTGCGCCTGCAGGGTGCGCAGGCGCTCTTCGTTGAAGCTGACCAGGCGCTCGGTGTAGCGCTTGCCGGCATCCAGGCGGATGGTGTCGATGTTGACCTGCGCCAGCTGCTCGGTCTGCTGCACGAAGGTGCGGTAGACGTGCTCGGCGTTCTCCACCGAATCGGTCTTGATCACACGCCAGAAATTCTTTTCCTGGAACAGCGCCACGTAGTAGTTCAGCGTGCTGGGATTGAACAGCAGGCTGGCACCGTAGTTGCCGTTGTAGGTGGTGCGCAGCTCGGTCAGCTGCTTGGCGTCCATGAGCTGGCGCAGTTCGTCGACCGAATTGCGTGCCACCGGCGCGGTGCGTTCGGTATCCGGCACGGGCGTGCGCTCTGCGCGCGCGGCATGCGCTGCCGGCACCGAAAGGATCATCGCCAGTGCAGCCGCCACGACGCGCGTGCGCCGGATGGGCGCTGCCGTCCCTGAGTCATGTCGCATGTATGGACCACCCACGAGTGGATTGTTGTTGATGTCGATAGTTCCCCGAACGCAGTCTAGCATGCGCGATTCCGTCGCCAATGCCACCGGTATCGCATTCAGTACACCAGCTGCGCGCTGTTGCACTGGATCGACTGCACGTGCACATCGGTGCGTCCCAGTTCCAGCCCGAGCACATTGGCCAGCGTGGTGGTAAGCAGGGTGCCGATGCCGTTGAGGGCAGGCTTCAGCACGTCCAGCACCGGCTTGAGCAGGGTGCACAGAAGGCCCTTGCAGCTGATCTGGTTGCCCGGCGCAGTGACGCCGCTGCCGAGGTAGGCGTCGAGCACGCCTTCCGGTGCCGTCTGCAGGTAGGAGGCCAGGTTCTTCTGCACGCAGCTGTTGTAGCCGACCAGGTTGCTGATCAGGCTGTCGCAGCGGTTGATCAGCAGGCCGCCGGTGAGCGAACCCAGCAGGCCGTTGAGCACGCCCAGGCCCTCGCCGGTGACGGTGGCCTTGAAGCCGTCCCAGACCGGGCCGGTCCTGAAGCAGGTGTTGAGGCCGAGCAGGTTGCATGCATAGGGGACCCCGTTGGCCAGCTGCCACTCGGCGAACGGTTCGATGCCATTGTGGGCCTGGGTGCGGCGCAGGAAGGTCACGGTGTCGTTGACGTTGTAGCGCCCGCCGCCTGGATTGGCCGCCTTCAGCAGCTGGTCGGCCAGGTTGTCGGCGGCCTGGCTGGTGCCCATGCCGCTGTTGGCCGGGCTGAGCAGGTTGGACAGCACCCGCAGCAGTTCCTCGACGATGTGGCTGACGGTATCGCCGATCAGCAGCGGATTGATCCGGGTGGAGGCGGTCTCGCCCGCGGCGAGGGTGACCTGCTGGCTGTCCTGCAGCGCATCCAGACTGAGTTTGTCATTGACCAGTGACGCGCCGAGCAGGGTGATCATCTGCTCGTTCTGCAGACTGGTGCCACACACATTGCGGGTGGAGAAGCGCTCCGCTTCGGTGACCTTGCCGACGCAGCTGCGCAGTACCTTGGCATCCACGCGGATGGTCGCTGTCGGACGTTCGGTGGTGCACTGGAGCGACACCAGCGTGCCCATCGCGTTGGTCACATCGGCGTGCACCGGCAGCTTGACCCGGATGCCGAGGTTGCCGAGCAGCTGGCCCAGCCCCAGGCCGAGGATCCGGATACCGTTGGTATCGACGTCGGCGACTACGCGTACCTGCGCGTTGTAAGCTGTCGCCCCCACGCCGCCGATGCCGATCGACGGTGGTTCGACCACGCCTGTGCGCACGCTGACCGCGTCGCCGAGCAGGTTCAACTGGTTGATCGACACGCCGCGGCCATCACTGGCGATGGTGATGCCGGTGGTCAGCAGGTCCAATGCGCTGACATCGGCCTGCAGTGCACTGGAGGCCGACCCGTCCGGTGCGGTGAGCTTGGCGAACAGGCCACTGCCGCTGGCGTCGCTGCCCAGCTGCACGGCCAGTGCATCAAGGTCCAGTTTCGTGCCGAGCGCGTCGCGCAGCAGGCGCAGGTCGGCGCCGGCCACGCCACTGCGTGCGAGGACACTGGCGGTGGCATCGACCAGCTGCCCGAGCGATACCTTGTGCGCGGCCAGCAGCGCGTTGAAATCGCCGATGCTGATGTTGGCATCCACCGGAATGCCCAGCGCCTGCAGCAGCCCGCCGGGGGTGACGCGTGCCTGGGCCAGCCCGTCATAGCCGAGCAGGGTGGTCTGGTCCAGGTCCACGCCGACCAGTTTCAGCGTGCTGCCCAGCGGGGTGTTGCCATCGACCCGCAGAAGTTGCGAGCCGACGCTGAACACCGCGGTGGGCGCGCTGCGCTTGGCCACGGCCTGCGCACTGATCTGCGGCAGCGATGCGTTCTGGCCGAAGAACGGGACCACGCTGCGGCTGGCGGTCACCTTGACCGCGTTGAGCGGATGGCTTGCCGAGACGCCCGCCACGAAATGGTCGAGGGCCGGATGGTTGGTGTTCCAACTCCCACACTGGATGGCCAAGGTGCCGGCAAAGCGGTTCTGTCGTTCGGCATTGTTGCGTGCCGCGCTGTTGTCGCTGTAGCTGGCGTTGCACAGGTCCAATCGTTGCGCACCGGCGATCGCCGACAGGTCGGCGACCTTCTGCGCGTCGCGCTTTGCCCAGTAGAGGTAACCGATTTCCACCAGGCCGAGCATCGCCACCAGGCCGATCATCACCAGCAGCATCGTCACCGACATGGCGCCGCGCTGCCGGTGTGGGAAGCCAGGCGTGCGCGGACGCGGCATGCTCAGTTGCTCCCGCCCGGGGTGCTCTGGCCGACGGTGTTCTCGAAGAACTCGGGGAGGTCATGTTCGAAGCTTCTCAGGTAACGCGCGTAGCTGGCGTGGGCCTGGTCACCCAGCACCGGCAGGCTGCGCCCGCCCTGTGCGCCGGATGCCTGCAACTGCAGCAGGTGGCGGGTGGCATCGCCGGGTTCGGGACGCGCTGCCCGCTGCACCAAGGGCGCGACCGGGGCATCGGCGTAGCGCGGTGGCGGTAGCGGTCCGGCATGCTGCGGGCCCGGTTCCGGCACGGCACGGGTCGGTGCAGGTGCGGGCGCTGCAGCGCGGGCTTGCGCCGGCGCGGGTACGGAGCCGCCGAGCATGCGTCCGGTGACCGGCGCCTGCTGCGCGTGGGCGAGGCCAGCGGCCAGCAGTACCGACACGGCCAGCCCGCGTGCAAGGGTCAGGGAACGGGTCATCGGGTGCTCTCCGTGGGAGGGGTCGGGCGGCCGAAGCGTTCGAGCATGGTCGCCGGCAGGGTTGAATCGGGGCGCTCGGCAGTGCCTTGGGCAACGGCGGAGACCGCGCGTGGATCAACCGGTACGCGGCGCGGCACGCTGTCGGCACGCCCGGCGGCCGCTGCGGGGGCGGCTGTGGTCTGCGCGGCCGCTGCGGCTGCGGTCGCGACGGCTGGTCTACGCTGACGCAGGGCAATGGCCTGCCGTTGCACTTCGGCGCGGGTGGTCTCGCTGACCTTGCCCTGCTGCATCAGGCGTTCGGCGGTGGCGGTGTCGCCGCGCAGCAGCGCCCACACCGCCAGGTTGGCGACCGCGCGGGCATCGTCCGGAGCCAGCTCCAACGCCTGTGCGAGCGGTGCGCGGGCCTGCTCCAGCTGGCCGGCACGCAGCCGCGCATAGCCCAGGTCGCCGAGCACGGCGGTGTCCAGTGGGGTCAGCTGGGCGGCGCGTGCCAGTGCGGCCTCGGCCACTGCATCCTGGTCGCGCTGGGCGGCAATCAGGCCCAGTCCGTGCCACGCCGCTGCGGCCTGCTCGCCACGGGTCAGTCCGTCATACAGCGCGCCGGCGGCATCCAGTTGGCCGGTGTGGCGCAGCGCATCGGCCTGCAGCAGGCGCAGCGCGGGACTGTCGCCGTGGCGCTGGCGGAATGCGTCGATGTGCGCCAAAGAAGCGTAGTACGCGCCCTGTTTCTGCATGCGCCGGATCAGGTCGAGGTAGGTGCTGCGGGTATCCACCGCGTCGGCACCGGGTTCGGCGAGGCTGGGTGCAGCCTGGCGATAGCCGCCCACGGTCTGTGAGCAGGCGGCGAGGGCGAAACAGCAGACAAGGATCAAGGGTCGCAGCATGGGCGCTACATCCGGGTAAGGGTTGAGGCCAGCGCCATCAGCGCCGGACCGGAAAGCACCAGCATCAATGCCGGCAGCAGGGTCACCATCATCACCACGGTCATCTTCACCGAGAGCTTGCCGACCTTTTCCTTCAGCGCGTGCCGCCGCTGTTCGCGCAGCCGCACGCTGAACTGCTTCAACGGTTCCTGCACCGCACCGCCGTGCGCATGGACCTGCACGATCAGCTGCACCAGGCTGCGCAGGTCTTCGTCGTCATAGGCTTCGGACAAGCGGCGCAGCGACTGCGGACGGCTGCGGCCCAGGCTGTAGTTGACGTTGGCATCGTGGATTTCCTGGCCGAGCACCGGCAGCGCCGGACGCAGTTTGTCGCCGAGCGTCTGCAGGCTCTGGTCCATGCTGAAGCCCACGCCCTGCAGCAGGCGCAGCAGGTCGATCAGCATCGGCAGTTCGTTGCCGACGCGCCTGCGCCGTCGTCCGGCCCAGATGCCCAGCACGACCTTGGGCAGCAGCAGCCCGGCAGCCAGCGCGCCGACACAGGTCAGCAGGCCGGCCATGCCGTCTACAGGGGCAAGCGCCAGTACCAGCAGCAGTACCGACAGCGCCAGCAGCAGCCGCAATGCCAGGTAGATGGCAGTGCCGCTGCGGGTGTTCCAGCCGCCCAGGTCGAGCAGCATGCGGTCCTCGCTGGCCAGCAGTGCGCCTTCGATGCGGCTGCCGCTGAACTGCGCACCGAACTGCTCCAGCCATGCCCATCGGCTGCGCGCGGCGGGCGGCGCGGCCGGCGTGGCCGGCCCGCGCGGTTGCAGGGCCGCTTCCAGGGTGGCTTCGCTACGCTGCAGGCGGGCGCCCTGCACCCAGTACGCCACGCCGAACAGCGCCATACCGGCAGCAAGCAGCACCAGTGCCAGGATCCACAACGTAGCCGGGTTCATCGCTCTGCTCCTGCGGCGTTCGGAGTGCGGTTCATATGGATTTGGCCAGCCGATACAGCAGGAAGCCGCCGACCAGCTCCAGTCCCAGCGCCGCCAGCAGGATCTTGTGGCCCTGCGGCTCGCGCAGCATCGGTTCGAAGAAGCCCGGGCTGGCCAGCGCCATCATCAGTGCGCTGATCGGCGGCAGCAGGGCCAGCACCCAGGCTGACATCCGCGTTTCAGACGTGGTCGCCTTGAGCTCCTGCTGGGCCTGATCCAGGTCGCGCATGAAATCGCTGAGCCGCTGCAGCACCTGGTCCGATCGGCCGCCGATGCGCACGCACACGCCCAACACCACCGAAAGCACGTCGAGTGCTTCCACCCGCCATGGCGCGGCCGCCTGGGCCAGTGCACGGTCCAGATCCATGCCCCCGCGCGCGTTGCGCAGGGTGGTGTCGAGCAGCTCGCGCAGGGGCGCCACGGTCTGTACCGAGGCGGTCTGGAAGGACATCTGCAGGCTGTTGCCCAGTGCGGTGAGGCGCACCAGGTTGTCGAGGAAATCCGGCAGCTGACGGATCAGCTTCTGCTGCAGCTTGCCGATGCGCCGCTGCAACAGCAGCCATGCGACCAGCACGTACAGCAGCAGGGTCAGCGGGAAGGCCCAGCCGGTGCCCAGCCGCATCGCCGCAAAGCCGGCCAGGGCCAGTCCCGGCACCAGCGCCAGCACCGGCGCACGCCAGCCGGGTTTCATCCCGGCGCGCAGCAGGGCGGCGTCCCAGGGCAGGGAGGGGCGGCCGGCCGCCGTTGCCTTGCCATCGACGGCGGCAGGACCGGCGAGTGCCACCGCCGCCGCTGAAGGCGCCGCAGCGTTCGTAGCCGCCATCGACACAGCGCTGCGCTGCAGGCGCTGTTCTGCATGGCCGAGCGTGGCCTGCGCACGCGCGCGCCGCTGCGCGCTGCCCAGCAGCAGCATTGCGCCGGCGCCGAGCAGCGCGGCAAAGCTCAGCAGCAGCAGGACGATACCCACCGTCACCACGCCCCGGGGCTGAAGGAGTCGCGCAGCGCCTGCCGGAACGGCTCGAGCTTGTGCGAATGCGGATGGAAGCCGAGACCAATCCAGCGATCGGTTTCACGGCCGGCTTCGTCGATCTGCACCTCGTGGCGGAACATCTCCTGGGTGGAGATCATGTTGTCGCTGACCCCGGTGATTTCCGTGATGGAGACGAGCACGCGCCTGCCACTGCCGAGACGGGAGATCTGCACGATGAAATCGATCGCACTGGCGATCTGCCGGCGCAGGCTGTCCTCGCTGCCCTGGAAGCCGGCGAAGCCGGCCAGCATCTCGATCCGGTACAGGCAGTCGCGCGGCGAATTGGCGTGGATGGTCGCCATGGAGCCGTCATGCCCGGTGTTCATCGCCTGCAGCATTTCCAGCACTTCGGCGCCACGCACCTCGCCGACCACGATGCGGTCCGGACGCATGCGCAGACTGTTGCGGACCAGGTCGCGGATGCTCACCGCGCCTTGTCCATCGGCACCGCCAAGCCGGCTTTCCAGACGCACCACGTGCGGATGGTTGAGCGAGAGTTCGGCGGTGTCCTCCACGGTCAGCACGCGCTCGTTCGCGGGGATGTAATGCGCCAGTGCATTGAGCAGCGAGGTCTTGCCCGAGCTGGTGCCGCCGGACACCAGGATGTTGCAGCGACCCAGCACCATGGCCTGCAGCAGCGCCTGCATCGGCTTGTCGAAGGTGCCCATCTGCAGCAGCTCCTCCGGCGTGTAGGGATCCTTGCGGAACTTGCGGATCGACACCATCGGACCGTCCACGGCCAGTGGCGCGATGATCGCGTTGAGGCGGCCGCCGTTGGGCAGGCGCGCATCGACCATCGGGTTGGAGTCATCCAGGCGGCGGCCGAGCGGGGCGATGATCCGGCGCAGGATGCGCAGCAGGTGGGTGTCATCGGTGAAGCGCTGGGTGGCGCGCTGCAGCCGGCCGCCCTGCGAGACGTGCACGTCCTTGTAGCCGTTGATCAGGATGTCTTCGATGGTCGGGTCGCGCAGCAGGTCGTCCAGCGGCCCGAAACCAGTCAATTCCTTGACCAGCCCGGCAGCGACGTCCTGCATTTCCTGCTCGTTGATCGGGATGCGCCACTCCTGCACGAACGCTGCCGTTTCGCCCTGGGCCCAGCGGCTGACCGTATCCGGCGCCCAGGCGTCGATGTCGATCCGCTCATCCTCGATCCGGTTCAACAGGTGCTCGTGCGCGGCCGACAGCACCTTCTGGTACTGGTCGGTCTGCGCGAACGGCGTCGCGGCGGGTTCGGCCGGCACCTCGCGGAACGGTGCATTCGGGAAGGGCATCACTTTGTCTTCCATTGCAGGCTACTCAGGGCGGAGGCGAACCGGTCGCGCAGTCCCTGCGCCTCCGGTGGGCTGGTGGTCGGGTCGAAACGGGCAAGCAGCGGGGCAAGCGCCCGCAGGTACGGGTCGCGCGGTGCGTCATCGAGCAACAGGCGGCCCTGGCTGGCACTGGCGCGCAGACGCGGGCGCTCGGGCAGGGTGGCCAGCAACGGCAGCTGGAAGCGTTCGGCAATCTGCGCGGCAGCCATGCCGGCCTCTTCATCGTTTCGGTTGACGATCAGCTTCAGCCGGTCACCTTCGCGCACACCTGGCGGCAACTGCTTGAGCACTTGGTCCAGCGATACGAGGCTGGCGATGGCACCATCGGTGACCAGCCAGATCTCATCGGCATGTTCCAGCAGTGCGCCAGGGATCTGCCGCAACGGCGTCCCGCCCAGTTCGCACAGGACGCTGCAGAACAGGCCGCACAGGCGCTTGAGCAGCAGGCCCGGATCGCTGGGCGGCAGCGATTCACTGCCCACGGCGCGATCCAGCAGTACCAGCCCGCCTGGATGGCGGGCCATCGCGGTGCGCACCAGGGTGGCATCGAGCCGGCTGGCGCTGCGCAGGGCTTCGTCGTAGTGGAACCGGCTTTCGATGTTGAGGTACAAGGCCACATCGCCCGCCGGCTGGCCCATGTCGAGCAGCAGCACGTCCTGGCTGTTGCCGGCCGCGCGCATCTGCTGCGCCAGCACGCACAGGTGCGCAGCCAGCGTGCTGGTTCCCATGCCGGGGCGCACGCCCAGCATCAACGTCAGCGGCGCCTTGCGAGTCGCTACCGGGATCGCGGCTGCGGCAGGCGCGGTGGCACGCCTGAGCACGGCCTGCACCCCTTCGGTATCGGCATCCAGGTCGACGAAGTCGCGCAGCCCGACGCGCAGTGCGGTGACCACGCCCTCGACCTGGTTGACGCTGGTGGCACCCACCGCGACCATCGCCAGTTCCGGGCGCAGCTGGCGTATCTGTCGCACCAGTTCGGCCGACGCCGCCGCGCGCGTCGCATGGAAATCCAGCAGCACCAGCGTCTGGGGGGCGACCCGCAACTGCTGCACCGCGCCGGGGAAACCGGCGTCGTGGTAGGTCAACGGCCAATGCGGCGGCAACTTCGCCGCCAGCCGTGACAGCAGCTCCCGGTCACTGGCGAACACGACCAGGTTCATCGGCAATCCCGACGAAGGCAGCTGGCGTGCAGTGGCGAAGGGCATGTGCTGGGTGCTCCGGTCATGGATCAGCGCGAGAAGCCGGGGACGGCGTCAGGCCCGGCCGGCCCGATCAGCCAGGAACCCCACACCGGCAGGTTGGCGCGCGCTTCGCGGTCACCTGGCAGCGGCAATTCGGTATTGCGGGCCAGCGGCTTGACCAGCCGCGGCGTCACGATGATCACCAGTTCCTTGTCCTGGCGCTTGTAGTCCAGGTTGCGGAAGAACGAACCGATGATGGGCAGGTCGCCCAGCAGCGGCAGCTTGTTGACGGTGGAGGCCACGGTGCTGCTGACCAGCCCGCCGATCACGAAGCTTTCGCCATCGCCCAGCTCGACGGTGGTATCGGCACGCCGGGTACTGATCGAAGGCACCTGCACGCCGTTGAGGGTCAGTGCGTTGCTGTAGTCCAGGTCGCTCGCTTCGGGCGCCACCTTCAAGGCGATGCGGTCGGCCGACAGCACCGTCGGCGATACCGTCAAGCCGATGCCGAACGGCTTGTAGGTGATGGTGGTGGTACCGAGTCCCTGCGGTTCCAGCAATGGCAGCTCACCGCCGGCCAGGAAGCTGGCGCTCTGGCCGGACAGTGCGACCAGGGTCGGTTCTGCCAGCACGCGCGCCATGCCATTGCTCTGCAGCAGGTCGATGTCGGCGCTCCACAGGTCCTTGCTGGAGCCGAACACCAGCCTGAACGCCGATTGCAGCGGGGTGCTGCCGCTGTCCCCATCGCCGCTGGCCACGCCACCCGGGCGCGCGATGCCGTATGAGAAGCCGCCGTTCTGGTTCTGGAAGTTGATCCCGATCTGGCGCAGTACGCTGCGGTTGAACTCCACCACTTTCACTTCCACCTGGACCACGCCGCCGATGCCCACGGTGGATACATCGGCAACCCGGCCGTCAGCACCGGTTGCCGCCTCGGCGGCCTTGCGCGCTTGCGCATGATCCAGCAGTGACGGGCTGCTGCCGCTGAGCAGGGCGTCGTTGCCCTGCACGGTCAACGCGGTTCCGCCTTCGATGGCCAGGCCGCCCTGTACCGCACTGCGCACGTCCACCTGCAGACGTTGCGGTTCGGACTGGCCGCGCTGCCACAACAGCAGGGTGGTGGTGCCCGGCGCCTTGCCGACCAGCAGCGCCTGGCGGTTGCCGCGCAGCATCACCACGTCGGCGACGCCGGGGTCGGCGATGGCCACCCGTTCCAGGTTGGCCGGCAGCGTCCACGGGCGCTGTTCGCGGGTCTGCAGGACGAAATCCGGCTGTGCCTGGGCCTGCAGCCCGGGGGGGCAGGCCAGTGCCACGGCCAGCAGGGCCAGCAGCAGCGGTCGGCGGAACAGGCGAGGGGTGCAGCGATACGTCATGGTCGGTCTCGTCTCGTTCAGGGGGTGCCGCTACCGCGGATGATTTCAATGCCGGCCGGTGCGCGCGGGGCGCTGCTGCGGCGTGCCGGTACGGCGGTGGCTGCCACCGGCGGCGCTGCACGCACGCTGTTGCGGCCTGCCAGTTCATCGCCGTCCAGCCCGGCGTAGGCATCGTTTTCCGGTTGCGCCAGCGCGGCGGCGCGCTCGCCCTCCAGGCCACGTGCCGCGGCCAGGACCGGCCGGGGCAGGGGGAACAGCGAGGGGTCGGCGATGCCGGTATCGGAAGGATTGCGCAGGGCCAGGAACAACTTGCCCTGCTGCGCGCCGAGCAGCAGGCGGTTGGCATCGGCGACCGGCACGGCCAGCACCGCGCTACGCGCCGGCGCCTCCGGTGTGCCTGACGACGACGCGCTGCCGGCCGCGCTGGCGCCGCGGATGTCGGCTGCACGCGGATCGCCTTCCGTGCTGGCGGTGGCCCCGGCTTCGCTTTGTGGCGATGGCTGCGGCGGACGCAGATCGTGTGCGCCGTAGCTCAGCACCCGCAGCCGCGACAACAGCAGCCGTGCCTGCGCGGCCTCCTGTTCACCGTAGCCCTGGCTGCCCTTCAGGTTGAGGAACACATCGACGAAATCGCCGGGCAGGATCCGGTTGCCGGCGGCTGCCAGTTCATCCACCGGCACCGCCAGCGCGCGCTCGCCCGGACGCAGCTGCAGCGAGAAACCCTGCGCCAACAGGCCCTGCTGCAGCACCGTGCCTTCGGGTACGTCCTGGGTCGGTACCAGCCCGACCACGCTGACCACGTCCAGGTACGCACCTGCCGGTGGCTGCGGGCGGCGGGCCATGCGCACCTGGCCTGGCTCGATCGGCACGCCTGCGGCCAGGCGGCCGCCGGCCTCCACCACCATGACGCCCTGCGGTGTTTCGCTGGCGGCGAGGGCGGGCGCGGCAGTGGGTGCCTGCGTTGTCGCGGCACGACGGCCGATCACGAAGGCGACCACGGCCAGCAGTACGGCGAGGGCGATCAAGGCGATGGCGGCGATGCGGGTGAACCTGAGCATGGAACGTCTCCTTGCGCCTTTCAGTTGCTGCCCAGGTCGAGCTGGGCGACGGCGGTGCTGCTGATGGGTCGGTCCAGCACCCAGCCGTACAAATGGCCGGTGCCTGGAAGAAACGGGGTGGCGCGGTAATCGAAGCTCACCGACACCTGCATGCACTGCGCATCTGCCAACCCGGAACAGGGCGCCGCCGAGGAGACCACGATCGGTGCGCTGCTGGCGCTGCTGCAGTCCGGTGTCTGCGCGGCATAGGTCAGCAGCCATTGCATGGAGCGCCGCGCCGCTTCGCAGGCCGCCACCCGGCGCTGGTCCAGCGGGGCGAAGCGCAGCGATGCGCGCGCGCCCTCCGACGAGGCGGTGGCCAGGGTCTGCTGCACCGCCATCAGCATCACGCCGGTGTAGGTGAGCAGCAGCAGTGGGATCACCCCGAACATGAGCATGAAGGCGTATTCGATGGTGACGACGCCGCGTTGTGATTTTCGCGGACGCAGGCTGAGACGTGTCATTGCGCACCCCCGAGCAGGGTCCAGCCGATCCAGCAGATGCTGGTCAGGCCCAGATAGGCGGCATAGGGAATGCCTTGCCGGCCACCGCGTGCCTGTTGCAGCTGATGCAGCGCAGGGGCCAGTGCGCGGTGTTGGGCGGCGTTGTGCTGCAGCAGTGTCAGCCGCAGCGGGAGATACAGGCGCAGGCTGCGCCAGCTGTACACCGCCACCGCGTGCACACCGGCCAGCAGGCTGGCGCCGATCCACACCGGCAGCAGTGCCTGCCAGCCGAGCAGGAAACCGAGCACGGCGAAGAATTTGACGTCACCGGCGCCCATCCAGCGCATGACGTAGAAGGGAAGCAGGCTGCACAGGCCCAGCAGCAGCCCGGCAGCGTGTGGCGCGATGCTGGCGATGCCCTGATGCATGGCCAGCCAGGCAAGCAGCAGCGCGCCCAGCAGCAGTGCGCCCAGCAGCCAGCGGTTGGGTACGCGTCGTGCGTACAGATCGCTGGCGATGACCCGCATGCTCAACGTGGTTGCCAGCATAGCGAACAGCAACATGTGGCCTCCCTTTCCCTGGAAACGATGCAACCTGCGGCAATCCGCCGCCCATCGCTGGAGGCCGGGGCCTGCAGCGACCAGGACCGTCCCGCGACGGTATCAGCCGGGCGGCGGACTGCCGTTGGACGCGGTGGTCAGGAAACCGGTCAGCGTGGTGAAAAGCGTGGTGAAGAAGGTGCGGATCTGCGGGCCGGCAACGGCAACCAGCACGCCTGCGACCATCGCCGCGAGCAGGCCATATTCGAGCGCGGTGACGCCGTCTTCTTCTTTCAGGAACTTGCGGATGGATGCATTCATGACGGTTTTCTCCTTTTACCTGTCAACGGTTGCATGGGGCTCCTTTTGATTAACCGGACGGGTCCGGGGTGATAATCAAAGGCCATGCGAGGGCGCGGCCAACATAATGTGGCCGTGAATACGGGTGGCAGGTTTCAGGAGCCAGAAGCGCGATGACGCCAAACGCGCCGTCGCCTCTCTCAATAGTGAGATGTACGTCACATCATCACGTTTCCCTCTGGGTAGCCAGATGTCCCCCAGCCAACCACCGTGTTGCTACTGTGCCGTAGTTTCACCCGGTGACCACATCAATCGATACGCAAATTCGGCACAAATGCGAAATCTCCCGGCCTGCAATGGCCGTGCCCGTAATTAAATACGTTTGGATCGTAATAAATCCCGTGGCGCGGCCGCGGAGCGACGGAAATTTGACGCCTGGTGGTTGGCAGTTAATCCTTGCGCGGCCACGCAGTTTACGAATGTATACGGCCACAGATAATCAGGCATACTCGACCCCGAGAAAAAAGGCGGCGCTGCAGCGGTCGCACGGTTGCGGTCAGCACGGCTCGTCGTACGGACCTTGGAAAGGGGGGTATCACTGTCATGGCAGATGGTGTGGGAAGCGAGAGCACGGATGGGCTGAGGCCGATGGACCTGGCCACGCTGGGCAACGTGCTGCGCGTTTGTGAGGTGGAACTGGTGTTGCTGGATGGCAACGGGCCGCGCGCAGCGGTGGACGCACGGGTACAGGATGAAGCGTTGTTCTGCCATGCGGTCACCGGCTTCCAGGCACGTGGCCGGTTCATGCTGCCCACCGACTGGGCCCTGCTGGGGTACGTGCATGCCTCGGACCCGGCATTGAGCTGGTGCCACGGTGTTCCGCTGACCGCGGGCACGGTGTTGACCGTGCTGCCGGAAGGCATCAGTGAATTCGCCCTCGGCGCGGGCACGCGACTTACCCTTGTACTGGTCTCGGCGGCACGGCTGCAGCGCAAGCTCTCCGAGCTCAGCCTGCGCAGCATGCCGCCGTCCGGCCAAGCGCTGAATCTGTTTTCGATTGCCGACAATTCCCTGCTCGCCAACCACTACCGCCACCTGCAGGATGCACTGGCGGCAGGCAACGCTGCGGCGATGGCAGCCGAGGGCAGCGAGCGACTGCTGCACGAGCACGTGCAGGCACTGCTGGCGGCCGGACCGGGCGAACAGGCGATGAACACCCGTGCGCGGCGCACCCACTACCTGATCGTGCAACGGGCAGAGAACTTCATGCGCCTCAACCTGCGGCGCAATATCTACATGAACGAGATCTGTGACGCGGCGGGGGTCAGTGAGCGTGGCCTGCGCTATGCGTTCGAGGATCTGTTCGGGATCTCGCCCAACCGCTACCTGTCGATGCTGCGCCTGTGCGCGGCGTGCCGTGGATTGTCGATGGCCGATGGCGGTCGACGTTCGGTCAAGGCGATCGCGCTGAGCTGCGGCCTGTGGGATCTTTCGCGCTTCGCCGACAACTATCGCAAGGTGTTCGGCGAGCTGCCACGAGACACGTTGATGCGCGCACCCGGTGCGCCAGGGATCGTCGGGCAACCTGCCTGATACCTGTGCGGGACGCGCGCAGGACCCGCTTGCCGAATTGGTGCATCGCGCTGCCGAATCTGGTCGAGGCCTTGCCGGAATGCGCGCTTGCCCTGCCGGAATGAAGTGCCCCGCCTTCATTGCACGCGCTCAAATAGGAGTCACCTGCCAGCAGGCAGATCTCTGACTCACAAAGCGTCGTCCACGGGGGACTAAACTCATGAATCGTATTTTCCGCTTGGTGTGGAGCAGGCAGCTGCGCGCCATGGTCGTGGCCTCTGAACTGGCCACCGGCGCCCACGGCGCCTCCTCGCTCATCGATCAACGTGCCGCGCTGCCGGCGCCGGCGATGCTGGCCGTTGCCCTGGCGCTTGCGTTGTGCGCCGGTACCGCAACCGCTTCGGAGAACAACCAGACCCTGCGCGACCTGCAGGCACTTGCGGCCAAGTACACCCAGCAGGCCCCGGTCAAGGTGGATGCTGACGTAGCGCTGGCCGCCATCGTCGGCCAGCCTGCGGGCAATGCGTTGGCCAACGTCGATGCCAGCGTTTCGCCGGGAGTTGCCAGCCGCCTGCCGGTGGTCCGTCATGTGCTGCCCGCGAAGGTGGAAGTCGCGGCTGCGGTGCGCACGCCGAACGTCGCAGCGCCGGCACCGGCCGTCGCCGCGCAGCTTGGCGTCAAGGCGGATATCGGCGCGGTGGATGCGCCTTCTAGCACGCTTGCTGCGATCAACGCCTCGGTCGATGCCGGCATCGCCGTCGCACCGACCCCGGCCGCGCTGGTGCAGGCAAAGCTGGCTACCGCAGTGGACGCCGAGGTTGCAGGCACCGACGCACTGGATGCGAAGGTTGCTGCCGAGGCCGCCGTCCGCCTTGCCGCGAAGGACGAAGAGCTGGTCGCCACCGATGCCGTGGTCAGCGCCGCCCTGGATACCGGCGTGGCCGGTGGCGTGGGCGTGGAGGGTGAAGCCCACCTGCTGGCGGTGGCTGACCGCAATCCGAAGCTGGCCACGCAGGCGACCGCCGCCGCGCAGGCCAGCGGGCTCAACCTGGGCAGCGTGGTCGGGGGAGTCGGGTCGCTGCTGGATGGCGTCGGCGACGCGGTCGGCGGTCTGGTCCAGGGCGACCTGGGCGGAGTCGTCGGTGGGGTCGTGGGGGGCGTAGGTGGACTGGTGGGCGGGGTGACCGATGGTCTCGGCCTGTCCTCGCCGTCTGCCATTCCGCCGACCAGCCCCAAGGCGCCGCGCCCGGCCGATCCCAATTCCGGCCTGATCATCGGCAGCGGTGGCCTGGTCGGCACCCTGTCCACGCTGGTCGGGCCGACCGCGCAGGGTCTGCTCGGCGGCGATGGCTATGTCCGCAACGGTAATCTGGCCGTCAACAGTGCCAACGTGCAGCAGGCCTATTCGGTCACCAACGTGCTCGGCCTGCCGGTGGTCAACCTGACCCCGGTCGGCACGCTGCTCAATGGACTGGGCGGCGCCACCACCGGCGGCAGCTCGCACCTGACCCTGATCGGCGGAGTGACCTCGGACAGCTACATCTACAACATCAACAATGGCGACCCCAATGGCCTGCTCGGCCTGGTGCTGCCGGGCCAGGCGCCGGACTGGGCCGCCTCGTGCCTGGATGTGCTGGGGGTGGTGTCGATCGACTGCTGGGCGGTCAACCCGGCCCAGGACTACCAGGTGCTGATGGGCGATGGCGCGTATGCGAATGGCTCGCGTGAAGTGGTGATCGGCGCCAACGCCAGCCACCGGCTGCCGCTGCAGGATGCCAACCTCGCGTTCCCGGGCAATGGAGTGAACGACCCGACCGATCCCACCGGCGTGCCGACGGCGGACTACGCCGCGCGCATGGGCCATTCGGTGATCGTCGGTGACAGCGCCAGCGGCACCGCCAACGGCCAGGTGCTGCTGGGTGCCGAAGCCACCTCCGACAAGGCCAACAGCGTGGCGCTGGGCTACCGTTCCAGCGCGCTGCGTGGCGCACAGGCCAGCTACAACGCGTATGGCCTGGACACCGCGCAGGTATCCAGCGGCGAAGTGTCGGTGGGCTTTGCTGGCGGAGAGCGGCAGATCAGCAACGTGGCCGCCGGCAGCCTGGGCACCGATGCGGTCAACGTCGCGCAGTTGCAGGGTGCGGTCGAGCTGATCAACGACGTCGGTGTGATGGCCATCACCTACGACGACGATGGCACCGGCGCGCCGGACTACCGTCGTGCCACCCTGGGCGGAGGCACCGGCACCACCACGCTGGCCAACGTGGCCGATGGCGTGGACGCCAACGATGCGGTCAACGTAGGTCAACTGCAGGCGGTGGAGCAGGGCGCGGTGCGCTACGACGTGGCCGCCGACGGCAGCATCGACTACCGCAATGCCACGCTGGGCAACGGCAGTGGCACCACCCGGCTGGGCAACCTGAGCAACGGCCTGGTCGCGGCAGGCAGCACCGAGGCGATCACCGGCGCCCAGTTGCTGTCAACCAATGAAGCACTGGTGGCCTATTTCGGTGGCACCACCGCGTTCGATCCGGCCACCGCGCTGTTCACCGCCCCGGCCTTCGCGATCACCTCGGTCGCGGCCGACGGCGTGCTGGCCCCGGGCGTGTATGACAACGCCAGCGATGCCTTCGCGGCGGTGGACGGCTCGCTGGTCAACCTCAACACCCAGATCAACGACATCCGCACCGGTGAAGCGTCGCGCTTCTTCAAGGTCAACTCGACGGGCGTGGATGCTGCTGCCAGCGGCCTTGAATCGGTCGCCATCGGTGGCGGCGCCAGTGCCACGGCGGCCAACGCGGTGGCGATCGGCTCGGGCAGCATCGCCGATCGGGATGGCACGGTGTCCATCGGCGCCGCCGGTGCCGAACGCCAGCTGGCCAACGTCGCCGATGCGACGGCCGCCACCGATGCGGTGAACCTGGGCCAGCTGCAGGCCTCCGAACAAGGGGCGCTGCGCTATGACATCGCCGCCGATGGCAGCGTGGATTACAGCAGCGCCACGCTGGGTGATGGCGCCACCGCGACCACGCTGAGCAACCTGGCAGCGGGCGAGGTATCGGCCACCAGCAGTGAAGCGATCAACGGTGCGCAGCTGTTCGCGAGCAGCCAGTCGGTGGCCACCCATCTCGGTGGCGGCGCTGGCGTGGATGCAAGCGGTACGGTCACTGCACCGACCTATACGCTCAACAACGTCGCCGTGGATGGCAGCGTCAGCAGCGGTGACTACAACGACGTAGGCACTGCCTTCGATGCCGTCAGCACCTCGCTGGCCAATGTCGCTGACAAGACCGATACGGTGGACCGCCTGGCGGTGAAGTACGACGCCGATGTGGCGGGCAACGCGAGCAACCGCATCACCTTGGCCGGCGATGGCAGCGGCACTGCGGTGGTGCTGGACAACCTGGCCGATGGCAGCGTGACCGCGGGCAGCCGCCAGGCGGTCACCGGCAACCAGCTGTCGGCGACCAACCAGACCGTGGCGAACTATTTCGGAGGTACCACGATGTATGACGGCGGAAGCAACATCTGGACCGCGCCGACCTTCCGGATCTCATCCATCGCCACCGATGGCACGGTGACCGGCAACGACTACGGCAATGTCACCGTTGCGTTCTCGGCGGTGGATTCCTCGCTGCTGAACATCAACCAGCGCATCGACAATATCGCCGGTGGCAACCCGTTCCTGGCGGTGAATTCGGCCAAGGCCGGCGCCACAGCCAGTGGTACCGACGCGGTGGCGGTCGGTCCTGAAGCCAGCGCAGCCGGTGCGGCCAGCGTGGCGATCGGCGATGGCGCCGATGCATCGGCCGACAACAGCGTGGCGCTGGGTGCAGGCTCGGTCGCCGATACCGGCGCGCAGGCCGCTTATACCGGCGCCTACGGCCAGGCCGGGGCCAGCAACTCGGCAGGCGAAGTGTCGGTGGGCAGCAGCGGTGGCGAGCGCAAGGTCACCCATGTGGCAGATGGGTCAGAGCGCTATGACGCGGTCAATGTCGGCCAGCTGCAGAACGGGGTGAACTACGCCATCGACGAATCCAAGAGCTACACCGACCAGCAGATCAACAACATCAACAACGGCACCTCGGGCATGTTCCAGGTGAACAACTCGCAGGGCCTGGCCAATCCATCGGCCAGCGGGGCAAACGCGGCCGCCGGCGGTGCCGGTTCCAGTGCAGCCGGTGCCAATGCCACCGCGCTGGGCAACGGCGCACAGGCACAGGCCGACAACACGGTGGCATTGGGTGCCGGCTCGGTCGCCGACCGTGCCAACACGGTGTCGGTGGGCAGCGTCGGTGCCGAGAGGCAGATCGCCAACGTGGCCGATGGCAGCCAGGCCACCGATGCGGTCAATGTCCGCCAGCTGCAGGCCTCGCAGCAGGGAACGCTGCGCTATGACAACAACACCAACGGCACCACCAACTTCAGCAGCGTGACGCTGGGGCAGGCGGGCAGTGGGCCGACCCAGGTACGCAATGTCGCCGCCGGTACCGCCGGCACCGACGCGGTCAATGTCGACCAGCTGCGCAGCGGCATGGCGCAGACCCTGGACTGGTCCAAGGCCTATACCGATGAGCGCATGGACAGCTTCGATCGCAACCTGAAGCGCACCGATGACCGCGCTTCGGCCGGTATCGCCTCGGCGATGGCGGTGGCCTCCCTGCCACAGCCCAGCGAAGCCGGTCGCAGCATGGCGTCGTTCGCGGCGGGCAGCTTCAACGGCGAATCGGGCATGGCGGTCGGTCTTTCCGGCGTCTCCGATGGCGGGCGCTGGATCTACAAGTTCAGCGGTTCGACCAACACCCGCGGTGATGGCGGGGTGGCTGTAGGTGCCGGCATCCAGTGGTAAGCACGCCGGACGGGCCGGTGAGATGCCGGCCCGTCCTGGCTCCAGCAATGACAGGGGGAACCTGATGGACACGACGAATACGCATTACAGGGCGCTGCGCGGCGTGCTGCTGCCCGCCCTGATGGCCTGCATCACGCTGGCCGGCTGCCGCAGCCATGGCGCGGCGGGTGAGGCGCCGGTTGCCGGCAGCACCGCTGGCGAAGCAGTGAGCTTCCCGGAGCCCGGCAAGGCCTCGCTGAAGGAAGGTGTGTTCGCCGACCCGGCCGACCTGCGCCGCTTCGCACCGGGCATGAGCAAGCGCCAGCTGTACGCGTTGCTGGGCACACCGCACTTCAACGAAGGCATGTGGGGCGTGCGTGAGTGGAACTACCTGCTCAACTTCCGCACCCCGCAGCGCAGTGAGTACTTCACCTGCCAGTTCCAGGTGCGGTTCGATGGCAAGGGCGTCGCCCAGGGCGGCTACTGGAAGCCGCAGTCGTGCGCGGCGCTGGTGGAACCGCCGCCGCCAGCCACCGCTGAAGTGCCCGCCGCGTTACCGCCGGAGCCGCTGCGGCTGTCCGCTGATGCCCTGTTCGCCTTCGACAGCGCCGAACTGAGCGCCGCCGGCCGCCGTGCGGTGGACGGGCTGCTCGGCCAGGTACAGCGGGCCAGCGAGGTACAGCGGATCGAGGTGGTCGGTTACACCGATCGCATCGGTAGCGCGTCCTACAACCAGGCGCTGTCCATGCGTCGTGCCGAAGCCGTGCGCAGCGCACTGGTGGAAGGCGGAGTGGCCAGCGGGGCGATCCGTGCCGAAGGTCGCGGCGATGCCGAGCCACTGGTGCAGTGCGATCAGCGCAGCCAGCCGGCATTGATCGCCTGCCTTGCGCCCAACCGCCGGGTGCAGATATCCGGGCGTGCCCGGATCGACTGACCGCTTCTTCTCGTGGGCGGCCTGCGCGCCGGCCCACCTCCCGTGTCCCCCTGGTTCCCCGGCACGCGCGGCAGCGTCTCCCCCGTCCAGCCCGCGCGTGCCGGTGAACCAGTTCTCTCCAGACAGGATCGCATGAACGCCCAACTGGCGATGAAGACCTACACCACGATCAGTCTGTATGGACAGCTCGGCAACCATGCCGTGGTGCGTCTGCCGGGGCGCCGCCATCCTGGCCTGATCGTGCAGTCCGACACCGTGGCCGGCTTCATCGCGCAGTTGCAGGAGGCGCAGGTATCGCTGCGCGCTGGCCGCCTTCCGCGCGCCGATGCGGAAATGGACCTGCTGATCGAGGTGCTGCAGGACTGGTATGCGCAGATCGAAGAACGCCTGGCCGATGCCGGCGAGGCGATGGGCTGAATCCAGTCGCCCGTGGCTGCGGTGCTAAAATGCGCGCTGATTTCCGTTGCCGCGAGACCGCCATGAGCCCTGTTGCCTTCTATCCCGTGGGAACCCCCGGCCAGCCTTGGGGCGAGGCCGAGCGCACGCAGTGGCGGGCACGGCAGCAGCGGCTGCGTCGTTTCGAGCAGGACGTGTTGCCGCGCATCGATGCGCTCGCGGGTTCCTTTGAGCCGGTGCAGTACGGTGCGCTGGACTACGCCGGCGAGACCTACCCGCTGCTGGCCCTGCGCAGCCCCGGCTGGAATCCGGCGCTGCCGGCGGCACTGGTGACCGGCGGCGTGCACGGCTATGAGACCAGCGGCGTGATGGGCGCGTTGGAGTTTCTGGAACTGCATGCCGCCGCCTATGCAGGGCGCATCAACCTGCTGGTGGTGCCGTGCGTGAACCCGTGGGGCTATGAGCGCATCAACCGCTGGAACTACGATGCCATCGACCCGAACCGCAACTTCCGCGAGGGCGGTCCGGCACGTGAGTCCACCGCGCTGATCGAGCTGGTGGCGCCGTTGAAGTCACAGTTCGTGCTGCACATCGACCTGCACGAGACTACCGACAGCGACGAGAGCGAGTTCCGTCCGGCGGTGGCTGCACGCGACGGCAAGCCGTTCGAGCCGGGCCTGATTCCGGATGGCTTCTATCTGGTGGATGACACCGAAAACCCGCAGCCGGCGTTCCAGCAGGCGGTGGTAACGGCGGTGGAGCAGGTGACCCATATCGCACCGGCCGACGAGGCCGGGGAGATCATCGGGTCGAAGGTGGTCTCGCACGGGGTGATCGAGTACCCGCTGGTGGCGCTGGGCCTGTGTGCCGGCATCACCGGGGCCCGCTACACCACCACCACCGAGGTCTACCCGGACAGCCCGCGCGCCACCCCGGCGCAGTGCAACCAGGCCCAGGTCGTGGCGGTGACCGCTGCGCTGGATTACGTATTGGCTGCTGTTTGACGTAATCGACTGTCGCCTTCCGCCAGAAATCACGCTAAATGCCTGGTTTCTGGTGGCCTTCATCACGAATCGATGGTGGGTCCGTCATGATGGTACGGATACCCCTTGATTCGGAGCAGGTCGCTTTTCATGGAAGCCCTGGAGCCTCAACAAACCCCGGTGCGGACGCTGCGGCCCGTCTTTGCCATCGCCTCGCTCATCGTCGTGGCGTTCGCCGTATTCGTCAGCGTCTACCCGCTGGGTGCCGGGCGGATGCTCATGCAGGCGCAGGACTGGGCCTCGTCCAACGTGGGTTGGTACTACCTGCTGGCGATGACGCTGTACCTGGTATTCGTGGTGGTCGCCGCGCTGTCGCCGTATGGCAGCATCAAGCTGGGCGCCGACCACGACGAGCCGGAGTTCAGTTATCTGTCCTGGGCGGGCATGCTGTTCGCCGCCGGCATCAGCATCACCCTGTTCTTCTTCTGCGTGTCCGAACCGCTGACCCACTTCATGCAGCCGCCGCAGGGTGACCCGGCGGCAGGCGAAGCCGGGGCGCGCCAGGCCATGCAGCTGTTGTTCCTGCACTGGGGCCTGCACGGCTGGGGCGTGTTCGCGCTGGCGGCGATGGCGATGGCCTACTTCGCCTACCGGCACAACCTGCCGCTGGCGCTGCGTTCAGCCCTTTACCCGCTGATCGGCAACCGCATCAACGGACCGATCGGCTATACCGTGGATGCCCTCGGCATCGTCGCCACCGTGTTCGGCCTGGGCGCGGACATGGGCTTTGGCGTGCTGCATCTCAACGCCGGCCTGGCCAATCTGTTCAACGTGCCGCACACCCACGGCGTGCAGATCACGCTGATCGTGCTGATGATGGGCGCGGCGGTGGCGGTGGCGGTGACCGGCGTGGAAAAGGGCGTGCGCTGGATGTCCAACATCAACATGCTGCTGGCCATCGCGCTGGTGCTGTTCATGCTGTTCGCCGGCCCTACCCAGTACCTGCTGGGCACGCTGATGCAGAACGCCGGTGACTACCTGGGCAGCGTGGTGGGCAAGAGTTTCGATGTCTATGCCTACGGCGGGAAGCCGGGCTGGATGGGCAGCTGGACGGTGTTCTACTGGGCCTGGTGGATTGGCTGGTCGCCGTTCGTGGGGCTGTTCATCGCGCGCATCTCGCGCGGCCGCACCATCCGCCAGTTCGTGTTCGGGGTGCTGCTGATCCCGCTGGGGTTCACCCTGGCGTGGCTGTCGATCTTCGGCAACAGCGCACTGGACCAGGTGCTGCACCATGGGCAATCGCAGCTGGCGCAACTGGCCATCGATGACCCTCCCACCGTGTTGTACGCCCTGCTGGAAAGCTATCCGTGGAGCCGGGCGGTGATCGCGGTGACGGTGCTGGTGAGTTTCGTGTTCTTCGTGACCTCGGCCGATTCCGGTGCGGTGGTGCTGTCCACGCTGTCATCGCATGGCGGGGCGCCCGAAGACGACGGTCCGCGCTGGCTGCGGGTGTTCTGGGGCACGGTGACCGCGGTGGTCACCGCCGGGCTGCTGTTGGCCGGCAACATGGATGCGCTGAAATCCGCGGTGGTGCTGGCCTCGCTGCCGTTCTCGGCGGTGCTGCTGCTGATGGCGTGGGGGCTGATGCGGTCCTTTGCCGATGAGTCGCACCGCAAGCGGGCGCTGCAGTACCGGGCCTCGCCATTGGTGGGGGCCAGCCGGCACCACCAGGGCTGGCGCCAGCGGCTGGGGCGGGCGGTCAATTTCCCGGTGCGCGACCAGGTGTACCGGTTCATGGATACCGACGTGAAGCCGGCGATGGAAGCGGTGGCCGAGCAGCTGCGCGGGGATGGCTGGGAGGTTTCCACGCGGCTGGAAGCGGGTGACATGGAGCTGTCGGTCAACCATGGCGAGCAGCAGGATTTCCTGTACCGGGTGATCCTGACCGGTTACCGGGTGCCGTCGTTCGCCTCGCATCAGGCGCGCAACAGCCGCTACTACCGGGCCGAGGTGCATCTGTACGAGGGCAGCCAGGATTACGATCTGGTCGATTACAGCCGCGAGCAGATCATCAACGACATCATCAGCCAGTACGAGCGCCACGTGCAGTTCCTGCACCTGAGTCGCTGATTTCCGGCGCCGCCGGGCCATGCTCGGCGGGACGGCCAGCGGCGGGGTCGGCGGCTGGCGTGGTAGCGCCGAGCCATGCTCGGCGAGCGCAGCGGCAACGGCAGAGGCGTGACGGCCAACGGTCGTCACCCACCAGAGCGGGAGGCGGACGGCCAGCGGCCGTCCCTACCGATGGTCAAGAAACCGTCATACGGGTCGATAGAGAGGCTGTCCGCCCCCTTCCGAGTTCCGTGATGCGTACCGCTTTCCTTTCTTCCCGCTCCACGCGTCCGCCCAGCGTGGCCCGGCGCCTGATGCTCGGCACCGGCCTGCTCGCCCTGGCTTGCTTCGGTTTCACCGCCGTGATCAGTTACTGGCGCAGCAGCGATGCGTTGCTGGACAGCGCGCAGGCCCGCCTGCAGGACCTGGCCGGGCAGGAGGCACAGCGGATCGCGGCCGAGATCGCGGTGGCCGCCGACACCGGCACGGCGCTGGCCAACAGTTTCAGCGTGCAGCGATCGCTGGGCAGCCTGGACCGGACGGCGGCCAACGAAGTCATCCGCGCCCAGCTGCAGGCGCACCCGCAGTGGCTCGGCATGGGCACCTTGTGGGAGCCCGATGCCTTCGATGGCAAGGACGCTGCGTTCGTGGACAGCGAGGGCCATGATGGCAGCGGCCGCTTCATGGCCTGGTGGGCCTGGCAGGACGGTACGCTGGTGCGCGAAGCGCTGCGCGATTACGAAAAGCCCGGTGAAGGTGATTGGAACCTCAAGCCGCGGCAGACGCTCGCCCAGGCCGTGGTGGAACCGTACTACTACCCGGTGGCCGGCAAGGACACCCTGATGACCACCGTGGCCACCCCGATCCTCGAAGACGGGCGCTACCAAGGGGTGATCACGGTCGACTTCACGCTGGCGGCGCTGCAGGCGCGCATCGCGGCGATGCGGCCGATGGAGGTCGGCCACGCCACCCTGCTGTCGCCGGCCGGTTCGGTGATGGCCAGCCGTAATGCGGATGAGGTCGGCAAGCTGCGTGACGATGCCGGTACCCAGGCGATGCTGGCCGCCGTCGCCAAGGGCGAGACGATCGGCAGCCAAGCCCGCTTCAATGGCGAGGAGGAGCTGCAGGTGTTCGTGCCGTTGCGGGTAGGCTCGGCGCCGCAGGTGTTCGCCTTGGGCATCGCGGTGCCGAAGGCGCACGTGATGGCGCAGGCGCGCACGCTGCTGTGGGTGATCGTGGCAGTGGGCCTGTTCTCGGCCGTGCTGCTGAGCGCGGCCTTGTTCGTGCTGCTGCGTGCGCTGGTGCTGAAGCCCTTGGCCGAGGCCGAACGCGTGTCCGCGGCGGTGGCCGAGGGGCGCCTGGACAGCCGTATCAGCGCATCGCGCAATGACGAAGTGGGGCGCCTGTTGACCTCGATGGGGGCGATGCAGGCCCAGCTGCGCGCGGTGATCGCCGCGCAGGCCGACATGGCGCGCCGGCATGACGAAGGGCAGATGAGCTATCGGCTGGATGATGGCGCCTTCCCCGGGGAGTATGGCCGCATGGTGGCTGGCACCAACATGCTGGTGGCTGGGCACGTGGACGTGCAGCGTCGGCTGGTCGAGGTCATGGCCTGCTACGCGGTGGGCGACATGAGCGCGGACATGGAGGAGCTGCCCGGCGAGAAGGCGATGATCAGCGCGGCGATGCGCGACACCAAAGCCAACCTGCAGGCGATCAACGCGCAGATCCTGCAGCTGGCACATGCTGCAGCGGCCGGTGATTTCACCCAGCGCGGTGATGTGGCGCGCTTCACCCACGATTTCCGCAGCATGGTGGAGGGTCTGAACACCCTGATGCATACCACCGATGGCAACCTGGCCGAGCTGTCGCGGCTGCTGCAGGCGATCGCCCGGGGCGACCTTACCGCGCGCATGCAGGGTGATTTCCACGGCGTGTTCGCCCGGATGCGGCGCGATGCCGATACCACGGTGGAGCAGCTGACGCGCATCGTCGGGGGCATCCAGCAGGCCAGCGCGATGATCAACAGTGCGGCAGGCGAGATCGCCGCAGGCAACGAGGACCTGTCGCAGCGTACCGAACAACAGGCGGCCAGCCTGGAAGAAACCGCGGCGTCTATGGAGGAACTGACCTCCACCGTGCGCCAGAATGCCGACCACGCACGCCAGGCCAACCAGCTGGTGCAGGGTACCGCCGCGGTGGCGTCACAAGGAGGGGAGGTGGTCGCGCAGGTGGTGCAGACCATGACCGGTATCGAAGGATCCTCGCGGCGCATCGCCGAGATCATCACGGTGATCGACGGCATCGCGTTCCAGACCAACATCCTGGCGCTGAATGCCGCGGTGGAAGCCGCGCGTGCCGGTGAACAGGGTCGCGGCTTTGCCGTGGTCGCCACCGAAGTACGCGCGCTGGCACAGCGTTCGGCCACTGCCGCGCGCGAGATCAAGGGCCTGATCGATGATTCGGTCGGACAGGTGGAGCAGGGCGCCCAGCTGGTGCGCCAGGCCGGCAGCACCATGCAGGACATCGTCACGTCGGTGCACCGGGTGACGGACATCATGGCCGAGATCTCCGCTGCCTCGCAGGAGCAGAGCGCGGGCATCGAGCAGGTCAGCCAGACCGTGGTGCAGATGGACGAGGCGACCCAGCAGAATGCCGCGCTGGTGGAAGAAGCCAATGCCGCGGCGCGTTCACTGGAAGAGCAGTCGCACGAACTGCAGCAGGCGGTGGCGATCTTCCGCCTGCGCGAGACCTCCACCCGTACGCACCGCGCCGCGCTCACCGCCGAGCCTGCATGAGGTCCCGACGGTAGCGCCGAGCCATGCTCGGCGGAATCCGTCGGGTGTCGTGGAAAAGCGCCGCCGAGCGCGGCCCGGCCCCTGCTCCGAGATGCCGCGTTTACGGACGCAGCAGCACCTTGCCGGTGCGTCCCCCTGCCAGGCTGGCTGCGGCCGCGTCGGCGATCTGCGCGAGCGGATAGACCGCCTGCACCGGCAGCTGCAGGCCACCGGCAGCGGCACGCTCCAACAGCTCGCCTACCAGTCGGCGCTTGTCCTCCACGGCCATCGCCTGGCTGACCTTGCTGCCCCAGAAGCCCTTCACCGTGGCCTGCTTGAAGATCACCTCACCGGAAGGAATCTGCATCGGTTCGCCGGTCATCGAACCGAACGACACCAACGTGCCGCCCTCGCCAAGCAACCCCAGCAGATCGCCGCTGGCGGTGCCGCCGATCGAGTCCACTGCGGCGCTCGCCAGCCGGTCGCCGAGCGCTGTGCGCACCGCCTGCTGCCAGTTGTCGGAGGCGGTGGAGAACACGTGGGTGATGCCCAGTGCTTCCAGTTCGGCGACGCCGTCGTCGCGGCGGACCAGATTGGCGACATTGACCCCGCGTGCGCTGGCCAGCATCGCCAGCGTCTTGCCGACCGCACCGTTCGCGGTGTTCTGCACGATCCAGTCGCCCTTTTCCACGTGCATGAATTCCAGCAGCATCAGCGCGCTGAGTGGCATCGCGATCAGCTGCGCTGCGGTTTCATCGGCGATCACATCCGGCATCGGGATCACCATCCTCACCGGTGCGATGAAGGCTTCGGCCCAGGTGCCATGCACCGAAGCGGCGGCCACCCGCTGGCCTGGCGCGAGTGCTTCCACGCCTTCGCCGAGGGCATCGATGATGCCCAGGCCCTCGCTGCCACCGACGGCCGGAAGGGTCGGCTTGTAACCGTACTGCCCGCGCACCGTCCACAGGTCGTGGTTGTGGATCGGAGCGAGCACGGTGCGGATGCGCACTTCACCCGGACCGGGCTCGGGCAGGTCCGTCTGGCCTTCGGAGAGAACAGAGGTGGGGTCGCCAAAGCTGGCGTGGAGGGCGGCGCGCATGCGGAATCCTGGTGGGGGGGGGAGGCCCACAGGGTGCCACCGCGCGCGGTAACGGCAGGTCAACGGCAACGGCGATGGGGCAGTGGCAGCCGGTGGAGGACGGCCAGCGGCCGTCAGTACCGGGGTCAGCGCTTGCGGCGGAAGGCGGCCGGGGTGCGGGCGCCGACGATGATCATGCGCACCATCGTGGAAATCTCTTCGATCAGCTCGGCATCCTTTTCCGGCGGCTGGTCCATCGCGCTGGCGCCCATCGCGAACACCAGCCGGGTGATCGCCTTGGCAGCCAGCTGCGGGGCATGCAGGCGTACCCCGTCCATCGCGGCCAGCCTGACCAGATCGACCTGCAGCTCGTCTTCGAAGTACTGCAGCTCGCGTTCCACCGCATGCTTGAAGTCATCCGAACCGACCGCGCCCTCGCGCAGCAGCACGTGCAGCAGCTTGTCGTCGGCGCGCAGCTGTTCCATGAAGGTCTCCACCGACACCCAGACCACGCTGGTGGCCGACACCGTGGCACGGCGGCGGGCCTGGCCGATGATGGTGCGCAGCGAGCGCCCGGCCAGGTCGATCAGCGCGATGGACAGTTCGTCCATGTCACGGAACTGGCGGTAGAAACTGTTCGGTGCGATGCCCGCCTCGCGCGCGACTTCACGCAGGCTCAGGGTGGACAGGCTGCGGTGCGGCCCGATCAGCGCCAGCGCCGCGATGATCAGATCCTCGCGGGTCACCGTACGGCGGACCGGCGTGGCGTCTTCGGGCGGAGGCGTGAGAATGGGGGGCATGGGGCAACCGGGTGGACCAAGCGTGAATCATACCTGATCCGGCTGGATATACACCTGTATACACAGCTGTGTGCGCGCACGTATAGTTGGATCCATGAACACTGCCGTCCGCCCTGCCATGGTTGATCGTCCGTCGCTGCTCTCGCCGCATCGCTGGCTGTCGCCCGCGCTTTTTGATTACTGGGCGGGGCAGGTCAACCGCCTGTGGACGCTGCGCCAGCCGCTGGCACGCCTGCTGCGGCGTGAGCCGGCCGGCGAGGGCGCCTGCACCCTGATACTGCGCACCAACCGCCACTGGCGCGGCATGCAGCCGGGCCAGCACGTGACCCTGGGTATTGAAATCAACGGCCGTCTGCTGCATCGCAGCTACAGCCCGACGCTGCTCGGCCGCAACCTGCTGGCGATCACCGTCAAGGCCGTGGATGGCGGCCGGGTCAGCCAGTACCTGGTGTCACAGGCCCGCCGCGGCAGTGTTTTCCACATCGGTGAGGCGTTCGGTGAGTTCTCGGTGCCCACCGCGGCCCCGCTGCTGCTGCTGGCCGCTGGCAGTGGCATCACGCCGATGCGCAGCCTGCTGCGCGCGCTGTCCATGCGCCCGCTCGGTGCACCGGTGGACCTGTATTACTGGGAGCGCGGCCCCGCCGGCTTCAACTTCCGCGAGGAGCTGCTGGCGATGGCGGCAGCCGACCCGCAACTGCAGGTGCGCCTGCTGGCCACGCGCGATGCGCAGGCGCCAGCGGCACGCATCGACCGCGTGGCCTTCGACAGCCTGGGGGATGTGCCGCTGGCGCAGCGCCACGTGCTGGCCTGTGGTCCGGACGGCTTCGTGGCTGCAGCGCGCAACCGCCTGCTGCATCACGTGGCAGGTTTCCAGGCCGAAGCCTTCACGGCGCCTGCGGTGGCTGCCGATGACCAGGGCGAGGTCCAGCTGACCCTGGCACGCAGTGGCCGCACGCTGACCGTGCCACGCGGCAGGGCACTGCTGGACAGCCTGGAAGCCCAAGGGCTCAAGCCGAAGCATGGCTGCCGCATGGGCATCTGCAATACCTGCACCTGCGTGCGCGCCAGTGGCGCCACCCGGCACCTGCGTACTGGCCAGGACCAGGATGAACCGGCGATGCCGGTACGTATCTGCGTGAGTGCCCCGACCACCGACCTGGTTCTGGATCTTTAAAGGAAGCCTTTGCTGATGAGCCGCCCTGATCGTGCCCTGACCCCTGCTGAGCTGAACGCCTTCGGCGCCGAACTGGACGCGATCCGCGACCGGGTCATCGGCGAACTGGGCGCCAAGGACACCCGCTACATTCGTCGCGTCGCCGCCGCCGTGCGCTGGTCCGGCGTGCTCGGCCGCCTGCTGCTGTTCGTTGGCGCGTTCTCGCCGCTGTTCTGGTCGCCGCTGCTGTGGCCGGCGTGCATCGCCGGTACGCTGCTGCTGGCGCTGTCCAAGATCCTGGAAAACATGGAGCTGGGCCACAACGTGATGCACGGGCAGTACGACTGGACCGGCGACCCGAAGCTGGACGGCAACAGCTACGAGTGGGACATCGTGGCCACCAGTGACAACTGGCGCAAGACCCACAACTTCAAGCACCACACCTATACCAACGTGCGCGGCATGGACGATGACATCGGCTACGGCCTGCTGCGCATCTTCCCCGAGCAGCGCTGGCGTCCGTTCTACCTGCTGCAGCCGATCATCGCGCCGGTCTTCGCGCTGCTGTTCCAGTGGGGCGTGGCGATCCAGGACCTGCGCATCGGGCGCTGGCTGAAGGGCCGCATGACCGCCCGCCAGCTGTGGAAGGAGACCCGTCCGGTGGGTGCCAAGATGGCCCGCCAGCTGGGCAAGGACTACCTGCTGTTCCCGGCGCTGGCCGGCCCGTTCTTCCTGCCGGTGATGCTGGGCAACCTGGTGGCCAACGGCATGCGCAACATCTGGACCTACGTGATCATCTTCTGCGGTCATTTCACCGCCGATGCGGAAACCTTCCCAAAGGACTGCCTGCGCAACGAATCGCGCGGTCACTGGTACCTGCGCCAGCTGCGCGGCTCGTCCAACCTCAAGGGCGGCTGGGTGATCAACGTGCTGTCGGGCAACCTGAGCCATCAGATCGAGCACCACTTCTACCCGGACCTGCCGGCCAACCGCTATTCACGCATCGCCGTGGAAGTGAAGGACATCTGCCGCCGCTATGGCCAGCACTATAACACCGGCTCACTGCCGAGCCAGTTCGGCCAGGTCGTCTGGCGCATCCTGCGGCATGCGTTCCCCAGCCGTCCGGCGCGCATGAGCTCCCGCGAGCCGGTGGCGGGCACAGCCTGAACGGCCAGGGCCCGCGCTATGCAAAGCGCGGGCAATCGCTGAGAATTGCACGCATTGCGTTGTTTTCCGTAAAGGCGTGCGAGTGAACGTTGCGGTATCGTCCCCGGTCTCCATCGAGAGCCCATCCCCCTCGCCGCAGCCCTTGCCCGAGTCCCATGTCGCACAGATCGTCGCGGACGTCGGCGGGACCTTCGCCCGCCTGGCCTGGTCGTGCGGCGCTGGGCGCACGCCACGCATCGAGGGTTTCCGGCGCTACCGCTGTGCCGACCATCCGAGCCTGTCCTCCATCCTGGCCGACTTCGCCGGCGAACGTGCAGGGCCTGGTTGTGGCGCGGTAGTGGCCATCGCCGGGCTGCTGCGCGGCGATGTGCTGGTGAACGCGAACCTGCCCTGGCCGGTGGCCGTCGAATCCACGCGCCAGCAGGCAGGATTGCATTCGCTGCAGCTGATCAACGATTTCGAAGCGGTCGCGCTGGCGATCCCGCACGTGCGCGCCGGTGCACTGGTCGCGCTGCATGGCAGCGGCGATCCAACCACGGCGTGGCCGGCGCTGGTGCTCGGGCCTGGTACCGGACTGGGTGCTGCGCTGCGCTTTGCCGATGGCGCGCGTCCGGTGCTGGCCAGTGAAGTCGGTCATTCGGCGCTGTCGGCAGGTACCGCGCTGGAGCTGGACGTGCTGCGCCTGCTGCTGCAGCGCTGGGACCACGTCGACAACGAACGCGTTTTGTCCGGCACCGGCATGCTCAATCTTTACCAGTGTCTGTGCCAACTGCGTGGCGCGAGCGCGCACTGGGACGACACCGAAGCGCTGCTCGCTGCCGCGCACCGGGGCGATGATCCGCTGGCGCTTGAAACCGTCCACATGTTCTGCGGCTGGCTGGGCAGCTTCGTCGGTGACCTGGCGATTGCGTTCGGTGCACGCGCGGTCTACCTCGCCGGCGGGGTCTCGGCGCATATCGCGCCGTTCCTGCCGGACAGCCCGTTCGTGGCACGCTTCCTCAACAAGGGCGTACTGGCCAGCGTGCTGCAGCAGGTGCCGGTGTGGCGGGTTGAACATGGCGAACTGGGCGTACTCGGTGCAGCGGCGTGGAACGCGTCGCTGGCCCGGTAAAACGAGGCCGCCGCGCCCGGTGGCACAACCAATAGAGGGATGCGCATGACCGATCGTAGAAGCTTCCTGCAGGCCGGTGCGTTGGCAGTCGGCGCTCTCGGACTGCCACGCAGCGCACGCGCTGCCGCGGCCGATCCGGGGCCCCGGGTGGTGTCGACCTGGGACTTCGGAGTGGGTGCCAACCACGTGGCCTGGAAGACCCTGGCTGCGGGCGGCAGCGCGCTGGACGCGGTGGAACAGGGCGCACGCTGGGCGGAGAGCGAACTGTGCAATCCGACCGTGGGACGCTGCGGCAACCCCGACCGCGACGGCAACCTCAGCCTGGATGCCAGCATCATGGACGGCGACGGTCGCTGTGGCTCGGTCGCGGCGCTGATCGACATCCTGCATCCGGTATCGGTTGCGCGCCGGGTGATGGAACAGACCCCGCACGTGATGCTGGTCGGGCAGGGCGCACAGGCTTTCGCGGTTGAGCAGGGTTTCCCGCGCGGCAAGCTGCTCACCCCCGCCGCCGAAAAGGCCTGGAAGGCGTGGCTGCAGACCGCCGAGTACGCACCGCAGATCAATGCCGAACGCCGCGGCCTTCCTGGCGACAGCAGCAACCATGACACGCTGGGCATCCTGGCCCGCGACGCACAGGGTCGGCTGGCCGGGGCCTGCACCACCAGCGGCATGGCGTGGAAGATGCAGGGCCGGGTGGGTGACAGCCCGATCATCGGCGCTGGCCTGTACGTGGACAACGACGTCGGCGCGGCGACCGCATCGGGTGTCGGCGAGGAGATGATCCGCAACGCGGCCTCGTTCCTGGTGGTGGAACTGATGCGCCAGGGCCGCAGTCCGGCCGAGGCCTGCCGCGAGGCGATCGCACGGGTGGTGCGCAAGCGCCCCGAAGCCAGCCGCACACTGCAGGTCTGTTTCCTGGCGATGAATCGTGACGGCGAGGTCGGCGCCTACGCCTTGCATCGTGGGTTCGTCTACGCCGTGTGCGATGCGCAACGCCAGGACGGGCTGCACGATGCCGACTCGGTGTACCGCACGGAGCAGACCTGAGCATGCGCCGGCTGCTGGAGATCGCCGCTGATGGGGTTGGATCTGCGCTGGCCGCGCAGGCCGGCGGAGCGGACCGGGTGGAACTGTTCGCCGACCTCGCCTCCGGTGGCCTCACGCCCTCGCATGCAACGCTGGCGGTCAGCCGCGACCGGGTGCGCCTGCCGCTGTTCGTGCTGATCCGGCCGCGCGCCGGGGACTTCCTGTATGGCGGTTGGGAAGCGGACGTCATGCTGCGCGACATCCAGCATTGCCGCGCACTGGGCATGGACGGCGTGGTGCTCGGCGCGTTGACGGCCGAGGGCGACGTCGATGTCGCGCTGTGCCGCGAGCTGGTGGCGGCGGCAGGCGGCCTGCCGGTCACTTTCCATCGCGCCTTCGATGCGGCGCGCGAGCTGCACGAGGCGCTGGAGGCGGTGATCGGGCTGGGCTGCGCGCGGGTGCTGAGCTCCGGTGGCCACGGCTCGGCGGTGGAAGGCGCGGACGTGCTGGCGGGCATGGTCCAGCGGTCTGCGGGACGCATCGGGATCATCGCCGGGGCGGGCCTTGCCGCGTCCAACATCGCCGATGTCGCCCAGCGCAGTGGCTGCACCGAACTGCATGCCTCGGCAAAGGCGCTCAAGCGCAGTGCGATGCAGCACCACAACCGCGCCCTGTCCGGCCTGGCGCTGGACCATCAGCAGAGCGACGCCACGCAGGTTGCCGCGTTGCGTGCCGCGCTGGACGCGCTGCCGGACCCGCGCTGACGACCGCATCACGGGCTGGACACGACGCTGTTTATCGTTTATCAATAAACGCAGGGCGCTCTTCCGGCGCCTGTCTGCTGGAGGCTCCGTGCCAAGCCGTACCCGCCGCGCGCCTGATCCGCGTGGCATCTTCAAGCTGACCCATGCCGCCATCCACGCCGTCGTGGCGATGTGCTGGCTCGGCATCCTGGCCGCGCTGTGCGCGGTGCCGCTGGTGTTGCAGCGTCCGGCGCGGCTGCTCGATGCGGTCGACGCGTCGGTGGTGGCCGACCATGGCGATGCGCCGCACCTGCTGCTGCACTTCAGTGCCGGCCTGCTGGCCATCGTGGCGCTGCTGGCGCTGGGCCTGGTGTTCCTGCGCCACCTGCAGCGCCTGGTGCGCTCGGTGGGCGACCGGCAACCGTTCACCCGGGGCAATGTCACCCGCCTGCGCCGGATGGCCTGGCTGATGCTGGCGATGGAGCTGCTGTCGATCCTCATCGGCGTCTATGCCAGCTGGATGGGACCGCAGTTCGCCTGGATGGAAGTAGGCGGCGGCATGTCGATCACCGGACTGGTGGCGGTGCTGATGCTGTTCGTCATCGCCCATGTGTTTGCCGTGGGCACTGCGATGCGTGAGGACCTGGAGGGGGTGGTCTGATGGCGATCGTCATCACCCTGGACCGCATGCTGCAGCAACGCGGCATGACCCTGTCCGAGCTGGCCGGGCGCATCGACATCACCCTGGCCAACCTGTCCATCCTGAAGACCGGCAAGGCGCGTGCGATCCGCTTTTCCACGCTCGATGCGATCTGCCGCGAACTGCGCTGCACGCCCGGTGACCTGCTCGGGCACGATCCGGCCGCGACGCAGGACGACGGCGCCTGATCCTGCAGCAACCGCACTTCTTCCCCTTCAACCACAGAAAAGAACCCACGCATGGAATGGCTGGCTGACCCCTCGATATGGATGGGGCTTGCAACCCTGGTAGTGCTTGAGATCGTGCTGGGCATCGACAACCTGGTGTTCATCGCGATCCTGGCCGACAAGCTGCCTCCGCACCAGCGCGACCGCGCGCGGGTGATCGGCCTGACCCTGGCGCTGCTGATGCGGCTGGTGCTGCTGGCCGCGCTGTCGTGGATCATGAAACTCACCGAGCCGCTGTTCTCGGTGATGGAGCACGCGTTCTCCGGGCGCGACCTGATCCTGCTGGTGGGCGGCCTGTTCCTGCTGTTCAAGGGCACCATGGAACTGCACGAGCGGCTGGAAGGCCGTACGCACGAAGGCGGCGGCAACCGGGTATACGCCAGCTTCGGCACGGTGGTGGCGCAGATCGTGGTGCTCGATGCGGTGTTCTCGCTGGACTCGGTGATCACTGCGGTCGGCATGGTCGACAACCTGGGCGTCATGTATGCAGCAGTGACCATCGCGATGGCGCTGATGCTGCTCGCCAGCAAGCCGCTGACGCGCTTCGTCAACCGCCATCCCACCGTGGTGGTGCTGTGCCTGGGCTTCCTGCTGATGATCGGCTTCAGCCTGGTGGCCGAGGGCCTGGGCTTCAGGATCCCGAAGGGCTATCTGTACGCGGCGATCGCGTTCTCGATCCTCGTGGAAGGCTTCAACCAGTGGGTGGGCTTCAACCGCGAGCGCGACCAGGCTCAGCTGCCGTTCCGCCAGCGCACCGCCGATGCGGTGATGCGCATGTTCGGGGTGCGCGATGTCGGCGCGCACGAGGACGATGGTGATCCGGCAGCTGGCGTCGGCGGGGAGCGTCTGCAACCGGTGGAACAGGACATGATCCGCAGCGTGTTGACGCTGGCCGAACGGCCGGTGTCCAGCGTGATGACCGTGCGCACCGATGTGCAGTGGATCGACATCAGCCGCGGCACTGAAGATGTCATTGCACGGTTGATCGCCAGCCCCCACACCCGCCTGCTGGTGGCCGACGGCGACCTGGACCGCCTGCGCGGCGTGGTGCAGAGCCGCGATCTGCTGGCCAACCTGCTGCAGGGCAAGCCGCTGCAGCTGGAGGCCAGCCTGCGCGAGGCCCAGTTTGTTTCCTCCAACGCCAGCGCGCTGCAGGTGCTGGAGCTGATCCGACAGCATCCGGTGCCGCTGGCGGTGGCCGTGGATGAGTACGGCAGCGTGGAAGGGCTGGTGACCTCCAACGATCTGCTGGCCGCCATCGCCGGCGACCTCGCCGACACCCAGGATGAGCGTTATGGCATCACCGGGATCGCCGACCAGCAGTGGGAGGCCGACGGCGCGCTGACCCTGGACGACCTGCAGCGCATGGCCGGCATCCGCTTCGAGCGCAGCGGCGACTACCAGACGTTGTCCGGGCTGGTCCTGCATGCGCTGGACAGGATGCCGCTGGCCGGCGATGTGATCGAGCACGCAGGCTTCCGGCTGCGGGTGCTGTCGATGGAGAAGCGCAGGGTGGGACGGGTGGCCTTGCAGCGCATTTCTGAACAAGTCAGCTGACGCCGGCCTTGGCGATACGGAGTACGCGACACACCGCGTCGCGAGTCGCCCGGAATGTCTTCACGCGTTGAACACATTGCTGATTGCGTAATGTGAAGGTTGTCCGGTCGGGGGAGGGGAACGCACCGTACTGCGTTACGTCTTACCCGGCTGGAATCCTTCCGGCCAGGTGGTCATGCAATGGCATGCACTGCTGGCCCCACCCAGCAGGAAACTCCCATGGCGGCATTGCAGCAGCGCACTCTCGATCTCATCCGCAGCAACGAGGAACAGGTCCTCACGCAGTGGCAGCAGACCCTTGCCGCCGCAGGCCAGGGACAGGACAACCGCATTTCCAGCCACGAAGTGGATTCGCAGCTTCGTGAGTTCTGGCGGCTGTTCCTGCAGTCCATCCCGGCCGCCGATGTCGGCAGCCTGCAGGGCCCGGAATGGCAGGGCCTGCGCCGCTTCCTTGAAGACCTGTCCGCCGATCGCGCGCGCAGGGGCTTCAATTCGTCGGAGACGGCGAGCTTCATCTTCTCGCTGAAGCGCCCGTTGTTCGCCCAGGTCCAGGCGGCCCTGGCAGCTGATCCGGCGCAGCTGGGAGACCAGCTGTGGGCCATCTCCGAACTGCTGGACCTGCTCGGCCTGCAGACCGTGAAGGCATTCCAGAAGAGCCGCGAAGAGGTCATCCAGCGCCAGCAGGAAGAAATGCTCGAGCTGTCCACCCCGGTGGTGAAGCTGTGGGAAGGCGTGCTGGCGCTGCCGATGATCGGCACGCTGGATTCGCAGCGCACCCAGGTGGTGATGGAGTCGCTGCTGCAGCGGATCGTAGAAACCGGATCGGAAATCGCCATCATCGACATCACCGGCGTACCCACGGTGGATACGCTGGTGGCCCAGCACCTGCTCAAGACCGTCACCGCGATCCGCCTGATGGGCGCCGACGCGATCATCAGTGGCGTGCGCCCGCAGATCGCACAGACCATCGTGCACCTGGGCCTGGACCTGCAGGGCATCGTGACCAAGGCCAACCTGGCCGACGCCCTCGCACTGGCGCTCAAGCGGACCGGCCAGACCGTGACCAAGGTGGCAGGCTGAGATGGATCGCATCCCGATCCTGCAGATGGGCGATCTGCTGTTGGTGACCATCCAGGTGGACATGCACGACCAGCTGGCATTGACGCTGCAGGATGACCTGACCGAGAAGATCCAGCGTACCTCCGCACGCGGCGTACTGATCGACATCTCGGCACTGGATATCGTGGATTCCTTCATCGGCCGCATGATCTCGACCATCTCCGCGCTGGCGCGGATCATGGATGCCACCACCGTGGTGGTGGGCATGCAGCCGGCGGTGGCGATCACCCTGGTGGAGCTGGGCCTGGACCTGCGCGGCGTGCGTACCGCGCTGAACGTGGAGCGCGGCATGAAGCTGCTGCAGCTGCCCGCAGGCGACCCATGATCGCCGAGAACGGATCCCTTCCGATTCGCATCGAGCAGGACGTGGTGCTGGCGCGGCAGACCGTGCGGCAGCTGGCGGTCCGCTTCGGGCTGCGGCTGGTGGACCAGACCAAGCTGGTCACCGCCGCCAGCGAACTGGCACGCAACGCGGTGATCTATGGTGGTGGCGGTGACATGCACTGGCGCATCGTCGAACGCGGTGTCCGCCGCGGCATCCAGTTGCAGTTCGCCGACCAGGGGCCGGGTATTCCGGACCAGGTGAAGGCGCTCACCGATGGCTGGTCGTCGGGGTCGGGGATGGGCCTGGGCCTGTCCGGCTCGCGTCGGCTGGTCGATGATTTCGATCTGGACACTGCCGCAGGGCAGGGCACGCGGGTAACCATCACCAAATGGATCTGAATTTTTCCGGTCCGCTTACCCGTGTCGTGGTCGTCGAGGAAACCACCCAGGTCGGGCAGGCACGGCGCGAAGCGTTGCGCGTGGCCGCCGAAGCCGGCTTCAACGAGATCGATGCCGGCCGGGTCGCGCTGGCCGCCACGGAAATGGCGACCAACCTGTGGCGCCACGGTGGCGGCGGTCGCATGACCCTGTCGGTCATCGCCGGTGCCTGCGGCCAAGGGGTGGAGCTGTGCACCTTCGACCGCGGCCCGGGCTTCGTGCTTGCCCAGTGCCTGCAGGATGGGTACTCCACCGGCGGCAGCCAGGGCCTTGGCATGGCCGCCATCGCACGCCAGGCGCGGGTGATGGAGGCCTGGTCCGATGCGCGCGGCTCGATTGTGGTGGTGCGGATCCATCCAGAGCGGGCGCCGCGCGATGCGGACCTTGCCTATGGCGCGGTGCGGCTGCCGATGAAGCATGAGCTCGCCTGCGGCGATGCCTGGCACCTGCGCGTGCAGGACCAGAAACTGGCGTTGGCGGTGATCGACGGCCTGGGCCACGGCGCGCTGGCGGCGGAGGCCTCCGAAGGCGGAGTGCGCGTGCTGGCCGCGCTGCCAACCGCAGATTCGGCCGTGGACGCCATCAACGACCTGCATGCCGCATTGTCGGGCTCGCGCGGCGGTGCGGCGGCGGTCGCCTGCGTTTCGCCGGAAAGTGGCGACATTGATTACGCCGGCGTGGGCAACATCGCCGGCAGCCTGCTGATCGGCGATACCTCGCGTGGCATGGCTTCGATGCCCGGCATCGTCGGCGTGCAGTACCGCAAGGCGCAGGCATTCAGCCTTCACGCCCCGGCTGGCACGCTGCTGGTGATGCATAGTGATGGACTGCAGGCGCGGTGGAGCCTGCGCGATTACCCTGGGCTGCAGCATCGCCATCCGGCGTTGGTGGTTGCCGTGCTGCAACGTGATTTTGATCGTGGTCGCGATGATGTCTGCGTCGTCGCGCTGCGCGTGGGAGCCTTCCGATGAGCGTCACCGATCTGTCCCTGCAGCAGGAACTGGAGCGCCTCCGGGTGGAGAACGAGGGCCTGCGCATGGAACTGGACGAGACCAACCAAGGCGTGCTGGCGTTGTATGGCGAACTGGACCAGCAGGCCGAACAGCTGCGCCAGGTGTCCGAACTCAAGAGCCGGTTCCTGTCCTACATGAGCCACGAGTTCCGCACGCCGCTCGGCTCCATCCTGAGCATGACGCGGCTGCTTGACGACGGCATGGACGGTGAGCTGAGCAGCGGGCAGCGGCAGCAGGTGCTGTTCATCAGCAGCGCGGCCAGCGAGCTGCGCGAGATGGTCGACGACCTGCTCGACCTGGCCAAGATCGAGGCCGGCCGGATCACCATTTCACCGGGCTGGTTCGACCTCATGGATCTGTTCTCGGCCCTGCGCGGCATGTTCCGCCCGTTGGTCGAAGGCAATGACATCGAACTGGAGTTCATCGCGCCGCCGCAGTTGCCGATGCTGTACACCGATGACAAGAAGCTGGCGCAGATCCTGCGCAATTACGTGTCCAACGCGTTGAAGTTCACCCCGCGCGGCCGGATCGTGGTCTCCGCCGAGCTGGAAGGCGATGCGGCGGTGCGCTTCAGTGTGCGCGACACCGGCATCGGCATCCCGCAGGAGATGCAGGCGGCGTTGTTCGAGGATTTCATGCAGGTCGATTCGCCGCTGCAGAAGCGCCTGCGGGGTACCGGGCTGGGGCTGTCGCTGTGCAAGCGCTTCGCCGGACTGCTGGGTGGCCATGTCGGGGTCAACAGCGTGCAGGGCGAAGGCTCGGAGTTCTTCGTGGTGGTACCGGTGAACCTTGAAACCGCAGCAGAGGCCGTCGATGCCGCACCGTGACCGCATCCTGATCGTGGATGACAACGTGGCCACGCGCTATGCAGTGCGGCGGGTGCTGGAGCATCACGGTTTCCGCGTGGATGAAGCCGGGATGGGACAGGATGGGCTGGATGCGGTGGCGGTCAATGACTTCGCCGCGCTGGTGCTGGACGTGAACCTGCCCGACATGAGCGGCTTCGACGTCGTCCGCGAACTGCGATCGCAACCGCGTACTGCGTTGCTGCCGGTGGTGCACGTGTCGGCGGCTTCGATCAGCACCGGGGACATGATCACCGGGCTGGACGCCGGCGCCGATGGCTACCTCACCCACCCGGTCGATCCGGAAGTGCTGCTGGCCACCTTGCGCAGCCTGCTGCGGGCCCGCCGCGCCGAAGATGCGCTGCGCGAGGCCGAGGCCCGCTTCGGCGAGATCTTCCGCCAGATCAACGCGCCCATCGCGGTATTGAACGCCGACCTGAGCGTGCGCGACGCCAATGATGCCTTCGCCCGGTTGCTGGGCACCGGCATCAGTGGCGGCTCGCCCCTGGACCGGCTCGGCGGGGCAGGCGATTTCATCGATGGGCTGCGGGGGGCGCTGCAGCGGCGCGAGCGCTGGCAGGGCACCGTCGCCCTGCCCAATCCGGGCGGGACCCCGCGCATGACCCAGTGGCGCCTGACCCCGTACCAGCAGCCCGACCAAGGGCTGGTGGTGGTGGAAGACATCACCGCCCACCACGAGCGCGACCGCGAGCAGCGACGCGAACTGGCGTACCAGATTTCCGAGCGCGAGCGCACCGAAGCCGAGCTGCTGCAGGCGCAGAAGATGGACGCGCTGGGCCAGTTGACCGGCGGCATCGCGCACGACTTCAACAATCTGCTGACCACCATCATCTCCGGCCTGGACATGATCGAACTGGCGGCCGACACCGGCAAGCTGGAGCGGCTGGGCCGCTACATCGATGCCGCGTCCAGTTCGGCCACGCGTGCCGCGGCGTTGACCCAGCGCATGCTGGCCTTCGCGCGCAAGCAGCCGCTGGATCCGCAGCCGTTCGACGTGGCCCAGCGCGTGCATTCGCTGGAAGACCTGCTGCGGCGGACCATCGGTGAGAACATCGAGCTGGAGTTCGAACTCGGCGACGAACCGCTGGTGGCACTGGCCGATCCCAACCAGTTCGAAAGCGTGGTGCTGAACCTGGTGATCAACGCGCGCGATGCGCTGGGCGGCAACGGCCTGATCCGCATCCGCGGTGAGCGCACCACGGTGGAAGGCGACTACAGCCTGGCCGCCGGCGACTACATCAGCGTGAAGGTGATGGACAACGGCAGTGGCATCGAAGCGCACCTGCTGAAGAAGGTCTTCGAACCGTTCTTCACCACCAAGCCACAGGGCGAGGGCACCGGGCTGGGTCTGTCGATGACCTATGGCTTTGCCCGCCAGAGCGGCGGCGTGGCGCGCATCAGCAGCGAACCCGGGGTAGGGACCGAAGTGGAACTGCTGTTGCCACTGGGCGATGCGGCCAAGATCGAGGTGGCCGGGGAGCGCGGTGAAACACCGGTCGGCCGCTTCGAGCGGATCCTGGTGGTGGACGACACCGACTCGGTGCGCCAGATGGTGCAGGACATGCTGCGTGAGGCAGGATACGAGGTCATCGCGGTGGCCGATGCGCGGCAGGCGCTGCGCGAGCTGCGCGACGACGAGGGCATCGCGCTGCTGCTGTCCGATGTCGGCCTGCCGGGCATGAACGGGCGTGAGCTGGCCGATGCCGCTCGCGAGCTGCGTCCGCGCCTGCCGGTGCTGTTCATCACCGGCTACACCGAACGCGCAGCGGTGCGCAATGAGTTCCTCGGGCCGGGAATGGGCCTGCTGCCCAAGCCGTTCAACCTGTCCGAACTGCTGCGCGCGGTGAGTTTCGCCCTGCGTTGAGCCAAGCGCTCGTGCTTAGACGCCGCCTTCGCGCGGCAGTGGCGCGGGAACATTCAGCTGCCCGCCGGCCGCGACGTAGGCGGCCAGCGCTTCGCCCTGGCTGAGCAGGTGACGGTTCATGGTCGCTTCGGCGGCAGCTGCATCCCGACGGCGGATGCAGTCCATCAGTTCGCGGTGTTCGGCCAGTGACTGCGCCATCCGGCCCGGCGTCAGCAGCTGGCGGCCACGGTGCATCTTCAGGATCCGGTGCAGGTCATGGGTCACCCGGATCAGCCACGGATTGCCGGCGTGAGTCTGCAGGGATTCGTGAATGAAGTAGTTGTTGCGGTAGTACTCGGCCAGGTCGCCGGCCGCGGCCGCCGCTTCCATCGCATCGTGCAGGGCCTGCAGTTGGGCGATGCCGGCGTCATCGATGCGGCGCACCGCATCGTGCGCACAGCGGCCTTCCAGCATCGCCATCACCGGGAACAGCTGGTTGAGGTCTTCGAGGGTGAGGCGGGTGACCCGGCTGCCACGCCCGGCATCGATCTGCACCAGGCCCTCGGCGGCCAGCAGTTTCAGACTTTCGCGCAGCGGCGTACGGCTGATGCCGAGTTCCTCGGCCAGCGCCGGTTCGTCGATCCATTCGCCCGGTGGCAGGAGGTAATCGTAGATCTTCTGCCGCAGTTGTTCGGCCACCTCTTCATAGAGTGGCACGCGGCGGGTGCTTTTACGGGGGCCGGGGGCCAGGGGCATGGTCGAAGCGCAGTCCAGGTGGATGCATCAGTCTAGCGGGTGCACCGGGGGGTGACGACCAACGGTCGCCACCTCCCGGGCGGATTACATCCAGCCCGGTACCACGAACAGCAACCATGCCAGCAGCGGGCCGAAGGCCACCACCAGTCCGCTGTAGACCAGGAAGCGACGGAACAGGGCCTCGCGCTCCTCCTTCGCTGCTGACGCCACCACCAGCGCGCCATTGGTGGAGAACGGGCTGACATCCACCACCGTGGACGACACCGCCAGCGCGCAGATCACGCCAGCGGCGCTGAGGTGACCCTGCATCAGGAACGGCACCGCCAGCGGGATGGTGGCGCCGAGCACGGCCGCCGACGAGGCGAACGCCGAGACGATGCCACCCACGTAGCAGACCAGCAGCGCACCCAGCAGCGGGATGCCGATGGCCCCGACGCCGTGGCCGACGAAGTCGACCGCGCCGGCCTTCTGCAGCACCGCGACGTAGGTCACCACGCCGCTGATCAGCAGCACGGTGGACCAGCTGATGCCATCCACCGCGCCCTTCTGCGCGGACGGCGAGGCCAGCGCGATGGCGACCGCGACGGTGATCGCCACCAGGCCCACGTTGAGGTCATACACCAGTGCCGCTACGCCCAGGCCCAGCAGGCCCACCAGGGTGATCAGGCGGTCGCGGTTGATGCGGACTTCGTCCAGTGCCTGCGGGTCATTGGACAGGGTGCCGCCACCGGCACTGACCACCGCACCATGGCCTTCAATGGCGAACTGGCGCGATGACGCCTGCACGCCGGCGACCAGCGGTTCTTCGGCCACCGCACGCCCACGACGCAGCAGCGCGATGCCACCGAAGGCGAAGAAGCAGATGAACGCCATCAGCAGGTTGAAGCCGAGGCTGGTCAGGAACACCGCCATTTCCGTGACATCCAGTCCCGCCTTCTGCACCACCTGGTTGGTGATGCCGCCATACACGCTGATCGGCGAGAAGCCGCCGGCCTGCGCGCCGTGGATCACCAGCAGGCCCATCATCAACGGATTGATCCTGTACTGCTTGGCAAAGCGCAGTGCGACCGGGCCGATGATCGCCACCGCCGCCGGACCCAGCGCACCGAATGCAGTAAGCACTGCGGTCACGATGAACATCACCCACGGGATGGCCACGATGTGGCCTCTTACGGCTTTCACCGCCCAGTGCACCAGCAGGTCGATGGTGCCGTTCTTCTGCGCGATGGCGAACAGATACGTGATGCCGACCAGGGTCAGGAACAGATCGCCCGGGAATCCGGCAAGGACCTCCTTGCCGTCCATGCCGACCCAGATGCCGCCGACGATGAACGCCAATGCAAAGCCGACGGCACCCATGTTGATGGGCAGGGCCGTGGCCACGATGAACATGATCACCAGACCGATGATCGTTGCAATTTCCGGACTCATGCGCCCTCCCGAGACACCTGGTTCGTTGCTTCCGATGGCGACCCGCCATCCAGGGGTAATGCTTGGACTGCGTGGCCGATGCGCCCACTCATGCGCGCGCGCAGGCCGTTTCCACCCATTCCACGACGCCCTCCAGCGTGTGGAAATCCTCGACCGAGCGCGCCTGCAGCTGCGGATGCAGCTCGCGGGCGAGACGGCTCAATGCATTGCCGGGGCCCAGCTCCAGGAACACCCGTGCGCCGCGTTCCACGGCCTGCTGCATTACGCCCTGCCACTGCACGGTGCAGGCGATCTGGCCGGCCAGGGTGTTACGGACCTGTTCCGGCGTGGCCACGCGGCGGCCATCGAGGCCGGCCAGCAGCGGCAGCCGTGGGGCCTGCAGTGGCGTGTCATCCAGCACCTGGGCGAACGCGGTGGCGGCGGCGTCCAGCAGCGGGGTATGCGCCGGCACCTGGACCGGCAATACCACGCAGCGTGCGCCGCGTTGTTCGGCGTCCGCCTGCACGGCCAGCAGATCGGCGCGCAGGCCGCCCAGCACCACGTGGTCATCCCCGTTGACGATGGCAGGGAACACGCCGTGGTCGGCGCACAGCACCTCGACGCTGCGGCGACCCAGCCCCAGCACCGCCAGCAGGCCGGCGTCGGCGGGACTGGCTGCATCCATGCAGGCGGCGCGGCGCATGGCCAGCTGCAGGCAGGTCGCCGCATCGTAGCTGCCGGCCACCGCGTGCGCGGCCAGTTCGCCGGCGCTGTAGCCGGCAACGACGGTGGGCACCGGCAGGCATGCTTTCAGCGCCAGCCAATGGGTGAGTGCGCCGGCGCAGACCAGCGGTTGGGCGATGGCGTTGTCGAAACGCGAGGGGCGGTTGGCAGCCTCGGTGGGCGCTTCGCCGAGCAGCACAGCCGCCGCAGCCAGCAGGGCGGTGGCATCAGGATCAGCCTGCACGCGGCAGAACATGTCCGGGTGCTGGCCGCCCTGTCCGGGGCACAGGATGGCCAGGCTCATGCGGCTTCCTGCTGCAGCAGGAACACTGCGCAGGCCAGCAGGTCGGCGCTGCCGCCCGGGCTGAGTCGCCGCTGTTCGAAAGCGTGGCAGATCCGTGCCATGTGCGCGGGGGCGTCGGTTGCGCGCACGCCGCCGGCGTCAAGGAAGCCGCGTGCCTGCGCCTGTGCGAACGCCAGGCCCTCGGCGCCGCCACGATGCAGCAGGTTGAGATCATCGGTGACCGCGACCAGCTGCATCAGGGTCTGCAGCAGGGCGGCATCGCGCGCCAGCCCGTCGGCCAGCGCGGCGCGCAGCACCGGTACCGCCACCCCGTGCAGCAGCGGGAAGCCCGCGGCCGCCTGTTCGCGCACCCCCGGGACGGCATGGCGGACACGCGCACGCTGCCCGGGGCTGCCGACATCCAGCGGCGCCTGCAGCAGGGCGTGGCGCCACTGGCGCACGCCTTCGCACACCGCGCCGGCGGAGGGGGCAGGGCAGCCTTCAGCGTGCAGCCGCGCCGACGAAGCCACCAGCAGGCCGAGGCTGAAGATCGCGCCGCGATGCGTATTGACGTTGCCGGTGGCGGCCAGCATGCCGCGCTCGGCCTGGATGCCGAGCTCGCGCAGCGGCGCGAAATCGGCGCTGGCGGTGGCCTGCGCGGCGATCGCGGTGAAGTAACCGCGCAGCGCGAACAGGCTGCGCAGGAAGGTGCCGGCATCCATGTCCTGGTGGCTGCCACGGCTGAAGGGAGTGACCAGTCCGGGCTTCGGGCTGCAGGCCAGTTCGGCGTGCAGCGCGACGATAGCAAGGCGACCGAGCGGACGCGCACGCGGCACGGCCGTCGCCGCGAAAAGCGGGCGGGCCAGCGCACTCATGCGGGCAGCTCCATGCCGGCAAGGCGTGAACGCGCTGCCAGCCAGCAGGCGGCATCGCCCTTGACCAGCACCTGCGCGGCTTCGCCGGCGTACTCACGCCAGTTCACGGCCTGCGCCGCATCGAACACCAGTTCGCCATCGGCACGCAGGCCGTGCAGCGCCTCCCAGTCCTGCAGCAGGCGGCAGACCTGCGATGCCTGGCGGGGTCCATCGACCTGCCAGAGCAGGTCCAGGTCGGAGCCTGCATGCAGGTAATCCCGTCCGGTGATCGCCTGCCAGGCGTGGCTGCCAAACACGCGTGGAGACAGTGCCTGGGCCGCGCAGCGGTGCTGCAGCGCTTGCAGGGCAGGGCGCCACGGTGCGGACAATGCTTCGATCACCTCGGTCAACCGCGGCGGGGGCGCGTGACGGATGACCGCCTCGCGCTCGATCCGCAGTGACAACCGTTGCCGGCCCTCATCCAGCGGCAACGGCACGCCGAGCCGCAGCTGTGCGCCATCGACGGCCGGGTCACGCCGCGCCACCACCAGCGGCAGGCGCGCCTGCATCCACGCGCGCAGGCGCGGTTCGGCCTGCGGACTCAGCGTGGTCCACCTCGCCTGCGGGTCGATCCAGACCAGGTCGTGGCGATGCATGTCTCAGGCCTCGCCTGCGGCCACGGCGCGGGCGACGTGGTGCGCCAGCAAGCGACCGCCACGTTCCAGCCCGCGCTCGCGGCGCAGGTCGAGCCGTTGCGGTTCGCTCAGCGCGGCGGCCAGCGCGGCGGCCAGGTCACCCTGCCATACCGCCTCCACCGCGCCCATGCGCACGTAGTTGTCCACGCCGGGTGCGAACACCGGCGAGCTCAGGCTCAGTGCCTGCAGCTTTTCCAGTGGTTGCTTGGTGACACGCGCCATCGCGCGCAGGTCCATCACCCGTACCTGTGCCTCGGGCAGGGCGAAGATGCGATCGGCCATCAGGCCGAAGGACAGGAAACCGCCGCTGACCGATTCACCGTAGACCAGGCTGACCAGTGCAGCGCCGCGCCGGCGCGCCAGCTCCAGGCTGCGCGCCAGGTGGGCGAAGCAACCGTTGATGCCCAGCAGTTCATCGCGCCGCGCCAGCCGCTGGCCAGCGGTATCGACCAGCATCACGATCGGTCGTGTGGGATGGCCGCGGGTGCTGGCCAGCACGCAGGCCGACAGTGCCAGCGCATGGTCCACGCCGACCTCCAGCTTGTTGGCGGTGCCGATCACCGTCACCTCGCCGCCGGCGGTGGTTGCCGTCCCGGTGAGCACGTCGTCGTTGCGTTCGACGCGATGGCCGGCGGGGAACAGCGCCGGCAGCAACTGATCAAGGTTCATGGGACGCTCCGCGCGGCAACCGCGTCGAGGAAGGCGGCCGTATCCAGCAGCGGCAACCGCTCGGGATCGGCGATGCCCTGGCGGGCCCAGATCTCCAGCCCGTCGCGGCAATCACCGTAGGCCGCGATGCGCGCTTCCAGCTGCTGCTGGGCCTGCTCGAGCGCCGCCAGCGGATCCTGGTCGGGATCACAGGCGGCAATCGCCGCGACCGCCGCATCGGCGAACGCCTGCATGCGATCAGCGACCAGCGTGGAGGCTTCGCCGATCAGGTAACGGTGCTTGCCACCGGTCACCCGCCATACCAGCGCACGATCACGCGAGTCGAACTCTTCCACGCCGCGCACGGTTTCAATCACTTCCGGGCCTGACAGCGACAGGCGGCCTTCTTCGGACATCAGCACGGCCGAGCAGCAGCGGGCGACGATGCCCATGCCGCCGAACGCACCATTGCCGCTGCCCACCAGCGCGATGACCGGAACACCCTCGGCACGTGCGGCAAGTACCGCGCGCATGATTTCGGAGATGGCGATCAGCCCGGCATTGGCCTCGTGCAGGCGCACCCCGCCGCTGTCCAGCAGCAACAACACCGCTTCCGGGCGCAGCTCGCGGGCGCGTTCCAGCAGGCCGGTCAGCTTGGCGCCATGCACCTCGCCCACACCGCCGCCCATGAAGGCGCCTTGCTGTGCAGCGACCAGCACCTCGCGCCCCTGCAGGCGCCCGGCACCGACCACGATGCCATCGTCGAACGCGCCGGGCACGTCCAGCTGTGCCAGGTGCGGGCTGATGGTGCGGCGGCGCGGACCGAAGAATTCGCTGAAGCTGCCAGCATCCAGCAGGCCCTCGATGCGCTCGCGCGCATCGGCTTCGTAGTAGCTGCGCTGGTTCATGCATCACTCCCGCGTTCGGCAAGGGTTTCCAGCGCCTGCTGCAGGCGCAGGCTGACCACCGCCGGGGTGGCGCCGGCATCATTCAGTGACAGGCGGATATCGCGCAGCGGGTGGCGAGCGGCGAAATCAGCCAGCACCGCCTGCCAGACGTCGCCGAAACCGCGCGCGGAGGTGATCACCTCGATCTCCATCGCGCCATCCAGTGGGGCCGGCTCGACCAGCACTTCCAGGTTGCCGGAGGCGACCACGCCGACCAGCGCATGCAGCTCGGCGCTGCCAAGTACCTGGGTGCCGGGAAAACGATAACGAAGGGTTTCCATGGAGAGTGTCCCTTACCAGTTGCGGAAACGTTTGGGCGGTTCGTACAGGCCGCCGGACCAGTGCACCAGGTCCTTCACCGAGCGCGCAGCCAACAGGTCGCGGCTGGCATCGCGGCTGCGCACGCCAAGGTCTTCGGCGCGGCGGATCACCCCGCGGTCGCGCAGGTTTTCCACCATCGCCTTGTCGCGTGCCATGCCCACGGCGGTGTAGCCGGCGACCCCGCGGATCGCCTGTTCGCGCTCTTCCGGCGTACGGCACAGCAGCAGGTTGGCGATGCCTTCTTCGGTGAGGATGTGGGTGACATCGTCGCCATAGATCATCACCGGTGGCAGTGGCATGTTGGCCCGCTCGGCCAGTTCCCAGGCATCCAGACGGTCGACGAAGGCCGGCGCCATGTGTTCGCGGAAGGTTTCCACCATCTGCACGACCAGCTTGCGCCCGCGCGGCATCTGGCCGGGCAGGGCGGCCTGCTGGCCGGCCTTCAGCCAGGCCGGACTGGCGTGACGACGGCCGCGGGCATCGGAGCCCATGTTCGGCGCGCCGCCAAAACCGGCGATGCGGTCGCGGGTCGCGGTGGAACTGTTGCCCTGCAGGTCGATCTGCAGCGTGGAGCCGATGAACATGTCGCAGGCATACAACCCGGCGGTCTGCGAGAACGCGCGGTTGGATCGCATGCTGCCGTCGGCGCCGGTGAAGAACACGTCCGGGCGGGCCTGGATGTATTTCTCCATGCCCAGTTCAGAGCCGAAGGAGTGAACGGATTTGACGAAGCCCGATTCGATCGCCGGGATCAGCGCCGGGTGCGGATTGAGCGCCCAATGGCTGCCGATCTTTCCCTTCAGGCCCAGCGATTCGGCATAGGTGGGCAGCAGCAGCTCGATGGCCGCGGTATCGAAGCCGATGCCGTGGTTGAGCCGCTGCACGCCGTATTCGGCGTAGATGCCCTTGATCGCCATCATCGCCATCAACACCTGGATTTCGGAGATCTGCGCCGGATCACGGGTGAACAGCGGTTCGATGTAGTTGGGACGCGGCGCCAGGGTCACGAAGTCGACCCAGTCGGCCGGGATGTCGACGCGGGGAAGCGTGTCGACGATCTCGTTGACCTGGGCGATGACGATGCCGCCACGGAACGCGGTGGCCTCCACGATCACCGGGGTGTCTTCGGTATTGGGGCCGGTGTAGAGGTTGCCGTGGCGGTCGGCGGCCTGCGCGGCCACCAGTGCGATCTTCGGGGTGAGGTCGATGAAGTAGCGGCCGAACAGCTCCAGGTAGGTGTGGATGGCGCCGATGTCGATGCGGCCTTCGGCCACCAGCCCGGCCAGCCGCGCGCCCTGGGGTCCTGAGAAGGAGAAGTCCAGCCGCTTGGCGATGCCGCGCTCGAACACATCCAAGTGCGAAGGCAGCGACAGCACCGACTGCACCATGTGGAGGTCGCGCACCCGTGTCGGGTCGACCTGGGCCAGCGACTCGGCGAGGAAGTCAGCCTGCTTCTGGTTATTGCCTTCCAGGCAGACCCGGTCGCCCGGTTCGATGACGGCTTCGAACAGGTCGGTCACGCGGGCGTGCGGCACCTCGCGCTGCAGTCCGGCCTCGGCGGCCCGCTGCAGCCGCTGTTGGCGCTGTTGCTCAAGGGTATTCCAGACACGGGTCATGCCACTGACCTTTGTAATTACGGAGTAATTACGACGCTATCACCGGATTCCTGACCCTGCAAGCGTGAGTGCAGCAGAAACACCAGCGCACGCGAATCAGTGCGGATGCGTATCATCCGTATCTTTGGCCCGCCACCGGAGTCCTGCTTGACCTCTCTTCGCCCGATCAGTCCGATGGGCCGCGTGTTCGCGTGGACCGCCTTCTTCGAAGCCCTGACCTGGGCTGGCCTGCTGCTGGGCATGTGGCTGAAATACGGCCCGCAGACCACCGAGTCGGTGGTCTGGCTGTTCGGCCGCCTGCATGGGGTGGTGTTCATGGCCTACGTGGCGGTGACCGTGCTGGCTGCACTTCGCCTGCGTTGGCCGTGGTGGGCGACCCTGCTGGCGCTGCTGGCGGCCGTGCCGCCGCTGGTTACCCTGCCGCTGGAATGGTGGTTCCGCCGCCGCGGATTGTTGTCGGCCCAGCGCTGAGGCGCAGCCGCTCAGCGCACCGCGCGCGCCGCGATGCCGACCAGCAGCAGGGCGATGGCCACCAGCACGAAGGCCGTCACCAGGCTGCTCAGCTGGGCCACCAGCCCGACCAGTGCCGGACCGGCCAGCACGCCGGCATAGCCCAGCGTGGTGACCGCGGGGATCGCCAGGCTTTCCGGCATGGCCTTCTGGTTGCCGGCCAGGGTGAACAGCACCGGCACGATGTTCGCGCAGCCCAGGCCGACCAACGCATAGCCGACCAGTGCCACCGGCAGCGCGCTGGCGAAGGTGGCCAACAGCAGGCCAGCGGCTGCCACCGCACCGCCGATCAGCACCGCACGCTGCTGGCCCAGCCACGCCACAGCGCGATCACCGAACAGACGCGTGACGGTCATCGCGACCGAAAAGACCAGGAAGCCCAGGCCCGCACGGCCCGCTGGCACACCCTGCACCTGGTTGAGGAACACCGCGCTCCAGTCCAGCATCACCCCTTCGCCGAGGAAGGCAACGAAGCACAACACACCGATCAGCAATACGATGCCGCGCGGGATGGCGAACATGGGGGCATCGCCGGGCGCGCGCTCGCTGCGCCAGTACGGCGCGGCCAAGGCCACTATCAGCCCCATCGCCGCCACCAGCAGGCAGGCGCCGACCCACGGCGCCACGCCGAGTGCGAGCAGGCCGGTCATCGCCGCCGCGCCGACCGCCCCGCCGATGCTGTAGAAAGCATGGAATCCGGACATCATCGGGCGCCGGGCATCGCGCTCGACCAGCACCGCCTGCAGGTTCATGACGCAGTCGCAGGCGCCGATGCCTGCCCCGAACACGAACAGGGCCAGCGCCAGGCTGATCGCCGATGGGGCGAGGGACAGCAGCGGCAGGGTCAGGCCGGCCATCAGCAGGGTCACCAGCATCAACGCGCGGCAGCCGTGGCGCGCGGCCAATGCGCCGGCCACCGGCATCGCCAGCAGCGAGCCGGCACCGAGGCAGAGCAGGGTCAGGCCGAGGCCGCCTTCGTCCAGGCCGGTGCGTGCCTTGGCGAAGGGAACCAGCGGGGCCCAGGCCGCGATGGCGAAGCCGGGCAGGAAGAACACGGCGCGCGTGGCATGCTGCTGCCGCAGGGCGACGGACGGGATAGCTGCAGACATCGGTAGGCTCGGTGAGGGAATCAGGAAGAGGGGGCACCGCTGACGATCACGTCCAGCCCCTGCAGGCGCAGCGCATCGACCAGCGCGGTGGGCGCATCGGCCTCGACAACCAGCACGTCGACCTGCTCGCGCGAGGCGATCCGATGGCTGGCGATCGCGCCGAGTTTTTCATTGCTGACGACCACCACGATGCGGTCGGCGCAGCGCACCAGTGCACGCTTGAAAGCGGCTTCCTCGCCGTCCACCGCCCAGGCCGTGCCCTCGCGGTCGATCGCGCAGGTGCCGGCGAAGCAGACATCCACGTGCAGCTCGGCGAGGCATTCCATCGCCTGGCTGCCGAGCACCGCGCCGGAACGCCGTTCCAGGCGGCCGCCGATCAGGCTGACCTCGATGCCCTCGCGCGCCATCAACAGCAGGGCGATGTCCGGTGCGTTGGTGACCACCCGCAACTGAAGGTCACGGGGCAGCATCGCGGCGATGGCGCTGTTGGTCGATCCGGCATCCAGTGCGATGACCTCACCGTGGCGGACCAGGCCTGCTGCCCGCAGGGCGAGCGCCTGCTTGCGCGGCAGGTCCTGCTGCTGGCGCTCGGCCAGCGGCGGGAAGGTCGGGGTGAGTGGCAACGCGCCGCCGTGCACGCGCCGGCAAAGACCGCGTTGGGCCAGCTCGCGCAGGTCGCGGCGGATGGAGTCCTCCGACACGCCGAACTGCAGCGCCAACGGCGAAGCAAGCACGCGGCCCTGTTCACGCAGCAACTGCAGGATGGCCCGCTGGCGCTCGCCGGGCAGGGTGTCGGCACTGTTCAATGGAGCGATGCCGTACGCAAGGGGGAGGGCATGGGCGGGCACGCGGTTCGGGCGGATCGCCATGCTATCGAGCCCGCGCGCGTTCGTGCAAGATCGTGCATCGTCGTGCATACGTATTCACTGACCTGCGGCGTGCCCGCTGGCCGTGCCGCGATCAACGGCGCCCCGCAACGCGGCGGCGCCGCAACGTGACACGCGCGAAAGTCATCCCATCACGACGGCGCGGCCGGTACGCTGACGGCCATGATGGCGAAGGGAACCGGAAGGATGGTCAACGCATGGCGGTAGTACGTGACGGCGCGATGGTCGATGGGGGCGCGCCTGCGCTCGGCGACAGCTTCGGCCGTCGTTTCCCTTATCTGCGCCTGTCGCTCACCGAAGCCTGCAACTTCCGCTGCAGTTACTGCCTGCCTGATGGCTACCAGGGCGAGGCTGGTCCTCGCTTTCTCGGCGTGGCGGAAATCCAGCGGTTGGTGCGTGGCTTTGCGGCACTGGGCATGCACAAGATCCGCCTGACCGGTGGCGAGCCCAGCCTGCGCAAGGACCTGGAGCAGATCATCGAAGTGGTTGCCGCCGTGCCGGGCATCCGCAAGGTGGCCGTCACCACCAATGGCACGCTGCTGCCACGTCGGTTGCCCGGCTGGCATCGTGCCGGACTGACCGGGCTCAACGTCAGCATGGACAGCCTGCAGCGCGATCGTTTCCATGCTCTGACCGGCCACGACCGGCAACCGGAAATTCTGCAGGGCCTGCAGATGGCGCAGGCACTGAATATTCAATCGGTGAAACTCAATGCGGTGCTGCTGCGCGGCGTCAACGATGACGAACTGCCGCAGTGGATGGAATTCCTTCGCGAGCGACCGGTCAGCGTGCGCTTCATCGAACTGATGCGCACCGGCGACAACGAGGCCTACTTCCTGCAGCACCACCGGCGCGCGGACGAGGTCATCACCCAGTTGCTGGAGGCCGGCTGGAGCGAGCGTCCGCGGTATCCCGATGCCGGGCCGGCGCGCGAGTTCGGCCATCCCGGCCACCGGGGGACGGTCGGCATCATCGCGCCGTACGCCCGTGATTTCTGCAGCAGCTGCAATCGCCTGCGGGTGACCGCGCGCGGTGACCTGCGGCTGTGCCTGTTCGGTGAGTTCGGCGTGCCGCTGCGCCCGCTGCTGCAGTCCGACGACGACTTCGACGCCCTGCTGGCCCGCATCACGACCCAGCTCGGGTTGAAGGCGGCCGGCCACGGCTTGCACCAGGGCCAGACCGGGCTGATCCCGCACCTGGCCTCCATTGGAGGATGAAACACAGCATGAGTGGTGAGATGAGCGCGGCCTTCCACATGGCCGATGTGCGTGACAAACGGATAACCCGACGCCGCGCGGTGGCGGTGGGCGAGCTGCTCGCCGGCTCGCTGGCCTACCCGATGATCGTCGAGCGCCGCCTGCCCAAGGGCGATGCGCTGGTAATGGCCGAAATCGCCGGGCTGCAGGGCGCCAAGATGGCCTCTGCGCTGATGCCGCTGTGCCACCCGCTGCCGCTGGAACTGGTGCGCGTGCACTGTGCGCCGGTGCCCGGACGACACGCCATCCGGGTGTGGTGCGAGTGCGCCAGCGAGGCCCGTACCGGTGTGGAGATGGAAGCGTTGGCGGGAGTCAATGCCGCGCTGCTGACGCTGTACGACCTGACCAAACCGGTCGAACCGGCGCTGGAGATCAGTGGCGTGCGGCTGCTGTTCAAGGAGGGGGGCAAGCGCGGGGTATGGATCCATCCGCAGGGCTTGGATGCGCAGGAAACCGAACGCTTCGCCCCGCGTGCGCCGTTGCAGCTGCAGGGCGCGCGTAGTGCGGTGTTGACCCTGAGTGATCGTGCCAGCGATGGCCGCTACGAGGATCGGTCCGGGCCAGTGCTGGTGCAGGGCCTGCAGGCGCTGGGCGCGGAGGTCGCGTCCGCGGAGGTACTGGCTGATGGGATCGAGCCGCTTGCCTCGCGCCTGCGCGCGCTGGCGGCCGAGGGCGTGCAGTTGTGCCTGTGCACCGGCGGTACCGGCCTGGGGCCGCGTGACCTGACCCCCGAAGCGCTGCAGTCGCTGGGCGGCCGGCGCGTGGATGGGCTGGCGCAGATGCTGCGCGCGCTCAGTGCCCAGCACACGCCGATGGCCTGGCTCAGTCGCGCCGAGGTGGTACAGCTGGACGGCATGCTGGTGTTTGCCCTGCCGGGCAGCCCACGCGCCGCCGCGCAATGCCTGGAGATGCTGGCACCACTGCTGGGCCATGCCCTGGCGATGATGACGGGCAGGGGGCACGCGTGATCACCTATGCCGAGGCGCTGCGCATCGTGCTGGAGGCGGCACCGTTGCTGCCGGACGAGCCGGTCGCGCTGGACCAGGCGTGCGGTCGCACACTGTCCGCGCCCATCTACAGCCCGCAGTGCGTTCCTCCGTTCGACAATTCCGCGATGGACGGCTTCGCGCTGCGCCTGGACGGATCCACGGCCACGGCGGGTAGCGAATTCGATGTGTTCGGTTGGCAGGCCGCAGGGGATGCGGCAAGCGTCGCGGGCAACGGGGCATGGGAGATCATGACCGGTGCCCGTCTTCCGGATGGCCTGGACAGCGTGGTGCCGGTGGAGCAGGTGGAGGTCCTGCGCAGCGAAGGCGGACGCCCCCTGCGGGTACGCCTGCGCGCCGACGTAGCGCCGTTCCAGTTCGTGCGCCTGCGCGGCCAGGACGTGCAGTCCGGTGAACAGGTGCTGGCAGAAGGTGAGCGCCTGGATCTCAACGCACTGAGCCTGCTGCATGCCATCGGCGCAGGGCAGGTGAGGGTCAGGGCGCGTCCCCGCGCTGCGGTCATCGCGACCGGCAAAGAACTGGTCAGCCAGGCCGGCCAGGCGCTGCAGTCCGGACAGATCCGTGACAGCAGCCGTCCGGCGCTGGTCGCCCGGCTGCAGTTGGCCGGTGCGCAGGTGGTTGCCGATGCGCTGGTGGGTGACGAGGTGGCCGCCTTTGATGCAGCGCTGGACCAGGCGCTCGCGGCCGGCGCACAGGTGCTGGTGAGTACCGGCGCGGTGTCTGCCGGCCGCTACGACTTCATTCCCGCCGCGTTGCAGGCGCGCGGAGCGCACATCCTGTTCCACAAGGTGGCGATCCGCCCGGGCAAGCCGGTGCTGTTCGCGCGACTGCCCTGCGGCGCGCTCTATTTCGGCCTGCCGGGCAATCCGGTGTCGACCGCGGTCGGCCAGCGTTTCTTCGTGGAGCCGCTGCTGCGCGGCATGCTCGGCCTGCCGGCGGAGGTCGCGCTGCGCCTGCCCTTGCTGGTCGCTGCGGACAAACCGGAAGGCCTGCGCTTCCATGCGCGTGCGCGGGTTGAGATCGATGCCAGTGGGCAGCTGGGCGTGCGCGTGTTGGCCGGGCAGGAATCGTTCCGCCTGAAGTCTTCATTGCAGGCCAATGCGTGGGCGGTACTGGATGAAGCAGGTGACCAGGCCCCGGCGGGTAGCCGGGTGCAGGTGATGGGGTGGGGTCATGCAACGCCCCTGCAGGTGAATCGACAGGAGCAGGCATGAGGCAGGTGACGGTGCAGTTGTTCGGGGCGTTTTCCGAACTGGATCCCACGCGCGAGATCGCGGTGGATGTGGCCGGCGGCCGGGTGGCGGATCTGCGCGCGGCGTTGGAAGCGCTGCTGCCGGTGCGCTGGCCCGCGTTCCGCGCTGGATTGCTGGAGTACTCGGCGTTCTCCGACCAGCAGCGTGTGCTGCGCGATGATGACGCGCTGCCTGAGGACGGGCGCGTGGCGATCCTGCCGCCGGTGAGTGGAGGATGAGCATGGCAGAGCAGGACCAGTGGCTGATCGTCGACCGCGCCAGCGCGGCCATCGATGCGGCAGAGGCGATCGCCTTCGTGTCTGATCCCGGCTTCGGCGGCATCGATGTGTTCATCGGCAAGGTGCGCGACCTCAATCAGGGACGCGCCGTGCTGGGCATCACCTATGACCTGTTCGATCCATTGGTGATGGCCGAGTTCGAAAGGCTGGTCGGCGAGGTGCGCGGGCAGTTCGGGCCGCGGGTGAAACTCTACGTGGCGCATGCCAAGGGCCGCCTGGCGGTGGGCGATACGGCCGTGGTGGTGGCCGCCGGAACACCGCACCGCGACGAGGCCTTCAAGGCCTGCCGCGCGCTGATCGAAGCGGTCAAGCACCGCAGTCCGATCTGGAAACAGGAGCACTACCAGGACGGCGACAGTGTCTGGAGCGAAGGCTGTTCGCTGTGCCACGCTGCCGATGATGTCGGCCCCGCCTCGTCGCCCCCCGCAGCATGAAAGAGGCCTGCCAGATGAAATCCTGGATCGCCGCCTTCCTGCTGCTCGCCGCTGCGCCGGTGGCAGGTGCGGCGGAACTGACCGTATCAGCCGCCTCGAGCCTGACCGAGAGCTTCCGCGACATCGCAACCGCCTACCAGAAGGCCCATCCCGGCACCCGGATCGACCTGAACTTCGCCGCCTCCGGCGTGCTGCTGCAGCAGATCGCACGCGGTGCCCCGGTGGACGTGCTGGCCTCGGCCGATGAAGCGACCATGGACCAGGCGGTGAAGGGGGGCCACGTGGACCCGGCCACCCGCCGGGTATTCGCGCGCAACGCGCTGTGGGTGATCGTGCCGCCGGACAGCCGCCGGCCCCTGACCTCGTTGCAGTCCCTTGCGCAACCCGAAGTGACGCGGGTAGCCATCGGCAACCCGGACAGCGTGCCGGTGGGCCGTTATGCACACGCTGCGCTGCAGTCCGCCGCACTGTGGACGGCCGTGCAGCGCAAGACGATCACCACCCAGAACGTGCGCCAGTCCTTGGATTACGTGGCGCGCGGCGAGGTGGACGCGGGTTTCGTCTATGCCACCGACGCGCAGGCGATGCCCGGCCGTGTCAAACGTGCGTTCCAGGTACCGGTCAGCGCCGGCATCACCTATCCGCTGGCGGTGGCCTCGCACAGCGGCAGGGCGAGCGAAGCGCAGCGCTTCGTCGCCTTCGTGCAGTCGGCAGCAGGCCAGGCGATCCTGCGCCGGCATGGCTTCAGCGCGCCCTGATCGATGGACCTGGACTGGAGCGCACTCGGGTTGTCCCTGAAAGTGGCCGGATGGGCCACCGCGATCAACCTCGTGCTGGGTGTGGCGCTGGGCTGGTTGCTGGCGCGTCGCCGCTTCCCCGGGCGCGAACTGCTGGACACACTGCTGACCCTGCCGATGGTGCTGCCGCCGACCGTGCTCGGCTACTACCTGCTGGTGCTGATCGGTCGCAATGGTCCGCTCGGGGGCTGGCTGCAGTCCAGCTTCGGCATCAACCTGGTATTCACCTGGCAGGCGGCCGTGATCGCGGCGGCGGTGGCTTCCTTGCCGCTGGTGTTCAAGCCGGCCCGTGCGGCCTTCGAAGGCGTGGACGGGCAACTGGAGCAGGCGGGGCGCACGCTGGGCGCCAGCGAAGCGGCGGTTTTCTTCCGCATCACGCTGCCGCTGGCCTGGCGCGGCATCCTGGCCGGCCTGTTGCTGGCGTTCGCCCGCGCGATGGGGGAATTCGGTGCAACGCTGATGGTGGCGGGCAGCATTCCCGGGCGCACCCAGACCTTGTCCATCGCCATCTACGAAGCGGTGCAGGCGGGCCAGGATGGACGCGCCAATGCGCTGGTGCTGCTGACCTCGGCGGTGTGCATCGTGGTGCTGCTGGTCGCGGCCCGGCTCGTCGGCGGACGGCGCAGGGAGGTACGCGATGTGGCTTGACGCGGATATCCAGCGCCACCTGCATGCCTCGGGTGAACATTTCCGGCTGCAGGTGCACCTGCAGTGCACGCAGCGTCGCGTGGTGCTGTTCGGTCCCTCCGGGGCAGGCAAGAGCCTTACCCTGAAAGCAATCGCCGGGTTGCTCACCCCCGATGCCGGTCGCATCGTGCTCGACGGCCAGGTGCTGTTCGATTCTGATGCCGGGATCTGCGTGCCCGCACGCGCTCGCCGGCTGGGTTACGTGTTCCAGGATTACGCGCTGTTCCCGCATCTCACCGTGCGGCAGAACGTGGCCTTCGGCGTGCAGCGCGGATGGTGGAACGCACGGCGTGGCAGTCGCCACGCCGAGGTCGAGCACTGGCTGCGCGTGCTGCGCATCGACCGCTTGGGTGAGCTGCTGCCCTCGCAGGTTTCAGGCGGACAGCGGCAGCGCGTCGCACTTGCCAGGGCGTTGGTGACGCGTCCGCGTGCGCTGTTGCTGGATGAACCCTTCGCTGCATTGGACCACGATCTGCGTGCGCACCTGCGTATCGAGCTGCAGGCCGTGCTCGACCAGGCCGGCATGCCGCTGTTGCTGATAAGCCATGATCCAGAGGATGTGGCCGTGTTCGGCGAGCAGGTACTGCATCTGCTTGACGGCCGTGCGGCAGTACCCGACGAACGCGTTCAATGCCGTCACGCTGAGCCGCCAGCCTCGTAGCGCGCGGGGTCGCGCGGTTCGCGGAAATCGGCGCGCACATGGACTGCGGCGCGGTGCCCACGACGCGCGAATCTGAAATCTTCAGCCAATCCATGCGCGGCTGCATTGCTGCGCACTGCGGCGCTGTCGGCACGCGGCACGTGGCGGTACTGGCCGCTGAAGCGGTGCATACGCTCAGCTCATGCGGCGATGTTCGTCACACATCACGCGATGTCACAAAGACAACGCAGCGATTTCACGAAGGTTTGATTGATCGCAGGTTTAGATTCACTGCAAGAGCTTCGCCAGCGTCCCCCACGCCCGCGCCGACTTTCCCTTTATGCCCCGCTGCCTCCTGGCGGCTGGGCACGCCATTCTGCACGCCCTTCGAGCTACCTGATGAACACCATTGCCCCATTCAGTCGTCCGTCGCCGTCACCTGTCGCGCGCAAGGCGAGCCAGCGCCTGCGCCGGCGCGATGCGCGCGGCCGGTTCGTTCCCACCCTGGCCTCGGTAGACCGCGGCGAGCCGGTGCTTTTCGTGGTGTCGGAGATGGCGGACTTCATCAAGGCCGGCGGCCTGGGGGATGTCGCCGCCTCGTTGCCGCGCGCATTGCGCAGCGCCTGTGATGTCAGGGTGCTGATTCCCGGCTATCCGGAAGTCCTTTCACGCCTGCGTTCGATCGAAGTGGTCGGCAGCGTGGCGCCGCGGGGTCACCTGCCTGCCTGCCGCATCGGGCGTGCACTGCAGACCGACGGGCTGCCGATCTATGTCCTGTTGAACGGCCCATTGTTCGACCGCGAAGGGTCTCCCTACGTTGACGCCGCAGGCAAGGAATGGAAAGACAACGCGATCCGTTTCGCGACGCTTTCACATGCAGCGGCGGAAATCGCCGCTGGCCGCACCGGCATGGACTGGGCCCCGGGGCTGCTGCACCTGAACGACTGGCCCACCGCGCTGGCCGCTGCCTACGTGCGCTGGGACGGCACGGAGGTGGCCACGTTGTTGACCATCCACAACCTGGCTTACCAGGGTCTGTTCCCGTACGCGCTTGCAGAGGCGCTGGGCATCCCGGCCGAACACCTGGAGGAAATGCATTTCTTCGGACACATGTCCTTCCTGCAGGCCGGCATCGTCAATGCCACGCGCTTGAACACGGTGAGCCTGCACTACGCCGAGCAGATCACCGCGCCGGCCGATGGCTGCGGGCTGGATGCGCTTTTGGCGCGGCGCGCCGCGCGCGGGCACCTGAGCGGCATCGTCAACGGCATCGATGCAAGCTGGGATCCGCGTTCGGATGCGCACCTGAGCGCGCACTTCAGCGTGCAGCAGTGTGCCGGTCGCGCCGCCAATGCGGCGAGCGTGCGGCAGGCGTTCGGCCTGCGCGACAGTGACGGTCCGTTGTTCGCGGTGGTCAGCCGGCTGGTGCACCAGAAGGGGCTGGACATCACCTGCGACGTCGCGCCGCAGATCATCGCCGCCGGTGGCCAGCTGGTGGTCATCGGCGGCGGCGAGCCGCAGGTTGAAGAGCAGGTGCGCGCTCTTGCGCGGCGCTTCCCGGGGCAGGTCGGCGCCTGGATCGGTTTTGACGAACAGCTGGCGCGCCAGATGTTCGCCGGTGCGGATTTCCTGCTGATGCCCTCGCGCTTCGAGCCATGTGGGCTCAGCCAGATGTATGCGCAGCGTTTTGGCTGCCTGCCCATCGCCCACGCCACCGGTGGACTGGTGGACACCGTGGACGACGGGGTGACCGGGTTCCTGTTCCACGAGCCAACCGCCAACGTCATGCGCCGCTGCGTTGAGCGCGCATTGCGCACCTTCCGCATGCCCAGCCTGCTGCGTTCGATGCAGCGTGCGGCGATGCTGCGGCCCAGTGGCTGGGATATCGCCGGGCGGCAGTACCTTGACCTGTATCGGCAGGCACGGGTGGCTGCATGATGGAGGGTGAGCGCGTGCAGGAGTCCGCCATCGCACAGGAACCTGTCCAAGCGACGGTGACAGAAACGCTTCCGGCCGCGCTGCAGGCGCTGTCGCGGGGTGAACCGGCCGATCCCTTCGCCTGGCTGGGCGTGCACGGCGACGGCAACGGCGGATACCTGCTGAGGACGCTGCTGCCCGGTGCGCTGGCCGTCCATGCCCGGTTGCCCGGCGAGCCCACAGAGCGGGCCATGGCGGCGGCCGCAACGTGCGATGGCCTGTTCCAGCTTGCCGTCGCCGGCCCTGGCCGGGCCAGCCTGCGCATCACCTGGCCCGACGGCGAGCAGCGGCTGGACGATCCTTACGGCTTCTGGCCCGTGCTGCCCGATGACGTACTGGATGGCGTGCGCGCGGGGGATGGCGAAGCCATGCGCGCGCTGGGAGCGGTTCCGATGCAGGTCGACGGCGTCGACGGGGTGCGGTTCGCGGTCTGGGCGCCTAACGCGCGGCGGGTCGCCGTGGTGGGGGAGTTCAACAGCTGGGATGGCCGTCGACATCCCATGCGCCTGCGTCACGATGCGGGCGTCTGGGAACTGTTCCTGCCCGCCATCGCCGCCGGTGCGCGCTACAAGTTCCGCATTACCGGGGCAGATGGCGTGGTGCTCGCCGACAAGGCCGACCCCATGGCGCGCTGGGCCGAGCTGCCTCCGGCCACCGCCTCGCGGGTTGCCCCCGCGGCACAGCGCGAGTGGCAGGACAGCCAGTGGATGCAGCAACGCAGCGCTTGTTCGGACGCGCCGTTGTCGATCTATGAGGTGCACGCCGGTTCCTGGCAGCGCGACGGAGAAGGTCACGAGCTGGACTGGAACGCGCTGGGCGACCGGCTGATTCCGCACGTCCAGGCACTTGGCTTCACCCACATCGAACTGTTGCCCGTGAGCGAACATCCCTTCGGCGGTTCGTGGGGCTACCAGCCGCTGGGTATCTACGCGCCGACCGCGCGCCACGGCACGCCGGATGATTTCGCGCGCTTCGTGGAACGCTGCCACCTGGCAGGAATCGGCGTCATCGTCGATTGGGTGAGCGCGCATTTCCCCAACGACGCGCACGGCCTGGAGCGCTTCGACGGCACCGCGCTGTATGAGCACGCCGACCCGCGGGAAGGCTTCCACCAGGACTGGCACACCCTGATCTACAACTACGGTCGCAACGAAGTAGCGGCCTACCTGATCGGCAGCGCGCTGGAATGGGTCGAGCGTTTCCACATCGACGGCCTGCGCGTGGACGCGGTGGCTTCAATGCTGTATCGCGATTACAGCCGCAATGACGGGGAGTGGGTGCCCAACGAGCACGGCGGGCGTGAGAACCTGCAGGCGGTGGCCTTCCTGAAACAGATGAACGCCACGCTGCGCGAGCGTTTCCCGCAGGTGATGGTGATCGCCGAAGAGTCCACCGCCTGGCCCGGCGTCACCGCCCCGGTGGAGCAGGGTGGTCTGGGGTTCACCCATAAATGGAACATGGGCTGGATGCACGATTCGCTGCGTTACATGCAGCATGATCCCGTGCACCGCCAGCATCACCACAGCGAGATGACCTTCGGCCTGGTGTATGCGTTCTCTGAACGCTACGTGCTGCCGCTGTCCCACGATGAGGTGGTGCACGGTAAAGGGGCCCTGCTGGCGCGGATGCCGGGCGATGACTGGCAGCGCTTCGCCAACCTGCGCGCCTATTACGCGCTGATGTGGGCGCACCCGGGCAGCAAACTGCTGTTCATGGGCGGCGAGTTCGGACAGAGCCACGAGTGGAACCACGGCGAAGCGCTCGACTGGGAGCAGGCCGCACGCCCGCTCAACCAGGGCCTTGCGCGGTTGGTGGGTGACCTGAACCAGCTGCTGCGCGGGCATCCGGCGCTGCACCGTGACGAGCAGGATGAGCGCACCTTTGAATGGAGCATCGGCGATGACCATGCCAACAGCGTGTTCGCCTTCGTGCGCCACGATCCCCAAGGCCTGACACCGCCCTTGCTGGTGGTCAGCAACCTGACTCCGCTACCCCGCCATGGCTACCGCGTCGGCGTTCCGCGCGCGGGGCGATGGCGGGAGATCCTCAACAGCGACAGCATGTTCTACGCCGGCAGCAACGTCGGCAACGGCGGCGCGCTGGCAACCGAGCCGCAGGCGATGCACGGTCAGCCGCATTCGCTGCAGCTGACCCTGCCGCCGCTGGCCACGCTCTACCTGCAGGTGGATGCATGACGGCAGCGGTAAGGGAGCGACTGGGTGCATGGCCCCTTGGCGACGGCCGTTACCGCTTCTGCCTGTGGGCGCCCGACGCACGTGAGGTGGCGCTGGTGCTGGATGGCGAAGTACGCGCGATGTCGCCGGGCGAGGACGGTTGCTTCCGCGCGGAGGCCACCGGCAGCAGCGGGACACCCTACCGGTTCCTGATCGACGGCCAGGCGCAGGTGCCTGATCCTGCCTCGCGCTGGCAGCCACACGGCGTGGAAGGCGCCAGCGCGCTGCTGCCCGATGATGGCCATGCGTGGCAGGCGCGCTGGGAAGGCCGGCCGTGGCAGGAACTGGTCATCTACGAGGTGCACCTGGGGTGCAGCGGGGGCATTGCTGGCCTGAAGGCACAGCTGCCTGCGCTGGCGTCGATGGGCATCACCGCGTTGGAGCTGATGCCGGTGGCGCAGTTCCCCGGCCGACGCAACTGGGGCTATGACGGTGTGTTCCCCTATGCACCGGCCGAAGCGTATGGGCATCCGGATGAGCTGAAGGGGTTGGTCGACGCCGCCCATGCGCAGGGCATGGCGGTGCTGCTGGACGTGGTCTACAACCATTTCGGTCCGCAGGGAAACCTGTTGGCCAGCTATGCTTCGGCGTTCTTCAACGACCAGGCGCCGACGCCCTGGGGTGAGGCCATCGACTTCAACCAGCCCCAGGTCAAGCGCTTCTTCGTCGACAACGCGCTGATGTGGCTGCAGGAATATCGCTTTGACGGCCTGCGGCTGGATGCGGTGCAGGCGATCACCCCGAACGCGTTCCTCGGTGAGCTGCTGCAGGCCATCCGCGCCGGCTGCGCCGACCGGCCGCACGTGCATCTGGTACTTGAAAACGAACGCAACCAGGCCTCCTGGCTGCGCCAGGGGTACCAGGGGCAGTGGAATGACGACCTGCACAACGCACTGCATGTGATGCTCACCGGTGAGTCGGAAGGCTACTACGCGGACTATGCCGGGCGCGCCCCGCAGTTGCTTGCGCGGGCGCTTTCGGAAGGCTTCGCCTGGCAGGGCGAGCGCAACCACAAGGGCGAGCTGCGCGGCGAGCCGAGCGCTGACGTGGCCCCCCAGCATTTCGTGATTTTCGCCCAGAATCATGACCAGATAGGTAACCGGGCGCTGGGCGAGCGACTGGTTTCGCTGGTGCCTGACCATCACGCACGTGCCGCGCTGGCGCTGGTCCTGCTGGTACCGATGGTGCCGCTGCTGTTCATGGGTGAACCGTGGCAGGCCAGGCAACCGTTCCTGTTCTTCACCGATTACCTGCCGCCGCTGGACGAAGCGGTGCGCGAAGGCCGGCGGCGCGAGTTCGCCGGGTTCGCGGCATTCGCCGACGCGGCCCAGCGGCAGCGGATTCCCGATCCCAATGCACGCTCCACCTTCGAGGCGTCCCGTGTTGCCCTGCCGGCGGCCGACGATGCCCAGGCCGCTGCTCATCTTGCCGTGTTCACCACGCTGCTGTCATTGCGCCGCCGCTATCTGCAGCCCGGGCTTGCGCATGCGCGCCCGCTGGGCGCCCGCGTGCTGGGACCCGCTGCCGTACAGGCGGGCTGGCAGCTCCCCGATGGCCAATGGTGGATCGCGCTGAACGTCGGCGACGCGGCGCTGGGGCACGAACTTCCCGACGGGACGCTGGTGTGGCAACAACAGGACGCAGCGCCCGGGCAGATCGCCGCAGGCAGCGTGTGCGTGCATTGGGTACCGCGATGAGCAGCGAGGACGCGCTGCTGCTACGCGCGGCAGAGGCCGGCCTGCAGGTCCGTTGGACCGACGTGGCGGGCGTCGAGCGGGAGGTCGCACCGGACGTGGTCGACGCGGTGCTGAGGTCGCTGGCAGACAGTGCCCGTGCCGCAGGCGCCGCCCCGCCCCTGCTGACCTGCGTGGTCGGACAGACCCTGTCGGTGCCCGGGGCGGGCAGCGGCGACGCCCACTGGATTGCAGAAGACGGCACAGCGCAACCGGCGCGGCAGACAGGGGCAGGGCAGTGGCAGGCGCCCCCGACGCCTGGCTATTGGCACTGGGCGCAGGGCACGCGCCTGCAGGCTGTGGCAGTAGCACCGCAGCGCAGCTGGTTTCCCGTACCAGGCACCGGTTGCCGTCACTGGGGTGTCGCCGCACAGGTCTACAGCGTGCCCGGAACCGGGGACGGCGGGATCGGTGACAGCGGTGGCATCGCGGGATGGATTCCGCGACTGCGCGCGCACGGCGCCACGGCGATCGCGCTTTCGCCGATCCACGCCAGCATGCCGATCGGCAGCGGCTTCAGCCCGTATTCGCCAAGCGACCGGCGCTGGCTTGAACCGCTGCACGGCGCCCCTCTCCAACAGCTTCCCGAAGCCGCCGCGGCGGTACGCGCAGCGGATGCGGAACTGGATGCGCGGCTGGCCGCGCACGAAGCCGATGGGCAAATCCGCTGGGCTGACGCGGCCGCTGCCAAGTGGCAGTGGATCGGCAGGTTGCCGGCCTGGCTGCAGACCCATCGTCCCGAACGGTGGCGCCAGATCGAATCCGAACTGGCAGCTGGGGGTGCGCCGTTGGCCTCATGGGCTGCCCAGACCGCGGCGTTGTCGCGCAGCCCGGCGTCTCTGCAGGCGTTTGGCCAGTGGCTGGCGCAGGCCAGCTGGCGGCAGTTGCAGCACGACGCGCGCCAGGACGGCATGGCGATCGGCCTGATCGCCGACCTTGCGGTGGGATTCGATCCGGCCGGTGTCGAGGCGCAGGACAACGCAGATGCCGTGCTGCAAGGCCTGGAACTCGGCGCGCCACCGGATGCCTTCAATCCGCATGGCCAGGCCTGGGGGATCACAGGCTATGCACCGGGCGCGCTGCGCGCCCAGGGCTACGCGCCATTCATCACCCTGCTGCGTGCGGTAATGGCCCAACGCGGGGGCGTCCGCATCGACCACATCCTGGGCCTGCTGCGGTTGTGGGTGCTGCCGCGCGGCGCGGGTGCCGGGCAGGGCATCTATCTGCGCTACCCCTTCGATGACCTGCTCAACCTGCTGGTGCTTGAGTCCTGGCGCAACCACTGCGTGGTGATCGGCGAAGACCTGGGTGTGGTACCACCGGGCATCCGTGATGCGCTCGCCGCGCGCGGCGTGCTGGGCATGGAAGTGCTCGCCTTCAACCGCGATGAGCAGGGCTTCCTGCCCACCGCGCAGTGGCGGAAATCGGCCGTGGCGATGTCCTCCACCCATGATCTGCCGCCGGTGGCAGGCTGGCTGCAGGGCCGCGACCTGCAGTGGCGCAGACAGCTGGGCTGGAACGACGACGACGCCGACCAGGCGCAAGCGCTACAACGCCAGGCCGAGGTCCAGCAGCTGGCTGCACTTGTGCAGGCCGAAGGCGTGGACAGCGGAGACCTGCAGCGCGATGCGCTGGCACTCACCGCGCGCGCACCGTCCGTACTGGCCCTGCTGCCGCTGGAAGATGCCACGGCAAGCATCGAACAGCCGAACCTGCCGGGCACCGTGCAAGCACATCCCAACTGGTGCCGTCGGATGGCGCCGCACGGTGATGCCGCGGCGATCGAAGGACGGCTGGCGGCCTTCGCTGCGCAGCGCAGGCAGGGAGCCGCTGCATGACGACGCTGCGCGCCACCGTTCGCCTGCAACTGCACGCCGGCTTCGATTTCGATGCGGCGGCTGCCCAGGTCGACTACTTCGCCCGGCTCGGCATCAGCCACCTTTACCTGTCCCCGATTGCCAGCGCCGTGCCGGGTTCGACGCACGGCTATGACAACGTCGACCCCACCCGCATCAGCCTGGAGCTGGGCGGTGAGCAAGGCTTCCTCCGACTGTCCGATGCCGCCCGCCAGCATGGGATGGGTATCCTGCTGGACATCGTGCCCAACCACATGGCGGTGCATCCTGCCAATCCGTGGTGGAACGATGTGCTGCGCAATGGCCGGCGCAGCGCACACGCAGGTTGGTTCGACATCGATTGGGACGCCCCGGAATGCGACGGCAGGCTGTGGCTGGCCGTGCTGGACAGGCCGTTGGCTGCCGCCCTGGCGGACGGCGCGCTGCATCTGGACCTCGGTGCAGAAGGGCCCTGCCTGCGCCACCACGATCTGGAACTGCCGCTGTCGCCGCTGAGCTATCCGGCGCAGGCCGACAGCTGGCCTGCGTGGATCGCGCGTTGCCTGCGCAGCCCGCAACGCATGCAGGATGTGCTGCAGCGGCAGGCGTATCGCCTGGGCTGGTGGCGTACCGGCGCCGACCATACCAACTATCGGCGTTTCTTCGACATCGACGGCCTGGTCGCGCTGCGGATGGAGCTGCCGGAGGTCTTCGACGCCGTCCACGCATTGCCGCTGCGTCTTGTCGCCGAGGGCCATGTCGATGGCCTGCGTGTGGACCATGTGGATGGGTTGGCTGATCCGCAGGGGTATCTGGGTCGGCTGCGCAGCGGCCTGGATCAGGCTGCCACCGCCTCAGGTCGCCCCGCCGAGGCGATCACCCTGCACGTGGAGAAGATCCTGGCCGATGACGAGGCGCTACCCGCCGACTGGGCCTGCGACGGAACCACCGGCTACGACTTCATGGACCAGGTCGGGGCGCTGCTGCACGACAGCGAAGCCGGACCTGCCCTGCACGCGCTCTGGCACTCAGCCAGCGGCGACGCCCGCAGCTTCGACCAGCATCAGCAGCAGGCGCGCCTGCAGATGCTGCAGGGTTCGCTGCGCTGCGACTTCGACCGGCTGCTGCGGCGGCTTGATGCCCAGCGGCTGGCCAATCCCGCAGCGGCCGACATCACCGGCGGCATGCTGGAACGGGCCCTGCGGGCGCTGTTGCAGCATTTTCCGGTCTACCGCACGCATGGGCTGCGCTCGGCAGCCGACCAGACGTGGCTGGCGCGTGCCGCCGACGCCGCCGCCGCCCAGCTGGGGGAAGGTGACCGCGCCGCGCTCGAGCAGCTGTGTGTCTGGTTGCACGGGATTCCCGCCATGCTGACCCGGTTCGAACAGCTGACCGCACCGCTGAATGCCAAGGCGGTCGAAGACACCGCGTTCTATCGCTACGGGCGGCTGCTGTCGCGCAACGAGGTCGGCAGTGATCCAGGCAGGCTGCATCTGCCGCTGGAGGAGTTCCTGCTGCGGGCACGGCAACGCGCGCAGCAGTGGCCGCGCGCGTTGCTGGCAGTGGCCACGCACGACCACAAGCGCGGTCCGGACGCGCGTTGTCGTCTGGCCACGGTGAGTTGCAACCTGGCGCACTGGTCAGCCCAGTTGGCGCACTGGAACGAGCTCGCCATGCAGGTCGGTCGCCCCTGTCCGCTGCCGGGCGCAGAGACCCTGATGCTGTGGCAGACGCTGCTGGCAAGCTGGCCGCTGCAGGCCGAGCGGGTGGATGCCGGCTTCATCGGCCGCGTCGACGGCTGGTTGCAGAAGGCCCTGCGCGAAGGCAAGCAGGTGAGCAGCTGGAGCGATCCGGACCGCGCGCTCGAGCAGGGCGCATCGGACTGGCTGGCATGGCTGGGCAGCAGCCCCCAGGCGGCGCCGTTGCGCTCGGCACTTGACGCGTTCGTGCACGCCATCGCACCGCACGCCGCGCGGCTGGGGCTGGTCCAGCTGGCGTTGCAGCTGTGCTGCCCCGGGGTGCCCGATCTGTACCAGGGCAACGAAGGCTGGGATACCAGCCTGGTGGATCCGGACAACCGACGCGAGGTCGACTACCTGCAGCGGCGCGCATGGCTCGGCTCGCCGCCGGACTGGCGGCAGGCCCTGCAGGAGCACTGGAGCGGGGGCAGTGCCAAGGCGCTGCTGCTGGCGACCCTGCTCCGTCATCGCGCTGCGGTGCCGTCCTTGTTCATCGATGGCTCGCTGACGCTGCTGTCTGCCACCGCCGGCGCGTGGGTACTGTCGCGCCAGCTCGGTGACGACCAGCTGCTGCTGATGCTCGACACGACGGCCCGGCTGGAGACGCCGCTGGCGCCGGGCACGCTGCTGCGCCAGGAGGATAGCGAGCGCGGTCGCGTCGGCCTTCCAGTGGGCCACTGGCGCAGCCTGCTGGACGCGCGACGCCGCGAGGGCGGGGATGACATCGAGGCAGATGCGTTGCTGGACGGGGCGCCGCTGGCGATATGGGTATTGGACAACGGAGAAGATGATGGACGCTGAGGAACGCAAACGGCGTACGGCCGCGCTGGCCCACCAGATATGGGAGGCCGAAGGGCGCCCGGACGGGCAACAGCTACGCCACTGGCAGATGGCCGAACGCCTGGTGCTGGCCGATATCGAAGCCGCCCATGGCAAGCAACCGGAGGAGGCAGCCGTTGGCGCTTCGTAAATGGACACAGACCTCGCGCGTGCGCGAGGGCCTGCCGTATCCGCTGGGTGCAAGCTGGGACGGACTGGGCGTCAATTTCGCACTGTACTCGCGGCATGCCACCAAGGTGGAGCTGTGCCTGTTCGATGCCCGCGGGCGTGAGAAGGAACGCATCGCGTTGCCCGAGTACACCGACGAAATCTGGCACGGCTACCTGCCCGATGCCCGTCCTGGCCAGCGCTATGGCTACCGGGTGCACGGGCCCTATGCGCCGGACGCGGGCCATCGTTTCAACCCGAACAAGCTGCTGCTCGACCCGTATGCCAAGCAGATCGTCGGCGAGCTCAAGTGGGCTCCCCACCTGTTCGGTTACACCATTGGCCACCGCGACCGCGACCTGAGTTTCGACCGGCGTGACAGCGCCGCCTACATGCCGCGCTGCGCGGTGGTGGACCCCGCGTTCAGCTGGGGCAATGAACGCGCGCCCGCCACCCCCTGGGACCGCACGGTGATCTACGAAGCACACGTGCGCGGACTCACCATGCGCCACCCGTCGGTGCCGCAGGACGAGCGAGGCACGTTCTCGGCGCTGCGCCACGATGCGCTGGTCGATCACCTCACGCACCTGGGCGTGACTGCAGTGGAACTGCTGCCGGTGCATGCCTTCATTGATGACCAGTACCTGCTGGAGCAGGGCCTGCGCAACTACTGGGGCTACAACTCGATCGGTTTCTTCGCACCGCATCCGCGTTACCTGTCGCAGGGCACGGTGGCGGAGTTCAAGCAGATGGTGGCACGCATGCACCATGCCGGGCTGGAGGTGATCCTGGATGTGGTCTACAACCACACCGCCGAAGGCAACGAACTGGGCCCGACGCTCTCTTTCAAGGGGATCGACAACACCAGCTATTACCGGCTGGGCGATGACCGGCGTTACTACATCAACGACACTGGAACCGGCAATACGTTTGACCTCACCAATGCCGGTGCGCTGCGCATGGTGATGGATTCGCTGCGCTACTGGGTGACCGAAATGCGCGTTGACGGATTCCGCTTCGACCTTGCCACGATCCTCGGGCGCGAGAAGCATGGCTTTGATCCGTCCTGCAGTTTCCTCGACGCGGTGCGCCAGGATCCCGTGCTGAGCCAGGTCAAGCTGATCGCCGAGCCGTGGGACATCGGCCCGGGCGGTTACCAGCTGGGTGCGTTCGCGCCGGGCTGGGCCGAGTGGAACGATCGTTTCCGCGACACCAGCCGCGCGTTGTGGCGGGGTGACGGCGGCCAGCTTCCCGGTTTCGCCGCACGCTTCACCGGGTCGGCCGACCTGTTCGACCATCATGGGCGCCGCCCCTCGGCGAGCATCAACTTCATCACGGCCCATGATGGATTCACGTTGCACGACCTGGTGAGCTACCAGCACAAGCACAACCTGGCCAACGGAGAAGACGGACGCGACGGGCACGGCCACAACCTGTCCAGCAACCATGGCGTGGAAGGCGAGACCGACGACCCCCCGATCCTGGCCCTGCGCGCGCAGCAGATGCGCAACCTGCTCGCCACGCTGCTGCTCTCGCAGGGCACCCCGATGCTGTTGGCGGGCGATGAGTTCGGCCACACCCAGCACGGCAACAACAACGTGTACTGCCAGGACAACGAGCTGGCCTGGATCGACTGGGAGCGCGCCGAGCAGCCGGCTGCGCAGGCGCAGGCCGCGTTCGTGCGGCGCCTGTTGCTGCTGCGCCGCCGCTATGGACTGCTCCGGCGCAACCGGTTCCTGCGCGACGCCGGGCAGCAGAGCGGCGACATCCATTGGCTGACGCCGGAAGGCCACCGCATGCAGGAGGCCGACTGGCACGACGGCGAGCGCAGGGCGTTGACCATCGTGCTGGACGGCCGCAGTCCGGCCTCGGCGCACGCGTCCGGCCGCAACGTCAGCCTGGCGCTGCTGATCAACACCGGCGGCTCGCCGCAGGTGTATCGGGTCGCCCTGGAAGGCATGGATTTCCGCAAGGTGCTGCTGCAGACGCCGGAGCTGCCACTGCACCAGGATGACGAGGGGCAATGGGAACTGCCCGGCCACAGCCTGTGCCTGCTGGCAGCCAGCAGTAGTTGACGGCGGCGGGCAGGTGGCGCATCCGGCGGACGCGCCACCTGCCCGTCAACGGTGTCAAAGCGCAACAAACCCTCCCGTCACGTTCCGTTGCGGTGCACTGCGTCCATCATCGTGCTGTATTCATGCCGCCGCGATGTGGCGGGGCTACTCCTGGAGGCAGTGTGTGACGGTGACGAACGTGGACAATGGCGGGCTGGCGGGCAAGCGGATACTGGTCGCCGAAGACGAATACAACATCGCCATGTTCCTGGTGGAATATCTGCAGATGAAGGACGTCGACGTGGTCGGTCCTGCCGGAAACCTGAAGGCGCTCGATGCTCTGCTGGACACGCAGCCGGTGGACGGCGCGCTGCTGGACATCAATCTCGGCGGGGAGCTGGTATATCCGCTGGCGGACCGCCTGCGCGACGGCAACATTCCGTTCGTGCTGACGTCGGGTTACGACGACAACGTACCTGAGCGCTTTGCCTATGCCCCGCGCTGCGGCAAGCCCTATCGGCTGGAAGCACTGACCCAGGCACTGGAACAGGCGCTGCAGGCACGCCACGTGCCCGGCAGCAGCTGACTTGCCCATGGCCAGCCATCTGGATCCGCGCCTTGCGCCGCAGCCCGGCCGTGCGGTCGATCATGCAGGGGTGATGGCCACGGCCGTCCGCGGCGGGATGCGCGAGTGCATCCAGGGCCATGACTGGGCGGCGTCACCGTTGGGGAGCATGGACGACTGGCCTCCGCACCTGCGCGCCTGCGTGGACCTGATGACTGCCCACGGCTTTCCGATGATCGTGCTGTGGGGCCCCGAGCTGCTGCAGATCTACAATGATGGGTATGCTGAAATCATGGCGGATAAGCACCCGGCCGGGCTGGGCCAGCCGACGTCGGAGTGCTGGCCGGAAGTCTGGTACATCAATGAACCGCTCTACGAACAGGTGTGGCAGGGCAAGACCCTGACATTTTCCGACAAATGCTATCCCCTGCACAGGCACGGACGGTTGCAGGACGTGTGGTTCACCATCACCTACAGCCCGGTGCGCGACTGCGATGGCTCGATCGGTGGCGTGCTGGTGACCATGTTCGACACCACCGCCGAGCGCGTGGCGCGGGTGGAGCGCGAGCGCACCGAACGTGAGCTGCGCCGCACGAACGCTTCGTTGCAGGCCAACGAGGAACGGTTCCGCCAGTTCGCCGCCGCCTCTTCCGACGCGCTGTGGATCCGAGATGCCGACAGTCTGGACACCGAGCTGCTGAGCACTGCCTTCGACGCGGTGTACGGGCTGCCCCCCGGGCAGGCGTCAGGCGCGCTGCGCTGCTGGGCGGCGCGGGTGGTGCCCGATGATCGCCAGGCCGCCATCGATGCGGTAACCGGAGTGCGCGATGGCCTGCCCCGCGTCCACGAGTTCCGCGTGCAGCGCGAGGACGACAGCCGGTTTCGCTGGGTCCGTGACACCGTTTTTCCCCTGTTCGACCAGCAGGGACGGGTCAGCCGGATTGCCGGCATCGCCCGCGATGTCACCGAGGAACGACGCTGGGCCGAACATCAGTCCGTGCTGGTGGCAGAACTACAGCACCGGGTACGCAACATCATGGCCACCATCGGCTCGATCACCCTGCGCACCCGCGAATCGGCAACCAGCGTGGAAGACTATGCGCAACGCCTGTCCGGCCGGGTGATGTCACTGGCACGCACGCAGGCCCTGCTGACCCGCGCCGGCAACGTTGGCATCGATCTGTGTGGCCTGCTCAACGACGAGCTGTCTTCGTCGTCCTACGGCGCGCAGCGGTTCGTGCTGGATGGACCGACCGTGATGGTGCCGCCCAAGGCTGCCGAGGTGATGTCGCTGGCCGTCCACGAACTGGCTACCAATGCGCTCCGGCATGGCGCCCTGCGCGATCCGAACGGGAGGCTGGAGGTCAGCTGGCAGGTGCGCGAGGACCCGCAGCAGCAGCGTTGGGTCGACCTGCACTGGATTGAGACCCATGCTGCACGGGCTGGTTGGGAACCGCCGGCCCGCCGCGGCTTCGGCACCTCGCTGATCGAAGACCGGATTCCGTATGAGCTGGAAGGCGAGGGACATCTGCAGGTGGCTGCCGAGGGGACCCAGGCACGCATTTCCTTCCCGTTGCGGCATCGTGACAGCATCCTGCAGACGGATGCGCCGCAGGGCACCGCCATTGCCGGCGGTTCGGTCGACCTGGGAGATGCCGGGCTGCTCGCCGGCCATCGCGTCCTGGTGGTGGAGGATGATTTCTATCTCGCCCATGACACCGCCACTGCGCTGCGCAGCGCCGGCGCCGTCGTGCAGGGGCCGTGTTCGACCGTGCAGGCCGCGCTGCAGCGGCTGGACGGCGGCGGGGTGGATGCGGCGGTGATCGACATCAATCTCGGGCAGGGTGCCGAGACCGGAGTCATCGCTGCCCTGCAACGGGCTGGGCTGCCGTTCGTGGTGGTCACCGGCTATGACGAAGGGGCTGCCCCGCTCGACGCGGGTCGCTTCGTGCGCCTGCAGAAGCCGGCTACGCCGGCAGGGATCGCCCGCGCGCTTGCGCGCCTGGTGCATGCCGGGACGGCCTGATTCCCTGATGCGCGAAATCTTGAAGCGCCGCATCGCCTGTCTTGCTCAAATGCCCCTGCGCCGCCGCCACGGGGCGTTCCCGGAACGCAGTCGTTGGCAACGGGGTATGGCTGTATGAAGCAAAGAGGAGGCGTTGCGGACGCGGGTTCGAGTCCCGCCAGCTCCACCACCTGGGTATTGGGGGGCCAATTCCCAGCTGAAGGGGCTGTATTGGTTTCGACGTGGCGAGCATTCGGCGTGGACAGCCCGGGAGGCGACCGACGTCATCGGCGCAACAACCATAATCGCCAATAACGACGATTATCATCAGGTGCTCAAAGCCGCCTGATCCACGCAAGCGCACGTGGTCACCCAACGCGCGACACCCCGCCGGCAACGGCGGGGTGTTTTTCGTTGGCCAGCGGGCGGCGCTACTGGGCCGGGGGGAGACGGCAATGCTAGCCTTTACTCCCCCTGCAACGCTGCCCCGCCCATGGATCACCGTCTTTTCCTGTTCGACCTGGACGACACGCTGCTGGATTTCCGCGCCTCCGAACGGCTCTCATTCGCCCGTACGCTGTCCAGCCTCGGTGTCGAAGCGGCGGTGGACCCGCTGTATGCCACCTACCAGCAGTGCAACCGTGCGCTGTGGGAGGCACTGGAGCAGGGAAGGGTGGACAAGGATTTCCTCAAGGTCGAGCGCTTCCGGCGCCTGTTCGCCGCGCATGCCATCGACGCCGATCCGGCGCGCGCCGGCCATGTCTACCTGGAGTGGTTACCGCAGACGGTGGTGCTGGTGCACGGTGCACGCGCCGCCTGCGAAGCGTTGGCGGCGCGCGGCGAGATCGGCGTCATCACCAACGGCATCGAACAGGTGCAGAGCCGGCGCATAGCGGTATCCGGGCTGGCCGACCTGATCAGCTTCGTGGCGACGTCCGAAGCCTGCGGCCACGCCAAGCCGGACGTGCGTTTCTTCGCTTACGCCACCGCCATGGCCGGCACATTCGAACCCCACCGCACGATCATCATCGGTGACCGGCTGGAAGCGGATATCCTGGGTGCCAACCGCTTCGGGATCGACAGCTGCTGGTTCAATCCGGGCGCTGTTGCGCTCACCGGAGAGGCCGTGCCGACCTGCCAGGTTGAAAAGCTCAGTGACCTGCCCGCCGTGCTTGGGGTGGCCTGAGCGCCTCGGCCGGGCGCTGCGCTGCGCCTGCTTCTGCGCAAAGATGCACGGCATGCACACGCCGGCATTGCAGCACGCTTACATCCCAGCCTCTACGGTGGGGCTTCACGCCGTAGCGCACCACACAGAGGAAACGACCATGACCGAGCACGCTCCCATCCCCGAAGGCACGTTGATTGTTGTCGCTGACGGCGGCTCGGCCCGCGTTTTCACCAACGTCGGCAGCAAGACCGAGCTCAAGCTCAAGCAGCAGGACGAACTGGTGCTGCGCGATGTCAGCGAAGCCGGCGTCTCCGGCCAGGGTCCTTCCGGTGCGGTGCCCAAGGACATGAGCATCGCCCAGCTCAACGAGGCGACGTTCGCCAAGCAGCTGGCCGAGCAGTTGAACGATGATGCCCTGAACAACCGCTACGCCCATCTGGTGCTGGTGGCCGATCCGCAGACGCTTGGCCGGATCCGTCCGCAGTTGCACAAAGAAGTGCAATCGCGGCTGGTGCGTGACCTGGCCAAGGATTTCACCAACGCACCGCTGGAAGACATCCAGCGCGCTTTGGGCTGAGCCATGACAACGCCTGCAGGAACGCCGCAACCGGAGCCACTGCGATCGGCTGTCGATGCCAGCGAAGGCTGGCTGCTGCTCGAGTTCGGTGCGACATGGTGCGGTCACTGCCAGGCCGCCAAGCCGGTGGTGCAGGCGTTCGTGCAGGGGCATGCGCTGCTGCATTCATGGGTGGAGGATGGCAAAGGGCGCCCGCTTGGGCGCTCGTTCGCGGTGAAGCTGTGGCCCACGCTGGTCCTGCTGCGTGACGGGCGGGAGGTGGCGCGGGTGGTCCGCCCGTTGCGCGAGCAGGACCTCGCGCCGCTGCAGAATGCAATGGCGGTCTAGCAACAACGCAATGCAGCATGAACGGCGCGCCCGCCGGTGCTAGGATCGGGTTCCCTGAATCGATCTAAATGCCGCCCATGCCAAACCGTGCGAAGCGTCGATGGATACTTCTTGCAGCCGCAATGCTGTTGGGCTCAACGGCGGCAGCGGCCGGGACTGCCAGCGTGGGTGAGCGCGCCTTCGCTGCAGTCGATCCCTTCATCGGCACGGCTGGCGAGGGGCATACCTATCCCGGTGCCACCGTCCCGTTCGGCATGGTGCAGCTCAGTCCGGACACGCGCATCCAACCCCGCGAAAAGGCCTATGACTGGGCCGCCGGCTACCGCCACGACGACACCAGCATCGTCGGCTTCTCGCACACCCATTTTTCCGGCTCTGGCCATTCCGACCTCGGCGATGTGCTGCTGATGCCCTACACCGGCGAACCCGGGCTGGAACGCGGCGATCCGGACAAGCCGCGCAGCGGTTATGCGTCGCGCTTCAGCCACAAGGACGAGCGCGCCGAGCCGGGCTATTACGCAGTGACCCTTGACGATCACCGCGTACGCGCCGAGCTGACCGCGAGTGAGCGCGTCGGCGTGCACCGCTATCGTTTCCCGGCAGGGGAGCAGGCCAAGGTGCTGCTGGACCTGCGCACCAGCCTGTACGACTACCCCGGCAAGATCCTGTGGTCGCGCCTGCGCGTGCATGAAGACGGCACGGTCACCGGCTTCCGCGAAACCAGGGGCTGGGCACCGGGGCGCCAGTTGTACTTCGCGATGCGCTTCTCGCGCCCGCTCACCGGGCATGCGCTGCACAACACCGAAACGGACATCGCCTACAAGGGCTTCCCGCCACCGGGGCACGGCTCGCCGTTGCAGCGGGCACAGGTGGAAGGCCGCCAACTGGTGGCAACCTTTGATTTTGGCAAGCTCGACGGTCCGCTGGTGGCGAAGGTGGCCATTTCCTCGGTCAGCGAGGCAGGTGCCATCGCCAACCTGGATGCCGAGGTGCCCGCGTTCGACTTCGACCGCGTACGCGCCGATGCAAAGAAGAAGTGGATGGAAGCACTTGCGGTGGTGGACATCCAAGCGCCATTGCCGGACCGCCGCAGCGCCTATACCGCGCTGTATCACTCGCTGCTCGGGCCGACCCTGTCGATGGACGTGGATGGGCAGTACCGTGGTCCGGACAATGCGGTGCACCGTGCCGAAGGGTTCCGCCACCATTCCACGTTCTCGCTGTGGGATACCTATCGCGCCCTGCATCCGCTGCTGACCCTGGTGCAGCCGGAGCAGCGCAACAGTGATTTCATCAATTCGCTGCTCGCCCACCAGGCGCACAGCCCTTACGGCATGCTGCCGGTGTGGTCGTTCCACGGCCAGGAAACCTGGTGCATGATCGGCTATCACGCCGTTCCGGTGATCGCCGACGCCTACCTGAAGGGCATCCGCGGCTTCGATGGCGACAAGGCGCTTGAGGCGATGGTCGCCACTGCCAATTACGGTCCCTACGATGGCATCGCGCAATATCGTGAGCTGGGCTGGGTGCCGATCGACGAAGAAGGCGAAGCCGCCAGCAAGACGCTGGAGTATGCCTTCGACGACTGGACCATCGCACGCATGGCGCAGGCGATGGGACGCAAGGATGTCGCTGCCGAGTTCGGCAAGCGTGCGGGCAACTGGCGGCATGCGTTCGACAAAGAGACCGGCTTCATGCGCGCGCGCAAGCGCGACGGTAGTTTCCGCACCCCGTTCGATCCGTCGGCCAGCGGCTATGGCACTGATTACACCGAAGGCAACGCCTGGCAGTATTCCTGGTACGTGCCGCAGGACGTGCAGGGCCTGGCCGATGCACACGGCGGCAGCGACGCGCTGTTGAAGCGGTTGGACCAGGTGTTCGAGGCCAAGGTCGACCCGGCCGTGTTCGAGCACATGGAAGACATCACCGGGCTGATCGGCTGGTATGCGCACGGGAACGAGCCCAGCCACCACGTAGCCTACCTGTACGCCCATGCAGGCCAGCCGTGGCGCACCCAGGCACGTCTGAAGCAGATCATGGACACCCAGTACGCCGATCGCCCCGATGGCCTGGCAGGCAATGACGACCTCGGCCAGATGTCGGCGTGGTATCTGTTCACCGCGCTGGGTTTCTATCCGATTGCACCGGGCAGTGGCGAGTACATCATCGGCCGGCCGTTCCTGCCCAAGGCGACCTTGAACCTGCCCAATGGCAAGGTCTTCACCATTGTCGCCGAAGGACTGACGGCGGGACACGGCTACATCGCCTCGGCCACGCTCAACGGCAAGCCGCTGCAGCGTGCGTTCCTGCGCCACGACGAGATCATCGCCGGAGGTGAGCTGCGATTCGTGATGCAGGCCGAAGCCAACACCGCATGGCCCGGAAAAGACGCCGAACGACCGTATTCGATGTCCGGCGCGTTGCAGCAGTAACCGGCGTACTGTGTCCTGGTAGCGCCGACCTGTTGGTCGGCGGAACGCCCCCTCCAACGGCCCGCTGCGCTCGCCGACCATGGGTCGGCGCTACCGCTTTTTATTTTTATTACGCGGGTGGCGGCGCCAGGACCCTGTCAGAGGGGCGGGCGGTGGGGCTGGGCGGGGGCGTTGAGCGCCATGGATGGCGCGAAACGAGGCCCGCAGGAGCGGCTTTTGCCGTCCCCCGCACAGCCCCAGCGTCCGGCCCCGCCCGTCATCGCCGACGCAGAACGGTTTCGGGATCAGGGGTCCAGCAGTCCCAAGGCGCGCGCATGCGCCAGGTCCTGCGGGGTGTCGATATCAAGCTCCAGCCCGCCTGCCGGCAACAGCAGCAGCGCGTCATCGGCGAGCGCGCGCAGCCGGGCACGGAAGCCGGCATTGGCTGCGTGTTGCGGCAACGCGTCGAACCAGTCACCAGGCACCACCGCCGGCACGCCGGCCAGCCCCTGCAGGCGGGTAGCCGCGCAGCCGGAGCGTGACCGGCGTGCACCCTCCAGCAGGCACTGCAGGTGCGCGGTCGAAAGCGCCGGCTGGTCCGACACCATCACCAGCACCTGGGCATGGCCGGCCACGTGCGATGCAGCAGCCTGCAGGCTGCTGGCCATGCCGCTGGCGGCGTTTTCATTGATGACCGTCTCGTACGGCAGGTCCTGGAGTGCGGCCTGGTACACGGACCGATTGCTGCCCAGGACGACGAGGAGGACCTCCGGGCCGGTCTCCAGCGCACTACGTGCCGCACGGCGCAACAGGGTTTCGCCATCGCGGCGCAGCAGCTGTTTGGGCTGGCCCAGCCGCGTGCTGCTGCCGGCGGCGAGCAGCACCACGGCATGCCCGGCGCGCTCGCTCACACGGACGCCGTGGCGGCGTGGCGCCACGACTGCAGCTGGGCGGCGATGCTCAGCGCGATCGCGTCGGGGCCGCGTCCCCCCAGGTCCAGCCCGACCGGCGAATGCAGGCGTGGCTGCAAGGCGAGCCGTGCGGTGTCGGGCAGCAACGAGAACAGGTCATCGCGGCGCCGGGTCGGGCCGAGCAGCCCGATGAAGGGAACGGCGCAGGGCGCCAGCGCCTCCAGTGCCTGCAGGTCGAGTTCGAAATTGTGATGCATCACCAGCACGACGTCGGGCACGACGGAGGCATCGGCCAGCGCGGTCGTGGCAGCCAGCGGCTCCACCTCGACCTGGCTGCGCGCACGCCACGACGCGCGTGGGTCCGCCACCCGGACCTGCCAGCCGAGCCCCCGCAGCGTTGGCCACAGCGCCGCTACTTCGGGACCGGCGCCGAGCAGGAGGGCGCGCGGCGGCGGCATCCAGCGCAGCGACCACAGCCTCTGCGTGGCGTGGAAACCACAGGAATCGAAGGGAAGGCGCTGATCCACCACGAAGCCTGCACAGCCAATGCGCACGCCGCCGCCGGCATCCACGTCCAGCCGCAACGGACCCTCTCCGCGCAACCATCCCTGCAGCACCGCGGCAACCCCGGGCAGCGCGGACAACGGCAACAGCAGGACGCGCTGGCAGCCGCGGCAGCCGACCGCATTACCGGAGAACAGCGCGGAATCGTCGCGGGTATCGATCTCCATCCAGCCGATGCGAGCGCTCGTGGCGCACTCCCGTGCCACGCGCTCGATCTCCGGCTCCAGGCAGCCGCCGCTGAGCCAACCGACGTGCGTGCGTTCGCCGAATAGCACCAGAGTGCCGGGCCTTGCGTAGGTGGAGCCTTCGGTCTCCAGCACCACCGCCAGCGTCACCGGCTGGCCAGCGGTGCACGCAGCGGCCGCTGCCTCCAGCACCCGTGCCATCCCGGCATCGGGCACGTCCACTACCGGGATGGCAGGCAGCCGGGTCATGCGATGTCCGGCAGCCCACCGAGCAGCTTGTCCAGTGTTATCGGATAGCTGCGCACGCGCACGCCGGTCGCGTTGTAGATCGCGTTGGCGACCGCCGCGCTGACACCGCACAGCCCCAGCTCCCCCACGCCCTTGGCCTTCATCGGCGAAGAGATCGCATCGGCTTCGTCCAGGAACACGACCTCCTGGTGCGGGACATCGGCATGCACCGGTACTTCGTAGCCGGCCAGGTCGTGGTTGACGAAGAAGCCCAGGCGGGTATCGACGGCCAGCTCTTCGGACAGCGCCGCGCCGATGCCCATCGTCATCGCACCGATCACCTGGCTGCGCGCGGTCTTCGGATTGAGGATGCGGCCGGCGGCGCAGACGGCGAGCATGCGGCGGATGCGGCTTTCGCCGGTGGCCACGTCCACGCCGACTTCCACGAAATGTGCAGCGAAGGTGGACTGCTGGTACTTCTCTTCCAGCGTGGCGAACTCGATGCTGTCTTCGACCACCAGTTCACCATCGGCGGCGGCCTTGCCCAGCGGCGCCGAGCGGTTGCCATCGCCGACCTTGCCGTCGGCGAAGGTGGCGCTGTCCGCGTCGTAGCCGAGCTTGCCGGCAATGGCTGCGCGCAGCTTGGTGCAGGCCGCGAACACGCCGGCGGTGGCACTGTTGGCGCCCCACTGGCCGCCGGAGCCGGCCGAGGCCGGGAAGCTGGAATCGCCCAGCTTTACCGTGACCTGGTCCAGGCTCACGCCGAGCATTTCCGCAGCGGTCTGGCCGAGGATGGTGTAGCTGCCGGTACCGATGTCGGTCATGTCGGTTTCCACGGTGACATGGCCCTTGGCGTCCAGCCGCACCCGCGCGCCGGACTTCATCACCAGGTTGTTGCGGAAGCCGGCGGCCACGCCCATGCCGACCAGCCAACGGCCGTCGCGGCGTTGGGCCGGCGCGGCGGACCGCTTGTCCCAGCCGAAGCGCTGCGCGCCCTCCCGCAGGCACTGCACCAGCTGCCGCTGCGAGAACGGCCGTTCGGGGTTGGACGGGTCGAACTGGGTATCGTTGCGGATCCGGAATTCGACCGGGTCCAGCTTGAGCTTCTCGGCCATTTCGTCCATGGCGATTTCCAGCGCCATCAGCCCCGGTGCTTCGCCCGGTGCGCGCATGGCGTTGCCTTCCGGCAGGTCCATCGTGTGCAGGCGCAGGCCGGCCAGTCGATTGGCGCCGGCGTACAGCAGCTTGGTCTGCTGTACCGCCTCTTCCGGCGAGCCGCCGGTCAGGTTGCCAGACCACGACTCATGGCCGATCGCGGTAAGCGTGCCTTCGGCCGTGGCACCCAGCCGGATGCGCTGCACGGTGGCAGGCCGGTGGGTAGTGTTGTTGGCGATCAACGGCCGCTGCAGCGCCAGCTTGACCGGGCGCTTGGCTGCGCGCGCACCGAGAGCGGCCAGCACCACGTCGGAACGGATGAACAGCTTGCCGCCGAAGCCGCCGCCAATGAACGGCGATACCAGGCGCACCTTGTCCTCCGGCAGGCCGAGCGTAGTGGCCAGGTCTTTCTTTCCCCAGGCGATCATCTGGTTGGAGGTCCACACGGTCAGCTGGCCACCCTCCCAGGCCGCCAGCGAGGCGTGCGGTTCCATCATCGCGTGCGACTGGTCGGGGGTGTGGTACGTGGCGTCCAGCGTGACCGGTGCATCGCCGTAGGCTTTTTCGAAATTGCCCACCCGCGCATCCGGATCGGTGTCCTGCAGCTTGTTTCCGGCCTTTTTCGCGGCATCAAGGTCGAACACCCCTTTGGCCGGGGCATAGCGGATCCGTACCAGGTCCGCGGCGGCGCGCGCCTGTTCGAAGGTCTCGGCCACCACCAGTGCCAGTGCCTGGTGGTAGTGATCCACCTGCGGGCCGCCCAGCAACGGGGCCGTGTTGCGGTCGCCTTTGTGCAGCGTGCCGGCGTTGTCGGCAGTGACGATCGCCAGCACGCCGGGCGAGGCACGTGCGGCATCGAGGTCCATCGCGGTGACCCGGCCCTTGGCGATGCCGGCGCCGACCACGTAGCCGTAGGCAGCAGATGCGGCCACGTCGTGCCATTCGTAGGCGTAACGGGCGTGTCCGGTGGTCTTCTGCGGGCCATCGATGCGGTCCAGCGGTTTGCCGACCACCTTCATCTGGTCGATCGGATTGGTGCCTGCGGGGGTATCGAATTTCATGGATCAGCTCCTCGCCTGCAGCAGGACCGAGGCCAGCGTGCGTTCGGCAAGCTGTACCTTGAACTGGTTTTCAGGACTGGGCGTGGCGCCCTGCAACAGGTTGCCGACCACCGCGCGCGCGCCCTGCGGCAACAGGGCGTCAGCGGCGTCGCTGCGCCATGGCTTGTAGGCCACGCCACCCAGTGCCACGCGGCCACTGCCGTCGGCCTGCAGCACGGCGGCGACCGACACCAGCGCGAACGCGTAGGACGCACGGTCGCGTACCTTGCGGTAGATGTGGGTACCGCCCAGCGGGGCAGGCAGGACGGCGGCGGTGATCAGCTCGCCTTTTTCCAGCACCGTTTCGATGTGCGGGGTCTTTCCCGGTGCGCGGTAGAACTCATCCAGTGCGATGCGGCGCGAGCTGCCGTCGGCGCGCACGGTTTCCACCGTTGCATCCAGCAGCATCATGGCCACGGCCATGTCGCTGGGATGGGTGGCGATGCAGGATGGGCTGGTGCCGATCACCGCCAGCTGCCGGCTGACGCCGCCGATGGCCGCGCAACCACTGCCGGGCAGACGCTTGTTGCAGGGCTGGGCGGTATCGTAGAAGTAAGGGCAGCGGGTGCGCTGCAGCAGGTTGCCGGCGGTGGTGGCTTTGTTGCGCAGCTGTCCGGACGCGCCAGCCACCAGCGCACGGGTCAGCAGGGCGTAGTCGCGGCGGATGCGGTTGTCGGCGGCCAGGTCGGTGTTGCGCACCAGTGCGCCGATGCGCATGCCGCCGTCCTCGGTGGCCTCGATGGTATCCAGTTTGAGCCCATTGACGTCGATCAGATGGCTGGGGATCTCGATCTCCAGCTTCATCAGGTCCAGCAGGTTGGTGCCGCCGGCGATGAAACGGGCACCCTGGGTACGGGCGGCGGCCGCGGCCGCTTCGGCCGGGGTGCGGGCGCGTTCGTAGGTGAAGGCTCTCATGCGTGCTGGCCTCCGACGTCTTCAATGGCTTCGATGATGTTGGAATAGGCGCCGCAGCGGCACAGGTTGCCACTCATGCGCTCGCGTATTTCTTCAGCGCTTGCCTCGCTGCGCGCGGTCAGGTCGGCGGTGACATGGCTGGGTATTCCATCCTTGATTTCCTTCAGTACCGCAACGGCCGAGCAGATCTGCCCCGGCGTGCAATAGCCGCACTGGTAGCCATCATGCTTGACGAAGGCGGCCTGCATCGGGTGCAGGTCATCGGGTGATCCCAGGCCTTCGATGGTGGTGATCTCGGCACCTTCGTGCATCACCGCCAGGCTCAGGCAGGCGTTGATGCGACGGCCGTCGACGATCACCGTGCAGGCGCCGCACTGGCCGTGGTCACAGCCTTTCTTGGTGCCGGTCAGGTGCAGGTGCTCGCGCAGCGCGTCGAGCAGGGTGACACGCGTATCCAGTTTCAATGCCCGGGCCTTGCCGTTGACCTTGAAAGCCACCTCGGCGGTGACCGGCGCGCGCGCAGGGGCGCCGATACCGGGCACCTCAGCCATGGCGGCAGGGGCGACCAGCACCGATGCCGAGCCCGCGCCGAGCTTCAGCAGGGTGCGCCGGCTGAGCGCGAATTGGGGAGGGGTATTCATGCAAGGCGGATCCTCTATGGCGGGTGCAGGCATGGCTGAGGGGATCGCGGCGCTCCGATCCAGAAAGGGCACCGACGACTCCAGCATGGCTGCAGCGAAGTAGTCAGGGGGTGAACCGACGCCCAGCGGGAGCAAGGCAGGGGAGCACGGCGTCAGCGACCCGACGCGGGCGGCGGGCGCGCTGCCCAGGCTTTCAGCAATGGCAGCGGATCGTAGGCACCCTGCGCGCCATAGATGCCCCAGTGCAGGTGCGGCGGCGTGCCCTTGGCGTTGCCCGTATCGCCGACATAGCCCAGCAGTGTCCCCGCATCGACCACCTCGCCGCGCGCCAGCCCGTCCCGCCAGCCATCCAGGTGGGCGTAGTAGTAGCGTTCCCGTGCGGGCCCCTGGATCCACACCTGGCGCCCGCCCAGGCCGCCCTCGCGCACGTCCATCACGATGCCGCGGGTGGCGCTGCGCACGGCGGTGCCGCGTGCGGCGAAGATGTCCACCCCGGCATGGGTGCGATCGGCGCCGCGTGGGGCACCGAAGGTGTCGGCCACCTGGCGTGCGCGGACGCCTTCGACCGGCACCGGCAGGGCGGTGGGCGCGGGCATCCGTGAGATCTCCCACATCGCGCGCGGCACATCGGCCCAGCGGCTGTTCCAGAGCGCACCGCCGGCCACGATCAGCACGGCGATCCAGAACAGGCGCAACAGCCAGCGGCGGAGTTTTCGCGCGGGCGAAGGAGCTGCAGGTGCGGCGGTGGGATCAGTCAACAGGCAGGCCGGTCTTGGAGGACGGTCCAGCATGCCAGCGGCGGCATCAACGGTGCGTGGCCGCCGACGGACTGATCGAACCTGCCGCGCCCCGGGGCGGGCCGGTCAGCCGGCGCGTTCTTCGTCCAGGGTGCCACGCACCGCCCGTGCCAGGTCGATGCGGGTGAACGGCTTGGGCAGGATCGCGATGTTCCGGCCAAGCTGGTTGTTGGACTGATGGTCGCGCGGATAGCCCGAAGTGAACAGGATGCTCAGCGCGGGCTTGCGCTGGCGTGACTGGCGGGCAAGTTCCCAGCCGGTCATGCCGGGCATCACGATGTCCGAAAACAGCAGGTCCACGTCCACATCGGGACGATCCAGCAGGCGCAGCGCCGATGGCCCGTCATGCGCCTCCAGGACGCGGTAGCCGAACTGGCGCAGCGCTTCGACGGTATAGGCACGCACGTCGTCGTTGTCTTCAGCCACCAGGATGATTTCATCCCGTGCCTCGTACTCGGCGTAGCCATTGTCCTCGGCCAGCCGCGGGCCCGGCAGCGGCAGGCTGGAACGCGGGAACAGCATGGTGATCACCGTGCCGCTGCCGGGGGTGGAATCCAGTTGCACGTGGCCACCGGACTGCTTGACGAAGCCATACACCATCGACAGGCCGAGACCGGTTCCGCGACCGACTTCCTTGGTGGTGAAGAACGGTTCGAACACCCGGGCCATGGTGTCCGCGTCCATGCCATGCCCATCATCGCGGACCCGCAGCACCGCGTACTGCCCGGGCGGGACGTCTGGATTCTGTTCGGCGAACTCCTCGTCCAGCACGCTGGTGCCCGTCTCCAGCACCAGCGTCCCGCCGTCGGGCATCGCGTCGCGCGCGTTCACCGCCAGGTTGAGGATGGACGCTTCCAGCTGGCCCGGATCGACCTCCACGCACCACACATCCGGCGCGGTCGCGATCTCCAGCCTGACCAGTTCGCCGAGGGCGCGCTGCAGCATGTCCTGCATGCCCTGCACCTGCTCGTTGAGGTTGACCGCCTGGTTCAGCAGCGGCTGGCGGCGTGCGAAGGCCAGCAGGCGCTGGGTGAGGCTGGCCGCGCGCAGCACCCCCTTCAGTGCGTTGTCCAGCGGGCGCGAAACGGGGCCTGCCTGCTCGCCGAGGCGATCGGTCAGCAGCTTGGCATGCTCCACGTTGCCGGCGATGACGGTCAGGATGTTGTTGAAATCATGGGCGATGCCACCGGTCAGCTGGCCAACCGCCTCGATCTTCTGGCTCTGCCGCAAAGCCTCTTCGGCCTGCCGGCGTGCGGTGGTTTCCACGGCTTCGGAGACCACGGCGGTGACCGTCCGATGGTGATCGAGCAGCGGGCGGAAGGAAAACTCGAACGAGCGGGTGCCGGTGGGCAGTTGCAGCTCCAGTTCCTGCCGGGATTCGTTGCCGGCGGCGGCGGCCTGCACGGCGCCGTGCACGGCGGTGGCCGCATCCGGGCTGCCGGAAAACCAGGCCGAGTTCCAGAACAGGCGGCCGCTGACATCGCTTTTCTCTGCCAGGATCGCCGCCAGCGAGGCCCGGTTGGCATCCAGCACGCGGCCGTCCGGGCTGATCAGCACCTGCAGCTGGAAGCTGGATTCAAACACGGCCTGCAGCCGGCTTTCGCTCTGGCGCAGGTCGGCGGTGCGCTGCTCGACCTGCTGTTCAAGCGATTCGTTGGCATCACGCAGCAACAGCTCGGCCTGCTTGAGGTCGCTGATGTCGCGGGCCAGGGTGTAGTAGCCGGCTACCTGGCCATCGGCGGCGATCTCCGGCACGCCGTCGAGCAGCACATGGCGTGCGCTCCCGTCGGCGCGCGGGACCTCCAGCTCGAAGCTGACCCGTTCACCCTGCAGCACCTGCTGCAGGTGGGGCAGGGCGGCATCGAACATGCCCGGGCCGGCCACTTCACTGATCTGCAGGCCGATCATCTCCGCTGGCGGCCGTCCATGCCAGGCCTGGTAAGCATTGTTGGCGAAGCGGTAACGATGGTCCGGGCCCAGGTGGGCGATCAGTGCGGGCATCGAATCGGTGATCAGCTGCAGGCGGTCACGGCTCTGTTTGAGTTCCACCTCGGCCCGGCGCAGCTTCTCCCTGGCTTCCGCTTCACGGATGGCGCGCAGGATGGCATCGGGGAGGCGCTGCAGGCGCTGCTTGACTACGTAGTCGCGCGCGCCGCGGGTCAGCGCCTGCACGGCCAGTTCTTCGGTCAGGGTGCCGGAGACGAAGATGAAAGGCAGCTGCGGCACCCGCTCGCTGGCCAGGGTCAATGCGGTGTCGCCGTCGAAGCCGGGCAGGACGTGGTCGGCAAGGATCACGTCGTGGCGATCACCATCGAGCTCGGCGAGGAACGCTTCCCGCGTCCACACGCGCTGGATCACGAACGCCATGCGCGCGCGGGACAGCTGCGCTTGGATCAGTTCCGCGTCGAGCGCACTGTCCTCGAGCATGAGGATGCGGATCGGCGCATCCCCGGCGGTTTCAGTCATTCGTGCGGCCTTGGCCTGGCGGGCGGATGGGATGCGGCGGCGGATTGTTGGTGATGCCCCAGAACATTCCCAGACCCTGGATGGCGTCGAAGAATTCCTTGAAGTCCACCGGCTTGACGACGAACGCATTGACGCCCAGCTCGTAGCTGCGAACCAGGTCCTGCTCTTCGCGCGAGGACGTCAGCATCACGATCGGGGTGCGGCTGAGGTGGCGGTCACCGCGTACCTCTGCCAGCACTTCCAGGCCGTTCAACTTGGGCAGCTTCAGGTCCAGCAGCACGACCACGGGGCCCCCATGGTTGAGGTCCTGCCAAGCGCCTTCGCCGCGCAGGTACTGCAGTGCTTCGACCCCGTCGCGCACATGGGTCACTTGGTTGAGCAACTGGCAGCGTGCCAGCGCATCGAGGGTCAGCTCGGCGTCTTTCGGGTTGTCTTCCACGAGCAGGATCGGTCGCAGGTCCCTCATGCAGTACCTCGTTGGGAATACGGTAAGGTGAAATGGAACGTGGCGCCGAAGCCCGGCTCGCCTTCGGCCCAGGTGCGGCCGCCGTGCCGGCTGACGATGCGGTGGACGTTGGCCAGCCCGATACCGGTGCCTTCGAACTCGTCGGCGTGGTGCAACCGCTGGAAGACCCCGAACAGCTTGTCGACATAGCGCATGTCAAACCCGCAGCCGTTGTCGCGGACATGGAAGACGTGCTCGCTGCCGTTGTCTTCGTGGCCGATTTCGATGGTCGGCTCGGCGCTGTCACGGGTGAACTTGATCGCATTGCCCAGCAGGTTCTGCCACACCAGCCGCAGCATGCTGGAATCGGCCTCGACCCGCGGCAACGGTGCGATGGACCAAGTGATGCTGCGCCCGCCGGTTTCCATGACCAGGTTGCGCTGCACGTCTTCCACCAGCGCGGCGACATCCACGCTCACCAGGCCCATGCTGGAGCGGCCCATCTGCGAGAAACTGAGCAGGTCATCGACCAGCGTGCCGGCGGATTTGGCCGATTCCACGATCGTGGCCAGGAAGCGTTTTTCGGTGTCGCTCAGCTTATCCGCCGCCGAACTGCCCAGCAGTTCGGAATAGCCGACGATGTGGCGGAAAGGCGCGCGCAGGTCGTGGCTGACCGAATAGGAAAACGCCTCCAGCTCCTTGTTACTGCGCAGCAGCTGTTCATTGAGTTCGGCCATTTCCTCGGCCTTGCGCAGCACGATGTCCACGATGGCCGTGCGCAGCTCGATCGCTGCGTCGCGGTCCACATCCTGCCAGGGCGTGGACTGCTCGCGCACCGTTTCCTTCCATGCCTCGAAGGACAGCCGCGGCGAGAGCCTGCCGTCGACGAGGGCCTTGCGGGGCTCGCCCCCCCAGCTCACCGTGCGCATGACTTCGGCGCGGAACCACAGCACGAAACTGTCGTGCAGCTGCGAGATGGAAATGGCCATGACGCCGCTGGCGAGGTCGGCGAAGGCAGCCGCTTCCGGCCAGATCGCGGGCAGGGCATCGGTGTGAAACACGTCTTCGGCGGGGTGATGGCGGGTCAGCCAGTCCACCAGCGCATTGACGTCGGTCTGCCCCGGGGTCTGTCCCAGCAGCACGCATTGGCCGCGGTGGACGATCGCCGCGCCGGTGGCGCCGGTAAGGTCCAGCAGGCTTTTCTGGTCGCGACCCAGTGCCGCCATGAAATCCTCGTCGCCTGCCATCCGCCCGAGCAGGCGGACCTGGATGGCGCGCCGCGCGATGCGCTCTTCCACCGCCAACGCGCGCTCCTTCAAGGCGATCTGCAACGACAGGATCTGCCCGATGAACTCACACGCGGTGCGGACGTGATAGGGCACGCGGCGCGGCAGCTGGTTGTGGCAGGACACCAGCCCCCACAGACGGCCTTCTGCCAGCAGCGACACCGACAGCGAGGCGCCGGTTCCCATGTTGCGCATGTACTGCAGGTGCACGGGCGAAACGCTGCGCAGGACCGCCAGGCTGAGGTCGGTGGGAGCGGCGCCGGCCAGGCCTGCACTGCGCAGCAACGGCACCGCCCGGTAGTCGTTGTCGGCGATCAGCCGCACGCGGTTGCGGCGATACAGCTCACGTGCCTGCGCCGGGATATCCGATTCGGGGAAGCGCAGGTCCATGTAGGACGGCAGCCGGTCATTGCGATCTTCGGCTACCACCGCGCCGTTCCAGTCCTTGTCGAACTGGTAGATCAGCGTGCGGTCGAAACCGGACAGGTCGCGTACGTGGCGCGCACCGATCTCGCACAGCGAAGCGATGTCCGGGGCCGTCTCGACCTCGCCCATGAAGCGGCGTATGTGCGGATACAGGTCTTCCAGCGAGCCGGGTTCGCCGTCCATCGGCTCTTCCAGTTCGATGATGAAATGCGTTTCGCTGCGGTGCGCCAGCGCATGGTGGCGACCGGACCGCCCGAGCTGGATCGAGCCGAGGAACACCGTGGATTCCGGTGCCAGCAGGTCCAGATGCCGCCGATAGGGCACCAGCGCGCCGCCGAGCACCCGGTCCAGGTGCTGGTCCAGCGGATCGCCGAAGTCCTCCAGTACCTGCGCCTGGCCTATGGCACGTTCCTGCACCCGCATTGACAGCGGGTCCACCACCAGCAACAGCCCGTACGGCTGGATGGCCCCGGGCGTATGGATCGGTTCACGCGCGCAGCTGGAAAGATCCAGGTCGACATCAGGGGCGTCGTTCATGGGAACTCCTCGGTAACGAACCTGCCCACGGCGGCGAAGGCAGCGCGTGCGCCGTCCTCCACGTGCCGTTCGTCTGCCTCGGGCAGCGCGATGGCATTCAATGCAGTGGTGAAGCGGCGCCAATGGGGCGCAACGCCCCCGGCAGGAGGAGCAAGATGGCGTGCACCGAAGGCCCGGTCCACGCCCAGCGGCGCGGCCAGTCTGTAGATCACCGCGCCGCCCAACGCGGATCCTTCGGCCACGTACAGCCAGCCCAGCGCGGCGGGCAGGGGCAGGGTGGCGGGCAGCGCCGGGACCGGCGCAGGCAGGGGAGCCTGCAGGTCGTACAGGTCGCGGGTGATCCCTTCCAGCCGACGCCGGGCAGGCAGGTCGGGCAGCAGCGGTTGCAATGCCGGTGCAGCGTAGAGGCAGTCCACGTGCTGGTGCAGGCGGTGCTGCACGCGCAGGAAGGCGGCGAAGCGTTCGCGGCTTTCGAAGATGCGTTGGGCCATGATGCGCTGGTCCAGCCGCTCGTGCGTTTCATGGGTGGCGCGTTTCAGGCGCTCGGCACGGGTAGGCGGCAGGGCCGGTTCAGGTACTGGCATCGACGACGACAGGCAGGATGCACGATAGGGGAGACGCTGCAGAATATCAGACCGCTCGCTGGCCTCGTGTCAACGGAATTTCATGTGCTCCGGTGATGCGCCAACGGCCCGCTGCGCTCGCCAGTCATGGGTCGGCGCTACCGGTCTACATCAGCCCGAGGGTCACCAAGGCGAGCACGATGTAGCGCATGCCCTTGGCGATGAGCACCAGCGGCAGGAAGACCCGCAGCGGCTCGCGCATCACCCCGGCGGCCAGGGTGATCGGGTCGCCGATCACCGGAGCCCACGACAGCAGCAGCGACCAGCGCCCATGACGTCGATACCAGGCCTGCGCGCGTTCCAGCCGGGTTGCCGATACCGGGAACCAGCGACGTCCCTGGAACCGCTGCACCTGCAGTCCAAGCCACCAGTTGAACAGCGATCCCAGCACGTTGCCGGCGGTCGCCACCGCGACCAGCAGGACCGGATCGCCGCCTTCCAGCAGCAAGGCCACCAGCACCGCCTCGGACTGGGCGGGCAGCAGGGTGGCAGCGATGAGGGCGGCGAGGAACAGGCCGGACAGGGAAAGCATGCATCATTCTACGGTGGCGGTGTCGTCGCGCGGCTTTCAGACCGCCCGCGCCATCCTGTGCCGGTCCATCCGCAGCAACCGAGGTGCTGCATGCCCCGTTCGCGCACGCTGACGATCGCGACCTTCAACGTCAACGGCATCAACAGCCGTCTGCCGCACCTGCTGGCGTGGCTGGAGCAGGAACAGCCGGATGTCGTCGCCCTGCAGGAACTGAAGGCGACCGACAGTGGGTTCCCGATCGCCGCCATCGAAGGCGCAGGCTACGGGGCGATCTGGCAAGGCCAGGCGTCGTGGAACGGCGTTGCGCTGCTGGCCCGCGGCAGCGTTCCAGTGGAGAGTCGCCGCGGCCTTCCCGGCGCACCCGCGGATACCCAGGCACGCTATATCGAGGCGGCGGTACACGGCATCGTGGTGGCCGCGCTTTACCTGCCCAACGGTAATCCGCAGCCGGGGCCGAAGTACGATTACAAGCTGGCGTGGATGCAGCGGCTCGCGCGCCATGCCCGCACCCTGGTGACGCTGGAGCATCCCGTGGCGATGGTCGGTGATTTCAACGTCATTCCCACCGATGAGGATGTGTACGACGCCGCCGCCTGGAAGAAGGATGCGCTGATCCAGCCGGCGGTGCGCGAGGCCTACCAGGAGCTTCTGGCGCAGGGTTGGACCGATGCGCTGCGGTCCTGTTTCGGTGAGCAACGGGTGTATACCTTCTGGGATTATTTCCGCCAGCACGCGCAACGCGACCGCGGCCTGCGCATCGACCACCTGCTGCTGAATCCGGTGCTGGCGCAGGGACTGGTAGAGGCCGGCGTGGACCGTTGGGTGCGCCTGCAGGAGAAGGCCAGTGACCATGCGCCCACCTGGGCCAGGATCAAACTGCCGGCGGTCCGCCGAGCTTCCTGAGGTCGGCCAGCAGCAGCGCATGGGCGGCCTCGCGCGCGGCGCCCTCGCCCTGGCGCAGTACCCACGACGGATGCACGGTGACCAGCGCCGGGGTGCCGTCATGCAGGGTGTGCCACTGGCCACGTCCCTCGCTGAAACGGAACGCGGTGCCGAGCAGCGCCGAGGCGGCGGTAGCCCCGAGGCAGACCACCGTCTCCGGACGTACCTGCTCGATCTCACCCGCCAACCAGGAACGGCAGGCCTGCACGTGCTCGCGGTCGGGGCGCTGGTGCACGCGGACTTTGCCCCGGCGCTGGAAGCGGAAATGCTTCACCGCGTTGGTCAGGTACAGCGTGGTCCGGTCAATGCCGGCCTCGGCGAGCACGCGATCCAGCAACTGGCCGGCCGGCCCCACGAACGGTCGGCCGCTGAGGTCCTCTCGGTCTCCGGGCTGCTCACCGATCAGCATCACCCGCGCATCGGCCGGTCCTTCGCCGAACACGGTCTGGGTGGCCGGTTCCCACAGCGCGCAGCGCCGGCAGGCGGCGGCGCGGTGGCGCTGCGCAGTGAGTGAATCGGGAAGGGCCTCGGCGGCGCGTGCGGCGGCTGCCGACGGCAGCAGTGGGGCCTCGGGAATCCGGCGCTGCGGCGCCAATGCTTCGCGCGCATGCATTTCCTCGACACGCGTACCGGCATCGCGTACCAGACGCGGCAGCAACGTGGCTTCGGGCAGGTGCTTCCAGTATTTCACCGGCATCTCCTGGCGCATCATGCGCTCATTCAACCGCGCCGGGTTGAAGATGCTGGCGTAATAGGTGCGCCACAGCTCCTCGCGTGAGTCATCGGCAGGGGCGTCGCTGCGCTGTGCACCGGGCCCGGCGCTCAGATGGCTGCCATCCCAGTACGCACTGCGCGAGGGCGTCAGGATGGCCCAGCGCATGCCGGCAAAGCGGCGCGCGAAGAATGGCGCGACGCGGTCCACGATGTGGTGGTCCGGTTCGAACCAGGCGATGAACGCATCGTCTTCGCCGGGCACCTCGCGGAAGCGCACGAAGGCCTTCATCTTGTGCGAATCGCGGCGTACCGCCTGCGCCAGCGCATTGGCGCGCAGCACATCGGCATCGGCGGGGTTGGACAGCACCTCGCGCTGGCCGTGGGCGATCCGCCACAACAAGCGGTACAGCAGCGGCAGGCGCTGCGGATCGCGGTGGCACAGCACGCTGGCCGCCAGTTCCAGGAAGGCCTTGGACACGCGTGGGCCGGGAGCGCCGCCGCCCGACGTCGCCGCGCCAGCAAGCGTCGGCGCATCCAGCAGCGATGCCTCGGTGCCCTCCAGCCAGTCGATCTGCTCCGGTGTCACGCCGGCAGCAAGCCCCAGGCGCGCGGCCGCCCGCCAGGCATCCAGTGACCACGGCGGATCGATCCGTGCCGACCACCGCTGCATTTCAGCTGGCAAGGCTTTCGCCGAACAACGAGCCCTGCCGCGGCGGGGGCGCCAGGCTGGCACGCAGGCTGGCCGGATCATCCAGCCGACGGTGCGGATGGTGGTCCAGCAGCTGCACGAACGGCAGCAGCTTGCGCATCGGCGCGCGCAGCCGCGCCACATCGGCCACCCGCAGCCGACCGTGGCGGCGCGCCATCAGCACGCGCTTGACGTTGCGTACGCCCAGTCCCGGCACCCGCAGCAGCAGTTCCTTCGGTGCCAGGTTGAGGTCCACCGGGAACTGCTCGGGATGGCGCAGCGCCCAGGCCATCTTCGGGTCGATGTCCAGGTCCAGCATGCCGTCCCGGGTAGTGTCGGTGATCTCTTCGATACCGTAGCCATAGAAGCGCAGCAGCCAGTCGGCCTGGTACAACCGATGCTCGCGCTGCAGCGGCGGGGGCTGCAGCGGCAGTGCCTTGCTGGCATCGGGAATCGGACTGAAGGCGGAATAGTAGACCCGACGCATGTGGTAATTGCCGTACAGCTGGTCGGAGGTGGTCAGGATGTCGCGGTCGCTGGCACCGTCGGCACCGACGATCATCTGCGTGCTCTGACCGGCAGGCGCGAACTTCGGCGCGCGCTTCTGCGCGCTGCGGTGCGGGGTGGCCACCACGGAAGGACGGGCGCGCTCCTCCCTGGATTCCTCGATGCGCCAGCGCAGCTCACCCATCGCGCCGCGGATGGTGGGCATGGTCTTTTCCGGCGCGAACGCGGCCAGGCCGGCTTCGGTCGGCAGCTCGACGTTGATCGACAGGCGATCGGCGTACTTTCCCGCTGCCGCCAGCAGTTCCGGCGAGGCCTCGGGAATGGTCTTGAGGTGGATGTAGCCGGCATAGCGGTGTTCTTCGCGCAGTTGGCGCGCCACCTCCACCATGTGCTCCATGGTGTAGTCGGCACTGCGGATGATGCCGCTGGACAGGAACAGCCCCTCGATGTAGTTGCGTTTGTAGAAGTCCAACGTCAGCGCGACGACTTCGGCCACGCGGAAGCGGGCGCGCGGCACGTTGCTCGATACGCGGTTCACGCAGTAGGCGCAGTCGTAGATGCAGAAGTTGGTGAGCAGGATCTTCAGCAGGGAGACGCAGCGGCCATCCGGGGTATAGCTGTGGCAGATGCCGGACCCTTCGGTGCTGCCGATGCCACCGGATTTTTTCGAGTCGCGCTTGCCGGCCCCGCTGGAGGCACACGAAGCATCGTACTTTGCCGCGTCGGCGAGGATTTCGAGTTTGCGCAGGGTTTCCATGGGGCCACGCTAGGGAGGGCGCGTCTCAGGCTGTGAGACGGACAGCAACGGCAATCTGAAGGCTTCAGTCGACATCGCGTGTCGATTCCAGCCAGTTAGCATAAATACTAACAGGTGGCGTCTGTCATCTGTGTGTATGCGCGCATCGGCATGCTGGCCGGCCCCGCAGCTGACAGGTTATTCCAAGTGGCATTCTCCCGCAGACCCCGATCCGCACTGCTGTTGTTGCTGGCCCTGGGTCCGGCCGCCGCCGCCGCCGCCGCTGCGGCAACGCCTACCGTGCTGCGCATCAACGATGTGCTTGCCGTCGGCACCCACAACAGTTACAAGCTGCCGATGCCGCAAGCCCGCCTGCAGGCGCTTGCCGGACGCGAGCCGGAGATGGCGCAGGCGCTGGACTACGCCCACCGTCCCCTGGTCGAGCAGCTGCAGCACGGGGCGCGCCAGATCGAGCTGGACGTCAACTTCGACCCGCAGGGTGGCCATTACGCGGCCGGATCGGCCGACCCGGACCTGCAACGGCCAGGCTTCAAGGTGCTGCACATGCCTGGGCTGGACAATGCCAGCAGCTGCACCAGACTGCTGCAGTGCCTGCGGCAGCTGCGCGCGTGGTCCGATGCACATCCCCGTCACGCGCCGATCCTGCTGCTGGTCAACGCCAAGGATGACCAGAACGCCCGCCTGGGTGGCATCGACGCATTGCGCTTCGATGCGGCGGCGTTCGACGCGCTGGATGCGGAAATCCGCGCGGTGCTCGGGCCGGAAAAACTGATCGTGCCCGATGACGTGCAGGCCGACTACCCGACGCTGCGCGAGGCGGTGCTGGCGGGAAACTGGCCGGCGCTGGAGCAGGCGCGCGGCCGCTTCCTGTTCGCGCTGGACGAAGGTCCGGCGAAGGTGGCGCTGTATCGGGGCGATCGCCGTTCATTGCAGGGCAGGGTGCTGTTCGTCAACACCGATGCCGATTCACCGGCCGCTGCCTACATGACCCTAAACGACCCGATCGGCCAAGCGGACCAGATCCGCCGCGCGGTGCAACAGGGTTTCATCGTGCGCACCCGTGCCGATGCGGAAACCCGCGAGGCGCGCACCGGGGATATCCGGCGGCGTGACGCCGCACTGGCCGGCGGGGCGCAGTATGTATCGACGGATTATCTCTGGCCCGATCCGCGCTTCGCCACCGGTTACCAGGTGCCGCTGCCGCAGGGGGCAGCGGCGACCTGCAATCCCGTGCGCGCAGACCACTGCGGCATGACCGATCTTGAAGCCCTGCCTTGAACAGCAAGCGGTTCAGGGCACCATCGCGGCCGAGTTCACCAAGCCTACGGCGATCGCCACGCCCGCCGAAAACCAGCCGGCGCTTTCGTTGCCGGCGTCGATCTGGTCCGGTCCGCGCCGGGTGATGATGGCGCGCGAGATACCGAAGGCCAGCATCTGCATCACCGCCGCGATGGCCGCCCAGATCGCGGCATCGACCAGCGACACCGAGTGGCTGATCACCGAATTGATCGGCAGCGCCAGGCCGACGAGGGCACCGGCCATGCCGATGCCCGCCGCCTTGTTGCCCTGCCGGATCAGGGTTATTTCCTTGTGCGGGGTGATCAGCGCGACCAACGTGATGGCCAGCAGCAGGATCAGCAGGCCGATCCCCATGAAGGCGGCGAAGGCGAGGAACGATTGACCGGTGATGACGTAGTTCATGGCAGACCTTGGGGCGTGTCAGGGCAGGCGCCCACGCTACCGCATCGCTGGAACGAATGCGCGCGATCGCGATCGCGAACGCAGCGTGGGCATGAAAGGTCGATCCACTGCCTGCCTGTCCATGACATCGCCTGCACGGGCTGCAGCAGACTCTTGCGCGTCCCAGGCCGCACTTCCGCCGCCTGCCCAGCGAGCAGACCATGCGCGATACCGTACACGCCCGTTATGCCACCCCCTCGCGCGTCCGCGAAGGCCGACCATTCCCGCAGGGCGCCACGTTCGACGGCGAGGGCACCAACTTCGCGCTGTTCAGCGCGCACGCCACACGGGTCGATCTGTGCCTGTTCGACGACGCCGGCAACGAAGAACGGATCGAGCTTCCCGAATACACCAACGAGGTCTGGCACGGCTACCTGCCGGACGTGAAGCCGGGCCAGCGTTACGGCTATCGCGTGCATGGCCCGTACGCGCCCGCCGAAGGCCATCGATTCAACCACCACAAGCTGCTGCTTGATCCGTATGCGCGGGAAATCGAAGGCGACCTCACCTGGAGTGATGAGCTGTATGGGTACACCATCGGTCACCCCGATGCGGACCTGAGTTTCGACGAGCGCGACAGTGCGCCGTTCATGCCCAAGGCCGTGGTGGTCCATGACGACTATGACTGGGAAGATGACCAGCGCCTGTTGACCGCCTGGAACCAGACCCTGGTGTACGAAACGCATGTGCGTGGCTACACGATGCGCCATCCCGAGGTCGCCGAAGCTGTGCGGGGCACCTGTGCCGGCCTGGCGCACGACGCGGTGCTGGATTACATCAAGGGGCTGGGGGTCACCGCGGTGGAGCTGTTGCCGGTACAGGCCTACCTGGATGACAGCCACCTGCTGGAGAAAGGCCTGCGCAACTATTGGGGCTACAACACGCTGGCCTTCTTCGCGCTGAAGAGCCGCTACCTGGCCAGCGGACACCGCGACGAGTTCCGTGACATGGTCAAGGCGATGCACCGCAAGGGCCTGGAAGTGGTGCTGGACGTGGTGTACAACCACACCGCCGAAGGCAACCAGCTGGGCCCGACGCTGTCCTTCAAGGGCATCGACAACGCAACCTATTACCGCCTTGCCGACGACAAGCGCTATTACATCAACGACACCGGCACCGGCAATACGTTCAACCTGAGCAACATGCAGGCGATGCGGTTCGTCACCGATTCGCTGCGCTACTGGGCACAGGACATGCACGTTGACGGCTTCCGCTTCGACCTGGCGACCATCCTGGGCCGGGAACCGAGCGGGTTCGACCAGCGCGGCGGGTTCCTGGACGCCTGCGGGCAGGATCCGCTGCTGTCGCAGGTCAAGCTGATCGCTGAACCGTGGGATTGCGGGCCCGGCGGTTACCAGGTCGGGCGTTTCCCGCCGGGGTGGGCGGAATGGAATGACAAATTCCGCGACAACGCGCGAAGCTTCTGGAAAGGTGACGAGGGCATGCTGGCCGAGTTCGCCACGCGCTTCACCGGATCGGCCGATCTGTTCGATCGCCGGGGTCGTCGCCCGTGGTCATCGGTCAACTTCATCACCGCCCACGATGGCTTCACCCTGCATGACCTGGTCAGCTACAACGAAAAGCACAACGAGGCCAACGGCGAAGGCAACCAGGACGGGTCCAACCATGATGGTTCATGCAATCACGGCGCCGAAGGAGAAACCGACGACGCGGCGATCAACGCACTGCGCGAGCGGCAGATGAAGAACCTGCTGGCCACGCTGCTGCTGGCCCAGGGCACGCCGATGCTGCTGGCCGGCGATGAACGTGCGCAGACCCAGGGTGGCAACAACAATACGTATTGCCAGGACAACGAAACCGCGTGGATCGATTGGCAGCGGGACCCGAGCGAAGGACGGCTGGCGGAATTCGTGCGCGAACTGACGGCACTGCGGCGCCGCTACCCGATCCTGACCCGTGGCCGCTACCTCAACGGGCGCTACAGCGAAGAGGCCGGGGTCAAGGACCTCACCTGGCTCAATCCGAGCGGGGCGGAGATGCAGGAGGCTGACTGGACCGATGCCGGCGCGCGATCAGTCGGCCTGGTGCTGGAAGGCAAGGCGCAGCATTCGGGGGTGCGCGAGCATGCCAACGATGCCACTCTGTTGATCCTCATCAACGCATGGCACGAAGGGGTGTCTTTCAAGCTGCCCGATGACGAGCAGACACCGCTGCACTGGAAGCTGATGGTGTCCACCGATGAAGCGCTGGATCGCGAGTCGGTGCCCAAGGGCTCAACCGAATTCCTTGCCCCGCCGCGCAGCGTCACCGTGTTCGAATGCCGTAGTTGACGGCAGGACGGGCCGGGGGGCGTGCAATGCCCCCTGGCCGCAGGGGGCGGTCACACCAGTTGCGCGGTGGGCTTGTGCGTGGCCAGCCAGATCGCCTGCCACAGCCCGGAAAGCCCGATCAACGCGTAGACCGCACGCGGCCACGGACTGTCGATGCCGCAGGCGAGCCCGATCAGGTCGATCTGGAACTGGCCCTGCAGGCCTAGGCAGATGGCACCGAACAGCACCATGATCATCGTCGCGATGTTGAACGCTCGCACTGCATTGCCCCTGGTTGACTCATTGGTGTGGACATGTTGGCGCGCGTTCCGTGCGAGCACCGTGATCGCGCGCTTCACGCCCCCTCAACCCGGGCCTGCACCCGCACTGCACGCTGGGCTGCCTATGCTCTGTCCATTCCTTTCGTCCTGGCAGACACCCGCATGGTCCCCACTTCCTATTGGCGCAAGAGCTGGGGCAGCTTCGTGCAGCCCAATACCGGGTCGTTCGATATCCGTGATGTGTCCTGCCTGCAGGAGCCGACCTCGCTGCGGATCGTCCACCTGTACCGCATAGATGCCTGCTGCCAGCGCTGCGACCGCGCTTTCTCGGCACGCGACGGCCAGGGCATGGCGACGGTCACCGGTGCGCGCGTGCTGACCTGCCCGGGATGTTCGGCCACCCAGGCGGTATCCAACCGCGAGCTGGCGCGCTTCTCCGCCTCCCACCCGGGCGCCGCGATGGCCGCTTCGGGGCCGGTTGCCGAAGTTGCTTGAGTGCGCACCACCGTGAAGAATTCCTTGCGCGTCCATCACGCCGCCGCACAGAGGGCTGATGGACACTGTGCGCATGAGATGTGTTGCCGATGCCATGAACCGCCCCGACACCCGCACCCGTACCCGTACCGAGAACGGCGCAGCACCCAGGATCCTGGTGGTCGAAGACGAGCTTGAGCTGTCCACGCTGCTGCAGACCATCCTGGTGGGGGAGGGATACCAGGTCGAGCAGGCCTATTCCTTGTCAGATGCGCTGCATTCGATCGACGAAGAGGCGTTTGATGCGGCTGTACTCGATGTCGAGCTTCGCGACGGGCTGGTCTTCTCCGTCGCCGATCGTTTGAAGGCGCGCGGAATTCCGTTCTTTTTCCTGTCTGCGGTTTACCGCGGGGTTGTGCCAGTGGCGCACCATGACGTGCCGTTCCTGAGCAAGCCTTATGAACTGGACGAACTGAAGGATTACCTGGCTGAGAGTCTGCGAAGCGCTTCATGAGTCCCAAGTCAGTAGGAGAGGCGCAGGCAGCCGTGTGGCGTCACACGCTCTAGCAGACGGCGATGGCAACCTGTCGGCCGTCTTTCACTGTCTCCCAGGAGCACACAGCCATGGCGTCCAGCCCCTTCCTTCATCCCGCGCGGGCGATACATCCCGTGCATGCCGCCGTGCTCGGTGGCGTGCTTCCGCTTTTCCTCGGCACGCTGCTGGCGGACTATGCCTACTGGAGCAGTCATGAGATCCAGTGGAGCAATTTCGCTGCGTGGCTGTTGATCGGCGCCATGGTGATGACCACGCTCGCCCTGCTGTGTGGCGTCGTCGGCCTGGCCCGGCATCGTCATGGACTGGCCTACGTGGTGGTCCTCGCAGTGACCTGGGTACTGGGTTTCTTCAATTCGCTGCACCATGCGCGTGACGCCTGGGCGGTGATGCCGGCCGGCCTGGTGATGTCGGTGGTCGGTACGCTGCTGGCCCTGGTGGCGACCTGGACCGGCCTGTCCACCCTGCGCGTGGGAGGTGTCCGATGAGCCGCCAGATGATCACGATTCTCTCGGTTTCGGTGCTGGCCGCGGCGCTCGCCGCCTGCAGCAACAAAGCCCCGCAGGTGGATCAATACGGCGCCACCCCGGAGATGCCAGCGCCCAAGCGCGACCTGATGCCGGACATGACCATCGCCAAGCCGACCGCGTGGGGCGACAGCGTCCCGACCGTGCCGGCCGGTTACCGTATTTCAGCCATCGCCACCGACCTGGGCATTCCGCGCCAGACCCTGGTGCTGCCCAATGGTGACATTCTGGTGGCGGAAGGGCGGGGCGGCAACGCGCCGAAGCTGAAGCCGAAGGATGTCATCGCCGGCAAGATCAAGGCCAAGGGCAACACGGCGGTGAAGAGTGGTAACCGTCTGACGCTGCTGCGCGATGCGGACGGCGACGGCGTGTATGAGCTGAAGACCGTCTTCGCCGACAAGCTCAATGCACCCTATGGGCTGGCGATGATCGGCAATGTGCTGTACGTCGCCAACCAGGATGCGCTGGTGCGGTTCGACTATGTCCAAGGGCAGACCCGGGCCAGTGCGGCGCCGGTGACGGTCACCGAGCTTCCGTCGGCCATCAACCACCACTGGACCAAATCACTGACCGCGAGCGCCGATGGCCGCCACCTGTACGTGGGCATCGGCTCCAACAGCAACATCACCGAACGTGGCATGGCCGCCGAAGTGGACCGCGCCGTGGTCTGGCAGATCGATGCCGCGACCGGCGCCCACAAGACCTTCGCCACCGGCCTGCGCAACCCCACCGCGCTGGCCATCCAGCCGGGTACCGGCGCGCTGTGGGCGGTCGTCAACGAACGCGATGAGATCGGGCCGAACCTGGTGCCGGACTACCTGACCTCCGTGAAAGAGGGCGCGTTCTACGGCTGGCCGTACAGCTATTGGGGCAAGAACGTCGATGATCGCGTGATGCCGCAGGATCCGGCGAAAGTGGCCAGTGCCATCGCGCCGGATTATGCGCTGGGCTCGCACGTGGCCGCGCTGGGTGTCTCGTTCTCCGGCCCTACCATGGGCGCGAAGTTCGCCGATGGTGTGTTCGTCGGCGAGCACGGCAGCTGGAACCGCAATCCACCCGTGGGCTACAAGGTGGTCTTCGTGCCGTTCCGTGACGGCCGCCCGGCCGGTGAGCCGATCGACTTCGTCTCCGGTTTCCATGGCGAAGACGGGCTGACCCGTGGCCGCCCGGTGGGCGTGACCGTGGATCCCCGCGGTGCGTTGATCGTTGCCGATGACCTCGCCAACACGATCTGGCGGGTAACGCCGGATACGGTCGCCGCCCCGGCTGCACCGGCGGCGTCCCCGCCTGCACCGGTCACCCCGTAAGCCGGCTGCGTCCGTGCCGGGTGATCCCCGGCGCGGGCGGCGCTCAACCCAGCACCGCGCGTACGCGCGTGGCCAGTTCGTCCACGCTGAACGGTTTGCCGATCAGCTGCACGCTGGGATCCAGCACGCCGTCCTGCACCAGCGCGTTGCGGCTGTAGCCGGTCGCGAAGAGCACTTTCAGGTCCGGCCGGCGTCTGAGTGCCTCGTCGGCCAGTTCGCGGCCGTTGACTTCCGGCATCACCACATCGGTGAACAGCAGTGCGATCGCCGGATGCGCGTCGAGCAGCTTGAGCGCGGCGGCAGCGCCGTCCGCGGCCAGCACCGGATAGCCCAGTTCGGTCAGCGCGTCGATGGAGAACTGGCGCACGCCCGGCTCATCTTCCACCACCAGCACCAGCTCCTGCCCGCCGGACGACGCCACCGGGGCATCCTCTGCAGTGGAGGGCGGCGCATCGAGCACCGCCATCAGGCGCGGCAGGTAGAGCATCACGGTGGTGCCCCGGCCGACCCGCGAATCGATGCGCACGTGGCCGCAGGACTGCTTGACGAAGCCGTACACCTGGGAAAGTCCCAGTCCGGTCCCCTGGCCGACTTTCTTGGTCGTGAAGAACGGCTCGAAGGCCTTGGCCATCACCTCCGGCGGCATGCCGCTGCCGTCGTCGGCGACGGAGATCAGCACGTATTCGCCGACGGGGACGCCGCCGGCTTCGGCGCACTCCTGCGCACAGTTGGCCGTCTCCACCGTGAGCCGGCCACCGGCGGGCATGGCATCGCGTGCATTGACCGCAAGGTTGAGGATCACGTTTTCCAGCTGGTTGGCATCGGCGAAGGTCGACCACAGGTCGGCGGCCAGTACCGTCTGCAGGCGCACGCTGCTGCCCAGCGAATGCACCAGCAGGTCCGACATGCCCGCCACCAGCCGGTTGGCATCCACCGGCACCGGCTGCAGCGGCTGTTGGCGTGAGAACGACAGCAGCCGCTGGGTCAGCTGCGCGGCCCGGCGCGCGCCATCGATCGCCATGTCGATGTAGCGCTTGGCACGCGCATCCTGGTCGCCCAGGCGTGCCGCCAGCAGGTCAAGCGGCCCGATGACCGTGGCCAGCATGTTGTTGAAATCATGTGCGATGCCGCCGGTCAGTTGGCCCACCGCCTCCATCTTCTGGCTCTGCCGCAGCGCGTCTTCGGCGCGTGTGCGCTCCTGTACCTCCTCCAGCACGCGCGCTTCCAGATGCTCGTTCAGCTCTTTCAGGCGGGCCTCGGCCAGCCTGCGTTCGGTAACATCGATGGCCACCCCCAGTACGCGCAGGCAGCGGTCCCCTTCGAACAGCCCGCGGCCTTTGGCGGCAACCCAGCGCAGCACGCCGTCTTCCCGGCCCACCGTGCGGTATTCCACGTCGTAGAGCGCGCGCACGGCCGGATCGGCGGCGGCGGCGAAGGCGGCGGTGGTCGCCTGCCGGTCATCCGGATGCAGGCCGTCGTAGAAGTCCTGCAGGGATACCTCGACCTGCGCGGAGATGCCGAACATGGCCTTGGTGCGTGGCGGCCAGATCAGCACATTGTTGACCAGGTCCACGTCCCAGAATCCCATGTCCCCGGCTTCGGTCGCCGAGCGCAGGCGCTCTTCGCTCTCGGCCAGCGCCGCCTCGGCGGCCTTGCGCGTGGTCAGGTCGAGCATCGCACCGATCATCCGCTGCGGCTCGCCGGAGGGGCCGCGCAGCACCGTGCCTCGATCCAGCACGGCGGCATAACTGCCGTCGGCACGGCGGAAGCGGTACTCGCCCGACCAGGCCGAGCAGCTGCTGTCGATCACCGCGTGGATGGCCGCATCCACCCGGCCACGGTCGTCGGGATGGATATGGTCCAGCCACCATTGCGCGCTGGTGGCGGTGACCGCATGCCCGAACAGCGTGCTCAACGCCTCGTTCCAGATGACGTGGCCATCGGCCATGCGCCAGTCCCAGATCGCATCATTGGTCGCCCGGGCCGCGAGCCGGTAGCGTTCCTCGATTTCCCGGTGCTGGGCTTCGGCGGCCTTGCGGTCAGTGATGTCCAGCGAGGTACCGACCAGGCCGACCACGGCGCCTTCACCATCGCGCAACGGCGCCTTGGTCGACAGCCAGAACGCACGGCGGCCATCGGGGAAACTGATTTCTTCTTCGACCTGTTCACTGCGGCCGCTGGCCATCACGCGCTCATCGGTGGCCATCACCGCTGCCGCCTGCGCGGGATCGCCCAGCAGCTCGGCATCGGTGCGCCCGACATAGTGCTCCGGCGGCATGCCGATCAGTTCGGTGGTGCCGCGGTTGCCGATCAGGATGCGGCCCTGGCGGTCCTTGGCGTAGACCACGCCGGGCGCGGCCTCCACGAAGGAACGCAGCAGGGTCTGTGCCTGGTCACGTTCGGCTTCAAGCCGGCGCCGCTCGTCGATATCGATCAGCACGCCGGGGAAGTCGATCGCGCGGCCGTGCGCATCCAGGTCGACACGGCCGGCCGCCTCCAGCCAACGGTACTGTCCGTCCGCGCCGCGCGTCCGGAACTGGTGCACATAGCGCCCGCCGCGGCCTACTGCCTCGGCGATCGCCTTCTGCAGGCCGTCCCTGTCGTCGGCGTGCACTGCGGCCACCACCTGGTCCAGGCGCAGCTCGCTGCGTGCCAGCGCCGGATCCAGGCCGAAAGCCCGGGCGAGGGCATCATCCACGGCGAGTCTGTCGTGCGCCACATCCCAGAACCAGGTGCCCACGATCGCCCCGGCGGCGAGCGCCAGTTTGACCCGCTCGGCATCACGCGCCACCCGGGTGGAATTTCCGTCTTCAAGGTTCAAGGTGTTCTCACGGCGAGGCGCGGGGATGACGTGGTTGGCCGCATAGATTATCGCCGCCGCCCAGCGCTGGGAACGTGGCTTGCTGAAGCTGATCAGGATGTCACCGGCGCAGCGTCTTCACGCCAGCGCGGACTGTGGCCTGCGGCTTCCCTTTGTCGTGTGGCACAGTGGCGGCGCGGAAGCATCCACTACGTCAAGGAGATCGGAATGAACGCGAGAACGATGATGCTGGTGCTGTACCTGGCCGCGGCAGGGTCGGCGATGGCAGGCGGCAGTGCGCGGTTCGGCAACAAGCTGGTGAGTACCGGCGACGGGGCAGGCAAGGTGACCCAGGTGGCAGGCAAGCCGGACCGGGTGATCCAGTTGGAAACCGACTACAGCGGCAACGTGGGTGAGCGCTGGGAGTATTACAAGGCGCAGAAGACCGTCCAGATCATTTTCCGCGATGGCAGGGTGACCGAGGTCAACGAGCTCTACAACTGATTGGCCAGTACGCCCTGAATCGATCTAAACTCGGTCGAAACCACCTTGGGAGGGCAGGGCATGGCAAAGATGAGGGCAGTAGTGGGCGCCGCGCTGGTTGCTGCGGCAATGTTCGCTGCCGTGGCCGCTCCGGCGGCCTCGGCGGGGCTGGCTGGCCCTGCGGCGGCAACATCCGGCAACCCCATCCTGCCGGGCTGGTATGCCGACCCGGAAGCGGCGGTGTTCGGGAGCACTTACTGGATATTCCCGACCAGCTCGGCGCCGTATGCCGAGCAGACCGGATTCGATGCATTTTCCTCGCCCGACCTGGTGCAGTGGACCCGGCATCGCAGCGTACTCACCACCGACGCCATCCCGTGGGCCAAAGAAGCCCTGTGGGCGCCTTCGGTGGTGGAAAAAGACGGTCGTTACTACTTCTTCTTTTCCGCCAACGACATCAAGACCGACCAGGAAACCGGCGGCATCGGCGTGGCCGTGGCCGACCGCCCCGAAGGCCCTTACCGCGACCTGCTCGGCAAGCCGCTGATCGGCACCTTCCATAATGGCGCCCAGCCGATCGACCAGTTCGTGTTCGAGGACGATGACGGCGCCTGGTACATGATCTACGGTGGCTGGAAGCACGCCAACATCGTGCGGCTGAAGGATGATTTCACCGGCGTGCAGCCGCACGAAGATGGCACGCTGTACAAGGAGATCACGCCCGCGCCGGAGTATGTCGAAGGCTCGCTGATGTTCAAGCGCGGCGGGCGCTACTACTACATGTGGTCCGAAGGGGGCTGGGGTGAACCGGAGTATTCAGTGGCCTATGCCATCGCCGACAAGCCCACAGGCCCGTTCAAGCGTATCGGCAAGATCCTGCAGCAGGATCCCACCATCGCCACCAGCGCCGGCCACCATTCGGTGATCCGCGCGCCGGGCTCGGACAACTGGTACATCGTCTACCACCGTCGCCCGCTGGGAGAGACCAGCCGGCACCACCGCGCCACCGCGATCGACCGGATGTACTTCGATGAAAAGGGACTGATCCTGCCGGTCCGGATGACGATGGAGGGCGTGCCGGCCGAGCGGCTGGACGCGCGCTGAGCGCGGTTGTCCCGCCCACGGTGGACCTGCTGCCGCGCTTGGTCGGCGCTCCAGCGCGGTCCATCGCGTGCAGGGCGGTTTCGTCGGCGTGCACTGGAGTGGCCGGGGCGCAGGTGCAGTCTGCCGGTGTACGACCTACCCGACGCGACAAGGAATGTTCGATGCCATCCCGAGCCCCACTGCTTTGCTTTGTGCTTGCCGGTTCCCTGCTGTCCAGCGGCGCGATGGCGGCCGACGCCAGTGCACCCCCGGATGACGCGTGCGCGCTGGCTGCCCGGCCCCTGCGCGCGCCGGAACTGCGGGTTCCCTTCGACATCGTCGACGGCCGCATCTATCTCCAGGTCCAGGTCAACGGCCGCGGACCATTCCGCTTCGCCGTCGATACCGGGGCAAGCGGCATCGGCCGCGCCGACTCCCGCCTGGCCACCGCGCTCGATTTGCCGTTGCACGGCCAGGCCACCACCTCCGATGGCGTGGCCAGTGCCAGCGTGCAGACGGTCCGGATCGACTCGCTTGCCTTGGGCGCGGTGGTCCGGCGCGACGTGGAGATCATCACGCGCGACTACAACGCTCATAACGCGCCGGAGGCTGCGTTCATGGGAATCCTCGGCCGTGGCTTCTTCGACGACGGACTGCTGGTCCTCGATTACCCGCGTCGCACGCTGTCCTTCAGCCGCACGCAGCAGCTTCCCACCCGGGGCCCGAACGCACTGCCTTATGAGCGGGCTTTCCGCGTACCGGTGCGGATCGGTGGGCAGCAGGTGCTGGGCCAACTGGACACCGGGGCAAACGTCAGCTTCGTGCTGCCACGGGCGCTGTATGACACGGTTTCCGCCGGCCCCCTGGAAGCAGCCGGCCGCTCGCGGTTGACCAACAGCCAGATCGAGGCGCAGCGGGCCACTGTGCAGGGGCCGATCGAGATCGGCCAGCTGCGCCTCGCCGATGTGGAGGTGCGCGTGTCGGCGAAGTATCCCGAGCTGCTGATAGGCGCACACGCTCTGCAGCAGGCCGTGGTGCTGATCGACCAGCGCACGAAGGCGGTGGCGATCTGCCGGTAGGTCGGACGGCCCTGCGGCTATACTCGGCCTTCATCCTCAAGGAAGTTCGATGGCCGTCCTGCTGCTTGCGATCGTGGTCATCGAAGGGATCCTGCTGCTGTCATGGTGGCGCCCCTACTGGGTATGGGGCGTGCCGGTGTTCAGTCGTCGCATCCCCGCGCCTTACCCGGCCTTGAAGGCGTTTCCCTTCCACCGGCTGGAGCGCGAAGTGGCCGCGGAAAAATGGCCGGATATGGTGTTCCGGCCGCTCGACAAACGAAGCCATGGGTTCCGCGAAAGCTTCGGCCTGCATTTTGGATGGCGCTACCCGCCGCTGATGCGTGGCCAGATCGTGATCGACATGCGGCGCCGGCAGATCCATGTCATCGGTCGCGGCAGCTGGCTGCTGATGGTCGCCGTGGTGACCGCCATTCCTGCCCTGAAGGTCGCACCCGCTGGGGTGCTGGTGGTCGCGCTGGTGCTGATCGCCAGCTATCTGGTCCAGCGCCATCGCTTTCTTGCCGTCGTCGCGGCGATACGCCGGGTGCTCGATCACCCGGCGGCCAACTAGCGCCCGCCCGTCAGCAGCAGCCGGGCCTGGGTGCCCCAGCCCCCGATCAGCACATCGGCCCTGCCGTCGCCGTCCAGGTCGCCTTGGCCCATGCTCCAGCTGCGCCCCACGGTGATGCCGGGCACCACGGCAAGCGTGACATCCCGGAAATGGCCCTTGCCATCGTTCTGCCACGCACGCAGTTGCAGCGGCACGAAGCCGGGCACCTGGATCGCGCCGACCAGCAGGTCGGGGTGGCCATCGCGGTTGAAGTCGACCACCGTCCCGGCCCAGCTGGAAAACGTGTGCGCGGGAAGGCGCTCGGCAGTCTCATCGCGGAACCGGCCGTTGCCATCGTTGACCAGCAGGCGCGTCTGCGGATCCTTGTCCCAGGCGGCGTTGTTGCTGGTGATGTTGAAGAACACGATGTCCGGGCGGCCATCACCGGTGAGGTCGGCCACGTGCACTTCGCGGGTTTCCATCGGCACCTTCAGTTCCAGCCGATGCGACTGGTCGGCGAAGTGTCCGCTGCCATCGTTGATCAGCAGGCGGTTGGGGTGCGCCGGGCTGGCCAGCACGGCGTCCAGGTCGCCGTCGCCATCGATATCGGCAAGCGCTACACCTTCGGTCTGCGCATCGGCCTGCGGCAGATGGGTCGCGCTGGCATCGATGAAATGGCCGGGTCGTTCGGGGTCGTTGAGGAAAAGAAGACTGCGGGACGCCCGCGCAGGCACCCGGGCGCCGTGGCCGGTCTCGCCGGTGCTGCCGATGAAGATGTCTGGCAGCCCATCGCCATCCACATCGCCCACCGCCAGCCCGTTGCCCTGGCTGCCGGCAGGCAGGCGCTCACTGGCATCGGTGAATCCGCCTTTGCCATCGCCCAGGAACAACTGGTGCACCTCCTCGGACTCGCTGATGAACACCATGTCGGCGTGGCCATCGCCGTTGAAATCCGCAGTGCGCACATGTTCGTTGTCACGCATCGTGCGGCCGAACGCATCCGGAACGTAGCGAAGCTTTCCGGTTCCATCGTTGAGGTAAAGCCGGTTGACGCCGTGTTCCACCGAGACCACCACGTCGCGGTGCCCATCGCCGTTGACGTCCACGAACACCGAATCGGTGGAATGCAGGCTGGGCGCTGCCGGCACATGGGTTGCGGTGGCATCGACGAACACCGAAGAGGGGGCCTCCTTGATCAGCTCGAATGCGTCCGTGGCGGGGTCGCGCGGTTCTGCGCGCTGGGCGGAGGCGGCGTGCGCGGCGGCCAGCAGCGTCAGGCTGGTGGCCAGCAGGAGAATCGACAACGGTGGCGGCATCGGGTGCTCCGGGTGCAGGAACCAGCCTTGAACCTAACCGCAAAGCGGGCGCTTCTGCAAAACCGCCCCTGCATGCCACTATCATTCCCGCACGCGGCCTTGGCCAACGGAACGTATTTCAATGTCTGACATGCATCTGGTACTGCAGGAACTGTTCAAGGTCGGCCGGCTGGAGCGCCGCGAGATCACGCTGGTCGCCGCCCCGCGCACTTTCCCGATCTGGGATCGCGTGGAGAAGCTGCTGAAGATCAAGGGTCCCGAGCCCCGGACCCTGACGCGACACATGCTGTTTGATCTGTACCGGCTGTTTCCGCAGCTGAAGGGTGAGATCGAACTGACGCGTTACATCTACACGCTCGGCACCTTCAAGCCAGCCCGCGTGCCGGCCGATGGCTACCTGCTGGCGCGGCGCTCGGAGGTCGATGGCAGTGTCATTGCGATGTTCCATGCCCCCGCCGAACAGGTGCAGCAGGCGTGGACGGACGCCTTTGCCCCCGATGCCCCCGGTGCCTACGTGTCGCGGTTCATCGCGCCGGCCCTGCGCGCCCCGCTGCTGGCGGCCTACGGCGTGCCTGACGATGGCGGCAGTGAGTGCTTCCACGAACTGCACCCGTACGTGCTGGGCCACCGCGATCATTACCTCAAGACCTACGGCGTGGACATCGGGCCCGGGCACGCGGCAGACGACTCGACGGCGTGACGCGTCACGCCGGTCCGGCGTCCGGCGGCATTTTCTTCACCCGTTTCCGATGGTCCTGCACGTTGTCCCCGGTGATGCGCTTCTGCTCGGTGCCGGTCACCGTATGCAGCTTGCGGTCGTTGCCGGTCACCGGCTTGGCCGCCACGGCTGTCTCGCGCTCGAATGCATGGGACTTGTCCGTGTTGCGGTAGTAACGGAAAAGCGTCCAGTACAGCGCCGTCGCGCTGGCCGGACCCAGCGCAAGCAGCGCCACCAATCCACCCCCATCACTGCTCATAGCGTCATTCCCAGGAACCAGAGGACCGCGCCTTCGACGATCGTGCCCACGCCCAGCGCCGCCAGCAGCAGCTTCCAGTGCTGCACCGGCACACTGCCCATGGTTTCACCCGTGCGTCCGTTGACCGCGATGTAGTGCAGCATGCCCTTGCCGCGCTGGCGGTACGAATACAGCCAGACCGGCACATACATCGCCACCCAGCGCGACCCATGCACCTCGATTTTTTCCATGTCCCAACGCACGCCGCGGTCGTATCGCCGCACCGACGGTTCCAGCCTGGAGCGGGCGATCGACAGCAACTGGTCCTCCAGCCGCGGTCGCAGCTGTTCGATATCCACGTCGCGCTTTTCCGATGAATACCCCACCAGATAGGACGCGTTCCACTTCAGCGCATTCTTGGTGTCGAAGGGCAGGATGGTGTTGATGATGTTGTTGGTATTGGTCTGTATGTCCAGCCGGCCACGCCGGGCCGAAGACTCCAGCGGGAGGTCGTCGACGGTGAAATCGAGCTGGCGCTCCACCTGGTACACATCGGCGTCGTAGTAGGTCTTCTTGTTCTTCTCGGTACCGCGGGTATAACGCCGCGTCTCAATCTCGCCGTTGCCCACCACGCTGGCGCTGGCACTGCTGTCCACCACCATGTAGGGCAGGTACACGCCGATGACGTTCTCCGGCGTGAATTCGGTCTTGAAGGCCTTCAGCGCGAAGAAGCGCCGCTTGTCCACGAACTGACGGATGCGCGCTACCGCATCGGTCTTGCTGACCTTGAACGGCAGCACTGCATCGGGCACGGCCCCGTTGGCCACCTGTTCGTTCACGCCGAATACGTGACGGCACCAATGGCAGCGCGCCGTCATCGTGCTTTCGGTATTGATCGTGACTTCGGCGCCGCAGCCGCTGCATTTGAAGCTCATCAGGCTGGCGGCCCCGGCGTCGATATTCCGCGCGCCGGAGGCGATCACATCGCCACGCAGGTCCTCGATGCCCGTGCCCAGCCCGAAGGCCTCCTCGATCCGGTCGCCGTGCCATGCGTTGCGGCAGTACTGGCAGACCAGCACATCGGTGCCGAGCGCGTGGCGGATATCGCTGGATCCACATTTCGGGCAGCGATTGAGTCCATCCTTGAGCTCCGCAGCAGACGTATCCAGGGCGACCGGATCCGGCGCCAGCAGTTCGTCACGGATCGGCGGGGGCAGGGTGGAGGGGTCCACCCCGAAACTGCCAGGCAGCGGCGGCATGTCCTGCGGCGATCCCGGGCCGGCCGGGGAAACCGCCCCGGGCAGGGGCGGTGGCTTTCTGGAGTCGGTCATCGTGGCGTCGCCTGGCGTCTTACAGTCCCAGTGCCTTGGCTTTCAGCTTGTCGTAGTCATCCTGGGTGATCAGGCCGAGATCGAGCAGTTCCTTCGCCTTCTTCAGCTGGGTCACCGTGTCATCGGCAGCCGCTGCGGCGGGCGCGACAGGCTGCTGCAGGCTGCCGGCACCGAACATCCCCGAGGCCATGCCGACGCCCACCAGCCCGGCGGCACCGCCGCTTTCGCCGGCCGACTGGATACCCTGCGCCACGCTGGCCTGCAGGTTGGAATTACCGCGTGCACCGGCCAACGCATCGGCGCGCTGCACGGTCTTGAGCAGCTCACGGGTGTTGGTGTCGTACTCGATGGAAACGATCGCGGTCTTGACGATGGCCAAGCCACGATCGGACTCCCACTGGTAACCCTGCTCAACTGCGCTGGACAGGCTCTGCGCGAAGCCGAGTGAATCCTGCTGCAGCTTGCTGATGCGGTTGCCTTTGCCTGGATCGTTGGTATACAGGCTGAAGGCCGGCGCCAGCGAGCCGACCACCTCGTTGAACAACTGGCTGGCGGCCGCATTGTCCAGGTCGGTGAAATCGAAAACCTGGCCGGGCTGGAGATAGCGTGCCGGAACGAAATTCTTCACGAACAGGATCGGATCCACGATCTTCAGCGTGTACGAACCGCGGGTCACCGCGCCGACCTGGGTGCCGAGGAAGCCGTCATCCCAGTAGATTTCCGACTGGGTGCCGAAGCGGTTGTCCGGCAGTTCCTTCAACGACACGAAAAAGGCTGCCTGCTGCGATCCCGGCTGGCCGCCGAACTTGAAGCGTTCCCAGCTCTGCCGGATCAGCGAACTGACCAGGCCGTCGCCGGCGAAGATCGACTGCGAGTTGATGTCATCCGATTCCCAGATGTAGCCGCCCGGCTCGGCGACGAATGCGGTGACCGCGCCATCCTGCAGCAGCAGCAGGCCATAGCCTTCGGGCACGACGATCTTCGAGCCGTTGCTGATGATGTGGTTGGACGCGCTGGTGTTGGAACCGCGCCCGGCATTGGTGCCACGCGGCGCCGCGGCAAACAGCGCTGCGGTGGAGGGCAGGCCGTTCGGCACCGTGTAGAAGTCCTTCCACTGGTCGGCGAGGACACCGCCCACCGCACCTGCCACCGCCTGTCGAAGACCCATGACAATTCCCTGTTGTTCGTGGACAGGCACCACGCCCGTCGTGCTCGTCCGACTATATCAGCCGGTGCAGCCGGGCGACACGCGCCGGCTTCAGGGCAGGTTGCACTGCATCTTGCCGTCCACGTAGTAGGGCTTGGGCACGTTCGGGTTGTCGCTGGTCTTTTCGAACACCACCTCGAACGAGCCCAGGTCCGGCGTCCCCTTGCGATCGGTGCAGGCGGCCTGCAGCTTCTGTTTGACGACGGCGATGCCGGCTTCGCGGTTGGCCCCGTCGGCGCTGTTGGTGAGGTTGGCGACCTCGGCGAAGGCGGCCGGGGAGGCGCCGAGCAGGCCGGCGGCGATCAGGGACAGGTGCAGCTTCTTCATGGACGCTCCTTGTAGTGGGGCGGGCGATCGGTGCCCGGCCAGCAGGATAGGGCGGCGGGGTTAAGGTCCCGTGGACTGCAGGCGCCTACGGGGATCTCGGCTAGACTGCCGGGCAGTCGTGCTGCGGAGTACGCAATGCCTTCCACGGTGATCGGGGCTGCCGCCCGCCAACTGGTGCAGGAAGAATGCCTGGCGATTGCCAATGCGTTGGCGATGCGCTCGGATATCCATGTGGGCGTGCACAGCGCCCGCAAGGCGATCCGGCGTTTACGCGCGGTGCTGGCGCTGTTTGCAACCGACGAACCGCCACTGCAACGCAGCGACCGTGCGCTGCAGCGGCTGGGTCGTGGTCTTTCGGCGCTGCGCGATGCGCATGTGCTGGTGGATACCGCGCAATCCCTGCAGGACGGCGCTCCCGCCTCCGGCTGGGTCACTGTCATCACGCATCTGGGTGCCCGCCGTGACCGCCTGCTCCAGCGCGCCTATGCGGAGGATCCCGGATTCCAGAAGAAGCGGCGTGCGGTCCAGCGTGTCGGTCTGGAGCTGGATGCGCAGGGCTGGGAGCGGGTGAGCAAGGGGGATCTTCGGCGTGCCTTGGCCCGTAGCCGGCGCAGAGTGAGAAAAGCCGCCGCGCGTGCCCGCGACAGCGATGACCCGGAGGCACTGCATGACTGGCGCCGAAGGGTGCGTCGGCTGCGCATGCAGCTGGAGGCGATGGCCCGGCTGGACAGCGGCCTGGTCAAGGATCATTCCGGCAGTGACGGCGGGAAGCAGGCCAAGGGGCTGCACAGATTGAGCGACGCGCTGGGCCGGCAGCAGGACCTGCGATTGCTGCGCAACCACATGCGGGGCATGCCAGTACTGCAGGACAAAGCGGTGCTGATGGCGCTCGCGCGATGACAGGGCACCGGTAGCGCCGAGCCATGCTCGGCGAGCGAGGCGCGGAGCAACAGCGTAACGACCAGCGGTCGTCACCCACCCATGGCAGAAGCTGACGGCCAGCGGCCGTCACTACCGGGGCACGACTTACCAATCGGTAGGTGCGTAGTCCTTCAGGAACTGGCCCCACACATGCTCGCCCGTGTTGAAGCCATGGATGATCGGGTCGACGATACGCGCAGCGCCATCGACGATGTCCAGCGGTGGATGGAAGCGCTCTTCCTGCACCTTCTTGGCCGCGATGTCCGCCGGATCTTCGTCGGTCACCCAGCCGGTATCCACGCTGTTCATGTGGATGCCGTCGTTCTGGTAATCCGCCGCCGAGGTGCGGGTCATCATGTTCAACGCGGCCTTGGCCATGTTGGTATGCGGATGACGGGTGGTCTTGAAGTTGCGATAGAACTGGCCTTCCATCGCCGATACGTTGACGATGTGCTTGTCACGCTCGGGCGTGGCCAGCATCAGTGGCTTCAGCCGTGCGTTGATGATGAACGGCGCGATGGCGTTGACCAGCTGGGTTTCCAGCAGCTCGACCGACGGCACTTCGGCCATCAGCAGGCGCCACGAATTACGACCCCGCAGGTCGACCTGCTGCAGGTCCTGGTCGAGCCGGCCTTCCGGGAACAGATGCTGCTGGCCGACCAGCTCGTCTTCCAGCAGGGCCACCTGGGACAGCTCGGCGGCGCGGGTCAGGCCATCGGCACCGTTGAGTCCCCGTTCCTGCACGGCCGGAAGCGCGATCGCCGAGGCGTCGCTCAGCAGCTCGGCGCCGCGAAGACCCTCGTAGTGGCCTACCAGCTTGCGCACGGTTTCGGGCAGTTCGTGCAGCGCGGCCGTTTCGCCGGCCATCATGTGCGCATAGAACTGCGGCGGCCGGCGCACCGTCTGGCAGGCATTGTTGATGATGAAGTCCAGTCGCTTGCGGGTGGCCAGCAGCTCACTGCAGAAGGCTTCCACGCTGGGGGTGTGGCGCAGGTCCAGGCCGTACACCTGCAGGCGATGGCCCCACACCGCGAAATCCGGTTCTTCGGCGTAGCGGGCAGCGGAATCACGCGGGAAGCGGGTGGTGACGATCAGTTCGGCTCCGGCGCGCAGCAGCTTCAGGCCCGCCTGGTAGCCGATCTTGACGCGCCCACCGGTGAGCAGCGCGACACGGCCGCGCAGGTCGGCGGTCTCGGTCCGCTTGTGGAAATTCAGCTCGGCACAGGCCGGGCACATCTGGTCATAGAAGTGGTGCAGCTGGGTGAACTTCTGCTTGCACACGTAGCAGTGGCGCAGCTCTGGCGAGTGCACGGGTTCGGCCGCAGCTTCGGCGCATTCCCCATTGCGTGCGTCATGCAGGCCGGCCGCGTGCGGCGGGAAGTAGTTCGGCGTGCTGAAGACGGGCTTGCGGCGCAGCGTGCGGATGCCGGTCTGTTCCAACAGCGCCTCAGCCTTGCGCACCTTCTCCTGGTGGCGGACCTTTGCCTGCTGTTTGAGCATTGCCCGGCGCGCCTTGGGTTCGGGGTGATACACCTTGGCCACCACCTGGTGCAGGCGCACGCGGTCGGCCTCGGGCAGGGCGTCCAGCACGCTGCGGTCGGCTTCGATCGCCTCCAGCAGGTCCAGCGCGGCGCGTAGGCGGTCGGTCAGGGGCAGGTCGTCGGCCACGGGCGCGGCGGGTGGGGCGGTGGTAGTCACATCGAATCCGGAAGGAAAGGCACGAGGCCAGGAATGGACAGCAGAGCGGTGACCGGCTCGATGCGGGTCCATGCTGTTGCGGGTCGGGCAGGGCCCGGACGGGGGCCATTGTCCCCGATTGGCAGGGGCGGGCGCCACTTCCATGACCCAGCCGCCAATGGCGGCGCCTTCACGCGGGATCGGTGAAGCTGAAGCCCGACCCAACCAGCGGCAACGGCATGACTCAGACGGCAATCAGGTGCCGCTCCATCCTCAGTGAGGTCACCCTCGGCGACGCCTCGCACGGCACTGGACCGGGGGTGGACCCGCGCATGGTGCGCGAGCAGGTGCAGCAGCGGCTGGCCGAGCTGTTGCCGGCGGGTCCGGAGGGCGACCGGGTCTGCACTGCGATGCGCGAGTTCATGCTCACGGCCGGGAAACGGATGAGGCCGGTGTTGATGGTGATGGCGGCGCGCGGGATGGGCCACGCCGACGACGCAATCATCGATGTGGGCTGTGCGGTGGAGATGGTGCATGGCGCTTCGCTGATCCTCGATGACCTGCCCAGCATGGACAATGCGGAACTGCGACGGGGCCAGCCGACCGTGCATCGCCAGCATGGCGAGGACGTGGCCATCCTGGCTTCGGTCGCACTGTTGAGCCGAGCGTTCCAGGTGCTGGCGGAGCTGGAAGGCATTCCTGCGCCGTTGCGGAGCGAACTGCTGGCGACGCTGGCGGCGGCGGTCGGCAGCCAGGGCCTGGTCTGTGGCCAGTTCAACGACCTGCATGGCAGCGAGGGAGCACGCGATGTGCAGGCCGTCCAGCGCACCAACGAACTCAAGACCGGCGCGCTGTTCAGCGCAGCGCTGGAAATGGCCGCGATGACCGCCGGCGCCAGTGCGCGTGCGCGCGCGATCGCACGGGACTGCGCCGTGGAACTTGGGCAGGCCTTCCAGCTGCAGGACGACCTGCGCGATGGCGACGACAGTGCGCTGTCCGGCAAGGACGGCGGAAAGGATGCGGGCAAGTGCACGCTGATAACGCTGCTCGGGCGCGAGGAAGTGCAGCGCCGCCTGCAGGCCCACCTGCAGCGGGCGTTCGCCCTGCTGGCAGAGCTTGATGGCCAGCATGACGACCTGGTCGCCTTCACCCGCCAGCACTTCCGCATCGCATGAGTGTCCCCGTCGCCAAGGGCGTGCCGCAGAGCGAGCTGGTCAAGCGCAAGAATGACCATCTGGATATCGTGCTTGATAAAGCGCGCGCGTGGCAGCGCGCCGAAACAGGCTTTGCCGCCTACCGTTTCGAGCACTGTGCGCTTCCCGAGCTTCATCTTGATGCCATCGACCTGCGTACCACGCTGCTGGGCCGGCCGTTGCGTGCGCCGCTGCTGGTGAGCTCGATGACCGGTGGCGCGCTGCGTGCAAGCCGGATCAACCTGCACCTGGTGGAAGCGGCACAGGAGCTGGGCATCGCGCTTGCCGTAGGCTCCCAGCGGGTTGCGCTGGAAACCGGACTGGACCATGGCCTGACCCATGAGTTGCGCCGCCGCGGGCCCGACGTACCCCTGCTCGCCAACCTGGGCGCTGCGCAGCTGCGCGGGAAGGGCATCGCGTTGGCGCAGCGCGCCGTGGAGATGATCGACGCCGATGCGCTGATCGTGCACCTCAACCCCCTCCAGGAGGCCGTGCAATCCGGAGGCGACCGTGACTGGTGCGGGATACTGGATGCGATTGCGGCGGTGACCGCCGCGCTGTCGGTGCCGGTGGTGGTAAAGGAGGTCGGCGCTGGAATTTCCGCTTCGGTGGCCAGGCAGCTGGTACAGGCCGGGGTGCAGGTCATCGACGTGGCCGGAGCCGGTGGCACCAGCTGGGCAGCGGTGGAGGGCGAACGGTCTCCGGATCCGCTCGGCCGGGAAATCGCCATGGCTTTCAGCGACTGGGGCATCCCGACCGCGCTTGCGCTGCGTGCCACCCGCGCGGCGCTGCCATCATTGCCGATCATCGCCTCCGGTGGCATCCGCGACGGGATCGATGCCGCCAAGGCCATCCGTCTTGGTGCCGACATGGTCGGCCAGGCCGCTTCCGTACTGACCAGTGCATTGGAGTCGACCGACGCGGTGGTCGATCACTTCCGGGCGGTGATCCGCCAGCTGCAGATCGTCTGTTTCTGCACCGGCAGTGCCGACCTGGCCGCGCTGGCGCGCGCGCCGATGTTCCTTGACGGCGAACTCCTGGATGCCCCGCCGTGAGCCACATCGGAATCATCGTACCGCCGTTTCCCAGCCACTGGCGCGCCATGCAGGCGCTCGGCCGTGGCCTGCAGCGGCAAGGGCATCGGGTGACTTTCTTCCATCAGCAGGATGCGGCGCGGCTGTTGTCGGACACCGCCCTCGGGTTTGTCGCGCTTGGGCAACAGACGCATCCGCCTGGATCGCTGGACGCGGTCCTGCGCCGCGCGGCCAACCCGGGCTCTCCCTGGGGCCTGAAGCGGGTCATTGCCGATCTTGCGCGGACCACGGACATGTTGTGCCGCGAGCTGCCGCAGGCGTTGTCGCTGGCTGGCGTTGACGCGCTCGTCTGCGATCAGATGGAGGCCGCCGGTGGCCTGGTCGCCGAGGCACGGCAGATGCCCTGGGTGTCGGTTGCATGTGCACTGCCGGTCAACCGCGAGCCAGGCATTCCGTTGCCGGTGATGCCCTGGTCCTGCTCCCATCGTCCACGCAATCTTGAGATACAGGCCGCCAGCACACGCGTTTACGATCATCTGATGACGCCGCAGCGGCGGGTGATCGAGCACCATGCGGCGGCGTTCGGCCTGTCCCGGCGCGGCGCCCTGCATGAGTGCCTGTCGCCGTGGCTGCAGATCAGCCAGACGGTGCGGGATTTCGATTTCCCGCGCTCCTCCGGCGGCGACCAGCTGCAGCATGTGGGACCGCTGCGCGAGCCGATGCAGCAGGTGTTCGACGGCAGCGGACTGTCTGCCGGGCGACCCTTCGTATTTGCGTCGCTGGGCACTCTGCAGGGCCAGCGCGAGCGCACGTTCCAGCGGATAGCGCAGGCGTGTGCAAGCCAGGACGTACAGGTGCTCATCGCACACTGCGGCGGCTTGAGCACCCGGCAAGCGCAGGCCCTGCGTCGTCCAGGACAGGTCTGGGTGACCGACTTCGCCCCGCAGCAGGCGGTCCTGGAGCGGGCAGATGCGGTGATTTCGCACGCCGGGCTGAATACCGTGATGGATGCGTTCACCGCCGCCGTGCCGGTGCTGGCGCTGCCCATCGCCTTCGATCAGCCCGGCGTGGCCGCGCGGCTGGTGCACGCCGGCGCCGGCCTGAAGGCATCCCCCCGGTGGACCTCCTCGCGTGGGATGGGACGTGCGCTGCGGCGCCTGCTCGACGAGCCGGCGTTCGCCGCCCGTTCGGCCGAGCTGGGGCAGGCGATCCGCCAGGCCGGAGGCACCGACCGTGCCGTGGCGCTCATCGAAGGGGTGCTGCGCAGCGCCCCCCCCGGCATCGCGCACGTCGCCTGATGCACCACGATTACGACCTCATCCTGGTGGGCGGAGGCCTGGCCAACGGGCTTATCGCCCTGCGCCTGCAGTCGCTACGGCCGCAGTTGCGGGTGCTGCTGCTGGAAGCTGGCGACCGCCTGGGCGGCAATCACACATGGTCCTTCCACCAGCACGACCTGGAGCCATCCCAGTGGGCGTGGGTCGCCCCGCTGGTGTCGCATCGCTGGCAGGGGCAGCAGGTCCGGTTTCCCGGGCACCGCCGGCAGCTGCGCGCCGGCTATGCCAGCATCCTGACGGAAACGTTCGACGCTTGCCTGCGTGAGCGCCTGGGCACGGCGGCGTGCTGTGGCAGCCGTGTGGTGGACATCGGGCCTGGGCAGGTCCGCTTGGCCGATGGACGCACGTTGCACGCCGGCGCGGTCATCGACGGCCGCGGCCCTTCGGCGACCCCGCACATGACCCTGGGCAGACAGGCTTTCCTCGGTCAGGTCGTGCGCACCGCGGTGCCGCATGGGCTGCGCTTGCCGATCATCATGGATGCGGACGTAGCGCAGGGCGAGGGGTACCGGTTCGTGTACACCCTGCCGTTCGCCGAGGATCTGCTGCTGATCGAAGACACCCATTACGTGGACGGTGTGGGCCCGTCGGCGGCGCAGTTCCGCGACAACATCGCCGACTACGCGCGGGCGCAGGGCTGGGACATACAGCAGGTCCTGCGCGAAGAGCAGGGCGTGTTGCCAATCACCCTCGCAGGGGACCTCAACGCCTTCCATGGCGCGCTTGATGGCCAACCCAGTGTGGGCCTGCGTGCCGGCCTGTTCCACCCGACCACGGGCTATTCGCTGCCCGAAGCCGTGCGGCTGGCCGAACACGTGGCGCAGCTACCACGGCTGGACGCGCCGTCGCTGTCTGCCTCGCTGCAGCGCTACGGCCGCCAACGCTGGCAGCAGCAGGGCTTCTTCCGGATGCTCAACCGCATGCTGTTCCTGGCCGGCCCCGCCAACCGGCGCTGGACGGTCATGCAGCGCTTTTACTCCCTGCCTGAGCCGCTCATCGAACGCTTCTACGCCGGCAGGCTCCGCTGGGCCGACAAGCTGAGACTGCTTTCCGGCAAGCCGCCGGTGCCGCTGGCGGAAGCGGCTCGAGCGGTGCTTGCCTCGCATGCTTCTCTGCAAAGGAATTCCTGAATGCCCACGCCCAAACGCGCCGCCGTCATCGGTGCCGGATTTGGTGGACTTGCGCTTGCCATCCGCCTGCAGGCCGGTGGCTGCCAGACCACGCTGCTGGAAAAACGAGACAAACCCGGCGGTCGCGCCTATGTGTATGAGGACGACGGCTTCACTTTCGATGCAGGGCCCACCGTCATCACCGACCCCTCCGCGCTGGAGGAGCTGTTCACCCTGGCTGGCCGCAGGATGTCCGACTACGTCGAGCTGCTTCCGGTGGATCCGTTCTACCGGCTCGGCTGGGAGGACGGGACGCGATTCGACTATGTCAACGACCAGCAGTCGCTAGAACGTCAGATACACGCCCTGCAGCCCGACGACGTCGAAGGCTATCGGCGCTTCCTGGCGTACTCGCGTGCCGTGTTCAAAGAGGGGTATCTCAAGCTTGGAGCCGTCCCGTTCCTGTCCTTCCGTGACATGCTGGCAGCCGCACCGCAGCTGGCGCGTCTGCAGGCGTGGCGCAGCGTCTACGGCATGGTGTCCCGCTTCATCAAGGACGACCACCTGCGGCAGGCGTTCTCGTTCCACTCACTACTGGTGGGCGGAAACCCGTTTGCGACCTCATCGATCTACACCCTGATCCACGCGCTGGAGCGCGAGTGGGGAGTGTGGTTTCCCCGCGGCGGAACCGGCGCACTGATACGCGCGATGGTGCGCCTGTTCCAGGATCTCGGCGGTGAGCTGAAGTTGAACGCCGATGTGGCCCGCATCGAGGTGGAGGCCAACCGTGCCTGCGCGGTGACGCTGCAGGACGGGGAGCGGATCGAGCTGGACATGCTGGCATCCAATGCCGATGTCGTGCATACCTACCGGCAGTTGCTTGGCCACCACCCGCGTGGCGCCGCCCACGGCAGGAAGCTCGCCGGAAAGCGTTCCAGCATGTCCCTGTTCGTACTGTATTTCGGGCTCAAGACGCGTCACGAAGACCTGCGCCATCATACTGTCTGCTTCGGCCAGCGATATCGCGGCCTGATCGATGAGATCTTCAACGGCGACAAGCTGGCCGAGGATTTCTCGCTGTACCTGCACAATCCCTGCGTCACCGATGCGTCGCTGGCGCCACCCGGGTGCAGCAGCCTGTACGTGCTGGCACCGGTGCCGCATCTGGGTAACGCTGACATCGATTGGGACGTGGAGGGGCCGCGCTACCGCGAACGGATCTTCGACTATCTGGAGAAATACTACATACCCGGGCTGCGCGAGGACCTGGTGACCAGCCGCTTCATGACACCCTTTGATTTCCGCGACACGCTCAACGCGCACCACGGCTCGGCGTTCTCGCTGGAACCGGTGCTGACCCAGAGCGCCTGGTTCCGTCCGCACAACCGCGACAGCACCCTGGCCAATCTCTATCTGGTCGGGGCGGGCACGCATCCCGGCGCCGGGGTGCCCGGCGTGGTGGCATCGGCCAAGGCGACCGCGGGCCTGATGCTGCAGGAGGCAGGGCGGTGACCGATGCGCTCGAACGCCAGGCGCGCGTGACCATCAGCCGGGGTTCGAAGAGTTTCGCCGTTGCATCACGGGTGTTCGATGCACGCACCCGGCGCGGGGCGACCCTGCTGTACACCTGGTGCCGCCACTGCGACGACGTCGTGGACGGGCAGGTCCTGGGCCATCGCGGTGTCCCGGCGTCGGCTTCGGATCCCGGCGCGGCGCTGGCCGAACTACGCCGTTGCACTGCGCTGGCCTACCAGCAGCCCCTCCTGCAGGACCCACCCTTTGCCGCCCTGCAGGAAGTGGTTCGTACGTTTGCGATTCCGGCCCGGCATGCGCAGGCGCATCTGGACGGCTTTGCAATGGATGTGGCGGGACGCGAGTACCGCACCTTCGACGACACCCTGGAGTACTGCTATCACGTTGCCGGCGTGGTGGGCATCATGATGTGCCACATCATGGGTCCGACCGACCCCGCCGTGCTTGACCGTGCCGCCGACCTGGGACTGGCGTTCCAGCTGAGCAACATCGCGCGCGACGTGGTGGAGGATGCCCAGGCAGGGCGTTGCTACCTGCCCGTCGACTGGCTGGAACAGGCGGGGTTGACCCCGCGCAACCACGCCGATCAGGCGCACCGGCAGGCGCTGGCGGGCGTCGTGGCGCGTTTGCTGGAATCGGCCGAGACCTACTACGCCTCCGCGCTGAAGGGGCTGCCCGCCCTGCCTGCGCGCTCTGCCTGGGCCGTGGCCACCGCGCACGGCATCTACCGCGAAATCGGCCTTCACGTGCGCGCCCGCGGCCCCGCGGCATGGGACCGCCGGGTATCCACCTCGACCAGCGACAAGCTTCGGCTGCTGCTGCGAGGTGCATACCAGGCGCGTGCGTCGCGCGGTGAAGGGGTCGCTGCGGCGCAGGGCAGGCCGGCGGCCCTGTGGCAGCGGCCCGGGCGCGCCTGATGGCCGCAGCATCGCACCGGCGTGCCTGCCTGGGATCACGGCCGCGGTTCGCGTTTCCTGCCCACGCGGCCGCCGTGCAGGCGCTGCAGCTCGCGCTTCAAGCGGTCCACCGGCGGCGCCCACAGGAATCCGAACGACACGCACCCCTCGCGGCCCTGCACCGCATGGTGCATCCGGTGGGCTTGGTAGAGCCGTTTGAGGTAGCCGCGGCGCGGCGCATTGCGGAACAGCCAGCGCCGATGCACCAGGCCATCATGGGCCACGAAATAAAGCATCCCGTACCCGGTCATGCCCGCGCCGACCCATTCCAGCGGATGCCAGCCGCGCGTGCCGAGGTAGATCAGTACGATGGCGATCGCGGCGAACACGACCGCGTAAAGATCATTTCGCTCGAAGCGTCCCGTGCGCGGCTCATGGTGCGACCTGTGCCAGCCCCAGCCCCAGCCATGCATGACATGCCGGTGCACCAGCGTGGAAAACACCTCCATTCCCGCGAGAGTGGAAAGAAACACCAGCGTATTGACCAGAGGACTCACGGTATGCGGGCGGCAACGGGACAGGGAGGCCACTCTAGCAAACGCCCATGCGAGGCCAGTGAGGGAAGTGCAGCGCCTTGATGAACAGGCCCGATTCCACCACCGGCCACGACTATCCGGGACGCGCTGATGCCTGGCTGCGCGCCTGTTTCGCACAACGCACCACCGCTACGGGCGCACTGCTGGCGGTCCACCTGCTGTGGCTGCTCAGCGCCGGGCGCCCCTGGGGATGTATCGGCGGAGACACCTTCGCCTGGCAGCCAGGATCCGGCATTGCGCACAATTCGCAGCATCTGGCGGACTGGTATGCCTTGCTGCATGCCGGCTTCGGCATCGGCTTCGCCTGGGCGCTGCGCACGCTGCGGCCGCTTTGGCAACGGCGGGACGCCGGGCTGGTCGCGTTGGCCTGCAGCACGGTGTGGGAGGTCGTGGAAAACACGCCCTTTGTCATCTCGCTGCTGGACAACACGACCAACATGGCGCCGGATTACAGCGGTGACAGCGTCGTCAACTCGCTTGCCGATACCGGGTGGGTCCTGCTGGGCTTCTGGTTGGCCTGGCGTATGCCGGGGCGGTGGGCACTGGCCGTGATCGTGCTGCTGGAACTGACGGTGTCGCTGGCCATCGCGGACGGGTGGGTACTCACCGCATTTCGACTGCTCGCCGGCCTGCTCGGGCGCGACGCGGTGGCGCTGGTGGACTGAGGCGCCGCGTTCAACGCCCGGGCTGCTGCGCCGCCCCTTTCTTGTCCACGTGTTTGCCAGGTTCCTGCGGCGTATCGGGATTGCCGTTGCGCGACAGCCAGATGCACGATGGCCCCACCATCGCCAGGATGCCGATCACCACGATCAACAGGAGCTTGGTACTCTTTTTCATGCCACTACCTGCGTCCAGACTGTGCCCTGAGAATAGGCAGGGCAGCGTCAGTTTGATGTGTTCGCGGCATGCCCGGCGCGGACGCCGGATGGCGCCCGCCCGGCCATGCAACCTTACTTCGGCATCAGTACGGTATCGACGACGTGGACCACGCCGTTTGACTGCATCACGTCAGCGGTACTGACCGACGCCTTGCCTCCCTTGCTGTCCACGATCCAGAGCTTGCCCTGGTGCAGCTTGAAGGTCAGCGGCTCCCCTTGGACGGTGGCAAGCGTGGCGGCCCCGCCTTGCCGGGTAGCCGCCGCGGTCAATTCGGCGGCGGTGTGTTTGCCGGGGACGACGTGGTACGTCAGGATTTTCGACAGGGCGGCCTTGTTTTCGGGTTTGACCAGCGTATCCACGGTACCGGCCGGGAGCTTGTTGAAGGCGGCGTTGGTGGGAGCGAACACGGTAAACGGGCCCGGGCCGCTGAGGGTTTCCACCAGGCCGGCAGCCTTCACCGCCGCAACCAGCGTGGTGTGGTCCTTCGACGCGCTGGCGTTCTCGACACTGGTCCTGGTGGGCTCCATCGGTGCGCCGCCGACCATCGGCGGATCGGCGGCAAAGGCGGGCGCTGCGATGGACCCGAGAACGACAAGGCCGGTGGCGAGGGCGAGCTTCCTGATAGTGGCTTGCACGGTGCGTCTCCTGTTCGTCCCTCGGATGAGGGGGTACTTCAGATACGCGGCAGACGGCGCGCTGGATGCAGTCGCGTGCAACTTTGTTTTTCCCGCGGGCGCCGACCTCCCGCCAAGGCCATGCTGCGACGCAGCGTACCGGCCCTGATCAACGGCCCACGGTCTACGCCGCACAAGGGGTGTGCTACGCATCGGAGCTTCGCCGTTGACAGCGTTGTCAATCCGGACATAGAAACGTTCCTGCGTAGCGCCCGCGCGCACTGTCCTGATTCGAAAGGAATTCGCCGATCATGAAGTCCCTCAAGCCCCTGTTGCTGTGCGCCGCCTTGGCACTGGCGTGCAGCAGCACTGCCCATGCTGCCACGCCCGCCGGCCAGATCCATCCGTCGCAGTGGCCGCAGCCGAGCTGGCCGCTGCCCACCGACCCGGCCATCGAGCGCCGCATCGACGACCTGATGGCGAAGATGAGCGTGGAAGAAAAGGTGGGCCAGATCGTGCAGGCCGACATCGGCAGCATCACCCCGGCGGAGGTCAGGAAGTATCGCCTCGGCTCGGTCCTGGCCGGCGGCGGGTCCGATCCGGGTGGGCGCTACAACGCCAGGCCGGCCGAATGGTTGGCGCTGGCCGATGCCTACTGGGAAGCGTCGATGGACATCAGCGGCGGCGGCCATGCGATCCCGATCATCTGGGGGATCGATGCAATGCACGGACAGAGCAACGTGGTCGGTGCCACGTTGTTCCCGCACAACATCGGCCTGGGCGCGACGCGCAACCCGGACCTGCTGCGCGAGATCGCCCGCATCACCGCCGCCGAAACCCGCACCACCGGCATGGAGTGGACCTTCGCACCGACCGTTGCCGTGCCCCAGGATGACCGCTGGGGCCGCGCCTACGAGGGCTATTCCGAGGATCCGGCGCTGGTCGCCAGCTATGCCGGCGTGTTCGTCGAGGGGCTGCAGGGCAAGGCCGGCGCGGCCGACTTCCTCGACGACCACCACGTGATGACCACGGTCAAGCATTTCCTGGGCGACGGCGGCACCACCAACGGCAAGGACCAGGGCGATACCACCGTCACCGAAGCGCAGCTGCGTGACATCCACGCCGCTGGCTACGTGCCCGCCATTGCGGCCGGCGCACAGTCGGTGATGGCCTCGTTCAACAGCTTCCACGGCGAAAAGATGCACGGCCACAAGCCGCTGATGACCGATGTGCTGAAAGGCCAGATGAACTTCGGCGGCTTCGTGGTCGGCGACTGGAACGGCCACGGGCAGGTGAAGGGCTGCACCAATACCGACTGCGCGCAGACCTATATCGCCGGCATGGACATGGCGATGGCGCCGGATACCTGGAAGGGGCTTTACGAGAGCACCGTAAAGCACGTCAAGGAGGGAGCCTTGCCGATGGCGCGGCTGGACGATGCAGTGCGCCGGATCCTGCGGGCCAAGATGCGCATGGGGCTGTTCGAAAAGCCCAGGCCGTCCGCGCGCGCACTGGGTGGCAAGTTCGAACTGCTCGGTTCGCCGCAACATCGCGCGGTGGCGCGGCAGGCCGTGCGTGAATCGCTGGTGCTGCTGAAGAACCACGGCGGACTGCTGCCGCTGTCGCCGAAGCAGCGCGTGCTGGTTGCGGGTGATGGTGCCGACAGCATGACCAAGCAGACCGGCGGCTGGACACTGACCTGGCAGGGTGATGGCACCAAACGAGACGACTTCCCCAACGCCGACACCCTGTGGGATGGGCTGAAAGCCCAGGTGCAGGCAGCCGGCGGCAACGCCGAGCTGGCCTTGGACGGTGCGTACAGAACCAAGCCGGACGTCGCCATCGTGGTGTTTGGCGAGGACCCGTATGCCGAGTTCCAGGGCGACCTGCCGGACCTGATGTTCAAGGGCGGCCGCTCGGGTGACCTGGAGCTGATCCGCAAGCTGAAAGCCGACGGCATCCCGGTCGTGGCGGTCTTCATCAGCGGGCGTCCGCTGTGGTTGAACCGCGAGATCAATGCCGCCGACGCCTTCGTTGCCGCATGGCTGCCGGGATCCGAAGGCGCAGGCGTGGCCGACGTGCTGCTGCGTGGGCCCGATGGCAAGATGCAGCATGACTTCAGCGGCAAGCTCAGTTTCTCGTGGCCGCGCCGTGCCGACCAGTACGCCAACAACGTGGGCCAGCCGGGTTATGACCCGCAGTTCGCGTTCGGCTATGGGCTCACCTATGCAGATAACGGCGAGCTGCAGCCACTCTCGGAAGAGCCGGGAATCGACCCGACCCAATCGCGCACCAGCACCTGGTTCGACCGCGGCGTGGCCGCGACCGGGCTCACGCTGCGCCTGACCGGCGCTGATGGCGAGGCGATGGATATCGTGCACCCCAACGCCACCACGCCGGACGGTTCGGTCGCCATGACCGCGATCAACACGGAGGTGCAGGAAGGCGGACGCCAGTTCAGCTTCGCCCGGAACGGATTGATCGAGCTGCGGGCCAATGCACCACTGGACCTGGATCGCGAAACGAATGGCGACGTGCTCGTGATCTCTACGCTGCGGGTCGATATGCTGCCTGCCGGCGCCCCGGTGAGCTACCTCGCGACGAGCGGGAAGACCACGCGCGGTGAAGTATCAATCAGCAAGGCGCTGACGGCGTCCAAGGTGGGCGAGTGGACCCGTGTGGGCGTGCCGCTGCGTTGCTTGCGCAGTGCCGGGGTGGACATGAAGCAGGTCGATATCCCGATGGCCCTGCAGGCGGGCAAGGGCGTGCGCCTGTCGCTGGCAAAGGTCGCCATCGGAACGGATTACGACCAGAAGGTGACCTGCGCCGAGTGAGCCCACATCCGGGTTTTCGCGACCATGGGTCGGCGCTACCTGGGAATCCGCCCGGATTCGGTAGCGCCGAGCCATGCTCGGCGGCTGTTCGCGGGTCGTCGCTACGCGTGCATCGTCATTGGCCGTCGAGGGAGAACGCCGCGTGCACCAGGGCCAGGTGGCTGAGGCCCTGTGGCGTGTTTCCCAGCCCCTGATCGGCCGCAGGATCCCACATTTCCGGCATCAGTCCGACATCGTTGCGCACACGCCGCAGCAGCACGTCGAACAGCCGCCGTGCCTCGTCCGCTTCGTCCAGCAGCCCATACGCTTCCACCATCCAGAATGCGCAACTGATGAAGGTGCCTTCGCAGTCCTGCATTCCGCTATAGCGCCACAGCAGGTCACCGCTGGGATCAGCCAGCTCCTGCCGGATGGCCTCGCGGGTGGCGATGAAGCGCTCCCTGCGGACCTCAGCCAGTCCGAATCGGCAGGCCAGCATCAGGCTCGCATCCAGGCGGTCACTACCTGGGTGCATGACATACGCCTGCCGCCCCTCATCCCAGCAGTGCTCATCCACCCACGTCAGGATACGTTCGGCCTCGCGCTGCCAGCGTGGCAGGCAAGCCTGGCTCAGGTGGCCCTGTCCGGCCATCTCGCAGGCCCGATGCAGTGCCATCCAGCATTCCACCTTCGACATCGTGTAGTGCTGAAGGTCCTCCAGTTCCCAGAAGCCGTGGTCCCTGCGCATCCAGCCTTCGGCACATTCGTCGGCCAGATCGAACAGCAGCTGCGCGGTGGCAGGATCCAGCACGTGGCCGGCACCCACCATGCGGCTGGCCATTTCCATGACATCGCCGTAGGTGCAGGTCTGCAGCTGGTCGGTGGCGGTGTTGCCCACCCGTACCGGTTGGCTGCCGCGGTACCCCGGAACGTCGATGGTGCGCTCTTCCTCCACGCGCTCGCCGCGCAGGGTATAGCAGGGCGATAGACCCGGCTGGTGGCGCCCGATGGTGGTCATCAGCCAGCTGAAACCGGCCTTGGCGTCGGGCATCGCGCCCACGCGCAGGAAGGCCTTGATGACGTACGCCGCATCGCGCACCCACGCATAGCGGTAATCCCAGTTCTTGTCGCCGCCGATACGCTCGGGCAACGATGCGCTGACTGCCGCGGCAATCGCCCCGGTCGGCGCGAACCACAGGAACTTCAATGCCAGGGCCGAGCGGATGACATCAATGCGATGACTGCTTTCGAACTGCAGGTCAGCGACCCATTGCTGCCATTCGCGGTCGGAGCGATCGATCCGTGTGTCGATGTCCTGCAGCGGCGGCACCGGCAGCACCTCGTCCTGTGATGCGAGCAGGGCGATGAGCGCCTTGTCACCCGCCTCGACCGTCAGATGCCCGGACACGGCCCGGTCGTCGCACTCGCTGATCTGCACCCCTTCGGTGTACCGCAGCATCGTCATCACCGGGCCCACGTGGTGCACGCAGCCATTGGGTGTATCGCTCATCCAGGGAGTGCGCGTATCGGCCAAGGTACCTGGCTGGTAGCGCAGGTCGAACGTCACCGCACCGCCCACCCCTTCGATGCGCCGGGCCAGTTCGGACCACGGCAGGCGTCCGGCTGGCCCACTGTTCAGCGATTCGGTGATCCGCGCCCGGCCGGAGGCGGTCTGCACCACCGTCTCCAGCACATTGCTATCGGGCCGGTAACGCCGCTGCACGCGGTGCACGTCACGTGCCTGCAGTACGAAGCGGCCGCCTGCAGGCGCATCGAGCAGGCGGTCAAACAACGGTGGCGCGTCCAGGCAGGGTGCGCACCACCAATCGATGCTGCCATCGGGCGCGATGAGCGCGCTGGAGCGCCCATCGCCGATGGCCGCATAGGCATGGATCGGTACGAAGCCGTCCGCATCCCGTTTGGTGCTTGGATGCGAAACCGTGCCGGGCATCACCATCGGCGCGGTCCGCATCGCATCGCGCCGTGCTCCGGGAGCGTCATCACAGGGTGACCGCACCGCCGGATATCGTAAGCAGTGCACCGGAGGTGTAGCTGGCACTGTCGGCCGCCAGCATCACGTACGCAGAAGCCAGCTCCGCTGGCTGCCCCGGACGGCCGAACGGGGTCTGGCTGCCGAACTGCTGCACTTCCTCGGCGGCCATGCCGGCCGGGATGAACGGCGTCCAGATCGGGCCCGGCAGTACCGCATTGACCCGGATCCCTTTCTCCGCCAGCAGGCCCGCCAGCCCGATCGTGAGGTTGGCGAGTGCGCCCTTGGTGGCCGAGTAGGGCAGGATGTTCGGCGTCGGCTTCTTCGAGTTGACCGAGGCGGTATTGATGACCGAGCCTCCGTCCTTCAGATGCGGCACGGCCAGCCGGGTCAGGTTGAAGACCGCATGCACATTGGTGTCGAAGGTCTTGCGCCAGTCGTCCAGCGTGATGTCATCGAAGGACTCGTAGTAGCGCTGGTAGGCGGCGTTGTTGACCAGGATATCCAGCCCGCCCAGCTCGCGCGTGGCATGCTGGATCAGCTCTTCGGCCTGTGCGTCGTCACTGATGTCGCAGGGGCAGAGTACCGCCTTCTGGCCCGCCTTTTCGATCAGTGCGGCAATGGTATCGGCGTCTTTCTCCTCGCCGTGCAGGAAGGCGATGGCCACGTCCGCCCCTTCGCGGGCGTAGGCGATGGCAACTGCGGCGCCGATCCCACTGTCGCCGCCGGTGATCAGCGCCTTCTTGCCTTTCAGCAGCCCGTGCCCGACATAGCTTTCCTCGCCGTGGTCTGGCCGTGGCTCCATTTTGTCGGTCTTGCCGGGAAAGGACTGCTGCTGGGCTTTGAACGGGGGCTTGGGATAGTTGGGTGCAGGCATTGGCAGGCAATCCGTCGGGGAGTGAGCCTGCAGTCTGGCGAGGGGCCGGTAAATAACACGGCCCCGCCGTGTCTGCGCCGTGTGTACGCCTCAGCCGCTGCTACGCTCTGCGCACCGTGTGATCAGCGCTGCACTGCCGACAGCGATCGCATCCTCTACCGCACCGGTCGGGGTCTGACCGTAACGTGCGATCGCGCGGATCCGCAGGTTGAAGGTCAGGTAGGCCATGCCGACCGCGGTACCTGCGCCCAGCAGCGCGCCGATGCCACGTTGGCGATGTGGGGCAAGCGCAGCGCCGGCGATCATGCCGGTCGCCACGCGTGCAACCATGCCAGCCGGAACAATGCGATCCGGTGCGGTTTTCATCTTGTCGCCCAGCAGCTCGCCACCCGCCAGCGCCAACATGCCGGCCGAAGCCAGCGGATTGGACAGCAGGCCAGGCGCCCCGTTGTCAGCAGGCAGGGTGCCGGTGCGCGCCGCGTTGGTCACCGCTGCAAGCGGCGTCATGGCGCGCATGCCGGCAACGGCGCCCATCAATATCGAATGGATCAAGGCCATAAAGTGTCCTCAGGGCTTCGGGGGCTTTTCGTAGTCGCCAGGCGTGGCCGTGTGCTCAGACTCCGGCATGTCCTTGTCCTTCCACCGCGCATCATCATTGCGGTGCTTGTCGGGGGTGTCCGGCTTGTCCTGGTCGGCCACGTCGGCGCCAGGATTGAGCGGCAGCTTTGTCATACGTTCTCCGTGCAGCGGGTGGTCATGCCCGGAAACATGCGCGCCTCCAGGTGAGCGCGGCGTCGCCGCGGGCTGCACATGCCCGCCACATGGCGGTCACCACCGGCGCACGGGCGGGCAGGTATCAGTAGGTCACCCGCTTCTCCAAGGATATCCCGATGCGTTCAGCGACCCATGCCGGCAGCAGCTCCGTCCGCCGGGGCATCCCGGACACCTTCATCGTGGCGACCTGACATGGACCGACTCACCGACCACGCCGCCCCTGCGCTGGAGGCCGCCGCGCGCGAGGTGTTGGGAAGCCAGCCCAGCCTGCCGGCACCCGGGCGCGGCCACACGCTGGAACGCTGGCGCGCCTTGGCTGCCATCGCCGGGCGAGATCTGTGCTTGGCCAAAGTGCTGGAAGCTCACTACGACGCTCAGGTCATCCTGTCCGACCTGCATGCGTCGCCGCTGGGCAGGCAGTCGTTGGCGGCGGTATGGGCGGCAGAGGGGCCGCAGGCTACGCTGCTGTTCGACCCTGCCACCGGTACCGTGAGCGGTGACAAGCCGTGGTGCTCCGGCGCCGGCCTGGTCGACATCGCACTGGTCACCGCGCAGGGTCCGCAGGGATCCCAGTTACTGCGCATCCACGCCGATGCGCCTGGCATCCGGTTGCGGCCGCAGACCTGGCATGCCACTGGCATGAGCGGCATCCCCAGTGGCAGCGTCCAGTTCACCCAGGTGCCGGCCGAACCGATCGGAAAGCCCGGTGCCTATCTGGCACGTCCCGGCTTCTGGCACGGCGGCGCCGGAATCGCGGCATGCTGGTACGGCGCCGCAGTCGCCTTGGCCGCACCGCTGCAGCGCTCGCCGCGGGTCGCGGGGGATGCGCAGACCGCCTCCTTGCTGGGGCAGGTCGACATGCAGCTGCAGTCGGCAGCCGCGCTGATCCGCGAACTGGCGGCATGGATCGACGCCATGCCGTCCAAGCCGCACCAGACCGACGTGCTTCGCGTACGCAGCGTGATGGAGCGCACCTGCACGCAGGTCCTGGATGCCGTTGCACGCGCGCTCGGGCCGGCGCCGATGTGCCTGGACGGTGATCACGCGCGGCGTTGGAGTGACTTGACGGTATTCATCCGCCAGAGCCATGCCGATCGCGACTGGGCCGAACTGGGACGCGCGGTGCAGGCACAGGAGGGACCGTGGACACTCTGACGCCGCAGCGGATCGAAGGGCAGGGCAACCTGGAAGCCGATTGGGCCGGCAGCAGCTGGCTTTCTGCGCTGCCCAGCACGCAGGCCCATACGTTGCTCGACGGCACGCGTCGCCTGCTGGTCGTCTCGCCCCACCCGGATGACGAAGTGCTGGCCTGCGGCGGACTGATGCAGGCGGCGCTGGCGCAGGATGTTGCCGTGCACGTCGTATCAGTAACTGACGGCGAAGCCTGCTACTCCGAACAGCCGCAGTGGCCGCCGGAGCGGTTACGTGATGCGCGCCGCCACGAGTTGGCGCAGGCCATGCGTGTGCTGGGACTGGACGCAACCCACGTCACCCCGCTCGCGCTGCCCGATGGGGGTGTCACCACCCACGAAGCAGACTTGGCCGCACACCTGTCGGCTCAGCTGATGCCCAATGATCTGGTGATCGCCCCGTGGATCAAGGACGCCCATCCTGACCATGAAGCCACCGGCCGAGCGGCACGCACCGCGGCCAGTGCGCGAGGCGCACGCATGCTGCAGTACCCGGTCTGGGCATGGCATTGGCTTGATCCCGCGGCGCCCCTGAGTCCGTGGCCCACGGCCATGCGGATCCCGATGGACGCGCCCTTTCTGACGCGCAAGCGCGAGGCCATGCAGGCCTTCGCCACCCAGACCGGTGATGTGGATGGCCTGGACTGCCCGCCCATCCTGCCGGCACATGTGACTGCGCGTTTCCACCGCCCGTTCGAGGTGCTGATCGGATGAGTACCGCCGCGTATTTCGACATGCTGTACCAGCAGCCGGATCCCTTCCAGTACCGCAGCCGCTGGTACGAGGCTCGCAAGCGGGCGCTGACGCTCGCCTGCCTGCCGAAGCAGCGTTATGCCAGCGCGTGGGAGCTGGGCTGTTCCAATGGCGTGTTGACCGCCGAACTGGCTGCGCGCTGCGAGAAGCTGCTGGCCACGGACATCAACGAGCACGCATTGGCCGAGGCCGCTGACTCCACTCGCGGCTGTACCCACGTAACGCTGCAACATGCGCAGCATCCCGCCGAATGGCCGGACGGACGCTTCGACCTGATCGTGGTCAGCGAGGTCGGCTACTATCTGGACGCGGCGGATCTGCTGCAGATGGGAACGAAATTGCGGGGAAGTCTTGCCGGCCAGGGCCTGCTGCTGGCCTGCCACTGGCGTCATCCCTTTGATGAAGCAAACAGCATGACACGCGACGTGCACCACGTGCTTGGCCAAGGGCTGGTGGAAGCCTTCACCTACCAAGACGAGGACGTGCTGTTGCAGGGCTGGAGCCCACAGCCGACCAGCGTCGCCCGGTGGGAAGGATTGCGATGATTGCGGTCATCGTGCCGGCCCATGACGAAGCGGCAGTAATCGGGCGTTGCCTGGCGGCGGTGTCGTTGGCTGCCGCCCATCCCGGTCTACATGGGGAAGCGGTGCTCGTCGTCGTCGCACTGGATGACTGCCGCGATGCGACCGAGTCCGTCTGCCTGATGCAGGGCGTCACCACGCTGGCCGTCAAAGTGCGCTGCGTAGGCGCCGCGCGTGCGGCCGCCGCAGCGCACGCATTGTCACTGGGGGCGCGCTGGATTGCCAGCACCGACGCCGATACCGTGGTGCCGGCGGACTGGCTGTACCGGCAGGTCAACTGCGGTGCAGACGCCTTCTGCGGCGTGGTCGAGGTCGTCGACTGGCTGGACTATCCGCAGGCGGTACGCGATGCCTTCACCGCCAAGGCAGTGGTCGATGGGCACCGGCATGTCCATGGCGCCAATATGGGCATCAGCGCCTCGGCGTATCTGGCCGCAGGAGGGTTCAGTGCGGTAGTCACCGGCGAAGACGTTGCCATGGTGCACGCCCTTGAGCGGGTAGAGGCCAGGATTGCCTGGCTGGCGCAGCCCGCTGTCGCCACCAGCGCACGACGCACGGCGCGTGCGCCGCAGGGTTTCAGTGGTTTCCTGCGCGCACTGGAGCGGGAAGTGCTGGACGCTGGCGCTGCGTTGCTGCCGACCACGGCGCTACAGCGATGACCTTCGAACCGGTGGACCTGCTGGGGTGGGCGGCGACGATCGTGCTGATCGCCACGCTGGCGCGGCAGATCCACAAGCAGCACCAGGCAGATTCCGTGGAAGCAGTCTCCACCTGGCTGTTCGTGGGGCAGATTACCGCCTCGGTGCTGTTCATTGCCTATAGCGCACTGGTCGGATCCACGGTCTTCGTGGTGACCAATTCGCTGATCCTGATTACCGCGATCACTGGACAGGTGCTGGCCGTGCGACGGCGCAGGAATGTGGGCCCGCGGCGGTGAGAGGGCAGATTCCCGCCGTGAACAGATCACGCGCAGCCTGCCTTCTCAGTAACCCCTCTCGACTGAATGCATCCAACAAAGGAGATTGCCAGATGGCCCAACGTGCCCCCCGAGTTCATACCGATGCGCGCGAGATCGAGCGCTTCAAACAGCTGCAGTCACAGTTCGATGCGGAAATGGTGGCCGAGCTGCATCTCGTATCGGGCGAGGTCGTCACCGGCACCGTGCCGGAGCCACCGAACATCCAGCAGTTCCTCGATGAAGACGGCAATGAAGGCACCAACGGGCTGCTCCGACTGGATTGCGGGGATGCGCAGGTACGGCTTTTGTGGCTGGATGAAGTGGAGCGGGTGGTGCGGGTCGGAACATTCTAAGCGCGCGAGAAATCCGGGCCGATATCGTGTGGGTGGATCGCGTCCGCGCTCTGCATGAAGCCCTCATTGCAGGCGTTCACTGTCGCGACTTGGTGCAATTATCGTTCTTCTGAAGCGTGCGTTGCCGCTGTCAGTCCAGTCGGCCGGCCCGGTCCACCGTCGCTACGGCCAGTTCCAGCATCGCCAGCGCGGCCAGTGCCCAGATGAAAGTGGACTTGCCCGCGACCACCAGCAGCCATCCGCCCAGCGCAGGAAACCCGAATATCCCGATGAAGTAGGCGACCACGAACCAGGTCAGCGCCGCGTGGCGGTCTTCCAGTGCCGATGCATTGACCGCCCAGGTCTGGATGACCGGGTACAGCAGCCCGTAACCGGCGCCGGTCAGGATGGCGGCGGCAGCATGGAATGCAGAATGCACGGCGCTGCCATGCAGGCACACCAGTCCGGCGACAAGGCAGCCCAGCAGGCAGATGATCACCGGCCTGCGCGGCCAGCGCGAAAGGTGGCGCACCAGCAGCAGCCGCAGTGCCACCGCGGTGCCTGCGTGCAGCGCAAAGAACGTGCTGGCACTGGCCGCGCTGCCATCGGTCAGCGAGCCCTGGAAGGCCATCATGCCGGAGAACACCGCCCCGCCCAGCCCGGCCATCAGGATGGGCCGGATCGCCACGGAGCCGGCCAGCCCGGTGACTTTCCGCACCCATGGACGCAGCGCTTTGCGCTGCGGCGGTCGCGCTTCGCGGATGCCGAATGACGCCAGCAGGCACGCTGCCAGGAGGCCGACGATACCGACCCAAAGAAACGCCGAGGCAAACGGTAGGCCGCCTTGTTCCAACAAAGCGGCAAGCACGATCGGGCTACCGCAGATGCCGGTCATCTGGAAGGCGCTGAAGCGGGTGAAGCCCGGGCCACGCTCGCTATCGTCCAGCCGTTCGGACATCGCCAGCGGCGCGCCGAGATAGAACATCCCCCAGCCCAGGCCGATCAACATCGCCGCCAGGCGGGGCAGGGAAGCCGGGGCGATCCCGCCCAGGCTCCCCAGCAGCAGGTAGCCCGCTGCCATGGCCAGCGCGCCCACTGCGGCCAGGCGCGCGGCATCGACCCAACCCGCGCACCAGCCCACCAACGGCACGCCCAGCAATGTCCCCAGCAGCGCCATGCTGAGCGTGGTACCTGCATCGAGCTCACTGCCGCCCTGGGCGCGAAACCACGAGGCGATAAGGAAGGTCGCACCGTAACCGGCAGCGCTGAACAGCGTGCCGAAAAGGATCAGCGACGGGGAACGGGGGCGCATGTGTCAGCTCCCCGGCTGCGTAGCCGCTGGCACCATAGACCTGAGCATTGCCACCGCCTCGGCAAGGCGTGCGCCGACGTGCCTCACTTCCTCTTCCGTGTTGAAGCGACCTATCCCGATACGCACGCTGGACTGGATGCGCGCCTCGCTGGCACCCAAGGCAAGCAGGACGTGCGATGGCGACTGCTGCGCCGATGTGCACGCAGAGCCCGAAGACAGCGCGATATCGGGTAGTTCGAGCAGCAGCGAGGAGGCATCCACGCCGGCGAAGGAAACGTTGAGTGTGCCGGGCAGACACGCCGTCAGGTGGCCGTTGATCTCCATCCCGGGCACATTGGCAACAAGATAGCGGCGAAGCGCATCCTTGAGCCCGCGCACCCTCCACGATTCAGACTCCAGGGTCTGCAGAGCCAGTTCCGCCGCGCGGCCGAATCCGACGATGCCGGGCACGTTGAGCGTCCCCGAACGCAGGCCGCGCTCGTGCCCGCCGCCCACGATCAGCGGTGAGAGCGCCAGGCCCGGGTTCGCGGAATCCACATACAGCGCGCCGATGCCCTTGGGCCCGTGGATCTTGTGCGCCGAGAAGGAGGCCATGCTGATGTTCATGCGCCTGACATCGAGTGCGACCTTGCCGAACGCCTGGGTGGCATCGGTGTGGAAGGGGATGGCGCGTTCCCGGCAAAGGGCGCCGATTGCTTCCAACGACTGCAGCGTGCCGGTCTCGTTGTTGGCGGCCATGATCGACACCAGCCGCGTGTCGTCACGGATCGCACGTTCAATGTGCTGCGGCGAAACGATGCCATCAGTGCCGGGCGGCAGGCAGGTCACCGACACGCCGTTGTCGCCGAGACGGGCACAGCTGTCCAGCACCGCCTTGTGTTCGATCATCGAGGTGATGACATGGCCCCCGGACGCGCCGTGCAGCGCACGCAGACCGGCCAGGGCCAGGTTGACCGATTCGGTCGCTCCGGACGTGAAAATGATATCCGCAGGCCGGGCCGCATTGATCGCCGTGGCGATTGCCGCCCTGGCGGTGTCCACGGCACGGCTCGCGTCCCAGCCGAAGGCATGGCTTCGGCTGGCGGCGTTGCCATGGCAGCGGGTCAGGTACGGCATCATCGCCTGCAGCACGTCGGGATCCAGTGCCGTGGTGGCGTTGTTGTCCAGGTAGATCGGACGCTGCACGTCATGCATCGGGCATCCCCGGCACCGGGGTGGCAGACGCTTGTGCGGCAGCAACTGCGAACTTCGGCGCGATGCACGCGCCCTGGCTTACCGCGCCGCAGTCACTGACCAGGTTCAGCCTGATCGTGGAGGTGCTGCCCAGCAGGTGGCTGAGCTGCAGCCCGCGCCCGTAAGCGAGCCTTTCCGACCATGCGCTCTCTTCGAAGAAGACCTCCAGCAACGTCGTGCCGGATGCTGCATCGCCGGCCGCCCGGGAAAAGTACTCCGTGGTGATGGCGGCGCAGGTCAACCGCTGCGTGGGCACCTGCGGTTCTTCGCCGCTCGGCGGCGATGCGACGCCGGCCACCATGCTGCGGACCAGTCGTTCGGGTACGCCGCCCAGGGCCAGGGTATGCGAGAGATGCTGGCGGGCGGAATCCTCATGGATGGCGTGGATGGCGCCGAGCGCTATCTGATGAAGCGCGGCAGCAGGCTGGAAGACCTCGCGGATGGCCGGGTGCAGGTGGCTCAAACAGGGGCGCCGCTTCTGCGAATTGCTGAGTCCGTCATCAAGGAACTGCGTACGAAAGATGCCGCGATGATCGAACGCCACCGACAGACGCGGCATCGGCAGTCCACTCTCGCGATGGCGGCGCGCCAGGCCAAGCGCGGCCTCGAAGGCGCGCAACTGGGCCTGGACCTCGATCACGCCCTCACCGTTGAGTGAAACCCGGGAATTGCCGGCCAGGATGCTGACATCGCCAGGCCGGTGCGGTGGTGCGCCAGGGAACGGTTCGGAAATCCGCACTGCATTGCCCATACATCCTCCTTGGAATCGGCTTGACCCATACGTGACGGATGCCGGACACCGTCTTGTTCGATCAAGTCTAGAAATGCACCACGAATGCTCAAGGGGCAAAGCCGCCACGTTATGGCGCAGCCGGCTGGCCCGTATGATGGCCCCAGGTTTCGCTCCAGGATCGACACGCAATGTCTGTTGTCATGCACGAACGCACGGCGCCCGCGTCGCGCCCCCCGGCATTCCGCGTGGCCGCGTGGTCGCTGATGCTGCTTGGCATGTGGCTGGCCCTGCGGCTGGGGCTGGTGGTGACACTGTTGTCGGGTCTGCTGGTCTTTCACCTGACCCATCTGCTGGCCGGACTGGTGGAAGGCAAGCTGCCTCCCGGTCGCGCCAGGGCGTTCTCGGTGATCCTGCTTGCGGTGCTGATCATCGGCGCATTGAGCCTGGCCGGCGTCGGCCTGGCCGCCGTCTTCCGCAACCAGACAGGGGGACCGGACGCGCTGCTTGCGCACCTGATGGACATCCTCAACAGTTCGCGCCACCAGGTGCCAGCGCTGCTGCGTGCCTACATCCCGGAAGACATGGACGCGCTGCGCTCCGCGCTCAACGAATGGGCGGCCGAACACCAGCGCCAACTGGGCGTGGCGGGCACCTCCGTGGTGCAGGTCGGCGTTCGGGTATTGATCGGCATGGTGCTGGGCGCGATGGTCGCGCTTTACGACGAAATGCCGCTGCCGCGCATGGGCCCGCTTGCCCAGGAACTGGTCGGCCGGACCAGCCGGCTGGCCACCTCGTTCCGCCAGGTGGTGTTCGCTCAGGTCAAGATCTCCCTGCTGAACACCCTGTTCACCGGCATCTACCTGCTGGTGGTGCTGCCCTTGTTCGGGGTCCAGCTTCCGTTGGCCAAGACCCTGGTGCTGATCACCTTCGTGGCCGGTCTGCTGCCGGTGGTGGGCAATGTCATCTCCAACACGATCATCACCATCGTGGCGCTGTCCGTGTCGTTCTACGTTGCGATGGGGGCACTGCTGTACCTTATCGTCATCCACAAACTGGAGTACTTCCTCAACGCGCGCATCGTGGGCGGTGAAATCCGCGCCCGCGCGTGGGAACTGCTGTTGGCGATGCTGCTGATGGAAGCCGCGTTCGGGCTGGCTGGGCTCGTTGCAGCGCCGGTGTTCTATGCGTATATCAAACGCGAGCTGCTGGACCAGGGCTGGATCTGATCCATCCAGCAACCTTCATCGCCGGATGCAGGCTGCGCGCCGCGCTCGCCGAACATGGTTCGGCGCTACCGATGCGCACCTCTGCCGGCGGGTGACAGGTGTCACTTGATATGGGCAGGTTTCCAGCCATGATTGCCACACCGTCGCGTGGTGCAGTCTGCGCCGGCATTCCATCACTTCAAGGACGTCCCGTGCAGATGCTGCAGCTCCTCGTTTCGCATACCCCGATCTGGGTCTGGGTGCTTCTGGCTTTCCTGGTCACCCGCGGCATCAACGCGATGAAGCCGGGGGAAACCTCGCTGTCGAAACTGGCGATCGTGCCGGCGCTGTTCACGGTGTGGGGGGTGTGGTCGATCAACGCGCGGTATCCCGCATCGTGGGAAGCGTGGGCGCTGTGGGTGGTGGGTATTGCCGCCGGCGCGGGCGTCGGCTGGATCCTGCTGCGCCGCTTGAAACTGCGGGTGGAGTCGTCCACCGGGAAGCTGTGGCGCGGTGCCGACTACAGCCTGCTACCGCTGCTGCTGCTCACCTTCGTGGTGAAGTACGGGTTTGAATCGGCTCTGGCCATGTCGCCGGCGTTGGCCGCCGACGGCGGTTTCCGCACGGCCCACCTGCTGCTGACCGGTGGGTTCACCGGCATCTTCATCGGCAAGTACTGCCGGTACCTGGTGGCCTCGCGTTCGCCGGCACAGGACACGCTGGCACCGGTGGGCTGACACCGGCCGCGCTCCACGATCTGGTAGCGCCGAGCCATGCTCGGCGGCTTTCCGTTCGGGGGTGCGATGCCTGATGCAGGCCGCGCTTCGCGCTCGCCGAGCATGGCTCGGCGCTACCGGCTTTCCGTTCGGGGGTTCCGATGTCGGCCGTGATCGCCGTTCCGGTACGTCAGATGCGCGGGGTCGGGGGGACATCCTGCCTCAGCCAGGCGACCAGTGCCGAGAATGCCGGCGAGGGCTGCCGTCGATTGGGGTAATAGAGGTGATAGCCGGGGAACGGCACGCACCATTTGTCCAGCACCGCGATGAGTCGTCCTTCAGCGATGTGGTCGACCACCAGGGGCTCCGGCACATAGGCCAGGCCCAGGCCATCGAGGGCCGCATTGATCACGTGGGTCATGCTGTTGAAGACCAAGGGCCCATCACCGCGCACGCTGAACTCCTTGCCTTTCTCCTCGAACTCCCACGCGTAGATCATGCCGTTCGGGCGGTGACGGATGTTCACGCAGCGGTGCCGGGTGATGTCGGCGGGCTTCTTCGGCTTTGGATGGGCCTGGAAATAAGCAGGCGAGGCCACCACCACCAGTCGCCAGTCAGGCCCGACCCGCACCGCGATCATGTCCTTGCTCAGCGCCTCGCCCAAACGGATGCCGGCGTCGAAACGCTGTTCCACTACGTTGGTGAAGCCGTAGTCCACGTACAGCTCCAGCGTGATGTCCGGATACTGCTCCACGAAGCCGGCCAGCCGCGGGCGGATGATGGTTTCCATGGAGTCATCGGTGCACGAGATCCGCAACGTACCGGCAGGCCGGTCGCGCAGGTCACCCAACGCGTCGATGCTGGCACCGATGGCCTCGAAGTGCGGGGCGATGGAGTGCATCAGCCGCTCGCCGGCCTGGGTCGGTGAAACATTCCGGGTGGTCCGTGCCAGCAGCCGAATGCCCAGCCGCTCTTCCAGCAGCCGCATGGAATGGCTCAGCGCGGACGGGGTTACCCCAAGGCGCACGGCGGCCTTGGTGAAGCTCTGTTCCTGCGCGACGACCAGGAACGCCTGCAGGTCGTTGGTCTTTACGCTGCTCATGGGGCAATTGTGAGCCCAGCTCAGCAATGCATCAACCTTTGGCTGGATTATCACAAGTGGACACCGGGCCTATCGTGGCGTCCTGCATCTTCCTGCCAAGGCCTTCCCCGCATGAAAACCACCACGCTGCTGCTGGCACTGGTCGCCAGTTACCTGGTTCCGCACACCGCGCTGGCGGCCGATGCGCCCGCAGCGGCTGCACCCGCAGGCGCCGACAATTTCTATGGAAGTCCCACCGTTTCCGGCGAGCGCGTCAGCTTCCGCAACCAATACCAGATGAACGTCGTGGGCACGCTGTACCGCCCGCAGGGCCTGGACCGTGGCAGCCGCGCGCCGGCCATCATCTTCGGCCACCCGATGGGCGCGGTGAAGGAACAAAGCGCGCAGTTGTACGCGCAGAAGCTGGCCGAGCAGGGCTTTGTCACCTTGGCCATCGACCTGCCGTTCTGGGGTGAAAGCGATGGCGAGCCGCGCAACCTGGTCGCCCCGGAACTCTATGTCGAAGCCTTCAGCGCCTCGGTGGATTACCTGGGCACGCGCGACTTCATCGAGCGCGACCGCATCGGCGTGCTCGGTATCTGCGGCAGCGGCAGCTTCTCCATTGCAGCGGCCAAACTGGACCCGCGCCTGAAAGCCGTAGCCACCGTCAGCATGTACGACATGGGCGCGGTGACCCGCCAGGGTCTCAACAAATCCCTTAGCCGCGAGCAGCGCCGGGCGATGCTGGAACAGGCCGCCCAACAGCGCTACGCCGAGTTTGAACATGGCAAGGGCATCTTCCTCGACTACCTGCCGGTCACGCTGCCCGCCGATGCAGACCCGGTCACCCGCGAGTTCTGGGCGTTCTACCGTACCCCGCGCGGGGCCGCGGTTCCGGCAGGCTACACGCTGCAACAGACCCAGAACCGGATGCTGACCAGCGAGGTCCGCTTCATGAACTTCTACCCGTTCAACGATATCGAAACGATCTCGCCCAGGCCCCTGCTGTTCATCACCGGCAGCGAGGCGCATTCGCGCGAGTTCAGCGAAGCGGCGTATCGCCTGGCCGGCCAGCCGAAGGAGCTGTTCGTGGTCCCCGGCGCGGGCCACGTGGACCTGTATGACCGCACCGATCTGATTCCTTTCGACAAGCTGGGCAGGTTCTTCCAGCAGCATCTGGCAGCGCTGGAATGAGTGCCCCCAAGATTACAGATACCGACGCGCACGCAGGCACCACACAGGCCCATTGGGGCGGCGTGTTCGCCATGACCCTGTGCGTCTTCGCGCTGATCGCTTCGGAGTTCATGCCGGTCAGCCTGCTTACGCCGATGGCCGCCGACCTGCGCGTCAGCGAAGGATTGGCCGGGTATGGCATCGCCATCTCCGGCGCGTTCGCGGTGTTGACCAGTCTGTCGATTTCACGATTGGCCGGCGCCATCAACCGCAAGACCGTGCTGCTGATCCTCACCGTCCTGATGGGAATCTCCGGACTGGTGGTGGCGCTGGCGCCGAGCTACACGCTTTACATGGTCGGCCGGGCCATGATCGGGGTGGTGATCGGCGGATTCTGGTCGATGTCGGCGGCCACCGCGATGCGCCTGGTACCGGCGGCGCAGGTGCCCCGTGCGTTGGCGACCTTCAACGGCGGCAATGCGCTGGCCACGGTGATTGCCGCCCCGCTGGGCAGCTACCTGGGCGGGGTGATCGGCTGGCGTGGCGCCTTCCTTTGCCTGCTGCCGGTAGCGGCCATCGCACTGGCGTGGCAGTGGATCAGCCTGCCCAGCATGCCGGCGCTGCGCGCCAGCGCACAGGGCAACGTGCTGTCGCTGCTCAGGCGGCGCGTGGTGCTGCTGGGCATGGCGGCGTGTGGTGCATTCTTCATGGGCCAGTTTGCGTTGTTCACCTACGTGCGCCCCTTCCTTGAACGCGTCACCGGTGCGGCGTCTTCGGCAGTGCCGCTGGTGCTGCTGGCGATCGGCGTGAGCGGCCTCATCGGGACCATCGTCATCGGCGCGGTGCTAAGGCGCGGCCTGTATTCGACCCTGGTGACGATTCCCGTGTTGATGGCGGCGATCGCCGTGGCGTTGGTTCCCCTGGGTCCCCAGCTCTGGCCGACCGCGGCGCTGTTGTCGCTGTGGGGCCTGTTCGCCACCGCCGCGCCAGTGGGCTGGTGGAGTTGGATCGCGCAGACCTTCACCGACGAAGCTGAAGCCGGCGGTGGCCTGATGGTGGCCGTCGTGCAGTGTGCCATCGCCGTGGGCTCCACCGTGGGCGGCCTACTGCTGGACAGCTTCGGCTTCACCAGCATGTTCGCGGCCAGTGCGGCGCTGTTGCTGTCCGGTGCGTTGCTGGCCTGGATGACCTCTGCCGAGCCGCGACCGACTCACACGCCCGCCATGGCGGCAGGGGAGGCGGGATGAAACGATGGGCCATGGCCGTAGTGATGTTTGCCTGCCTGCCAACCGGGTACCTGTATGCAGACGAGGAGAACAGCATGACCCCTGGATCCACCCGATCAGACGTTGTTGATCTGAGCCCCCAGCAGCAGGCGATCATCCCGATCAGCGCGTTTGCCGCCGCTGGCGACATCGAGCGGCTTGGCCCGGCGCTGGAGGCGGGCCTGGATGCCGGGCTCAGCGTGGCCGAAGCGCGCGAAATCCTGGTGCAGGTCTACGCGTATGCCGGCTTTCCGCGCAGCCTCAATGCCTTGGGCGAGTTGATGAAGCGGGTGGAGGCGCGCCGGCAGCGGGGCATCACCGATGATCCGGGCCGTGAGCCCATCAAACCGGTTCCCACGGGCGAGGCACTGCTGGCGGCCGGCACCGCCAACCAGACCACGCTCGCCGGTGGCCCGGTTGCCGGACCCCTGTTCGATTTCGCCCCGCAGGCCAATGCATACCTGCGCACGCATCTGTTTGGTGACATTTTCGAGCGCGACAACCTGGACTGGAAAACCCGTGAAGTGGCGACGGTAAGCATGCTGTCGGCATTGACCGGCGTCGAGTCGCAGCTGCAGTCGCACATGGGCATCAGCATGAACATCGGGCTGGATGCCGATGCGTTGGGCACGCTGGTCACCGTGCTTGAGCAGCAGGTTGGACCGGAGGCCGCGCAGCGCGCAGATGCAGCGCTTCAACGTATCCTTGAAGCCCGGGGAACGAAATGAGGTGGCAGGATGGACGCGCAAAGGCGGCACGTATGACCACGAAGATGATCGCCCTGCTGGTTGGCCTGAGTGCGCTGTGCTTCAGCGCGCAGGCAGAGAACGGGCAGATGACCCGGCTGTCGAAGATCAGCGTGGATCCCGCGCACCTGCCTGCGTATCGCGCCGCACTGGCTGAAGAGGTGCGTGACTCGATGGAGCGCGAACCCGGCGTACGCGCGTTGTACGCGGTGTTCGAGAAAGAGGATCCGACCCGCTTGACGATCCTGGAAATCTACGCGAGCCGCAAAGCCTATGAGCAACACATCAAGAGCCGGCATTTCATCAAGTACAAGGAGGGAACCCTGCACATGGTGACCTCCCTCGAACTGGTGGATGTCGATCCGTTGTTGCCGGAACTGAAGATCAAATAGCCCAGCTGGCAGGGTTGTGGGTAGTGACGGCCGCTGGCCGTCATGCCGCACTGTGCAAAGCGCTTGCTTAGGCTTTGCCCGATCTGGCCTGCATTCCTGCGCTGCGTGTATCGAGGCCCACCGGCCTTCCGCCTGGCCCGAGCCAGGAGGACAATACCCCCATGTCCTCTCCCGATCCCCTGCGCGGCCCACTGCGGTCCGCCCTGTCCAGCCAAGGCTGGAAACGGCGCATTGCCCTGTGGGGCGGTGCAGTCGCGGTGGCCCTGGTCGCCATCGTGTTCGCCAAGGCCAGCGATGCCGCCTTCGCGCTGTTCCAGCGCATCATTGCGCACTCTCTGTGGTGGGCGCTGCTGCTTACTCCCGGTATCTTCGCGCTGCTGGCCTGGCTGACCGGTGGCGTGCTGCGTCCCACCCGCGGCAGTGGCATTCCGCAGGTCATCGCTGCGCTGGAAAAACCGGATGACGCCACGTTCCGCAGCGAAAACCTGTCGTTGCGGGTATCGGCCGGGAAACTGCTGCTGACCAGTTTGTCCTTGTTGGGCGGCGCCTCGGTGGGGCGCGAGGGACCGACCGTGCATGTGGGCGCGAGCCTGATGTACAGCTTTGGGCGCTGGTTCGGGTTCCGCGATCCGCGCGAACTCTCCCACTTCCTGCTCGCCGGCGGCGCGGCTGGCATCGCAGCCGCTTTCAATACCCCATTGGCCGGCATCGTGTTCGCCATAGAGGAGTTGAGCGGGCGTTTCGAACATCGCTTTTCGGGCACCTTGCTGACGGCGGTGATCGTGGGCGGGGTAATCTCACTTGGCCTGCTCGGCAACTATGTTTACTTCGGGCGCGTGTCGACAGCCCTGCCATTGGGGCAGGCGTGGATGGCCATCCTGCTGTGCGGTGCCGTCGCCGGGCTGCTTGGCGGGCTCTTCGCGAAGATGGTGCTGCTCAGCGTCTCCGGCAGGCCACGCTGGCTGGGCCGGCTGCGCCGCGAGCACCCGGTACTGCTCGCCGCGGCCTGTGGGCTGGTGGTGGTCGGGCTTGCCGCAAGCTTCGGCAACGGTGCCTTCGGCACCGGTTACGAGCAGGCGCGCGGGCTGGTGCAGGGCCACGCGGGCGTCGGCCACGAGTTCGGCCTGATGAAGCTGCTCGCCAATCTGGCGTCTTATGTGGCCGGCATTCCGGGCGGGCTGTTTTCCCCGGCGCTGGCAGTGGGTGCAGGACTCGGGCACAACCTGTCGGTGCTGATGCCATCGGTTGATCCCAGCGCCTTCGTGGTGCTGGGCATGTGCGCTTATCTGACCGGGGTTACCCAGGCGCCGCTTACCTCGGCGGTCATCTCCCTTGAGCTCACCGACACCAGTGGCATGCTGCTGCCGATCCTGGCGACGGTGCTGCTGGCGCGCGGCGTGTCGGCGCTGGTCTGCCATGTGCCGATCTACCGTGGGCTGGCCGAACAGCTGGCGGGCGGGGCCACCGCGCCGCGCACCGAGTCCGCCGGGCGTCCGCAGTAGGATACCGAGGCAGCCGCAGTCCTGATGACGGGCGCCCTCGCGCCCAGCGCGCAGCTCAGCGCCAGGGGAAGCGCTGCAGGATGGACGGCACTTGCGCACTTATCTGCCGGGCGAGATAACCCAACGGCCCAACGGATTGAGCCAGTAGTCGGCCCGCCTCACCGTGGACCCATACACCCCACAGCGCGGCTTCCAGCGCGGTGGCTCCGCGCGCCGCGAATCCTGCAATCAGGCCGGCGAGGGCATCGCCGGAGCCGGATGTGCCCAGGCCCGGACCACCCCCCTCGTGCTGCCACGCCGCCCCGTCAGGCCCGACGATGTACGTTCGCGGGGCCTTCGCAACCATCACACTGTTGGTGGCTCGGGCCATCTCACGCGCATGTTCAAGGTGCGCATGCTGTACGTCTTCCTTCGATCTGCCACACATGCTTGCCATTTCACCGGCATGCGGGGTGAGGATGAAGGGGCGGCCCTCCGGGGCACGCAGCGCCCCATGCAGCGCGCCGGCATCCAGGATGACCGTCGCTGCCGTCTGCGATGCCTTGGCTTTCAGCCGCTCGAGACAGGGTGTGGACCGCATTCCCGGCCCGATCAGCAGCGCATCACACGCCTCAAGGGCGCTCTGCAGCACAGGCCCGCCTGCGAGCTCGCCCTTTGAATCCTCACGCACGCCAACAACCAGAGCCTCCGGAACGGCAAGTCCGAGCGCCATGGCGGCGCTGCGGACCGTGAGGACCTGCAGCTTGCCCGCACCAGCGCGGAGGGCGGCCTCGGCAGAGAGCAGCGCGGCCCCAGGCACCTGCACCGACCCGCCCACCACGCACACCCGCCCACGCGCATCCTTGTCGCCCCCGGGGGCTGGCAACGGCATCGTGCGAAGCGCGTCAGCGTCCAGGCAGCGGAGGTCACCGGTGTTCATGTCAGCGCGCCCCCGCCGGCTTGTCCGGCGATCCGGTGCGGGCGTCGGCGGGCAGCTCAGGCGGGACGAAGTTCGTCCGCACCAACTCCAGGTTTCCCGCCTCGATCGAGCTCTGATATTCGGTGACACCACAATTGGGAACATCGGCTTGGCGGTCGATGTCCAGGATGGTGCGCTCGTCCAGCCCCTCAAGCAGATACCGCATGCAATTGACGATGACCTGATGGCCAACGACCATGACGTTGGCCCCTGCATGGCTGTTCTGCAGGTCCGCCACCACGCCGCGCAGGCGCAGGATGACGTCACACCAGCTCTCACCACCGGGCGGTCTGAAATAGAACTTGCCGACCAGCTTCCGCTGCTCGGCCAGCTCGGGGAAGGTGGCCAGGATTCCCGAGCTGGTGTAACGGTCCAGCACCCCGAATTCTTTCTCGCGCAGACGCTCGTCCACGATCAGCGCGCTGCTGGCATGCCCGAGCCTGGACATTACCGCCTCCGCGGTCTGCCGTGCCCGCACGTAAGGGGACACCAGCACGATCTGGGGACGGGCGGCCTCTGGCTGTGCACGCGTCCATTCTGCAAGGGCCCGCGATTGGCGCTCGCCCAGTGTCGACAGCGGCACGTCCGCGTCGCGGTGCTCCAGCTCGATCAGGCTGATTCCGTGGGCTTCGGCGTGGTCACGCGCCACGTTGCCGGCGCTTTGCCCATGGCGGACCACCCAGATGCGGTTCGGCCAGCGGGCCGTTTTACCTTCCATTGCGCTGTTACGCTCCATCAGCACTCCCATCGCGCAGCGATACCCGCAGTCGTCATGGCAGCCATCACCTCTCGTCACAGTGTGAATCCGGACGCTAGGAGCTCCCGCGTTAGGCCCGCGCAAAGCGCCGTGAAGAACGACTGCACGTCGTATTGTTATGTCATAACATTGCGTGGTAGCCTCGACGGCCTGCTTTGAAGGGTAGTTTCCGTGCCTGCTAGTACGCCCGTTGTTGAGATCCGCAACCTCTGCATTTCGTTCTCCGGCAAGCCGGTGCTCTCCGACTTCAACCTGATCGTGGAGCGCGGGCATATCCATGCACTGCTCGGCGGCAACGGCGCGGGAAAATCCACCACGCTGTCCGCGCTGCTGGGTTTCGTGCAGCCCACCCGGGGTGAGGTCAGGGTGGCCGGCGTGACACCGTGGTCCGATCCGGAGCGTGCACGTGCCCACCTTGCCTACCTGCCTGAAAACGTGGCGCTGTATGACCACCTCACGGCGCTGGAAAACATCGACTACCTGCTTTCGCTCAGCGGCGGGCGGAAGCCTGCGGCTGCCATCACCGATGCCCTGCGCGCCACCGGCCTGCAGGAGGCTGCCTGGCAGCAACGCCTGGCCGGATTCTCCAAGGGCATGCGGCAGAAAGTGGCCATCGCCTTGGCACTGATGCGGGAGGTGCCGCTGCTGCTGTTGGACGAGCCGACGTCCGGGCTGGATCCAGGTGCCAGCGCGGATTTCCATGCCCTGTTGCAACCCGTACGGGCCCGCGGCACTGCGATCCTGATGGTGACCCACGATCTGCTGGGCGCAGTGGAAATCGCTGACCGCATCAGCGTGCTGGACCATGGCCGCATCGTCCATGAGGCCGAACGCCCGGACTTCGACCTGCGCACGCTGCATGCCCACTTCGCCGGCAGGGGACACGACGCATGAGTGCGCTTGGCGCAGTGATGCGCAACGAACTGCGCGCCATGTCCAGGCAGGGCACGGCGCTGGCCGGCATCGTGCTGATGGCGGTGTTGACCGTCACTGCCACGGTAGTTTCGCTGCACCACATGCAGGCCGCGGCCGAACACCGCGCCGCGCAGCAGGCGCAGGCGCAGGCCGCCTTCGACGCGCAGCCGGACCGACATCCCCATCGCGTGGTGCATTACGGTCATTTCGTCTATCGGCTGCCCTCGGCGCTGGCCGCCTTTGATCCGGGCGTTGATCCCTTCACCGGCAGCAGCATGTTCCTGGAAGGCCACCGGCAGAACACGGCCAACTTCGGCGATGTCATGCAGAGCTCGCTGCTTACCCGTTTCGGCCAGCTCACCCCGGCCTTCGTGCTGCAGATACTGTCACCGCTGGTGCTCATCTTCCTCGGCCACGGCCTGCTGGCGCAGGAGCACGAACGCGGAACGCTGCGGCAGCTGATGCTGCAGGGCGCGAGCCGGCGTGCCATCGTCGGCGGCAAGCTATGCGCCTTGTTGCTGGTTGCCACGATTTTCCTGCTGCCCGCTGCGATCGGCCTGGCGTGGTTGGCCGCAGGTACGCCGGATTCGGCGCTGGTGGCTCTGGCCGTGGCGGGAGGTTACGCACTTTATCTCACGGTGTGGTGCTTGTTGATCACGGCCATTTCGGCCCTGCTGCCGCGGCGGCGCGACGCGTTGCTGGGCCTGATCGGGGGCTGGGCCATGGTGGCGCTGATGGTGCCGCGCATCGCACCGGACGTGGCCTACACCGCATTGGATCTACCGGACCGGCTGCAGACCGAGGTCGGCATCGCGCGTGACCTGCGCGCCATGGGCGACAGCCATGACCCGGCTGATCCTTACTTCGCCAGCTTCCGGCAGCGGGTGCTGGACCAGTACGGCGTGAGCCGGATCGACGATCTGCCGGTCAACTACAAGGGCCTGCTGGCAGTGGAAGGCGAGCGACTGACCTCGGTTCTGTTCAACCGGTATGCCGAGCACAGCGCGCATATCCAACACGAGCAGAATGCCTTGGTCAGCAGGTTCGCCCTGATCAGCCCGGTCATCTCCATCCGCCAGATGTCGATGGCCGCTGCAGCCACCGACCTGCGCGCGCATCTGCGCTTCATGGACCAGGCCGAGCAGCACCGCTATCGTCTGGTCCAGCAGCTCAACCAGATGCAGGCCGACGCGGTGTCCTATGCCGACGACACCGCCAGCGACCCGGGCGCGGACCAGCGCAAGCGCGTTGACCGCTCCCAGTGGCAGGCGATCCCGGCGTTTGGTTACGTGCCCCTGCCTCCCTGGCATGTCCTGCAGTCCCTGTCATGGCCGCTGCTGGGCCTGCTTGGGTGGGTGGCGGTGGGGGCGGCGCTGATCAGTCTGTCTGTGCGTCGGCTTGGAGGTGCGCGATGACGCTCTGGATGTATGAAATCCGGATGATGGTGCGTCCTCGCATGGCAATTGCGGCGTTGGTATTGCTCAGCCTGCTTGCGCTTGCCAGCCTGGTATCGGGCGTGCAGCGCATGGACAGCCAGCGCCAGGCCATTGCCCGGGTCGGCTCCCTGCACGCCGAGGACCTGGCCGCCGTGAAGGCCGCCCACGGGGATTCCACCGATGCAGGGCGCGCGGCGTACTACAGCTTCCATCCCACATGGAATCCGCCATCGTCACTGGCATTCGCGGCCGTTGGCATGCGCGATGTGGCGCCCTACATCCTGCGCGTACGCGCCCTCGGCCTGGAGGCGCAGATCCATGATGGCGATACCTTCAACCCCGAACTGGCGCTGGCAGGCCGCTTTGACTTCGCCTTCCTGCTGACCTTCCTGCTGCCGCTGTTCGTCATCGCATTGCTGCACGACATCCGATCGTCCGAGACCGAAAGTGGCCGCGAGCGCATGCTGCGCAGCCTGCCGTTGGGAGTGCAGTGGCTTTATGCACGCCGCGCCGTAGTACGTATCACGGCACTGTGGCTCTGCACCGGGCTGCCTTTCGTGATCGCGGCGATGCAGCAGGGCGTACCGGCCACGCAGATGCTCGCGGTACTGGGTCTGGCGGCCACCTACCTGCTGTTCTGGGCCGGGCTTTGCCTGATCGTTGCGTGGCGCGGCTGGAATTCCGGAGTCAATGCGGCGACCCTGGCATCGCTCTGGGTGGTGATCGCCCTGGTGGCACCGGCGATGGCGCATGTGGGCATCGAGCGGGCCGTGCCGGTGGAGCAGGGCGCCGCCATCGCGCGCGCCCAGCGCGAAGCGGTCAACGGCGCGTGGGATATTCCACGCGGGGATACCATGCAGCGCTTCTACGCCGCGTATCCCGAATGGCGGGATTCGCCGCCGTTGGGTACCGGGTTCCATTACAAGTGGTATCTGGCCTTCCACCAGAACGGCGATGACGAGGTAGCACCGTTGGTCGCTGGCTACCGGCAGGGGATAGAGCAACGTACGGCCGCCGCATCAACCCTGGGTTGGCTGTTGCCGCCGGTAGGGCTGCAGGTTGCCCTGACCCGCATGGCCCATACGGACATGCACGCGCACCTGGCGTACCAGGATCGCGTGCGTGGTTACCACGCCCAGCTGCGGCGCTATTTTTACGGTTACCTGTTCACCGATACGCCATTCCAGCAAACGGACTACGACAACGCCCCGCGCTTCGAAGCCGTGCCAACAGCGCCCACACCGACCCGATAACGCCGAGCCATGCTCGGCGGAACTCCCGGCGTATGCGGAACTCCGCCAAAGCGGACATCAGACTGAACACTGTCATGTGCTTGCCGGCGTCTGTTCGCTGCGGGCATTTCGGCCGCTGCGCACCGGCTGGTGTGGCCGGCGGGTGGGTGGGTGCTGCGCCGCGCGCGTGGTTGATCCTGGGCAGGCGCGCCGCGTTGCGGGTCGCATTCGCTCGGCCGTCACTTCGACATCGCTTTTCCTCCATGCCTGTCTGGATAGGGTTCGGTTTCCCCCGATCGAACAAGGAGATTCCCATGGCCGAACCCAAAGAAAACCTGCTTGATTGGCTTCGCGATGCCCATGCGATGGAGCAGCAGGCTGAAAGCATGTTGAAGGGCCAAGCGTCCCGCATCGAGCACTACCCCGTGCTGAAAGCACGAATCGAAGAACACATCCAGGAAACGATTGGCCAGCGAGAGCAGCTGGAAGCGTGCATCAAGCGCCTGGGCGGCTCTCCTTCCACCATTAAAGACGTGATGGGCAAGATGGCCGCGTTTGGCCAAGCGCTGGGCGGGATGACCGCGTCCGATGAGATCGTGAAGGGCGCTATGGCTGGGTATGTCTTTGAGCACTTCGAAATCGCGTCTTATACCGCGCTCATTGCGGCAGCTAAAACCGCCGGCGATCCGGAAACGGCACGCGTGTGCGAGGCTATCCTGGTGCAGGAAGAAGCAATGGCCGATTGGCTCGCTGCGCACCTGCCGGAGGTCACCGAAGAGTTTCTGGTGCGCGATGCGACCCCGGGCGTTGAAGCCAAGAAGTAAGGGTCGAGTCGTCATCAGTGCCCCGTCGGATGCGCTGCAACGCTCCTGCGGGGCCTCTTTCCATACGCCCTAGTGTGGGCGGCAGACAAGACAGCGTCGGAACTCAACGAGGGCGGGAACCACCGCGAGAAGCAGCGCCGGCACGATGGCAAATAGCCACAAGGTGATGGGGGCCGGTTCAAGCGCCGGGCCAGTTTCAACGTGTGTATCAGGCATGGACCAATAAACGGCCCCGATGGCGATCCAAGGGGCCAAGTCCAGAATGCTATGGACGTGCTGCTCAAGGGGGCGAATGGCTCGCTTGGGATAGGCGACGCGTGTATCCCAATAGCCTGTGATGGCATGCAGACATACCAGCGCCAGAAGGATCAGGAAAAGCGCGTGCGACGCTCGAAAACAGAGCCACAGTAGGGTTGCCAACCCAAGCAGGGCGATTTGAACCAAGTGGAGCCTGGATTCTTCAAGCCCCGACGTGGATTCAATGTTGCTGGCTCTGTGCAGGCGAAAGTCCATGGCCCCTGCGGTAAGCCAGAGCAGATAGAGGCCATGCCAGACCGTCACGTCCATGGCTGGGTTGGACATTTCATATCCCGGACTCGGTTGCAATTACGTTTCATGGTGACTCCCGCGAAGTGGGTCCATGCGTGACTCCACCGGGAATTCTAAGGGACGGCCGCTCAGGACGGTGTGTATTTGGCTGCACCGGCCGAGCATCTGTCCATGAATCGCACCCAGACTGAAGCGCTGCAATCGTTTTACGTTCTCTTGACGCCTTGGCGACACGCCGTGCTCTTTCTGGAGCGGATATTCGTCGCCAACCTTGTCAGGAGAAACTTATGAGCGCCTATCCACAGTTTCTGGCTGCAACACCGCGAGTAACCCGCATGGAGATGGCCGACCTCTACGCGGGCGATGCCACCACCGTGGTCCAGCTGGACGCGATCCCCTGCGATATCTGGATCCAGAACCTGCAAGGGCTTGTCAGCCGGTCCCCAGAGCTTGCCGGAACACGGGTGGAGGTGGAGGGTTCATGGGTCCACTTCATCGGCGTGCGGAAAGCGCGTGGCCCCGTTGCGGCTCACCTGCTGGATGTGATTGCGGCTGCAGGCAAGATGGCCTATGCGTCGGCCACCGTTCGGCCGACTGCGTTCAGCGTGTCCCCAACACCGGCAATGCAGTGACCTGACGCCACAGCTGCCGGAAGATCATCCCGTGGTCCATGTCGGCTTCGAAGGCGACATCATGAAATTTTGACCACGGCGCCGGAGACACGGGCGACGCGGAGGCCAGACGTGGCGCACAACGTTAGGCGCGCATCAGGAGAGCGTGTGCGCCAGGGCAGGCTTTTCGTCACGGTTCTCGACGCGAAAACGATGGCCAGGCAGGCACGATGGATTTGCCGACGAAAAGAGACGACCACTCTTTCCGGTTCCACCAAGGCAAGCCAAAGCCAGCCCAAGGAGATGCGCAGATGTTTCTTCACCACAAGAAGTTGATGTATACGGTTCGGGTCAAAGAATCCAACCCCGCCTTGGCGGCGTTGATGCTTGAGCAATTCGGAGGTCCGCAAGGCGAACTGGCCGCAGCGATGCGGTATTTCACGCAGGGTCTCGCGGAGGCCGATCCGGGCCGCAAGGATCTGCTGATGGACATCGCGACTGAAGAAATCAGCCACCTTGAGATCATTGGCACGATCATCGCGATGCTCAACCGTGGCCCCAAGGCCATTCAGTCTGAAGGCATGATGGAAGCCGAGGACATGCGTTTGATGGGCCAAAACAGCACGAGCCACACCGAGCAGATTCTGTATGGCGGTGGCCCGGCGTTGGTCAACTCAAGCGGTGTGCCTTGGACGGCTGCATACATCGACAGCATTGGCGAGCCCACGGCTGATCTGCGATCCAATATTGCGGCAGAAGCACGCGCGAAGATCGTCTACGAGCGGCTCATCAACGTAACCGATGACCCTGGCATCAAGGATGCCCTCCGTTTCCTCATGACCCGTGAAATCGCGCATCAGAAATCGTTTGAAAAGGCGCTTTACAGCATCCAGCCCAACTTCCCGCCGGGCAAGCTGCCCGGGGATCCTGCGTTCACCGACCTCTACATGGACATGTCGCAGGGCGAGGGGGACGTCGAGGGCAGCTGGAACAGCGGTGAACTTTGGGAGCGTGTCACTGATCGGGACGCTCAAGCGGCCTTGGACGGCGGGGATGGGAGTTGCGAGGTGGACCTCACCGCAAGGGAGCAAGTCGCTTTGGATGCCATGGCTGCCCGGACGCTCTCTGACCCGGAAGCGCGGCCGGCGACGGGCGCTGAGCTGGGCGCAGGCCCCGGTGCCGGGGCCGTCGACGTCAATCCCCGAGAGCCGTGAACGGTATCCATCCCAGCCCGCCGCGAGGCGGGCTTCTTTATCGCACAGACACCCCCCAAAAGGCTCACGAACGCTCTTGCTTCCGTCGATCGTAGAGCTTCATGTCAGCCCGATTGATGGTGTCGCCCACCGACTCGTGAGGTCGGCTGATTGCGCAACCCCCCGAAAATCGGATCGGCGCCTCATCCGCGCGATCTCGGTAGCAGGCTTCCAACTGGTTCATGCGTTCGCCCGTCGCGCCGGGAACGAATACCAGGAATTCGTCCCCTCCAAGACGGATGACGACCTCGTCGTCCAGAAGCTTGGACTCCAGAAACGCAGCGAACTTGACCAACACAGCGTCCCCCTCTGCGTGGCCCTGGGTGTCGTTGATCTCCTTGAAGTGATCCAGGTCGAACACAAGGCAGCCCCAAGCGTCCAGCTGGCGATGAGCGAGCTCCGTGAGATGGCGCCGGTTGAAGCATCGGGTCAATGGATCCCGGATGGCCAACTCTTGGAGTTGTTGTTCCTGCAGGTGCTGCGTGGTGATGTCCTGGGCGTGCCCCAGAACGTAGGGGGGGTCCGCCTCCGTATCCAGAACGTTGTGATAGGCCCAGAAGCGCCGCGACCCATCGGAGGCGACAAGTTCCATCACACCTGAGTCGCTCAGATCCTCCTTGATCTTGGCCAGATAGGCATGGAGATGCATCCGCCTGTCCGGCGGAAGGATCGCTGACAGCGGGCGGCCGATGAACTCCTGCTCTTCCCGACCCAATGAAAGGGAGGCGGCCGGGTTGATGGACGTGATAGTGCCGTCAAGGGTATGCGTGCAGATCAAACCCATGCTGTGTTGAAACAGCCGACGGTACTTCGATTCGCTCAGCGTCAATGCTTCGCTGGCGGAGCGCTGAAGCGACACGTCCTGTACCGCTCCGATCAGCCGCGTACCACGGTCGTCCTGGAGGCGCTGTCCGACGACATGCACCCAGATCCGCTCTCCGTCAGCCTTTGTTGAGGGCAGCGTCAGATCAATCGGAGTGCCCTGCTCGGCGCACTCTGCAAGAGCGGTTTGAATGGGCCCCTGTGCCGCGTCAGGGTAGAAGGAGAGCGCCGCCTCCAACGAGGGAGACGCATCGGCCACCCCATGGATACGGCGGGTCTCCTGGGTCCACTCCAGCTCGTTTGTATCAACGTTGAGTTCCCAGCCACCCACTTTGGCCAGGGCGTTGGTCTGTTCAAGCAGCGCCTGGCTCTTCTGCAGGTCACCGTGCAGTCGAGTAGCCTCGGACACCCGATCAAGCAGCAGGGCCCGTTGTTCCATCCCCGCGGCAGCGGCTTCTGCCAGGCACTGAAGGACTGCCCTCTGGCAGGGCGCCAGCTTGCCTGGCATCTGGCTCAACAGACACAACGTGCCAACCCGGTGTCCGCCGGCCACCTGAATCGGTGCTCCCACGTAATGGCGGACATAGGGGGCGCCCTGCACCGATGGGTTGTCGGAGAACCTGGGATCAATGGAGGCGTCCTCCACCTCAAAGATCTCTCCTGAAAGGACCGTCCACGTGCAGAAGGAAACGTCGCGCGGGGTCTCACGCACGTCTTCGAGCCCTATTTGAGACTTGAACCATTGCCGGCCGCCATCCACCAGCGAGATCAACGCGATGGGCATTTCTGTGGCCAACTGTGCGGCGCGCGCAAGGGCGTCAAAAAACGGTTCCGGGTCCGAGTCCAGAATGCTCAGTGCATGCAAAGCGGACAGACGGGCTTGCTCGACCACTGGCGTCCCTCTCTCTATGACGTTGGTTGACCTGCTTGCCGGTCATGTCCGCTCTCGAGTGAGCGTAAAAGCACCCGGGTCGTGCGCACTTGGACTCCGCCAGTGGAGCGCAGCAGCGTTAGAGCCGAAGGCCTGCGTAGCGGCAGGCAGGCCGTCGCGTCAGACACCACCACCGTGGAGAACTCTCGGGAGTTGGCATCGATTGCAGTGGCGATGATGCAAGAGTCCAAGGCCATCCCTGCGAGCACCAAGGAGCCAACGTCCAGCTTTGCCAGGAGCACTGCCAACGGGGTGGCGAGGAAAGCCGAGTGCTTTGGTTTGAGTACCGTGTAGTGATCCGGACCGGGGAACAGTAGTCTGGCGATACCACCTGAAGGGCCTTCTGTGTGGCGGCAGACCTCGGCCAACTGATGAAAGCCGCACTTCCAGTCGCCGAAGTTGTCGTTGGCGTAGATCACCGGCCATTGTTTTTCATCAAAGGCGTCTCGGATCTGACGAGCTTTCTTGGCGGCCTTGAATGCCAGCGGTGCGAGTTGGGGACCGTCCGGGAAATCAAAGCGCGAAAAGAGATCAACGATGAGCAAGGCCGTGCGCGGCATGTCAGTCCTCCGCCGGGGCAAGCCGCTACCTTGCCGCCAGCCTCGCCCAATACACGTGAAGGCGGGGCCTCTGACCTTGAGGCTTCGTTAACAAAGGTTGGCCCCGGTCCCCGGCCCCGCAGGGCAGGCGCGGTAGCCGGCCATGGTGAGACAAGGACAGTGCCGAGCTCTTCACCGTAGCTGCCAGAAGCGAGGATAAGGGAGTCAAACCCTGCGCAGGTCAGCAGCGGCGGGCGCCAATCCAGCATTTGAAAGCGCCTGGCGATTGCCACACTGCGCGCAATTGATCACGAGCCCACCAGAGAGGTGATGAATGGCGCCGTCGTTCACCGTCGTCACATGCCCGCATTTGTGGCAGCGCGCCGTAATCGAATCCACGACTTCGTCATCGATGTCCGGTATCCGGACCATCTCGAAGGACAGGATCTGAAAGGCGCCGGTGTTGGTCATGATTGATCCCGATAATGCGTTGGTTTGAGCCTATGCCGGCACGTGTGAAATTGACCGCGTACTTGCAGCGCCCTAAGATCACCAGGCGTTCAGCGCAAGCGTACGCACCTTTCACCCAGATGCAGAGCCATGCCGATTCGAGCCATTGCCTATGTCAGTGATGCGGCGCCGGGGATGACCCCGGACGCGACGGTCGCCATGATCCGCAACGCCGCTGATTTCAACATGCAGGCCGGTGTGACCGGCATCCTGCTGCATGACGGCGCTCGGTTCTTCCAATACATCGAAGGGCCGGAAGATGGGCTGGCGGCGGTTTATGGCCGCATCCTCAATGCCACATCGCACATCAATATCGTGGAGCTGGGACGAGCGCGGACCGGCGCGCGCCATTTTCCGTACGGGTCGATGCAGCTGCTTCCCGCCACGGCGGAAGAGGTCGATACGCTTATCGCCGGGACCTGGGACGCCTCCGCCACGCAGGGCTTCGCTGAAGGGAACGCAGCGCCCTCCGGGTTGGACGCGCTGTGCCGTTTCGTGCTGAGGCATCTGCCTGACAGCGCCCCCGGCCACCGGCCCTGAGGCATGGCGATCTGAAGCCAGCTCACGGATGATCGCATTGGACATGGCGCCGGCCGGCGCCTCGATGGGACGCAGAAGGGGAGGGGCGTCGCCTGAACCGGTTGTCAGCCGGCCGCCGCTTCGACCCGAAGCTGGAGCCCGAGCGCGCGCGTTACCAGCAGTATCGTTCCCAGGTAGAGCGGAAATGAGCCACTCAACTGCCTGCGCAATGTCGCCGTGCTCAGGCGGCATTCGTTCGCAACCGCGTCGATGCCGTCGAGTTCGGCAACGAGCAGCAGTGCGCGCGCGACGTTGGCCTCGTCACAGCTGTCCACGTTCAGTCGGGCGTCGAGGAACTCCGCCCGCTGGGCGGCACGCGCCTGTGGGCTGTTGATGGCCGGGCCCCCGACCTCCGTGCTGCTCATTGCTTGCCCCACGTTTCAGCCTTCACGGATTCGACCATCTCCCTCCCGCATACGATCAGGCCCTCCACCATCTGATCGCTGATCATAGTTTCGGGGGTTTCTTCTGGCCTGGCCACGTGCACCGCGTGCAGTATTTCAAGAACGGTACCCAGTGCCAGCAGGGTGCGGAAGGGTACGGCGACGTTCCGGTCGGCAGGGCCGTGCGGGCCGCTCGAGGGCGCATTGCTGCCGACACTGGGTACCCGTTGCAGCTGTACCACGCGGTCGCCGCGCGGGCGCAATTGCGCGAACTCTTCGAGCTTCCGTTCCAGGCGCTCGATGAAATGCGGCGGGAACTCGCTGATCTTGTCCCCGATCAGGGAATACAGGCGCTCGGCGCTGAGAGGATAGTTGGTTTCCATCGGTTCTCCTTCGCATGGCGTGGGGCCACCTGCGCGAGCGCGCAAGGTGGCAGGCGATGCGGGTTGGCATACCGGTGGTTACAAAGCAAAAAATCCGGCGGATTGGGATCCCCACACATCGCCCGCCATAAAACCTACGGGCAATGCTGTGCATTCTCCGCCGTGCCCAAGGGGGCAAAACAGAGCCAATTGCTTTGTTACCAAACGGGATGCCAATCCCGGCCGTTGCTCTTCGGCTTCAGCACGGCCAGCTTGCGATGGGGTGGGGGAGGCGTCCATGAGGATAGTTGCGAAGTTGGTGGTTGCGACGGGGGCGGTGGCTACAGCGGATCACCCCCTTCCCAGTCCGGGGTCACGCTACTATCGGCGGACAGCGAGCTGGCGCGCGGCCAGCTGGCGACATCGACAGTCAGACCGAAGGACCCCGCAATGGATATGCAGGCAAGTGAGTGCAATGGCGCCGACGCCGGTACGAAGCCGGCTACAGGTGAGCTGACCTTCTCCTGGCTGTTCGAGCAGGTGCAGGGCTACGCAGCGCAGAGCATCCATCCGAAGCCGTCGCGCCTGGAAAAGGGTGGCACTTGGGTGGGTGTGGGGGCCACCGGGCTGGGGCTGCTCACTGCCGCCTTGCCAGACAGCCTGTTTCCCGCAGGCTCACAGATCATGATCCTGATGGGGTGTCTGCTGACCGAGATCACCGGGTTCCTGCTGTCGTTCGTGCTGATGCTCAAGCGGGAAGGGCGGCAGTACATCAAACCTCGCCTGACCCATGCGGCAGAGATGGATGGTGACTTCGCGTACTGGGCGTATCTGGTTGATCAGCTCAGGGCATTCCCAAGAGAAGAGCGCGAGCAGCGGCTTCGCTTTGCGAGCACGCTTCGGCAAGGCATGACGGAGCGGATGGGCCTGGCTTTCGGCGGGCTGCAGAAGCTCGGCTTCTTCCCCGTGTTGGGAGCGCTCTACCTGCAGCTTCGCACTTGGAAGTGGGGTGACTGGGCCGGTGCCTTCGATGTCAATCCGATAGCCGCTGTGCTGATCTTCGGCATGGTCCTGCTGTATGCCCTCGGCTGGGTTCTGGTCGGCATCCGCAGCAGGCTGGAGACCTATGTGAATCTGCTTGAAGCTTCATTGGCTGAGCAGTCGGCCCAAGCCGTCACCGGCTTGTAATGATTACAGAGCGTTCCACGCGTCGCCATTCCGTTACAGGCTCAGCGTAATACCCCGGGCGTATAGTGGCTGCATCCTCACCGCAAGGATCGACGCTATGCAGAAGGGCTCGGATCTACTGGTCAAGGCGCTGGAGAACGAAGGCGTAGACCGCATTTTTGGCGTGCCGGGCGAAGAGAATCTGGACTTCCTGGAATCGCTTCGGAACTCCAGGATTGAACTCATTCTCACCCGCCATGAGCAGGCAGCCGCCTTCATGGCCGCTACCCACGGCCGGCTCACTGGCAGGCCCGGCGTGTGCCTGGCTACGCTCGGCCCGGGCGCGCTGAACTTCTCCACCGGTGCGGCGTATGCCCACCTGGGCGCGTGGCCGATGATCCTCATCACCGGCCAGAAGGCGGTTATGAGTGCCAGGCAGGCGCGCTTCCAGATCGTGGATATCGTGGCGTCGATGAAGCCGCTCACGAAAATGACGCGGCAGATTGTCAGCCCGGCCTCGATCCCCGCCATGGTGCGCGATGCGTTCCGTGTGGCAATGGAAGAGCGGCCCGGCCCGGTCCATCTGGAACTGCCGGAGGACATCGCCGGCGAGGAAGTGGAGGATGTCCCGGTCATCCCCGTCCATGCGCTGGAGCGGCCCATCGCGGCGCCTGCCGCGCTTGATCGGGCTGAAGCGGCCATCCTCGCGGCAAAGCGACCGCTGGTGATGATTGGCGCGGCCGGAAGCCGGCCGTGGCTGACCGAGGCACTGTCCGCGTTCGTGGCGCGCACACGCCTGCCATTCTTCAATACCCAGATGGGCAAGGGTGCCGTCACCGGTGGCTCCAACCTTTATATGGGCACGGCCGCACTGTCCGAAGGGGATTATGTCCACGAGGCGGTGGCCCGCGCCGACCTGATCATCGCCATCGGCCATGACACGATCGAAAAGCCGCCCTTCCTGATGAAGAGCAGCGGCGGGCCGAAGGTCATCCATATCAGTTTCCAGTCGGCCACGGTGGAGCAGGTCTACCACCCGGATATCGAAGTGCTGGGCGACATCGGCGCCTCCGTCGATGCCTTGGCCGAGCGGCTGGAAGGGCGCCTGTCTACCGACGAAGGCATGACCGGACTGCGCCAGGACATCCTCGCCCGGCTCAACGATCGTGCCGAAGAAGACCGGTTCCCGATCACCCCGCAACGGATAGTGCACGACGTACGCCAGGCCGTGCCGGACGATGGCATCGTCTGCCTGGACAATGGCATGTACAAGATCTGGTTTGCCCGCAATTACCGCACGCATGTGGCCAATACGCTGCTGCTCGACAATGCGCTCGCCACGATGGGCGCCGGACTGCCGTCGGCGATGATGGCGGCGATGCTGTACCCGCAGCGCCGGGTCATGGCGGTGTGTGGCGACGGCGGCTTCATGATGAACTCGCAGGAGATGGAAACCGCCGTGCGGCTGGGGCTGAACCTGGTGGTGGTGATCCTCAACGACAGCGCCTACGGCATGATCCGCTGGAAGCAGGCGGTGGATGGCTTCGAGGACTTCGGTATGCGCTTTGGCAACCCGGACTTCGTGAAATATGCCGAGGCGTACGGCGCGAAGGGCAGCCGGGTGAGCGCCGTGGAGGAGCTGGTGCCGATGATTGAAGCAGCCTTCGCCGGCGGTGGCGTGCACGTGCTGGATGTGCCGATCGACTATTCCGAAAACACCCGCGTGCTGGTGGATGAACTGCGCAACCGCACGCCCGACGTGGGCTGTGCATGACCGCCCGTGACCCTGTAAAGGAGCCCAACATGCTGACCGTCGTACAGGCCTTCGACCGCGCCCCCATCACTGAAATCGGATTCGACACCGCCGCGGCACTGGAACACAAGCTCAGCGCCGCCGAGCGGGTCTTCAAGGACCGCGACGGCTGGCTGCCCCCGCACGAACGCATCGCGATCCTGCGCAGGCTGGCCGCGTTGATGGACGCCAAGCGCGACCACCTCGCGCTGCAGATCGCACGCGAAGGCGGCAAACCGCTGCCGGACGCCATCGTTGAAACCACGCGCGCCATCGATGGCGTCCACAATGCCGCCGACGAGCTGCGCAACTTTGGTGGCCGGGAGATCCCGATGGGTCTTTCAGCCGCGGCGGTGGGGCGCTGGGCATTCACCACCCGCGAGCCCATCGGCATCGTGGCGGCGATCTCGGCCTTCAACCACCCGCTCAACCTGATAGTGCACCAGGTCGCCCCGGCGATCGCCGTGGGTTGCCCGGTAATCATCAAACCCGCATCGGCAACGCCACTTTCCTGCTTGGATTTCGTGGCGATGGTGCATGAAGCCGGGCTGCCCGAGCCGTGGTGCCAGAGCTTCCTGCCGGAAGGCAACGACCTGGCCGAGGCACTGGCCACCGACAAGCGCGTTGCCTTCCTGAGCTTCATCGGATCGGCCAGGGTAGGGTGGTCGCTGCACAGCAAGCTGGCACACGGCGCACGTTCGGCACTGGAGCACGGCGGGGTTGCGCCGGCTATTGTCGACCGCAGTGCGGACCTGTCCAGGATCATCGAGCCGATCATCAAGGGCGGCTATTACCATGCTGGCCAGGTGTGCGTTTCCACCCAGCGCATCTTCGTCCACAACGATATCGCCGATGACTTCACCGAGGCGCTGATCGCCCGTGTGGAACGGCTGCGTACCGGCGATCCCACCCTGAAAGACACCGACGTGGGGCCGCTGATCCAGCCCCGCGAGGCCGACCGGGTGGTGGAGTGGATCGACGAAGCCGTGAAGGGCGGTGCGAAGCTCGCCAGTGGCGGCAAGCGGCTTTCCGAGACCACCCTGCAGCCGACCGTGCTGCTCGACCCGGCCGCTGATGCGCGGGTGACCACGCAGGAAGTGTTCGGGCCGGTGGTGGCGGTGTATCGCTATTCGGATCTGGACGAAGCCATTGCCCGGGCGAACTCGCTGCCGACCGCCTTCCAGGCCAGCATCTTCGCGCAGGATATCGACATCGCCATGCGCGCGGCCAACCGGTTGGATGCCTCGGCGGTGATGATCAACGACGCCACCGCGTTCCGCACCGACTGGATGCCGTTCGCCGGCCGCCGCGAATCGGGTTACGGCACCGGCGGCATTCCGTACACCATGCGGGACATGTCGCAGGAAAAAATGATCCTGATGCATAGAAGCTGAGCGGGAATGCGCTGCCTTCACGCTGCCTCTACTTCTTCCGGCATCAACTGAACGTCGGTCTTGGCACAGCCGAAAACGCCGCTATAGTCCGAACACCCCCGAAGAAGGAGATAGTGAAATGTTCCTCAGCAAACCCAATCTGACGACCGCACGCAACCTTGGTATCGCCCTTATCGCTGGCGTCAGCCTGAGCGCCTGCGCCACCTATAAGGACGACTTCGCACGCATCGATTCGCGCCTCGACCAGCTCGACGTGAAGGTGCAGGGCGCCGCACAGAGCGCCGAATCGGCCAACCAGTCCGCCACGCAGGCCAACCAGCGCCTCGACCAGATCGAAGGCCGCGTCCAGCAGCTTGAGCAGGCGCCGCGCCGCAAGCCGCGCGGTTGATCGCCCGACACGTTTGAACCAGGCACCGGTGGCCTGCACAGGCCACTGGTTTCCTCGGGAGCAGTAGAAACCGATTCAAAGGAAGTGTCCCATCCGTACTCATCCATCCTCCAGAATGCGGCCCGTTTGCGGTGTGCTGGCACTCGCGCTGGCGTTGGCGTGCACCGCACCGGTGAGCGCGAAGAACGCCGCCGCGCAATCCGCCGCTGCGGTCGACGAACTCCCGGAAGGCCAAACGGTGTCGGACACCGTGATTGAACTGGCCGGCTGGGTCGTTGCTTCCAAAGACAGCCAAGGCTACCCATTCGCGATCATGGACAAGGCGGCTGCGCAGGTCCTGGTCTTCGACGGGGAAGGCCGACTGCGCGGTGCCGCGCCAGCGCTGTTCGGGTCGGCCACCGGTGACCACACCGCGCCCGGCGTCGCTGGCCTGGCCCTGCGGGCCATTCCGGGACGTGACCGCACGACCCCGGCGGGTCGCTTCATCGGCGGCTACGGACCCTCGATCGATGCAGGGCGCGTGCTCTGGGTCGACTACGATTCGGGTGTCGCGCTGCATCCCATCACCACCGGCGTCCCATCGGAGAAGCGTGCCGAGCGACTTGCTTCGGCCTCGCCCGATGACAACCGCGTCACCCACGGGTGCATCAACATCTCGCCGACGTTCTACGAACAGATCGTCCGCACCACGTTCGAGCGCGGTGGCGTGTTCTATGTGCTTCCGGACAAAGCGTCGGTGGCCGAGACGTTTCCCGAGTTCGCACAGACACGTGCCGCGATGAAAGACAACGGCGAGAAAGCCGCGCGTTGATACGCGCGGCGCAGACCGTCAACGCGTTTGCGCCCTCAGGCGTTCGCAGGTTTCCTTGGCACGCTGCAGGCCCATGCCCTCCGGCGACGCGGGATCAGGTTCGCCCAGGGTGAACGCCTCCATCCGCGCATCATGCGCGGCGCGCACTTTGGGGGCAGCCAACACGGCGGCAAGCAGCTCGGGCAGCTCGACCTGGTTGCGCTGACCAAGGAACGCTTTCAGCTCGGCAGGGGTGTAGACGCTCGCCAGCAACTGATCGAACCTGGCCTGTTGGACAGGGTCCTGGATTCCTTCGGCTACCTGCCTCACGCCGGCTGACAGATGTGCCGCCATCGCGTTCTTGATCGCTTCGCGGCACGCGGGGGGATCGTCGGGAGCCGCGATACCTTCGCCGCTGCCAAAGGCACGCAGGAAGGCCTCGCCCTCTTCGATGACCTGCCTGGTCACGATTTCCGTGTTTACCTCGTGGGCCAGTTCCAGGGGTGTGGCAGCCAGCGCCGGCAGGCTGGCCAACGCCAGCAGCGCCGCGCCGGTCCAACGCACGCGCCGGCTACGCAGCCGTGTGGCGGGCAGCCTTGCAGCGGGAATGCCGTCTCGTTCTTTCATATCCAGGGGAGCGTTGCCATGCGGCGGGCAAGGATAGCGCATCGCCTGCGGTCTGCCGCCGCAGCACCCCGTGCTTGCGCCCGTCAATGAGGCGGCCGCCGGGCGGGCAGGTGGAAATACAATTGAGATGGTGGATGCGCGCCGTCGGTACCTCGCAGGATGGGCGATGCAGGCAGTCTGCGCAGCGCGATGTAGCGCGCGGTGCTGCCAGCGCCAGTGCGATGTCACTGCGGATGCGCCGTTCCATCACGGGGCCACGACATTGCCGGCAAACGTCACTCCGAGCGCGTTGGACGGGGCGCGGCTTCCTTCGGCGGCAACGGCGCGGATACGGACGCGCGCGTGACCAACCGGTGCGCAAGCACCTGATTGACGGCCACGCGCCCAGCGGTGGCGGAGCGGCGGATCTCCCGCAACAGGATGTCCACCGCGCTGTCCGCCATGTCTGCCACGGGCTGATGCAGGGTGGTCAGTTCCGGCCACACCATCGTCGCGGCGGACGTGTCATCGAAACCAACGACTGATAGATCGCCTGGTACCTCCAGGCCGCGCCGGTGCGCCACTGAAACCGCGGCCGATGCCATGTCATCGTTGCTGGCGAAGATCGCGCTGGGCCGCTCTTCCAAGGCCAATAACCGTTCGGCTGCGTCCAGTCCGGAGCGGTAGGTGAAGTAACCGGGCTGCACAAGGGAGGCGTCATAATCGATACCGGCGTCAGCCAGTGCATCCCGGTAACCTTGCCATCGATGCGCGCTGGCGGTCTGGTTTGGATTGCCCTTTATGTAGCCGATGCGCGTGTGCCCGTGGGCCAGCAGATGCGACATTACGTCCCGGCTTGCCTGGCGGTCATCGATGCGTACGCAGGAAATATGATCGCTGAAATGGCTGGACGCGATGGAAACCACGGGAATGCCGGCGTCGACGAATACATCGACGATGTCCTTTGTTTCGCACAGCGGCGGCGGAAGAATCACGCCCGAGACCGTGATGGAGAGCTGCCCCGCGGCCTCCCGACGCGCCTGGCCGTCCAGCTCATCCCAACTGGCAATCACCAGCTGCGCCGCTGACCGGGTAGACCCGCGCAGCGCGCCGACCAGCAGCTCGCGCAGATAGCTGGAGCTGGGATTGGTGTAGATCAACGCGATGCAGGTGTGCTGCGCGGCGGCCAACGCACTGGCGGCAGGGTTGGGCCGGTAGTCCAGTTCCTGCACGCTGCGCATGACCCGATCGCGGTTGCCTTCGCGCACGCCGGCATGGCCATTGATGACACGTGAAACCGTCATCGGCGAAACGCCAGCATGCGCGGCCACGTCATCGATGGTGACGGCGCTTGCCTTGCGACGTACCGCTTTTTGGCTGCTTTTCAAACAATCAACTCCTTTGCTGCGCTGCATGATGACAAGCGCGATCCGGGGTGAGTAGTCTGCGCCCGAGACGTGATGGTAGCGCTACCACTGAGCCAGGGTAAGGCCAGCAGGTACCCCCCCTTACCGCGCGGCTGTTCTGGCAAATCCGCAAGCGAGTTTGAGTCGCAGTGAAGGCAACGCGCACTGCGATGTTCGGTTTGGAAGACGGGCGTCGCCCGTACGTGCCCCAGAAGGGGCGGTGTATCCATTCGATCGTATGTCAGAGGGGAGAGTCATGAGCGCTGTTACTGTCCGTCGTATACCCGGCTGGAGGGCTCTGCCATGAGCCGGACGCTGGCGAAGTTCACCTCCAGGGCCATGTTCACCTTCGTCGGCGGCGTCCTGGTCATCAATCCCGCCTTCGCGCAGGACCCGGCCACGCCGGCGCCCGTGGCGCAGCAGCAGGGCCAGGCGAGCCCGACCCAGCTGGACGCCGTGCAGGTCACCGGCATCCGCAACAGCCTCAGCCAGGCGATGGACATCAAGCGCGACTCGGCCGGCGTGGTGGATGCCATCAGTGCGGAGGACATCGGCAAGTTCCCCGACACCAACCTCGCCGAGTCACTGCAGCGCATCACCGGTATTTCCATCGAACGCCGTGATGGTGAGGGCGCACAGGTCACCGCGCGCGGCTTCGGCCCGCAGTTCAACATGGTCACGCTCAACGGGCGCCAGATGCCGGGCGCCGATGCCTTCGGTGCATCCGGACAGGTCGCCATCGGCGGCGTCGACGGCGGTACCCGTGCCTTCAACTTCGCCCAGCTTGCCGCCGAGGCCATCAACGGCATCGAGGTCTACAAGACCAGCCAGGCCAATGTGCCCAGCGGTGGCATCGGCGCCACGATCAACATCCTGACGGCGCGTCCCTTCGACCATCAAGGCACCGTCGCCAGTGCCGGCGCGAAGATCGTTTCCGACGAGAGCCAGCCGTTCGGTGACGACCTGACGCCGGAACTGTCCGGCCTCTTCAGCTACAGCAACCCGGAAAAGACCTTCGGCGTTGGTGTGAGCGCCAGCTACCAGAAGCGCAAGGGTGGCTCGGTGCAGGCCACCAACAATTACTGGAACATCCAGCCGTGGACCGGCACGCTGCCGGGCAACCCGACCGTGGTCAATGCACCGGCGGTGGGCGCGCTGTACGGTCGCCCGAACGACCTCCGCTATGCGTTTTCCGAGTTCGAGCGCGAGCGCATCAACGGCCAGGCCGTGCTGCAGTTCGCGCCGACCGACGCGGTGACGTTGACCCTGGATTACACCTATTCGACCAACGAGATCACCGAAAATCGTGGCGAACAGGGCATGTGGCTGCAGAACAGCAACTACACCGACGTCGAGTTCGACACCAGCGGCGCGGTAGCCACGCCGATCTACATCCGAGAGGTCGCGGGCACCAAGGATTTCGGGCTTGAACAACAGCGCAGCATGCAGAAGTACAAGCTGGGATCGCTTGGCTTCAACGCACTGTGGCAACTTACCGATCGGTTCAAGCTGAGCTTCGACGCGCACGATTCCAAGAACGAAAGCCGGCCGAACGATCCGCTCACCGGGGGCGGCTCCATCTTCAGCAGCATCGCCGGTACCAACAACTGCACCACCGGGCCGCATTGCGGTGGGTCGTGGGTGCAGGAAATGAACTTCAACAACGGCCTGCCGGTGGGCACCCAGGTCTGGTACCCGAGCACGGCCGATGCACTCGCCAAGGTCAACGGCGTGGTCAATCCGGGGTTCGTGCCGGGCGAGATCGGTTCGCAGGTGCTGCGCATCAATTCGCAGACCCAGGTCAGCGAGATCAAGCAGGGCCGCGTCGACGGCGAGTGGAGTTTCGACAAGGGTCGCTTCCAGTTCGGCGTGGATTCGAGCAAGCAGACCACGCACCGCATCCAGGCAGCGGAGAACTACAACACCCTCGGCGACTGGGGCGTGGCCAACGTCGACGGGGACGTGGCCAATGGGCTGATGGACCTGCTGCAGCCGGTCAACATCGTCGGGTTGTTCAACGACTTCAATGCCAACAGCTTCACCGCCTGGCGCGGCGATGCTGGCCGCCTGGCGCAGTGGGCGGCGGACAACTATGGCGCCAGTCTCGGCGTGAGCCCGCAGCGCGCCGCCGACAACCTGGTGGAGGAGAAGACGAAATCCGCCTATTTCCAGGTCGAGCTGGACGGCGAGCTGGGCGGGCTGCGCACCAATACCCGCCTGGGCGTGCGCTACGAAACCACCGATGTGGTGTCCACTTCGGTCATCGCCATCCCGGAGGCCATCGAATGGCAGTCCAACAATGACTTCCGCGTGGTGTTGTCCGATGAGCAACAGCCGTTCACCGAAAAGAACAGCTACAGCTACGTCCTGCCCAACCTCGATTTCAGCATCGACCTCATGGACGACCTGAAGGGGCGCGTCTCATTCGGCAAGAGCATCGCGCGCGCGCCGATCGGAAACCTGTACGCAGGTCCGACCGCACAGCAACCGTTCGGCTCAGTGCTGATCGACCCCTCTTCGCGCGCCAGCGGCACCGCACAGAACCCGCAACTGAAGCCACTGGAGTCGGACAACCTCGACATGGCGCTGGAGTGGTACTTCGCTGATGCCAGCTACGTGTCGGTCACGTATTGGAACAAGCGGGTCGCCAACTTCATCGGCAATACCGTGGTCCAGGAGAACCTGTACGGACTGCGCGATCCCACTGCCGGCCCGGATGCGCAGGCGGCGCTGGCCTTCCTCACCAGCGGCGCCTGCGCTACCCAGGTGGGTGCGGCGAATGCGGCGGCCTGCAATGCCAACGACACCGCGTTGTTCACCGCGCTGGCACTGCTGCGCAACAATCCTGCCGGCCTGGGTGCCTACAACGGGACAGACGCGCAGGTGCTGTCCACCGAAGCCGCCTACGATCTGTATGGCACCGCAGCCGACCCCCTGTACCAGTTCAACGTCAACCGCCCGATCAACCAGAACGAGTCCAAGCTGAGTGGTTGGGAGCTCGGTGGGCAGTACTTCTTCGGCGATACCGGGTTCGGCGTGCTGGCCAACTACACCATCGTCAACGGCGACGTGGGCTACAACGATGCGGGGGATCCGAACATAGACCAGTTCTCGCTCACCGGCCTCAGCGACACCGCCAATGCCATGCTGATGTACGAAAAGTACGGATGGTCGATACGCCTGGCCTGGAACTGGCGTGACGAGTACCTGATCCTCGCCAACCAGGGCACCAGCCGCAATCCCTACTATGTGGAAGAATACGACCAGTGGGATCTCAGCGTGAACTACACACTGAATGAGAACTGGTCCTTCGGCCTGGAGGCGATCAACCTGACCGGAGAGGACGTCCGCTGGCGTTCGCGCACCTCGCAGATGATCGTGAAGCTGGCTGACCAGAGTCCGCGTTACATGCTCGGCGTGCGTTACAGGTTCTGAACCGTGGGGGTGCCGCTGCCTTGCCGGCGGCACCCGTTCAAGGCTCCTGCTGGGAGGGGACGACACCGTGTCGCGATACGAAATGCTCAACAACATCGCCCACCACGACCTGCGCGTGGCGACCGGCTTCGGGCCCGAATTCGGCGACGCGGTGGGCATGCTGCCGGCCTACCCGAGCGAATTCGCCGAACTGCAGCGGGAATATCCCATCTTCCTGCGCCGCGATGCCGACAGCGGCGCCTGGCAAGCGGTAGCGCTGCTCGGGTTCGAGCAGCACGAGAATCTGTTCCTGCAGGACGGCCACTGGAATGCCTCCTACCTGCCCGGGGCCGCGGCAAAAGGGCCGTTCCTGATCGGCTTCCAGGACCGCCACATCGATGGCACGCTCAGCCAAGAAGCGGTGCTGCACGTGGATCTTGATCATCCGCGCGTGACCGCGATGCAGGGTGAGCCGGTGTTCCTGCCGCAGGGGGGAAACTCCCCTTACCTGGACCACATCGCCAGCGTACTGCGCGGCATCCACGATGGCCACGCGTTCGGTGCGGACATGTTCGCCGCGCTGGACGCGCAAGGGCTGATCCAACCGGTCACGCTGGATGTGCAGGTCGACGCGGAACATCGGTTCACGGTCAACGGGCTGCACGCGATCGACCGTGATCGCCTGGCGCTGCTGGATGGCGCCGCGTTGGCCGGACTCAACCGCGCCGGCTATCTGGAAGGGGCCTATCTGATGCTGGCATCGCTGCACAACATGCGCCGCCTGATCGCCGAGAAACAACGACGCCTGCGCATGCAGGATGCTGCGTCTACGGCGGGCAGGAACTGACCGATGCGGGAGGCCGTTGCCATGCGCGCACTGGAAGGCCTGGACCCCGGCTCGCTGCCGTTGCAGGCGCTGGTGGACGCTGGCGAGCCGGTGGTGCTGCGTGGCATCGTGCGCGACTGGGGACTGGTGCAGGCCGGATTGCAGGGCCCCCACGAGGCCATGGCCTACCTGCGCCGCTTCGATGCAGGGTTGCCGGTTCCGTATTCTTTCGGCGATCCCGGGATTGAAGGGCGACCGTTCTACACGGCGGACTTCACCGCGTTGAACATCGAGGTCCGGCGCGGCGCGCTGTCAGAGGTCCTGGAGGCGATCTCCGACCATCTCGCTTCGCCCAGCCCGCCGACCTACTACGTCGCCTCGCTGCCGGTCGCGCGTGCGCTGCCCGGGTTCACCGAGCACAACGACGCCGGGCTGGCCGGGCAGGGCATCGACGCGCCGGCAAGCATCTGGATCGGCAACCGGGTCACGGCCTCCTGCCACTACGACACCCCGCAGAACCTGGCGTGCTGCACGGTCGGCCGACGCCGGTTCACCCTGTTTCCGCCCGAGCAGATCGACAACCTCTACCCGGGCCCGATGGATCCCACCCCCGGCGGGCAGGCAGTCAGCGTGGTGGATTTCGATCGCCCGGATTTCGATCTGCATCCCCGTTTCCGTGATGCTCTGGCAAGTGCGCAGAGCGCCGAACTGGAGCCCGGTGATGCCATCTTCATCCCGAGCCTGTGGTGGCACCACGTGCGCAGCCTGGAGCCGTTCAACGTGCTGGTGAACTACTGGTGGCGCAGTTCGCCGAGCATGCTGGCCTCGCCCCTGCCGGCGCTGCAGCATGCGATGTGGGCCCTGCGTGACCTGCCAGCGCGTGAGAAACAGGCCTGGGCGGCGATCTTCGACTACTACGTATTCGGCCCCGCCGAGCGCGCCGGGCAGCATCTGCCCGAAGCCGCACGGGGCGAGCTGGCACCGTTCGATACGACCCAGGCGCGGCGCATGCGCGCCCGGCTGCTGGCGCTACTCAACCGTTGATGGGGACATCGCATTGAACGCTGTGGACACAACAGAAGGGCGGATCCGCAAGGTCGTCATCGCCGGCGGTGGCACTGCCGGTTGGCTTGCCGGCTGCGCGCTGGCCCACCAGTTCCGCGATCAGCTGGACATCGTGCTGGTGGAGTCCGAGCAGATCGGTACCGTCGGCGTGGGCGAATCCACCGTGCCGCCCATCCGCATGTTCCACCGGTTCCTGCAGATCGACGAGCAGGAGTTTCTGCGCGCAGTGGCTGGTACGTTCAAGCTCTCGATCTCGTTCGAGAACTGGCGTCGCCCCGGGGACCGTTTCATCCATCCGTTCGGCACCATCGGGCAGGGCACCTGGGCCACGCCGTTCCACCACTTCTGGTTGGAGAGCCTGCGCCGGGGCATGCCCTCGGACCTGGGCGAATTCTGCCTGGAAAGCGCGGCCTCGCTGGAAGACCGGTTCTCGCTGCAGACCCAGCCGCAGGCCAGCTACGCCTATCACTTCGACGCCAGCCTCTACGCCAGGTTCCTTCGCGGCAAGGCCGAGGCAAACGGCCTGCGCCGGGTGGAAGGCAAGATCCGCGAAGTGCGCCAGCACGCCCACGACGGCGCGGTGGCGTCGCTGGTGCTGGAAGACGGACAGGTCATCGACGGCGACCTGTTCATCGACTGCACCGGCTTCCGCGGCCTGTTGACCGAGCAGACCCTGCATACCGGCTATGAAGACTGGCACGAATGGTTGCCCAGCGATCGCGCCGTTGCGGTACAGACCGAGTCGGTGAATCCGCCGGTCCCGTACACGCGCGCCATCGCACACGAGGCCGGATGGCGCTGGCACATCGCGCTGCAGCACCGGGTGGGGTGTGGGCTGGTGTTTTCCAGCCGCCACATGTCCGATGACGAGGCGCAGGCCAAGCTGCTGCGTGACATCGAGGGCCGGCCCCTGCGCGACCCGTGGCTGGTGCCGTTCCGCAGCGGGCGCCGGTTGAAGGCATGGAACAAGAACGTGGTGGCGCTGGGGCTTGCCAGTGGGTTCATCGAGCCGCTGGAATCCACCAGCATCCACCTGACCATCAGCGCGGTGGTGCGCCTGATCCAGTTGTTCCCGCTGGAGGGCATCAGCCCATCGCTGATGGCGCTCTACAACGATGTCAGCCGCCAGGAAATGGAACACGTGCGCGACTTCATCATCCTGCATTACCACGCCAACCAGCGCGACGAGCCGATGTGGAAAGCGTGTCGGGAGATGGCGCTGCCTGAGTCGCTGCAGGTCCGACTGCGCGCGTGGCGCGAGCGCGCCCACGCCTGGCAGGACCCCGGCGAACTGTTCCGGGTCGACTCCTGGACCAGCGTCCTGACCGGGCAGGGCATCCAGCCGGGACCGCCGCATTCGCTGACGCGCGCCATCAGTGATGCGGACCTGCGCACGCTGCTGGATCGCATCCGTCGGCCGGTGCAGAAGGAGGTGGCGAAGATGCCGTCGCAGGCCGCGTTCATCGAGCGCTACTGCAACGCGTCGGCGCAGGCATGGCAACGGGGCATGGCGGTGACATAGCCGCCCGACATGCTGTTGCCGCTGATTGGTAGCGCTACCTTCAAGCCAAAACGGGTGGAAACGATGGATCTGGTTGCCGGAATCGACGCGGGTACGCAAAGCCTCAAGGTGGTGGTCTACGACCCTGCCGGGCGCAACGTGGTGGCCAGCGCCAGCGTGCCGTTGACGCTGGCCAGCGGTGCCGACGGCAGCCGTGAACAACAGCCGCCGGACTGGGTCGCGGCACTGCACGCCTGCTTCGCCGACATCGATCCCGCGCTGCGCTCGCGCATTGCCGCGCTGGCCGTCTCGGGCCAACAGCACGGGTTCGTGGCGATCGATGAAGAGGGTGAGGTACTGGCACCGGCCAAGCTGTGGTGCGACACCAGCACCTCGGCCGAGTGCGGGCAGATCATGCAGGCGGCAGGCGGCAGGGCGCGCACCATCGCGCTGGCCGGGAACCCCATCCTCACCGGATACACCGCATCCAAGCTGCCCTGGACCAAGGCCCACCGACCCGAGGCCTATGCCCGCCTTGCAAGCATCCTGCTGCCCCATGATTACCTCAATTTCGTGTTGACCGGACAGCGTTTCTGCGAGTATGGGGATGCGTCCGGCACCGGCTGGCTGGACGTACGCACCCGCACCTGGTCGAGCGAGCTACTGCATGCGACCGATCCCGAGCGGGATCTTGCGGCCAGCCTGCCGCGCATCGCCGGGCCTGAAGAAGTGTTCGACATCGACCCCGCCACGGCGGCGGCGTTGGGGCTGCCGGCGACGGTGAAAGTGGCTGTCGGAGGCGGCGACAACATGATGGCGGCCATCGGCACCGGCTGCGTGGTGCCGGGTCGCCTGGCGATGAGCCTGGGCACCTCGGGCACGCTGTTCGCCTACTCCGATACACCCGTGGTCGATCCGGACGGGGCATGGGCGGCCTTCTGTTCGTCCACCGGCGGCTGGCTGCCGCTGATCTGCACGATGAACTGCACCGTGGCGACCGAGCAGGTCGCGGCGGCTTTCGGCTTCAGCACGCGCGACGGCGACGCGCACCTGCGAGCGACTCCGCCCGGTGCCGACGGGCTGGTGATGCTGCCGTACCTCAACGGCGAACGCACGCCGGACCTTCCGTTCGGCAAAGGCATGCTCGCGGGGCTGGACACCACCAACATGACGCCGGCGCATGTCTATCGCGCGGCGATGGAAGGGGCCACCTACAGCCTGAAGTACGGCTTCGATGCCTTCGTACGCGCGGGCATGTCGTTCGATTCCATCGTGCTGACCGGCGGCGGCAGCAACAGCGCGCAGTGGCGGCAACTGGTGGCCGATGTGTTCTGCTTGCCGGTGGAGGTCCCCAGCCAGTCGGAAGGCGCCGCGTTCGGTGCGGCGCTGCAGGCGGTCTGGGCGCTGGGCCTTGCGCGGGGCGAAGCCACCTCGATCGCCGACATCGTTGACCAGCACGTGGCGCTGGATCCGCTCCGGTCCGCACGCCCGGACCCGGCGCGCATGCAGGCCTACGCCACCGCCTATGCACGGTTCCTGCGCCACCTCGATGCCATCACGCCGCTGTATCGCGGCCGATCCCCCTCAACGCCACACCCCGCACAACGACAGGAAGACCCCTCATGACCACCCAGCCCTTCATCGGCAGCAAGGAATATTTCCCCGGCATCGGCCGCATCCCCTTCGAAGGACCGGGTTCGGACAACCCGCTCGCCTTCAAGGTCTATGACGCGGACAAGCGCGTCGGTGGCAAGACCATGCAGGAGCACCTGCGCTTCGCGGTCTGCTACTGGCACACCTTCTGCAATGCCGGGCATGATCCGTTCGGCCCGGGTACCCGGCATTTCCCCTGGGAAGCCGGCTCGCCGATGGCCAGCGCCGAGGCGAAGCTGGACGCGGCGTTCGAGTTCTTCACCAAGCTGGGCGTGCCGTACTGGTGCTTCCATGACATCGACCTGGCACCGGACGCCGACGACGTCGGTGTCTACGAGAAGAACCTCAAGCACATGGTGGCGCTGGCCAAGGCCCGCCAGGACGACACCGGCATGAAGCTGCTGTGGGGCACGGCCAATCTGTTCTCGCACCCGCGCTACATGAACGGTGCGTCCACCAATCCGGACTTCGCGGTGGTGGCGCGGGCCGCCGTCCAGGTGAAGGCGGCGCTGGAAGCAACCGTCGAACTGGGCGGCGAACATTACGTGTTCTGGGGAGGCCGCGAAGGGTATGCCGCACTCGCCAATACGCAGATGAAGCGCGAAGTCGACCACCTTGCACGCTTCCTGACCATGGCGCGCGACCATGGCCGCAGCATCGGCCTGAAGGGCAATTTCCTGATCGAGCCCAAGCCGATGGAACCGATGAAGCACCAGTACGACTTCGACAGCGCCACGGTGGTCGGGTTCCTGAAGGAACATGGCCTGGACAAGGATTTCAAGCTCAACATCGAGGCGAACCACGCCACGTTGTCCGGTCACACCTTCGAGCACGATCTGCAGGTCGCATCGGACCACGGGCTGCTGGGCAGCATCGATGCCAACCGCGGCAATGCCCAGAACGGCTGGGATACCGACCAGTTCCCCACCGACCTGTACGACACCGTCGGCGCGATGCTGGTGGTGCTGCGCCAGGGCGGGCTGGAGGGCGGCCTGAACTTCGATGCCAAGGTGCGCCGTGAATCGACCGACCTGGAAGACCTGTTCATCGCACACGTCGGTGGCATGGATGCGTTCGCCCGCGGGCTGGAAGTCGCCCATGCGCTGATCAATGATTCGCCGCTGGAACAGTGGCGGAAGGAGCGTTACGCCAGCTTCGACAGTGGTACCGGCAAGGCATTCGCAAGTGGCGCGCTCAGCCTCGCCGAACTGGCCGCGCTGGGTGCGAAGGGCGGCGAGCCCAGGCAGGTCAGCGGCAAGCAGGAGCGCTACGAGAACCTGATCAACCAGTACCTGCTGCGCTGACCGCACAAGCGCGCGTCGATGAAACCCAACCGGGGAGGGGCAGGGCAATGCAACAGGCAGTGAGCAGCGGCGAGAACACCCGACTGATCGTCCTGATCAGCGTGGTGGCGACCATTGGCGGATTCCTGTTCGGGTTCGACAGCGGCGTGATCAATGGCACCCAGGACGGACTGCACCAGACGTTCAAGTCCGGCGAATGGATGCAGGGATTCGAGATCGCCTCGATGCTGTTGGGCTGCGCGTTCGGCGCCTTCAGCGCCGGCCGCCTGGCCGACCGCCTTGGCCGCCGCAACGTGCTGATCGTATCGGCGGTGCTGTTCCTGCTGTCGGCGATCGGCGCCGGTGCAGCCCCGTCGTCGGCGATGTTCATCATCGCGCGGGTACTGGGCGGTTTCGCGGTAGGCGCGGCCAGCGTGATCTCCCCGGCGTACATCGCCGAAGTGGCGCCGGCGCGTTACCGTGGCCGCCTGGCCACGGTCCAACAGATAGCGATCATCGGCGGGCTGACGGCCGCGTTCCTGTCCAACTATCTGCTGGCAGCCACCGCCGGTGCCTCGACCGAGCCGCTGTGGGCAGGCCACGCAGCCTGGCGCTGGATGTTCTGGATGCAGGCGGTACCCTCGCTGTTGTTCCTGGTGCTGTTGTTGGCCATTCCAGAAAGCCCGCGCTACCTGATGGTGAAGCGCCGCAAGGACGAGGCATTGCAGGTGCTCGGGCGGCTGTTCGGCGCGGCCGAAGCGCAGGCCAAGCTGGCCGAGATCGATGCCTCGCTGTCGACCGACCACCATCGCCCGCGGCTTTCGGACCTGCGTGACAAGGCCAGCGGCAGGATCCGCCCGATTGTCTGGGTGGGCATCGGCCTGGCGACCTTCCAGCAACTGGTTGGCATCAACGTGGTGTTCTACTACGGCGCCGTGCTCTGGCAGGCGGTCGGCTTCTCTGAGAACGACGCCCTGCTGATCAATATCCTGTCCGGTGCGCTCAGCATCGGCGCCTGCATCGTGACCGTGCTGCTGATCGACCGCATCGGGCGCAAGCCGCTGCTCTGGGTCGGCTCGGCCGGCATGGCGGTGGCCTTGACGCTGCTGGTGTTTTCCTTTGCCAGCGGCTCGCTGGTCGATGGGCGCCTGCAGCTGCCCGGTGGCATGGGCACGCTGGCGCTGGTGGCTGCCAATGCCTACGTAGTGTTCTTCAACGTCTCCTGGGGGCCGGTGATGTGGGTGATGCTGGGAGAGATGTTCCCCAACCAGATCCGCGGCTCGGCGCTGGCGGTGGCGGGTGCGGCGCAATGGACCGCCAACTTCGCCGTGACAGTGACCTTCCCGATCCTGCTGGCCGCCATCGGGCTGGCCGCAACCTACAGCCTCTACCTGGTGGCGGCGGTCATCTCCGTGTTCTTCGTGCTGCGCTTCGTGCACGAAACCAAGGGCAAGGAACTGGAGCAGATGGAAGGATGAACACCATGACGAATCGACGCTTCATGCAGGCCCGTGGTGGCGTACTGCTGACCGCGCTGGTGCTGGCCGTGGCGGCCTGCGGGAACGATGGGAAACCCGTTGCCGCTGCGCCGGCCGACCCGGATCCGTGGCCGCAGGTCGCCTGGCCGCTGGCCGAGGATGCGGCCTTGGAGAAACGCATCACCGAGCTCATGGCTACCCTGACGGTGGAGGACAAAGTCGGTCAGCTGGTGCAGGGGGACATCGCCAGCGTCACCCCGGACGACGTGCGCCGCTACCGGCTGGGTTCCATCCTGGCAGGCGGCAACTCGGACCCCGGCGGCCGTTACGATGCCTCGCCTGCGCAATGGCTGGCACTGGCCGATGATTTCCATGCCGCGTCGATGGACACCTCGCAGGGCGGCAAGGCGATCCCGGTGCTGTTCGGCATCGACGCCGTGCACGGGCAGAGCAACATCATCGGCGCGACCCTGTTCGCGCACAACATCGGCTTGGGCGCGACCCGCAATCCGGAACTGCTGCGCCGGATCGGCGAGATCACCGCACTGGAGACCCGCGTGACCGGGATGGAGTGGGCCTTCGCACCGACCGTGGCGGTACCGCAGGACGACCGCTGGGGACGCACCTACGAAGGCTACTCCGAGTCGCCGGAGGTGGTGGCCAGCTACGCCGCTGCAATGGTCGAAGGCCTGCAGGGCAAAGTGGGCTCGCCCACTTTCCTGGACGGGCGCCACGTGATCGCTTCGGTGAAGCATTTCCTCGGTGATGGCGGGACCGTCGATGGCAAAGACCAGGGCGATGCCCGGATCGATGAAACCGAACTGGTGCGCATCCACGCGGCCGGCTATCCGCCGGCCATTGCCGCAGGCGCGCAGACCGTCATGGCGTCGTTCAACAGTGTCAACGGTGAAAAAATGCACGGCCACAAGCCGTACCTGACCGATGCGCTGAAGGGACGCATGAACTTCGGTGGCTTCGTGGTAGGCGACTGGAACGGCCACGGGCAGGTGAAGGGCTGCACCACCACGGACTGCCCCGCCACCATCAACGCCGGCCTGGACATGGCCATGGCATCGGACAGCTGGAAGGGCTTCTACGAAACCACGCTGGCGGCGGCCAAGGCCGGCACCATCAGCCAGCAACGCCTGGATGACGCGGTGCGTCGCATCCTGCGGGTCAAGCTGCGCCTGGGCTTGTTCGAGGCGGGGAAACCTTCGACGCGTGCGGTCGGCGGCCAGTTCGCGCTGATCGGTGCACCGGCCCATCGCGCGGTGGCCCGGCAGGCGGTGCGCGAGTCGCTGGTGCTGCTGAAAAACCAGGGCGGCGTGCTGCCGCTGTCGCCGAAGCAACGCATCCTGGTGGCCGGTGACGGCGCCCACGATGTCGGCAAGCAGGCGGGCGGCTGGACGCTCAACTGGCAGGGCACCGGCACGACCCGCAAGGATTTCCCGAATGCAGACAGCATCTTCGAGGGCATCGCGCAGCAGGTGAAGGCAGCAGGTGGCCACGCCGAACTTGCGGTTGACGGACGCTATGCGAGCCGGCCGGATGCGGCCGTGGTGGTGTTCGGGGAGGACCCGTACGCCGAGTTCCAGGGCGATCTGCCGACACTGGCGTACAAGCCGGGCGACGATGCGGACCTGGCGCTGCTCAAGCGCCTGAAAGCCGATGGCATTCCCGTTGTCGCGGTGTTCCTCAGCGGACGCCCGCTGTGGGTCAACCGTGAGCTCAATGCCGCCGATGCCTTCGTCGCGGCGTGGCTGCCGGGATCGGAGGGCGCGGGCATCGCCGATGTACTGCTGCGCGGTGCCGATGGCAATGTCCAGCACGACTTCAAAGGCACCTTGAGCTTCAGTTGGCCGCGCACGGCGACCCAGTACGCCAACAACGTGGGCCAGAAGGACTACAACCCGCTGTTCCCGTTCGGCTTCGGACTGACCTACGCCGACAACGGCGCGCTGGCCCCGCTGCCGGAAATTTCAGGCGTGACCGGCAAGGAAGGGGCGGTCGGGGTGTTCTTCGCACGCGGTGATGCCGGCCCCGGCATGGCACTGCGACTGGAAGGCGGCACCGGGCAGGGCGTGACGGTCACGAAGGTGCCGGATGCCCTCGGGTCCGACCTGCTCACGGTTGCCGGCGTGGATCATCTGGCGCAGGAAGACGGGCGCCAGCTCAGCTGGTCCGGCAAGGGCGAGGCCACTGTCGCACTGCAATCGCACACGGCGCTGGACCTTCAGCGGGAAAGCAACGGCGACCTGATGCTGTTGACCACCCTGCGGGTGGAGTCCGCACCGCAGGGCGATACCTGGCTGTCGGTGGGCTGCGGCACGGGCTGCTCGGCGCGCATTGCGATCGGACCCACGCTGGGGCGATTGCCGGCAGGCCAATGGACCCGCGTAGGGGTGCCGCTGAAGTGCCTTGCCGCCGCGGGTGCGGATGTCGGCAAACTGGATCGCCCCTGGTCGATCGGCACGGCAGGGAAGATGACGCTGGCGGTATCGCGCGTAGCGCTCGGGGCGCTGAACGAGGCGGAGACCACCATCGAGTGCACGGGCGCGTGACGGTGCGTGCTGCGCTAGCGAGGCCCGGGAGGACGCGCGACCGAATCGCGCACCACCAGGCGGTGGGGCACGACGTGGTCAGTCAGTACACGTACGCCTTCCTGCCGGCGGCGGATGGTGCGCAGCAGGATTTCGACCGCGGCATCGGCCATCGAGGCGATCGGCTGATGGACAGTGGTGAGCTCGGGCCAGACGGTGGTTGCGGCCGAGGTGTCATCGAAACCGACCACCGACAGGTCGCGTGGCACCTCAAGGCCGCGTCGGTGGGCAACGGAGATCGCCGCCGCCCCCATGTCGTCGTTGCTGGCGAAGATCGCGGTGGGCGGCCGACGGTGGCGCAGCAGCTTCTCGGCAGCGGCAAGCCCGGAGCGGTAGGTGTAGTCGCCCTGCTGGACCAGGGCAGGGTCGACTTCCAGCCCTGCGTCATGCAGCGCGCTGACGAAGCCGTCGTAGCGCCGCGCGCTTGCGCTGAGGTCGCTGCGCCCGCAGATGAAGCCGATGCGGCTGTGGCCGTGCTGGATCAGATGTTCGGCCAGTTCCCTGCCGGCGTGGAAATCGTCGATGCGCACGCAGGAAATGTCGTTGCCGAGGTGGCCCGATGCGATCGCGACCACCGGGATGCCTGCCTTCAGCAGTTCGTTCACTGCAGGCTGCGACTCGCACAACGGCGGCGGCAGGATGACACCGTCGACCCGACCGGCAAGCGCACGCGCCGACCTGCGCTCGGCGGCAGGGCCCAGATCGTCCCAGTAGTCGACGACCAGTTGGATGGCGGCGCCCGACGCCACGCGCAGCAGCCCGACCAGCAGTTCGCGCAGGTAAGCACCACTGGGGTCGGTGTAGATCAGCGCGATGCGCGTGTGCTGTGCGGCGGCCAGCGAACTGGCGGCGAGGTTGGGCGTATAGCCGAGTTCACGCACCGCGCGCATCACGCGCTCACGGGTGACATCGCGGACTTTGCCCTGGTTGATCGCGCGCGATACGGTCATCGGCGAGACCCCGGCCAAGGCCGCCACTTCATCGATCGTCACGCCGCTGGTTTTGCGGCGGACCGATTTCTTCGGCTTCTCCAATACGCGCTCCCGTTGTGCTTCGTGGCGCCATCGCCAGCCGCGCACGTCCCGAGCTTACAAGGTTTACCGCCCGCGCTGCGGGGTCGCCCGGATGGCAAGCGGTGTCATTGGATGCTCGCTGCCATGGTGGCCCTGATGGCCTGCATCGGCAGCGCGCAGGCAGAGGATGGCTACGCGATGTGGATGCGCTATGTACCGCTCGATGCTCCGCTTGCCGCCGTCTACCGCACACAGCTGGCCGAGGTGGTGGCGCCTGATCACACACCGACCCAGCGTGCCGCGCGCGAAGAGCTGGAGCGTGGCCTGGCCGGACTGCTTGGCAGCGCCCCGCCCATGCGGGTTGCGGCGGCCACCGGCCCTGCCGTGGTGCTGGGTACGCCGCAGTCATCGCCGTTGATCGCGCCGTTCGGCGAGCAGATTGCATCGCTGGGCGGGGAGGGCTACCTGCTCAAGCGTACGCGTCTGGGTGGGCACGATGTGGTGCTGGTGGCCGCTCGCACGGATATCGGCATGCTGTACGGCACGTTCCATCTGCTGCGCCTGCTGCAGGCCGGCACGGCACTGGACACCCTTGCGGTGCGCGAATCGCCGCAGCTCGGTCGGCGCGTACTCAACCACTGGGACGACCTGGACGGCCATGTGGAACGCGGCTATGCAGGCCGCTCGCTGTGGGAGTGGCAGACCCTGCCGGAATGGCGGGACCCGCGCTATACCGACTACGCACGGGCCAACGCGTCGGTGGGCATCAACGGCACGGTGCTGAACAACGTGAATGCCAGCGCGCAGAGCCTGACACCGGAGTATCTGGACAAGGCAGCGGCGCTGGCCGACCTGTTCCGGCCCTACGGCATCCGCGTCTACCTGAGCGCGCGCTTCAGCGCGCCGATCGAGCTGGGCGGGCTGGAAACCGCCGACCCCCTCGACCCGGCGGTACGACGTTGGTGGCGGGACAAGGCCGCAGAGATCTACAGCCGCATTCCGGATTTTGGCGGCCTGCTGGTGAAGGCCAATTCGGAAGGCCAGCCCGGCCCGCAGGACTACGGTCGTTCTCATGCCGACGGCGCCAATCTGCTGGCCGATGCGCTGGCCCCGTACGGCGGCGTGGTGATGTGGCGCGCCTTCGTCTATGCGCACGACGTTCCTGCAGACCGTGCCACGCAGGCCTTTACCGAATTTGCCGGCCTGGATGGCGGCTTCCGCCCGAACGTGATCCTGCAGGTAAAGAACGGGCCGATCGATTTCCAGCCGCGGGAGCCGTTCCATCCGCTGTTCGGTGCCATGCCGCGTACCCCGCTGATGATGGAGGTCCAGATCACCAAAGAGTATCTCGGCTTCGCCACGCACCTGGTGTATCTGGGGCCGCTGTACGAGGAAGTACTGCACGCCGATACCCATGCACGCGACAGACGTTCCACCGTGGCGCAACGCCTGACGGGCATGGCCGGCGTCGCGAATATCGGCAACGATCGCACCTGGAGTGGATCGCACTTCGACCAGGCCAACTGGTACACCTTCGGCCGTCTTTCGTGGAATCCCGCGCAGTCCGCCGCCGACATCGCGGCGGAGTGGGCGGCGATGACGTTCTCCCCGGATCGCGAGGTGGTAGAGCCCATCGTCGGCATGATGATGGGCTCGCGCGAGGCGGCGGTGAACTACATGACCCCGCTAGGCCTGCATCACCTGATGGCACGCGGACACCACCATGGCCCCGGTCCTTGGGTGGACGGCGGTCCGCGCGCGGACTGGACGTCGGTGTACTACCACCGCGCCGACCGCGATGGCATCGGCTTTGACCGCACGGCGCGCGGCAGCAATGCGGTGGCCCAGTACGCGCCGCACGTGGCACGCCGCTACGGTGACCTGCAGCAGGTTCCCGAATCGCTGCTGCTGTGGTTCCACCACCTGCCATGGGACCACCGCATGGCGTCCGGCCAGACACTGTGGGACGAACTGGTCCGGCGCTATGCGCAGGGCGTGCGCGGAGTCGAGGACATGCAGAGCACCTGGGCAGGCCTGCGCGGCAGGGTGGATGCACAACGCTACGCGCAGGTTGAAGCGTTCCTGCGCATCCAGCGCCGCCAAGCACAGTGGTGGCGCGACGCCAGCGTGGCGTACTTCCAGTCGGTCAGCGGCCGCCCCTTGCCGGTGGGAGAGGCCGCGCCACCGCATCCGCTGGCGTGGTACCAGGCCCTGCAGTCTCCGTCTGCGCCGGGAGATGGCCGATGAGCCGGGCAGCGTGGAGGGGCTGGCTGCTGGCGATCACGCTGGGCTGCTGCGCAGGGCCCGCACCGGCGCAGCACACGATGGCGCCATTGCTGCATCCGCTGTTCCAGGATCACGCCGTCCTGCAGCGGGACCAGCCGGTTCCGGTCTGGGGGACCGCCGCTTCGGGCGTCACGGTCCGGGTGGAGCTGGCCGGCCGGACAGCCACCACCCGCGCCGATGACAGCGGCCACTGGCAGGCCGTGCTGCCGCCGCTGGCGGCAGGCGGCCCGTACGAGCTGGCGATCCGGGCCGGGGATGCCATCCAGGTCGTGCGCGATGTGCTGATGGGCGATGTCTGGCTGTGTTCCGGGCAGTCGAACATGGAACTTCCGGTCTGGCGCGCGCTCGACGCAGCCAGCGAAATCGCTGCCGCCACGCAGCCGATGATCCGCCTGTTCACCGTGCCAAAGGCAGCGGCCGTTTCGCCACGACGGGAGTTTGCAGGACCCGTTGCCTGGCACCCCGCGTCGCCGGATACCGTGCGCGACTTTTCCGCTGCCTGCTTCTACTTCGCACGCGAGCTGCAGAAGACCGTCGCGGTACCGATGGGGCTGATCCAAGCGGCGTGGGGCGGTTCCCGCATCGAGGCATGGACCAGCGCCTCTGCCCTGCGCCGACAGGGCGGCATGGACCCGGCGCTGGACGTACTGGCGCTGTACGCAACCGATCCGATGGCCGCCAACGCCCGATGGGGTCAACACTGGCAGCAGTGGTGGTCCGCGCACACGGGCGCGGGCGCCGATGAAGGCCCATGGCAGCCCGCGGCAGATCGCACTGGCTGGCAGCAAGCGCCGTCCCTGCTGGGGGCATGGGAGCACTGGGGCGTGCCTGCGCTTTCCCGCTACAACGGCATGGTCTGGTACCGCAGCCAGGTGACCCTGACCGTGGCACAGGCAGGGCAGGGCGCACGCCTTGAACTGGGGGCGGTGGATGAGACGGACATGACCTGGGTGAACGGCGTGGCCGTGGGCAGCGAGAACGCGCCCGGTTCGGCGCGGTCCTATGCGCTGCCAGCCGGCTTGCTGAAGGCTGGCGCCAACACGGTGGTGATCAATGTGCTGGATACCTATGGCGATGGCGGCCTGGCAGGCCCTGCAAGCGCCCACGCGGTGGTGCTGGACGATGGCACGCGCCTGGTGCTGGACGCACCGTGGCAGTACCAGCCAGCGCCCACCGCACAGGCCCCGCCGCTGGCGCCGTGGCATGCCGCCACGGGCGTGTCGACGCTCCACAACGGCATGATTGCCCCACTGGGCCAGCCTGGGCTGCGCGGAATGCTGTGGTACCAGGGCGAATCCAATACCGGCGACGCCGCGGCCTATGCGGCACGCCTGCGCGGCCTGCGCGCTGACTGGCGCGGGCGGTTCGGTGCGCAGACGCCCTTGCTGGTGGTGCAGCTGGCCGGTTATGGCCAACCGCCCGAGACACCGGCGGAAAGCGGCTGGGCACAGGTCCGCGAGGCGCAGCGGCGGGTCGTGGCAGAAGACCCGCACGCCGGCCTCGCACTGGCGATCGACATCGGCGACGCCTACGACATCCATCCGCCCAACAAACAGGAACTGGGCCGGCGCCTGGCGCGCGTGGCACGCCACGTCGTCTACGGCGAGCGCGCGATCGCCCCGTCCGGCCCGACCGCACGCACGGCATCGCGTACTCCTGCGGGGATACGGATCGCCTTCGATGATGTCACCGGCGCCCTGGCCACCACCGGTGCCAACGGACCCATCGGCTTCGAACTGTGCGATGCGCAGGCGCGGCAATGCACTTATGCGGAAGCGCTGCTGGACGGCCATGACGTGGTGCTGCGCAGCCCGCAGCCAGTACCCGGCGCGCGCGTGCGCTACTGCTGGGCCGATGGCCCGATCTGCACGCTGCGCGATCGCAGCGGGGCACCGGCCGGACCCTTCGAACTGTCCCTCGACGCTGCGGAGATTCCATGATGCTGACGCGCCTGCTGCTCGCCACGATGATCCTGTTGTCAGCCGCTGCGACGCCGCCGCTGCGGGCTGCGCCACCGGTTCATTTCGACTGGTTCGAGTACACCGGTCGTGACGTTGCCTTCGAAGCGCCCCTGCCACCCGGGCACTACCGCAACCCGATCCTCGCCGGCTTCCACGCCGACCCCAGCATCACCGGTGCGAACGGCCGCTTCTACCTGGTCAATTCCAGCTTCACCTACTTCCCCGGTATCCCCGTTTTCGAGAGTGTGGACCTGGTGCACTGGAAGCAGATCGGCAACGTCATCGACCGCCCGACGCAGCTGGATTTCGATGGCCTGGGCGTGTCGCGTGGCATCTTCGCTCCGGCGATTTCGTACCACGACGGCCTGTTCCATGTGGTCACCACCGCAGTGGACAGTGGCGGCAACTTCATTGCTACCGCGAGCGATCCTGCCGGGCCGTGGTCAGACCCGCACTGGCTGCCGGGCGTGGAGGGCATCGATCCATCGCTGTTCTTCGACGACGACGGCCGCGTCTACCTGCTGAACAATGACGTGCCGCCCGGTCCGCCGCGCTACGAGGGCCACCGTGCGATCTGGATGCAGCAGATCGACATGGACAACTACGCGCCGATGGGCCCGCGCAAGGTGCTGATCGATGGCGGCGTGGAGCCGGCGAAGAACCCGATCTGGATCGAAGGACCGCACCTGTACAAACGCGAGGGCTGGTATTACCTGTCCGATGCAGAGGGCGGCACCGGGCCGCAGCATTCGCAGGTGGTGCTGCGCAGCCGTGATGTCTGGGGACCTTATGTCCCGTATGCGGGCAACCCCATCCTGACCCAGCGCGACCTGCCGGAGGACCGGCCGCTGCCGATCACCAATGCCGGCCATGCGGACCTTGTGGAGGGACCGGATGGGTCGTGGTGGGCGGTGTTCCTTGCCAGCCGCAACTATGCCAAGCGCCACTACAACACGGGGCGGGAGACCTACCTGCTGCCGGTACGATGGCGCGATGGCTGGCCGGTGGTCCTGCCAGCCAACCAGGCCATTCCGTATGCGCTCAAGGCACCGTCATGGATGCAGGGCGATGCGTCGCAGGCACCGTTCACCGGCAATTTCGTCGATCGCGATGAGTTCGATGCGCCGACGCTGGGCAGCGGCTGGCTGCGCGTGCGTGTGCCCAAGCAACCATGGGCGGACCTGCGCGAGCGCCCCGGCGCGCTGACCGTGCACCCGCTGGCGGAGGACCTGGACACGCTGCGCAATCCCGCCTTCCTGGGCCGACGCCAGCAGCACCTGCGCTTCGAGGCCAGCACCGCGATGAGCCGCCCGGCAGCAGGCGTGGCGGCTGGATTGGCTGCGTTCCAGAGTGAGGCGTACTGGTATTTCCTTGGCGTGCGCCGCCTCGGCGGTGATCGCGTGACGGTCTTCCTGGAAGGACGCGACGGCGGCGGGACGACGCGGCTGCTGGCCAGCCGCGACGTGGACGCGAGCGCTTCACTGCGGCTGAAGATCACCGGTGATGAAGCCCGCTATGCCTTTGCATTCGACAGCGGCGACGGGCACGGCTGGCAGACCCTCGCAGGCGAGGTGGATGGAACGGTATTGAGTACTGATCGCGCAGGCGGCTTCGTGGGCGCTCTGCTGGGACCATTCGCACGCGATGAGCGTGCCTTGAGGAGTAAATGATGACGCGCACGCCCCGGCTCCATCCCCCGATGTTCCGCACGCTGGCGCTGTGCGCCGCCATCGCCTTGAGCAGCGTCGGCCAGGCGGCCGAAACCCAGCCCTGGCGCGACACCTCGGCGAGCTTTGAAAGCCGCGCCGCCGCGCTGGTGGCCCGGATGACCCTGGAGGAAAAAGCGGCGCAGATGCAGAACGCCGCGCCCGCCATCGAGCGCCTCAGCGTTCCCGCCTACGACTGGTGGAACGAAGGGCTGCACGGGGTGGCACGCGCAGGGCAGGCGACGGTGTTCCCGCAGGCCATCGGACTGGCCGCCACCTTCGACGTGCCGCTGGTGCGCGAAGTGGCCACCACCATCAGTGACGAAGCGCGGGCCAAGCATCACCAGTTCGTCCGCGAAGGGTCACATGGCCGCTACCAGGGGCTGACCTACTGGTCGCCGAACATCAACATCTTCCGCGACCCACGCTGGGGCCGCGGCCAGGAAACCTACGGCGAAGACCCGTACCTCACCGCGCGCATGGGCGTGGCCTTCGTGCACGGACTGCAGGGCGACGACCCGGTGTACCGCAAGCTGGATGCCACGGCCAAGCACCTGGCCGTGCACAGCGGGCCGGAGGCCGACCGCCACCACTTCGATGCCCGCCCCAGCAAGCGCGATCTGTATGACACCTACCTGCCGGCCTTCGAGGCGCTGGTGAAGGAGGGGCAGGTGGATGCGGTGATGGGCGCTTACAACCGCGTGTACGGCGAGTCCGCCAGCGCCAGCCGCTTCCTGCTGCGCGATGTGCTGCGCCGTGACTGGGGATTCAAGGGTTACGTGGTGTCCGACTGCTGGGCCATCGTGGATATCTGGAAGCATCACAAAATCGTTCCCAGCCGTGAAGCCGCCGCGGCATTGGCGGTCAAGAACGGTACCGAACTGGAGTGTGGCCAGGAGTACGCCACGCTGCCTGCCGCGGTACGGCAAGGGCTGATCACGGAAGCAGAAATCGACGATGCGGTGACCCGGCTGTTCACCGCGCGGATGCGACTGGGCATGTTCGACCCGGCCGAACGGGTGCGCTGGGCGCGGATCCCCGCATCGGTGAACCAGGCCCCGGCGCACGATGCGCTGGCCTTGAAGGCCGCGCAGGAATCGCTGGTACTGCTGAAGAACGAAGGCGTGCTGCCGCTGTCACGCGACCTCAAGCGCATCGCCGTGGTCGGCCCCACCGCCGATGACACCATGGCACTGCTCGGCAACTACTTCGGCACCCCGGCCGCACCGGTGACCGTCCTGCAGGGAATACGCGGTGCAGCGAAGGGCATCGAGGTGCGCTACGCACGCGGCGTGGACCTGGTCGAAGGGCGCGACGATCCCAATGCCACCCCGCTGATCGAAGCGGCCTACCTGCGGCCGTCGGCCGACTCGCCGGAACGGGGCCTGCGCGGGGAGTACTTCCGCACAGCCGATCTGTCCGGCACGCCGGCCCTGGTGCGCACCGACGCCCAGATCGGCTTCCGCTGGGATCGCGGTTCACCGACCGACAACCTGCTGGCCCGCGGTGAAGCCGCACCGGGGCAGGGCATTCCCAGCGATGGTTTCAGCATCCGCTGGAGTGGCGAACTGATGCCGCCGGTGTCTGGCCGCTACCGCATAGAAGCAGCCGCCGACGACGGCTACCGCCTGTACATCGATGGCAAGCGGGTACTGGACCGGTGGGGTGACAGCGATCGCCTGCAGGGCGATGGCGTGGAACTGGACCTGCAGGCCGGACGCGCCTACGCGCTGAAGCTTGAATACTTCGATGCCGAGCGCGATGCCGGCGTGCGGCTGGGCTGGCGCATGCCCGGAGCGAAGCCGCCCTTCGAGGAAGCAGTGGACGCAGCCCGCGAAGCGGACGTGGTGGTGTTTGTCGGCGGGCTGACCGGCGATGTGGAAGGCGAAGAAATGAAGGTCAACTACCCCGGTTTCGCCGGCGGTGACCGTACCGATCTGCGCCTGCCCGCACCGCAGCGTGCACTGCTGGAAGCGCTGCATGCCACCGGCAAGCCGGTGGTGATGGTGCTGACCGGCGGCTCCGCGCTGGCCGTGGATTGGGCCGATACGAATGTGCCGGCAATCCTGATGAGCTGGTACCCCGGGCAACGTGGTGGCACCGCCGTAGGCCAGGCCCTGTTTGGCGACGTCAACCCCGGCGGACGCCTTCCGGTCACCTTCTACAAGGCGGACCAGGCGATGCCGGCGTTCGATGATTACACGATGGAAGGACGCACCTACCGCTATTTCCGTGGCGCCCCGCTGTATCCGTTTGGACACGGGCTGTCCTACACCCGGTTCGACTACGGCACGCTGCAGCTCGATTCCGCCCGCATCGGCGACGACGGGACGCTCAAGGTGCAGGTCGAGATAATCAACGCCGGCAAGCGCCCGGGTGATGAAGTCGTGCAGTTGTATGTGCGGCGCATGCAGGCACAACCCGACGATGCCCAGCAGGAGCTGCGCGGCTTCCAGCGTGTCCACCTGGCCCCGGGCGAACGCCGAACGGTCACCTTTGATCTGCAGGCGAAGGACGCCCTGCGCCAGTACGACGAGGTCCGTGCGGCGTATGCCGTGCCGGCCGGGTCCTACGAGGCGAGGGTAGGGAGCTCCAGCACCGACATCCGTGCGACCGGCAGGTTCACCGTGGAGGCCGGCCGTGACTGATGCAGGCAGCGCGGCAAACACCGAACACACGCTGTCGATCCGGGAAAAGCTCGGCTACAGCCTGGGCGATCTCGCAGCGAACCTGATCTTCCAGACGCTGATCACCTACCTGGCGTTCTTCTACACCGACGTATACCGGCTTCCGCCCGCCACCGCCGCAACGATCATCTTCGTGATCGGTGTGCTCGGCGCGTTCGTGTTCACGCCGCTGATCGGCATTGCCGCCGATCGCACGGTCAGCCGCTGGGGCAAGTTCCGGCCGTGGATCCTGTGGACGGCGATCCCGTTCGGGGTGTTGTCCTTGCTCGCCTTCAGCACGCCGGACCTGGGGCCCCGCGCGAAGATCGTCTACGCCGTGGCCACCTACGGCCTGCTGATGCTGGTGTACGCGGCCAACAACCTGCCGTACTCCGCGCTCAGCGGGGTGCTTACCGGCAGCATGGCCCAGCGCAACAGCCTGTCAGCCTACCGCTTCGTGGCGGTGATGATCGCGCAGTTCATCATCCAGGTGCTGCTGTTGCCGCTGGTGCTGATCCTCGGTGATGGCGATCGCATGCTGGGCTTTGAGCGGGTCATGACGGTGTTCGCGGTGGTGGGCACGCTGTTCTTCCTGACCACCTTCGCCACCACGCGCGAACGCATCGTTCCGGCCCGGGAACAGACCGCCGGCGTACTGCAGGACCTGTCCGACCTGCTGCGCAACCGGCCGTGGAAGGTGATGCTGCTGCTGACCATCCTGGTGTTCGTCAACCTGGCCCTGAAGGGCGGCACCTACATCTACTATTTCCAGTACTACATGCGAGATGCCGCGCTGGCGGGCTTCCTCGACAGCTCCGGTTTCAACGCTTTCATCGGTGGATTGAACGCAACGCTGAGCAGGTGGGGCCTGGCCGGATTCACCTGGCCGGAAGACCCGGCGACCTCGGCCTTCAGCCTGTTCAATGCGTGCGGCATCCTCTGCATGATCCTGGGCATTGGCGTCTCACGCCGGCTTGCCGACCGCTTTGGCAAGCGGGATGTCTTCGGTGGCGCGCTGCTGGTTTGCACGCTGTTCCTGCTGGCGTTCTACTTCTTTCCGCCCACCGCAGTCGGCGTGGCCTTCATCGCCTTCATGCTGCATGGGTTCTGCTACGGCATCACCATCCCGCTGCTGTGGGCGATGATCGCCGACGTCGCAGACTATTCGGAGTGGAAGAACCATCGCCGCGCCACCGCGATCGTGTTCTCCGCGATGCTGTGCGGCCTGAAGATCGGCCTGAGCATTGGCGGTGCGCTGGTCGCGGGGATCCTCGCGCACCATGGCTACCAGGCTGGCGCGGAACAGCAACCGCAGGCGGTGGTGGACGGCATCCGTCTTACGGTCAGCGTCTACTGCTCGATCCCTTTCCTGCTCGCGGTGGCGCTGCTGTTCCTGTATGAGATCGACAAGCGCATGGAGAACCGGATCGAGCAGGAGCTGCTGCAGCGCCGGCAGACCGGCAACCTTGACCAGCTGGCGGCGCGTGCGATCTCCCAGCCCGTGCTGAGCCACCTTTACACGGCAGATCCGTCCGCCCACGTGTTCGAAGGGCGGCTGTATATCTATCCCTCGCACGACATCGACAGCGGTGCTCCGTTCGATGACGAGGGCGGTCACTTCGGGATGGAGGACTACCACGTGCTGCGGATGGATACGCCCGCTGGCGAGGCCATCGACTGCGGCATCGCGCTGCATGTGCGCGACGTGCCCTGGGCCAGCCGGCAGATGTGGGCGCCGGACGCGGCAAGCCGTGATGGCCGCTACTACCTCTATTTCCCCGCCAAGGATGCGCAGCGCATGTTCCGCATCGGCGTGGCGGTAGGGGATCGTCCGGAGGGCCCGTTCACTGCCGACGCAGAGGCGATGGAGGGCACGTACTCAATCGACCCGGCGGTGTTCGAGGACGACGACGGCACGCATTACCTGTACTTCGGTGGCATCTGGGGGGGGCAGCTGCAGAAGTACCGTGACAACCGCTTCGATGCGGCGCACGAGGAGCCCACCGGCGATGCGCCTGCATTGGGGCCACGCGTTGGTCGGCTGGAAGCAGGCATGACCCAGCTTGCCGAGCCCACACGGGAAATCGTGATCCTGGATGAGCACGGACTGCCGCTGCGCGCCGATGACCATGCGCGCCGCTTCTTCGAAGGCCCCTGGCTGCACAAGTACCAAGGCCGGTATTACCTGTCGTACTCCACCGGTGATACGCACCTTCTGTGCTACGCAACGGGCGAAAGTCCGTATGGACCGTTCACCTATGGCGGGGTGATCCTCAAGCCAGTGGTGGGCTGGACCACGCACCATTCCATCTGCGCATTCGAGGGGCAGTGGTATCTGTTCTACCACGATGCCTTGGCGTCTGGCGGGGTCACCCACCTGCGCTCGGTCAAGTGCACGCCGCTGCACATGGAAGCCGATGGCAGCATCCGCACCATCGACCCTTATGGCGCTTGAGGCTAGTTCACCGCTGGATGATGCGCATGCGCCGCTGGCAGGTGGCCAGCTGCATTGGCTGCGGGCGGGCAGGGTGGCGATCGCGCTCGCTCCTGAAGCCGGCGGACGGATCGCGCAGATGCGGTACGACGACGTGGACTGGCTGGTAGGCGAGTGCGAGGGCAGGGCGGCTGTGATCGGCTGGGGGTGCTACCCGATGGTGCCCTGGGCTGGGCGCATCCGGCGTGGGCGCTTCAGCTTTGATGGCAAGGATTTCGTGCTGCCTGCGAACCTTGGGGCGCATGCGATCCATGGGGTGGGATTCACACGGCCCTGGCAGATCGATCATCTCGATGCGGCCACCGCCACGCTGTCACTGGCGCTTCCCGAGGACCGGCACTGGCCGTTTGGAGGCGTTGCGACACAGGCTGTCCGCGTGCTGCCCGATGGGCTCGACCTGCGACTTGCCGTGCAGGCCGGCGACAGGGCAATGCCTGCCGTGATCGGCTGGCATCCGTGGTTTCGCAAGCCGGATCAGCTGCTGTTTTCGCCGCGTGCGATGTATCCGCGGGACGGGGAGGGCATCGCCACGCTGCCTTGTGTCAGCCCAGTGCCTGGGCCGTGGGATGACTGCTTCATCAACCAGGCTGAGGTGACGCTGGAATATGCGGGGCAGCGGCTGCGGCTGCGAGCGGATACGGACCACTGGGTGGTGTATGACGGGGCTGCGCACGCGAGTTGTCTGGAACCGCAGACGGGTCCGCCTGATGGGTTCACGTTGCTGCCGAGGCGGTTGGTGGCAGGGGAGCGGCTGGAGTTGAGGTTTGGTTTGAGGTGGGAGAGCGAGATACCGCGATGATCCTGCTTGAGCGGCTATCGTATCTGTGCGCACAATTACGCAATGGATGACGGACCGGCATGGATATGCTAATGACCAATAAAAGTACAGCAATCGTCGGCTTCATTGCCAACCTGATGCCTCTCTATTTCGGTGAGCACCATGAGAATGCCTGGTGCGCTCGCAGCCTGCAGGACGGCACGCTCATCCTGCCTTTTAGTGCGGGCGAAGATTCGGGCAACGAAGGTTGGATTCGGGTCTGCTGGCAAGGTGATCGGCAACGGGAGACGGAGGTCTTAGGCGAAACGATCGCAGCACTTGCGCTGGAGCGCTTTGTGCGATTGCATGGCACCGGCGTACACGAGGAGGCGATTGCTGCCGAACTCTGTTTTTTGGCCCAGCACTTTACCTTCAAAACCGGCTGCTACGTCTATCTCCCGCAGCTGAGCCAGCCTCCGCACCCTGTGGTACGCGTAGTGAGGCGCATGGGCGAGGGTGTCCTCGTGAACCTGCTAAGCAAGATTGCAGGTGGCTGAGCCCACTCAGCATCCGGCTTCCTTCTAGGGCAACCAAGGCCGGCACACTGCTGCTCCCGGCTCAGCCCCCGCGCGAGAGCTCGCGCGCGAGGAAAGGGGCCGTCCTGCTTGCCTTGGCACGAGCCACCTGATGCGGCGTTCCCTTCGCCACGATGGTGCCGCCCGCAGCACCTGCGCCAGGCCCCACGTCAATCACCCAATCGGCCTGCGCGACCGCCCGCATGTCATGTTCGATCATCACCACCGTGTTCCCTGCATCAACCAACCGCTGCAGCTGAAGCATCAACCTGTCCGCGTCCGACGCATGCAGGCCGGTAGTCGGTTCGTCGAGTACATAGAGCGTGCGACCTCGCTGGCCGCGCTGCAGCTCGGTTGCCAGCTTGATGCGTTGTGCCTCACCACCTGAAAGTTCCGTGGCCGGCTGGCCCAGCCGCAGATAGCCCAGCCCGATTTCCCGAAGCACCTGCAGCGAGCGGGCAATCGCATCCTCCTCGCCAAAGAACGCGTGCGCCTGGTCAACCGTCAACTGCAGGACCTCGGCAATGTTGCGGCCATTCCACAGCACCTTCAGCGTGGCCTCGTTGTAGCGCGCGCCATGGCACGCAGGGCAGGGCGCATAGACGCTCGGCATGAACAGCAGCTCGACGCTGACGAACCCCTCGCCCTCGCAGGTCGGACATCTGCCTTTGGCCACGTTGAACGAGAAGCGGCCGGCATCGAAACGGCGTCGGCGTGCGTCCGGGGTACTGGCGAACAGCTTCCGCACATTGTCGAACAGCCCGGTATAGGTAGCCAGATTCGACCGCGGCGTGCGGCCGATGGGCTTCTGGTCCACCTGGACGACCCGCTGGATGGCATCCACATCGCCTGCCAGTCGCCCCCGCGTTGCTTCGATGACGGTTGGCCCATCGGTGGGCGCGACATCGGCGCCATCCTCCGGCGGCTCGTGGCCCAGGTGCAGCAGCACCAGCTCCGGCAGCGCCTGCGCCATCAGGCTGGACTTGCCCGACCCCGAAATCCCGGTCACTGCAGTCAGCAATCCCAGCGGCAGCTGCGCATCCACCCCCTGCAGGTTGTGGCGGTGGATACCCTTCAGTTCCAGCCAGCTACCGGCTTTGCGCGTGCGGCTTGCAGGCGCAGGCACCTGGTCGAAAAGATACTGGGCGGTGCGGGAATCCTGCACCTGCCGCAGGCCATCGGGCTCGCCACTGTAGAGAACGCGCCCGCCGTGCTCGCCCGCCTGCGGGCCAACATCCACCAGCCATTGCGCGCGGCGCATCAGCTCCAGATCGTGTTCGACGACGAAAACCGAATTACCCCCGTCGCGCAGCTGGCCAAGCGCATCGTACAGCGCCTCGCTGTCGGCAGGATGCAGGCCAGCCGATGGCTCATCCAGTACGTACAGCACGCCGAAGAGCAACGAGCTCAGCTGTGTACCCAGTCGCAGACGCTGCAGTTCGCCGGCCGAAAGCGTGGGTGTCGCGCGATCCAGGGAGAGATACCCCACCCCGAGCGAACGCAGCTGCGAGACGCGCGCCATGATGCCGCCCGCCAGCCGCTGGGCCGCCATGCGCTTTTCCTCTGACAGGGACGAGGTCAGGCGTACGTCAGGGGCCGCCGCGTGGGCAGTTCGCCCGCTTGCCACCCGTTGGGCGCGGTCGCGGCGTGTCGCGTTCTTATTGCGTGAGCCACGGCTATGTGCGCTGAAATCACCCTGTGCCACAGGCTCCAGCAGATCCGCCAGTTGATCCAATGGCAGGTGCATGAACTCGCCGATGTCCACGCCGGCGAAGGTGACCGACAGCGCTTCAGGTTTCAGACGCTTGCCGTGGCAGGCGGGACACAGCTTGCCCTCCATGTAGCGGGAAACCCGCTTCCGCATCAGCGCGCTCTGGGTAGTGGCAAAGGTGTGCAATACGTAGCGGCGGGCGCCGGTGAAGGTCCCCATGTAGCTCGGTTCAAGCTTCCGCTTCAGGGCGGCGCGGGTTTCGGCCGGGGTGAAGCCTGCATAGACCGGCACGCTTGGCGCCTCCTCGGTGAACAGGATCCACTCCCTGTCCTTCTTCGGCAGCTTCTTCCACGGCACGTCGATGTCGTAGCCCAGCGTGACCAGGATGTCGCGCAGGTTCTGGCCGTGCCATGCCGGCGGCCAGGAGGCGATGGCCCGTTCGCGGATGCTCAGCGACGGGTCCGGGACCATCAGCGCTTCGGTCACCTCGTAGACGTGCCCAAGACCATGGCAGGTGCTGCAGGCGCCCTGCGCGGTGTTGGGTGAGAAGTCCTCGGCGTAGAGCATGGGCTGGCCGGGCGGGTAGGCCCCTGCACGCGAATACATCATCCGCACCAGGCTGGACAGCGTGGTCACACTGCCCACTGACGAACGTGCATTACTGGCACCGCGCTGCTGCTGCAGCGCTACCGCCGGCGGCAGCCCGTCGATGGCATCCACATCGGGCACGCCCACCTGATCGATAAGGCGCCGTGCGTAAGGCGCTACGGACTCGAAATAGCGCCGCTGCGCCTCAGCGAAGACAGTGCCAAAGGCCAGCGATGACTTTCCCGAACCCGATACCCCCGAGAGCACGACCAGCGCATTGCGGGGAATGGAGACATCGACATTCTTGAGGTTGTGCTCGCGCGCTCCGCGGACCTCGATGCAACCGCTGGCTGCGGCAGCGGAGGATGACGGATCGATGGGCGGGTGGGGCATGGCGGCGGTCCTGCAGGCAGTGAGCGGCACGCCTGACAGCGGGCCCGGTTGCTCATTCTCGCTGCTGCGGGGTGAATGTGGGTGAGGGCGTTGCGGGCGATGGCTATGCCGTGCCGCGGCAGCGTGGGAACTGGCTGCATCCGTGGAACTGCTCGCCGGTTCGGCGATTGGTCCTTTGGACGAGCACGCTTCCGCACCTTCTGCAGGCAGCTGCCTTGGGGATGGGGCAACGTGCAGGCTCAAGCTGTGGTTCGACACGATTCGCAGCTGGCTTCTGCACTGCACGGATCATGCCGAGAAGCTCCTCGCCACGGATCAGCTCCATGTGCTTCCCAGCAGTATCTCGCCGAGCGGCGTACTGCGATCTGCGGTCGTTGATCCTCTGCTCGGGCAGACATGCATGACGTGCGCAGCAGAAAGTACTCAATGTTCCTGTGTTCGAGCCGATAAGTAGCCATGGACTTGGGCGGTTGCGCCTGCGTCGCCTCTTTGAACGCAAAGGACTGTGTTGCATGAAGACAGTATTGGAGCTTGTTGCCGATCGCGCCGCGTCGGACATTGCTCGCATCTTCCCAGAGAACTGGAGCTCGCCCAAGGCCTGCCGGAACATCAGAGATCTGGTGGCCTACGCACTGGCGGGGATGAACTATCGGGACGCTGTTCGGCAGGTGCGCGTTGAGGGCGAGCCTCGCTATCCCAACCCGCTGCCATTCATGGACGCGGTTCCAGATCACGATGGGGAGTTCAGCCTGGGCGTCGCCATCAGGGACGCCTTCGACTGGCTCCAATTCGAACTCGTCGCTTGCGGAGGTGTGTTGACCAGCGTGTCCAAGACGAGGCACGGGCCAACTGCCATGCTTGTTCGTACGCGCTTGAACGTGGTCCGCAGTCAGACGATCGAGGATCCAAACAAGAGGGCGTTTACGGCAATCGTTCTCGCGACCGATCACGGACAACTGCTCGGTGAACTGGAGCTTCTTGCCGATCTCAAGGGTTCATGGGAGCTTTCGAACTTTGAGTATGCGCTTGCTGGTAATGGCGATGCCATTGGTGTTCACGTCACGGTCGATCCTGAGGATCGATTCCGCATCAGGAAGCGCCGCAGGTGGACTGCCCCCGCTGTTGATGTGTCCAGGAAGCGATCCGCCCTGAGCGATTCGATGGCCGCCGTCTACAACCCCTCCTATGAAAGTCGCGTGTGGGTTCCCGTGCTACGCGATGAGCAGGACTGGTGGCTGGAGCAGTGGCCACCCAAGCAGTAGCGGCCTTGCCGCATGACCCACACCGCGGATGGAATCAACGTTTTTTCAAGGAGAGCAAGATGGCTGAAGAAAAGAAGGCAGTGACGCTGAGCAGTGCGGATCAGAAGAAGGTAAATCGACTTGCGCGGGAAGGGATGAAGCTGGTCGACATCCGTCGGGAACACTTCCCGGAGGTCAAGTACTCCGCGCTCCGCGCCGTGGTTCTCGATACGGGTTCGCAGTCAGCGATTGGTCGCTTCAAGGCGATCAACAAGGAACTGGCTCTCATGGCAAAGGCCACTACGGGGGCGCAGCGCAAAGAACTTGCTGCTTCACTGAGTGCGCGCATCAAAAGCCTTCATGAGGACTACATCAGGAGCGCAAAGAAGCTGGACCAGGTGCGCGACGTCCTCCAGAAGTAGCCCGGTGCAGGAAGCCCACCAAGGGTTCAAGGCAGCTGCCCGGCGCTCATCAGCCGGGCAGCTGTTCTACTCACGAGAGCGAGGCCGGACTTCCCAGCGCCGCGTTGAGAGCGATCAGTTCAGGGCGAACGTCACCGGAACCACGATACGCCCTCTTGCAGGCATTCCATCGATGGTTGCCGGGTTGAAGGTCCATCGCCGCGCGGCCTCCTTGGCGGCGCGACCCAGGTCGCTGTTACCGGAGGATGTCTCCACCGACACATCGGTGGGATAACCCTGCGCATCGACATCGACCCTCACCCGGACAGCGCCCTCGATGCCAGCGCTTTCCCTGTGGTGTCGTCCACGAGAAGCAAGGATTTCGGCTTGTCAAAGAATGCAGACCCAATCGATGCGATGTAGCCCTTTGAGTCCAGCGCGTAGTTCTCGTTCTCGGCACCTTGGCCCGTAGGAAGGTGCCCGCAGGCAAACCAAGCAGCGCCAGCGAGGACAGCGCCAACCAGCAGCGGCGCTGGCCAAGGGCTCCGCCGGGCATTCCGCTCGGCCTTGCTTTGCCTGAACTGCAGCGGCGCAGTATCGCCAGCTGAAGCTGTCGCGGCCTGTTGGGGCCCAGGCGTGTCGCCATTGACGGGCATGCCAGAGGCGGGCTCCCGCGCGACCGATATCGGGTTTCCGCAGTGTGGACATGAGGAAGCGCGGTCACTGACCTGCCTCCCGCATTCCGAGCAATTGATCAGTGCCAAGTTATCCCCCTGTGCCTTCGTGGCTATGTGATGTCCTGGATGGCACGCTGGCCATCGCTCGCGATTATAGGCATCGAGGGCCGCTGTCATCACGTTCGATAAAGACCAGAGGGCATCGGGTCACTGCTGGGGAAATCTAATGGGTGCGGGAACTGGCCACTCTCGTGTACCCGCTCCATACCGCCTACATGACGTCGTTGCGGCGCTCGCGGCAACCGTTAGAATCTCGCCAACCTATTGAATTCTGCCACGCAAGATGATCGATGACATTGAGCTTGCCATGGCGCTCGACCCTGAGCTGGGCAGGCTGTACGAGAGCGGCAAGAACCTGAGTGGAGAGGCCCCGGCACTCAGCCTTTCCCATCTTCGCGGCTTCGCCCATAGATTCTGTACGCTCGTAGATGAGCGCAATGCTCAGAGTAATGAGCCCCTTGCACAGAAGATTCGAAACCTCGGCACTCGCGGCATAGCGAACCGGCCTGTGTTGAGTGCTCTGGGTGTACTGCATTTCAACGGCAACATAGCGGCTCATCCCGAGCACTACGGCTACACTTCACACGACTTCGGTGGCATGTCCAAGCTGTCACTCGACGCCGCTCTGCGGCTTCTGAAGGAGCTGTATTGGCGAACGCATCATGTCGAAATTGACTGCATCGTAGCCCCCGTGAAGTCCAACGCTCTATGGCAGATGTGTGGGAAAGCCATGCTGGACGGTGATCCGGAGGCAATGTTCCAAGCCGGATCGTACTTCATGGAGTGCTCGAGTCCCGCTGGCCGCCAGCCTTACGAACTTTCTGCCCATGAGTGCGTCGCTGCTGAGGAAAGCATGGAACACGCACTCTTCTGGATGCGCAGGGCCGCAGTCAAGGAGCACGTCGGCGCAAGCTACTCATTTGGACATCACCTTGTCAGCGAGTCAACGCCAACCGATCCGCAGCACACCCGTGGACAGAACTTCATAGCCCATGCCGCCAAGGCGGATCTTCCTGATGCGCTTGTCTATGTGGGCAATGCCTACCTGCACGGAAATGGAATCTTCCAGAAGGATCCCGCGCTGGCCAGGGAAATGTATGAAAAGGCCGTACGGTCAGGTCATCCGGAAGCGCTCGCGCAACTGGGAGCAATGCTCTCTCTTGGGATTGGCGGCATCGCGGACAAGGCGGCCGCAGCCAGGTACACAACCGAGGCTGCCAATGCCGGTGACCCCCAGGCCCAGTACAACCTTTCCGTGATGTATCTACATGGGGACGGCGTCCAGAAGGACATGGCAAAGGGGCTTACCTATCTTCAGGAGGCAGCGTCCCAAGGATATCCAGACGCCATCTATAACCTTGCGGCGTCGATTGAGGGTGGGCTCATCCCCGGACGATCCGAACTCGACGCTGAGGAGCAGTACATTCGTGCGCTACAGTTTCCCGACTACAGGGCGCGCTCTGCCTTGTACGCTGCCAGAATGATCGAACGCCGGGCCACGCACTTGGAAGACTGGGTGAAGGCAGCCGAGTACCTGCAGGTCTGTTTTGAAATGGTTGCCACGGAGGATCCTCATCAGCTGCGGGATGACTGCCTGGATGCCTGCAAGCGGATCGTTTGTCGAGCTCGAGATCTGATCAGGCAGGCCGACCATGGCGCCCTGGAAACTTGGCATTTGCACACGCTCTGGCTCTTCGACAGACACTGCGTCCCCGTCACAGATCGATCTGCGCGATTTGACCAGATCCAGTCACAGATCGTGCGGTCGACGGAACGTAGTGCTGTAATCACCAACACCCTCATGATGTGTCGGGAGGCATGCATTGATCCGCCTGCACGAACCGCGGCACCGCAGGTAGCGGTGACCCGCCCCTTGAGGGCGGTGGAGACGCCCGGCCGCAACGAGGCGTGCGGGTGCGGATCGGGTAAGAAGTACAAGAAGTGCCATGGGGCTGCCAACCCGCCATCCGCGCAGTAACAGAACCGGCGTGGTCATCCCGGCCATCACTCGGCCCTTGACGTCCCGACTTCATCTGGACGACGATCCACTCGCCAAGGGGCGCGCCCATGATCAGCCGAGTTCGCCGTGTACCACGTGAGGCAGCGAGGCTGCCGAAAAAGCAACGCCATTACCCCATTGAATGGCGTTCGGTCCTGGGCAGAGCATGGTCCAGATCGGGCAGGTGGGAGGCGGCGGCGTTCGCGCTCCTGTACCTGGCCTGCCTGCTGTTGGATCTGCTGGACAGCGTGGATTTCATCTACCTGGTCGTGATGGTGACGCTACCGTTCTCTCTGGTGGCCTTCGCAGCCGCCGACGCCCTGCAGGCTCCGCTTGGGCTCTCGTTCGAGACGCTCAACTGGGTAACCTGGGTGTTTCTGGGCGTCTTCGGGCTTGTTGAGTTCTATGTGATTGGACATGGATTGGGTAGCGCGTGGCGACAGTGATCCTGGGGCATGTTCACACCCACTTCGGAAGCCTCGCGAATGCATCGTTTCTGGAATGAAAGGCAGCTCTGGCTGTTAGCGATTTTCGTAGCACCATTATTCTTCCTCGCCTCGAGCGCACTGATTTCGCTGGTCGAGTTTTTCACTCCCAGCGCAATGGAGAGCGGCGGCTGGGCTCAAGTAGAAGCCAGCGTCAGCGCGGGCTAAATGGTCTACGCTCTGTCGATAGCGCCAGTGTTCGAGAACCTCATTCTCTACGCAGTTGTCGCGCTGCTGGGAAGGGCCTTCAGGGGAGACCTCCAGATCTCCGGCACTGCAGCGATGCTCGCTGCGATCGCGCAAATCCTGGCGTCTGGGCAGCCGGCCTACGTTGCTGTGTCCCCAAGCTTCCTTGTCATGAGCCTTCTGATCCTGCGTGCAAAGCGCGGGAATAAGGGCTACTGGCTTTCAGTCGTCCATCATGTGGCTGTGAACAGCATTTCTGTGGCTGGGTTGCTGTTGCGCGTGCACCCGCTTTGACTCCGCGGGGCCTGGTTCAGGGGTGAGGGTGGACCCGTCGAAAGCGCCCAAATGACCGCTGGAGTCACTATCAGGAGCTGCCTACAGTACGAAACGGAAAATCCCTACTGCGCACCCGCTCTGTATTAGGAGCAGAATCCCGGCAGCTGGATAGACGGATCGTTCACATGTTGAATCGACTAGCTCCTCTCAGCGCAGCGGCCGCCCTTGCAGTGGCGTTGTCTGCACCCGTGCCAGCAAGCGCAGGCGAACGTTCGGTGCGTTGGGAGACGGTCAAATTCGAAGCGCTCAAGAAGCAGGACGAATGGCGACGAGCGTCGCCTACCGCGTTCGCCAAAGTAAGCCTCGACATGAACGGCGATGGCTTGAAAGACTAAGCGAAACTGGTCATCGACCGCGCCAGGCACCACTCAGGGCTGCGGGTCTGCTTTGGGAAGAAGGCGCCAAAATCGCCGTCCAACTGCCATATTCTTGTCGATGATGACCTGGAAGACGCCTATGACATCATGGGGCTGGATGTGCGCGCCCCGGGCTGTCACCTCTACAACACGATGAACGACCTTGTTGACACTGGTGGAAGGATCTGCAGCCGGACACAGGCGCTCAACTACTTCCGAGAAGGAAGCAGCACCTCGTTTTTCCTCTACGATACAAAGACGGGACGCTTCAATCGTTACTGGGATTCGGATTGAGTGGTACCTGGTGCCGAGCCCGGTAGGGTCGAGCTTGCTCGACTTTCGTCCGACAGCTGATAGGACGCCGCCAGCGGTCTCGCAAAGGCTAAGATGCCGGCCAAGAGGCGCCTTCGGAACGGGATACGCAATGGAAATGCAGATGGGCAAGGACACCCAGGTTCCGGGCCTGGAAGAGAGTAATGCCCTGACGTTCCATGGGCTGCACAGCCGGATTCAGGGACTGAGGAACCAGTCCATCTACCCCGAGGCTGGCGTGGTTGAGAAATGGTCGTACCGCGTAGGCGTGGGGGCGGCGCTGATCGGGCTGGTCAGCGGCCTGCTGCTCGTTCGCTGGATACCTGCGATCGTGCTTCTGCCAGTGACGCTTACCTGCCTGATTGTGGAAATCGGAGGCTTCCTGGTTGGCGGATTCCTGAGTCTGCGCCGGGAGTACCGTCAGTACTCCCAGCCCCGGTTGTCGCACGCCAGGGAAATGGACAACGATTTCCTGCACTGGCAGTCCGTCATTGCCGAACACTGCATGTTTCCGCGCGAAGATAGGGAGCAGCGGCTCCGCTACGTCAGCGCACTGCGCACCCGCATGACCGAACGGATGGGCATCATGTACGGAGGGCTGCAACGCCTCGGTCCATTTCCGCTCCTGATCGCGCTGTACCTGCAGTTCCGCAACTGGCGCTGGGGCGACTGGACGGGGGTCTACGACATCGGCTGGGCGGGCGCCGTCCTGATCTTCGCCCTGGTGCTGCTGTACCTGATCGGGTAGGTTTTGATCGCCCAGCGAACCCGACTTGATACCTACGTTGCGTTGCTGGAAGCTTCCCTCCAGGAGCCCGCAAAGTAGAGTCGAGCATGCTCGACTCCCTACCTGGCCTCGTGTCTTAAACCTCGACCAGGACCGAGAACATCCGTACCCGGCACGGGCTCGACGAGCGGCTAATTCGCGACGTCCTTGGACCAGGCGCCGTTGTCCACATCGTGACGAGACCGTGCTGAACCTTGCACCAGATAAGCATGACTACGTTGTCAGCAACGATCGCTTCGTTGAATACCGATCAAAGGCCCCAGTAAGATATGGCCGGATCTTCACGCACGAAATCGCGGAAAAACGCGTTATTGATCAAGGATCTGGATGTCTCGGCATCGTTCGCCTGATCAACTGCATGGCGTGAATGGATAACCCTGCCGGCAAGCGAAGACAACATTCTCTCGTGAAACCGCTTGGCAGCCAGGCCGATGGCACGCGCGCCTGGAGTAGTGCCCAAATGAAAAACAGCACGATCGGCAGCGGACTGCTCGCCGGCGCTCAAAGGCCTCAGGTCCTACGACTGCGCCACCAGCAATGGCTACTCAACTGCCCGAAATCTGTGTAATGCTTGGAGCATAGCAAGGAAGCGCCTGAGGGGGCGGCGATGAAGGGAATCAAAATGCTCGGCACTGAGCCGGTCGATGGTCGGCCGCTGTACCGCTACAGGGCAGGTCTCTGGGCACTTTCCGCCCTCGAAGCCTCAATCAATAATCCGCTGGTCTCCAGGAAAATACAGGTGCAAGCGCTTGCACCTGTTGCGGCCGCACGTTTTGCTTCCAACTATGACGGGGGCTCACCCTCCTGGAATCATTGCGGCGAGGAAATCCTGCGGCTCTATAACCGGAATGGCGCGCGCTTCCGCGAGCTGATGGATGAGAGCTTCAGCTTCTATCGGATACCTGTCGTCAGCCGCCCAGGAGCCGATCTTCTGCTTGAGACCGTGATCGGCCAAGCTGGACTGCCGAGTGGCATGATCCGGCAAGGGAAGCCCATCCGGAAGATCCTGGACAGCCTCATGCAGCACGAAGTTGCCGGAGGAGTGGATGCCCAAGCGACTGCACAGGCACTCATCGGTGCAGCGGACGCAAGAAGTGACCTTCGCAAAGCACATGAACACACGGAGCACCTGCCAGGCCTGTGTGTTGACCTTGTTCGCGCAGTCCTCAAGCTCACCACGGATGCGCAGTGGGAAGGTGGGGCGCTGGACAGGATCTGGAGCATGCCGGGTTGGATGCAGGCCCTGCCATTCCGTGTTGAGGAAGATGCGGCAAAGGAGATCGTTGGGCATCTGCTCAACGTGGCGCTGGCTGCGACCGAAGGCGCTGCTTGTGCCATCGAGCGAATCATATCGAGGCGACATGGCGCATGGACGCTTAACACCCGCGCGATGATCGACGGCACGGGCTTCGAAGCAGCCGGAGAGGTGCCAGGCCTTGTTGCTGTCCACTATGCGATTGCGGGAGAGCCTGTCGGCGAGGCCTTCAAGGCAAGGCGAAAAGACGGAGGCAGGTTCTTTCAGGCGAGCGCGGTCCAGGACCTTTCCGAGAACGTTTCCGACCGCGCGGTTTCGCTTGTCATCAGTGACGCCGGCACGTATCGCCGCCTCGACTGTATCGGTGGCGAACCGCTCGACGAACGTTGCGTATGGGTCTTCGAGCCTGGAGATGGCGATCCCGTTTACCGCTCTCCGGCACCGGTCAGGCTCCGCACGCGCACACTGCTGGCTGCGGCACCCGAGGGCACTATCGTCACCGGAGAGGCGACAGCCCTGGGCGAGAAACTGATGGTGAATGGCTCGGCGCGACCACTCTGGAGCGTCTCCGGCAAGGCCGTCTTTACGGCTGCGGACGGAGACTTCGCCGTTGTTGAATCAGGCTATGCAGGCCCGCAAGGCTATCTCGACTTCTCCGGACGCACTCCACACTTCCGCGTGAAGGGCTATTCAACAGTCTTTGTTGGAGACGCAAACCCCCGAAAGCTCGGCGGACTCTCAGGCCGTATTGAATGGCGCAGGGCGGGAGACAGTGCGTGGCTAGGCCAATCGGCCAGAGGCGCCAGTGGCGATATGCAATTCCGTCTGGTTGATGACACCAGTGCAGTGATTGCCGAGCGCCGACGCGTTCTCGTGCTTCCTCAAGGCTTCGATCACCGCACTACCAATCGTCACCTGTCGCTGTCCTTGCCAGCCGGCGTTACGATTGCTGGCCACGCTACGGCGGCCGACGGAACCTGCACGATCAAATTCGCAGGCTCCAGCCTGCTCACCGTCACACTTCTGTTTGCAGGCACCAGGGCGGATCTGCTATTCGAATGCCCAAAGCCGGCTTCATTCATTGACCTGGCAAGTGGCGAGGAAACTGCGACTGGAATGCGCCGCGTGAGTTCGATCGCCGCGGGCAGGATCGTGGCCCAGGCCGGCACGGCATTGCACAACCGTCTCGAGGTGAGGCGGGCCAGCGCGTCCTGGAATGCCGTCCACAGCCTCTCCTTGCGTGCCAACCGCCTGCCACTTTCTGAAGTGAGCGGCTTCCTTGAGGCACTCTCATTCGATCCGCGCGCGAGAACCCATGCACTCAAGGTCCAGTTCCCCAATGGGCCCGGAATCGAGATCGAACCTTATCGGATCAGGCGTATCGGCGCTGAAGTGACGGTGGAAGGCGCATCCGATGACGTGCGGGTGCAGCTTAGGGAACTTACGCACGTGACTGGCGATGAGCCAATCGAACTGCAGCGAAAGTACAGCCAGGCCTGGCTGCTGCCTGACGCCAAGCTCTTCCCTGGCGTCTACCTGGCGATTGATCCATCGCGCCAGGCCGCACCCTGCCTCGTGGTCCTGGGTGAAGACCAGGCCGACACTGCTTCGGAGTTTCTCCAGGCGGTGGGCATTAGTGAGTCGCACGCTCGATCTGCAGCCCTGATTGGGCTCTACCGGCGCATCACCGATGACCCGCACAGCGGAAAGTCGTCAGCGGAGCTGGATGTATTGCTGGGCTGGCTTGGCTCATTCCAGTTCTATCTGCGCTGGCTTGATCCGTTCCTTGTACTGGCAAAAGAACCGCTTCTGGCACTTCGGTTGCTCGCGCTGGCTCGCCTTCGCGGGTACACGGAGGCAGAGCAGGGGTTGCGCTGGGGCCTGGATGGGTTGCCTTTCTTCTGGCACGCGGCGCTCGCGCAGGCATCTGCAGAGCTGCTCGAATGGAGTAGAAGGCAATTTGGCGAATCCCAGACCACCGATGTGTCCTGCCTTCTCGCCAGCCTTCCGCTGGCGGGACGTGTTGGAGAGCTCGTCAAGCTGAGAGCGGCGTTTGGCCCTTGGAGTGATGCATGGCAGACCTCGGTGGGCGAGTGGTCTGACCGGCGGCAGCAGGAGCTGGAGTTTCGTGATCCTCCCGTGAGGGACGCGGCTGCGGAACTGTGGGAAAGGCTTTCCGTTCCAGGCTTGGTCGACACGCTGCGGACCCGCTCAAGAAGCATCACGCCAAGCGTGGATCTTGACCGGACATTCCTTCTTGCCCCATATGAACTTGCCGTTGCCACCTGGTACCGGCACGACATGGATCAATCGCTACGGGACAACCTGCTCTTTGCGCGCTACATGATCGACCCGATGCTCTTTGACGACGCTTACTGCTCGGCCATCGCAATGTTGGAGAATGCAGCTTGAACACCTACGAGAATCTGAAGACCCACCCTCTGCTGGAGCGCATTCCAAAGCGCCTTTCGGATGCCGTGATGAGCATGTACCGGCCGGCGGATTCGGGACTTCGCGACTGGCTGCAGTCATGGCTCGGCAGCTACGCGAACGAGGATGGCGCCGTGCTCGGGGTCCCACTCATCGAGTGCATGTATCGCTGGCAGAGTGGCGAAGCAACCCTGGACGACCTGCAACTGCAGGGCCTGCTGCATCCGCGTTTCATTGATGCATTGGACCAGGCGTCCGGCGATTACCACTTCCCGCGTAGCCGCAGGCCGTTTTTGCACCAGCGCGCCGCGCTTGATTCAGTGGCGGCTGGCAAGTCTGTGCTGGTCTCAGCGGGTACCGGCGCGGGCAAGACCGAGTCGTTCCTGTTCCCGATCCTCAGCAGCCTGTGGGAGCAGACTGAAGAGCGGAAGGCCCCGTTGACAGGAGTGCAGGCGCTTTTCATCTACCCGCTCAATGCGCTGATCCGCAGCCAGAAGGAACGCCTCGAGGCATGGATGGAGCCGAGTGCAGGACAGCACCGGTTTGCGCTGTACAACGGTGACATGAAGCAAAGCTTGAAGGTCCATGAGCACGCAGCCTTTTCTTCCTGCGAGGTGCCTGACAGGAAGACGCTGCGACTGAGTCCACCGCCACTGCTGATCACCAACACAACGATGCTCGAACTGATGCTGATCAGGCCGGAGGATCGTCCGATCCTTGAAGCGTCCTCAGGAAAGCTCCGCTGGATCGTGATTGATGAGGCGCACTCCTACACCGGAAGCGCCGCTGCCGAGCTGACGCTTCTGCTGCGCCGCACGCTTCAAGCCTTCAACGTAAAGCCGTCAGATGTCCGATTCATCGCTACCTCAGCAACGATTGGTGACGCGAGCGATGAATCTACGCGCGCGCTCCGGAAGTTTCTGGCCGACCTCGCTGGGTGCCCGGAGGATTCTGTTGAGGTGGTGCGCGGCCATCGCGAGATCCCGCAGATCACATCGGCAAGCGGCAAGGCACCAGCACTGGATGAACTGGAGCTGCTTTGCCAGGACGCAGACACCAGCGCGGCAGACCTGCATATGGCGCTCCGCAGATCACCTGTTGCCATGTCGATCCGAGACCTCCTCACCAGAAAGTCAGCTGCCAACCTTAGGGAGATTGCGGATCATGCAGACCTGCCCACCCTCCAGGATGCAGCGCGCTGGATCGATGTAGCCTCTTCCGGAAAGGTGGCGGACGAAGACCACTCAGACGGCCGCTTCCTGCCAATCAGAATCCATCTGTTCCAACGGACGATTTCTTCCGTCTGGTCATGCATCAACTCAGCCTGTTCCGGTCGCATGGACGCCGCGTTGGATGAATGGCGCTACGGGGCACTGTTCATGCAGTCGCACAAGGCCTGTCCGCTTTGCAGAAGCATGGTTCTCGAGGTGTCGCTGTGCAATGACTGTGGTACCGCTGCACTGCAGGGCGTGTTGTCTGCCGACAGACGCTTTGTCCGTGCGGAAGCAGAGCGGGAGGACGAGTATCTTGCTGACGTGGAAGCAAATGACGATGACCAGTTGGAAGAAAGACTCTACAGCCGCGTCCTTGTCTGCAGCCTCGAGGACAACAGGGCAGGTGTACCGACCGGGGAGGCCTTCTTCAACCCGCTGACAGGCGAGATCGCCTCGCTGGATGGCGAGATGCAGTTCGCAGGCATCGTCTGGAACCCCTACAGCAGAAAGTCCTCCATGGCGATGCACGATGTCGAGGCAGAGCGGCCATGCCGCTGCACCGGTTGTGGCAACGCATTTACCGACATCGACAAAAGCCGAAGGGCGATCCGGCTTACCGCACCGTTCTCGCTCAACAACATCATCCCGGAACTGCTGGCTGCTGCACCGCCGGATCCGGCGGCAGTGGGTGATTCCGTCTTGATGGAAGGACGGAGACTGTTGACCTTCACTGACAGCCGACAGGGGACCGCGCGTGGAGCGGCCAGGATGTACGATTCTGCACTCAGGGATTACATCCGCTACGTGGTCCCGCAGCTGTTGCCAAGGCCATTGACGCTCGGGGAAATTGAGTTCAGCAGAGGCAAGGTTCTACAGATCCAGGCCGAGCTGGCACATGCTACCGCAACGCTGGAGCGTGAAGACCTTGCTTCGCAGTTGGAGAAGCACGAGGCCCGACTCAAGGGCAGCCACCCGCAGTCGTGGCCGGAGATCCAGAGCAGGCTGGCAGACCAGCCTGAGATCGATTCAACCATTGCGCCCTATTTTTCCGAGCTCATGGGGCCGACGTCTGCAGGCATTGTCTCCCGCTTGCTGCTGCTGCGCGAGCTGTATCGCAGGCCCAAGCGGACAAACTCCCTGGAGACGCTTGGCCTGGTCTCGATCTGCTATCCCGGGATCGAGAAGATCACAGCGGGCCAGCTTCCGTCGGCATGGGTGGAGATTGGTGGCGATGTTGGTGAGTGGAAGAGCTTCCTGAAGATCTACATGGATTTTGTGATCCGTGAGAACGCCTGCGTCGAGCTTTCCGAGGATGAGAAGAACTGGATCGGAACGCGCTTCAGTCGCAAGTATCTGGTTGACCGGATAGAGAAGGGCGAAAAGAAGGGCAACAGGTTCCAGTGGCCTAGGCTTGACAGCGAGACCGGCAGCGGCGGTCGCGCGCGTCTACCGCGCCTGCTCCGCGCTGCATTCCCCGGCATGCGCCCACAGCTTGTCAGCGAGGTGCTCGACGCTGCCAAGCGCAGCCTGATTTCCAGCGAGCACCTGCTGAACGTCGAAGGCAGAGGTCATTGCCTGCGCTGGTCAACCGTATCGCTGTCGCGGCCGACTCAGCTCTGGCTCTGTCCGGTCACCCGGCGCCTGCTGGACACGGTACTGCGGGGGGTATCTCCCTATCACCAGGCTGACGGAGTGCCAATTGCATGTGAACCGGTCTCCCTGCCGGTCCCGCAATACACGTTCTGGCAGCGCGCCGGCGTTTCCGTGCCAGTGCCGGAGCGTGAGCAGTGGTTGGAGGAAAGTCGACGCGACCACCCGCTGGTCAGGCTCGGGCTCTGGCCTGAAGCGCTTGACCGTGCGCTTGTTGGCACACGATTCTACGCGGCACGCGAACATTCCGCCCAGATTGATCAGCGCCAGCTCGACCGGCTGACCGCAGAGTTCCAGGCCGGGAATCTCAATGTGCTCAGCTGTTCCACTACCATGGAAATGGGTGTGGATATCGGAAGCCTCGCGGTTGTGGCCATGGCAAATCCCCCACCAACGGTCGCCAACTACCTGCAGCGTGCGGGCCGCGCTGGCCGCCGCGGTGAAACGCGTGCGTTGGCCTATACGGTATGCCGCGACGAGCCACGCTCGCTGGGCATTTTCAAGGACCCGGCCGGTTTCCTGGCGACCAGTATCAGGCCGCCAGTGGTGCAGCTTGGAAGCCCGGTCATCGTCCAGCGCCACCTCAACGCCTGGCTGCTGCGCGAGTTCATCTCCGCCCAGGGAAATGGCGGGGAAATCATGAAGATGACAGCCGGCGGCTTCTTCGGACTCGAAGCCCCAGTGAAAGAGCAAGCAGGATCCGATACACGCGACCAAGCGCCGTTCCAGATGCTGATGGCTTTCCTTCAGGAAACGAGCAACTTCAAACCCGCCGCGCATGATGCCATCAGAGTCATGCTGGAGCGCTCAAGTCTTGCGGGTGTAGCCTTGCAGCCACTGCTCGAAGCGGCGAGGCAGGCATTCGAGTCTGCAGCGACGTCGTGGTATGCCGAGTGGGATTCAGCGAAGATCCATTGGGATGCAGTGCCGGCCACGCAGAAAGAGGCAAGAAACGCACTCTCCTACCGCCTTGTGCGGATGGGTAAGGCCTACCTCCTGCAGTTTCTGACCATTCGCGGCGTCCTGCCGGCGCGCGGTTTCCCGGTGGATGTACGCGAGCTGCTGATCGTCAAGTCGATTGTTGGCCGGGCCGAGATGTCCGAGCGGGAGAGCCTGAGCAACCGTTCGCTCAGCCGCGAGCTTGCGGTCGCGCTGCGCGAGTATCAGCCAGGCGCCAACGTGGTGGTTGGAGGCGCGGTCTACAGGGTAGGGGGCCTCACCATGAACTGGCAGCGTCCTGCCGGGGCGATGGCGCCAGGAGAGATCCAAGATCTGCGCTGGCGCCTGATCTGCCAGTCCTGCAGTGAAGTAACCGACAGACCCGAGCGCCCGGACGCCTGCTCGGTCTGCGGCCAGGTGGTGGACGAACACACCCCGGGGATATTCGAGTACATCATACCGGCTGGTTTTGTCGTCCCGCTTGGCGCCAAACCCAATGATGACGTCTCCAGACCGACTTATATACCGGGTGAAATGCCTCGTTTCAGTGTCAGGAACGCAGACGGCAGCCATGTTATCCGTCGAGCGCTGGCCAGCCAGGCGGGCTGGTCTCGTGTTGGGCGCTCTGCGGAGGTTTATCACCACACGTTCGGGCAGGATCATTCCGGCTTCTCGCTCTGCCTGGCATGTGGCTGGTGTGAGCCAGGTTCGGCCAGTCCGGAGAAGGGCGGCGGCTATCGGCACCGCCAACCTTTCACAGACCGCTGGTGCGAGCCAGCCCAGGAAAGCGGCTGGCTGGTAAAGCGGCTCGGTGCGCTGGGTGCAACCACACGGACAGACGTGCTTGAGTACTTGCTGGTGCCGTCGGTGGACGGTGCGCCACTGTCAGATCAGGCAGTGGCCGCAACGCTGGCGGTACTGTTGCGCAATGTTGCGGCCAGACGCCTTGGCATCGACCTGGGCGAACTGGGCTTTGCCGTGCAGAGGGTTCTGATGCAGGGCAACGCCGGGCTTGCAGTGATTATCTTTGACAGAGCCTCAGGCGGCGCGGGATACGTTTCAAGACTCGAGAACAATGTCGAGGAGCTTCTTTCGGCAGCCATTGTCGAGGCTGCCGCGTGCCCGGCCAGCTGTGACTCGGCGTGCCCGGAATGCCTGCTGTCACATGAGACCCGCGACGTGGCAGATGTACTGGATCGCCACGCGGTCCAGAAGCTCCTGGGCGGCCAGTTCCGAGGCACGCTGCTCGTGCCTGACGATGCCATGGCGCTGCTTGGCGAAGACGCTGGATGGGAAGCACGCAGCCTGACCGATGCTGTCAACTCAACGCTTTTGCTGTCCGCAGCTCCGGTGCTGACCCTTTACATTGGAGAGGAAGAGGACCCGGGTGAGAGCAGCCTGATGCTGAAACTTGCCCGACGCACCCAGGACAGCCAGCCCGCATCGGTGCGCAATCTGGTGGTGCCGCGCGGCCGGTTTGACGGCGAGGCAACGTTCCGCCGGCGCTGCGCGATCCTCGTGGAAGCAGGCGCGATTTCCTCTGTTGGCCTATGGAGTGAGCCAGAGGGCGGGTTTGTTCCGCGTGTTCTACTGGAGGGGTCCAAAGGACGAAGCGGCTGGGCACAGGAGACCAACACCGGCGCCTACATCCAGGGCCATTCCCCGGCGTTCCCGCAGGTCGAGTGGGTGCCAGCGGAAGGCCTGGCCGGCAACCTGCACGCGCATGTCAGCGCCTCTGTATTTGATATCGTTCCGCACAAGCCACTGCAGCCGCGCCAGTTCTTCAATGAGCTGATTCTTCCTGCGCTGTATGAGCTTTGTGCGGACTTGCCCGCCATGCTGAAAGACAGTGTTGAGCGCATCGAGTACAGCGATCGCTACTTCCGCAGCTGCAGTAGCGCCGGGGTGTTTGCAGCGCTCGTCAAGGGGCTGACAGGCTACACGCACGGAGCCGACCGTGAAGTGGAGATCACCACCATGTCGGTCATGAGCAGACCTTCTGGGCAGCGACCTGCATACAGTGACTGGCAGAACGATGTTTCGCGTGAACGCGACCTGCAGAAGCTGCTGTCTGACTTCAAGGTCTCTACGATCGAGAAGTCAAGACAAGCGGTACCTCACCAGAGAACACTGCGAGTGCATTTCGACGACGGCCGGGTGCTCACCCTCATGCTGGATCCCGGCGTCGACTACTGGGAAACGACCAGAGCGAATTCGATCACACCAAAGTACTCCAATGTCCAGAATGGCGAAAGGCAGATTCTCATCGCTCGCATGGAGAGAGCTGCGGATCTGGCGCCAGCCTGACCCGAGTTCGCACACGTTGGAGCCCCAAGAACAGGGGCTCCATCCTCTAGGGATGGTCTGAACAAACCTGCGCGAAATCCGATGGTAGTGCGGGCCGCTGGCCGGCAAGCTTGAGGTCCATCAGATCACGTTGAAGGACCCTCCATGCAGCTGACATTCGGTGATGCCGAAGGCTTGGGCCAGCGCAAGAAGACGCGCCGCGAGCTGTTCCTCAACGAGATGGATCAGGTGGTTCCCTGGAAGCGACTGCTGGCACTGATCGAGCCGCACTACCCGATTGCAGGGCGCCGCGGCCGTCAGCCGTATCCGCTGGCCACCATGCTGCATATCCACTTCCTGCAGCAGTGGTATGCGCTGAGCGACCCGTCGATGGAAGAAGCGCTGTATGACACAGCGGTGATGCGTCGATTCGCCGGCATCAACAGCTTGGAGCGCATTCCTGACGAGACCACGATCCTCAACTTCCGTCGGTTGCTGGAGACCCATGCGCTGGGCGCCAAGATGCTGGAGGCGGTCAATACACATCTGCAGCATCAGGGCCTGAGCCTGCGTGCGGGCACGATCGTGGATGCCACGATCATTCACGCGCCCAGCTCGACCAAGAATGCCGACAAGGCGCGTGATCCGGAGATGCACCAGACCAGGAAGGGCAATCAGTGGTACTTCGGCATGAAAGCGCACATCGGCGTGGATGAGTTTTCCGGCCTCGTGCACCATGTGACGTGCACCGCTGCCAATGTAGGCGACGTCACAGTCACGCACGAGCTTCTGCACGGCAAGGAGGACTGCGTGCTGGGCGACAGCGGCTATACCGGAGCAGATTCACGGCCGGAACTTGAGGACTCCAAGGCCGCCTTCTTCATCGCCAGGAAGCGAGGAAAAGTGAAAGCGATCAAGAACGCGCGCGACCGTCGGCAGCACGAGCGCTGGGAGAGTTGCAAAGCCAGCATGCGTGCGAAGGTGGAGCACCCATTCCGGGTCATCAAGCGCCAGTCTGGTTACACCAAGGTCCGCTACCGTGTCCAATTTGTGGATGACGCGCCGGCAGCTCGCGCCGACCCAGGGATAAATCCGCCTGGATGTATCCAACGGCGCCTTCGAAACGCCGTTTTCACCAGAATATTCCGCTCAGGCAAGGCGCGGACACGCTTGGCTTACAAATTCAGCGCTGTGGACGATCTGCTAAGACCATCCCTAGTTCGAGCCGTAGCGGGCCCGAGACTCCGCCGGCCGCGGTGCTAAGCAGGGTCTGCCGCGACGCTCCGCGACCATGCCTACTGATGCCCCTGGAGTCCGCCAGCAGCGGACGATCGAAACGATGCCTACAGGCGGCGGCCTGTCGATCACCTTAATTCGCCTTTAAGGCCTGGGGCGGGGCGGGGCGGGGCGGGGCGGGGCGGGGCGGTTAAGCCTGCTGTGATTTGTGTTCGTTATCGGTTGTGGGAAGGTGTCGGCGGATCAAATGCCGAGCGCGCAAATGGTCAGTCCTCCTATTAAGTTCAGGTTTCGACCGAAAAAGCTGAATAGAAGGTTCCTTGAGAAACAAGCCCTCCCCGTTCAGTCTCCGCCGAGGGGATGCGCGCGTTCCACGTGAAGCTGCGCCAGGGATCAAACGTCACATGGAAATGCGGCGTTATCGGTCGTGGGTGATGGGGTGGTCGAAGACGCAGAAATCAGCTTGGCGTTACGCGGGCTGGTGTTGCTTGCCCTGTTCCATGGGGCGCCTGCCGACGCCGAACAGCTGGCGCATGAGTCTGCAACGGGCAGCGGGCCGGTGGACGATACGACGCTGGAGTTATACGAATGAGTATGGATTATATTTACGCCGCTTACGCCGGGAACATGATCCTGTGCGGAATGCTGGGGAACTTCACGCGACTGCGAGTCGCGGCACTACGTATTTCAACAGAGTCAATTGACAGTCCGGCCCGTTGGACGCGCCGGACGACACGCTACCTGTTTTTCCACTTCTGGCTCTTGGCAATAACGGCGCTTTCACTTCTCTACGCGAAACCGTTTACGCAGGCCCTCACGGAAATGTCCGTGCCGGAGGACTTAGTAGTCGGAGTTTACCTGCTGACTAGCATGCCACTGACGGCACTGTGCTTCGCCTGGGATCTACGGGGTGTCCGTCGTGCAGATGCGCGCAAGCTCGCCGGTCGTGAGGCCTGCAGGAGGCGTTGGCGCGGTAGCTGACCTTGTTCACCACGCGGATGCCGCCAGCGCGACGATGAACTTCGCCAATCCTGCAGGGCGAGAGCGGCCCGGTCCAGCACCAGCTTGTCAGGCGTCGAGGTGGCGGTAACGCCGGCATGCTGGGTCTTGCTGTGCTCGAGCCGATATATGTAGCCCGCCTCGCCAGGCCGGCGCAGGTCGCGTAGATCAGCCGCACCGATCTCGCTACGCCGGCGCCCGCCACTGGCAAACCCGAAGCGGAGCAGGGCCCGGTCACGAATCCCTTCCAAACTGTCGTCGCAGGTGGCCAGCAGGGCTTCCAGCTCGGGGAGGGTGATCGCGGTCTTCTTCCGCGGGCGCTCGCCGCGTTTGACCGACGCCCGCGCCGCGCGGCTGAGCACGGTACGGATCGCCGGCTGCTCGCAGGGTTTGGCCACTTGCTTCAGTCGGTGCGCGGTGGAGAGCACGGCAACGCGATGGCGCACGGTGGCCAATGTCCACGGGCCGAGCTTGGCCTTAAGCCCAGCGGCAACCGAAGCCTGATTAAGGACCAGTCAGGGTCCAGCAACGGTGCCCTACGAGCAATACATCATTTCGCATAATGTATATTATGTTACGGCGCAGTACGTCGCACTGCTCGTGGCTGCCCCGCGAGCCTGAGCATTGCGCCGACGCCATCACAGCCAGGAATCTCGGCGTCATCGCGTCGGATTTCCCTTGTGACCAGTCACCACCTCACCGTCTTCCTTCTGGAATGGCCCGGGCAGCGGCGGCAGAATATCCAGCACCACTTCGGACGGCCTGCACAGGCGCACGCCCATCGGGGTCTCCACAAAGGGACGATTGATGAGTATCGGATGCGCCAGCATCGCATCAAGCAGCGCGTCATCGCTCAATGCCGCATCTCCCAGTGCCAGCTCGTCATACGGCGTACCCTTCTGCCGGATGGCATCGCGCACGCTCAACCCCGCGGCCGTGATGAGTTCGACCAAGCGCGCACGGCTCGGCGGGTGGGTCAAGTAGTCAATCACTTCCGGTTCGAGCCCGGCGAAGCGAATCAGGGCCAGCGTATTGCGCGAGGTGCCGCACTTGGGGTTGTGATAGATGACAGCGTTCACGCACTTTCCTCTTCGTTCAAAATGGTCTCGACCACGCCTGCAGCGGCCGTCAGCGCCGCTGCTTCAACTGCCCCCTTGCGCTCGCTGTAACGGTCCACCAGGTAGTCGCTGCGCCCGCGCACCAACAGGGTGAACTTGACCAGTTCCTCCATCACGTCCACGACGCGATCGTAATAGGCAGAAGGCTTCATCCGACCGTGGTCATCGAACTCCTGCCAGGCTTTGGCGACCGACGACTGGTTGGGGATCGTCACCATCCGCATCCACCGGCCGAGCACGCGCAGCGCGTTGACCACGTTGAACGACTGCGAGCCGCCGCAGACCTGCATCACGGCCAGCGTGCGACCCTGCGTCGGGCGCACGCTGCCCTCTTCCAGCGGCAGCCAGTCGATCTGGTTCTTGAACACCGCTGTAAGCGTGCCATGCCGCTCCGGACTCACCCAGACATGCCCTTCCGACCACAGTGAGGCCTGGCGCAGCTCCTGCACCTTGGGGTGGGTCGCCGGCACCGAGTCCAGCATCGGCAGCTCATGCGGGTCGTACAGGCAGGTTTCCGCCCCGAGCTGTTCCAGCAGCCGCTGCGCCTCAAGCGCCAGCTTGCGGCTGAACGACTGAGGCCGCAGCGAGCCGTACAGGATCAGGATGCGCGGGCGATGTGGCGGTTGCCAACCAGGGTCATTGAGCTTGGCGGCCGAAGGAACATCCAAGGCACCAGGGACCACATTGGGGATCTGCTTCACGAGGTTGTCCTGCGGTATCGTTTCCAATATTCTAGAATCATGGAACATAACCACGCAACCCGGGCCCTCGCTGCCCTGGGCCACGCCACCCGCCTGTCCATCTTCCGCCTGCTGGTGCAGGCCGGCAGCGGCGGCAAGCTGGCCGGCGACATTGCCCAGGCGCTCGCCTTGCCTGGGGCCACCCTCTCCTTCCACCTGAAGGAGCTGCTTGCAGCGGGCCTGATCAGCGCCGAGCAACGTGGCCGGACCATCTGCTACCGGGCCGAGTTCCAGGCCATGAACGGCCTGGTGGCTTACCTCACCGAGAACTGCTGTGCCGACGAACAGGCTTGTGAGCGCCCTGCAGGCTGTTGACCAACCGATCTATCACCATTTCCCGGAATAGCCATGACCGCTGACACCTCCCGCCTGTCCTTCCTGGACCGGTATCTCACGCTGTGGATCTTCGCCGCCATGGCGCTCGGCGTCGGGCTGGGCGCATTGTTCGAGGGCCTGCCCAGCGCGCTCAACAGCCTGTCGATTGGATCAACCAACATCCCGATCGCGATCGGTTTGATCCTGATGATGTACCCGCCGCTGGCCAAGGTGAAGTACGAGGAACTGGCCACGGTCTTCGCCGACAAGCGCGTGCTGATGCTCTCGCTGCTGCAGAACTGGATCGTCGGCCCGTTCCTGATGTTCGGCCTGGCGGTGCTGTTCCTGCGCGACTATCCTGAGTACATGACAGGCCTGATCCTGATTGGCCTGGCACGCTGCATCGCCATGGTGCTGGTCTGGAATCAGCTCGCCCGCGGTGACGGCCAGTACGTCGCCGGCCTGGTGGCATTCAACTCCATCTTCCAGATCGCGCTGTTCAGCGTCTACGCTTGGTTCTTCCTTTCCTGGCTGCCGCCGGTGTTTGGTCTGCAGGGCAGCGTGATCGATGTCAGTTTCTGGACCATCGCCGAAGCTGTTCTGATCTATCTTGGCATCCCGTTCCTGGCGGGCTTCCTCACCAGTCGGTGGCTGAAGGCGCGTAAGGGTGTGCGCTGGTATGAAGAAAAATTTCTACCTGCAATCAGTCCGATCACCCTCGCCGCACTGCTGTTTACCATCGTGGCGATGTTCGGCCTGAAAGGCGGCGACGTGCTGCGGATTCCGATGGACGCGGTACGCATCGCGATCCCACTGACGTTGTACTTCATCATCCAGTTCGTGATCAGTTTCTTCATGGGCAAGCTGATCGCCAAGGACTACCCCCGCACCACCGCGATCGCGTTCACCGCAGCAGGCAACAACTTCGAACTGGCCATCGCCGTGGCGATCGCGGCGTTCGGGCTGGCTTCCCCGGTAGCCTTCGCGGCAGTGATCGGCCCGCTGGTGGAAGTGCCCGTGCTGATTCTGCTGGTCCACGTCGCCCTGCGGCTGGGCAAACGCTACTTTCCTGCCGATGCACGGAGCCGCTGAGTCGCCTGAGTGCACTCGGCCCACTACCGCCATTCCGAACCCTTCGCTGGAACGCGCGTGGCGATCATCGGCAGCGGCACCTCAGGCGCGCAGATTCTGGCCGAGGTATCCAAGGTGGCGAGGCAGTAAGGTCGGAATATTGCTTTGCCATATGGCAGTTCGATGACTGCCGGAAAGGGTGCGGGCACCTCTCGGTGCCCGCATCGCTCATCAACGGCGGTGGATCACGCCTGTCAACACGCCCTTGGCAAGGTCGTGGGTAGCCACGGTCACGATGAGCGTGCCAATCATCACAACTCTATTAAAGCCGCGTAGCGCCTAAGGGAAAATCCGGCATCGCAGTCGCTTCTGTGCACTCTCATACCTAGCTTCCCAGGCACCGCGTCCGCCCCGCATGCGCCGTATACGGTCAACGATGCGAACTTCGAGCGCGTGCGCATGCTGCACGCCCAGGCTTCCTGGCCTCGACGTTCTTCCGATCCAGCTTGCTGCCAGCCAGCCTCCTGCTGAGAACTGCAGCCGCCGTCATAGCGATGCTGATCAGGAGGCACGCGACCGCAAAGCCCGATTCCACGAGATCGGCAGCTGCTCCATCGGGCGCCAGTGAGAAGAAGGCCCCGCCGACCAAAGCGACTGACAGTGCGGCACCAAGCTGCATTGCCGCGCTGACCATGCCGGCCGCCAGGCCCGCCCAGCGGGGCTCCACCAGATCGATGTTCAGCCGCACCAACGCGGGTACGGCAATTCCCTGGCCTACACCGATAAGCACCAGGGGCAGAGGAACAAGGGACGGCTTGCCGATCGCGGCAGCGCCAGCTGTCAATATCAGGCCCGTCACCTCCAGCCCCATACCGAATGCAGCCGCGCTCGATCCCAGCCATCGCGAGAGCCGCAGGCCCAACGGTGGCCCCAGCAGCTGTCCCATCCCGACCGGCAGGATCGCGAGCCCCGCAGCCAGGGCATCGCGGTGTAGACCCGCTTGCTGATATACCGCGAAGGTCAGGAAGAACGCCGCCAAGGCGTAGAAAAGGACCGCCGCCGCCAGGCCGAGATACAGCCCATTGGCTGGCGACAAGACCGAAGGAGGCACCAGGGGCGTACCGCCCGAGCGTTCCCGACGCTTTTCGTAGCGCCAGAAGATGACGAAGAGTGGTGGACTCAGCCCCAGCAATCCCAGGCTCCACCAGGGCCAGCCATGCTCGCGTCCTTCAATGAGGGGCACCACGACCGCGAGAACGCCAAGTGCCAGCAACAAAGCCCCTGCGAAGTCCATTCCCCCTGCATGTTCTTGCTTGGTTTCGCGCACCAACGTCAATGCGGCAGGCACGGCAAGAACAATGACGGGAACGTTGATGAGGAAGACGCTGCGCCACCCCATGCCCCAAAGATCTGCCGAGACCAGCACACCTCCAAGAAGCTGGCCGCCGACAGCGGCCAGCCCGAATGTTGCCCCGTACAGACTGAGCGCACGGCTCTTCTCGCTTGCCGGAAACATCGCATGGATGGACGCCAGCGCCTGCGGTGCCATAACGGCTGCAGAGATGCCTTGCAGAAGCCTGCCCAGGACCAGCATACCGGCCGAGCCTGCGAGCCCACAGATGGTCGATGCCAGCCCGAATCCGAGCATGCCTGCAACAAAAGCGCGCCGACGCCCATACAGGTCACCCAGGCGACCGCCCAGGATTAGGATGACGGCGTAGGCCATCGCGTAGACAGACACCACGAGCTGCGCCACATCCGCTGACGCATGCAGATCCGTCCTGATCGAGGGCAATGTTACGTTGACGATGAAAAAGTCCAATGGCGGCAGAAGCGTGCCGGTCAGGAGAACGGCCAAGGCAGGCCAGCGGCGCGCGTCGGTCGCACCCGGATTGGAATCAATGGGCATGGAGCTGGTCCTGGTAAGTCGCGCTCGGTCTTCGGGTCAGCGCATGCCGCCGGCGCCAATGATGCGTTCGCCGGTCACCCAGGCCGCATCAGAAGACGCGAGAAACAAGACGATCGAGGCGATGTCTGTTACCTGGCCAATCCGGCCGAGTGGAGTCTGCTGCTCGTTCCACACCTGGAAGTCAGACCCCATCACGCCATTGGCGTGCGTACCGTCTGTCTCGATGAGCCCTGGGTTAACTGAGTTGACGCGGATTCCACGTGGCCCCAGCTCGCGCGACAGCACGCCTGTGATGGCGTCGATGGCTCCCTTGGTACCGCTGTAGATCGAGCTCTCGGCCGGCAATATCCGCGTCACGAAGGAACTGATATTGATGATGCTGCTGCCTTCGGCGAGGAATGGGGCGGCCGCGCCAGTGACCAGAAGCGGGCCAAGCACGTTCAAATCAAACTGCTGGCGGTACAGTGCCTCGGTGGTGGCCTCGATCTTCGCGAACTGGTAGATGCCAGCGTTGTTGACCACGATGTCCAGCTGACCGAAATGATCGATGGTCGACTTGATCAGCCTATCCACTTCCGGCTTGTTGCGGACGTCGGCGCGCACCGCAATCGCGCGTCCACCCTCCCCTTCAATGCCGGCGACCACGTCCTTCGCCTCGCTTTCGCTCGTCGCAAAGTTCACAACCACCTTGGCGCCTTCGGCTGCCAAGCGGCGGGCTATGCCCGCGCCGATTCCTTTGGATGCGCCTGTTATCAGCGCCACTTTACCGTTCAGCTTACTCATGTCGTCCAACTCCAATGGCAGCAACGTCGATGCAGGGCGCATGTTGCCCCTGACAGGGTTGTTTGAGGACTGCCGTTCCTGCATATTCCGCGTACATTCTTGAACGGGTGGCCATGGCGTGGACTGGAGTGATATCCGCATATTTCTTGCGGTCGTCCGCGGAAGATCGCTGGGCGAGGCAGCTCGCAGCCTGGGCGTGAGCCATCCGACGGTGGGTCGTCGGATAAAGGCGCTCGAGGACGAGGCCGAGCAGCCTCTGTTTCGTAGAACGAAGGACGGCCTTGTACTTACCGATACGGGAGACGCGGTGCTCGCACTTGCTGAATCCATGGAGGAATCGGCGCTGTCCATGGAGCGGCGCTTGGCCGGCAACCATGAGCGCCTGGAAGGCATTCTGCGGATCGCCGCAGCCGACTGGTTCGCCGCGTACGTCCTGGCGCCCATATTCATTGAACTCGGGCGCCTTCACCCTGCCGTCGTGCCCGAGGTTATTGCGAGCTACCGCCTTCTTGATCTCTCCCGTCGCGAGGCCGACGTTGCCTTTCGCATCGTGCCATTCAGTGAGCCGGACATTGTCCAGCGCCGGCTGATGACGATGCCGTACGGCCTCTACGGATCGGCGGCAACAGCGCAGGCGGTGATCGATGACCCGCAATCGGTGCGCTTGATTCTCATGAATTCAGCCCAGGCCCACTTCCCTGACGTCACTTGGTTACTGGACCGGTTCCCTCACTCCAAGCGCTCGCTGACCAGCACCAGCCGTAGCGTTCAGGCCCAGATGTGCCTTCGGGGCAACGGCGTTGCAGTGTTGCCAAGACCATTGGCGGAAGGCGTGGAAGGTCTTCGTCGCATCGATCTGCTCGGGCAGCCCCCCAGTAGGGACATCTGGGTTGGTTACCACCAGGACCTCCGCCACATGGATCGGCTGCGCGCACTGCTGGAGATCACCGAACAAATGCTGAGGGAACCCGCGAGTCCTTCCGATGGCCAGAGAAACCAGCACCCCCGGCAGACCTGAGGATCCGGAGCAGGTGCGCCGGGAAGGTCTGCGCCGGCTGCAGTTAGTGGAAGCCATCAAGCTCGAAGCCCCACCCCTGCCCTGCGGGGTGGAGCCGATACGTCGCCGGTCGGGCGCGCTTCGTGTGGCGGGTATCCGCGCACGCCACACCCCCACCACCGTGGCGTCCATTCCGCACCGGCGATGGTGCAGGCGTTCGATCCGGGTGAGCTGGCGCAGTTGGGCGCACCGCTTTCTGTAATTGCGGGGGAAGCCGATGAGGTGGCCTCGCCCGCGACCAACAGCAAGGTTATTGCCGCAGCGGGTGGCAAGGCGCACCTGCAGGTATTGCCCACGGTGGGCCACTACGATTTCTTGGCCGAGTGTACCGGCCTGGCCCGGCAGCGGGTTGGCAAGCTGTGCGAAGTGGAGGCTGAAAAGTCGGCTACACATGCGGCAGCAATCCGGCAGGCAAAGGTACTGTTTGACTCCGCGCTGCGACAAGCTCAAGAGAGCCAGCGGGCGATAGTCCCCGCCCCTCAAATCCCCGCCGACTTTTTTGACCAGCGCCTTCCCCGCCTCCGGATCGGGCGATCTGCATCCAGCCGCCCCCTCCCCTCCCTCACTCATTCATTCAGCGCGAACGCCCGCCGCCACTCGCGCGGGCTCACCTGGAAGGCTCGATTGAAGCTCTGGCGGAACGACACGGCCGTGCGGTACCCGGATTGCTCCGCTACCTGATCGATGGACAGTGACGTCGATTCCAGCAGGTCCTTGGCGCGACGCAGCCGCTCGGCATCCAGCCAGGCACCCACCGTCATGCCCGTGGCCTTCTGGAAGCGTCGGGTAAATGATCGCCGGCTCATTGCGACCCGTCCGGCAAGCTCATCCAGCGAATGATCCCGGCGCAGGTCTTCGCGGATGTAGTCCAGCAACCGGCTGAGCAGTGCGTCCTGCGGTGAATCCGGCAGGGGTTGGTCGATGTACTGGGACTGGCCCCCTTCGCGATGCGGCGGCAGGACCATGATGCGCGCGATGCGGTTGGCCTCGCGGGCACCGCAGAGTTTCCTGACCAGATACATGCAGCAATCCAATGCAGCGCCGGTTCCGGCGGACGTCACGATGCGATCTTCATCGACGTAGAGCGCGTTCATGTCCAGCCTGACCGTCGGGAACCGTCCGTGGAAGTCGCCCTCTGCCAGCCAATGCGTGGCGGCCGGACGTCCGTCCAGCAAACCCGCGTAAGCCAGTGCATAAGCGCCGTAGCACAGACCCACGACATGCGCGCCGCGTCGATGCGCAGCGATCAGCTTCGCGCGCAGCGCACCGCTGGGCGCCTCATCCAGATCGTTCCAGCCGGGGATGATCACTACGTCGGCCTGGTCGAGCAGCTCAAGGCCCCCGTGAGGCGTCACTGCCACCTGCCCGCCCGACAACGTGACCCCCTGCCGCTCGGAGGCGATACGGAGCTGGAACAGCGACCGGTTGTCCATTTCGATGTCGAAAATCATGAGGGGTACGGAAAGATGGAAGGCACTCACGCCCTCCGGCGCGACCACGACCACCGGGATGGGTGCTGGTTCCTGCTGGGCTGAACGGTCAGTGGGCATGGCCCGAATCCATCGATGTTGGTCTCTCAGGCCAGTATTCACAGGTTGCTGCGGGCGTCAATCTAGGCGTCGTCCATCCACGCGGAGACACGCACATGAAATCGACCTCGCTCGCCTTGGGGGCCCTGTTGGCACTCGGCCTCGCCACCGCTGCCGACGCTGCAGACACCCCTGCCACGACTACGTCCATCCAGCAGATCCGCAACGCAACGGCCAGGATCACCTATGGCGATACGGTGCTGCTGGTGGACCCGATGCTCGCTGCCAAAGGCGCCTATCCGGGCTTCCCGGACACCTATCGCAGCGAGCTGCGCAATCCGACGGTCGAGCTCCCGTTCGACGTCAGCCAGGTGCTGAAGGACGTGGATGCCGTGCTGCTGACCCACACCCATCTGGATCATTGGGATCCCGCCGCGGAAACGCTCATCCCGCGCGAGATGCCGATGTTCGTACAGCACGAAGCAGACGCTGCCCTGCTCCGCGCGAAGGGGTTCGCTGACGTGCGCATCCTTCCCGCACACACCACGTTCGGCGGAGTGCGCATCACCCGCGTCGCTGCCCAGCATGGCTCGGCGGACATGTTCAAGGTCGAGCCGCTGGCTACGCTGCTTGGCAGCGTCACCGGCTTCGTGTTCGAGAAATCCGGCCAACCGACCATCTACCTCGCCGGTGACACCGTATGGACCGGAGACGTGCAGGACGCGATCAAGCGCCATACCCCGGACGTCATCGTGCTCAACACCGGCGATGCGCGGGTGAAGGGTTTCGATACCGGCATCATCATGGGCGTGGACGACACCTCGCGTGTCCACGCGCTCGCCCCGAAGGCAAAGATCGTAGCGGTCCACATGGATGCGGTGAACCACATGACCGTCTCCCGTGCTGACCTCCGCCGCTACGTGGATGAAAAAGCAATCCAGGACAGCGTGCTGATTCCTGAAGATGGCGAAACCCTGACTTTCTGAAGGAGTGATGATGAAAACCGCACTGATTGTTGTCGATATCCAGAATGACTATTTCGCGGGCGGCCGCTTCACGCTGGAGAACAGCGAGACGGCGCTGGCGGCGTCGCTGGAGGCCATCGCAAAGGCCAGGCAGGCCGACGAGGTGGTCGTGGGAATCCAGCACATCGCGCCGAGCGAGGGTCCGTTCATGGCGCGGGGAACCACCGGCGCTGACCTGCATCCCGCCATCGCCGAGGCGTTGCAGGGCTGCCCTGTCATCGAGAAGCACCAGGCCGACAGCTTCCTTGGCACGCGCCTGGGCGAAACGCTGGCTGCGCAGGATGTCACCGCCATCCGACTGGTCGGCATGATGACCCAGCACTGCATCACGCACACGGCGTTGTCGCCGGAGGCGGCCGGCCTGGAGGTCACCATCGTGGGCGCAGGCTGTGCCGCACCGACAGCCACCCTCAGCGCCATCGCGCTGGCGGGACTATCCGGTCGTTGCAAGGTGGTCTGATCCGCGTTGTCCAGGCCGGCTCCGGTGGTGCAGGGACCATAGCGATCCAGCTGGCAAAACATCCGGGCGCGTTCGCTGCCATCAGCACCAGCAGGGCCAATGTGGGGGCGGGCCAAGGGCAAGGTGGTGGTGGAGGTACTGTAGCGCCAGCCGGTGATGGGTGCGTGGGACATTCAACTTAGCGCCACGATGCCGCTTGAGACTAAAGGCAGGCCCCAGCGTACAACTCTGGGTCAGGCGGGGATGCGACCTGGAACACGCCCTCGAATGAGCGCCTTGGACCGCGTTGTTCTTTGTACAGCTCGATAATAAGGCTACCGGATACAACGCACAAAAGCCGGCGTCCCGCCATCGGATGTTGCCCCAGAGCGACGCGTCGCAATGGCCGACGTACACCAGGCCGCATTCTGACTCCACTATGACGGAGGGGCCCCGTGCTGGGAGATCGTCGCGACCGGGTCCCGTTCCGGGCACAGTGCTTACCTAGCGCGCTGCCGGCGCTGGTGGAGACAGATGCCAATGCAGATTTATGAGCAGGCGATCGCAGATCGGCGGATCGCGGTTGCTCAAGCAGACCATCGTCATGTCGTTGGTCGGGTAGACCGAAAGCGCCGCGCTGGTGCCGGCCGCGCCCCCGCCGTGGCCCCAATGCGGGAACTCTTCCGGGCCGGACGAGATGAAGCCATAGCCATACCAGTTGGTCTGCTGCTTGATCGCCTCCTGCAACAGCGGCAATAGGATCAAGCTGCCTGCCTTGAGCGCGTCGACGAAGCGCAACTGATCTTCCACGGTGGAAACGCCTCCCCCGGCTGGCGACCCTTGCCACGGAAGCTGGCTGGCACTGGGTACGAACTTCCCGTCCTCGGCTTCGGTGTAGCCGCTCGCGATTCCCGACATGTGTTCCCTGTCTGGATAGTACGTCGCGGTCATGCCGGCAGGATGGAAGATGTGCTCATCCAGATAGGTGTAGTAGCCCTGCCCGCTGACTTCTTGCACCAGCGCGCCGAGCAGCAGGAAGCCGTAGTTCGAATAATCGAAGGCTGATCCGGGCGCAAACGACGGGCCGCGATGACCGTTGAGCTTCATGAGATCGTCGATGGTGCGGGCCCAGGCGCGATTTGCGCCCTCCTCCGGCAGGAGTACGCCAATATCGCCGGTGCCCCCCTGATGGGAGAGCAGTTGCCGGATGGTGACCTTCGCCATCTCCTTGTTCGGATAGTCCGGCAGATACTTCCCGATGGGATCGTCGAACTGCAGCGTGCCGGCTTCGATCATCTGCAATACCGCAACCGCGGTGAACATCTTGCCTTGGGAGGCGAACAGGAAGGGGGTATCCAGGCGCACGGGCACGTGGTTTTCACGATCTGCCAGTCCGAATGCCTTGCCGTACAGCCGCTTGCCATTGCGTTCGATGACGAGCGCGCCAGAGAAACGGTCGGCCCTCGAAAGCTGCGTGGCGAATGAATCCAGCGCCTTCAGCGCCTGTTCCTCCGACAGGGGCTGCGGTTCCTGCTTGATCTCAGCGAGTTTGGTGTCGCCAGCTGCTCCAGCCGTGATCGTGATCCGCCTGTATGCCGGGAAACTGCGCTCGCGTGTCATCGCCACGAATATCCCCGGCTCGTTCCGCTCAACCTTTACCACGTCCAGACCGCCGGTTTCTTCGCGGCTGTCGAGCAGGTAGTCCAGGTTGAGATCCGCGTCGGCGAAGTGGTGCGCGTTGAACGCCTGCAGCCTGGCCTTGTCGTTGCTGTTGAACGCCACCAGCCAGGCATCAAACGCGGTTTCGGCAGGCGGCTTGGCAACGGCGGTTGATGCCAGCACAAGCAGCGCGGCCGCTACACCCATGCGTTGGAACAGGATCATGCTTGTCGGTACGGTCATGCGCTCTCCATTGCGTCCTGGCAGGGTTGACTATTGGACCAGACGCAAGCGCAGTCAATGCCCGTACCTGCAGAACCGGCCGGTTTGCCTGAAGTAGCCCTCATCACCGATCATTCAGCGCTAACGTTTTGCACCCACGGAGAACATCTTGAAAGGACTCCTGCTCAACATCGCCATTTCGTTGACCGCGGCGACGATCTCGCTTTACGCCCTGCATGAAGCAGGCCAGGCAAATGACCCATCCCGCATCCTGGAAGCCCGTGGCCTGATCGTCAGGGACGCCTCTGGAGTTGCCCGCGTGGAAATAGGCGCACCGGTGAACGGGCCCATGGTCCTTGGAAAACGCGAAGAACGCGTCGCGCCAGCGGCGGGCATCCTGCTCAATGGTCCAGACGGCAATGAGCGCGGCGGCTACCTGACGGTCGACACCGGCGATGAGGCGGTGCTGACGCTGGATGGTGCAGGCGACGGCAGTGAAGTGTTCAAGGTAGTGGCCAATGAAAAGGCCGGTGCGTCCTTGTTCGTCATCCACCAGAACGGGTCGGTCGCCATGCTGACGACCTACCAAGGCCATCCTGAGCTCCGCTTCATCGAGAAGGATGGCACGGTGAGCTACTCGCAGGGGGCCAAAGAGTAGCGCGCTTCCGGCGCCCTACTCCCCTTCTGCGTGCTTAAACGGGCGCTGGGCCATCACCTTGTCCGGGGTGATCGGCGTACTGCGGATGCGCTTGCCCGTGGCGTGATGGATGGCGTTGCAGATCGCCGCCGACACGCCCACCAGGCCGATCTCCCCTACCCCCTTCGCCCCGAGGCTGCTGACCACCCGGTCGTCTTCCTCCACGAACAGCACGTCCACGTCATGGATATCGGCATTGACCGAGACGTGGTACTGGGCCAGATCGTGGTTCATGAAACGGCCAAACCGGTGGTCGGATTCGGTGTGCTCGTGCAGCGCCGCGCCAATGCCCCACACCACCCCGCCGATGATCTGGCTGCGTGCGGTAGTGGGATTGAGGATGCGACCCGCGGCGATCGCACTGACCACGCGCATCACCCGCACCGTACCGAGCTCCTCGTCCACGCGTACCTCCACGAACACGGCGCTGTGCGTGGCGCGGGTATAGCGGCGCTGCTTCAACACATTGGGCAGCAACAGGTACTTCGCTTCGATGCTGGCTTTGCCGGCGTCGGCCAGCAGCGTGGTGAGTGCAACCGCGCTGCCCGGGTCAGCCCGCAGTGCCATGCTGCCATTGGCGAATACCACGTCATCGACGCCGGCACGGCTGAACGCCGAGTTCTTCCTTCCAGCAGCAAGCGCGAGCAGCTGCCGGCGCAGCTTGGCACAGGCCCCGTCCACCGCCGAGCCCACCGTGCTGACATGCGATGAGCCGCCCTCGATCGGGGCCACCGGCAGCGTGGAATCACCCAACTGGAAGGTGACCTGTTCCAGCGGAAGGCCTAGCGCCTCGGCGGCGATCATGCTCATCACGGTATAGGTGCCGGTGCCGATATCGGTGGCCGCACTGCTGACCACCAGCCGGCCATCGGCATGCAGCTCGGCATGGGCGCGCGCGAACATCTGCATCGCGTCCCACTGGCCGGTCGCCATGCCCCAACCGACCCATTCGTGGCCTTCGCGGCGCGCGCGCGGCAATGGCGCGCGATCGGCCCAGCCGAAGCGCTCTGCACCGCGGCGGTAGCACTCGCGCAATGCCTTGGTGGAGAACGGTTTGCCATCGGCCGGATTGGTTTCGGCGTAGTTCTTCAGCCGCAGCGCCAGCGGGTCCATGCCGATTTCATTGGCCAGCTCGTCCATCGCCACTTCCAGCGCATGCATGCCATGCGCCGCGCCCGGGGCGCGCATGTCGATCGGCGTGTACTGGTCCAGGTCGACCAGTTTGTAGCCCACATGCACGTTGTCGCAGGCGTACAGCTGGCCGCTCCAGTTGACCACCACCTCCACGTAATCCTCGATGCGCGATGTCTCGGCCACGGCCTCGTGCCAGATCGAGCGCAGGGTGCCATCGGCATCGGCGGCGAGCTTCACCCGCTGCACGGTCTCTGGACGGTGGCCGAAGGTGAACATCTGCTGGCGCGTGAGGACAACGCGCACCGAGCGCTCCAGCGCCAGCGCGCCCATCACCGCCAGCGGAAGCTGGTACTGCGGGCGAAGCCCGGAACCGAACGCGCCGCCCACGTAGGCGTTGCGCACGGTGACCTTGCGCTTGGGCAGGCCGAACACATGCGAGACATACCAGCGGCTGTTCTGCGAGCCCTGGGTCTTGTCATGGATGGTCAGGTGGCCGTCGTCACCGCGGATCACCGTGCTGGCGAACAGCTCCATCGGATTGTGATGTTCCACGCCGCTGTAGAAATCAGCCGATATGCGGTGCGTGGCCTGTGCGAAAGCCTGGTCCGGCTCGCCTTTGTCCTTCGGCGGCGCAGAGAATCCGGCCTTCATCTTGCGCGGCTCACGCGCCCGTTCGACGGAGGTGACCAGGTTGGTTTCGTGCGCCTCGACCTCATAACGCACGCCCACCAGCCCGGCCGCGTGACGCGCCGCCTCGAAGGTCTCGGCCAGCACCAGCGCGACCGGCTGGCCGCTGTAGCGGATCTGTGCGTCGTACAACGGCCGGAACGGTGATCCCGCAGGGGCCGTCATGTCCTTGTAGAAGACGCCAGCACCGCGCATGTGCGGGCGATTGAGGTGGGTCAGCACCTGCAACACGCCCGGCACGGCCAGCGCGGCGTCCAGGTCAAAGCCGAGGATGCGCCCCTTTGCGATGCTGCTGTTGACCACCACGCCATGGACCAGATCCTCCGCCGGCCATTCGGCCGCGTAGCGCGCCTGGCCAGTCACTTTGGCCCGGCCATCGATGCGCGGCGTCCCGGTCCCTGTCGGTACGTGGCCGGTTCCCGGCTCGGCAACGGGAACCAGCGGTTGCTTGGGATAGGCGCTCATGCGGCATGCTCCGGTTGGCCGCGGCGTCGGCCACTATTGTCGATGGTGCCCTCGGCGGCGGCCTGCAGGGCGCGCACCACGGCGCGGCGTGCAAGCGGGATCTTGAAGGCGTTCTGACCCTGCGACTGCGCCCCTGCCAGCAACCGTTCGGCCGCTGTTACGAAGGCTGCATCGTCCGGCATCGTGCCGATCAGCAGTTGTTCGGCGTCCGGGCTGCGCCATGGCTTGTGCGCCACGCTGCCCAGCGCCAGCCGCGCATCGGCGATGCGTCCGTCAGGCCCGATTTCCAGCGCGGCGGCGACCGAAACCAGCGCGAACGCGTAGGACAGGCGCTCGCGGATCTTCAGGTAGGCACTATGCGCAGCGAACCGCCCGGCTGGCGGAAGCGTCAGATGGGTGATCAGCTCGTCTGCCGCCAGTGTGCTGTCCTGTTCGGGCTGGTCGCCCGGCAGGCGATGGAACTCGCCGAAGGGGATTTCGCGGGTGCCGCGCAGACTGGCGACGTGCACCGTGGCATCCAGCGCGGCCAGCGCGACGCACATGTCCGAAGGGTGCGTGGCGATGCAGTGTTCGCTGGCGCCGAGGATCGCGTGGTATTTCGTCAGCCCACCCACGGCCGAACAGCCGCTGCCGGGCTCGCGCTTGTTGCAGGGCGTCGCACGGTCGTAGAAATAGGTGCAGCGCGTGCGCTGCAGCAAGTTGCCGCCGTTGCTGGCCATGTTGCGGATCTGTGGTGAGGCTGCCGCCAGGATGGCTGCCGAAAGCAAGGGATAGTCACGTTCCACCAGCGGGTGGTAGGCGGTATCGGCATTGCGGGCGGTGGCGCCGAGCTGCAGACCGCCCTCTTCGGTGGCGGTGATGGCATCCAGCGGCAGCGCGTTGACATCCAACAAAACGCGGGGCTGCATCACCTGCAGCTTCATCAGGTCGAGCAGGTTGGTGCCGCCGGCAATGGGCTGGACGGGGCGCGCGGGGGCGCTGGCAAGCTGCTGCAAGGCCTGCTGCAGCGACGCGGCGCGTTCGTAGGCGGGGGGAATCATGCGGGCACCGTGCCGGGTGTCCAGTGCGCGGGGGACGGCTCGGGTATATCCGGCGGGCCTTGAATTTCTTCAAGAACCGTCATGACCGCATCGGTGATCTGCGGGTAAGCCCCGCAGCGACAGATGTTGCCACTCATCAGTTCACGTACCTGATCACGGGTGCAGGCTTGACCCTCATTGATCAAACCTTGCGCCGAACACAGCTGGCCGGGCGTGCAGTAGCCACATTGCAGGGCATCGTTGGCGATGAAGGCCTGTTGCAGGGGATGCAGGGAGTCGCCGTCCGCCAGCCCTTCAACGGTGGTGATGTCAGCGTCCTGCTGCATGACCGCCAGGGTCAGGCAACTATTGATGCGGCGCCCGTCGAGCAGCACCGTGCACGCGCCGCATTGGCCGTGGTCACAACCCTTCTTGGTGCCGGTCAGCTGCAGGCGGTCACGCAGCAGGTCCAGCAGGCTGACCGTGGATTCGACCTCAAGCGTATACGCCTCGCCGTTGATGGTCAGGCGCAGCGGATAGAGGGGGGAAGCGTGCGTGGCGGGGGGCGGCGGCGTGGCCGTCCGGGATGCAGGGAAATCGCTCATGGCAGGTCCGGCTAGGGCGTCTGCCAACCACCCTGCGCCTCGGCTCGTCTATTCCGGGTGCACGTTGCATGTGCTGCGTGCGAAGTCCTGCCGGTCGAGCTCGGCGGTTGCCTTCTCCGCAGCGCCCGGAAGTGCCACGGTTCCTTTGCTTCCCGCAGCGGAGGCCGGGGAAAGGGCTGCCGCTGTTGGAAACACGACGGCAACGCCGAGGGTGAGCAGTTGTCGGGTGCACATGGGCACGTCTCCTTGGACGAGGATCAGCCGGCAGGCCGGGAAAGGGGCGGGTATCCCGCTTCGGCAAGTGCGGCGAGGAACACGGCTGGCTCCAGCACCGTGTCCACGCTCACCGTCCGCGCTGCCATGTCGATCTGGATTCCGGCCGAAGGGTCGGCACCCAGCAAGGCGGCCCTCACCGGCTTGGCGCAGGAACCGCACGTCATCTGGGGAATGTGGAACTGAAGCATGGTCATCTCCTGGTGGGTTGGCACGCCGACTACTTTCCGCGTTGCCAACGTGGCAAGGTCAACCTGCTTCTTCGAGGAAATAGCATCGTCCTTGGCGTGCGTTCATGTCGTCGCGGATGCTGCCGAACGTCCTTCGGTCAACCGTTGCGCGGCAGGCTCCTGCGCGCACGCGGCGAAGCCGGCGTATCCGTGCCGAAGCGCGGCGTCCTGCGCGGGGAGGCTCCCGGGGCGCTGTCTTTCCCGGCACCGACGGGCTCTGCGAGCTCTTCGATGATCGGGCAGTCGGGGCGATCGTTGCCGTGGCAGCTGCTGGCAAGATCACGCAGCGTGCGCGCCATGGCCTGCAGTCCGCTGATCCTGTCTTCCAGTTCGGCAACGTGCGCCAAAGCGACCCGCTTCACATCCGCGCTGGCACGTTCGCCGTCACGCCACAGCAGCAGCAGCTCGGCGATCTGTTCCACCGTGAAGCCAAGGTCGCGCGAGCGGCGGATGAAGCGGAGGGTGTGGGCGTCCTGCTGGGTGTAGCAGCGATAGCCGGCCTCCGACCGGGCAGCGGGCGGGATCAGGCCGATGCCTTCGTAGTAACGGATCATCTTGGCCGACACGCCGGAGGTTTTCGCTGCTTGTCCAATGTTCACGCTGGTTTCCTTGCCCGCTGTGCGGTCAGTATGGAGCACGCGCGAGCGGTGCGCGGAAGCGCTTGAGCCGCAGCGCGTTCACCAACACGAAGATGCTTGAAAGGGCCATCGCCGCAGCGGCGAAAACCGGTGACATCAACGTGCCGTTGAAGGGATACAGGACGCCGGCCGCGACCGGGATCAGCACGGCGTTGTAGGCGAAGGCCCAGAACAGGTTCTGCTTGATGTTGCGCAGCGTGGACCGGCTCAGTGCGATGGCGTTGACCACCCCGCGCAGGTCACCGGCCATCAGCACCACGTCGGCGGCCTCTATCGCCACATCGGTCCCCGTGCCGATTGCCAGGCCGACGTCTGCTTCAGCCAGCGCCGGCGCATCGTTGATGCCATCACCCACGAAGGCGACCCGTGCGCCGTCGGCGCGGAACCGCTTCAGAGCGGCCACCTTGCCATCGGGCAGCACTTCGGCCGCCACGTCGTCGATGCCAAGCTGGCGAGCGATCGCCGCTGCGGTAGCGGCATTGTCGCCGGTGATCATCGCCACGCGCAGCCCGAGCGCATGCAGCGCCTTGATCGCCTCCGGGGTGGTGTCCCGGATCGGGTCGGCTACCGCGATGATCGCCGCCAGGCGACCGTCGATCGCGGCATACAAAGGACTCTTGCCCTCCGCTCCCAGCCGCTGCGCAACCGGCAGGAACACGCTGGCATCCAGGCCCAGCCGGGCCATGAAACGGTCCGCGCCGACGGCCACCTGCTGACCGTCAACGGTGGCGGTGACCCCGAAGCCCGGGGTCGCATCGAAGCCTTCGGCCGCCCCGACAGCAAGCCCGTACCGGGTGGCAGCGGCCACGATGGCCTCGGCGATCGGATGCTCCGAGCGGGACTCCACGGCCGCGACCAGCGCCAGCACCCGGTCATGATCGAAGCCTGCGGCCGGCACCAGATCGGTCAGTTCAGGGTGGCCCTTGGTCAGCGTTCCGGTCTTGTCCAGTGCCACGACGCTGACATCGCGCAGGGCCTGCAGTGCCTCGCCTTTCCGGAACAGTACGCCGAGTTCAGCCGCGCGGCCGGTACCCACCATGATCGACGTCGGCGTGGCCAGCCCCATCGCACACGGGCAGGCGATGATCAGCACGGCCACCGCGTTGACCAGTGCGAAGGTCAGCGTTGGCGAAGGCCCGAACACCAGCCACGCCACGAACGTCAGCGCCGCCGCAGCCATCACCGCAGGCACGAACCACAGCGTCACCTTGTCCACCAGCGCCTGGATCGGCAGCTTGGAGCCCTGCGCCTGCTCGACCAGGCGGATGATCTGCGCCAGCACCGTGTCCGCGCCCACCCGGGTGACGCGGAAGCGGAACGCGCCGGTCCGGTTCAGGGTGCCACCCACTACCCCGGCACCTACGCCCTTGGATACAGGCGCCGGCTCCCCGGTGATCATGCTTTCGTCCACCCAGGAAGCGCCTTCGACGACCTCCCCGTCCACTGGTACCTTTTCACCCGGGCGGACCGACACCACGTCGCCGGCCGCCACCTGGTCCAGCGGTATTTCCACGCTGGCGCCGCCGCGCTCTATCCGCGCGGTCCGCGGCTGCAGTCCGATCAGTCGCTTGATCGCCTGCGAAGTGCGTCCCTTGGCGCGCGCCTCCAGCGTGCGGCCCAGCAGGATCAGCGTAACGATCACCACGGCAGCTTCGAAGTAGACGTTCGCGGTGCCGGGGGGAAGCACCTGCGGGGCGAACGTTGCGACCACCGAGTAGGCATAGGCTGCAGAGGTACCGAGCGACACCAGCGAGTTCATGTCCGGCCCGCCGCGCAGCAGCGCCGGCACGCCCGCGCGGAAGAAGCGCAGCCCCGGCCCGAGCAGGACCAGCGTGGCCAATGCGAACTGCAGGTACCAGCTGGTCTGCTGGCCGAGCGTATGCATTACCCAGTGATGCACGGATGGCACCAGGTGCGAGCCCATCTCAAGCACGAAGACCGGCAGACCGAGGACCGCGGCAAGCCACAGTGAACGACGCAGGCCAGCCGCTTCGGTCTCGCGGCGCGCGGCCTGCTGGTCTTCCGCCCCGGCATGCGCATCCATCACCGGATGCGCGCGATAGCCCGCTTTTTCGATGGCACCGGCGAGCTGGCCGAGGCTGACCACCCCGGCACGGTGGCGCACCTGGACGCGTTCGGTGGCCAGGTTCACATCGGCCTGGACCACGCCGGGCAGCTGTCGCAGGGCTTTCTCCACCCGCCCCACGCAGGAGGCGCAGGTCATGCCGTGGATCGTCAGCGCGCTGCTTTCTTCCGCCAGCGCATAGCCTGCCTTGACCACCGCATCAGCCACTGCCTGCGGGTCGGGCACGCCGTTGAACGTGACCTGCGCACGTTCGGTAGCCAGGTTGACCACTGCTGTCCTCACGCCGGGAACCGCGTTGAGCGCGCGCTCGACGCGTGCGGCGCACGATGCGCAGGTCATTCCCGTGATCGGCACGCTCAGTGCCCCGTTGGACGGATCGCCTCGCCCGGAAGCGTCTGGAAGAACGGCCGAAGCCATGGCGTATACCTCGAAAGCTCACGTTGGGGGACAGTCTGGGGATTCCCACCGTGGGAAGGTCAAGGCGGCGCCTCCCCGGCGGGCCCGGCACTCCGGAACCACCCGCCCTCGGCGCGGCGGCTTGCTTTCCTGCTTCCAGCGTCGCGGCGACGGCAACACAGCAGCGATTTTCGTCACTCATCCTGAACCATCGGGAAGCCGTCAAGCGCGCGTGACCTGTGCGTCTACACCTGCGCGCCATCCACACACAGTTGCTTCTCACCGCGTTGCCAGCGCAGGCGGCAGCATCGAGCTTCCTCATCCATGAGATCCGCGCCATGTCCTTCGCCACTCCCCTTCATGCCGCCGTCGTCGCCCTGGGCCTCATCGCCAGCGGCGCCTCCAATGCACAGACCAGCGCAGCCCCCGCCCCATCGAGCAGCGCTGCGTCCACCGCCAACGCCCCGTCTGGCGAACTGCGCCAGCAGCAGGCCCTGGGGGTGCTTTCGGCAATCAACCAGGCGGAAATCAACGCCGGGCAGCTTGCTCTGTCGTGGGCCCGGACCGAACCTGCCCGCCAGTATGCGCAGACCATGATCCGCGCGCACACGGAAAACGAAAAGATGCTGGCAGCCTGGAAGCCCGACCGCAGCAGCGCACCGGCGCAGGCCAGGACCACCGAGGCAAAGGCTGAAGCCGCCGCATTGGCCAGGCACCAGGGAGCCGCGTTCGACAGTGCTTACCTGCAGGCCATGGTGAAGGACCATCGCAAGGCGCTGCAGACGCTGGATGACAGCCTCCTGCCTGCAGCAACCGATGCCCAGGTGCGCGCGTTCCTGCAGCAGACGCGTGGCCACGTGGCCGATCACCTGGCCCAGGCCGAGCGCCTGGCTGGCACCCCCGCCACCGGACGCTGATCGACCAAGCCCACACCGTGCGCGCCGCGCAGCAACATGGCGCGCCGGGGGGCGTTCACCCTCACCCTCGACCCGGATGGCCTGAAACTAGTGCGCGTCCGCTGGCCGCGGCACCGGTTGGCCGGAGGGTGCGGCGTGCGGGGCGTGGCGGTTGCCGGAAGGGTCTTCGATCTGGATGACCTGGCCGCGCTGCCAGGCATCGGCACCCGGATCGATCGGCGGCGATGGAATATCGGCGCGCGCCGCCCTGCGCTCTCCGCTGTCGATGCCGATCCGCTGATCACGCGCCGCCAGCATGGCCTGGTCGATCTGGCCGTCAGCGGTGAACCCCATCATCAGCTGGGGCATGCCCCGCGGCAGGTCCTTGTCCAGGTCGGTATGCCAGGTGTGCCACGTCTTGCCATAGGTGCCTACCAGTTTCTCCATCAGCGCATGTTCGGCCGGCGCGGGGATGCCGGGCGCCACCAGCTGTCCCGATTTCACTTCGTGCACGTGGCTGTGCCAGAGTTTCTTCTCCGGCTCGGGCAGGCTGCCGAACAACGCCCCGCTGATGATGTACTCCACGCCCATCAGCTTGGCGTCGCGGACATTGCCATCGTAGATGGTGCACTGGATGACGTCCTCGTTGAGGATGCTGCAGTAATGGTGCGCTTCCATCTGCCCTGCCGGGTGCCCATTGTAGAAATGAAAACCGTCGAGGTAGGCGTTGATCGCTTCGATCGGCGGGCGGTCCTGCAGCAGCGCCGCACCCGCGTCCAGTGCCTTGGTGGCGGGCGCCGCCTCCGCCCCGGGCGCCTGCACACTGGACGAGGTGGTGCCCCCGCCGCAGGCGGCCAGCGCGAGCACGGCAGTAGTGTTGAGGAAGGCAATGCGCATGGAATAACCCTCGTGCGTGATGGAAGGGCGGGCAGGTGCGGTCAGTCGTCCTGGGCCCACCGGGAAAGGTTCTGCTGGAGCGTGTCGATGCCAGCCCATGGATCCTTGCGACGTCGTTTCAGCCGGGCAGGTACATCGCGGAGGGTGAAACTGTCGGCGCGCTTCAACCTGGACAGCTCGTTCCAGGCGATGGGCAATGCCACCGGCGCACCCGGCCGGCCGCGCAACGAATAGGACGCGACCGCTGTCGCACCACGTCCGTTGCGGAGATAGTCCACGAAGATCCGCCTGTTGCGCAGGCGTTTGCTTGAGGTGGCCAGGAAACGATCGGGCTCGGATCGGGCAAGCGCGTCGGCGAACCCGTGCGCGAAGCGCTTGGTGAGGTCCCAATCGCAGCCCGGGTGCAACGGCACCACCACGTGCAACCCCTTGCCGCCGGACACCCGCAGGAAGGATTCCAGCTCCAGCTGCTGCAGCAGCCTGCGGATGTCGGTGGCCGCCTTCTTGACCTCCGTAAAAGGCACCTCCGGGCCCGGGTCGAGGTCGAACACCACGCGATCGGCCCGATCGGGCGAGGCAGCATGGCTGCCCCACGGATGGAACTCCAGCGCGTTGAACTGCACCAGCTCCAACACGCTGGCCGCATCTTCCACCACCAGGTAGTGCGCATTGACGCCGGTGTCCTCCTTCAGCCGCACCGAGCCCACGCGCTCCAGGCCGGCCGTGTGGTGCTTCTGGAAGAAACACGGCCTCGCGGTTCCCGAGGGGCAGCGGATGATCGACAACGGCCGCCCGATGATTTCCGGCAGCAGGTGGTCCATCACGGCGGTGTAGTAGTCCCAGACCTCCTGCTTGGTCGCCTGGATATCCGGGAAGATCACCTTGGTCGGGCTGGACAGCGTCGGCGGCGCACGTGCTGCCACCACCGTAGGACCTTTGCTTTCAGCGGCGCGGGACGCGCTGGCCGGCCGCCGCGAAGGTCGCGCCGTGGCCGCGGCAGTGCCTTGGCCACGGTCGCTGCTGGCGAGGTCGTAAACGTTCTTGTCCGGCCTCACCGCCTTCAGCGATGCCTGGCGCAGCAGTTGCTGGCCGCCGATCCCGCGATAGAACACCTCCACCACGAAGCGTGGCGGAAACCACGTGGCCCCGCGCAAATCGGTCTCGGTGGTCGGTACGTACGCGGTTGGCTGCTTGCCCCCCCCCTGCCCCATCATCGCGCTGAGCTCGGTGATCTGGCTGTCGGTGAAGCCCGAGCCCACCCGACCGGCGTACAACCAGCCATGGCGTGCGTCAGGCCTCGCCAGCAGCAGCGAACCAAATCCGGTCCGGCTCCCCTTTGGCGCCATGTAGCCCACCACGGCAAACTCGTCGCTGGCCAGCTGTTTGGTCTTGCGCCAGTCCTCGCTACGTCCTGCCTGGTAGCCGCGGTCGGCGCGCTTGGAAATGATGCCTTCGAAGTGCTGCTCGCCGGCCAGGCGATATGCCGCGTCACCGTCGCCGGCGATGTGCGAACTCAGCGCCAGGTGCGGCGGTGGATCGGCCAGCAGTTCCTGCAGCAACGCCTTGCGCTGCAGAAGCGGCGCATCGGTGACATCCACGCCGTCCAGGTGCAGCAGGTCGAACAGCACATAGGACAGCGCACCTTGGCGTTCGCCGGACAGCGTGGCCTGCAGCAGGTTGAAGTCCTCCTTGGTGCCGCCGCCCGCGATCAGCTCACCATCCAGCGCCGCCGACTTCATCCCGAGCGCGGCCACCGCCTCGCGGATCTCGGGCAACTTCCCGGTCCAGTCCAACCCATTGCGCGACCACAGCCGCACCTGGCCATCGGCCACGGTAGCCAGTATCCGGTAGCCATCCCATTTGATTTCGTGGACCCACTGGTCTCCGGCTGGCGGATGATCGCCAAGCTTGGCCAACTGTGGCTGGAACGGCCCTTCCGGCGCCTCGGCCTTGCGCGCCCCGGTCAGTCGCAGCGCCTTTCCAGACCACCCACCCCGGCGCGACCGCGCGCTCACCGGTACCGACGTCAGCCGACGCTTGACGGACTTGCCACTACCGGCGCGCTTGAGGTCCGCCGCAGGTGCCGTCGTTACGTCGACCAGCAGGTCGTCCGCCTCGACATCGCCGGCATAGGCATCGTCCTCCTTGAACAGCAGCCACTGTGGCTGCCGCGCCGGCTTGCCGGAGCGCACCAGATGCCATCCGCCCTTGAGCTTGGTGCCGAACAGTTCGAATCGCAGGTGGCCCTTCGCCAGCTGCGCCTCCGGGTCGCCGCGGGTCGACCACACGCCGTGGTCGAACTGCGCCACGTGCCCGCCTCCGTACTCGCCCTTGGGTATCTCTCCTTCGAACCCGGCGTAGTCAACCGGGTGGTCCTCCACTTCCACCGCCATCCGCTTCACGCGCGGATCGTAGCTGGGTCCCTTCGGCACCGCCCAGCTCTTCAACACGCCGCCGATCTGCAAGCGGAAGTCATAGTGGCGCCTGCTGGCATGGTGCAGTTGGACGACGAAGATGGCCCGCTGGCCGGCCGGCACTTTCTTGCCCGGCTCCGGCTCCCGGGTCCGGCCGAAGCTCCGCTTGCGCTGGTACTCGCTCAGCGACATGCCGGGACGGCCTAGCGACGCAGGTGCGCGCGCACGGCCTCGGCGGTCGGTCCCACCGCCTTGACGGCCGCCTCGAGCGCTTCGCGGCTGACGCCCAGCGTCCGGGTCCAGTACTGGACCTCGTAGTCCTCGTTGACGTTGATCCGATCGCGGTCGGGGCTGCCGGTCTGCTGCTTGTCGTCACTCATGTCGATCTCCGTCGGAAGCTGAGTTTCTTCGAGCATCGTTCCGCTGCAGTCGCCTGGACGCGAGCGCTGCGTGAACCCGGAAACAAAAATCCGTTGCCCGAAGTGAAGAAAACGCGGCACGCACACAGTCCTCACGATCCTCTTCGCGCTCGCATGACGACCCGCATACACCTGCATGCCTAGGCTCGGAATCTCTGTCCACCCAATCCAACACGGAGCTTTCGATGGCTATCAAAACCGCTGAAGACCTTTTCATCCACGAACTGTCGGACATCTACAGCGCCGAAAAGCAGTTGACCAAAGCGCTGCCGCGCCTGGCACGCGCCGCCACCAACCCCGATCTTGCCGCCGCGTTCGAGACCCACCTGGAAGAAACGCAGGGCCAGATCGAGCGCTTGGACCAGGTGGTGGAGGTGCTGGGCATCCGCCTGAAGCGCATCAAGTGCGCCGCGATGGAGGGCCTGGTGGAAGAAGGCAAGGAAGTGATCGACAGCATCGAGAAAGGCCCGGTGCGTGACGCTGCCCTGATCGGTGGCGCGCAGAAGGTCGAGCACTACGAGATTGCCTCTTACGGCACGATCGCCGCGCTGGCCAAGCAGCTCGGCTACAAGGATGCCCTGCCGCTGCTGCTGGAGACGCTGGAGGAAGAAAAGGCCACGGATGAGAAGTTGACGATGCTGGCCAAGTCCGGCGGCAATGCCGAGGCTGCAGCCGCCTGAGACCCGACCGCCTGCCAGGAGACCACCATGCAACCCGATCATGATCCGGCACACGAACCCGCTGGGCAGGCAGAGCCTTCTGCCGACGACAAGCGCGCCACCGAGAACGCCGGATACAACCAGCGCGGCCATGGCAAGGGCGGCAAGCTCGGCGAAGGAGAGCCCGACGGCAAGGCCGAGCGCGATGGCAGCACGCAGCCGAACTTCGGCCAGGCCGGCAGCTGGGGCAAGACCCCCGATCCAGAGCCCTGACCTGGGGCGGCACCGCGGTGCCGCCCTCCTGTCGAGCTGGCCACGTGTCGAGGTGGGCACGTGGCCAATGGTGAGATCAACCAGACCGGGTGCATTGGCATGTGGAAACGAAACGGCCTGTCCATCGTATTGTTCGCTCTCCTGCTGTGCTTCCTGGGAGGGCAGGTATGGGCTGGCTTCCTGAACCATAACCAGGAGCTCGCCGAGCTCCACCGCCCTGCGCTGAACCTCTGGGGCTATCTCCACAGCGGTCATTTCATCAGCGCTACCTTCGAGAACTGGGAAAGCGAATTCCTGCAGATGGGCATGTACGTCCTGTTGACGGTAAGCCTGCGGCAGAAGGGGTCGGCGGAGTCGAGGCCGCTTTCCCATGCAGAGGAACACGAGCGTATCGAGCCCGGTCGCACGCCGTGGGCAGTGCGCAAGGGCGGGCTGTGGAAGACTTTGTATGGCCACTCACTGGCCATCGCGTTCATGCTGTTGTTCCTGATGAGCTTCCTGCTGCACTTGGCCGGCAGCTGGCGCGCCGAGGTGGACGACCAGCTGGCGCGCGGCCTGCCGCCGCCTACGTGCTGGGAGCATCTGGCGAGCAGCAGTTTCTGGTTCGAGTCCTTCCAGAACTGGCAGAGTGAGTTCCTTGCCGTGCTGTCGCTGGTGATCCTGACCATCTTCCTGCGCCAGAAAGACTCACCCCAATCCAAGCCACTGGCTGCTCCGCACTGCCAGACCGGCGATTGAGCGGCTGCGAGGACCGAACCGATGCGTCCGTCTCAGCCTGCCCTGCTGGTCATCGACATGTTCACCCTGTTCGACTTCCCTGACGCTGATTCACTGAAGCCAGGCGAAGCAGGGCTGGTGGAGCGCATCGTCACCTGACCGGCCCGGCCGTCACCGGCTGCAGCATCGCCAGCAAGCGCTGCACGACTCCGGCGCGCACGTCCTCGGCGATCTTGCCGTTGTACATTCCCTCGTACACCCACAGGCCGTCCGCGGCCAGCCGCGCAATGAAGTTGTCCCAAGCCGCCGGATCGGTCTCGCCGGGCCGTGGCGGCGCGGGCGCCCAGCGCGCCATGGCCTCGCTCCAGGGCGCCACGTCGGTATCCGGCTCGACCGATTCAAGCATGAAGATCAGCTCGGCGCGGGTAGCGCTCTGTGCCGAAACCCGCAGGTAGGCCGCGTGCCGTTCAATCGCGCTCGATTCGCTCGCTGGCACCGCGAGCAGCTGCTGCATCGAAGCCTCCCAGCGCTGCACAAGATGCTCGTCGATAGCCCGCAGCAGCGCTTCACGCGAAGGGAAGTGATACAGCAGTCCGCCGCGGGTCAGTCCGGATTCGGTGGACACCGATTCGAACGTCACCGCACGTACGCCATCGCGGTTGATCACCCGCACGGCCGCATCGAGGATCCGGGTTCTATTGCTCGTTCTCATGCGTTCAATGTACGGCAACCGGTGCGGCTTCGCGGCCACCGGGCCCGCCGCGGAGCAGCAACGCGGTGAGCATCGCGCCGATGGTCAGCGCCACCGAAATGACCGCCAGCACCCACCGGTACGCCCGGTCATACGCGGCATGTACCGCATCCAGCCACTGCGGCGCGGGGGTCCCCACAGCCTGCAGCGCCTGGCCGATGCCATCGCGTGCCGCCGCCGGCAACGCAGCGTCGGCGGGCAGGAAGGCGCTGTACAACGCCGCCGCCAGGCTGCCCAGGACCGCCACGGCCAGCAGCCCGCCGAATTCGTAGGCCACCTCTTCCACCGATGAGGCCATGCCGGCGCGGTCGGCCGGCGCATTGCCGATGATGGCCGTGGACGCCACGGAAATCGTCGCACCCATCCCCACCCCGGTGACTGCCATGCCGGCGATGGCCCATCCCAGTCCGTGGGCGAATCCCAATGCGACCACCGCCACGCCCAAGGCGCCACACGCCAAGCCGCCACTGATCAATGGTCGCAGGCCGACCCGATGCAGGAACATCCCGCCGAACAGCGCGCTCGGCAGGCTGCCCACCGCCGCCACCGAGACCAGCAGGCCCGCCTGGAGCGGGGTGAATCCGGCGATCAGCTGGAAGCGCTGGGTGGTCACCAGCTGCAGTCCGGCGAGCGCGAACAAGGTGAACACCGCCGCCAGCGTGCCGGAGAGGAAGGCCGGATTACGGAAGATGGCAACGTCCAGCAGCGGATACGGCAGCACGCGCTGGCGGCGCACGAAGGCGGCGGCAGCGATCGAGGCCACGCTGGCCGCGATGGCGGCCGTGACCCACGCCGGCGGCGCGGCAATCACCGATTTGATCCCCAGCACCAGCCCGGACAATGCCGCCAGTGCGAGCAGGGAAGAGACGAAATCCCAGCGACGGCTGCCGTCAGGCACGCCCTTCGGCGCCAGTGCGAACGTGGCGATGAAGGCCAGCACCACCACCGGCACGTTGACCAGGAAAACGGATCCCCACCAGAAACGCGCCAGCAGGAGTCCGCCGATGATCGGGCCCAGCGCGGCGCCGATGATCGCCACTGAACCCCAGATGGCGATGGCGATGTTGCGCTCCCGTTCTTCATGGAAGGTCAGCCCGATCAGTGCGAGGGTCGCAGGCATCATCGCGGCGGCACCAACCGCCAGTGCGGCGCGCGCGCCGATCAACTGGCCAGCGGACTGCGAGAACGCCGCCGCCAGTGACGCCGCGCCGAACGCAGATAATCCCACAAGGAACATCCGCCGATGACCGATGCGATCGCCCAGGGTGCCAGCGCCCAGCAGCAGGCCGGCCATCACCAGCGGATAGGCATTGATGATCCACAGCTGCTGGCTGTCGCTGGCATGCAGCTCGCTGGCCAGCGTCGGCAGCGCGGTGTACAGCACCGAATTGTCCAAGGTGACCAGCAACAGGCCGGCCGCTACGGTGAACAGCAGGCTCCAGCGGCGTGCGGGAGACAATGCGGACGTGGAAGGAGCGGGGGCAGTCAACGACATGACGATAGGCACGCTTGCGGGATGGACGTAACTATACCGGACGTCCTGTACAGTTATGTCGAGTGAAGCAACGGCCGTTCACGTGGCGGATGGCGGTCCGGCGCAGGCAGCCGCGCCGGCAAGCGTGTAAAATCGCGTCTTTTGGCCTCCTGACAATGGCGAAACCGTCACCTCGGCCGCCCGTTGCCGGGCCGCCCCTGATCCGCGCACTGCAGCGGCTTGATCATCATTCCGGTACACCAGACAGCCCCGCGCTGCCTGCGGCGCTGGGCGGCTGGGTCGACTGGAACCGCGCCGTCGCCCTCGCACGGGCGCTGGATGGCAGCCTTCCTGATCTCCCGGAGCCGCCGGTGGACACCGACGCTGACCGCCTTGTCGAAGAATGCGCGCGTTCGCGCAGCGCCCACGCCGAGGCCATCCACGCGCTGGTGACCGCCCTGCTGCAGCCGATGGGGCCGGCCGAACTCGAGCGGCGGCACGCCGCGCTCCAGCGCGCCCAACTGACCAGCACCGGCCGCCTTCGCGGTCGCCTGCGCGACGTGCTGGCGCGGACCGGCGAGCAAGGCGCACGCCTGGCCGAGATCGATGCCGTGATGGAGCAGGTGCTGGCCCCGCGGGAGTACCGGCTGCTCAGCCGCCTGCCCGCCCACCTGGCCGGCTGCCTGCCCGCCATCGCGACCGCAGATGCCACTTCCGCGAACCCGGACGCCACATCGCCTGCCGTGATGCCCGACTCCCTGCCCGAGCCGTCCTGGCCGCCCGCGCTGCGCGATACCGTGCGCGACCTGCTGCTGGCCGAACTCGACCTCCGTTTCCACCCGATCGACGGGCTGTCCGCCGCCGTCCATCCGCACCGAGCACCGCCCCATGCTGCGTAACGTACTGCACCTGATCGTTTTCCTCCTCGGACTTGCCGCTGCCGTCTGGATCGGGATCGGCTACATCGGCCACAACACGCTCGGCGCCGCCGTCGCACTGCTCATCGCCGCGTGCTACTGCGTTGGCGGGTGGGAGCTGCTGCAGTTCCGCCGCGCGACCGACGCACTGCTTGGCGCCACCCGCAACGGGGATGACCGGGAAGACCTGGATGACTGGCTGAAGCGGGTGCCATCTCCCCTGCGCGGGCCAGTGCGGCTGCGCGTGGAAGGCAACCGGACCGCCCTGCCCGGCCCCGCGCTCACCCCGTATCTGGTCGGCCTGCTGGTACTGTTGGGCATGCTCGGGACGCTGCTGGGCATGATGGCGACGCTGCGCGGCACCGGCATGGCCCTGCAGAGCGCGACCGACCTGCAGGCCATCCGCGGCTCGCTGGCATCGCCGGTGGAAGGACTGGCCGTAGCGTTCGGCACCTCCATCGCCGGTGTCGCGGCATCGGCCATGCTCGGCCTGCTATCGGCCTTGCTGCGGCGTGAGCGCCTGGCCGCCGTGCAGGTGCTTGACCAGCACATCCGCACGGACCTGTCGGTGCATGGCCCGGCATGGCAGCGTTCGGAAGGCCTGCGCCTGATGCAGGCCCAGGCGGCCGTACTGCCCGCCCTGGTGCAGCAGTTGCAGCAGATGGTGGACGGCGTGCAGCAGGCAGCTGCGGCCAGCCATGCACAGCTGGAGGCACGCCAGGAGGCATTCATCGCCCGGCATGACGCCGCGCAGGAGCGCCTGGCCGCGCAACTGGAGCAGTCCCTGCAGCGCGGCGTGCACACCGGAAGTGAAGCCATCGGCACCACGCTGCAACCGCTGCTGCGTGATGCACTGGGAAACATCGAGGCTACCGCCGCGCGCACCCAGGCCAGCGTGACCGACGCGGTGCAGCGCCAGCTTGATGCGCTGCAGGCATCGACGCAGGTGGTATCCAGCGACCTGCGCGCGCAGTTCGACGGAGCGCTCGACGCGCAGCAGGCGGCCAATGCCGCGCTTGTCACCGCACTTGGCAGCGCGCTGTCCAACGTCATCGCCAGCCAGCAGGACGGCACTGATCGACTGCTGGGCGAACTCGATGGCCGCCTGCGCGGGCAGGTCGAGCAGCTGGGCGCCCACTGGACCACGCTGGCGGAGCAGCAGCAGGCCGCGGCCAGCGCGGCGAGCGAACGCGACGCGCTGGCGCGGGCGGCGGCACTGGAGGCGCAGCAAGCCCATGCGCACGAGCTGGTGACCCAGCTGCAGAACACGCACCACGCCTTGCTGGAGCGAAGCGGACAAGACGACCAGGCGCGCCTGCAGCAGTGGTCGCAGGCCTTCACCGCGCTGGCCGAACAGGCCGGTGCGCAGTGGGCCACGCACAGCGAACGGGCCACCGCACAGCAGCAGCACATCAGCGAAACGCTGCAGCAGACCGCCAGCAGCATCGGCGAAGAGGCGCGCCGACAGTCCGCCGCCACCATCGCCGAAATCGCCCGCCTGCTGGATGTCGCCAGCGAAGCGCCACGCGCCGCCGCCGAAGTGGTCGCCGAGCTCCGCCAGCGCCTGTCCGACAGCCTGGTGCGCGATACATCAATGCTTGAAGAGCGCGCCCAGTTGCTGGGTACGGTCGGCAGCTTGATGGAGTCGATCCAGGCCACGTCCAGTGCACAGCGGACCGCAGTGGACCAGCTGATCGAAAACGCCGCGGGGCTGATGCAGCACACCGGCGAGCGCTTCGCCGAACAGGTTGACGCCCAGGCGGGCACCCTGCAGGAGCTGGTGGGCAGCGTTGCCGATGCGGCCACCGGCAGCCGCGAACTGGCCGCCGGACTGGAAGGCGCAGTGACCGCGTTCACCGCGACCAGCAGCAGCCTGTCAACCCATCTGGAACAGCTGGCCGGCGCCCTCGACGCTTCGCTGGCACGCAGCGATGAGCAACTGGCCTACTACGTGGCGCAGGCGCGCGAAGTGGTGGACCTGAGCCTGCTGTCGCAGAAGCAGATCACCGAAGAGCTGCGCCAGCTCGGTAATGGCCGCACGTCGGCAGGGAACGCATGAGCGGTCACGACGAACTGGATGGCGACAGCGGCACGCCCATCTGGGCCGCGTTCGGTGACCTGATGTCGGTGCTGCTGGGCGCTTTCGTGCTGATCTTGGTGGGCGTGGTGGCCATGCAGCTGGAGCTGAGCGGGCGACTGGATGCGGAAACCAGGCAGCGCCAGGCCGCCGAGCAGACACTGGAACAGGCCTTGGCCGGACCGCTGGCGGGCGGCCGGGTCACGCTGGTGGATGGCCGCATCGGCATCAGCGGCAATGTCCTGTTCGCGCTGAATTCCGACCAGTTGCAGCCGGAGGGACGCGAGGTGCTGCGCAGCCTGGCCGGCCCGTTGAAGGGATGGTTGGCGCAACGCCAGGACATCCTGATGGTCAGCGGTTTCACCGATGACCAGCCGGTGCACGCGCACAACCGGCAGTTCGCCGACAACTGGGAACTGTCCGCCCAGCGATCGCTGACCGTGACGCGCACCTTGATCGCCGAGGGCCTGCCTTCGTCTTCCGTATTCGCCGCCGCGTTCGGTGCCGAGCAGCCGGTGAGCTCCAACGCCGATGCAGCCGGACGGGCGCGCAACCGCCGCGTGGAAATCGCGCCGATGCCGCGTCCGGGCGCGAAGGATGCCGACGATGCGCGATGAGCGCACCGGTACAGGGCTGGCCGGACTGGTGCGCCAGCTGGAGGCGGGCTCGGTCTCGCTGCAGCACTATCCGCAGTTGCCGGCGCTGCAGCCGATGCGCGATGCCTGGCAGCAGCTGCATGCCGAAAGCCGCCTGCGTATTGCGCTGGAGCAGACGCCTGCCGAGGGCGGCCCGTTGAATTCGACCGTGCTGGTACATCGCATGCTTGGCGCGATGCAGGCCCTGTCACCGGAATACCTGCGGCATTTCATTGCCTACGCCGACACGCTGGCATGGCTGGAACAGCGGCCCCAGCCAACGCCGGCAGCGACCGCAGCGACGCGCAAACGCAAACCGAAGGCCCGGTAGCGACGGCCCGTAGGGTGCCGGTCAGGACGAGCGGCATAGCCATGCTCGGCGGAAAGCCTCTGTCGCGATCGCGCCAGGTGCCGACTGAAGTCGGCACTACCAGATCTCGGAGACGGAGACGGAGACGGAGACGGATGGACGGTAGCGCCGAGCCATGCTCGGCGGAAAGCCTCCGTCACCAGCGTGGCAGGAACGCCGAGCATGGCTCGGCGCTACCACGAACCACGCGATCAGGCGTCGCGCTGGGCCTGCTTGCGGGTCAGATCACCGAAACGCGACAGCGACATCAGGTGCTGGTGCACCAGGCCCAGCCAGCCATTGCGGTGCCATGCCAGCACCACGTCGTCGGGCAGCTTCTGGAACTTCTCCACGTCCACCACGTTGAAGCCCTGCAGGGTCAGTTCGCGGCCATTGGGCAGGCGCACGTTGGCGTTGCGCATCACCAGCAGGTCCTGCTCGATCAGTGCCTTGGAGAACGCCTGGGTATGGTTGTGGTCGGCGGTGAAGCGGCCGCAGAATTCCATGGCCTGCTGCAGCAGTTCGCTCGGCTTGCCGTCCACGAACAACGCCTCGCCTTCGGTTCCGCCCTTGACGATGCGCTCAGTGCCCTCGTCGAAGCCCAGCACGTAGTTCTGGCTGCCGTCGGTATCGATGAAGATGAAGGGATGGCGGCGCACATAGGCCGGCACGTAGGTGTCCGGCTCCCACTGGCCGTCAGTGACGAACAGGTTGTCCTCGGTCACGCCGAGGGCGGCCATCGGGACCGCTTCCGGGCCGGCGAACAGGATCGGGAAATGGTGCAGTGCCAACGAGAATTCGTTGACGATCAACGGAATCGCATTGGTCTTGGCAGCGAAACCCAGCTTGCCCGGCAGGATGCGCAGGTCGCCGTGGATATCCGACTGCAGCGGCACCGGGCGGCTGTAGAACAAAGGGGAGCCTGCTGCAGGCGCGGTGTCGTTGCCGGTGGTCATCAGAAAGCCATCTCTACTTAACGCGCCAGCCATCCCGGGCGCGAATGCGGGTGGAACATGAAGCCCGCATTATCAACAAGCCACGTGGCAATCACCACCCCGCCGTATCCGCCTTACTTGAGCTGCAGCGGATAACGCTGCCACAGTACGTGCACCAGGAAGCCGGTCAGCTCCGGATCCTTGCCCCTGATCGCACCACGGATCTTGTCCAGCAGCACCATGTCCGAGCATTTGCGCACATCGGCATGGTTGGCCTGGCCCGCGCGGCGCGCACGATAGCGCGCAGCACGCTGCGCATCGCTCATCGCGTACCCGAATTTCGGCGGCCTGCCCCGCTTGCGCGGAAGCGCCAGTTCGAACGTGCCAGGGTCTTTGTCGTCGCGCATGCGGAAGTAGAGCGGAAAACGGCCGCGCACTTTATCGTGAGGCATCACTTTAATCCAGTCTTTTCGAACGAAAAGTGCTGTTTTTCCGGTCGCGGGCGCCAGCGCTTTTCTCATCCCAAGGGTGGCGTCACCGGAACCTGTCAGGGGGTCGGGCGGTGGGGCTGGGCGGGGGCGTTGAGCGCCATGGATGGCGCGAAACGAGGCCCGCAGGAGCGGCTCTTGCCGTCCCCCGACCAGCCCCACCGCCCGGCCCAATCCAGGAGAGGCTCGTCGCGACCCACCACGAGGGGCTCAGCCGTTCGCGACCAAGCCTGACGGTTTATTGGCGGCGGCAAACCGTCACGCGTGTACGTCCAGCAGCCCCCGCTGGCGGATCAACTGGGCGCTGGAGAGCGTCACCTCGGCCGTGCCGGGTTCGCCATCGCCGCTGGCGGGGAAGCTGCCGCCACGCGGGGACTGGCCGGAATCGCCCTGCTGTTGCTGGCCGACATCGGCATGGGCGAGCTGGAAACCCTGCTCGCCGAGCAGTTCACGCAGCCGCGGCAGGCTGCTTTCCAGCGCATGGCGCACCTCGACGTGCGGGCTGCTGAAGCTGGCGTGGACCTTGTCGCCGTCCATCTGCAGGCGCACGTCGATCGTGCCCATGTCGTCGGGGCTGATGCGGATGTGGGCGTGGCCGATCTTCTGTTCGGCCAGCCAGCCGACGCGTGCGCTGATGGCTTCATCGAAGCCTTCCTGCCCGAAAACCGGGGTGGGGGTCGGGTCAAGCGCCCGCGCCAGGGTGATATCAGCGGCCGAACGGGTGGCTTGCAGTGCACCGGGGGCGTGCAGCAGCGGGGCCGGGGCGGCTTCGTCGTTGGCTTCGCCCGGTTCGGCGCTCAGCGCGGCCAGCGCTGCCTCGATGTCGGCCGGCAATGCGTCCGCTGCAGGGCCGTCCGGCACCAGTGCGATGCCGCCCGCGGCGGCGGCCGCGCCGGCGTTCGCCAGTGCAGGCAATGCCGAGGCGGGAACCGATGCCGGGGCGCCGTTTGTCGCTGGGGTAGCCGAAGTCGGCGCCGTTTCCGGTGCCACCGGTGCGGCGGACAGGAGCAGGCCGGCCAGTCCGGGCGGGGGCCACGCGGCGGCCACCTCGTCGGATGTTTCGGTATCGGCGTTGTCGGCAGGTGCAGCCGGGCTGGCCGGGGTTGCCTCGGCGGCAGGGTCGGCGACGGCCGCGTCTGCGTGCTCGCCAGGTGCCTGCGCATCCTTCCGGGGCGGGGCTGCATCGGTGGACTGCGCGGCTGGCGGGGCGGAGGGCTTGCTGCGCTCACCACCCTTCAGCAGGCGGTCGAACCCGTTGTCGGGCGCTTCGCTGCCAGCAGACGCCGTGCGTGCGGACGTGCCGTTACCTGCGCCGGCGGCCACACCGCTTGCGAGGGGAGATGCCATCATGACTGGCCGCCGGATTCGCCGTCGCCGGCCTGCAACAGGCGTACGCGGCGGGCGCCGAGATCATCCATCTCGCGCTGGGTGCGTTTTTCAATGACCTGCTGCTCCTGCGCGCGATAGCTTGCTGCAAGCTGCTCGAGCACCTGTTTGTCACGGCTGGCCAGCAGCAGGCGCGCGCGCTCGGCTTCCACCTTTTCGCGGTTGCTGTCCACGGTCTGGCTCTGCTGGCTGACCGCGCTGTCCAGCCGGTCCAGGAAGGCGCGCCGGTTAAGCAGCTGCGCCGGGCTGGTGGCGGCCATCTGTGCGTTGGCATACTCCTCGGCGTACCGGCGCAGTTCGTCCAGCCGCGACAGATGGGTGTCGAGGGTGCGCTGGCGCTCGGCCAGGTCGCGGGCGACGGTGTCTTCCTTTTCCTGCGCGCGTTTGAGCAGCGGGTCGATGCGCTTGGATTGCATCATGCGGGATTCTCCGGTTCCACCAGGCGCTTCAATGCGGCCTGGCTGTGGGGAAGGTCGGCGGCCTTGGCCACGTCCTGGCCGAGGAATTCGACGATCTCCGGCCAGCGCTCCAGTGCTTCGTCGGTGGCCGCGTCGTTGCCACGCTGGTAAGCACCGATGGCGATCAGGTCGCGGTTGGAGGAGTACGCCGATACCAGCCGCTTCAGCTTGCGGATGCGCAGGCGCCACGGCTCGTCGGCGATCTCGGTGACCACGCGGCTGACCGACGCTTCCACGTCGATGGCCGGATACAGGCCGCTGTCGGCGACCCGGCGCGAGAGCAGGATGTGGCCGTCCAGGATGGCGCGCGCCGCATCGGCAATGGGGTCCTGCGGGTCATCGCCTTCGGTCAGTACGGTGTAGAACGCGGTGATCGAGCCGCGGCCCTTGGCGCCGTTGCCGGCGCGTTCCACCAAGGCGGGCAGCTTGGCAAATACCGACGGCGGGTAGCCGCGGGTGGTGGGCGGCTCGCCGACCGACAAGCCGATTTCACGCTGCGCCTGGGCGAAACGGGTCAGCGAATCCATCAGCAACAGGACATTCAGGCCCTGGTCGCGGTACCACTCGGCAATCGCCGTTGCGCGGTAGGCGCCGTGCAGGCGCGCCAGCGGCGGGCGGTCGGCCGGGGCGGCCACCACCACCGCGCGGCGCAGGCCTTCCTCGCCCAGTGTGGATTCGACGAAATCACGGACTTCGCGACCGCGCTCGCCGATCAGCCCGACCACGATCACGTCAGCCGAGGTGAAGCGGGTCATCATGCCGAGCAGGGTGGACTTGCCGACGCCGGAACCGGCGAACAGGCCGACGCGCTGGCCGCGCCCGATCGGCAGCAGCGCGTTGATCGCGCGCACGCCGACGTCCAGCGGCTGGGTGATCGGTTCGCGCGAAAGCGGATTCATCGAGACGCCGGCCATCCCGACCGAGCCTTCGGCACGGATCGGACCTTTGCCGTCCAGCGGCACGCCATCGCTGTCGATGACCCGGCCCAGCAGGCCTTCACCCACGTCCACGCCGCCTCCGCGCCGCAGCGAGGGCACCACGCGGGCGTTGGGCAGCAGGCCATGCAGTTCGGCGCTGGGCATCAGATAGGTGCGTTCGCCGGCGAAGCCGACCACCTCCGAATCCACCCAGCCGCCGTCCACTTCAACTTTGCAGCTGGCACCGAGCGGGGCCTCGCAGCCGACCGCTTCCAGGGTCAGGCCGACGGCGCGGCGCAGCACGCCTTCGCGGATCAGCCCGCGTCCATGCAGGGTGTCGAAATTCAGGGCGTCCAGACGTGCGCCCAGGCGCAGGTTGCGCGCACCGGTCCATTCCGGCGGCAGCGGCAGGTCCAGGGTGCTCATGTCGGGCCCCCTACCTGGCGCATCACCTTGTCCAGCGCGCCGCGCAGGCGGGCTTCCAGGGTGCCGTCGATGCGCACGCTTTCGGCATGCACGCGCAGGTCGCCGCGACTCAGCGCTGCGTCGGGGACCAGGCGTTGCTGCGGCGACAGGGTGAGCAGGGGCGACAATGCGGCGATGTCATCCGGGTGCAGGCGCACTTCGACATCACGGCTGCTGGTGCCGACCGCATCCACGCCTTCGGCGACCAGCTGCGCCAGCAGTTCCGGATCGGTCTGGTACGCACGGCCCACCAAGGTACCGGCAATGCGCACGGCCAGTTCGCCCAGCGCGGCGACGGCCTCGTTTTCCAGCCGCACCAGCGGCCGGCTGAAGTTGTCCAGGATGCCTTCCATCTGCGCGACCACGCGACGCACTTCGGCCTGCCCCTGGGCATAGCCTTCGGCATGGCCATGGGCGAACCCTTCTTTTTCGGCCGCGTCCTGGATGGCCTGGATTTCTTCCAGCGTGGGCGGCTGCAGGATCGGTTCGGGTTCGATCTCAGGTTCGTCATGCAGGGCCTGCTCGTCGAGCAGCAGCTGCGTGGCGGCCAGCAGGTCGGGGGCATTCCAGCGGATGGCGGTGTTGTTCACAGCATCGCCTCCGCGCTGCCGCCCAGGGTAACCGTGCCTTCATCGGCCATGCGCTTGACGATGGCCAGGATCTCGCGCTGCGCACCTTCCACGTCGGACAGGCGCACCGGGCCGCGTGCCTCCATGTCCTCCAGCAGGATTTCCGCGGCGCGCTGGGACATGTTGCGGGTTATCTTGTCGCGCACCCGGATGTCGGCGCCGCGCAGGGCCAGGCCCAGCCGCTCGCCACTGACTTCGCGCAGCACCAGCTGCATTTCGCGGTCGTCCAGGTCCACCAGGTCGTCGAACACGAACATCATTTCCTGGATGCGGCCGCTCAGCGAGGCATCCACGCGCGCGATCTCGCCCAGGATCACCTGGTCCTGCCCGCTGTCCATGAAGTTGAGGATGTTGGCCGCCACCTGCACGCCGCCGATGTTGGACGACTTCAGGTTCTGGTTGCCGGCGAACTGGCGTTCCATGATTTCGTTCAACTCGTTCAGCGCGTTCGGCGGGATGCCGTCGAGCGTGGCGATGCGCAGCAGCACGTCCACGCGGGTGCGCTCGGGCAGCAGCTTCAACGCGTCGGCGGCCTGGTCGGTTTCCAGGTGGGCCATCACGATGGCGATGATCTGCGGGTGTTCGTTGCGCACCAGGTCGGCCACTGCGCGCGGATCCATCCACTTCAGCGCGTCCAGTCCGGTGGTGTTGCGGCCGAGAAGGATGCGGTCGATCAGGCTGTTGGCCTTCTCGCTGCCCAGCGCCTGCACCAGCATGTTGCGGATGTAGTCGTCCGAGCCCACGCCCAGCGAGGTCTTGGACATCAGTTCGTTGTTGAAGCTGTCCATCACCCCTTCGACCTGTTCGCGGGTGACGTTGCTCATGGTCGCCATGGCGATGCCGATCTTCTGCACCTCCTTCGGCTCCATGTGGCGCAGCACGTCGGCTGCCTCCTGTTCGCCGAGCGACAGCAACAGGATGGCGGCGCGCTGCACGCCGTTGAGCTGGGCCTCACTCATGGGCCACCCAGCCCTTGACCACCTGGGCCACCCGCTTGGAGTCGGTCTTCACAGATTCGCGCGCCATCCGCAGTCGTTCTTCGTAAGAGTCCACTGGCAGTGCCAGCGGTACGCCGCCCAGGCTGGCGCGGTCGCGCTCCAGGGCCGGCAGGTCCATGTCATCGTCCACCAGCTGCACATCGGCGGTGAGCGGATCCTGGCCGAGCTGCGCCGGCTTCGGACCGTTGCCGCTGATCGCACGCAGGGCGGGGCGCAGCACGCCGAACAGCAGCGCCAGCACCACGATGGCGCCCAGCAGCAGGCGCAGTCCATCCTGCACCCACGGCAGTTCCCACCAGTTCGGGCCTTCCACCGGGGTCACTTCGCGCACGAACGGGGCATTCATCACCGACACGGTGTCGCCGCGCTCGGCGTTGAAGCCGACCGCCTGCTTGACCAAGCCTTCGATGCGGGTCAGTTCGGCCGCCGACAGCGCCTGTTCGGTCATCTTGCCGTTGGCGCCGGGGCGCGGCACGTTGTCCAGCAATACCGCCACCGAAACGCGTTCGATGCGGCCACCCGGCTGCCGGGTGTGCTGCAGGGTGCGGTCCAGTTCGTAGTTGCGCGTGGCATTGCGCGAGGTCTCCGTCGGTGCGGCCGCGGTGGCCGCCGGCGCCGGCTGGCCGGGCGGGGCATTGCTGGCCGCCCCCGGCACACCCTGCGGGCCGGCGGTGCTGGTGGAGTTCTCGCTGGTCTGTTCGCTGCGTACCTTGGCCGGCTCGCCGTTGTACAGCTCGCGCGCCTCTTCGGTGGTGGAGAAGTCCATCGCCACGGTCACTTCCGGCTTGACCCGGCCGGGGCCGGTCATCGGTTCCAGCAGTTCGCGGATGCGCTGGTTGAACGAGGTTTCCTGGCGGCGCACCTGTTCGAACTGGGCGGCACTGAGCGCCGCTTCGCTGTTCGGATCGGAAACGCTGAGCATGCGGCCGCTCTGGTCGACCACGGTGACCCGCTCTGGGGTCAGATCCGGGATGCTGGCGGCCACCATGTGCACGATGGCATCGACCTGGCCGCGCTCCAGCTGCTGGCCACCACGCAGTTCAAGCACCACCGAGGCACTGGCCACGTCGCGCTGGCGGGTGAACGCGCTGGGCTTGGGAATGGCCAGGTGGACGCGGGAATCGCGCACCGGGCGCAGCGTGTTGATGGTGCGCGACAGTTCGGTTTCCAGCGAGTGCTGGTAGCGCGCGCTTTCCACGAACTGGCTGACACCAAAGCCCGGGTCGCGCTCCATCAGTTCGAAGCCGAGCCGGCCGCTGTCGGTCAGGCCGGAGCTGGCCAACTTCAGGCGCGCATCGTGCAGGTTCTTCTCCGGCACGGTGATGCCGCCGGTGGCCGCGTCCAGTTCGAACGGAATCTGTGCGGCACGCAGCAGGTCGGTCGCCTCGGCGGTCGCCTTCTGGTCCAGGCCGGTGTACAGCGGCACCATGCCCGGCTTCTGCGACCAGAAGAACACGGCCAGGCCGGCGGCCACGGCCACTGCGATCATCGCCATCAGGCCCAGGCGGCGGGCGATCTGCAGGCTCTGCAGGCGATCAAACCACTGCCCGGCCTTTTCGCCGTTCAGTGCTTCCTTGGAAAGGGTCAAAGCCATCGCAGGTGATCCTTACAGCGGCATGTTCATCACGTCCTGGTAAGCCTGGACGAGACGGTTGCGGACTTCCACGGTGGCGCGGAAGGCGATCTGGGACTGCTGCGAAGCGACCATGACCTTGGCAAGGTCTGCGCCCGGGACGCCGAGTTCGAAGTCGCGGGCGAGGGCGCCGGACTTGGCCTGTGCCTCGTTTACCCCGGACAGGGCGCCACGCAGGGTGTCGCTGAAACTGGCCGGCGCGGGCGCGCCGATGGTGCCCGGGGCTCCGGTCGGGATCGCATTGGTACGCGGCATCTCCCCCAGCGGGCTGGCCAGAGGCTGCGAGGCCTGGGTCTGGAAGCTGCGGATCTGCGAAAGGATCGAGGTGACGGAGTGGGTCATGTGGCGCGATTCCATGGAGCGGGAACGGGGGGGCTTGCCCCGAGGCTCATGCAAGTGTCGTGCCGGAATCGATGAGTGGTTCAGCTGCCATCCGGGAAGACGACGACGGAAACCCGGCGCCGGGTTTCCGCCTCGGCAGTGCCCGATCAGCGCGGCTGCAGGGTCCAGGTGCCACCGTTCTGGCGGCGTCGGGGCTCGATGGGGCCATCGAACTGGGTGAACACGAAGCGGCCCTGCAGGTCGGTGTGGCAGCTCAGCATCAACTGATAGTGGCTGTCGGCGGCTTGGAAGGCTTCGTGCATGTCGATGACCGCCATGTTGTCGGCGATGCGCCGATAGGTATAGCTGCCGTGGACGCGCAGGCGCGTGCCGAGCACGCTGAGCAGGTAACGGTTGCCCGAGAAATCCACGCGGACCATGCGCCCGGCGTTCGGATTGTCCGGGGCCCAGATGGGGTCGCTGAGATTGGTGAAGCGGCGGCCGTCGACATGCTCGGGCAGGCGGCAGCCGGGCCCGGCGGTGTAGGGGCTGGCGTGGGCAGGTAGCAGGCTGGAGGCCAGCAGGATGCAGGCGAGGGTACGCATGGAGGTGCTCCGGCAGGACGGAGCTTCCAGCGTGCGCCACGAGCGGAGGCGTGGCTTCAAGAAAAGCCCCAATCGGCGCGTGGGCGCTTATCGGTAGTGACGGCCGCCGGCCGTCAGCCCTTTGCGCTGGGTAGGTGACGACCGTTGGTCGTCACACCGTTGCCTTCGCCGCTGCGCTCGCCGAGCGCGGCTCGGCGCTACCAGGAGGAAGTCGCGTCCGGCAGGTCAGCCGGTCATTTCCGGCTGGTCGCGTTCGATACCGTACTTGCGCAGCTTTTCCACCAGTGTTGTGCGACGCAGGCCGAGCAGCTGGGCGGCATGCGCCACCACGCCCTGGGTACGTTCCAGCGCCTCGTGGATCAGCGCCAGTTCGATGGTCGCCATGTGGTTGCGCAGGTCCAGCCCGTCATCCGGCAGGCCGGCCGGCGGTGCCGGCGGGGCGTGGCCCTGGCCGGGGGCATGGAAGGAGAAGCTCCGCAGGTCCAGCCGGTCATCGCCGGACGCCGGGGCGTCCACCACGGGGGCGGCCGCTACCGCCGGCACCGGCAGGTCGGCGCGATAACGCACCGGCAGGTCCTGCACGCGCACGGTGCCACCGGGATGCAGCACGGCCAGCCGCTCGACCAGGTTGGTCAGTTCGCGCACGTTGCCAGGCCAGGCATAGGTGGTCAGTGCCTGCAGCGCTTCGGGCGCGAAGCGGACTTCGCCACGGCCGGTGCGCGCCAGCTGGCCAGCGATGTTCTCGGCCAGCATCGGCAGGTCTTCGATGCGTTCGCGCAGCGCCGGTACGTCGATCGGAAACACGTTGAGCCGGTAGAACAGGTCCTCGCGGAACTTGCCATCGGCGATGCGGCTTTCCAGATCGCGGTGGGTGGCGGCGATGACGCGCACGTTGCAGCGGATCGTCTCGTTGCCTCCGACGCGCTCGAAGCTGCGTTCCTGCAGCACGCGCAGCAACTTGACCTGCATCGGCAGGCTCATGTCCCCGATCTCATCCAGCAGCAGGGTGCCGCCCTCGGCCATTTCGAAACGGCCCTTGCGCGTGCTCAGCGCACCGGTGAACGCGCCTTTTTCGTGACCGAACAACTCGCTTTCCAGCAGGTCCGGCGGAATCGCGCCGCAGTTGATCGCAACGAACGGCCCGTCGCGCCGCGGTGAGCGCTGGTGGATCGCGCGCGACACCACTTCCTTGCCGGTGCCGGACTCACCCAGTACCAGCACGGTGGTGTCGAAGGCCGAAACCTGCTCGATCATCTGGCGCAGCGCGATCACTGCTGGACCGGTGCCGGTGGGGCCCTGCTCCTGCACCGCGCCGGCCTGGTGTTCGGCATCCAGCCGCTTCAGGCTGGCGCGACGCAGCAGCGCTTCCATCTGGGCGTGGCGCAGCGGCGCCTCCAGCGGCCAGATGTTGGCCTCATGCATGCCGTGCCGGCGCGCGAACGCCTGTGCATCGCCGTCGATCAACAGCACCGGCGGCGGCAGGCTGCTCTGGCCCAGCCACTGGAACAACGCGCTGCTGGCTTCGTTGTCGTCCAGGGCACCGACGATCACCGCCATCCAGTCGTTCTGGCGATAGCGGCCGGTGGAGAAATCCGCCGCGTCGGAAACCCAGCGCGGGTTGAAATCCATGAACTCCAGCAGGGCGACGGTGTGCTCGGCGCGGACGGCGTCATTGTCCAGCAGCAGGATCCGTGACTCGCTCATTTCAGTTTCCCTTCAACCCTTCCAGGATCGGCATGACTTCCTGGATATAGGACAGCTTGCTGACGAAATTGTCGGCGCCGGCGCGCAGCGCGTGCTCGCGGTGTTCGGCATCGTCGAAGTGGCTGGCGATCACGATGTACGGGGCATCGTCCTGCGACTTGATCAGGCGGGTAGCCTGCAGGCCGCCCATTTCCGGCATCGCCAGGTCCATCAGCACCACCTGCGGACGCAGGCTCTCCGAGCGCTCGATGGCTTCCAGTCCGTTGCCGGCGCTGCCGACCACGGCCAGCCAGTCGACCTTGCGGAAGTGGCGCATGGCGGCGTTGATGAAACCCTCGTGGTCATCAACCAGCAACACGGTGAGCTTGTCCATTCCAGTTCGTCCTCAGCCCACCCGGGCCATCAGCGGTTGCCGGACCACCGGCCGACGGCGCTCGCGCGCCGGGGCGATATCCAGTTGTTCCCGGTATTTTGCAACGGTCCGGCGTGCAATGTTCACTCCCTGGCGCGCCAGCAGCCCGGCGATGGCTTCATCGGCCAGCGGCCGCCCCGCCGGTTCAGATTCGATCAGCCGGCGCACCATGGCTTTCACGGCCGCCCCGGAGACGCTGGCCCCTTCCAGCCGCACGGCGAAGAAGTGCTTGAGTTCGAAGGTACCACGCGGGGTCTGCAGGTATTTGCCGGTGGTGATGCGCGAAACGGTGGATTCGTGCATGCCGATGGTATCGGCCACCTCTTTCAGGGTCAGCGGGGCCATGGCCTCGTCGCCGCGGGTCAGGAAGGCGGCCTGGCGCTCGACGATCACCCGCGCGGTGCGCAGCAGGGTGTCGTGGCGCATCGACAGGCCACGGGTCAGCCAGCGCGCCTCGGCGAGCATTTCGCGCATGGCCGGGCTGGCATCGGGGCAGTCGGCCAGGGCCTGTTCGTAGTCCCGGTTGATGCCCACCCGGCGGCTGCTGCGGCTGTTCAGCGCCACGCGCCACTGGCCGTCGGCGTGCCAGGCGCTGACGTCGGGCACCACCACCGCGTTGCGCTCGGGCAGCAGGCTGTCACCGGGCCGCGGCTGCAGGGACAGGATCAGCCGCACCGCTTCGTGCACGTCGGCTTCTTCACTGCCATGGGCCGCAGCCAGGGCGGGGTAATCGTGGCTGGCCAGCAGCTCCAGCGATCCGGCCAGGATGCGCCGTGCCAGGTGGCGGGCGGCCACGGCGCCGGGCAGGGCGTCCAACTGGGCCTGCAGGCATTCACCCAGGTGCTGCGCGGCCATGCCTGCCGGGTCGCCCTGCAGCAGGAGCTGGCGGATGGCTTCCAGTTCTTCGGCCTCCACGTCCAGCCGGGCGCTGCCCAGCAGGTGCAGCTGCGCCAGCGGAGACTGCAGGTAGCCCGCATCGTCGCAATGTTCCAGCCAGAAGGCGGCGATGCCCAGTGCGCGCTCGTCCAGCTCCAGTGCCAGGCCCTGCAGGATGCGCAGGTGCGGATCGCTGGACTGGCCGGCGGCGATGCGCGCCATGCGGTCGTCGTCACCGTCCTGCCAGCTGGCCCCGGGGATGTCCCACATGCCGCTCTCGGGCAGTTCGTCGAAGGCGGCCGCATCGGTGGCCGCGTCCACCGCGCTGCCTGCCTCGGTCACGCTGTCGCGGACTTCTTCGATTTCCAGCAGCGGGTTGTTGTCCAGGGCGCGCTGGATTTCCTGCTCCAGCTGCAGGCCATCGAGCTGCAGCAGCCGGATCGACTGCAACAACTGTGGCGTCAGGTGGAGGTTCTGGCCCAGCTGGACATTGAGTGCGGCTTTCATCTGCATTCCCCTGCGCCATCCCCGACGCGTTATGGAACACATCTTGCTTGTTGGCCGGGGTAGGGGAAATCGGGGGCTTCCTGAGCGCGCTAGGGCCGCCCCTGACCCGTGGTCAGGAAAATCCCTACATCGCAACGGGTTTCCGTCACGGGGCCGGGTGCAAGTGCCTGATCCGCAGTAGCAGCCCGGCCTGCCGTCGCAGGAATCTCGACCCGCGGCGGCCGCGGCGTCGGAAAAGCGTCGTCGCCCGCTATTCCAGATCGCTCTGGTGGCGCGCGGCCAGCAGCACCAGGTCGTTGGCGCGACGGCAGCCCAGCGATTCCATCATCCGGGCGCGATGGGTCTCCACGGTCTTGACGCTGATCCCGAGGTCGGCCGCCATTTCCTTGTTGCTCTGACCGCTGCCTATCCGGCGCAGGATCTCACGCTGGCGCGGGGACAGCGCCGCGACGCCCACCGGCTTCTCCCGCCCCAGCATCGGGGCGAGCATCTTTGCCGAAATCTGTGGGCTCAGGAACACCTGGCCGGCATGCGCCGCGCGCAGTGCGAGTTCCAGTTCGCCCGGCGCGGCATCCTTGACCACGAAACCGACTGCGCCGCGATCCAGCGCATCGCGCACGTGGGCGACGTCGTCATGCATGGTCATCATCACCACGCGCGATCCAGGGGCATGCAGGCGGATATCGCTGAGTGCTTCCAGACCGGTGCGCCCGGGCAGGGAAAGATCCATCAGCACCACATCCGGTGCATGTTGGAGGGCCTGCTGGAGTGCCTGTTCAGCGTTGCTGGCTTCGGCCACCAGCTGCACGTCGGCGAATCCCTGCAGCAGTCGCCCAAGGCCGGCGCGGACTAGGGTGTGGTCGTCGACGATCAGAACGCGCAAGGTGAGCAACTACAGGCAGGGAAGGGACCACCATAGCGGACCGGGACCGGGCAGCCAATAGCGACAGGCGCGTACAGCGACGGCCATCCCGTATTGCGCCTCAGCGGTAGCGTCGGGCGTCGGCGATCTGGCGGCGGTGCAGGCGGAACAGGTGGCGTTCCAACGCCATTTCCAGCCCGTCACCGAGTTCGTCGAAACGCAGCCACAGGTAGTGGCCGCCGGCGCCATTGGCCGCTTCGGCCAACACCTGCACGGGCAGGTCCACGTGGTCGGGCAGCCAGTCGCTGGGCTGCAGGCGCACCGTGCCCGCGCTGCCCGCAACCGCGCCGCTGCGCGGGCCCAGCTGCAGCCGGATGCCGCGCCGTGACCAGCGCAGCGGACGCAGGGGCAGGGCATCGGCCTGCTGGCGTACCAGCCGGCCGACCAGCAGCAGCACCAGATCGAGCTTGGCTTCGATGCGCTGCTGGCCGGGGCTGGCTTCGCCGCGGTCGTCTTTGTCCTCGCCGCGGCTGTCTTCCACCAGGCCGATGCTGCGCAGCAGCTGCTCGGCCGCGCTGGCGCGCACGCCGCCGCTGCCGCGCAGGAAGTCCGCGGGCAGGTCCACGTCGCAGCTCAGCGTTTCATCGAACAGCTCGCTTTCTGCTGGGTGGTGGATCGAGGGCGCGGCGGGCGTATTCATGCCAGCGATTCTGCCTTCAGGTAGGCATGCGCAGCGCGAAGGGAGCGCTTGCCGTGGTTGATGTGGGCAGCGGCTTCATCGCGCAGCTGCACCATGCGGCCCATCACCCGCTGCTGGTGGGCCAGCAGGGCGCGGATCGCCTCGTCGGTGGGGCGTTCGATGCTCAGTGAAAGTGCGGCCACCGCCTGCAGGTGCTCGCCCATCAGGCGTTCGCTGCCTTCATGGTCGCCGCTGGGCAGCCACGCTTCCAGCGTCTCCAGCGAGGCGTGCAGCGGCTGCAGCAGCAGGTCGGTCATGGTGTACCTGCGCCACGGATCTGGCGCTGGTCGCCGGGGATGGCGTTCCAGGCCGAGTCGATCTCCATCATCAGGCTCAGTGCATCCTTCAGCGCAGCCGGATCGTTGTGCAGGTTGGCTTCGGTCAAGCGCACGATCACGAACTCGTAGAGCGCGGACAGGTTGGCAGCGATCTCACCGCCCGCCTCATGGTCCAGCGATCCGTCGAGATGGCCGACGATCGAGCAGGCTTCGCCGATCGCCTTGCCCTTGCGCGCCTGGTCACTGCGCTGCAGCGCGGCCTCGGCGGTGCGGATGCGCTCGCAGGCACCGGCCAGCAGCAGCGCCACCAGCTTGTGCGGGTCCGCATCGACCACCGAAGTGCTGACGCCGACCTTGCGGTACTGCTCGGCGAACTGCCGGTTTGTGCCGTACATGTATCTCTCCTGGGGTCCCATGGTGCGTGCGGTCCCGGAGGCGGGCGACGCGCGATGGCACCAGATGTTTCATTTGATATCGGCCCGGAGGCCGACGAACTTGAGTCGATCAGCTGTTGCTGAGCAGCTGCGAGCTGAGCGAACCGCTCGCGCTCTGCATCTGCGCTACCATCTTTTCCATGGCGGTGAATTGCTTGGTGTAGCGCTCGCTCACCTTCTCCATCCGCGCATCCAGGTCATCAAGCTGCTTTTCCAGCGCCTTGATTTCCTTGTTGAGCGAATTGGTGCGCTGGGTAAGCGTGCCGGTGCTGGTATCGAGGTTGCTCTTCAGCAGGGCGGTCATCGATTTACCAATGCTGCCTTCTGCCCCAAACAACGCCTTCACCGCCTCGGGATCCTTGCCGATCGCGGTATCGAGCTTGGCCGCGTCCAGGCTCAGGGTGCCATCTGCGGCGATGGTCACGCCCATGGCCTTGAGATCGTTGACGTTGGCGCTGAGCGAGCTGCGCAGTTGCTGCTGCAGTCCGCGCACCATCGCATCACCGGTCAGCGTGGAGGCCGTACCGGTTTCGGCGTTGTAGGCGCTCGAGGATTTCAGCGTGCCCTGGATGGCGTTGTAGGCGCTGACGAAGGCAGTCAGGTTGGACTTCAGCGCCGTGTTGTCCGGGGTCAGGGTCAGCGTCTGCTTTTCGCCTTCCTTGGCCTTGGTCAGCGTCAAGCTGATGCCAGGAACCAGATCGGTGATCGTGTTTGAACTGGAGGTGCGTGTGAAGCCGTCCACCACGACCACCGCATCCTGGGCCGCGACCATCTCGGTCAGTTTCGAGGTGCCGGCCGGATCGTGGACCAGGTCGGCGAGGCCGCCATTGCCGCCAGTCGTGCTGATGGTAAGTGCGCCCTTGGTGCCCGAATCCACCGCACTCAGCACCAGGTGCTGGCCATCATCGGCGGTCACGATGGCAGCGGTGACGCCCTTTCCGCCGGCGGCGGAGTTGATCGCCGCAGCGACCTCCGCCAGCTTGGCGCCGACAGGAATGGTGACGTTGATCGTCTTGTCACCGTGGCCGATGCTGAGCGTGCCGTCGCCGATCACCGCGTCCTTCTCATAGGCCTTGGAACTGAGCTTCTGGCTCTGCGCCAGTGTTTTGACCTCCACCTCGTGCGTGCCGGCCGCCGCTTTGCCGGCGGTCGTGGCGGTGTCCAGGGTGGCGGTGAAGTTCGATTCCGTCGGCGTGCTGGGCTTGATGCCCGGCGCGGCGGCACCCTTGACCAGTGCGCTCAAGGCCGTCTGCAGGCTGGTCATGCCGTTCTTGATGCTGCCCAGCGCGGACACCTTGGCGGTCGCGGCGGTTCCGGCGGTATTGATCTGGTTCTGGCGCGGCGCGCGCTCACTGGCAACCAGCTGGGAGACCAGGGTAGGAATGTCGAGGCCGGAACCGATGGTGCCGAGGGACATGGAGGGATCCTTGTGCTGTGACGGCACGAGCCGATGCCATGCATCAGCTATCGGCCGTGGTCGGGCAAGCTTGAGCGCGGTTGCGCTGGCTGCCTTCATGCAAGCCCCATGCCACGCTGCGGTAGTGACGGCCGCTGGCCGTCAGCTCTTCCAACGATCGCACAAACGAAAAGGGGGCTTTCGCCCCCTTTCCGGTCTTACGTATTGCCTGGCCGAAGGATCAGCGCAGCAGGCTCAGCACGTTCTGGCTGGACTGGTTGGCCTGGGCCAGCATCGCCGTACCGGCCTGCTGCAGGATCTGGTTGCGGGTCAGTTCTGCGGTTTCCGAAGCGTAGTCGGTATCGCGGATGCGGCTGCGTGCAGCGGACATGTTCTCCGAGGAGGTGCTCAGGTTGGCCACCACCGAGGTGAAGCGGTTCTGCACGGCGCCGAGGTCGGCGCGGGCGGAGTTGATCGAGTCCAGTGCAGCGTCCATCGCCTTCAGTGCGTTGTCGGCACCGGCAACGTCGGAGATGTCCAGGTCGTCAAAGCCGGTGTCGGCAGCGCCGGCGGCCCAGGCGGTGCCCACGGCGCTGGCGGCGGTGGAACCTGCGGTCAGGCCGGTCTGGGCCAGCAGGCCAGCGGCATCGGAGCCACCGCCGGCAGCCACGGTGACGTTGCCATCAGCGCCGGTCAGGACCAGCTTGCCCGAATCCAGTGAAGCGGAGACGCCGGTGTTGTAGCTCTGGGCGTTGATCGACTTGACCAGTTCGTCAGCGCGCTGTGCCGAGCTGCCGGCTTCGCCGAAGTTGATCGTGGCCGAACCCTTCGAACCGGTCAGGGTGAAGCTGCCCGAGGAGAAGGTGTTGGCACCGGCGGCGCCGCCAGCGGTCTGGGCCGCCACGGTGGTGACGCCACCCGGCACGTCGCCGGCCAGTTCAACTGCGGCGGCGGTGGTGTTGGACAGGGCGACGTTGGTGCCGTCAACAGTGGCCAGGCCAGTGGCTTCGCCGTTGATGGCAGCGGCCACGGCGGTGGCGAAGTCAGCGGCGCTGCGGCCGACGCCGGCTGCCACGGTGACGTCAGCGCCATCGACGGTGAAGTTGAATTCGGCTTCCACGTCCACCGCCGACAGGTCCAGCGTGGCGGTGCCCGGGGTAGCGGCACCACCGCCTGCGCCTGCTGCGCCGGCCGGGGCTGCGCCGGTCATCTTGGCGGCGGTGTCGACCTTGTTCCAGTTGCCCAGCGAAGCGATGTTCGCGTTGGCGATCTGGGCGATGTCGATGGTCTGGCCCTGGTTGGCGCCGATCTGGAAGGACTGGCTCTGGAAGCTGCCGTCCAGCAGCTTGGTGCCGTTGAAGTTGGTCTGCTCGGCAACGCGCTGGATTTCAGCCTTCAGCAGCTGCACTTCAGAGTTCAGCGCCTGGCGGTCGGAATCGGAGTTGGTGGCGTTGCGGGACTGCACGGCCAGCTCGCGGATGCGCTGCAGGTTGTTGCCGATCTCGCCCAGCGCGCCTTCGGCGGTCTGTGCCAGCGAAATGCCGTCATTGGCATTGCGCGAGGCCTGGTTCATGCCGCGCACCTGGGTGGTGAAGCGCTCGGAGATGGCCAGGCCGGCCGCGTCATCCTTGGCGCTGTTGATGCGCAGGCCCGAGGACAGGCGCTGGATCGAGGTGGCGAGGCTGTTGCCGCTGGTGCCCAGGTTGCGCTGTGCGTTGAGCGACATGGTGTTGGTGTTGATGACTTGTGCCATGGTGCGGTTTTCCTTTTTGGCAGTGGGTCCGGCAGATCAGCCTGGCCGGTAACGGGGGCAGTGGATGGGCGCCCCGAAGGGGTGTGCTGCCGCTGCTGAAATCAATAACGGCACTGCCTGCCCAGCCTTTAGCCACAAGTCAATTATTTTTTCGTGAGGGCGCCGCACACGGTGGCTTACCGTTGGCTTTCCGGTAGCGCCGAGCCGTGCTCGGCGGCTTCTTGCCGGCAATACACATCAAAAGGCCCCGCCAGTGATCTGGCGGGGCCTCGGGGCGTGCGCGCGTGGATGGATCACGCCGAGCATGGCTCGGCGCTACCGGACACCTGCTTACGACTGCAGCAGGCTGAGCACGTTCTGCGGCGCCTGGTTGGCCTGGGCCAGCATCGCCGTGCCGGCCTGCTGCAGGATCTGCGTGCGGGTCAGTTCGGCGGTTTCCGTTGCATAGTCGGTATCGCGGATACGGCTGCGCGCGGCCGACATGTTCTCCGACGAGGTGGTCAGGTTGGCGATGGTCGAGCTGAAGCGGTTCTGCACCGCGCCCAGATCCGCGCGCGAGGAGTTGATCGAGGTCAGCGCCGCATCCATTGCGTTGAGTGCGTTGTCCGCGCCCAACGTAGAGGTGATGTCCAGGTCGGCGAAGCCCGACTTGGGCAGACCGGCCGCCCACGCGCTGCCGATGGCGGCGCCCGCCGTGGTACCCGCGGTCAGGCCCGTCTGTTCGGTCAGCGTCGCGCCGCCGGCGAGGGTGAAATCGCCGTCCTGCGATGCCAGCAGCAGGCGGCCATTGCTGTCCAGCGAAGCGGTCACGCCGGTGTTGTAGCTCTGGTCGTTGATCGACTTGACCAGATCGCTGGCACGCTGTCCTGCACCGCCGGCCGCAGCGAAGTTGATGGTAGCGGTGCCCTTGGCACCGGTCAGGGTGAAGCTGCCGGCAGAGAACGTCGCAGTGCCGCCCGCGCCCTGTGCGGCGACCGTCTGTGCTGCAACGCCGTTGGAGAACGTATCGACCACCACGGCAGCCGCACCCGTGTTTTCCAGCGCAACGTCGTTGCCGTCGGCACTGGCCAGGCCGGGGCGCACGCTGTTGATCTGGGTGGCCACTTCAGCCGCCAGACCGGCCGCATCACGCGCGCCATCGGCTGCAACGGTCACTTCGGTGCCATCCACTTCGAAGGTGAACGTCGCGGTCGGGTCAGCCACGCCGGCAAGGCTCAGGCTGGCCAGGCCCGGACCGGCCACGCCACCGCCGGTGCCTGCTGGTGCGATGGCGGTGAACGTGGCCGAGGTGTCAACCTGGTTCCAGTTGCCCAGTTCCTTGATGTTGGCGTTGGCGATCTGCGAGATGTTGATCGTCTGGCCCTGGTCGGCGCCGATCTGGAAGGCCTGGTTGGTGAAGCTGCCGTCCAGCAGGTTGGTGCCGTTGAAGTTGGTCTGCTCTGCGACGCGCTGGATCTCGGCCTTCAACAACTGCACTTCGGCGTTCAGTGCCTGGCGGTCGGAATCGGAGTTGGTGGCGTTGCGCGCCTGCACGGCCAGCTCGCGGATGCGCTGCAGGTTGTTGCCGATCTCGCCCAGCGCGCCTTCGGCGGTCTGCGCCAGCGAAATGCCGTCGTTGGCATTGCGCGCGGCCTGGTTGATGCCGCGGATCTGGGTGGTGAAGCGTTCGGAGATCGCCAGGCCCGCCGCGTCGTCCTTCGCACTGTTGATGCGCAGGCCCGATGACAGGCGCTGGATCGAGGTGGCCAGCGAGTTGCCGCTGGTGGAAAGGTTGCGCTGGGCGTTCAGCGACATCGTGTTGGTGTTGATGATCTGTGCCATGGGGCGTCTCCGTGGGTTGCTCGGGTCTGTTGGTAGAGGCGCGCTTGGGGCGCCCGGATGAAGGTCAGCGGATACTGTTGAACAGGGACATCGCCTGCATCTGGCTGAAGATCGTCTGCGCGGCCTGCAGGGCCGCGTTTTCGAGCTTGTACTGGCCGATGGCATCGGCGTAGTCCAGGTCGCGCAGGGTGGAAAGGGTGGTCTTTACGGTTACGGCGGTGGCGTCGCGTGCGCTGGCGGCGTCGTCGATGGCGGCCAGCTGCGCACCGCCTTTTGCCCGTGCATCGATCATGTTTTCCGAGGCACGCGTGATGTCGCGCATGCTCGACTGCAGCAGGTTCTGCATGCCGGTGCGGTCGGCCGCGGTCTGCGGATCCGATTCCAGTGCACCGATCAGCGTGTCCATCGTGGCGAAGATGTCGCGCGAGCTGGAGGCCACCACGTCGAAGCTGTCACCGGCGGCCGGTGCCCCTTCGATGCGCAGGCGCACGCCGCCGACCACGATGTCTTCGCCCTTGGTATGGGTGCCGGTAGCCACCACCGCGCCGGTATCGTCCAGCACCTCGTAGGCGCCTTCGCCGGCCGCGGTGAAGCGCACGTTGAGCGCGCCGCCGTCCCAGTCCGCACTGCCGTCGCGGCTGACCGAGGTCAGCAGGCCGCTGCCGGTATTGCCGGCGGCGGCGCTGGCGTCCACCGTGCCGTCGCCGGTACGGATGCGCATGAAGATCTCGCTGCCGGGCAGGGCATCGTTGACCAGTTGGCCGGGTGCCACTTCCACCTGGCGCTGGGTCTGGTCACCGACATAGCTGACCGCGCCGCCGGCCTTGAGGAAGGGCGCGTCCGAATCGTTGCTGCCGCCGAACAGGTAACGACCGCTGCCGTCCTTGCTGTTGGCCAGCGACAGCAGGCTGTCCTGGATGGTCTTCAGCTCACTGACGATGGCCTTGAGGTCGGTGTTGCCGGGCACCGGCGTGTTGGCCTGGATGCTCAGCTCGACCGCGCGGGTCATCAGTTCATTGGCCTGGGCCAGGGCGTTTTCCTGCAGGCCCAGGCGGTTCTGCGCGTTGTTGGCGTTCTTGCCGAGCTGCTCCAGCCCGGCTACCACGCGGTCCAGCCCGACGGCGGTGCCGGCAGCGACCGGATCGTCCTTGGCAGATACGATCTTGCTGCCGGTGGCGATCTGCTGTTCCAGGTGGTTGATCTTGGACTGCTTGCCCAGCATCAGCGAAACCGACTGGCTGAACATCATCCCGGTGGAAATACGGTCATTCATCGCGAGACGGCTCCGAGGATGGTCTGGAACATGGTGTCGGCGGTGGAGATCAGCTGCGAAGCGGCCTGGTAGGCCTGCTGCAGGCGGAGCATGTCCGCCGCTTCCTCATCCAGATTGACCCCGGATACCGAATCCCGCGCCGCCTGTGCCTGGTCGGTGATCACCTGCTGCGCATCCAGCGAGTACTGCGCTGAACGTGCGGCCGCGCCGACCTGCGTGGTCAGTCCACCCAGCGCGCCATTGAGGGTGACCGTGCCGCTGTTGAAGGTCTTGGCGTCCTCCACCTTGGCCAGCGCCAGCGCGTTGCTGTTGTCCGACGAACCGGCACCGACCGGGGTGATGTTGAAGCTGTCGCCGGGCTTGGGCGCGCCATCGAGCACGAAGCTCCAGCCATTGGCGGTGATCGTCTGTCCAGCGGTGTAGGCGAACGGGCCAGCACCGTCGATGGTGTACTGGCCGGCGGCGGTGAAGACGATCGCGGCCGGGTTGCGCAGCGCTGCATTGGCGGCGTCGGCCACCTTGACGTCGGTGAGCTTGCCGGTGCCGGTGTTTGCGGTGGCGGCCGCGCCCTTGATCGGCGCCGCCGCGGCCAGCCGCGACGGATCGGTGATCGCCACGCTCATGCTGCCGGCCACGTTGGCGGTCGGCTGCAGCAGGAAGCGGTCATTGGCCGCCGGGGTGCCACCGACCACCATCTGCACGCCGTTGATCACCAGCGGATCGGCCGCGCTGCCGGTGCCCGTCAGTGGGATGGCCGCGCCGGTATCGGCGCGATTGGCCTGCCACTGGGTACCGTCGAAGCGCAGCACGATGTTCTGCGCATCCAGCCTGGACAGGTCGCCGAAGCTGGCCTGGATCGTCGCACTGCCGGTGTTGGCGGTGTTCTCGGTGATGCGCGGGCTGCCGATGTTGAACAGGTCGGTGCCCATCTGCCCGTACAGATCCACGCCGTTGCGGTGGGTGTCGTTGAAGGTGGTCGCAAGGCCCACCGCCAGCTTGCCCAGTTCGGCCTGGGCCGGGGTCAGCACGGTTTCGCGGAACTCCATCAGCCCGCCCACCTGGCCGCCGAGCGCCTTCGAATCCAGCACCACCTTGGCGCCCTGGGTTTCCAGCGCCAGCTGCAGCCGTTCTGGCTGGTAGGCATCGGTGACCGTGGTGACCTTGCTGGCGGTGCTGCCCACCACCAGCGCCTGGCCACCGGCGGTGTAGACGTTCATGAAGCCGCCGTCCTGGATCACCGCGTTGCCGCCGGTGTATCCCACCAGGCTGGCGATCAGCTGGTCACGGCGGTCCAGCAGGTCCGGTGCGGCGTTGGCGGCGTTGCTGCCGATGGCGCCGTTGATCTGCGCCACTTCCGCGGCCAGCCGGTTGATCTCGGTGGCTGCCGCGCTGATGCCGTTGTTGACCTCGCTGTTGAGGCTGTCCAGGCTGGTATTGAGCTGGCGGAAGCGATTGGCCAGCGTGTTGGCGCTGTCCAGCACGTTCTGGCGGTCAGCGGTGGCCGACGCGTTGGACGACAGTCCGCTGACCGAATCGAAGAAGTTCGACCACACACCGGCCACGTTGGTGGAGGCATCGGAGAACAGCGAATCGACGCGGTCGGCCATGGTGGACAGCTGCTTCAGCCGGGCCAGTTCGCCGCTGCCATCGAGCAGGCGCGAGATCGCCAGCTGGTCGGCGACCCGGCGGATATCGGCGATGCGGGTGCCGTTGCCAACGGTGCCGTAGCCCATCTGCTGCGGATCGGCGGTGGCGAAATCCACGCGCTGCCGGCTGTAGCCAACGGTGTTGATGTTGGCCACGTTGTGGCTGGTGGTGGCCAGTGCGCGCTGGAAGGCGAGCAGGGCACTGGTACCGGTAGAAAGTACGCTGGTCATGGGGGTCCTCAGCGACGGGCGATGCCCAGCGCTGCCTGGGCAGTGCTGGCGAAGGTGCGACCCAACTGCGCGCCGGCATCGCCGATGGCGGCGACCGCGCGTTCGATGGTCGGGCCGCCAGCGATGCTGGCGATCTTGTTGGCATACGACGGGTCGGTCGCATAGCCGGCCTGCTGCAGGCCGCGCGCGAAGCCGCGCACGTCGGTGCCGGCTTCCAGTGCCTTCTGGTAGCGCGGGTTGCTCTTCAACAGGCGCACGTAGTCGGCGAAGCTTTCGGCCGGCGAGCTGTAGCTGCGGAAGCTGGCCGTTTCGTTGCGGCGTGCCCCGTTGACATATTCGTGGGTGCCCACGGTGGCGCGGTCGCCGCTCCAGCCGGTGGCCTTGATGCCGAACAGATTGTGCGAAGTACGGCCATCGCCGTGGGTGATCTGGCGCTTGCCCCAGCCGGTTTCCAGTGCGGCCTGCGCGACCAGCGCGCGCGCATCTACGCCGAGTTCCTTGGCGGCGGTCTGCGCGTGTGCCCAGATGCCCGCCACGAAGCCTTCCGGGGTATGCGAACCCAGGCGCGCAACGGCCGAACTGCTGGCCAGGGTATCGATCGCCGATGGGCCGGTGCCGCGGTTGGTCGCTGTTGCCGCCCACTGGTCTTCGGCCGCGACCGGTGCCGGCGCGGCCAAGGGCTGCGCCGCATACGGATCCCTGCTGCCCAGCGCCTGGTGCATGCTGCTGCTGTCGCGCCCGGCAATCAGGTCCAGGGTCTGTTCCATCGGCTGCAACAGGCGCGGGGAGGTGCCTGCGGCCATCTGCTGCAGCATGCGCACGGCCTGGTCGGCGTCTTCCAGCGGCATCGCCGGCGCTTCAGCGGCGGGGGCGTTGAGCTGGTAGGCGCGGGTGGCTTCGGTGGCGTTGATCCGCCCATCCAGTGCCGGGCCTTCCGCCGCAGCGCCGGAAAGCTGGCGGCTGATCACCGCCGACAGGCCCAAGCCCTTGCCGCGGGTCATCGACTCGGCGATCTTCTGGTCGTACATCTCCCGGAACATGGTGTTTTCGCCCGGGAACAGTGCGTCACCGAAACTGGCATCGCGCATGCTCTTGACCAGCATCTGCGCGAACTGTCCTTCAAGCTGGCGCGCGACCTTGTCGACCTGGGCCGGATCATTGCGCTGCGAAGGATTGAGCTCGAAGGATGGCTGGATGCGCATGTCAGATCACCTCGAGCTCGGCGCTCAGCGCACCGGCCTGCTTGAGGGCTTCCAGGATGGCGATCAGGTCGCCCGGGGCGGCGCCCACGGCATTCACCGCGTGCACGATTTCATCCAACGAGGTGCCGCCGTTGAACTTGAACATGCGGCTGCCATCGTTGGTGGCGGTGATGGTGGACTGCGGGCTCACCACGGTCTGGCCGCCTGCCAGCGCATTGGGCTGGCTGACGTTGGTGCCTTCCTGGATGGTGACCGTCAGCGAGCCGTGCGAGATCGCGGCGGCGCCCACGCGGACCTGCTGGCCGATCACCACGGTGCCGGTGCGCGAGTTGACCACGACCTTGGCCGATGCCGCGCCCGGGGTCAGCTCCAGGCTCTCAATGCGTGCAAGCAGGCCGATGCGGGCGCCCGGATCTGTCGGTGCGTTGACCGCGACGGTGACCCCGTCGACGGCGCGGGCAGACCCCTCGCCGAAGGCGTTGTTGAGTGCGGCGACCATGCGCGAGACGGTGGTGAAGTCGTTCTTGTGCAGGTTCAGGGTGATCTCGCCGGCCGCACCGAACACATCTGGCAGCGCCCGTTCGACGGTGGCGCCGTTGGGGATGCGGCCGACGCTGGGCACGTTGACCGACACCCGCGAGCCATCACGGCCCTGCGCGCCGAAACCACCGACGATCAGGTTGCCCTGGGCGATCGCGTAGACCTGGCCGTCGGCGCCTTTCAGCGGGGCCATCAGCAGCGAACCACCGCGCAGCGACACCGCATTGCCGATCGAGGAGACGGTGATGTCGATCGGCTGGCCCGGCTTGGCGAATGGGGGCAGCTCGGCATGGATCGCCACGGCGGCGACGTTCTTAAGCTGCGGATTGACGTTCGCCGGAACATTGACGCCCAGTTCGCCGAGCAGGTTCTTCAGGCTCTGCACGGTGAACGGTGCCTGGCTGGTGCGGTCGCCGCTGCCATCCAGGCCGACCACCAGGCCGTAGCCGACCAGCGCGTTGCCACGCACGCCGCCGACCTGGGCCAGGTCCTTGATGCGTTCGGCATGCGCCGGCAACGCGGCGCCGGCAACGGCCAGGGCCGCGATCAACAGGCGGGCGGGGAGGGTGAGGAGGGTCATGGCAGGCATGCTCAGAACGGCGCCAGGCCGGAATTGAAGAAGCGGCTCAGCCAGCCCATGGCATTGGACTGCGCTACCGCGCCGCGACCGCCGTAGACGATGCGGGCATCGGCCACGCGGCTGGAGGGAATGGTGTTGTCCGGTGCGATGTCGGCCGCGCGCACGATGCCCTGCACCTGCACCAGCTCATCGCCCTGGTTGAGCCGCAGGTTCTTCTGGCCCTGCACCACCAGGTTGCCGTTGGGCAGGCGCTGCATCACCGTGACCGTCACGTTGCCCTGCAGGCGGTTGCTCTGTGCGCTGTTGCCACGGCCGGTGAAGTCACGCGAACCGTTGGCAGTGGCCGACAGGATGTCCTTGCCGCCCAGGGTCACCGGTGCGCCGAAAATGGTCGGCGTGCCGATGGCCAGTTCGGATTCCTTGCTGGTGGCGGTGTTCGCGCTCATCTGTGCCTGGGTGTTTTCCAGCAGGGTGATCGTCAGCAGGTCGCCGACGTCGCGTGCGCGGCGGTCCGAATACAGCTGCAGCGACGGACCGGCGGCGTAGATCGCCCCGGCCGTTGCCTGCGCCTGCGGCGGCATCACCGGCTGCACGGGCGCCAGGGCCGGGTAGGGGCGCACGTCGCCGGCGATCACGCAGCCGCCCAGCAGCGCGATGGCGGCGGCAGCGAAGGTCAGGCGGGCGAGAGAAGCGGCTGGCAGCATGATGGCGGTCCGATCAGACGTTGTTGTTGAGGTAGCCGAGCATCGAGTCGGTGGTGGAAATGGCCTTGGCGTTCATTTCGTAGGCGCGCTGGGTTTCGATCATCGAGACCAGCTCTTCCACCACGTTGACGTTGCTGCCTTCCAGTGCGCCCTGGACCACGTTGCCCAGTCCGTTGAGGCCGGGATTGCCGTTCTGCGCCGGACCGGATGCGGTGGTCTCCAGGTACAGGTTCTCGCCGCGCGACTGCAGGCCGGCCGGGTTGATGAAGTCGGTCAGGGTCAGCGCGCCGATCTCCACCGTGGCCGCGTCATCGGCCATCTTCACGCTGACCGTGCCGTCGCTGCCGATGGTCAGCGTCTGTGCGCCTTCCGGGATCTGGATACCCGGCTGCACCGGGTAACCGCTGTTGGTGACCAGCTCGCCGTCCTGGTTGACCTTGAACGAGCCGTCGCGGGTATAGGCCGAGCTGCCGTCGGGCATGGACACTTCGAAGAAGCCGCGGCCGTTGACCATCACGTCCAGTGCGCGCCCGGTCTGCTGCTGGCTGCCCTGTTCGAAGTTCTTGGCGGTGGCCACCACGCGCACGCCGGTTCCCAGCTGCAGGCCGGTCGGCAACTGCGTCTGCGCCGACGTGGCACCGCCAGGCTGGCGCACCTGCTGGTACAGCAGGTCCTCGAAACTGGCACGGTCCTGCTTGAAGCCGGTCGTGTTGGTGTTGGCGAGGTTGTTGGATACCACCGACATGCGCGTCTGCTGCGCGTCCAGTCCGGTCTTGGCGATCCACAGTGCCTGGTTCATGGTCGGTTCCTCTGCGTGGTGTCCGGCCCAGCGGGGCGGGGCAGGTACCTGCGAACGCTCGCAGGTGCTTCACCAGGGGTACTGCAAGCGGCGTGCCATTGCGGCGCGCCGGTATTCCGTCGTCGGCGTGGACTCAGCCGTTCAGCCGCAGCAGACTATTGGCGCTGCGCGCGTTTTCGTCGCCGTGCTTGATCACCTTCACCTGCATTTCGTACTGGCGCTGCAGCTGGATCATCTGCACCAGCGCACCGGCGGCGTCCACGTTGCTGCCTTCCAGCTGGCCGCTTTCCAGTGCCTTGCCCTGGGTCTGCACGAACGGCTGCTGCGGATCGGTGTTGCGGAACAGGCCATCGAGCCCGCGCTCCAGCCGCGCATCATCGGCCGCCACGACCTTGATCCGGCCGACCACCGCCATGGTCTGTGGACCTTCGCCGAGCGGGATGATGGAGATGGTGCCGTCGTTGCCGATCTCCATCGCCTGGTGGGGCGGGATGGCGATCGGGTTTTCGTTTTCATCCAGCACCGCATGGCCGCCGGCGGTGACCAGCTGCCCATTCGGGGTCAGCGACAGTGCCGCACCGCGGGTATAGGCCTCGCCACCGCCTGGTGCCTGCACGGTCAGCCAGCTGCCGGCCTGCAGGGACAGGTCCAGCGGATTGCCGGTGATGTGCTGGGCACCGACGCGGCGGTTGAAGCCGGCGTCGACATGGATGGCGTCCACACGCGAAGCAAAGCCCTGCCCGCGGATCGCGAAGGCTTCGGTGTTGGCCAGCGCTTCCTTGAAGCCGGGCGTATCGGTATTGGCGATGTTGTGCGACACCGTGCCTTGCGCCTGCAGGGAGGCGCGGGCACCGGTCATCGCGACGTAGAGGGCCTTGTCCATGATGGAAGCTCCGTGCTGCGGTCAGCCGGCCATCATCAACGGATGTTGATGATGGTCTGGGTGACCTGGTCCTGGGTGCTGAGCATCTGCGAGTTGGCCTGGAAGTTGCGCTGGGCCACGATCATGTTCACCAGCTGCTCGGTCAGGTCCACGGTGGACGATTCCAGCGCGCCGGCCTGGATCTTGCCCAGGTCCGAAGAGTCCGGCGCGGAGGTGCGCGGCGAGCCCGATGCGAAGGTTTCCACCCACATGTTGTCGCCGGTGGACTGCAGGCCCTGGGCATTGTTGAAGTTGGTCAGTGCGACCTGGCCCAGCGCCTTGTCATCGCCATTGGAATAGCGCGCATAGACCACACCCTGTTCGGAGACGCTGATCTCGTTGAGCTTGCCCGACGCGTAGCCGTCCTGTTGGAAGTTGCGCAGCGCGAACTTCTCGCCGTACTGGGTGGAGCCGGCCACGTCCAGGGTCAGGTTGAGCTGGCCGGCACCGGTGCCCGGGGTGAAGCCGTCCAGGGTGATCTGGCCGTTGGCCGGGGCCACCAGCGCGCCGCTTTCATTGAACTGCAGGGTGGTCGGTGCGCCGGCGGCCTGGCCGTCGACGTAGTTGTAGACCTGCCATTCGTTGGCGGCCGTCCCCTTCACGAAGTACGAGGTCTGGGTGTGGCTGACGCCGAGCGAGTCATACACGGTCACGCCGCCGCTGGACTGGCTGTAGCTGTTCGAATCGGTCGGGTCGAACGGGGTCACGGTGGGCTGGGTGCTGTTGGCCGGCAGGGTGAAGGCCAGCTGCACGCTGCCGGTCTGCTTGGGCGGGCTGTCGGTGGTCAGCAGCTGCAGATCGGTCAGGCGACCGGAGTCGAAGGTGGTGCCGTCGGCATTCGGGGTGAACACCTGCAGGCGTGCACCGGCCGGGTTGATCACGAAGCCCTGCGCATCGGTCTGGAAATTGCCGGCGCGCGAGTAGGTACGCTGGCCGTTCATGCTCATGGTGAAGAAGCCTTCGCCGGACACGGCCAGGTCCAGGCTGCGCCCGGTCTGGCTGTTGTTGCCCTGGCTGAACTGCTGGGCCACGTTGGATACGCGTGCGCCGGAGCCCACCGCATTGCGTGACAGGCCGTAGCTGGTGGCAGAAAACAGGTCGGCGAACTCGGCGCGCGACTGCTTGAAGCCGGTGGTGTTGACGTTGGCGACGTTGTTGGCGGTGACGCTGAGGTCGGTGTTGGCGGCGTTGATGCCGGACAGCGAGACATTGAAAGCCATGGTGGACTCCTCGATTATGCGGTCTGGGGGCTCAGCTGATGCGGAGCACGTAGTCGATCGGGGCGGCGCCCAATCCCTTGAGATTCAGGTACAGGCCGTCGGACCCGACGGTCACGCTTTCCACCGGGGCCTCCACGTAGGTGCCGAGCTTGGTCTGCGCGCCGGCGGTGTCGGTGTGGTTGGCCACCAGCGAATAATTGCCGGGCGGCAGGCGGTTGCCGCTGCTGTCCTTGCCGTCCCATTCGAAGCTGGTCTCGCCGGCGGCGCTGGCTTCCACGCTGATCTGGGCGACCTTCAGGCCGTTGGCATCGGTGATGTCCACGTTGATCATGCCGGCGCTCGGTGCGGCGACCACGCCGCCGACGCTGCCTTCGGCTTCCAGCACCATCTTTTCCGACGGCACCAGCACATCGTGGCCGACCAGCGCGGCGCCACGCAGCACCTGGTCGCTGGCCATCGAGGTCTGGAACCCCTGCACGGTGGTGTTGAGGTCGGTGATGCCCTGCACGGTGGACATCTGCGCCATCTGCGCGACCATCTGGGTGTTGTCCATCGGCTTCAGCGGATCCTGGTGCTGCAGCTGTTCGGTCATCAGGCGCAGGAAGTCGGCCTGCTCCAGGGTGTCCTTCTTCTTGCTGGCGCTGCTGTTGGGCGAGTTCAGGCCGAGGGCGGCGTACACGTCCTGGCTGGACTGGGTGGTGATGGCAGTACTCATGGGGAGATCCTTGCGGGCGCGCGTCAGCGGCCCATCGTCAGCGTGGCGAGGGCCAGTTCCTTGGCGGTGCTCAGCATTTCCACGCCGGCCTGGTAATTGCGCGAGGTGGAAATCAGGTTGACCATCTGCGCGACCGGGTCGACGTCGGCCTGGTAGATGTAGCCATCGCCGTCGGCCAGTGGATGGCCGGGCTCGTAGCGCTTGATCGGCGCGGCGTTGCTCTGGCTGATTTCCTTGACCTGCACCGTGGTGATGTTGGGATCGGTGCGGCTGGTGACGGCCTGGAAGATCGGCTCCAGCGGTTTGTAGACCGCCTCGGCCGAGCCGGCCACCGAATCGGCGTTGGACAGGTTGGAGGCGATGGTGCTCATGCGCACCGACTGCGCCTGCAGGGCGGATCCGGCGATGTCGAAGATCGGCAGGTTGCTCATCGCTTATTGCCCCGTGATGGCGGTGAGCATGGAGCGCACCTTGGATTCGACGAAGCTCAGCGAGGCCCGGTATTCCAGCGCGGCACGGCCGTAGGCGGCGCGCTCGGTGTCCGGGTCCACGGTGTTGCCGTCGAGATTGGGCTGGATGCCTTCACGGGAGATCTGGAAGGGGTTGAGGCCCCCGCCGATCGCCAGGTGCTGTTCGTTGGTGGTGGCCATCAGGCCGTTGCCGGACTGGCCCTGGGCGCTGCGCAGGGCGGCATCGAAGTCCAGGTCCTGGGCCTTGTAGCCGGGGGTGTCGGCGTTGCCGAGGTTGCTGGCGATCAGCTTCATGCGTTGCTCGCGCAACGGCATGGCCTGGGCATGGACACCCAGGTAGTCGGAAATCAGGTTGGACATGGCGCGCTCCCACGGAACTGTGCCGGGGAGGCTGCAAGCGCCGTGCCAAAGCGTCTTTGGCGGCCTACTGCGGCTGCGCGTGGGAGGCGGAGGGCGGGCCCGTGCGGGACACGCCGTGAACCCATCCATGGGGTCTCGTTTCCGCCCATCCGGGGCTCCAACGGTCCCGCACGGGCCCGCCCCCCGCCTCTGGACCGTCTACGTGCGCGGTCGGCCAGAGCTGCTAGCGCCGGGTCACGCTCGACGGGGATGCCGGAGTCAGGCGGCTTCGGCGACGCGGCGCAGGCGGTCCAGGACGAAGTCGGCCAGTTCGTGCGGGGAATATTTGGCGACGAAGGCGTTGGCGCCCACCCGTTCGACCATCGCGTTGTTGAACACGCCGGACAGGGAGGTGTGCAGCAGCACGAACAGTCCGGACAGGCCCGGGTGGCGACGGATTTCGGTGGTCAGGGTGTAGCCGTCCATCGCCGGCATTTCAATATCGGAAATCACCATGGCGTAGCGCTGGGCCGGGTCTTCACCGGCGGCGTGGATCTGCAGCAGGTGGTCCAGCGCCTGCTTGCCGTCGGACAGCAGGGTCGCGCCGACGCCCAACTGGTCCAGCACGCTGCGGATCTGCTGGCGGGCCACGCGCGAGTCGTCCACCACCAGCACCTGCATGGGCGGTGCATCGGCGGGCAGGGCCATCGTCGGGTCCAGTATCGCTTCGCTGCGGGTCTGGGCGATGTCGGCCAGCACGCTTTCCACGTCGATGACCTGGATAAGCTCGCCCTGGAAGCGGGTCACCGCGGTCAGGTAGCTGGATTCGGCCCCCAGCTCCGGCGGCGGATGGATGTCCTGCACGGCGATGTTGACGATGCGCTCCACCCCGCTGACCAGGAAGCCCTGGATGGACCGGTTGAATTCGGTCACCACCAGATACCCCGGGCCTTCGCCATTGGTGCCGCGCTCGGGATGGCCGATGGCCACGCCCAGGTCCAGCACCGGTACCGAGCGGCCACGCACATCCGCTACCCCGGAGAACTGGCTGGGCAGGCCGGGAACCTGGAACAGGGCAGGGCGCCGCAGCACTTCCTGCACTTTGAACACGTTGACGCCAAAAAGCTGGCGTCCGCCCAGGCGGAACAACAGGAGTGCCAGCCGGTTGTGTCCAGCAAGCCGGGTGCGTTGGTCGATGCGGTTGAGCAGGTCATGTGACATGCAGGCTGTATCGGCGCGCCGGCGATGTACTTGAGCGGCGCGGCGGCGTTGCGATTGGCACGGTGCTTGCAACAGGGCGGCTGATCCCATGACCGGAGGTGGCATGCCATCCTTCAAGACGATGTGCTGGCTGATGCTGGCGATGGCCGCGCCCGCCGGGGCCGCGCCCTCGTGGCAGCCGGTGGACAGCATCCGCGCTGCCGCACTTTCCACGCTGGCGGCCGGTGAGCAGGGCGAGGCCGTGGTGGCCGATGCGCTGCGCCTGCCTGCGTGCGCGCATGGCCTGGCCGCCCAGCCCACCGCCAGCACCACCGTGGAAGTGAGCTGCCCCGATGCCGGCGGCTGGCGCCTGTTCGTGCCGGTGAAGGTGCGCCGCGAGCAGACCGTGCTGGTGCTGGCGCGTGGTATTGCCGCTGGAGAAACGCTGGCTGCTGCCGATATATCCACCGCCCAGCGTGATGCAGCGCGGATTGCCGGCGCCGTGCTGGCCGACCCCGCCGCGGCCGTCGGCCGGGTGGCACGCCGGACGCTGCAGGCGGGCAGCCTGCTGTCCGCTTCTGACCTGGTCGCACAGCGGCTGGTCCGGCGCGGCGACAGCGTGGCGCTGGTGTCCCGGCGCGGCTCGGTGGAAGTCCGGGTGGCCGGCAAGGCGCTGGGCGATGCCGGCGAGAACGAACGCTTGTCGGTGGAGAACCTGACCTCGCGCAAGATAGTGCAGGGCACCGTGGACGCCAGTGGCGACGTTTTAGTGACGCGCTGAAAAAAATCGTAAAACCCGCTAAAGATCACGGTCCGGTGGCCGTTATCGTTACAGTACGGCAACCCTTGGAGCTCCAATGAGCCAAAAAATCGACGGTACCCTGCAGGCGGCGCAGACCCTGCGCGCGGTGGGTCCGGCCAGTCGGCCCGGCATCAGTACCGATGCGCCCGCGCGTCCGGTGCAGGCAGCCGACAGCTTGAAGCTGACCGGTGAAGCCACCAACCTGCAAGCCCTGGAACGCAGCCTTGCGGCCGCCCCGGCGATCGATGCCGAGCGCGTGGCCGCAGTGCGTGAGTCACTGCAGAACGGCAGCTACCGGATCAATCCAGAGGCGATCGCATCGCGCATGCTTGATCTGGACCAGCAGCTGCAGGGATGAGCACGCCCATGAGCGAGCCCATGCAACGGCTGAGCGAAGCCCTGGATGCCGAGCGCCAGGCCTTGGTCGCGCACGATGTGCATGCGTTGATCCGTGCCACCGGGGCCAAGCTGGATGCCCTGCGCGCACTGGACAGGGCGCTGCCGGTCGGCGAATCCAGCCAGTTGCAGGAACTGGCCGAACGCAACCGCGCCAACGGCGTGCTGCTGTCGCGCCGACGGCGCGAGGTCAACTGGGCATTGCGCCAGCTGGGCCGCAGCGAGGATGCGCCGGCGTATGACAGCAAGGGGCAGTCCCAGCAGATGACGGCCGGACGTCCGCTCGCCGTCGCCTGAAGCCGAGCGGCGCACCCGCGCCGCCTTGCGGCACGCAGGCATCGTATAGTGGCGCTCATCCCTGCCACGCCGAGCGCCCGTGCCTGCCGCCTTCCCGAACCCGACGCCGTCCTTCCCTTCGCCCGCGCTCCTGCAGGCGCTGCTTGCGCCGGTGCGTGAAGGCCTGCTGCTTTTCACCGACGATGATTCAGTGATCCTGGCCAATCCGGCGGTGGAGGCGTTGCTGGCCTCCGGTCCGGCCAGTGGTGCCGGTCCGGCGCAGCGGCTGCGCGCGCTGCTGCCGCCCGATGCGATGGCTGTTGCGCGTCGCGAGGGGCAGTGGAGCGGCAGCCTGGTGATGGGCGAAGCGGTCGTCACCGCCCAGCTTTACCACCACCGTGACCAGGGTGCAGGGTATTACCTGGGCCTGTTCCGCCGGGTCGAAGGCCAGGAAGACTACGAACGCGAACTCCAGCAGCGGCACGCAGAGCTGCGCCAGGCCTATCTGCGCCTCAACGGCGCACAGGAAAAACTGCTGCAGTCGGAGAAGATGGCTTCGATCGGCCAGCTGGCTGCGGGCGTGGCGCACGAGATCAACAACCCCATCGGTTACGTGCATTCCAACCTGGGCAGCCTGCAGGAATACCTGCGCAGTCTGTTCACGGTGATCGAGGCCTACGAGCGCGCATTGCGTGCGCCGGATCCGAAGACGCTGATCCCGGAAATCGATGACATCCGCGATCGCCTTGACATCGACTTCATCAGCCGGGATCTTCCGCAGTTGATGGCTGAATCGCGCGAGGGAATCGAGCGGGTGACCCGCATCGTGCGCGACCTGAAGGACTTCTCCTATTCCGGGCGTGACGAGTCGTGGAAGCTGGTCGACCTGCACTCCGGGCTGGAGTCGACCATCAACATCATCTGGAACGAGCTCAAGTACAAGGTGGAACTGCACCGTGAGTTCGGCCAGCTGCCGCTGGTGGAGTGCCTGCCTTCGGAGCTCAACCAGGTCTACATGAACCTGCTGCTCAACGCGGGCCATGCGATCGCCGAACGGGGGGTGATCACCGTGCGTACCGGGGTGGAAGGCGAGCACGTGTGGGTGGAGTTCCAGGACAGCGGCGGTGGCATTTCGCCGGAACTGCGCCAGCGTATTTTCGATCCGTTCTTCACCACCAAGCCGGTGGGCAGCGGCACCGGCCTGGGCCTGTCGATCTCCTACAGCATCATCAACAAGCACAACGGCCGGATCGACCTGGACAGCACGCCGGGGGTGGGGTCCACGTTCCGCATCGTGCTGCCGATCAAACAGCCACGGTAGTTGGTGTATTGCCGGGCTGCGCCCGGCACCTGCTCAGGCCAGAGCAGCGGCAAATGCCAACGTCAACAGCTGCAGGGCTGGTTGTGGGCGGGGCGGGGTGGGTTCGTGGGAATCGCCGTGAATCCGTCCATGGAGGCTCGCCATCCGCTTGCTCGCCGGTGCAGTCCTGCACAGGCGGCAAGACCCGCGCTGGGCTCCTGCCCTGCCCGTCCGGCGCATGCGCCGGACCCATGCGGATGAGCGTTCCCACGAACCCACCCCGCCCCACCTTCGACAGGTTCATGGCGGCCTTGGAACCGCGGTAGCGCCGACCCATGGTCGGCGGAATGTTTCCGCCAAGGGCCCGCTGCGCTCGCCGACCATGGGTCGGCGCTACCGCTTTTTCTTTCTTTATTACGCGGGTGGCGGCCACCGGAACCTGTCAGGGGGTCGGGCGGTGGGGTTGGGCGGGGGCGTTGAGCGCCATGGATGGCGCGAAACGAGGCCCGCAGGAGCGGCTTTTGCCGTCCCCCGACCAGCCCCACCGCCCCGCCCCCCCCCCCGAGCTGCGGCTCTAGAATCAGCCACCCGCGAGGGGGTGCCACCCGTTCGACCACGCCTCAGCGCAACACCGACCGATCATCCAAAGACTCCACCGGCTCTGCCGCAACGGAACCGCCATTGCTGCGCCGCTGCTCTTCGTACGTGCGGAACGCCTGGTGGATGTGCTTGCGCAGCTCATCGTCATTCCACGGCTTGGTCAGGAAGCGGTATATCGCCCCACGGTTGATCGCATCGGTGACCGTGTTGAGGTCGGTATAGCCGGACAGCACCAGCCGGATCGTGTCCGGGTAGAGCATCTTCACGCGGCCCAGGAACTCGGTGCCACTCATGTCGCTCATGCGCTGGTCGGACAGGATCACCTGCACATCGTTGATCGCCAGCAGGTCGAACGCATCGCGCACGTTGCCCGCCGCCAGGATCCGGTAGCCGTCGCGGCGGAACAGGCGCACCAGCGAGCGCAGCACGTTCTCTTCGTCGTCCAGCAGCAGCAGGGTGCGGTCCGGACGGGTTTCGGCGAACGCTTCTGGGCGGAGGTAACGCCGCCGCAGGGTCATGCCCGCCGCATCGGCGGACATCGGCTCGCCGAACAGGTAACCCTGGAACACATCGCAGTCATTGCGGCGCAGGAAGCCGAGCTGGGCCTGCGATTCCACGCCATTGGCGATCACGGTCATGCCCAGCTGGTGGCCCATGGCAATGATGGCGCGGGCGATCGCCGCCTCACGATTGCCGGCCGGGGCGCTCTTGATGAAGCTGCGGTCGATCTTCAGCTTGTCCACGGGGTAGCGCACCAGCGCACTCAGGCTGGAGTCGCCGGTACCGAAATTGTCCAGGCTAAGGCTGATACCTTCATTGCGCAGGTTGACCAGGGTTTCGTGGACGAAATTGACATTGTTGGTCAATGCGCTTTCGTTGATTTCCAGGGTCAGCATCGGTGCCGGAACGCCGGCGGCCTGGATCAGGCCCATCACCTCGGTGAAGAAATTCGGGCGCAGCAGCTGCAGGGTGGAGACGTTGACTGCGATGGTGAAGTCATCGAAGCCCTGGTCACGCCACAGCCGCGCCTGCTTCAGGGCGCCTTCCAGCACCCACGTGCCGATCTGCACGATGATGCCCAGCCGTTCTGCCGTACGCATGAAGCGTTCAGGCACCAGCATCCCCAGCGTTGGCGACTGCCAGCGCAGCAGCGCTTCCATGCCGACCACGTGGCCATCGCGTGAACTCACCAGCGGCTGGTAGCGCAGCTTGAGCTCGCCATTGGGAATGGCGTCGATGATCTGCCGGGCGATGATGCTCTCGCTGTGCGCGCTGGGCACGGTATCCACCGCGTGGATGCGCACCGCATTGCCGCCTTCGCGCGCGGCCTGGTAGAGCGCGTCCTCGGCGTGGTCGAGCAGTCGCGAGGCGGTGCTGGCGTGTTCCGGGCACAGGCTGACGCCCAGCTTGCCGGTCATGAACAAGGTGTAGGGCAGCACCGAAAGCGGCAGTTCCAGCTGCTGCCGCAGCTCTTCGGCGAAGTCCTCCGGCAGGGCCACCTCGCTGGTACGCGGCACGGCCACCAGGAACTCGTCGCTGCCATGGCGCCACAGCGTGCCACGGCCGCGCAGCCAGGACTTCAAGCGCTGGGCCACCAGCACCAGCGCCTGGTCGCCGACTTCGGCGCTCATGTTCTCGTTGACCGATGCAAAGTGGTCGATGTCTACGTGCATCACCATCATCGGCGTACCGCCGGCGGCCGCTTCGGCGACCATCGCCTGCAGCTCGGGGTTGCCGGCGCCCAGCCGGTCCGGGGCGTCCTCGATACTGACCGGAGGCAGGGAGGTATTCCACATCAAAGGCGTGATTCCAGCGGTTCGTCCGGCATCATGCCGACACGGTAGGGGAGATGAAGTTCGATCAGGGTACCTTCACCCGGCGCCGATTCGATGCGCAGCTGTCCGCCCACGCTCTGCGCACGTTCGCGCATCACGATCAGGCCCAGGCCGCGCGGTCCATGCGGATCGAAGCCTTCGCCATCATCGCGCACCTGCAGGTGCAGGCGGTCCTGGTCGATGTCGCGCAGGTGCAGCAGCACCTGGCTGGCCTTGGCGTGGCGCAGGGCGTTGGTCAGGCTTTCCTGTGCGATGCGGAAGCAGGCCTGTTCGATGGCATTGTCCGGACGCTGGGGCAGGGTGTCGATGCGTGACAGCAGTTCGGCCTGCGAAGAGCGGAACAGCACGCCGGCCTGCCAGCGCAGCGCGGCCTCCAGGCCCAGCGCATCCAGTTGCGGCGGACGCAGCAGCGTGGACAGGTCGCGCAGCTTGGCCACGGTGCCATCGGCCAGGCTGACGATCTGCTGCAGGTCTTCGCGGCGGCGGGCGCTGTCTTCTTCATCCAGCGCAGCCCAGGCCGAAAGCTTGATCGCGGTGATCGCCTGGCCGATGTCATCGTGCAGGTCGCGCGAAATGGCGCGGCGTTCGTCTTCCTGCAGGGAGAACAGCCGGCCGGCCATCGCCTGCAGTTCGCGATTGCTGTTCTCCAGCGCCGCGCGCGTGCGCTCGGCATCACTGAGGTCGCGCACGATCAGCAGGCGGCAGTCGCGCCCGCCGTAGCGCACCTCGCCCACCGCCAACCCGGCCTGGAAACGGCTGCCATCGGCACGCTGCATGCCGATGATCGCGATGTGGCCGGCGCTGGCTTCCGGCACCGGGTTGCGCAGCTGGGCGCGCACTGCAGGCAGGCCTGCATCACCCACCAGCGCATGCAGCGGCTCGCCCAGCAGGGTGTGGCCTTCATAGCCGAACAGCCGCACGGCGAACGCGTTGGCGTACAGCACGTGTTCTTCGGACAGGATCACCACGCCATCGGGCAGCACCCGCACCAGTTCGCGGAACTGTTCCTCGCGCTCGCGCAGTAACCGGCGCGACTGTTCGCGTTCGGTAACGTCCTGAAGCGTGCCCATCACCCGCGGACGGCCCAGCTCGTCCACGCCACTTTCGGCACGCAGGTGGGTCATCAATGGTCGCCCATCCATGCCCAGCAGGGGCAGCAGCACGTCGACGTGGACCGGCTCGCCGCTGCTCATCCCGGCCAGCAGCTGCTCGGTCATCGCCGTGGTCGCCGCATCGGCCGGCACCAGCAGTTCATCGAAGCGGTGCCAGGTGCGTGCCTGCGGCGAACGCCGGCCCAGCAACTGGTAGACCTGCCGCGAGAAGCTGGCCAGGCCAGTGGCGGGGTCGAGCTGCCAAGCGCCGATGCGGGCCAGTTCATGCGCTTCTTCAAGGCGTTCCAGTGCCTGGTCGCGGCGCGCCAGCGCCTCGTCTTCGGCGGTGCGGTCAATCACGATCAGCAGCCGCGCGGGGCGTCCGTCGACATCGATCGCATTGCTGCGCAGTTCCATCTGGCGCAGGCGGCCATCGCGCAGCTGCAGCGGCGCGCGCAGCACGCAGGTCTGCTCCGGGTGCTCGCGCAGCTGTTCCAGCGTGGCTTCCAACGCGCCCTGTTTGCCCGCTGGCCAGAGCAGGCTGACCGACTCCTGCAGCAGTTCCTCCCGGCTCCAGCCGAACAGCGCGCAGGCGGCGGGGTTGGCGTCGAGGATCCGCACCGATTGCAGGTCGTAGATGAGGATGGGGCCGGGGTTGCCGACGAAGGCCTGGCGATGGCGCAGCTCGGAAGCAGCCAGACGGGCATTGGCCTGAAGCACATGGGCACCGAGCGGGCGCAGCAGCAGGTACAGCATCGCTGCACTGGCGAAGACAAAAAAAACACCCTTGACGGTCTGCAGCCAGGCCGCCATCCGGGTATCGCCGATCATCGCGCCCACGGCCGCGTCGCTGCTGACGATCCAGGCAACGGCCAGCAGCAGGTAGACCAGCACCACGCGCCGCCGTTCCCGCCGCAGGGTGTTGGCCAGGTGGGTCGGGCAGACCGTCATCAGGGTTTCGCCAACAGGGGGCAGGGGCATGGCGGGACGGGGCCGGGTCGCGGAAGGAGGGCAGCAACGAATCGCATCTTAACTCGCCGCGATGACGCCCATGCGGCCAGCCCGTCCTCAATTATCCCGCCCGCTGGCCGCTAACGATTTCGTTCCCGGCTGTCGGGGGCGTCATTGGAGCAAGTTGCGTGGACCAAGGGATCATTGCCAGCCTGTTGCAGCACCCGCTCGCCTCCGCGCTGGTGATCCTTGACCGCAATGGTGCGCCGCTGGCCGCCAACCCCGCCGCGCGCGAGCATGGCCTGCCTGCGGCAGCGGCTGCCTACCAGTCCATGCTGGAAGACATCCGCCTGCAGGCCGCCGACGGGGGCATCGTGCCCTGCAGCCTGCCCGGCGGCCCGCGCGGTCGCCACGACGGTTGGATGCGCGCGGTGCATGACCAGGGCGGCCATCTGCTGGCCTTCACCCTGAGCATTCCACACCCCGACGGCAGCCCGTCCGGCGAGCGCTGGGAGCTTGCGCTGGAAAGTGCCGGGCACCGATTGTGGGACTGGGACCTGGCCAGCGACCGCGTGCTGCGATCGCCGCCGGTCGAGGGCAGGATCGAGGTCCAGGAACGCGCGGGTGCGCTGCTGGAGCGGATCCACCCCGACGACCGCGCCGGCGTGCATGCGCAGGTCCAGCGCCACCTGCGTGGCGAGGTCGACCAGTACAGCGCCGAATTCCGCTACCGCCAGCCGGACCAGAGCTGGCGCTGGGTACTGGATCGCGGACGGGTGGTGGCACGGACCGCCGACGGCCAGCCGTTGCGCATGGTCGGCACCCATACCGATATCGAGCACCAGAAGCAGCTGGAAGCCCACCTGCACGACCAGCAGCTTCACCTGCGCCAGGCGCAGCAGATCGCCAGCATGGGCAGCTGGTCCTGGGAGCCCGGCTGCCGTCGGTTCTGGTGGTCGGCGGAGCTGCATGCCCTGCTGGGCACGGCAGGCGATCCTTCCTTCAGTCCGCGCGCCTGGCTGCGGCGGCTGCAGCCGCGCTCGCGCGGCGCGCTGCGGATGGCCTGGCGCCGGCTGTGGCGGGACGGCCAGGCGGTCAACCTGGACCTGGAACTGCGCAGTCACCGGCAGCAACCGGCCCTGCAGCTGCGCTTGTGGATGCAGCCACTGCAGGCCGCCGATGGGCAGATCCAGCGCCTGCTCGGCCAGGTGCAGAACATCAGCGAACAGCACCAGACCGATGCATTGATCCGCTGGCGCACCGAATTGTTGAACCGTGTTTCGGCATTGGGGCGCATCGGCGGCTGCGAGATCGAAGTGGACACCCGGCTGATGCAGTGGACCGAGGAGTGCTATCGCATCCATGGCCTGCGCAAGGAGTCGATCAGCCTGGACCAGGCACTGGCGCTGTACACCGACGACTCGCGCAGCGCCTTCGAATCCGCACTTGAGCGCATCGCCGCCGGCGGCCTGCCCGAACAACTGGACCTGTGCTTCTACCGGCAATCCGGCATGCGCGTCTGGGTGCAGGTGTTGATCGAACTGGACCGCCGTGACGGTCTGCCCCCGCGGTTCGTGGTGCTGTTCCGTGACATCACCCGCGAACGCGAGGCCAATGAACGCATCGAGCTGCTGGCCCACTACGACCTGCTGACCGGGCTGCCCAACCGCATGCTGCTGCGCGAGCAGACCACTGATGCGATCGAAGAGGCGCGTGGTCGCGGTACGCCGCTGGCGATGCTGTTCATCGACCTGGACGGCTTCAAGACCATCAACGACAGCTTCGGGCATGCCACCGGCGATACCCTGCTCAAGGCAGCGGCAAGCCGACTGCACCAGAACCTGCGCAACAGCGACCTGTTCGGGCGTTTCAACGGCGATGAATTCATCGTCGTGCTGCGTGACCTGGCCGAAGCCGAAGACGCCGGGCACGTGGCGCGCAAGCTGATCGCCTCGTTGGCCGAGCCGCTGCATCGCGGGCAGGACCTGCTGAAGGTCGGCGCCAGCGTCGGCATCGCGATGCTGGAAGACGGCCGCGAAGATTTCGATTCCCTGCTGCGTGCCGCCGATGCGGCCATGCACGCGGCAAAAGAGGCGGGCCGCAATACCTACCAGTACTACAGCCAGGATGCGCTCAGCCGGATCCAGCGCAGGCTGGATATCGAACACGCCCTGCACGGGGCCATCGAGCGTGAAGAGTTCAGCCTGGTCTACCAGCCGCTGATGCATGCCCAACCCGGGCAGCCGCCCGCTATCGAGGCGCTTCTGCGCTGGCACCGCCCCGGCCTGGGCTACTGCAGCCCGGCCGAGTTCATCCCCATCGCGGAGAAGTGCGGCGAGATCGTGCGCGTCGGCGACTGGGTACTCAACGAAGCCTGTCGACAGGCCTCGGCCTGGGACCGTGCGGGCCTGCTGTTTGACCGGATCGCGGTGAACGTCTCGGCGGTGCAGCTGCGCGAGCGGGGATTCGCCGAGCGGGTGATCGAGGTCTGCCACGCGCATGGCCTGTCGCCGACCCGGATGGAGCTGGAGCTCACCGAGTCGGCGCTGATCCGTGACACCGAAGTGCTGCGGCACTGTTTCGACGTATTCGAGCGGCACAGTGTGCCGCTGGCGGTGGACGACTTCGGCACCGGATTCTCCAACCTGCACTACCTCAACCGGTTCCCGGTCGGTCGGCTGAAGATCGACCGCAGCTTCGTGCAGGGCATGCTGGAAGATGCCGGTACCGCCGAAGTCACCCAGGCGATCGTCCACCTGGGCCACGCGCTGGGTATGAAGGTCGTGGCCGAAGGGGTGGAAACGGAGCAGGAAGAAGACCTGCTGCGCCGCCAGGGCTGTGACGAGATCCAGGGCTACCTGTATTCGCGGCCGCTGGTGCCGCGCGAGCTGGCGCACTGGCTGCGCGATGCAGCCACCGGGGCATCGATGCGGGACACCGCTGCGGTGCTGGCGGGCTGAACACGGTGGGCGTCGCGCATGCGGCGCCCGTTACCGGGGCTGATGATCGTCGCCCGCATGTTGCTCCGGACTCACCCTTCGTGGCGGCCTGCCGAGCGCGTCAGCGCACCGTTGCCCCCGATGCGTGACCTGCGCCGGCAGGCGCCAGGTCCCTTGCATCCAGCCCCAGGTCCCAGCACAGGCTGGCCTGCTCAAGGCTGTGTCGCTTGGCCGCCTGCCTGCCGGCCGTCAGCTCCAGCTGCGCCAGCTCTGCCTGCGCCAGGACCTCAAGTTGCTGCAGTTGCTGGCGCGGTGTCTGCGCTTGCGGCATGGTGCCAGCGGCGCATGCGTGCGCGGCCGGCGCCGGGCACGACAAAGCCCCGGCAGTGCCGGGGCTTTGGGGTTCACCTGGGGCGTCAAGCACCACGCGGGATCAGAACAATTCCACCGTTCCGGCACCCATGCTCTGCTGGGTGACCGGCTTGTGCGGCGGGCGTTCCCATTCGCTGCGCAGGTCACGCAGGCGATTGCCGGTGCGGGCCAGGGCGGTGACCATTTCTTCGTCGGCCGCGCCGCCATGGCGATGCAGCAGCTCCTGCAGGGCCAGCGCTTCGCGGTTGATCGAGGTCAGGCGGTCCAGGTGGACATGCACGCCGCCCAGTGCCTGGGTGGCGATGTCTTCGAACTGCAGGGCACGCACCGCTTCGGCCACGCTGCCGTCGATGGCGCGGGCGCACTCGGACACTTCGCGCATTCCATCGCCCAGTGAGGCGTTGATCTGCGCCACGTTGTCGACCATGGAAGCGGCTTCCATGCGGGCTTCGCGGGAACGATCCATGTCGCGCGAGGCCATGTGGGTGACCGTCTCGCGGACCTTGGCGATGGCGTCCTTGGAGCTGTGGGCCAGCTTGCGGATCTGCTCGTTGAACGTGGTCGAACGCTCGGACAGATTGCGCACCTCGTCGGCCACCACGGCGAAGCCGCGGCCGGCTTCACCGGCACGGGCCGCTTCGATGGCCGCGTTCAGTGCCAGCAGGTTGGTCTGGTCGGCGATCGACTTGACGTCTTCCAGAAGCGCGAAGATGCCATCCAGGTGCTGCGCCATCTGGTCGATGTGCTGCACGGTGTTGCTGCTCTGGCCGCTGACCTGTTCCAGCGCTTCCACCAGCTGTTCCATCTGGTGGCTGGCGTGCTGGGCGAAGCGCGCCACGTCCAGTCCGGCCGAACCGTCTTCACCGGTGCGGTCGACGATGCGGGCCAATGCCTGGCTCTGCTGGCGGGACTTGCGGTTCATCGCTTCGAAGCTGCCGCCCAGGCCGGACACCGCCTGGCGGATCAGGTCGCGGGCGCGCTCGACTTCGCTGCGCGAGCCGTCGATTTCATTGCCGACGAAGTTGCGCAGTTCGGTCAGCAGCTGGTCCTGCTCGCGCAGGATGCGGGCCTGTTCCGGCGAACGCCCGACCGGAGCACGGGTGCTCCACCAGGCGTGGCCGAGCCAGCTCAGCGTCATCGTGGTAAGGATCGCCCAGCGCAGGGCCGCAGGCCACTCCAGAGCAAAGGCGAGGGGCAGAAGCAGGGTCAGCACCAACGGTGCGGCCAGACGGATGATGGTGCGAGAGTACATGGACGTTCCCGGGAGAGTCACAAATGCAGTATCGGCCGTACCCCGGTTCTCTTTAACGCCGATGTTGCATCTGCGTTTGGTTCGCCGCTGCGCTCGCCGAGCATGGCTCGGCGCTACCGTGCTGCCGCCGCTGCGCTCGCCGTGCGGCTCAGCGCAGCGCGCGGTCCACCGCTTCCACCATCGCCTTGCGAGCCAGCAGGAAATCCCAGTAGCTGCCACCCAGCTGGCGCCACAGCACCGCCGAGCGCACCGCCGCCAGCAGCAGCGCGCGGATTTCGGCCACCACCCCGGCCTGGCCCAGGTAATGCGGATTGCCCTGCACCATGACCCGCGGCTTGAGGTGGCTGATGGTGTCGGCATAGACGCCGCCCAGCGTGGCCAGCACGTCCGGGTGCCCGCTGTCGCCCAGCTCACGGCCCTGGCGGCTGGCGCGCTCGATGCCGGCGGTGACCTTGGCGATGGTGTCCGGCTCGCGCACGAAGCGGCGCTCCAGCTGCAGCACCGCCAGTGCCAGCTTGGGCAGGATCGGGTCCTGGCCCTGGTTGCGGAAGTAGTTGTGCAGCAGGCGCAGGCCCGGCTTCAGCGATTCGCGGTCGCCGTACACGTCCTGCGGTGATGCGGCGTCGATGCGGAACACGCTGTCCATGGCGGTGCGCACCGCACCCGCTTCGGAGTGGCCGGTATCGGCGATGCGGCGGACCTGTTGCAGGGCCTGTGCTATGCCGGCCAAGGCCAGTACGCGGTCGTCGACAGTGAAACTCATGCAGCAGGTACCTCGAAAGGAGAAGGAGTAGGGCGCAACCGCTGTTCAAGCGGCGCGTCGGTGGCGGCGATCACCGCACCACCGAGGCAGACATCGCCCTGGTACAACACCAGCGACTGGCCGGGGGTGACCGCCCGCTGGGGAGTGGGGAAGCGGACATGCAGGCTGCCATCATCGCGCACCTGGACCGTACAGGCCTCATCGGGCTGGCGGTAGCGGGTCTGGGCGGTGCACTCGAAGCGGGTGGCGGGCGGCGCACCGGCGATCCAGTGCGCGCTTTCGCTGACCAGCTCGGTGGACATCAACCAGCGGCTTTCGCGGTCCTGGTCGACATACAGCGTGTTGGAGGCCACGTCCTTGCCCACCACGTACCACGGCGCCGCCGAGCGACCACGGACCCCGCCGATGTTCAGCCCTTCGCGCTGGCCCAGGGTGAAGTAGAACACCCCGGGGTGCTCGGCGATCTCCGCCCCGTCCGGGTCCACGATGCGGCCCCGGCGTGCGGGCAGGTACTGGCCGAGGAACTCGCGGAAATCACGTTCGCCGATGAAGCAGATGCCGGTGGAGTCCTTCTTGGCATGCGTCGGCAGGTTGGCGTCACGCGCCATCCGGCGCAGGTCGCTTTTGTTCAGGTCGCCGATCGGGAACAAGGTTGCCGACAGCTGTGCCTGGCCCAGCTGGTGCAGGAAATAGCTCTGGTCCTTGCTGCGGTCGGCGCCGCGCAGCAGCAGCCACTGGTTGCCGTCGCGGGCGATCCGCGCGTAGTGGCCGGTGGCGATGCGCTCGGCGCCCAGCTCGCGGGCGGCATCCAGGAAGTGTTTGAACTTCACTTCGCGGTTGCACAGCACATCCGGGTTGGGGGTGCGTCCGGCCGCATACTCGGCCAGGAAGTGTTCGAACACGCCTTTCCAGTACTCGCTGGAAAAGTCGCGGAAGTGGAACGGGATGCCGAGCAGTCCGCACACCGCCACCGCGTCGCGGCGATCATCCTCGGCGCGGCATTCGCCGCTGCCATCATCGGCCCAGTTCTGCATGAACAGTCCGGCCACCGGCTCGCCCTGCTGCACCAGACGCCAGGCGGCAACTGAAGAGTCCACGCCGCCGGACACGCCGACCATGATCCGTGGCGCGCTCATGGAGCGACCTCCTTGACCAAGGAGAGGGGATGGCGCTGGCCGGCGAGGAAGTCGGCCACCACCTGCCAGACCAGCGGGCTGCGCAGCCGCTGGCGCGCGGCCAGCAGCTCGCCGGGCTGCAGCCACAGTGCGCGTTCGATACCGGTATCCAGCGGGCGCAGCGGATCGTGCCGGAGCGGGCGCGCGGCATAGCTGAAGCGCAGGAACGGCGTGCCATCCGGAGCGGTCCACTGGTAGGTGCCGATGAACGCGGTCAGTTCGACCTCCCAGCCGGTTTCTTCGCGCGTCTCGCGCAGCGCGGCCTCGGCCAGCGACTCACCCGGTTCCAGGTGGCCGGCGGGCTGGTTGAGCACCAGCTCACCATCGATGCGTTCTTCGACGAGTAACAGCCTGCCCTCGTCGACCACCACGGTGGCAACGGTGACGCGGGGTGCCCAGCGCGGCGCAGCAGCATTCACTTCAGTATTCGTCCTGCTTGGTCAGTTCCAGTTCCATCGCATCGGCGGTCCGGCTGGCGGCCTCGATGGCATCGTCCAACGCTTCGGAAGAGGCATCGGCATCCACTTTCACCACGAACATGGCGACCTTGTCCTGCTTCACCCAGCCGCCCATTTTCGCATCCTGCGCATCTTCAAGCAGGCGGTTGGCCACCGCCACCGGGAACTGGTCGGCGTTGGCCTGGTAGCCGGGCGACCAGATTTCGCGCACATGCTGGCTGCCGAACTCTTCCACCACCGAGCGTACATAGACCAGCTGGGTGCGCTCGCCTTCCATGTCGAACACCATGCGGTAGTCGCCGTCCTCGTCGATCTCGTAGGGATAGCCCAGTTTGTCGAGATGGCGTCCGATGGCCTTGTCCGGCTCGGCGGCGAAGGAGGGGGCCGCCGCTGCGGCGACAGCCAGCAGCAGGGCGAAGCGAAGCGTCCTTTCCATGAGAATCCTGTGAAGGTAGTGCGGGGAGTCGCGCAGATTGTGAAGGCGCGTCGGCTTGCCGTCCAATCCGGCCAAGGCAGCCACTATAATAAGCGGATGCCTCGCGACACTTCCCACGAATCCCATTCCGACCATGGCGTGCTGCTTGAGCCGGCACGCCCGGAGGTCGCCCCCCCGCCGTTCTACCAGGTCATGCTGTTGAACGATGACTACACCCCGATGGATTTCGTGGTCGATGTACTGCAGCAGTTCTTCAACCTGGACCTGGACCGCGCGACGCAGGTGATGCTCCATGTGCACACCCGGGGCCGCGGCGTCTGCGGTGTGTTCACCCGCGAGGTGGCCGAAACCAAAGTGGCGCAGGTCAATGAATATGCCCGGATGAACCAGCATCCGTTGCTCTGCACGATGGAAAAGGCCTGATCAGGCGGGCATGACCGCAGCGTGGTAGTCCGGTGCGTTCCATGTACGGCACGATCGGGCTTTCCGCCGACGACGCAGTTGGCGGCAGCAATGCGCCTCTCCTCCCTTGGTTTGCGGCGCGACTGGCCGTGGATCGCCTCATCATGGGTGGTTCAGGGCGGGCAGGCCGTGCCCGCCGGGAAATCGGTTTAGGTTATGGTGGAATCACCTTCGCCGGACGCGCGACGGGATGCTAACGCCGTATGAACGGGCAGTTCCGCTAGGGTGATGGAAAACGTGTGGTCAGGCCGCATATTGTCTTCAACTGCCGCCGGAGTAGAGCATGTTCAGCAAAGACCTCGAACACACCATTGGCCAGTGCTACAAGCGGGCACGGGAAGCGCGGCATGAATTCATGACCGTCGAGCACCTGTTGCTGGCGCTGCTGGACAATCCCTCGGCCCAGGCCGTCCTGAAGGCCTGCGGGGCCGAGCCCGAGCGCCTGCGCCAGGAGCTGGAGCAGGCCATCGAGGCGTCCGTCTCGCGGCTTGCCGAAGACGATGGGCGCGACACCCAGCCGACCCTGGGCTTCCAGCGCGTGTTGCAGCGCGCGGTCTACCACGTGCAGTCCTCCGGCAAGAAGGAGGTCACCGGCGCCAACGTGCTGGTGGCGATCTTCGGCGAGAAGGATTCGCACGCGGTCTATTACCTCAACCAGCAGGATGTCACCCGGCTGGACGTAGTCAATTACCTCTCCCACGGTATCGCCAAGCTCGGCGAGGAAGGCGAGCCGTCCTCGCCGGCCGATCCCGAGGGCCGTGCCGAAGGCGGGGAAGGCGAGGGCAAGGGCGATGCGCTGGCCGAGTTCGCCAGCAACCTCAACGAGCAGGCCCGCAACGGCCGGATCGATCCGCTGGTGGGCCGTGCCGACGAGATCGAGCGCACCATCCAGGTGCTGTGCCGCCGCCGCAAGAACAATCCGCTGTATGTCGGCGAAGCCGGCGTCGGCAAGACCGCCATCGCCGAGGGCCTGGCCCGCCGTATCGTCGAAGGATCCGTGCCGGAGGTGCTCGCCGATGCGGTCATCTACTCGCTGGACCTGGGCGCGCTGGTCGCCGGCACCAAGTACCGCGGCGACTTCGAAAAACGCCTGAAGGGCGTGCTGACCTCGCTGAAGAAGGTGCCCAACGCGGTGCTGTTCATCGACGAGATCCACACCATCATCGGTGCCGGATCGGCGTCCGGCGGTACGATGGATGCCTCCAACCTGATCAAGCCGGCGCTGGCCTCCGGTGATCTGCGCTGCATCGGCTCGACCACCTTCCAGGAATACCGCGGCATCTTCGAAAAGGACCGCGCGCTGGCGCGGCGCTTCCAGAAGATCGACATCGTCGAGCCGACCGTGGGCGAAACCTACGAGATCCTGCAGGGACTCAAGCCTAAGTACGAAGCGCACCACGGCGTGACCTATGCCGACGATGCGCTGCAGGCGGCGGTGGACCTGTCGGTCAAGCACATCGGCGACCGGCTGCTGCCCGACAAGGCGATCGACGTCATCGACGAGGCTGGCGCGCGCCAGCGGCTGATGCCGGAAGGACAGCGCAAGGAGCTCATCGACATCGAGGAGATCGAGGCGATCGTGGCCAAGATGGCACGCATCCCGGCCAAGCAGGTCAGCGCCACCGACAAGGACGTGCTCAAGCACCTGGAGCGCAACCTGAAGATGGTGATCTTCGGCCAGGATCCGGCAATCGAAACGCTGTCTTCGGCGATCAAGCTGGCCCGCTCCGGCCTGGCCAACCCGGAAAAGCCGATCGGCAACTTCCTGTTCGCCGGCCCCACCGGAGTCGGCAAGACCGAAGTCACCAAGCAGCTGGCCCTGCAGCTGGGGATCGAGCTGGTCCGCTTCGACATGTCCGAGTACATGGAAGGCCATTCGATCAGCCGCCTGATCGGTGCGCCTCCGGGCTACGTGGGCTTCGACCAGGGTGGCCTGCTGACCGAAAAGATCGTCAAGACGCCGCACTGCGTGCTGCTGCTGGATGAAATCGAGAAAGCGCACCCGGATATCTTCAATATCCTGCTGCAGGTCATGGACCGCGGCGTGCTGACCGATACCAATGGCCGTGAAGCGAACTTCAAGAACGTGGTGCTGGTGATGACCACCAATGCCGGTGCGGCGCAGGCCTCACGGCGTTCGATCGGATTCACCAAGCAGGATCACGCCACCGACGCGATGGAGACCATCCGTCGCAGCTTCACCCCGGAGTTCCGCAACCGGCTGGATGCGGTGGTGCAGTTCCAGGCGTTGGGCTTCGAGCACATCCTGCGCGTGGTGGACAAGTTCCTGATCGAACTGGAAATGCTGCTGCAGGAAAAGCACGTCAGCCTCTCGGCCACGCCGACCGCGCGCGACTGGCTGGCCCAGCACGGCTTCGATCCGCTGATGGGCGCACGCCCGATGGCCCGTGTCATCCAGGACAAGGTCAAGCGTCCGTTGGCCGACGAACTGCTGTTCGGCAAGCTGGTCAACGGCGGCAGGGCCAGCATCGACGTGCGCGACAACGAGCTGTTCGTGGAAACCTTCGCCGAACCGGAGCGTCTGCTGCCGGCCACGGTGGAATAATCCGCTCCATGCTGCAGCGCCGGGTCCTGCCCGGCGCTGGGGCGGCTGGACGCCAGGCAGGGTTCGACACCAACGACATCCAGGCACGCCAAAAGGCCAGCTCGATGGCTGGCCTTTCTCGTCGACGCGGATGCGTCGGACCGCTTACTTCATGCGGTAGGTGATACGGCCCTTGGTCAGGTCGTACGGGGTCATTTCAACCTTGACCCGGTCACCGGTCAGAATGCGGATGTAGTTCTTGCGCATGCGGCCGGAGATATGGGCAATGATTTCATGACCATTTTCCAGGCGGACGCGGAACGTCGTGTTCGGCAGCGTCTCGCTGACGGTGCCTTCGAACTCGATGGAGTCGTCTTTCGACATGTAATCCTGTGCGGTTCAGAGAGCGGCCACGGGGGCCTAAGCCGCTGCATTTTACGCACATGCACCCCATTTTGCAAAGATTGCGTTAACCGTCATTCCGTTGCGGGATAGGCCCCTCCCGGGATCGGCCCACCATTCTCTCTTGGCGGGGTCAGAATTTGCCGGGTTGAGCTATTTCGAGCCCCATATCTCGTTGCTATCGTGCCTCTCATCACAGGATTCATCCGTCAATTCGCCCAGGTCGCCGACGTCGCGGCCACCTGGCGCAGCGCATCTGTAGGGAGAGCGAGCAATGAGCCATCCTCAGCACGCAGCCGAGGCCGTTGTCCAGGCCATTGCCCGGACGCTGGCCTTTCACCAGCGGTGCGACCGGGCGAGGGCCCCCACCAACGCGTTGTCGGATCCGGTCACGGCGCGGTTACGCGGCTTCGTCCGGGCGGGGGAACCGGTCCACATGGTCCTCCCCGCATTTCCCGCCAAATCGCCCTCCCTTCGAAAGGTCCTGGGGCCGCTGCCTGACCTGGCCGAAGCGCTGTCGCTGGATGCACTGGATCGGATGTGCGCCCGTATTGCCGCGATCCACCCTGCAGGCGCCCGGCTGACGATCTGCTCGGATGGCCATGTATTCGGACCCACCATCGGCGTTTCCGACCCGGTCATCGATCACTACCAGGCGGCCATCCGCGCGATGATCGCTCGTCGCAGCCTGGCCCACCTGGACACTTTCTGCCTGTGTGACTGCACTTCAGTGTTTGCCGGCAGCACAAGCCACGACGATCGCCGTGCGGCATTGCTGGCGCGGCATGGCCAGTCGCTGGATGACATCCGGACTGGACTGCTGCGGTCCGAGGACGGAGTGCGGCAGCTGCGCGGCATCATCCGCTTCATGGCCGAAGATGATTGGCGCGCTGATGATGCGCGAAGTGCCACGCAGGTCCAGCGCGAGGCCAAGGCGCGGGCGTACCAGGTCGTGCAGCGCAGCCTGGCATGGGGCAGTTTTCTGCAGGCGGTCTTTCCGCGGTCGGTCCGCTTGTCCATCCATCCACAGGCGCGCAGCAGCGACAAACTGGGCATCCACATGCTGCCCACCGCTGATGCCTGGCTGACGCCCTGGCATGCGGTGGCGGTCGATCTCGGGGACCGCGCCGTGTTGATGAAACGGCACCAGGCGGAGAGCCAAGGAGCCAGGCTGATCCATGTGGATGGTCGTCCCAGCCACTACAGCGCGTGGACGGACGGACGTCCAAGCGCGCTCCACGAGCGTGCCGCAGCCTGAGTCCGTGCTCAGTCGGGGAGGTAATGCCGCAACGGGAGCCGGGCCCCTGCCGCCGACCAGTTGCCAGGCGCCACCGGCTGTTGGATGGCCTGCCGCACGTGCGCCAGGAAACGCTCGCGTGGCCATTGCGTCGCCCCCATCCGCACCAGGTGAGGGTTGTGCACCTGCGCATCCAGTACGGACACGCCCCCCGCATGGAGCAGCGAGGCCAGCGCAGCCAAGGCCACTTTCGAGCCCCCGCTGCGTGCGCTGAACATGCTTTCGCCGAAAAACATGCTGCCCAGCGCCACGCCATAGATGCCGCCAACAAGCTCCGACCCTTGCCACACTTCGACCGAGTGGGCGTGCCCCAGTCGGTGCAGCTCGGTATAGGCGTGGATCATGTCGGTACCGATCCAGGTGCCGTCCTGACCTGGTCGCGGCACTGTGGCGCAGGCACGGATGACCTGTTCGAAGGCGGTGTCGGCGGTGACCTCCCACTCCAGGGTCCGCAGCTGCCTGCGGAATCTGCGTGACAGATGCACGCCATCGGTAGCGAACACCGTGCGGGGATCCGGTGACCACCACAGGACCGGCTCACCCTGGCTGAACCACGGGAAGGCGCCCTGCGCATAAGCGTTCAGCAATCGCTGCGGGCGCAGATCGCCACCGATGGCCAACAGACCGTCGGGGTGGTGCAGCGCCGTTTCAGCGGGTGGAAAAGGAGCATCTTCGGCCTCGCCCAAGCGCCACGGAAACTGACGACTCATTGGCCGGCTGCTGCACGGTGGCAGCGGGCCAGGCCGCGGCTGCAGGCTGTGACATGACGCAGGCGGCGGGTGTGGCCATCTTTCCAGGGCGAAGCGGTGGCGTGCATGCGGGCAGGATACTGCAGCTTGCGCGTCACCGTGGCGCAGGCGGCAGTTCTTGCAGTGGACGTCGGAAAACCACTCGCTTTCAGGTGGTCGGATGCCTAGCGTGGTCCAGGCCGGGCACAGGCCCGAGAACAGGAAGGCCGATGCCATGACGACTCCCGTCACCCCCCTTGAGCCGTTCGGCGTCATGCTGCAGGCCGCATCCCCGAATGACGCCGTCACTGACCTGTCCGTCGATGCACTGCGCATCCTCGCCCGACACCATCACCTGGTGCTGCTGCGCGGATTCTGCGGCCCCGAAGACCCTGCAGACCTCGTCGCGTACGGGGAGCGCTGGGGAAGCATCGCCGAATGGCCGTTCGGGAAAGTGCTGGAGCTTCTCGAACGGGAAGCGCCGCAGGATCATATCTTCGACAGTTCGGCCGTGCCGCTGCACTGGGATGGCATGTACCGCCGGCAGGTGCCGGAGTTCCAGATCTTCCAGTGCCTGCGTGCACCCGGACCCGGCTGCGGAGGGCGGACGCTGTTCTCCCATACCGTGCGCGCATTGGATCAAGCACCGGCGTCGGTCCGGCTGCTGTGGGAGCGCGCCACGGGGCGTTACGAAAGGAAGATGGAGTACTACCACAGCGTGGCCGAGGCGCCCGTCGTGACCCGGCACCCGGACCGTGACGCGGCGGTCATCCGCTACAGCGCACCACAGGACCAGCAGGGCGAGGCCTTCATCAACCCTGCATCGGCGTCGTTCACGGGGATGGAGGAAGCGGATGCCGCGCTGTTGCATTGCAGTCTCGCCGAGGCGCTGCACGCGCCCAGCTGCCTGTATGCGCATGCCTGGGAGGCCGGTGACCTGGTCATCGCCGACAACCACACGCTGCTGCACGGGCGTGAGGCATTCACCAGTGGTGCGCCACGCCACCTTCGTCGGCTGCACATCCTGGGTGATCCGCCGCTGGACAACCCGCACCTGGTGGCCAGCGCATGATGGCTGCGGGCGTGGACACCGACGTGGATGTGGTCGTCGCAGGCGCTGGACCTGCGGGGCTGATGTGCGCCTACCTCGGCAGCCAGCTTGGGCTTCGGGTGCTGATCGCTGACCACAGCGCCGGCCCGCTGCAGGCCGGGCGCGCGGACGCGCTCAATGCGCGCACATTGCAGCTGTTGCAGATCGTGGACCTGTTCGATGATCTCTATCCCCACGGCAAGCCGTGCAACACCAGTTCCGTGTGGGCCGAGGGTGCATTCGCCTCCCGGCAGTCTGACTGGTGGGATGCCCTGCAGGGGTGCTTCCACAGGCATTTCCTGATGATCGGCCAGTCTTTCGTGGAGCAGCTGCTGGATCAGCGCCTGCGTGCGTCCGGCATCGCCGTGCAGCGCGGCACCGCGGTGACCGACGTGCAACAGCAGGCAGGGGGATGCCTGACCCGACTCTCGGACGGGCGATCGATCACCTCACGCTACGTGATAGGTGCCGATGGCGCGCATTCGTTTGTCCGTGAACAGCTGCGGATCCCATTCGAAGTGACCCGCCCGCGCATGACCTGGGCGGTCGTGGACGGGGTGATCGATACCGATTTCCCGAAGGTGCCGGAGATCATCGTCTTCCAGGCCGAATCCTCCGACGTGGCCTGGATCCCCCGGGAGGGCGAACTGGATCGGTTCTACGTCCGCATGGATACCCGTGAGTTCACGTTCGAACAGGTCATGGCGCGGATCAACCGGGCGACCCGGCCCTACAGCGTGCGCTTCAGTGACGTACGGTGGTTCTCGAAGTTTTCGGTCAAAGAGGCTGTGGCCGCACGCTTTGCCGTGGAGAACCGGGTCTTCCTGGTCGGGGATGCGTGCCACATCCATTCCGTCCACGGCGGCCAGGGCCTCAACACGGCGCTGGCCGATGCCTTCAACCTGATGTGGAAGATCGGCATGGTGGTCAACCAGCCCGTCCCGGCTGGTCTTCTGGGCAGCTACGAAGCCGAGCGCAAACCGGTGGCGTTGGGCGTGGTGGAAACATCGCGCCTGCTGGGTCTTGCCACCCGCGACCCGTCCAGCCAGCAGCATGCGACGGACTACGTGGGCATCGTGGCGCAACGGTCTGGATACGTAACAGGGATGGGGGTGCGCTACGCGGGCGAAGGGCTGGCCGGCGAGCGCGTGCATGATGTCCTGATGGGGCCGGATGCAGGCCGTCCTTCACGGCTTTACCCGCTGCTGGACTATCGTTGCTTCACGCTGCTGGTATGCGGTACCCGGGGTGCCGTGCCCACGATGCCGAGCTTCGTGCAGGTCCTTCGGATCGACGATCCGTCCTGCCCGTATGCGGGCCTGCTGGTGCTGGTTCGTCCCGACAGTCATATCGCCACGAGTGCTGCGCTGGATGATCCCGCACCGGTGCTGGATTACCTTGCCGCGTTCGGATCAGCCACTGCGGAAGGGCGAGTGCAGTAGCAGTTCGTCACGATAGCGCGTGATGTCCGCACGCTCGTGCGCGCACCATTCGCGCAGGGCCTCGCTGAAATCAGCGTCGGCCATCCAGTGCCGGCTGCGCACCACCGTTGGCAGGAAGCCACGCGCCAGCTTGTGCTCGCCCTGCGCGCCAGGCTCGAACCGTGAAAGACCTTCGCGCAGGCAATACTCGATGCCCTGGTAATAGCAGGCTTCGAAGTGCAGGCCGGGCAGGGTGGTGCCGCCCCAGTAGCGGCCATACAGGGTCTGGCCACCGCGCAGGCACAGCGCGCCGGCGATCGGCTCGCCGTCCTGCTCGGCCAGGAACAGCACCAGCCCCTTGCCGAGCGAACTGGCGAGATGGCGCAGGAATGGCTCGGTAAGGGCAGGGGCGTTGCCATACTCCAGGAAGGTCTGCAGGTAGAACCGGTACATCGCCTGCAGGTCCGCACGGCTGGCCTCGTCGCCATGCACCACGCGGAAGCTGATCCCCTGCCGGGCGACCTTGCTGCGTTCCTGGCGGATGTTCTTGCGGTGCTTGTGGTTCATCGCGCCGAGGAAGTCATCGAAGGTCTGCCATTGCCCCGGGTTCTGCCACTGGAACTGGATGTCCTCGCGCAGCAGCCAGGCATCGCTGAAGTCGCCATCCTCGTCCTTGCGATGGAAGTTGATGTGCGCGGAGGAGACCCCGAGTGCGGGTAGCTTTTCCACCAGCGCGGCCAGCAGCGCTGCACGCGTGCCAGGGTCGCGGGCCAGTACGCGCGGTCCGGTCACGGGCGAGTAGGGCACTGCGCCCAGCCATTTGGGGTAATAGTCGTGACCGTGGCGGGCATAGGCATTGGCCCACGCGTGGTCGAACACGAACTCGCCGTGGGAGTTTTCCTTCAGGTAGCCTGGGACGGCGCCGATCAGCGTGTCGTCCTCCCACAAGGTGAGGTGCCGCGGACGCCAACCCCAGTCCTCGCGCAGGCAGCCGTACTGTTCCATGCCGGACAGGAAGGCGTGGCTGACGAACGGGTTGTCGCCGTCGTGGAGGGCGTCCCATTGGGACGCAGTGAGCGTCTGGAGGTCTTCGAGGAAGCGGATCTGCGGCATGGGGACAGGATAGAGCACCAGGCCTGAGTCCGGCACTCGCTTCAGATCTTGTGGCGACTGCTACTGATGAGCCCGATTCTATTTTTGAATAGCGTGAATCACAGCACGTTGATCTGCTGTGGCGCGGCCCATTCTCGTGCTCTCCCGCAGCCTGATTGGCTGCAAGTACCAAGAGCCATCTAGAAAAATGAACGGGATAAGTAAGTTGACCGAGACCGACCCGGCAGTCGTTGCACCGGCATGTGTCGCGTCTGCAGACGTGGCGGGTGGTGCCGGCGCATCGCCACGCTTTGGCGGGCGGAGCCTTGGCATGTCAATCGCGACACTGCTATCGATGGTGGCAACATGCCAGGCCGGAGCAGGCGAGGCACGTGATCGCAGTTTGGATGCGGAAGTGACTCGTGAGGCGCAGAGGATTCTAGATCGACTTGATCGGATCGCGGGCCAGAGCAGCGGTGGGCGCGTCCACGCATCGGTTGATCTGGCTACATCCACCATCACACTTGAGTTTGGACGGGACCTTATCCCGCAGTACGCGGGGGCCGATTTCGAGCACCAGATGGACCTGTTCCGTCACGGCGTAACGGAGGCGGTGAGGAAATACACGCCACCTGGAAACGTCGAGTACAAGTTCGACGGGCGCGAGATCATGCATTACTTCCCTGAACAACAACAGGAGGACGCTGATGCGCGCAGACGCGGAATTCGGGGTTCGGGGATGGCGATGGTTTCCGCCGCGCATGGCTATTACAGGCATCAGCGCAAAGCAGCCTGGTTATGGCAGCGCCCTCTGATGAATGATGTGAGAGAGGACCTGGTTACGCCAGCTTACGCGGAGGAGCTGAAGCACTGGATCCAGGAGCGAGGCCGCATGCCTGTGGTAAGGCCCCGGACATCGTCATTTGATCTGCATGAAGAAAGTGGCGTGGAATGGTGGCAGGTCGCGGCCAAGTATCACCTGGAGGAGAGATTTCCGGCCAACCCAGAAATCTGGAACTCGCCAGTAGGCGATTCGAATCGTGACTATGATCAGGACCTGCGCAGTCGCCCTCTGCTGGCGAACCATCTCGGTGCAGATGTCGCCTTGCATCTGCACACCAACGGTTCCGACTCTGAAATTCCGAGCGGAACGAGGGTGGTTTATCAGACGGGGAGAGAAGAAGATCGCGCTTTGGCGCGCAGTGTTCTCTGCTACATGCGCGAGCTGATCACCGGCCAGGATGATTATTCCGGATTCAATGTTGAGTCGGATCCCCGTGCTGACAACAAAGGGAGAACCGTATAGCGAATATGGCATCGATCATCATCGAAACAGCGTTTCACTCCAACCCCAACGACGCACTCGCCTTGCAGGATCCCGTTTTTCGAGAAGCTTCGATGAAAGGCGTCGAAAAGGGGTACCGCCTCTGGCGCGAGGGCAAGGGGTGCGACCCGCTGAAAGTTGATCCGATCCAGACCATCTGCGTGGCGGCCGGCCAATCCCGGGTGGTGGATCTTGCCTTCGCCGGCTTTCCCCAGTACCCCGTCGTGATCGAGACGAAGAACCTCGGATGCCTTCCCGGCTGGAAGTGCACGGATGGAACGGTGACGCTGCCTGACGCAGACACCAAGCCAGCCCAGATCACCCTGCGTTGCGAGAACGCCGGAAGTGCGCCGATCTACTGGGACACCCGGATGGTTGACGACGACGGGGTGAAGTCACCGCCGGTCCGGCATATCGTGCAGTGCGTCCGGGGGCCGGGCATGGTCGCGCCACAGGCAACGCACGGTGAGGATGGCGGGGCGGCGACAGCCCGCAAGCTACCCTGAACCGAGAAAGCCGGCGTAGAAGCCGGTTCGGCTGGCAGGAGGGAGCGGTCGGATGAGTTCAATATGAATAACCATGGCGCGGGAGATGGCATTCAACCTGGGGTGTGCACTGGCCAGCGCCAGCGCGTGGGCGGGCGCATCTTCGCCGCCGCGGCGCGCGCTGAACATGCTTCCGCCGGAAGGCACCTCGCCCACCGCCACGCCGGAGTTCCGCCGACAAGGACGTCATGCTGCCAGACCTCGATGGAGCGGCCACGGCCCAGGTCATGCAGCGTAACTTAGGCCTGAACCATCGTCTCGCTGATCCATGTGCCGTGCTGGCCTGGACGCGGCGTCTCGGCACAGGTGCGCATCTCCTGCTCGAAGGCGTTGGCTGCGTAGCTGACGCTGGAGCCGCCGCGACAGGTGCCACCGTCGGTCGGGAACCCAATGCGTGGTTCAAACGACCACCAGAAAATCGGCTCCTCGCCGCTGAGCCACGGGAAGATGCCCCTGCGTAGGCGTCGGGCAAGCGCGCGGGTACACGGGCAACCAGCGTTTACCCGGCCCGCCGGACGCGCGTCGCATGCCACCCGGCGTGTCGGTGCCTGGCCTCGATGTGGCCTTCATCGATCAGCTTCGCCAAGCGACCGGCCAAGAAGGCTTCCGACAGTGGATTGCGCATGTCATCGTGCCCCATCACGTTGCCACACACGCGAGCGGCAGGCCACCACTCGCGCGGGCAATGCGCGAGTATTTCGTGATCGTGACACGAGATGGCGCGTAGCTCGAGGACGCCCTCCTGGCTGCATTCCCGCAGTCCTTCGGCAGCCGCCACGGTGGGGAATGCGGCGGCGAGCTGCCTGCGGCGGGAGGCGCTGAGCGGCGTGGCCCGTGCAACGAGTGGCGCCAGCACGCGCGGTGGATTCGCGCCCATGTTATACAGGCCCTGGACGGGAGGTACGGATACTTCATGCATCGGCAGGAGCGATCCGGCAAGCCGGTGGCATGCCATGTGCAGGAACGTCTGGTCCTGGCCAGACCCGGTGTGCCATACCACGATCTGCTGCTGCGGCTGTTCTAGCAGATGGCTGTCCAGGGCGTCCCATGCAGCAAAGGGCCTGGCGGTATCCACCCCCGGTTCCGCAGTGTCGGGGAAGCCGGCGAGCCACCGCCGCCAGAAGTCGCTGCGCCGTCCTGCGTCCCGCAGCGGTCCTACGGCATAAAGCTCAGGCAGCGCCATTATGCGATGGCCATCCAGCCCGGGGCCGAGCCCGGCGCGCAGGGCCTCGGCAGAACCCTCGGAGGGAAACAGGTGCAGCAGCGGGTGCGTCATCAGCGTCCCTCGGAGGAAAGTCACCCGACGATCCTCTATGGGGGCGGGGTCAGGGCCACTCTCCCACGGCGCTTCTTCAGGCGCCGTGATCGGCGGACACCGTGCTCTCGCGCCGCACTCGATGCAGCGGGGAGGTGGCCCGAGTCCCTCGTTGTTGAAACGGAAAGGCCGGCACCAAGGCCGGCCTTTCAAAAACCGCCCTGCGGCATGCCTCAGCTCGCCTTGCCCTGTGCGTCCAGGTAGCGCTCGGCGTCCAGCGCGGCCATGCAGCCGAAGCCGGCCGAGGTGATCGCCTGGCGGTAGTGCTGGTCGGCCACGTCGCCAGCGGCGAACACGCCTTCCACCGAGGTCTGGGTGGCATTGCCGCCGAGGCCGGAACGGATTTCCAGGTAGCCGTGGTTCATCGCCAGCTGGCCGTCGAACAGGGTGGTGTTCGGGTGATGGCCGATCGCCACGAAGAAGCCATGGGCCTGGATGTCGCGCGTGCTGCCGTCCTGCACCGACTTCACCCGCACGCCGGTCACGCCGGCGTCGTTGCCCAGCACTTCGTCCACTTGGTGGTGCCAGACGGTTTCGATCTTGCCGGCGGCGACCTTGGCGAACAGCTTGTCCTGCATGATCTTTTCCGCCTTCAGCGTGTCACGGCGGTGGACCAGGTAGACCTTGCGGGCGATGTTGGACAGGTACAGCGCTTCTTCAACGGCGGTGTTGCCGCCGCCGACCACCACCACGTCCTGGTCACGGTAGAAGAAGCCGTCGCAGGTGGCGCAGGCGGACACGCCGCGGCCCTTGAAGGTCTCTTCGGACGGGATGCCCAGGTACTTGGCGGTCGCGCCGGTGGAGATGATCAGCGCATCACAGGTGTATTCGGCGCTGTCGCCGATCAGCTTGAACGGGCGCTGGGACAGGTCGGCGGTGTGGATGTGGTCGAAGATCACTTCGGTTTCGAAGCGCTCGGCGTGGGCCTGCATGCGCGCCATCAGGTCCGGGCCCATCAGGCCATGGGCGTCGCCCGGCCAGTTGTCGACCTCGGTGGTGGTCATCAGCTGGCCGCCCTGCTGCAGCCCGGTGATCACCACCGGCTTGAGGTTGGCGCGGGCAGCATAGACGGCGGCAGTCCAACCGGCCGGGCCGGAACCGAGGATGACAAGCTTCTGATGGCGGGAGGGCAGCGTGGTGCTCATGTAGACTCGCGAAAGGTAAGGGGATCAAGGCGCGGCGACGGTTTGCGCGCGCTGGGGGCAGACCATAGAGTGATGGCAGGGGCAGGGGGTTTCAACCCGCAGGCCTGGAACGCGGCGATACGCGGGACCGGTCAGGCCGTTTCGACGGGGCCTGCCGGCCGATGGCGTATCGCGGTCAGCCAGCAGTGACGGAAAACCGACGCGCTTCGTTTATTATCAACCACTAACAGCGTATTCCAAAGGTAGTGTCCAAGGTGGCGAAGCAGGTCCCCGAACGCAGCCGATCGAGCGAAGGCAAAGCCCGTCGCCGCGATCCGTCTCCGTCTGAAAACCCCACGCGGCAGCGCTTGTGGCGCGATCTGGGTTTGATCGCCGTGGCCCCGGCGCTGTTGTACCTGGTGGCCAGCCTGTTCACCTATTCGGCGACCGACCCGGGCTGGTCGCACACCGGCAGCATCGTGGCGCCGGTCAACAACATGGGCGGGCGTGCCGGGGCGTGGATCGCCGACGTGCTGCTGCAGCTGTTCGGCTACATGGCCTTCCTGCTGCCGGTGATCCTCGGTGCGCTGGCCTGGTTTGCGATGTTCGGGCTGAAGCGCGAAGCCAAGGGCGAAAATGACCTCGACCCGGCGCTGCGGCTGGTCGGCCTGGTCGGCTTCCTGATCGCCGGCACCGGTTTCCTGCACCTGCGCCTGTTCAGTGCCGACGTGGCCTCGGCCGGCGGCATCCTCGGCAAGCTGGTGGGCTCTTCGCTGAGCGTCGGTTTCGGGGCGTTGGGTGCGAATCTGTTCGTGCTGGTGCTGCTGCTGGCCTCGATCACCTTGGCCACCGGCCTGTCGTGGCTGATGGTCATGGAACGCATTGGCAAGGGCGTGATGGCGCTGGCGCCGCTGCTGGAAAAGAAGAAAGAGCAGGCAACCGAGTGGAAGCAGACGCGCGTGATGCGCGAAGAGCGCCAGGAAGTGCGCAAGGTCGATGCCGAGGTGCGCGCCAAGCGCGAGCCGGTGAAGATCGAGCCGCGCCCGGAACCGGTGATCGAGAAGAGCGACCGGGCCAAGCGCGACAACCAGATCCCGATGTTCCAGGGCGTCAACGGCGATGGCTCGGACCTGCCCCCGCTGGCGCTGCTGGATGATCCCAAGCCGCAGCCCAAGGGCTACGACGAAGAGACGCTGGAAACCCTGTCGCGGCAGATCGAGTTCAAGCTCAAGGATTTCCGCATCGATGCGGTGGTCGTCGGCGCCTATCCGGGCCCGGTGATCACCCGCTTCGAAATCGAGCCTGCGCCGGGCATCAAGGTCAGCCAGATCAGCACGCTGGACAAGGACATTGCCCGCGGGCTGTCGGTCAAGTCGGTGCGCGTGGTCGATGTGATTCCGGGCAAGTCGGTGATTGGCCTGGAGATCCCGAACGTCACCCGCGAGATGATCTATCTCTCCGAGCTGCTGCGTTCGAAGGAATATGACAAGGCGACCAGCCCTCTTACCCTGGCCCTGGGCAAGGACATCGCCGGCCGCCCGACCGTGGCCGACCTGGCCCGCATGCCGCACCTGCTGGTGGCCGGTACCACCGGCTCGGGCAAGTCGGTGGCAGTCAATGCGATGGTGCTGAGCCTGCTGTACAAGGCCAGCCCGAAAGACCTGCGCATGCTGATGATCGACCCGAAGATGCTCGAACTGAGCGTCTACCAGGGCATCCCGCACCTGCTGGCGCCGGTGGTCACCGACATGAAGGAGGCCGCCAACGGCCTGCGCTGGTGCGTGGCCGAGATGGAGCGCCGCTACAAGCTGATGAGCGCGGTCGGCGTGCGCAACCTGGCCGGCTTCAACAAGAAGGTCAAGGACGCGCAGGACGCCGGGCAGCCGTTGATGGATCCGCTGTTCAAGCCGAACCCGGAGCTGGGCGAGGCCCCGCGCCCGCTGGAAACGCTGCCGTTCGTGGTCATCTTCATCGACGAATTCGCCGACATGATGATGATCGTCGGCAAGAAGGTCGAAGAGCTGATCGCCCGCCTGGCACAGAAGGCGCGTGCGGCCGGCATCCACCTGATCCTGGCCACCCAGCGGCCGTCGGTGGACGTCATCACCGGCCTGATCAAGGCCAACATCCCGACCCGCATCGCCTTCCAGGTGAGTTCGAAGATCGATTCGCGCACCATCCTAGACCAGTCCGGCGCCGAGACCCTGCTCGGCCACGGTGACATGCTGTACCTGCCGCCCGGTACGGCGATGCCGGACCGCGTACACGGCGCGTTCGTGTCCGACGAAGAAGTCCATCGCGTGGTGGAACACCTCAAGGCGATGGGGCCGGCGGACTACATCGAAGGCGTGCTGGACGAAGTGCAGACCATGGGCGACGGCGTGGTGGTCGGTGCCGGCGGCCTGCCGGAAACCGCATCGTCCGGCGATGAATCCGATCCGCTGTACGACGAAGCGCTGCGGGTGGTGACTGAAACCCGCCGCGCCTCCATTTCCGGGGTGCAGCGCCGACTGAAGATCGGCTACAACCGCGCCGCGCGGCTGATCGAGGCGATGGAAGCGGCCGGCGTGGTCAGCTCGCCCGAGCACAACGGCGACCGCACCGTGCTGGCCCCGCCACCGCCCAAATAATGCAATCCCGGTAGTGCCGGCCGCTGGCCGGCATCCACCCCCTGACCAACCGGAACCCCTCATGGCACCCCTCCGCAACGGATTGCTGGCCGCCCTGCTGCTGCCTTTCGGGGCCGCCCTGGCGGTGGAGGTCCCCGCCATCCCCGCCGCCGCCCCGATGCAGGGCGCGGCGCCGGCCGAGGCCAGCAACAACTTCAGCTTCGCCCGTTACCGCGCCGATTACGTGGTCGATGCCGATGCCGGCAACACCCAGGCCGAGCACTACGACATCCTGCTCAAGACCCGCAGCGCGGTGGACCAGTTCAGCCAGGTGCGGCTGAGTTACAGCGAGAAGATGGAAACGCTGGAGGTGCTGGAGGCTTACACGCTGACCGCCGATGGCCAGCGCCGCGACGTTCCGGCTGATCGCATCTATACCCAGGAAAGCTACTCCAGCGCCTCGGCGGCGATGTACGCCGACCGCAAGGTGCGGGTGATCGTGTTCCCCAACCTGGCGCCCGGCACGCGCGTGGTCTATGCCACCCGCCGTACCCAGCGGCAGCCGTACTTCCCGGGCTATTTCGGGCTGTGGGAAACCTTCAGCGTGTTCAACCAGTACGACGATGCGCAGGTCACCCTGAGCGCGCCAGCCAGCCTGCCGATGAAGGTGCTGAGCAGGGGCGTGCAGGGCAGCGATGCGCCCACGGTCCGTGCTGGCCGCGCGCAGTGGAGCTGGACCTATCGCCGCGGCACGCCGCTGCCGGCGCAGAACTGGACCGCCGCGCCGTGGGAGTTCAGCCCGACCATCATGGCCAGCACCTATGCGGACTGGCCGCAGATGGCGCGTGCTTACCAGCTCAAGGCAGGGCAGGCGGCGAAGGTCACGCCGCAGCTGCAGGCGCTGGCCGAGGAGGTCACCCGCGGCATCGCCGACCGCCGTGGACAGGTGGATGCGCTGTACCGCTGGGTAGCCCGCAACATCCGCTACGTAGCCGTTTATCTCGGCAACGGCGGGCTGGAGCCGAACCCCGCGCAGAGCGTGCTGGACAACCACTACGGCGACTGCAAGGACCACGTGGTGATCCTGGAAGCACTGCTGGCGGCCAAGGGCATCGACAGCACGGCGGTGTTGATCGGCGCAGGCGGTGGGCCGACCCTGCCGGCGGTACCGACGCTGGGGCGCTTCAACCACGCCATCACCTACGTGCCGGAATTCGACCTGTACCTGGATTCCACCAGCGCTTGGGCACGTCCCGGCCAGCTGCCCGACGGCGACCTCGGCGCGCCGGTGCTGCTGACCGGGCCGGCCAAGCTGGCGCGCACTCCTGCCAACGATGAGCTGCGCAATGGCATGGGCTTCGAGGCGGATTTCGTGTTCGATGCCGCCGGCAACCTGAAAGGCAGCACCCGGTTGCAGCCCGGCGACAGCGCGGAAATCGGCATGCGCGCCTCGTTCGCGCGTTTGAACGCGCAGAACCGTGCCCGTGCCGAAGCTTCGATGGTGGCGGCCTCCGGCTTCGACGGGCAGGGCCGCCTGGAACTGCAGGGTGACCCGCAGGACCTTCAGCAGCCCTTCAATTACACCTTTGATTTCAGCGCGTCCGATTACGTGGATTTCAACCTGGTCGGCGGCATGCAGCTGCCCGATCCGCCCGGCGCGGAATCGTTCCGTGACGCCTACGCGGCGACCTCGGCGCCGGACAATGCCACCCCGTTCCAGTGCGATGCCAGCCTGCGCCAGGAAATCTACCGGGTAACCCTGCCGCCCGGCGTGCCGCTGATCGCGGTGCCGCATGACCAACAGTTCAGCAACGCAGCCGGCCAGTATTCGGTCAGCTGGGAGCGTGAAGGGCAGCAGGTCATCGCCCGCCACCGGCTGCGCCAGAATGCAGTGCGCGGCAACGATGCACTCTGCCAGCCCGCCGACTATGCCGCCTTCCGCGAGCTGTTCCAGCAGGTGCGGCGCGGCTTCCGCGGGCAGATCGTGTACGGTCGGGTACCTGCGGCAAGCGGCGGCTGAGCGCTGCGCCCACTGCAGTGGATCGCCCATTCAGGATGCTTTGGGCACACTTCATCCCATCCTTCCACGTTTCTCTTGGATACCCGCATGCACGCCAGCTTCCGCCGCACCCTCGCTACTTCCGTGCTCGCCGCCGCGTGCCTGGTTTCGACCAGTGCCTGGGCCGGCGCGCGTGATGAGCTGAAGACCTTCACCGCCGGCCTGAAAGGCCTGGACGGGCAGTTCAGCCAGCAGGTGTTCGATACCCGTGGCAAGGTCAAGGAAACCACCAGTGGCCGTGTCGCGCTGTCGGCGCCGCGCCTGTTCCGCTGGGAATACCAGCGTCCGCACGTGCAGCAGATCGTGGCCGATGGCACCAAGGTGTGGATGTACGAACCGGACCTGGAACAGGCCACCGTGCGTGCACAGGGCAAGGAAGAGCAGAACAGCCCGCTGACCGCACTGATCAATCCGGCGCTGCTGGAGCAGCAGTACGACCTGAGCGAAGAAGCCGCGCCGCGTGATGGCCTGCAGTGGCTGTCGCTGACCCCGAAGCGCGAAACCGAGGCCAGCTTCCAGTACGCCGCGCTGGGCTTCAATGGCAGCGGGCTGGCGAAGATGGAAATCACCGATGCGGTTGGCCAGCGCACGGTGATCGCCTTCACCGGCTGGAAGCGCAATCCGTCCTTCGCCGCCGGCACGTTCCGCTTCACCCCGCCGGCCGGTACCGACGTCATCGGTGAATGACGGTATGGCCAAGCGGTACAATGCCGCGTGGCCAGACAACGTACTTCTTCATTCCCCGGCCCTGATCTGCTGAGCGTGGATCGGGATCACCTGCGACCGCTTGCCGAGCGCATGCGGCCGCGCGCCCTGGACGAAATGGTCGGGCAGAAACGCCTGCTGGCCGCGGAGAGCGCATTGCGCCGCGCGGTCGAATCCGGACGCGTGCATTCAATGATCCTGTGGGGGCCGCCGGGCTGTGGCAAGACCACCCTGGCGCTGCTGCTGGCCGAATATGCCGACGCCGAATTCCGCGCGATCTCCGCGGTGCTGTCCGGCCTGCCGGAGGTGCGCCAGGTGCTGGCCGAAGCGGCCCAGCGTTTCGCCGAAGGCCGACGCACGGTGCTGTTCGTCGACGAGGTGCACCGCTTCAACAAGACCCAGCAGGACGCCTTCCTGCCGCACATCGAACGCGGCACCATCGTGTTCGTCGGGGCCACCACCGAAAACCCGTCCTTTGAACTGAACTCCGCGCTGTTGTCGCGCTGCCGCGTGCACGTGCTGGAAGGCGTGTCACCGCAGGACATCGTCGAAGCATTGCAGCGGGCGCTGGCCGATAGCGAGCGCGGGCTGGGCGGGGAGGGCGTGCAGGTCGACGACGCGCTGCTGCTGCAGATCGCCAGCGCCGCCGATGGCGATGTCCGGCGCGCGCTCACCCTGCTGGAAATCGCCGCCGAACTGGCCGTCGACGAAGGCGGCCGGATCACCCCGCAGACCCTCACCCAGGTGCTGGCGGACCGCACCCGCCGCTTCGACAAGGGGGGCGAGCAGTTCTACGACCAGATCTCCGCGCTGCATAAATCCGTGCGCAGCTCCAACCCCGATGCGGCGCTGTACTGGCTTACGCGGATGCTCGATGGCGGCTGCGATCCGTCCTACCTGGCGCGCCGGCTGACCCGCATGGCGATCGAGGACATCGGCCTGGCGGATCCGCGCGCGCAGTCGATGGCGCTGGAAGCCTGGGATATCTACGAGCGGCTGGGCAGCCCGGAAGGCGAGCTGGCATTCGCCCAGCTGGTGTTGTACCTGGCGAGCACGGCCAAATCCAATGCCGGCTATGCCGCCTACAACCAGGCCAAGGCCGAAGTGCGCGCGTCGGGCACGCTGGAAGTGCCGCTGCACCTGCGCAATGCGCCGACCAAGCTGATGAAGAACCTCGGCTACGGCGCGGACTATCAGTACGACCATGACATGGAAGGCGGCATCGCGCTGGACCAGACCGGCTTCCCGGATGCGATGGGCGAACAGGTCTATTACCAGCCGGTGGCGCGAGGGCTGGAGATCAAGCTGAAGGAGAAACTCGATCGCCTTCGCGCTCAGCGCGAGCAGGCGCGGGCCGCCAAGCTCAGCGGACAGGGCGGCGGATGACCGCGGTCTGGTGGCAGCAGCTGGGGCTGGTCATGGCCGGTGGCGCACTGGGGTCGGCACTGCGTTTCGTCATCGGTGACGCCATGCTCCAGCGCTTCGGCCAAGGGTTTCCCTGGGGCACGCTCAGCGCCAACTTCATCGGCGCCTTCGCCGCCGGTTACCTGCTGGTGTGGCTGCAGCAGCGCGGCGGCAACGTGACCCTGCTACGTGCGTTCCTGGTGATCGGCCTGCTGGGTGGGCTGACCACGTTTTCCTCGCTGATGCTGGAGACCCTGGTGTTCGCGCGCAGCGACCGCGGCGGCATGGTGCCGCTGTACCTGGGCGTCAGCCTGGCAGGTGGCATGCTGCTGGTATGGCTGGGTGCGCGGCTGGCCGAGGCGGCGCGCTGACCCTTCGCGCGTGTGGCCCGGGGTAGGGGCGACCCATCTCACTGCGCGCAGCATTGCGCCCAGCGAAAGCGAGAACCATTCGCGTTTGATAGACTGCTCGGCGACCCCCGCTGTGAGCCGTGCCCCCCATGCTTCACCGTCTCCTTGGCCTTGCCGCGCTGTTCGCGCTGGCTGGCGCCTCGTTCTGCACCCATGCGCAGCAGCGCAATCCAGACCAGATGATGGGCCAGACGGTGCTGGACCAGCCCGCTGGCAGCTATCGTGTCGAACGTTTCGTTATAGGCAGCGCGGACGGCCAGCGCCGTTGGCGGGTCAATCTGCTGGTTCCCGGCAAGGCCTCCAGCGCGCCTTCGCCGGTGCTGTACGCCTTGGATGGCAACGCTGTGGCGATGGTGCTGGACCGGTCGATGTTGGACCAGCTGGCCGCCAGCAAGGCGCCGCCGGTGCTGGTGCTGATCGGCTATGACAACGAGCGTCGCATCGACTCGGCCCAGCGCACCCGCGACTACACCGCCTGGATCGACCGTGCCGATGATGAAAGCGGCACCCAGCAGGTGGTCGGCGGCGGGGCGTTCGCCTTCCAGGACGTGATCGAACGGCAGATCAAACCGGAAGTCACGCGCCGCGCAAACGTGGACACCCAGCGGCAGGCGCTGTGGGGGCATTCGCTGGGCGGACTGTTCGTGCTCAGCAGCCTGTACACCCGCCCGGCCGCCTTCCAGCAGTACGTGGCGGCCAGTCCGTCGCTGTGGTGGAGCCAGGGCGCAGCTCTCGGCGACCTGGAAAAACAGTTCGTCGAAAACCGCGCCGGCCAGCCGGCCCAGCTGTGGGTGATGCTGGGTGGCGATGAGCGCAGCGGCAACCGCGGCGTACGTGACATGGCCAACCCGCGCGTAGTCGCGCACCTGCGTCGCATCGGGGGCGCCGCACCGGATGCCGCGCACGCACTGGGCGAGCGCCTGGGTGCGCTGCCCGGCCTGCAGGTGCAGTACCGCGAGTTCCCCGGGCTTGGCCACGGGCCCATGTTGCCGGCATCGTTCAAGGCGACCTTGTCGGCGCTGTACGGCATCGCCGACCGTAGTGGCGAGGCCGCCACGCCGTGAACCCCGCAGGAGTAACGTCCCCATGTATTCGAATCTGATCCGCGCTGCCAGGACGCTGCCACCGTCGTTAGCGCTGGCGCTCGCGCTTGCCGCGTGTTCCGGCAGGGGCGAGCCTGCCGCGCCGGCACAGGCCAGCGCGACGCCGCCCGCTTCGGGTGCTGCGGCGGAGCACGACGCGCTACCGGCAGGCTGGCAGCGCGTCGGCGGCGAGACCGCCCCTTCGGTGGCGGCGGGCGCGGCCACGTTGCCGGCCACCGTGCATTCCGATGATGGCGTGGACGTGCAGGTCGACGATGCCAGCCGGATCATCGCCGGTGGCGACGACATCATCGCGGTGATCGAAGCACTGGGGCAGGGCAGCCAGGTATTCGCCGCACCGACCAATGCCACCACCAACGCCGGACGCGCCGCGCCACACCGGTTCCTGTTCAACCGCACCACCGGCGTGGAAGGCGTGCTCAGCCTGGGCGGCTCGCTGTTCCTGGGCAACAGCCTGCGTCGCCACAGCGACCTGGCCGAAAAACTGCGCGCGGTGGGCCAGGATGCGGTGATCATCGATGATCTGCAGCCGGCACCGGACAAGGTGCGCAAGGTCGCTGCGGCGATCGGGCGTGCCGAGGCCGGCGTGGCGCTGGCTGATGCGGTGCAGAAGCAGCTGGACGAGGCCGCCGGGGTCGCTACGGCGACAACGCGCAAGCCGCGGGTGATCCATGTCTCGGCCACCGGCGCAGGCGGCAACCCGACCGTGGCCGGCGCCGACAGCGCCTCGGGTAAGCTGATCGCGCTGGCGGGCGGCCTCAACATCGGCACCGAAGCGGGCGTCGCCAATTTCTCCGCGCTCAGCAACGAAGGCGTGGTGGCAGCGGCCCCCGAAGTGATCCTGGTCACCGAACATGACCTGCAGTTGTTCGGCGGTGCCGACGGGCTGTGGAAGGCCTATCCGACGCTGAAGCAGACCCCCGCCGGCCAGGCTGGCCGGGTCTGGGTAATGCCAGACCTGCAACTGAAGTACACCAGCGTGGGGTCCGGTGCCGGCGCGTTGGCATTGGCGCGCGCGTTGGCGGCGCTGCCGCCGGCATGACGCCACCGCGGTGGACGATGGCCGGTGACCGGCGCCGACGTCGCGGCCAGCTGATGCTGCTGCTGGTACTGGGCGCGTTGCTGCTGGCGGTGCTGGCGTCGTTCGCGGTGGGGCCGCTGCGGCTGCCGCCGTTGGCCGTGCTGCAGGCCATCGGGGTCAAGCTGGGGCTGCTGGATGCCGCGCACGCGAGCGCGCGCGACGTCGCGGTGGTGTGGCAGCTGCGCATCCCGCGCGTGTTGCTGGGTGCCATCGTGGGCGCCTCCTTGGCGATGGCCGGCGCCAGCCTGCAGGGATTGTTCGGCAATCCGCTGGCCGACCCCGGCATCGTCGGGGTCAGCCAGGGCGCCGCGCTGGGCGCGGTGGCGGCGATCGTGCTGGGTGCGGCGACGCTGGGCAGTTGGGTGATCCCGCTGGCGGCCTTTGCCGGCGGTGCGGCGGCGATCAGCCTTACCTACCTGCTGGCACGACCCGGGCGCGGCGATGGCAATGCCACCCTGCTGCTGGTCGGCATCGCGATGGCCGCCTTCTGTTCGGCGCTGATCGGCTTCTTCACCTATATCGCTACCGAAGCGCAACTGCAGTCGCTCGTCTTCTGGCAGCTGGGTTCGCTGGCGAGCGCCGATTGGCGCGACGTCGCGGCGGTCATGCCGCTGTTCGCCGTGGGCACGTTCTGCCTGCTGCGCTTGGCAACGCCGCTGGACATGCTGGCGCTGGGCGAGCGCCAGGCGCAGCACCTCGGGCTGGATGTCGCGCGTACGCGCCGGAGGCTGGTGGCGTACAGCGCATTGCTGGTGGGCGCGGCGGTGGCGTTCGCCGGGTCGATCGGCTTCGTCGGATTGGTGGTGCCGCACGTGTCGCGGCTGCTGGTCGGTCCGGGCCATCGCTGGCTGTTGCCGCTGTCCGGGTTGCTCGGTGCGTTGTTGATCGTGGTGGCCGACACCGCCGCGCGCACCCTGGATCCGCCGGCGGAAGTTCCACTGGGGCTTTTTTCTGCGGCACTTGGCGCACCGTTCTTCCTGTGGCTGGTGATGCAGCGCCGGGGCAGGGTGGGGGCATGACCAGTGCACTGCTTTCCTTGCGGCAGGTCGGCGTGTTGCGGCAGCAGCGGCCGATCCTGGCCGATGTCGAGCTGGTGTTCGAGCCCGGTACGTTGACCGCGCTTGTCGGCCCTAACGGGGCGGGTAAATCGACGCTGCTGGGCATCGCCTGCGGCGACCTGCAGCCGGACAGCGGTGAGGTGCTGCTGGCCGGCAGACCGCTTTCGGCGCTGCGTGCGGGGGCATTGGCGCGCCAGCGCGCGGTGATGCCGCAGGAACATGCAGTGCGCTTTGCCTTCAGCGTGGAAGAAGTGGTGGCGATGGGGCGCCTGCCGCATTTGCCAGCGCCTGCCGAGGATGCGCGCCACGTCGAAGCGGCGCTGGACGCGGCCGAACTGCAGGCCCTGCGCCAGCGCGAAGTGCAGCAGCTGTCCGGCGGCGAATCGGCACGCACCACTTTCGCGCGCGTGCTCGCGCAGGACACGCCGTTGCTGTTCCTGGACGAACCCACCGCCGCGCTGGACCTTCGCCACCAGGAACGCACGCTGCGCAGCGTGCGTGCGCTGGCGGACCGGGGTGCCTGCGTGATCGTGGTGCTGCATGACCTCAACCTGGCCGCCGGCCATGCCGACCGCATCGTGCTGCTGGAACGCGGCCGTGTGGCCGCCGATGGCACCCCGCGCGAGGTGCTGACCGAAGACACCCTGCGCCGCGTGTACCAGCAGGACGTGCTGGTGCTGCAGCATCCGCGGCGGCCGGTACCGCTGGTGGTGGTGACATAGCAAGCCTCCCCCTCAGCGTTCTATTTTTGCTGTCAATAGGCCCTTGCTTCCCCCGCAAACAGGCGCACACTAGCGGCTCCCATCCGTGGTGAGTCCAATGAACGCTTTTCCGCTGCTGACGTTTCAGATCCTGCTCCGCGCCTGCGCGGAACGGGTGCGTCTGCCCGGCGGAAGACAAGGCGGCTGACCGCATTGCGGTTGCCTTGGACCCCCAGCAGAGCGCCCAACCGGGCGCTTTTTTTATTTCCGATCCACCGATCCACCGATTTACCTGAAAAGCGAAGGAGAACGTGCCATGCACCCGCTCGACGACACCCAGACCTAGCCGCGCGCCCTGCCGCCAACCGGGACGCGCGGTCCTCCGTGGTTGGCATTGCAGGAGCAACTCATGAACACCCAGACCCTTTCGCTGCGTCCCAATCTCGGCATCATTGCCCATATCGACGCGGGCAAGACCACGTTGACCGAACGGCTGCTGTGGAAAACCGGCCAGATCCATCGCGTCGGTGAAGTGCACGACGGCGCGGCGACCACCGATTTTTCGGCAATCGAGCGCGAACGCGGCATCACCATCGGCGCGGCTGCCGTGCAGGCGCAGTGGGCGCCGCGCGACCTCCCAGCGCACCGGCTGACCCTGATCGACACCCCAGGCCACATCGATTTCGCGATCGAAGTGGAGCGCTCGCTGCGCGTGCTGGATGGCGCGGTGGCCGTGTTCTCGGCGGTGGACGGTGTGCAGCCGCAGTCGGAAACCGTCTGGCACCAGGCGCGCCGGCATGGCGTGCCGCTGCTCGCCTTCGTCAACAAGATGGACCGCATCGGTGCGTCCTTCGACCGCGTCGTGGCGCAGCTTGCTGATCGCCTGCAGGCGCGCCCGCTTGCGCTGGGCCTGCCGCTGGGCAGCGAAGCCGCGTTCGATGGCTGGGTCGACCTCGTGGACCGGAAGATGCTGCACTGGGATGCCGCCGGTTCGCTGCAGCAACAGCCGTGGACCGATGCGCAAGCGCTGCAGTGGCAGCCCCAGCGTGATGCGCTGGTGCAGGCCGCGGCCGAGCTGGACGATGTGCTTGCCGATGCCTGGCTGGCCGGCTCGGCGGTGGACGCCGATGCGCTACGTGCGGCGGTGCGACGCATCACCGTCAGCGGTGCCGGCGTGCCGGTGCTGGCCGGTGCGGCGTTCAAGGGCAAGGGCGTGGAATCGTTGCTGGATGCCATCGTCGATTACCTGCCCTCGCCGCTGGACAGGCCGTCGGTGAGCGCCATTGCCGGCGAAGAGACGGTGCAGTTGCTGCCTGACGCGGAGGGTGCGCTGGCCGCGCTGCTGTTCAAGGTCACCCACATGCAGCAGGGTGCGCTTGCCTTCATCCGGGTGTATTCGGGCACGCTGCGGGTGGGCGATCGCATCGCCAGTTCGCGGCACGACGCGCGTCGGGTGGGACGGCTGGTGCGAGTGCAGGCTGACCAGGTGCATGACATCGAACAGGCCGAGGCTGGCGACATCGTGGCGGTGATGGGCTGGAAGGATGCGATCAGCGGTGAAACGCTGTCCTCCCTGCAGCAGCCGTTGCTGCTGGAAGCCATCCACTCGCAGCCAGCGGTGCTGGCGTGGCGGCTGCAGGCGGGCCGCGCCGGTGACCTGATCCGGATCAGCCAGGGCCTGGCAAGCCTGGTCCAGGAGGACCCGTCATTCCGCGTCGAGGCCGATGCGGAAACCGGCGAAACGCTGGTATGGGGCATGGGCGAGCTGCACCTGGAAGTGATGGTGGAGCGCCTGCGCAGCGAGTGGAAGGTCGAGGTCCAGGTCGGCCAGCCGCGCGTAGCCTATCTGGAGAAACCACGTAGCGCGGCGCTTGGCGTGGTCGGCCGGGTGGTCAAGCAGAGTGGCGGCCAGGGACAGTTCGCGCATGTAGTGCTGGAGGTGCGCCCGCGCGAGGATGACGGGGTGGAATTCAGCGACCGCATCGTCGGTGGCGTGGTGCCGCGCAACTTCATACGCGCGGTGGAGCAGGGCGTGCGCGCTGCGCTGCAGGACGGTCCGCAGGGCCATCCGGTGGTCGGCCTGGACGTGGTGCTGGTGGATGGCCAGACGCATGCGAAGGATTCATCCGAGCAGGCGTTCCATCGCGCCGGGATGGAAGCGGTGAAGGCGGCACTGGCCGAGGTGGGCACGCAGCTGCTGGAGCCGGTGATGGCGTTGCAGGTGCTGTCGCCCGCGGCCAATGTCGGTGATGTGGTGGGTGACCTGCAGCGGCGCCACGGACGGGTGCAGGCGATCGACGAGCGGGAAGGTCGTTCGCAGGTGAGCGGGTTCGCACCACTGGCGCAGCTGCAGGGCTACAGCACGGCACTGCGTTCGATGAGCCAGGGCCGGGCAAGCAGCACCATGCAGTTGCACGGCTATGCGCCGGCGCAATGATCCAACGGGTAAGGGGCGGCTTCGGCCGCCCCTTTTTTTTGCGGGTAGCGCCGACCCATGGTCGGCGAGCGCAGCGGAAGGCAGGAGCGTGACGACCAACGGTCGTCACCCACCGGGTAGCAGAGGCAGACGGCCAGCGGCCGTCACTACCACCCCAGTCGCGCGGTGGCCATCACCGTGCGGCCGCTGCCGTAGTAACACGACGACACCGTCGTACAGGTGGACACATAGCGCCGGTCCGCCAGGTTGCTCAGGTTCACGGCAAGCTGCAGGTCGCTGTTGCCAACCCGCCCGACGTCATAGCGGATCGCCGCATCGAACAACGTGTACCCCGGAATCCGGTACAGGTTCGCGCTGTCGCCGTAGCTGCGGCCGTTGTAGCGTGCACCCGCCGCCAGGCTCAGGCCCTCCAGGGCGCCGCCCGCGAAGGTGTAATCGGCCCAGAACGACGCAGTGTAGTCAGGCACCATGATCAGCTGCTTGCCCTGGTACTGGTCCGAACGGGTCATCTCCGAATCCATCCAGGTTGCTGCGCCGATCAGGCTGAAACCCTCGAACGGGGTCATCCGTCCTTCCAGTTCCACGCCCCGCACGCGGCCTTCGCCGTCCTGGATGGAGCAGCGTGCATTGGCGGTTGCGCCGCAGGTGTTGTGGCTGGGGTCGGGATCCTGGGTGAGCAGGTTCTGCTGGCGCAGCTCGAACGCCGACAGGGTCACCAGGCCATCGATGCGGGCCGGCTGGTACTTGAGGCCCGCCTCCCACTGGGTGCCGGTGACCGGATCGAACGCGCTGCCATCGAAGTTGTTCAGCGGGCTGGTGGAGGAGGGCTGGAACGATTCGGCGTAGCTGATGTACGGGGTAAGCCCGTTGTCGAACACGTACAGCACGCCGGCGCGGCCGGTGAAGGCTTCGTTCTTGATCACGCTGCGCGGCTGGGTCACCGTCGCACCGGTGACCGGGTTGCGGGTCGCACTCGAAGCATCGTCCTTGGTCCAGTCGTAGCGGCCGCCCACGGTGAGGCGCCACTGCCCCAGCGCCAGTTGGTCCTGCAGGTAGATGCCGCTCTGCCGGTTGCTGCCTTCGGTCGGGCTCAGGCTGGTCACCTGCGGCACGTAGCCGGTGTAGACCGGGTTGAAGATGTCGATCGGGCGCGGACTGCTCATCGCGCCGCGCACGCCTTCCCAATCGGCGCGTTGCCAGTCCCAGCCGAGCAGGGCGACATGGTCCACGCCGCCGGTGCGGAAGCGTGCCTGCAGGCGCGTATCCAAGGTGTCGCCATCGGAATCGCCGGTGCCGTAGGTGGCGCGGCGTGCCTGCGTGCGGCCGTCGGCGTTGAGTGCGCCATTGGTGACCACGCCGCGGTAAAGCGAATCCACATGCGTGCGGCGCGCACTCTGGCTGAAGGTCAGCTGGTCGTTGAACGCGTGCTCGAACATCCAGCCTGCGGTCCACAGCGTGCGGTTGAACGTGTTCCAGGACGGCTCGCCGATGAAGGTGGTGTTCTTCATGTGGCCATACGGCGTGGCGCGCAGCGTGCCGTCCATCGGCAGGAACTGGTAGGTCGATCCGCCATCGTCCTTCTGGTACATCCCCAGCAGCGTGATGCGGGTGCGTTCGGCCATCTGCCAGGTGTAGCTGGGGGCGAGGAACCAGTGCTCCTGTCCGGTGTGCTTGATCTGGGTGTCGCCATCGCGATACAGGCCGACAAGACGCGCCAGGTGCACGTCGTCGTCGCTGCCTGTGCCCACGTCGAACGCGGCGCTGTACTGGCCGTGCGCGTCCAGCCCGAGCCGCAGCTGCTGCAACTGGCCCGGCTGCGGGGTCTTGCTGACCTGGTTGACCATGCCGCCCGGTGCGACCTGGCCGTACATCACCGCTGAGGGGCCCTTGAGCACTTCCACGCGCTCCAGGTTCCAGCTGTCGAACATGCCGCGGTTCCACTGGCTGCCCTGCGGCGCGCGCATGCCGTCCAGGGTCACGTTGTTGGCCCAGCTGCCGGCATCGAAACCACGGATGCGGAAGTCATCCACGCGGTTGTCGATGCCCGAACTTTCCAGGCTTACGCCGGCCACGTAACGCATCGCATCGTTGAGTGACTGCACGCCGCGCGCATCCAGTTCGGCGCGTTCGATGACCGAAACCGACTGCGGCGTTTCCGCGACCGAGGTGCTGGTCTTGGTCGCGCTGCTGACACTGTTGGCCGCGCGGTAGGCGTTGACGCGCACGGCGTCCAGGTCGGTGGCGGCCTGCTGCGCGTGGACTGCAGGAGTGCATGCAGTGAGCGCGCAGGCAACGGCCAGCGGGCGGAAACGGAAGGGCGAGGGGAGTGCGGTGGGTCGGGTCATGGGCGTGCGCGGGCGTGCCTGCGTGCGCCGGGTCGATGATCCGGAGGCCGCGAGCGATGCAGTCGGAGAGGTGGGCCACAGTCTACTGTCGCGGCATTCGCAACGCAATTGCGACCCATTCGCAATGCGCTTGGCGGTGGGGCATCTGTAGCTGGGGTGGGGCCGGGCGGTGGGGCTGGGCGGGGGACGGCAAGAGCCGCTCCTGCGGGCCTCGTTTCGCGCCATCCATGGCGCTCAACGCCCCCGCCC
>NZ_JAXCXF010000003.1:0-396427 GCF_034046095.1 Stenotrophomonas sp. CFBP8980 | reverse complement strand
GTTGTTGATCGTCTGGATCTTACGGGTCACCTGACCGAAGCGGTCGTGGCAATACTGGGTAGATCCACCGGGGTGAACCACGCGTCCAACCCGGCCTATGGCGAAGCGCTCTGTCGCTGCGCATGCCGCCGGTGCGACGTCGTGCTGCACCCCCACATCTTGAATGGGATCGGGGTAGCCGATGGACGTTACGCGGTTCAACGCATCGTAGCCATAGGTCGCGGTGACGCCACGCGCATCGCTACGCGTCACCCTGTTGCCTGCGGCATCGACGGTCATCGTGGCGCTCCCCGTGTCCGGGCTGGAAAGGACCAGCAGGTCACCGAAGCCGTTGTACTGATAGCTAGTATGCAGTCCCTCGGACGCGCTCATTTGATGCAATCTTTCTCAGGGCAGAAGAAACGGCCGAAGATACATAGCGGCTGAATTGCATCAAAGCGACGGCGGTCGACACGTCAGCACCCAACCTTTCAAGATGCGAGAAGAGTCTCGAGGCTCACGCCCGAGTGCCGACCCCAGAAACGCTTCGGCGCCTCCAAGTCCCGTCCTTGTCACATGGCAACTCTGAGCGCGGGCAACACTCGTTGGCGACATTAAACAAACTCTTACCGGCTTATCTGGCACTTTCCGCCTTACAGTAACGAGGACTATTCACGTCAGTTTCCCAGTACGTTCCCGCGTATATCAATGCTTCAGCCCCGCGTGCAGACAGCTCAATATCGTGTGCAAACCTGCCATCGCAGAAGATCATCCTCCGGCCCCTAGCGACGAATCGGTCAGATCGTAACGTCCATTCATTTCGCCTTGCCAAGTCAAGGAAGTGCCTTGAGGCCACCTCGACCGTCAACGCCGTCTTGGCTTCAGCCGTCATGCCGATAAATGTCCCGCGGGACAACGCTCTCTGCGTTCGGACATCACTATTCTGCGGGAATCTCAAACCCTCGTTAGCGGCCTTTAATTCCCCGTCGCTTGGTCGGCCAGACCAATCACCTCGAACCAGACTTCGCGTAACTGATAACCAACTTATCACAATAAAAGTACACACCAATGCAACTAGAACGAGTTTGGCTTTCACCACGAACCTCCCCAGCTTCCGTCACTTCGAGATACCTCACCAGGAGAGAACCCGCCACCTATTCCGACGCCCACCTCAGTCGAAGTGCCCGCGTTTGGAGAATAATTTAACCCTCCGCCCACGCCGCGATAGCCGCCTGCACCCGAAATTCCGAACCCCCCGAGATGATCATAGACCTTGGCGCCCGTGGGAACTTCGCATTGATTGAGCCACCCAATACTCAGCGAAGCCTGCAGGCGCCCATTGGGAGAAGGATAAGGTCGACTTAGTCCGCCAGTCACAAATGTGTTCCCGCTTCGAGAAAAAGAGCGAGACGCGCCAAAAACATAGAATGACACACTGACCTTGACAAAGTCAGGGGAGCGAATGTTGTGCCCTTGGCCCCACATTTTCATCTCGTTTGGACTCCCCACCACCTGTAGTCCGAGTGGATCAACCGATCGCAATGGATCTCCCTCCACATACCCATATGTGCTAAGCCCGCCCAATAACCCAATCGGATCACTCTGCACATACCGCCCCACCCCCGCATCATAATCCCGCTGGTAGTTGTAGTTCAGCCCGCTCTCCGGCGTCGCCTGCTGCCCCGGGAACCGCAGTGCAAAACCGAATGCAATCCCATCGCCATCCGGATCCTCATTCGCAGCATCCGCCCCGAACGCCTCACCCGTCAGCGCCCACTCCCACACAGCCACATTACGCGCCGCATCAATGATCACGCGCGGTGTCCCCAGGTGATCCGGCTGCACATACCCCAGCGCAGGCACACCCGCGCTGGATTCACTGAACACCGCAATCGGATAGTTCTCCAGCCACACCACCTGTTGCAGTGGCACCCCGCTTGCGCTGTATTCGCCCAGCCATTGGCCGGATTCGTCATACAGCGTCGTGGTGGTCTTGCCGCCCGCCTGCCGCAGCACGCGCTCGCCCCGGTGGTTATAGCGGTAGATTCCCAGCGAAGTGCTCCCCTGCTTGGCCTGCCCCAGTCGGCCGGCACTGTTGTACCCGTAGGTCAGGCCGTTCATCTGCGTCGTATTGCCCGCTGCGTCATAGCTCCGCGCCTGCCCACCCACGCCGGTCAGGCGATGGCTGGTAGCCGGGTAGTGATACGCCAGCGTTCCGGCAGCGCTGCCGGCCTGCGACCGGTTACCGGTCGCATCCCAGCCATAGGTATGCGTCGGCATCCCCGCAGCATCCGCCGCCTGCAGCAGGCGCCCCATTCCGTCGTAGCGGTAGGTCGCGAGCACGCTTCCGGATGCACCGGCACGCAGCTGGGTAAGCGCCCCCACTGCGTCATATCCAAATCCCAGCTTGAGCCCACCGGTCGAGGCATCGCTGACGCTGCTCACCCTGTAGTCCTGGTCATGCGGACGGTTCAGGCGACGTTCGTTTCCATAGGTCCAGCCGGTGATCGGACCGAATGGCGCATGACCCACCTGCTTGACCAGAACCTGTCGAGCCAAAGTTCCACGCTTCAGGCCTACCTGGGTGACGCGGCCCTGGGCATCCCGCATGTAGTCGACCACCGCCCCACCAGGATAGATCACAGAGGCAAGCCGTCCCGCCTTGTCGTACGTGTACCGCAGGGTCGTTGCGACGTTGTTGATCGTCTGGATCTTACGGGTCACCTGACCGAAGCGGTCGTGGCAATACTGGGTAGATCCACCGGGGTGAACCACGCGTCCAACCCGGCCGATGGCGAAGCGCTCTGTCGCTGCGCATGCCGCCGGTGCGACGTCGTACTGCACCCCCACGTCTTGAGTGGGATCGGGATAGGCGATGGACGTAACGCGGCTCAACGCATCGTAGCCATAGGTCGCAGTGACCCCACGCGCATCGGTACGCGTCACCCTGTTACCTGCGGCATCGACGGTCATCGTGGCGCTTCCCGTGTCCGGGCTGGAAAGGACCAGCAGGTCACCGAAGCCGTTGTACTGATAGTTGGTATGCAGGCCTTTTGGATCGGTAACGCGCGTAACGTTGTCCAGCGCGTCGTACTGCATCAGGGTTTCGGCCGCGACACCCGTACTGTCCTGCAGCGAACGCGCCAAGCGATTCAGCGCATCGAAACCCTGCGTGCTGGGGCGAAGCAAGGCGTCGGTGACGAGGGTCGGATTGCTGTTGGCGTCATAGCCATAGGTCGTAGCGTGGTTACCTGCGTCCTTGAGCGCGGTCAGCTGGCCCAGCGTGTCGTATACGCGTGCCAATGTGCGGCGAAGCGTACCTGCGTTGTCTAGCGCCTTCTCCTGCAGGCGATTTCCCGCATTATCCAGAACATAGTGCAGTGTGTTCCCTGCCGTGTCGGCGATGTCGGTGAGCCGCTGCGCGGCATCGTATTCGTAGGTGACCGCACTACCATCAGGCTGGTTCACCTGCTTGACGTGGCCTGTCGGCCAGTACGCGATCGAAGTAACCCGGTCGTCCGAGGTGGTTGCGCCACGGACGATCACCTGTGTCGGCCAGCCACGGGCGTGGTACCGATAGTCGGTAATTACATTGTTCGCGTCCCGCGAGGAAAGTATCCGCCCCGCCGCGTCGTAGGCCAGCACGTCGACCTTGTGCCCGAGACCGCTGGTGGTGCTGCGCAGATCGCCTTTGCGGAGCGTACACGCGCCGGTGCTGCCGCAGCCGGTATCGTCAGCGGTGTAGTACGCGTAGGTGACGGTGTCGGCCACGCCGCTGCGCGGGCCGTCCACGCTGCGCAGCAGACCAACCTCCGGACAATCAGCGCCCACCGTTTCGCAGTAGGCAAACGTGGTCACGCGTGTCTGCCCGCTCACAAGGTCCTGCACGGTGATCGAGACCGGCTGCATCCTCGCATTGCGCGTGATGCGGGTTTCGCGGTTGGCTTCGCGCTGCAGTACGACGCGATTGCTGCCGACCGCCACTTGGGTTGTCGATAGGCGCTGCTCGGGCAGGCCCACTGCTTCGGTCACGGTGTGGCTCTGCACCGCACCCGCAGTGGGGTCATTGATGTCTGCATACAGGTGGCTGGACGTCGTGCCGCGACGGTCCGTGACGCTCTGCACGCGTCTGCGGAAATCCGTGGTTTCCGGCAGGTAGGTTCGGCTGATAGTTCCCTGGGAATCGGTGATGCCATTGACCTTGCGCGGCAGGCCACTGGTGCCTGAGGCCGTCAGCCCAAAGTTCGACTGCCGACCGAGCGCATCGGTCACGACGGTACCCGTCGCGGTATAGGCCAGTTTGACGCCGTCCACGCCGACGTCGCTCTGCGTGCAGTCGCCCGAATGCCGGCTGCAGGTGACCCGGCCTTTTTCGTCGTAACCGAACCAACTGAATCGCTGGGCATCTTCGGCAGTGATGCCGGTCAGGTGCTGGGGGAAGCGGCTGTCTTCATAGTGGTACGTCCGCGTACCACTGTCGGGGTAGGTTGCCGAAAGCAATTTGCCGTCGCTGGCGTACAGATATGAAGCCACGACGGAGTCGCCCGTTGAAAGCGAGGAGATGACCGCGTCGTCGGAGGGAAACTGATACTGCAGCGTCAGTTGGCGGCCCGTCGAATGCGTGATGGACATCAGGCGCCCGCGTGCGTCATGGACATACTGCAACCAGGTGCCGTCCTCGAATTCACGCCATTGCAGCCGCCCTGCTGCATTGAAGACCATGACTTCGTCGCGGCGCCGCAGCGTCCAGTCGGTGCCCTGCTGCGATACGCGGTCACCGCTGCCATTGTTGGCCTCGTACTCTGTCCCTTGCTTGACGAAGGCGATGTGGCTGCCGTCTGCCTCCACCAGGCCGACCTTCAGTTCGGTCCCGGCAGGCATCGTGGTCGTATCGACGCCCATGGCGAGCCGGATGTTATGTGAGTGCGTCCAACCCGGACCAAAGGCACCACCGGCCGTACTGCTTTGGGAGTGATAGTAGCGTTCGAAGGTCAGCCAGCTGACGGAAAGGTCGTCCTCAGTTTCGAACTTGTCACCTGTCGTGGGATCGCATGGATTGCCGACCTGGCACTCGTTGGTGACCGGGCTGCTCCAGTAGGTGACCCCTATAGCACCAGCCCCCTCATAATCAGGTGCCATGCCGCATGCACCGAGGCCGGAGTTCCACTTCAGCAGGATACTGTTCGGACAGGCGACCGTGCGATTCCGTTGCGCATATGCCCTCCCCGCCATCGCACTACAGGTGCCGTCGCTCTCCTGAAGGTACAACACCCGCTGAAACTCGGATTCTTCGGCAGTATTGTTGACCTCGTCGCCGCCGGGGCCTGCTGAAATGCGCTTCCAGTCGGGTGCGGAGATCGTGGCTGCGGGACACTGGGGATCACTCAAAGACACAAGGTAGCTCAGGAGCTGCTCTTCACTATCAAAATTCCGCGATCCCGACCTCTACTTCCAAGGCGACCGGTTCATGGGCTGCGGCTTCACCCGATAGGCGTAGATTGTTTTGTCTTCAAGAATGGTCTGGTCGCGCACCTCCCACGAGAAAGCACCAAACTGTTGATACATTTCGAAGGAGGCTTCAATCACGCGCTGGGCGTCACGTTCGGTCGGCAAAGGCTGCCCACCGGTGGTGGCGTAGGTGTGCCAGCCCTTGGTGACTTCCTGCGCGCGGGCCAGACCAGGCGCCAGAATGAGCATGAGCACAGCGGCCGCGCACATGCGCGGGACTGCCATTGAAAACGTCAACATCCTTGTCTCCATCCGTTGAGAACGCGGTGGCAGCCGCAACCAACACGGCAGCCCCTGCGCCATCAGAACCCAGGAAGGAAGTGAATGTTTGTGCCCGGCGTCTCGGTTAGCGCATTGCAGGTTTGAGACAGCCGGTTGCCGGCTGACGCCGCTGCGTACGCCGAGCATGGCGATACCGGTCGTGCTGACCGGCACTCTGCGCCCGCCGAGCATGGCTCGGCGCTACCGGGCAAGGTCAGTGGACGGTGGTGTTCCCGCGCGGATCCAAGCGATCGATCACGCCCTGCATGGCACTGTCGAAGGCGCCGTCATCCACGTGCGGGCGCAGGCGGCCCAGGCGCACCATCACCGCCAGTTCTTCCGGCGATGCGACGCAGAAGCGTACGCCGCGGCGGTTGACGAACAGCAGGCGCTGCGAGATCGGGCTGATCCACGACAGCTTGCCGGCCTGCACTTTGCCGTCCTTGTCGATGAAGTCCAGCCAGATGCCGACTTCCATGCGGCGGAATCGATCCGCGTCCGCATTGTCGAAATTGTCGTCTTCCACCGATGCGGTCACTTCCACCGATGCCGTATCCGAAGCCGGCGGGGCGGGCAGTACCACCTGCGGCAGCTCAGGCAGGGCGCGCTCCAATTCCGGGCGCGACTCGGCGATGCTCTGCAGGGTGTCGTGCAACGCATCGACGGCGCGCGCGGCGCCATCACCGTGCACGCCGACGCTGGCGAACACGCGCCCCAAGGCCGGCTGCCAGGCCTGCAGCCACGGCTTGCCGACGATCTTGCGGCGCGCTTCGGCCACTTCGTCCAGCAGGCCGTCGGCCAGGGTCAGGGCTTCGGCCACCGATGCGCCTTCTTCGCCTTCGCGCAGCAGCGCCAGGGTGAGGTGGTGCTGCCACGGCTGGCGCAGGAATTCGGCGATCGCCTGCGGCAGCGTGGCGTCGGCAATACGCCGGTCCAGCTCGGCACTGGCGCGGGCGCGGGCCATTTCCAGTTTCTCCTGGCCGCGCTGGGTTTCCGCGGCGCGCCGCTCGGCGATTTCAATCCGGCGCCGATGCTGGGCCAGGAAATCGCGGAACTCTTCTTCCAGGGTCAGGAAGATGGCGAGGTTCTCATTGAACTCCGCCACCAGCCGTTCGATGATTTCTTCGACCTTGCCCATCAGCACGCGCTCGGCCTGGCTTTCGCCGGTGTTGCCTTCGCATGCTTCGGCCAGCGAATTGAGCAGCTTGCGGGCCGGATGGGTCTTCTGTACGAACATGCGGCGGTCCAGCATGGCGACCTTGACGAAGGGCACCACCAGCCGGCCGATCAACTCGCGCGAACGTCCTTCCAGCTCACGCTCGTCCAGCATCACATCGAACAGCATGCCGACCAGGTCGATGGCATCTTCGTCCTGCGGATCGAGCCGGGCCTGGCTGGGATCCACACCCAGCTGGGTGGCGTTGGACAGCACTTCGCTTTTCAGGCGCTGCGCCAGCGATTCACCGTCTTCGCCGATCGCAGCGCGCAGCGTGGCACTCGGCGTGGCCTGCAGCAGCGACAGCACCGACATCATTTCGCGCTGGCTCAGCGGTCGCTGCTGACCCACCGCGACCTGCGCGGCGGACGTGGCGTCCTCGCGCACATGGCGGGTCTGCCGCAGCAGTTCGTGCAGCGCGTCCAGCAGCATGCCCTGCTCACCGCCAGCACCGCCGTGGCCACCGTCGACTTCACCGGGGTGCCCCTGAAGGTTGCCGCGCTGCTGGGCCCAGCGGTCGGTAAAGCGCTGCGCCCACGCCGGTGCTCCCTGGTTGCCATCGGCGCCGTCGGCGCCGGGCGGATGACGCTGTTCCACCAGATCGTCGAGCATGCCCTGCGGCGGCGGGCTGGGGGCCCGTTGCGGGGCCGCACGGCGCGGCGCGGAGACGTTCGGCAACACCCCGGCCTTGGCCAGGTGGTCGTCGATTTTTTCGTAGATCTTGCCGATCGGGGCGTGCAGGTCGCGCTCGCACAGCTTGATCAGCACCAGCCGCACTTCCGGCGCCAGCTCACAGCCGGCGAAGGCTTCGTGGATGGCTACGCCCAACTGCTCAGGGCTGATCGGATTGGTGTCGGCGTCCAGTTCCAGGCCGCCACCGATCCAGCCCAAGCGCAGGTCCAGCCGGCCCAGCACGGACTTGAAGTCGCGCAGCAGCAGCATCGCGAACTGACGCACCGCCAGCCGCGATTCCAGTTCGTGTTCGCCGACCAGGCTCAGGCCGTCGTCGCGGTGCCCGGAAAGCGTCGCTTCCGCCGACAACGGCGCGCCGCTTTCAAAGGCGTCCCAGCTGCGCTGCAGGTGGGCGGAGAAACCATCGCTGATCTCCTGGCGGCGGCGACGCAGTTCACGCATGCCGTCCAGGAACAACAGCTGGGAGGCGCCTGCGGTAGCGGCGCGATCGAACAGCACGTCGTCAAACCGCGAAAGCACGGTCGTGAACGCAAGCGTGATGGCCGGCAATGCCGCCTCACGGACCAGCATGAGCTGGGACGCGTCGCGTCCCGGCGCTCCCATCGGACTGGGCGTCACCATGCGAGAAGGCTCCCCACCTTCGCAGAATCTCGATACGACAACGATGACATGACTGCCCGCGCCTCCCCAGCGTGAGCAGATCGATGGTAGGCCGTCCACGCCACTGCGGACAGTGAAACAGTCCTCACTTCCGCACCCCATGACCAGACGACCGGCAAGGTACGTATCGTAAGCGCTGCAGGGCCTGCAGCGCGAGCGCTGCAACGCGCTCGGCGCACGGCGGGGGCATGATGGACATCACAGTTGTCGCTGGGGGGAGGTAAACGGGCCGACGGCCCGTCCGGCCTCGAACTATACCGCCGCAAACGTGATGAACCGTTCATCTATGGCGTGAAGACAGTTCGCAGTTTGGCGGTTCACGATGGCGGACATCACGGCGACTCAGCGGGGCGCCAGATGGCGCTCGCTATACTGGCGTTCCGCTCCAAACGGATGGCTCCCCCGCATGTCTGAACCTGCTGCCTTGCTCGCCCTCGACGCCCGCCGTTCCGTGCCTTCGCGGCAGCTGGGCGAGCCCGGTCCGGACGCCGCCACCCTGCTGCGCATGTTGCAGTCTGCGGTGCGTGTGCCTGACCACGGCAAGCGGGTGCCGTTCCGTTTCCTGAAGATCAGCGGGGATGCCCGTCATGCCCTCGGCGCCTTCCTGGCCGAGCGCGCCCTGCAGCGCGATCCGGACATTTCCGCCGCGCAGCTGGACAAGGATCGCCAGCGCTTCTCGCACGCGCCACTGGTGATCACCGTGGTGGCCAGCCCCAAGCCGGACGCCAAGGTGCCCGAGCAGGAGCAGCTGATGACCGCCGGCTGCGTCTGTTTCGCGTTGCTGCAGGCCGCCCAGGCGTTCGGCTTCGGCGCGCAGTGGCTGACTGCCTGGATGGCCTTCGACCCGGCCGTGCACGCCCACCTGGGCCTGGCCGAAGGGGAACAGATCGCTGGTTTCATCCACATCGGCACCCCGAAGACTCCCGTGCCGGAACGCGACCGGCCGGATGCCGCCGCGCTGCTGCAGGACTGGACGGGCACGGCGTGAGCGCGAGCGTGGACCCGCTCGACGCGCTGGATCCCATAGCCGAGGGCATCGCGCAGGCGCTTGCCGCTGAAGCCGGTGCACGCGCGCCGCTGTACCTGGTGGATGCCAGCATCTACATCTTCCGCGCGTGGCACTCGCTGCCCGACCAGTTCCAAGACGCGCAGGGCTGGCCGACCAACGCGGTGCACGGCTTTGCCCGGTTCCTGCTGGAACTGCTGGAGCGCCAGCGCCCGCAGCACATCGCCATCGCCTTCGACGAGGCGCTGGACAGCTGCTACCGCAATCGCCTGTACCCGGCCTACAAGGCCAACCGCGATCCGGCGCCGGAGGAACTGCGGCGCCAGTTCGTCCACTGCAAGGCGCTGTGCGCCGCGCTCGGGCTGGCGGTGATGGGCCACCACGATTACGAAGCCGATGACCTCATCGGCAGCGCCCTGCACGCGCACCGCGCCAGCCACCGCGGCATCATCATCTCCGCCGACAAGGACCTGTCGCAGCTGCTGCTGCAGCATGACGAACAGTGGGATTTCGCCCGCAACGTGCGCTGGGACATGCACGGGGTGAAGGGCCGGCTCGGCGTACACGCGCACCAGGTCGCCGATTTCCTCGCGCTGTGCGGCGATGCGGTGGACAACATCCCCGGCGTCACCGGCGTGGGCAGCAAGTCCGCCGCCGTGCTGCTGGCCCATTTCGGCAGCCTGGACGCGTTGTACGAACGCCTGGACGAGGTGCCGTTCCTGCGCCTGCGCGGCGCCAGCCAGATGGCGGTGCGCCTGCGCGAACAGCGCGAGCACGCCTTGCTGTGGCGCGAGCTGACCACCATCGCACTGAATGCACCGCTGGATGGCACCGTTGCCGGCATGCCGCGCGGCCACGCCGACGGCGAACTGCTGGAAGGCCTGTGCAGCACCCTGCGCTTCGGCCCGCTGACCCGCCGCCGGCTGTTCGCCGCGGCCGGTCTGGCCGACGCCTCCGCACCTTCTCCTTATCCTCCATCGAGCGAATTCGCATGAGCCAGCGCAACAACGAACCCCCGCGCGTCGTCTTCGAAGGCAAGTTCCAGCGCATGGTCGTGCGCGGGACCTGGGAATACAGCGAACGCACCCATGCCGGTGGACTGGCAGCGATCATCATCGCGGTCACTCCACAGGACAACGTGCTGTTCGTGGAACAGTTCCGCGTACCGCTGCAGGCCAAAACGATCGAGATGCCGGCCGGGCTGGTCGGTGACATCGACGTCGGCGAATCCATCGAGATTTCCGCCGTACGCGAGCTGGAAGAAGAAACCGGCTGGACCGCTGAACAGGCCGAGGTGCTGATGATCGGCCCGACGTCTTCCGGTGCCAGCAGCGAGAAGATCGCCTTCGTGCGCGCCACCGGGCTGACCCGGGTTGGTGCCGGCGGCGGCGATGAAAGCGAAGACATCACCGTGCACGAAGTGCCGCGCACGCAGGCCGCTGCCTGGCTGGTGCAGAAGATCGCCGAAGGTTACGAGCTGGACGCCAAGCTGTGGGCCGGGCTGTGGATGATCGACCACCATCTGGACGGTACTCCGCGTGGCTGATACCGGAGCGCACGTGGCGTCGGCGCTGCTGGGAGCGGGTGACCCTGCGGTCTACACGATCCACCAGCCGCAGGGCACGTCTGACTTCCTGCTGCTGGCCGACCATGCCGGACAGCAAGTACCGCGTGCGCTGGCCTCACTCGGACTGCCGCAGGCCGAGCTGGACCGGCACATCGGCTGGGACATCGGCATTGCCGGCACCACCCGCGCGCTGGCGCAGCGGCTGGATGCCTGGGCCATAGAACAGACATATTCGCGGCTGCTGATCGACTGCAACCGGCCGCTGGCATCGCCCACGCTGATCCCCGAAACCAGCGATGGCACCGTGGTGCCGGGCAACGCGGCGTTGACGGCGGCACAGCGGCAGCAACGCATCGATGCCATCCACGCGCCGTACCACGCACGCATCAACGCAGAACTGGATGCACGCCGCGATGCCGCGCGCCCGACCCTGCTGGTGATGATGCACAGCTTCACCCCGGTGATGAACGGCGTGCAGCGTCCTTGGCATGCCGGCGTGCTGTACCACCAGGACACGCGTTTCGCGCATCCGCTGCTGCGCGCGCTGGGCGCGGAAGGCGACCTGGTGGTCGGTGACAACCAGCCCTATTCGGTCACCCCGAGCAGCGATTACGCGGTGCCCGTGCACGGTGAAGGCCGCGGCCTGGTGCACGTGGAACTGGAGATCCGCCAGGACCTGATCGCCGATGAAGCCGGCCAGCAGGCCTGGGCGGAACGGCTGGCCCGGCTGTTCAGCGGACTGCAGGCAGCGCTGCTGCAACGGTAATGCCATGCGTAGTGACGGCCGCTGGCCGTCATCCCCCGGCACTGGCTCCGCTCTGGTGGGTGACGACCGTTGGTCGTCACACGCTTCTGCCAGTGAAGGCGTGACGACCAACCGTCGTCACCCACCGGGTGCAGGGTCACCCGCATCTGTTTGACGGCCAGCGGCCGTCACTACCATGCTGCGCTCAGGCGAACGAATCGGTTGCGCGCACCAGCGCGTCCACGTTCTCGGCTTCGAACGCCGAATGGCCGGAAGCCGGGCTGATCTGCAGCTTCGCCTTCGGCCAGGCCTTGCTCAGTTCCCAGGCGTTGGCCAGCGGGCACACCACGTCGTAGCGGCCGTGCACGATCACGCCGGGGATGTCGGCGATGCGGTGCGCATCACGCAGCAACTGCTCTTCCACTTCGAAGAAGCCACCGTTGACGAAGTAGTGGTTTTCGATGCGCGCGAAGGCCAGTGCGAACTGCGGATCTTCATGGCTGTTGACGAAATCATCGTCCACGTGCAGGAAGCTGGTCGCCCCTTCCCACACGCTCCAGGCCTTGGCCGCGGCCAGCCGGGTGGCTTCGTCTTCGCTGGTCAGGCGGCGATGGAACGCGGAGATCAGGTCGTGGCGCTCAACGGCCGGGATCGGCTTCAGATAATGCTCCCAGGCATCCGGGAACAGGCGGTTGGCGCCTTCCTGGTAGAACCATTCCAGCTCCCAGCGGCGCAGCATGAAGATGCCGCGCAGCACCAGTTCGGTCACCCGCTGCGGATGGGTTTCGGCATACGCCAGCGCCAGGGTGGAACCCCAGCTGCCGCCGAACACCTGCCAGCGATCCACCGACAGGTGCTCGCGCAGTTTTTCGATATCGGCCACCAGGTCCCAGGTGGTGTTGTCCACCAGATCCGCGTGCGGGGTGGAACGACCGGCGCCGCGCTGGTCGAACAGGATGATCCGGTACTTTGCCGGGTCGTGGAACTGGCGCATCTTGTCGCTGCAGCCGCCGCCCGGCCCGCCATGCAGCATCACCACCGGTTTGCCGTCCGGGTTGCCGCACTGTTCGAAGTACAGCGTGTGGCGGTCGTCGACCTTCAGGGTGCCGACGTCGTAGGGGGTGATGGCGGGGTACAGCGTACGCATGCTTGCAGCTCCGTGGTGATGCCCCGCACGCGGCAGGACAGAGCGCCCATTCTAGGCCGGTCGCCGGCCCAGCGTGACCCGGTCGCGCTGCTCCAGGTCCTGTACCGTTTCCACTTCATCCAGGCCGGCCTGCTGCAGCAGCACGCGGATCGCCGCGCCTTGGTTCCAGCCGTGTTCCAGCAGCAGCCAGCCACCGGGCAGCAGGTGGGCGCTCGCCCCGTCGGCGATCAGGCGGATGTCGTCCAGCCCATCCTGCCCGGACGCCAGCGCGGTGGTTGGCTCGAAGCGCAGGTCGCCACGCGCAAGGTGCTCATCGTCGCTGGCGATGTAGGGCGGATTGCTGGCGATCAGGTCGAAGCGGCGCCCCTGCAGCGGCGCATACCAGGAGCCCTGCGCGAACGCGACGTTTCCCACCGTGTTGCGCACCGCATTGCGCTTGGCCACGGCCAGCGCCTCGCCACTGAAATCGGTCGCCAGCACCTGCGCAAGAGGGCGTTCACTGGCCAGCGCCAGTGCAATGGCGCCGCTGCCGGTGCCGAGGTCGGCGATCGTGCGGGGGCGCTCCGCAGGCAGCCGCGCCAGCGCCTGTTCCACCAGCAGCTCGGTCTCCGGACGCGGGATCAGGGTGGCCGGGCTGACCTCCAGCTGCAGCGTCCAGAAGCCCCACTGGCCAGTGATGTAGGCCACCGGTTCGCCTGCCACGCGACGCGCCAGCAGCGCGTGGAAACTTTCGTGATCGGCCCGGTCGACCGGATCCGTGGCATGGGCGAACAGCCAGCTGCGCGGACGCTGCAGCGCATGCAACAGCAGCAGTTCGGCCTCGTGCCGTGCCTCTGGACCGGGCAGCTGGGCCGCGGCGTCAGCCAGCAGGTCGCGTAACAGCATGTCGGGGCGCGCGCTCATGGTCAGGACCTTGCAGGGGGGCGGCAGCTTAGCCCAAGGCGTCGCAACGAGCCCGGCCCGCGGCGACATTACGGCACGGGAGCCGATGCGCGTTGTTCAGGTCCAGCCCTGTGACACATTGGCTGAGGCTATCACGTCACTGGCTCAGGAACTTCCGCAAGTCATTGAATTAAAATAGATAGAGCGGGCGCGTTCGCAAATTCGCTCGCTAGAACAAACGCCTATCAATAGCCACGACCTATTGGATAGATGCAATCAATGGATTGTCCTTATCGAATAGGAGCCGTTACTCTAGGTCCTGTCGCAACACCCACTCCCCTTCACCCAAGAGGAATATCCATGTCCCTGATCAACACCCAGATCCAGCCGTTCGAAGCCAATGCGTACCTGAATGGCGAGTTCATCAAGGTTTCCGACCGCACCCTGAAGGGCCAGTGGTCCGTCCTGATCTTCATGCCGGCCGCTTTCACCTTCAACTGCCCGACTGAAATCGAGGACGCGGCTGACCATTACGCTGAGTTCCAGAAGGCCGGTGCCGAGGTCTACATCGTCACCACCGATACCCACTTCTCGCACAAGGTCTGGCACGAAACCTCGCCGGCGGTGGGCAAGGCGCAGTTCCCGCTGGTCGGCGATCCGACCCACCAGCTGACCCGCGCCTTCGGCGTGCACATCGAAGAAGAAGGCCTGGCCCTGCGCGGCACCTTCATCATCAACCCGGAAGGCGTGATCAAGACCCTGGAGATCCATTCCAACGAGATCGCCCGTGACGTGTCCGAGACCCTGCGCAAGCTGAAGGCTGCCCAGTTCACCGCCGCCAACCCGAACCAGGTCTGCCCGGCCAAGTGGAAGGAAGGCGAGAAGACCCTGACCCCGTCGCTGGACCTGGTCGGCAAGATCTAAACGCTGCACCTCGCTCCCATGCCCGCCCCACGCGGGCGTGGGGGTGAACCGAAGCCAGCCGCGCAAGCCAGCAGCCGCCAGCCCCTTCCACGCTGCTGTCTTCGGTTCACCCCTACCCCCTGTTGGTCCGCTACGCTCAGTCGCGGCGCCACGCCCCCGTTTTGCCTGAAGCCAGGAGAAGACCATGTTGGATGCCAACCTGCAGTCGCAGCTGAAGACCTATCTGGAGCGCGTGACGCGCCCGATCCAGATCACCGCGCATGCCGACGACGGCGCAAAGGCGCAGGAGATGCTGGAGCTGCTGACCACGATTGAAAGCCTGTCCGACCAGATCAGCCTGACCGTGCTGCGCGACGGCGCCGGCCGCGTGCCGTCCTTCGACCTGGGCAGCCCGGGCCAGGACATCCAGCTGACCTTCGCCGGCCTGCCGATGGGCCATGAGTTCACCTCGCTGGTGTTGGCCCTGCTGCAGGTGGGCGGCCACCCGTCCAAGGCGACGGCCGAAGTGATCGAGGCGGTGCAGAACCTGGAAGGCGAGTTCAAGTTTGAAACCTATTTCTCGCTGTCCTGCCAGAACTGCCCGGATGTGGTGCAGGCGCTGAACCTGGCCGCCGTACTGAATCCGCGCATCCAGCACGTGGCCATCGACGGGGCCCTGTTCCAGGACGAAGTGGAACAGCGCCAGATCATGTCGGTGCCGACGGTCTACCTCAACGGTGAAGTGTTCGACCAGGGCCGGATGACGCTCGAGCAGATCGTGGCCAAGCTCGATACCGGTGCCGCCAAGCGCGATGCCGCCAAGCTGGCGACCAAGGACGCTTACGACGTGCTGGTGGTGGGCGGCGGTCCGGCCGGCGCGGCCGCGGCGATCTATGCCGCGCGCAAGGGCATCCGTACCGGCATCGCGGCCGAGCGTTTTGGCGGCCAGGTGCTGGACACGATGGCGATCGAGAACTTCGTTTCCGTCAAGGAGACCGAAGGCCCGAAGATGGCGATGGCGCTGGAACAGCACGTGCGCGAGTACGACGTGGACATCATGGACCTGCAGCGCGCCACCGGCCTGGTGCCGGCCGGCGAAGATGGGCTGGTGCAGGTGCAGCTGGAGAACGGCGCGGTGCTGAAGTCGCGCACGGTGATCCTGTCCACCGGCGCGCGCTGGAGGCAGATGAACGTGCCCGGCGAAGACCAGTACCGCAACAAGGGCGTGGCGTACTGCCCGCACTGCGATGGCCCGCTGTTCAAGGGCAAGCGCGTGGCGGTGGTGGGCGGCGGCAATTCCGGCGTGGAAGCGGCGATCGACCTGGCCGGCCTGGTATCCCACGTCACGCTGCTGGAATTCGACGACAAACTGCGTGCCGACGACGTGCTGCAGCGCAAACTGCGCAGCCTGGGCAACGTGACCGTGCTGACCAGCGCACAGACCACCGAGGTCCTGGGCGACGGGCAGAAAGTGACGGGGCTTGTCTACAAGGACCGCGTCGGCGGCGATTCGCATCGGGTGGAACTGGAAGGCGTCTTTGTGCAAATAGGACTGCTGCCCAATACCGAGTTTTTGACTGACGCCATCACCCTCTCGCCCCGAGGCGAAATCGTCATCGATGATCGTGGCCAGACCAATCTCCCCGGAGTGTTTGCCGCCGGTGATTGCACGACCGTACCGTACAAGCAGATCATCATCGCCATGGGCGCTGGATCGACGGCCGCTTTGAGTGCCTTCGACCACCTGATCCGTACGTCCGTGACCAAGAGCAGCGGTGCAGTCGCCGAAGCTGCCTGACACAGGTTCCCAGATCACCGGGGACACCGCATGTCCGCTGGGTAAGCCACGCCGTCCCGGTCCCTACCCAATGAGGTCTCAGGATGAACCTACGTGATCTGAAGTACCTGGTGGCCTTGGCCGACCATCGCCATTTCGGCAAGGCCGCTGCGGCGTGTTTCGTCAGCCAACCCACGCTCTCCACCCAGATCCGCAAGCTGGAGGAAGAGTTGGGGTTGCCGCTGGTGGAACGCGCGCCGCGCAAAGTGATGCTGACTCCCGCCGGCGTGGATGCGGCCGCGCGCGCCCGCGTCATCGTGGCCGAAGTGGAACAGATGAAGGAAGCCGCGCGCCGCAGCCGCGACCCGGAGGCTGGCGCGGTCCGGCTGGGGATCTTCCCGACGCTGGGGCCGTACCTGCTGCCGCACGTGATTCCACGCATCCGCGAACGCTTCCCCCAGCTGGAGCTGCTGCTGGTTGAGGAAAAAAGCGACGTGCTGCTGGCACGGCTGCGCGAAGGAAAGCTGGATGCTGCGTTGCTGGCGCTGCCGGTGCTGGACGACCAGCTGCACACCGAATTCCTGTTCGAGGAACCGTTCCTGCTCGCCGTATCGGCCCAGCATCCGCTGGCCAACCGTCGCCAACTGGATGTGCAGGAGCTGTCCGCGCAGCGCCTGCTGCTGCTCGAAGACGGCCACTGCCTACGCGACCAGGCGCTGGAAGTCTGCCGGCTGTTCGGCGCCAACGAGAAATCCGAGTTCCGCGCCACCAGCCTGGAGACGCTGCGCCAGATGGTCGCCGCCGACGTGGGCATCACCTTGATGCCGACGCTGTCGGTGAAGCCGCCGGTTCCGCGTTCGGAGAACATCCGGCTGCTCGACCTGGTCGGTGACAACCCGCCAAGCCGCCGGATCGCGATGGCGTGGCGCCGCAGCTCGGCAATGAACGGCTTCCTGGAGCAGCTGGCAGACCAGTTCAAGCACCTGCCCGCCTCCCTGTTCACGTTGTCGGGCGGGCCGCTGCTGCCCTCACGACAAGCCGCAAACGACATCAGCGCCCTGCCGGGCTGAGCCGCAGCCGAACAATGAAGACGGCGGCGTGCGCGGGTGGGTCGATTCCTGCCCCGTTTGTCCCCACAATATGAATCAGGCGGCGCCAACTGGTGCCGCCTTTTGTATGTCCCTTTCAAGGAGTAGTTGCATGACCACCGCAAGCGGCCTGCCGCCGTCCATCACCGTTTCATCCCATGACCTGGCCCGCCTGGAGGCGCTGCTGGACTCTCCTGCCGCGAGCGCCTTGCCGGCTGCTGCGGCGTTGTCCGATGAATTGACCCGTGCCACCGTACTGACCCCTGCCGAAATGCCAGCCGGCATCGTCAAGATGCATTCGCGCGTTGAATGCGAAGACGCGACGACCGGCGACAAACACGTGCTGACCCTGGTCTATCCACGCGAAGCAAACGTCGACGAACATAAAGTGTCGGTGCTGGCACCGGTGGGCACCGCGCTGCTGGGCCTGTCCATCGGCCAGAGCATCGACTGGGATGCGCCAGGTGGACGCAAGCTGAAACTGCGCGTTACCGCGGTTCACGACGACACACCCTGAACAATTCCCGCTACCCGGCTGCGCGCCACGCGCGCCCGCACTGATGGAGCTGCAATGAGCACTACCCCGTCCAAACTGGCCCAGCTGCGCGAACTCTCCGTGGTGGTCGCCGATACTGGTGATTACGACGCCATCAAGCGGCTGCAGCCAGTGGATTGCACCACCAACCCGACCCTGGTGAAGAAGGCGCTGGACCTGCCGGTCTATGCCGACCTGATCGCCCGCGAACTGGCCTGGGGCCGCGAACAGGGCGGTGAGCGCGAGAGCGTTGTCAACGCCGTGGCGGACCGCCTGACGGTCGGTGTCGGCACGCTGTTGAGCACGCTGGTGCCGGGCCGCGTGTCCACCGAGGTGGATGCGGACAAGTCGCATGATACCGAGGCCACTGTCGCCAAGGCGCGCCGCTTCGTGCAGATGTATGCCGACGCCGGCGTGCCGCGCGAGAAGATCCTGATCAAGATCGCCGCGACCTGGGAAGGCATCGAAGCGGCACGCGTGCTGCAGGCCGAAGGCATCGACTGCAACCTGACGCTGATCTTCAATTCCACCCAGGCACTGGCCTGCAGCGAAGCCGGTGCGTTCCTGATCTCGCCCTTCGTTGGTCGCATCCTGGACTGGTACGTGGCCAACGGCCAGGCGCCTGCAAGCATCGATGAAGACCCCGGCGTGGTGTTCGTGCGCGGCGTGTATGCCGAGTTCAAGCGCCGCGGTTCGCCGACGGTAGTGATGGGCGCCTCGTTCCGTTCCACGGCGCAGATCGAAGCCTTGGCCGGTTGCGACCGCCTGACGGTTTCGCCGGACCTGCTGGAAAAGCTGGACGCCGAGCATGGCGAACTGCCGCGCGCGCTGGTGGCGGGCTCTGCCGAATCTGTAGCAACCCCGCCGATCGATGGTGCGCGCTTTGCTGCGGACCTGGCCGCCGATCCGATGGCGACGGAGAAGCTGGCGACCGGGATCGAGGCGTTCGCCAAGGATCTGGAAAGCCTGCGGGCGCGAATCCGCGCGGAGCTTTGATTTTGTTGGGTGGGTCGAACGGGTGAGACCCCCTCGCGGGTGGCTGCGTACAACTGGCTACGCGCTTGGGGCCGGGCGGTGGGGCTGGTCGGGGGACGGCAAAAGCCGCTCCTGCGGGCCTCGTCTCGCGCCATCCATGGCGCTCAACGCCCCCGCCCAGCCCCACCGCCCGGCCCCCTGACAGGTTCCGGGGGCCGCCACCCGCGCAATAAAGAAGAAGAAAGCGGTAGCGCCGACCCATGGTCGGCGAGCGCAGCGGGCCCTTGACGGAAACATTCCGCCGACCATGGGTCGGCGCTACCAAGGCCGACACGGACCTGTCGAAGGTGGGGCGGGGTGGGTTGGCGGGAACGCTCATCGCCATGGATGGCGATGGCGAGCCTACACGGACGTATTCACGGCGATTCCCGCCAACCCACCCCGCCCCGCCAACACGCAGCCCTGCAGCTTTTGACCTTGCCGTTGCCGTCGCTTTAAACGTTGCTCGAAAAGCGTCAGCCCGCCGCAGGCGGCAACCCGATCGGGCAGCTCACGCCGGTGCCGCCGATTCCGCAGTAGCCGTTCGGATTCTTCGCCAGGTACTGCTGGTGGTAGTCCTCGGCGTAGTAATACTCCGGTGCCGGATACACGATCTCGGTGGTGATCGGCCCGTAACCGGCCGCCTGCAGCTGGCCCGCATACGCGTCCCGGCTGGACACCGCCGCGGCGTACTCGGCCTCGGTCAGGCAGTGGATCGCCGAACGGTACTGGGTGCCGGTGTCGTTGCCCTGGCGCATGCCCTGGGTCGGGTCGTGGCTCTCCCAGAACACTTGCAGCAGCTGCGCCACGCTGACCAGCTTCGGGTCGAACACCACCTCGACCACCTCGGTGTGGCCGGTCAGCCCGGAACAGACCTCTTCATAGGTCGGATTCGGGGTTACCCCACCGGCATAACCGACCGACGTGCTGTACACCCCGGGCAACGTCCAGAACTTGCGCTCGGCGCCCCAGAAACAGCCCAAGGCAAAGCGGATCCGCTCGAATCCGGCGAACCGGTCCTTCAGCGGATGGCTGTTCACGAAGTGCTGGTTGCTTTGCAGCGGCAGCGGCTGGTCGCGGCCCGGCAGGGCCTCTTCCGGGCGCGGCAGGCGCTGCTTGAAGGCCCCGATGCCGAGGATGCCGTTACCAAGTCCCAACATGTGGTGCTCCTAGGCCGGCTGTCCGGCAAGATCGTCTGTGTCTGAAATGGGGTCGCCAGGGGCAGCGCCCAAGTCCAGTCCGGCAACGATCGATTCAGCCTCCGGCCGCGCCGCCTCGGGGATGGCCACCCGCAGCACGCCGAACAGCGGCAGCTCGCCCATCCCGCCCAGCAGCGATTCGCCGAACACGAAGGCGGGAATGCCCGCATCCTCCAGCGCGTGCTTCACCAGATGGGCGTCGAACAGATTGTCGGCCTTGTAAACGATATGCATGGCAGCTCCTCGGCAGCTGGCTGCCAGCATACGCCCGCCCCGGTATACGGGCGGTTGCCCGCGGCGATGCCGGGCAAGCCAGCCGCCGACACGCTAGACTGGCGGTCTTTCTGCCCTTGATTGCCGCATCATGTCCGAGCACACCCCTGCCAGCCCCGAGACCCCCGTCGACAGCCCCGAGAAGCGCGATTTCATCCGCCAGATCGTGCGCGAGGACCTGGCCAGCGGCAAGCACCAGGCGATCAAGACCCGCTTCCCGCCCGAACCCAACGGGTACCTGCACATCGGCCATGCCAAGTCGATCTGCCTGAACTTCGGCATCGCCGGCGAGTTCGGCGGCGTCTGCAACCTGCGCTTCGATGACACCAACCCGGCCCGGGAAGATCCCGAGTACGTGGCCGCCATCCAGGACGACGTGCGCTGGCTGGGCTTTGAGTGGAACGAACTGCGGCATGCCTCGGACTACTTCCAGGCCTATTACCTGGCCGCGCAGAAGCTGATCGGCGCCGGCAAGGCCTATGTGTGTGACCTGTCGGCCGAAGAAGTGCGCGCCTACCGCGGCACCCTGACCGAACCGGGCCGGCCCTCGCCGTACCGCGACCGCAGCGTGGAAGAAAACCTGGACCTGTTCGCGCGCATGCGCGCCGGCGAGTTCCCGGACGGTGCCCGCACCGTGCGCGCGAAGATCGACATGGCCAGTGGCAACATCAACCTGCGTGATCCGGCGCTGTACCGCATCAAGCACGTCGAGCACCAGAACACCGGCAGCGAATGGCCGATCTACCCGATGTACGACTTCGCGCATGCGCTGGGCGATTCGCTGGAAGGCATCACCCATTCGCTGTGCACGCTGGAATTCGAAGACCATCGCCCGCTGTACGACTGGTGCGTGGACAACGTGGACTTCGCGCACGACGACGCGCTGACCGCGCCGCTGGTCGATGCCGGCCTGCCACGCGAGGCTGCCAAGCCGCGCCAGATCGAATTCTCGCGGCTGAACATCAACTACACGGTGATGAGCAAGCGCAAGCTGATGGCGCTGGTCACCGAACAGCTGGTGGATGGCTGGGACGACCCGCGCATGCCGACCCTGCAGGGCCTGCGCCGGCGCGGTTACACGCCGGCGGCGATGCGCCTGTTCGCCGAGCGCGTAGGCATCAGCAAGCAGAACTCGCAGATCGATTTCAGCGTGCTGGAAGGCGCGCTGCGCGAGGACCTGGACAGCGCCGCGGCCCGCCGCATGGCGGTGATCGATCCGGTCAAACTGGTGCTCGCCAACATGCCGGAAGGCCACGAAGAATCGCTGACCTTCAGCAACCACCCGAAGGACGAATCGTTCGGCACCCGCGAGGTGCCGTTCTCGCGTGAGCTGTGGATCGAGCGCGAAGACTTCGCCGAAGTGCCGCCGAAGGGCTTCAAGCGGCTGCTGCCGGGCGGCGAAGTCCGCCTGCGCGGTGCCGGCATCATCCGCTGCGATGAAGTGATCAAGGATGCCGACGGCACCATCACCGAACTGCGCGGCTGGCTGGATCCGGAATCGCGTCCGGGCATGGAAGGCGCCAACCGCAAGGTCAAGGGCACCATCCACTGGGTCAGTGCGGTGCACGCGGTGCCGGCCGAAGTCCGCCTGTACGACCGCCTGTTCTCGGTGGCCGACCCGGACGACGAGTCCGATGGCAAGACCTACCGCGACTACCTCAATCCCGCATCGCGCCGGGCCGTGACCGGGTATGTCGAGCCTGCCGCAGCGATCGCCACGCCGGAACAGTCGTTCCAGTTCGAACGCACCGGCTACTTCGTCGCTGATCGCCGCGACCACACCGCGGCCAAGCCGGTCTTCAACCGCAGCGTGACCCTGCGCGATACCTGGTCGGCCTGACCCCGACCGCCCCGCGCGCGGCTCACCCCGCGCGCCATCGCCGCCTGCCCCTGCCCGTCCGCTTCATCGGACGCGGGCTACACTGCGCGCGGCTGTTGTTGTGTTCCACCCCCGTAACCCGATGAGAGGCACCCCGCGATGCTGTATGCGCAAGTCCACCTGACCCTTCCCGCCTGGATCCATGACCAGATCGACCTGGATCAGCGCTATCCCGGCGACGAGGCCAAGGTCGCGCTGGCCATCGCGCTGTCGAAGTCGAACGTCGAGCACGCCAGCGGTGGCCCGTTCGGGGCGGTGGTGTTCGGCCCGGATGACCAGGTCATCGCCGTGGGCGTGAACCGCGTGATGCCCCACAACACCTCGCTGGCGCATGCGGAGAACATGGCCTACATGCTGGCCCAGCAGCGCCTGCAGACCCCGCGGCTGAACGATGTGCTGTCCCCGATCACCCTGGCGACGTCGTCCCAGCCCTGTTGCCAGTGCTACGGCGCCACCGTCTGGGCCGGCATCGATCGGCTGCTGATCGGTGCCAGTGCGGCCGACGTGGAAGAACTGACCCCGTTCGACGAAGGCCCGCTGCCGGCGGACTGGGTGGGCGAACTCAACAAGCGCGGCATCGAGGTGGTGCAGGGCCTGCACCGCGACGACGCGCGCGCCGTGCTGCGCACCTATGGAGAAGCCGATGGCGCCCGCTACTGAGACGTCTGCTGCCACGGCAGGAATCGGCCTGCTGTGCCTGTGCCGCCAAGGCTTCGAACCGGAACTGGCCGGCGAACTGACCACGCGCGCGGGTGAATTCGGTTTCGCCGGCTACGCGCGTACCCAGCGCAATGATGGCTACGTGCTTTTCATGTGCGACGAAGCCGCCGCGCTCAGCCGCATGCTGTCCTGGCGCGAGCTGATCTTCGCGCGGCAGAAGCTGGTGGTGCTGGCCGAACTGCCGCAGCTGGATCCGGCCGACCGCATCACCCCGATGCTGGCGGTGCTGGGTGATGCGCCGCGCTTCGGCGATCTGTGGGTGGAACACCCCGACTCCGATGCCGGCAAGCCGCTGTCCGGGCTGTCGCGCGCGTTCGGCAATGCGCTGCGCCCGGCCCTGCGCAAGGCCGGGAAACTGACCGACAAGCCGAACGAGAAGCTGCCGCGCCTGCACGTGGTGTTCGTCGATGGCACGCATGCCTTCGTCTGCGTCGCCTCACCGATGGACAGTGCGCCGTGGGCACTGGGCATTCCGCGGCTGAAGCTGCTGCCGGATGCGCCTTCGCGCTCCGCGCTGAAGCTGGAAGAAGCCCTGCTGACCCTGCTGACCGCCGAAGAACGCGAGGCGCTGATGAAGCCGGGGATGCGCGCGGCCGACCTGGGTGCCGCGCCGGGCGGCTGGACCTGGGTGCTGACCCGCCAGCACCTGAAGGTGCTGAGCATCGACAACGGTCCGCTGCGCCAGCACGTGCTGGACACCGGGCTGGTCGAACACCTGCGTGCCGACGGCTTCCACTGGTCGCCCGAACAGTCGCTGGACTGGATGGTCTGCGACATGGTGGAGCAGCCGCGCCGGGTCGCCGAACGCATGGCGACCTGGTTCCGCGAAGGCTGGTGCAAGCACGCGATCTTCAACCTCAAGTTGCCGATGAAGAAGCGCTGGGACGAGACCCGGCTTTGCCTGGAACTGTTCGAAGAGCAGGCCGGCAAGTCGCTGACCGTGCGCGCCAAGCAGCTTTACCACGACCGCGAAGAGATCACCGTACTGGCTTCGCCGCTGCGCTGACCCGTCCGGTAGCGCCGAGCCATGCTCGGCGGGATACCGGCACCGTGCGAAGCGTTACCACGAAGCCGGACGTGGGCGCGGCGCGCTCATTTCCGCCCGCGCCGCGCCTGCACTGTGGATGACGGCGGTAGCCGCTTCGATACCCGCATAGACGCAGGAAAGCTCGGTCGCATCGCAGCACTCCACGCCCATCAACCAGTCCTTGGACCAGCGCAGCCCCGATGCCCGCAGCTCCGCGCGTGTCGCTTCGTACTCACCCTGCAGGCGCTCCAGGCTGGTTGCAAGCTTGCGCCTGCTCATGGGTTGCGGTGATTCCTGCAGCTGCTCTCGTTGCAGCCGGTCATGCAGCTTCTGCGCCCGGCTTGAGGGCGTGACGCCTGCGACACTGGCGTTGACCACTGTCAGCAACAAGCTTTCCAGTGCTTTCTTCGCCGCCGCATCAAGCGGCGGTTCGGCGCGGCGGGGAGCGCCCACGCAATGGCTGCGCAGCGCGCGGAACGGGGCAAGGCAGCCCTTGACCGGGAAGCTCATGCGTTTGCTGACTTTGTGGCGGAGGCGGCCACGCGCAGGCTCCAGTTGAACTGCCGTGCCGACTCGAGCGCTGCGCGCGTAGCACCGATCTCCTGCGCCCGTCCACTGCCCGGGCGGGCCCCGGCACTGCGCTGCATCAGGACGTGCAGGATGGACCGCTGCTCATGCTTTACCGCGCGAACCTCGTTGATGATCTGCGCAGGCGTCAGTTTGTTGCTGCCCATGATGTGCGCATCCAGGCGTTGTGCGGCCTTGCAGAGGGAAACCTCACCGCGCAGGGTGCCTGCGTTGTTGACGCGCTTCAGCAAGGCGGCGATCGGCGCCCGTTCACAGCCCGGTGCGTTGGCGATGCGTGCCTGTGCGGCCACCCGGGCGGCCTGTGCCGGTTTGAAAATTTGGACAAGCAGATGACTGACATTCATGGACGGGTACGCTCGCATGGGAAGGATCATGGGACTATGCCCAGCGCGCGCCGTGATGGCTTTCAGAATCAGGACGCGCCACCTGATCCCGTCCCAGAGGAACCTGCCATGCCCTCCCGTTGCGTCCCCCTGCTGATCCTGCTGGCTGCCGGCCCCGCCCTGGCCCAGCAATCCCGGCCCGCGGCCGAGAGCCAGCCGCTGCGCGATGACGCCGGCATCGTGCGCGCGCAGGAACTGTCCGCAGGCAGGGTGACCGGCAGCGTGGACATCGTGGTGCCGCTGGGCGAAACGCCGGTGACGGTGCGTTCGCTGACGCCGTCCAGCGCGGCCGGCCAGTACCGGATCCATTTCGCCGAACTGGACGTGGACGGTGACGGCTACATCAGTGCTGACGAGGCGCAGGCCAATCCGTCGCTGGCCGACGAGTTCATTTCGCTGGACGTGAAACGCCGCGGCAAGCTGGACCGGGAAGACCTGGCCGGGTGGTTGCTGGATTGAATCCCGGCATGTGGCGACCGACGGTCGTCACCCACCACGACGCTGGTCATCACCCACCACCACTGATCACACGCCCGCCGCGCGCTTCCAGAACAGCTGCAGCAGCGGCGACAGCTTGCCGGTGCAACCCAGCACGCGGCCGCGTGCCAGGGTCAGGTGCAGTTCGTCGTTGGAGAACAGCCGGTTGATGCCATCGAAGCTGTAGGCGGCGATCGTATTGTCGCTGCGACGTTCGCGCGCCCAGCGCTGCAGCCGCTGCGGTGACAGCTGCGGCTGGCCACGGCGCTGCGCCGAAGGCGCCAGCCAGCGCTGCAGCGCGGCCACGTCGCGGAGGCCCAGGTTGACGCCCTGGCCGGCCAGCGGGTGCACCACGTGCGCCGCATCACCCAGCGCCAGCACCCGGCCGGCGACGTAATGGCGGGCCAGCTGGCGGCGCAGCGGGAAGGCCGCGCGGCTCGACGCCAGCTGCAGCTCGCCAAGACGGCCGCCGAAGGCGCGGGTCAGTTCGCGGTTGAACGCCGCCTCTTCCAGCTGCAGCACGCGCTGCGCTTCGTCCTCCGGCAGGGTCCACACGATTGAGCTGCGCTTTTCGGCCACCGGCAGCAGCGCCAGTGGTCCGCCAGGCAGGAAGCGCTGCCATGCCGTGGCCTGGTTGGGCAGCGCACTGTCCACGTAGGCCACCACGCCACGCTGGAGGTAATCGTGGCGGTCCACCTCGATCCCGGCCAGCTGCCGCAACGTGGATTCCGCGCCATCGGCGGCAATGGCCAGCGTCGCTTCGATGCGGCGTCCGTCCTGCATGCGCAGGCGCACGCCATGTTCGTCCTGCTCCATGCCTTCGACGCGGGCCGGGCAGTGCACCTCCACCCCGGCGGCCGGCAGCGCGGCCCACAGGCGATCGACCAGCAGGCCGTTTTCGATGATCCAGCCCAGTTCACTGCGGCCGAATCGGTCCGCGTCGAACAGCAGGTCATCGCCCCCCGCGGCATCCCATACCTGCATGCGGCGATACGGATGCGCGCGACCGCGCGCGATCGACTCCCACACGCCGAGACGCTGCAGCAGCTGTACGTTGTCAGCGGCAAAGGCGAACACCCGCAGGTCCGGCTGCGCGGCCTGCCACGGCGGCGGCTCGTGGCCTTCAACCACGACCACCGACAGCCCGGCATCGGCCAGCGCCAGCGCGCAGGTGGCGCCCACCACGCCGCCGCCGACGATCACCACATCGGTGCGTGCGCGGCGGCTCATGCGGCTTCCCCGCGGCACAGTTTCGGCACTTCGCCTCGGAAGCCCATCGAGCCGCCAACCAGCATCGACTGCAGCGATGTGGCCTGGGCCGCCAGCAGGCCAAGGCTGCGCAACGGGCGCAGCAACGGGGCATCGTTGCTGGTCAGGCGCGCCAGTCCACCAGAGAACGCGATGGTCTGCGCACGGTCTTCCTCCCTTCGCGCTGCATAGGCGTGCAGCAGCGGATCGGCACCGGCGTCGCCGTCGGTTTCCAGCAGCTCGGCCAGGGTCAGCGCATCGCGCAGGCCCAGGTTGAAGCCCTGCGCGCCCAGCGGGTGGATGGTCTGCGCCGCATTGCCCAGCAGCACCGCGCGTTCGCCGACCAGCGCACGCGACAGCACCTGGCGCAGCGGATAGGCCGCGCGCGGCCCGGATTCAAGCAGCCGTCCGGCGCGCCAGCCCAGCGCCGCCTGCAGCCGCGCCAGCCAGGCCGCCTCGTCCAGTGCCATGACGGCATCTGCTTCGTCGCGGGCTACGCCATGCACCACACCGAAATGGCGGTCACCGCGCGGCAGCAAGGCCGTCGGGCCGGTATCGGTGAGCCGCTCCCATGCGGTGCCATCCGGTGCACGTTGGCTGCGCACGCGCGCCACAAACAGCGTCTGCTGGAAATCATGTTCCTCCACGCCGATCCCCAGCGCGCTGCGTACGCCGCTGGCGGTGCCATCGGCACCGACCACCAGCCGCGCCTGCAGCGTGTGCTCACCGGCCTCATCGTGCACCTGGACCTGACGATAGCCATCGACGACTGCGCCCAGGCCGATGAAACGCGCCGGGGCCCGCCGCTGCAGCTGCGGCAGTTCCTGCAACCGCGCTTCCAGGGCCATGCCGAAGTCCCGCGCCACCACCACCTGGCCGAACCACGGCCGGCCATAGTCGGCGGCCGCCAGCTGCACGCGCCCGAAGTCCCCGGCGCGACTGACATGGATGCGGGTGATCGGGCCCGGCGCGCTGGACAGCTTCTGCATCACCCCCAGCGCGGTCAGCGCATTGATCGTGGCGGCGGCGAAGCTGAGGTTGCGCTGGTCGAACACGGCCGGCAGCGAACCGGCAGCGCTGGCTTCCAGCAGGCAGGCACTGCGGCCGATACGCTGCAGCGCGATGGCCAGGCTGGCGCCGACCAGCCCGCCGCCGATGATCAGGACATCAACTCGTTCGCTCATGCCGCCATGATACGCGTTCGCCCGCCGCCCCTGCCCCGCCGCCGCGCCTGCACGGGGCGTGCAGCCGGTCTAGAATGGGGTTTGTTCACTTCCCCGTGCGCGTCCTGATGACCACCTCCCCGCAACGTGCCTTCGTGCTGACCTGCCTGGTGCTGTTGATGGCCGCCACGCGGGTGAACCATTTCGCCGCCATCCCGGATGCCTCCTGGGCGGTGTTCTTCATCGGCGGCTTCTACCTGCGCAGCTGGACCCGCTGGGCCTTCCCGCTGCTGATGGCACTGGCGGTGCTGGTGGACTGGATCGTCATCGGCAGCCTCGGGCTGGATTTCTGGCAGCACTACTGCGTGTCGCCGGGTTACTGGATGCTGCTGCCCGCCTACTTCGCGATGTGGGCCGGCGGCATGGCGCTGGGCCACGGTTACCAAGGCGCGCAATGGTCCACGCTGGCCAAGGCGACCGCGCTGGTGGTTGCCGCCGTTGCGGTCTGCCACCTGTTCGCCCAGGGCGGTTTCTACTGGACCACCCGCAACGTCGCCGATCCCACCGTGGGCGGCTGGCTGAAGAACTACGCGGACTGGTTCGTGACTTACCTCGGCACCACCACGCTGTACGTTGGTCTGGCCGCTGCGCTGCAGTTGGCCGTGGAGCAGGTCGGCAAGCTGCGCCAGGCGCAGCGTGACGTCCGCGGCTGAGGTACAGGCAGATGGGCAACCGGCTTTCACGCATCTATACCCGCACCGGCGATGACGGCAGCACCGGGCTGGGCGACGGCAGCCGGGTCGGCAAGGACGATGCGCGCGTTGCCGCCTTCGGCACGGTCGACGAGGCCAATTCGGCGCTTGGCGTGCTGCTGGCCGTGCCCCTGCCTGTCGACGTGCAGGCGCTGCTGACCCGGCTCCAGCACCAGTTGTTCGATCTGGGCGGCGAGCTGTGCATCCCCGGCCATGCGGCGATCACCGATTCCGACGTCACTGCGCTGGAACAGCAGCTGGATCACTACAACGCCGACCTGCCCACGCTGAAGGAATTCATCCTGCCGGCCGGTGGCGAAGCCGCCGCACGCTGCCACCTGGCCCGCACCATCGTGCGCCGGGCAGAACGCGAGACGGTCGCCCTGTCGCGCGTGGAAGCGGTGCGGCCGCAGGCGCTGCATTACCTCAACCGGCTTTCCGACCTGCTGTTCGTGCTGGCCCGCGTACTGGCCCGCGCCGACGGTGCCGGCGAAGTACTCTGGCAGCATTCGCGCCGCCACGGCTGACCTTTCCGGATCCCCTGCGCCCATGCTGGTCTACACCCATCCTTCCTGCCTGCAGCACGACCCCGGTCCGGACCATCCTGAATCCCCGCAACGCCTGCAGGCCGTGCTCGACGCGCTGCACGCGGCGTTCCCGGCACGGCTGGACTGGCGCCAGGCGCCGCCGGCCAAGCGCGGCGACCTGGCCCGCGTGCACGATGCCGAGCTGATCGACCTGGTGCTGCAGGCACAGACCGCCAACCTGCGGCAGATCGACATGGACACCCGCACCTCGCCCGGATCGGCCACCGCCGCCCTGCATGCCGCCGGCGCCGGCATTGCCGCGGTGGACGCGGTGATGCTGGGCGAGGATCCGCTGGCGTTCTGCGCGGTCCGTCCGCCCGGCCACCACGCCACCGCCAGCACGGCGATGGGGTTCTGCCTGCTCAACAACATCGCGGTGGCCGCCGCGCATGCGCGCGACCGCTACGGGCTGGAGCGGATCGCCGTGGTCGACTTCGACGTCCACCACGGCAACGGCACCCAGGACATCTTCCAGCTGGATCCCCGGGTGGCTTACTACAGCACCCACCAGGCCGGCCTGTTCCCGAACTCGGGGCTGCGCCGCGACCGTGGCGCGGGCAACCTGCTGAACATCCTGCTGCCGCCGGGCAGCGGCAGCCTGCGCTTCCGCAATGTCTGGGCCGACGAGATGCTGCCGACCATCGATGACTTCCGGCCGCAGCTGCTGCTGGTGTCGGCCGGCTTCGATGCGCACCTGCGCGATCCACAGGCCGACCTGATGCTGGAAGCGGAGGACTTCGCCTGGATCACCACCGAACTACACGCATTGGCCCGCCGCCATGGTGCTGGCCGGGTGGTGTCGATGCTGGAAGGCGGCTATGACCTGCAGGCCCTGGCCGAGTCCAGCGTGGCCCATGTCGGTGCCCTGCTGGAGGGCCAGGCGGGGGCCGCCTGATGAACCCCGGCCGCCGAAGATGAGCGGCCTTCATTGCCCCTATGCAAGGGATGGGGCAAGCTACGGATCGTTTTCGCCTGAACCATCACGCGTGCGCAAAGCCTTCCGCCTGCTGCCCCTCCCCCTGAGTATCGCCCTCTGCCTGCCGGCGTTCGCCGAAGACAAAGCGCCGAACTGGGGTCTGTGCCCTGCCACCGACGCCCTGCCCGCCTTTGGCGACGCACCGCCGGCGGACAAGGCTGCCGCGGAAACGCGCACCCAACAGCCCACCGACATCGAGGGCGACCAGCTGTATGGCACCTCCACGGTGCCGCAGTACCAGGGCAACGTCGCGCTCAAGCGCGGTGACCAGTTCCTCGGTACCGACCACCTGAGCTTCGATACGGAAACGGGCAATTACACCGCCGAGGGCAATGTCCGCTACTCCGATTCGTCGATCCGGATGGTGGCCAAGCGCGCCGAGGGCAACCAGGAAGCGGACACCCACAAGATCTCCGACATCCAGTACCAGCTGGTGTCGCGCCGTGGCAACGGTGGCGCCGAGTCGGTGGACCTGCAGGGTGCGGTGGGACAGATGCACCGCTCCACCTATACCACCTGCGATCCGTCCCAGCCGATCTGGAAACTGTCCGCCCCGCAGATCGAAGTGGACAACGACGAAGGCTTCGGTACCGCGCGCAACGCCGTGCTGCGCATCGGCAAGGTGCCGGTGCTGTGGGCGCCGTACTTCAAGTTCCCGATCGATGATCGCCGCCAGACCGGCCTGCTGTATCCGGAGCTGGGCCTGTCCGGGCGCAACGGGTTCGATTACGCCCAGCCGATCTACTTCAACCTGGCGCCGAACTACGACGACACGCTGACCCCGCGCTACATGAGCAAGCGCGGCTTCATGCTGGACAACGAATTCCGCTATCTGTACGACGGTGGCCGGGGCGAGCTGCGTACCGCCTACCTGCCCGATGACAAGCTGCGCGAAAAGGATCGTGGCCGCGTCGAGTATTCCGGTTACCACAACTTCAACGCGAACTGGCAGGCCCGCGCCGGGCTGGCGTGGGTCAGCGACGAGCGCTACCTGGAAGACTTCGCCAACAAACTGCTGGGCGTGACCGCGTCCAACCTGCAGAGCCAGGCGGGCATCTACGGCACCGGTGAAAACTGGACCGCCGGGTTGATGGCCGACTACTGGCAGCTGACCGATTACACCCTGACCGAGGAGGCGCTGCCGTACAACCGGCAACCGCGCCTGTTCGGCACCTGGGACCAGCCGATCCTGCCGTGGCTGGAAGTGGGCGTGTATGCCGAAGCCGTGCGCTTCGTGCATGACGACGTGCATGACAAGATCATCGATGCCGACGGTGAGTACGTGCGCAACGGCGTGGAGCGCGAAGTGCTCGGCGGTTCGCGGCTGGACATCAAGCCCTACGTGACCATGCCCTTCAGTGGCGCGGCCTGGTACGTCACCCCGACGCTGGCCTGGCGCTACACCGGGTATGACCTGGAACAGGGCCTGGCCGACAGCATCCGCGCCAACAACCTGGCCGCGGCAGGCATCACCAATCCGACCCCGGACCAGCTGCGCGGCAACACCTCGCCCCATCGCAGCGTGCCGATCGCCAGCCTGGACGCGGGCATGTTCTTCGACCGCGAGACCACCATCGGCGACAAGCCCTACCTGCATACGCTGGAACCGCGCCTGTTCTACCTGCGCACCCCGTACCGCGACCAGAGCGAGCTGCCGGTCTTCGATACGCGTGACTTCACCTTCAGCTGGGGCCAGCTGTTCCGCGATTCGCGCTATACCGGCGCGGACCGCCAGAACGATGCCAACCAGCTGACGATGGCACTGAGCACCCGTTTCATCGACCAGTCCAGTGGCCGCGAGCGGTTCTCGGCCAGCATCGGCCAGATCCTGTATTTCGACGATTCCCGCGTCACCCTGCCGAGCAACCCCAGCCCGGTGGAACAGGGCAAGTCGGCCTGGATCGCCGATACCAACTACATGATCAACGACCGCTGGAACCTGGGCGCCACCTACCAGTGGGATCCCAAGAACAAGCGCGAGGACCTGGCCAGCGTGCGTGCGCGCTACCTGATGTCCAACGACGGCATCGTCAACCTGACCTACCGCCACCGCATCAACCCCGATGGCACCAACCTGCTCAAGCAGGGTGACCTGTCCTTCCTGTACCCGATCAACCCCAGCTGGAGCGTGGTCGGCCGTTATTACTACTCCATCGAGGACAGCAAGCCGCTGGAAATCATCGGTGGCGTGCAGTGGGACAGCTGCTGCCTGGCCGTGCGCGCCCTGGCCCGCCGCTACGTGCGCAACCGCGAAGGCGAGCTGAATACCTCCTTCCAGCTTGAGTTCGTCCTCAAGGGCCTGAGCTCCATCGGCCAGAACACGGACCGTACGCTGCGCCGTGCTATCCTCGGCTACAACCGCGACGACCTCTATCTCGTGCCCCCCAGCACCACCGGCGCGACCCGCGACGACTACGATCCGAATCTGATCCCATGACCAAGACCTTCCCCGTCCTACTCGCCTCCCTGCTGGCGGTGTCCACTGCGTCCGTACCCTTGCAGGTACTGGCCCAGCAGACCCAGCCACTGGATCGCATCGCCGCCGTCGTCGACGAAGACGTCATCCTGCAGAGCGAACTGGACCGCGCGCTGGCCAACATCAAGACCCAGTACGCCGGTCGCGAGAACCAGCTGCCGCCGGACGATGTGCTGAGCCGGCAGGTGCTGGAGCGTCTGGTGCTGGTCAAGCTGCAGGTGACCCGCGCAGAAGGCAGCGGCATCCGCGTGTCGGACCAGGAACTGAACCAGGCCATCAACTCGATCGCCCAGCAGAACGGCAGCAACCTGGAGACCCTGCGCGCCCGCCTGGCCCAGGACGGCATCGATTTCGATGAGTTCCGCCGCTCGGTGCGCGACGAGATCATCGTCCAGCGCCTGCGCCAGAGCTACGCGCAGAGCCGCGTCAGCGTCAGCGAAGGCGAAGTGGATGCGGCCATCAAGCAGCAGGCCGTCACCGGTACGCAGTACCACCTCGCGCACATCCTGATCGCCACCCCCGATGGGGCCGACGCCAGCCAGATCGCCACCGGCAAGCAGAAGGCCGACGGCGTGAAGGCGCTGCTGGACAAGGGCGAGCTGGACTTCAACGCGGCCGCCGTCCGTTACTCGGACAGCCCCAATGCACTGGAAGGTGGCGACCTCGGCTGGCGCTCCATGGACGAGATCCCGCAGGCGTTCCTGCAGGTGATGCAGGACATGAAGGCCGGCGACGTGGTCGGGCCGCTGCGTGGCCCCAGCGGCTTCCAGCTGCTGAAACTGGTGGAAGTCCGCGATGCCAATGCGGCCGCGTCCACCGGCCAGACCATCACCGAATACCACGCCCGCCACATCCTGGTGCGCGTGACCGACCAGCAGAACGATGCCGCCGCCAAGGCGAAGATCGATACGCTGCGTGCCCGCATTGCCGGTGGCGCTGATTTCCAGGCCGTGGCCCGCGAGTCGTCCGAAGACACCAACAGCCGCGGCCAGGGCGGCGACCTGGGCTGGTTCCCGGTCGATGCCTTCGGTCCTGACTTCGGCCGCCAGGTGGAAGGGGTGACCGACGGCAACATCAGCCAGCCCTTCCGCACCGATGCCGGCTGGCACGTGGTGCAGCGCGTGGCGACCCGCCAGACCGACGTCGGCGTGGACAACCAGCGCGCGCAGGTCCGCGAAACCATCGGCCGTCGCAAGCTGGAAGAAGAGTACAACCGCTTCCTGTCCGAACTGCGTGGCGAAGCCTACGTCAGCTTCCGCAGCGGTGACAGGGCGGAAAACACCGCCACCCCGCCGCAGTCCTGAGCCATGCTCCCAGGCGCGAAGCTCGCAGGAGCGGTGCTCCCCGAGCTCGCCCTGGTGCCGGGCGAGCCCGCCGGGATCGGTCCGGAACTGTGTATCCGCCTGATCCAGCAGCCGCGCACTGATTGCCGGCTGCTGGCCTTCGCAGACCCCGCTACCCTGCACGCGGCAGCCGATGCGCTGTCGCTGCCGCTGCAGTTGCTGCCGGCCGATGCCGAAGCGCGCCTGCCGGGCGACCTGCGCCTGCACCCCCTTGCCAATGCGGTGCCCAGCCGGTTCGGCCACGCCGACCCGCGCAACGCCGCCGCCGTGATCGGGGCGCTGCAGGCCGCAGGCCAAGCGTGCCTGGACGGCCGCCTGGACGGCGTGGTGACTGGCCCGGTGCACAAGGCGGTGATCAACCAGGGCGGCATCGCCTACAGCGGCACCACCGAACTGCTGGCCGACCAGGCCGGAGTCAAGGTGGTGATGATGCTGGCCAATGCCATCGTGCGCGTTGCGCTGGCAACCACCCACCTGCCGCTGCGCGAGGTCGCCGATGCGATCACCGCCGAGGGGCTGGAGCACACCCTGCGTACCCTGCATGCCGCCCTGCGGCGTGAGTTCGGCCTCGCCCATCCGCGCATCGCGGTGCTGGGGTTGAATCCGCACGCTGGGGAAGACGGCCACCTGGGCCGCGAAGAGCTCGACCTGATCATCCCGCTGCTGCAGCGCCTGCGCGCCGAAGGGATGCAGCTGGTGGGCCCGCTGCCGGCCGACACCGCGTTCCTGCCGGCCAAGCTGGCCGGCTTCGACAGCGTGCTGGCGATGTACCACGACCAGGGCCTGCCGGTGCTGAAATATTCCGGCTTCGAACAGGCGGTGAACCTCACCCTGGGCCTGCCCTACCCGCGCGTTGCGGTCGACCATGGCACCGCGCTGGAGCTGGCCGGACGAGGCATCGCCGATCCTTCCAGCCTGCAGGCTGCCACTACCCTGTGTGCGCAACTGGCCCGGCAACGTAGACTTAGCGCATGAACCAGTATTCCCCCTCTGGCACGGCATTCACCGCCCCGGCCAAGAAGCAGTTGGGCCAGCACTTCCTGGCCGACCGCCATTACATCGACAGCATCGTGCGCGCGGTCAATCCCAAGCCCGGCGACCGCCTGGTGGAGATCGGCCCAGGCCAGGGTGCGATCACCCTGCCGCTGCTGCGCCAGCATCCCGAACTGACCGTCATCGAGTTCGACCGCGACCTGATCGCACCGCTGACTGCCGCGGCCGCGCCACTGGGCGCGCTGACCATCATCCAGAGCGACGTGCTGCGGGTGGATTTCACCGCGCTGGCGCAGGCCGAAGGTGGCAGTGGACAGATCCGGCTGGTCGGCAACCTGCCCTACAACATCTCCTCGCCGATCCTGTTCCACGCGCTGGACCATGCCGCCGTGGTGCGCGACATGCACTTCATGCTGCAGAAGGAAGTGGTCGACCGCATGGCCGCCGGCCCGGGCAGCAAGGTCTTCGGCCGCCTCAGCGTGATGCTGCAGGCGTACTGCGAAGTGACCTCGCTGTTCGTGGTGCCGCCGGGTGCGTTCCGGCCGCCACCGAAGGTCGATTCGGCCGTGGTGCGGCTGGTGCCGCGTGATCCGTCCACGGTCGGCATCCACGATCCCAAGCGCTTCGCCGACGTGGTCAAGGCCGCTTTCGGCCAGCGCCGCAAGACCCTGCGCAATGCGCTGAACAACGTGGTCAGCGCCGAACAGTTCGCCGCTGCCGGCGTGCGTCCGGATGCCCGTGCCGAACAGCTGGAGGTGGCGGAATTCGTCGCCCTGGCCAATGCAAGCTGATTACACTGCCAAGATGCACGACGACCAGTACGCCATGGACGTGGAAGTGGCTCCGCGCTTCCTCGATGACCAGTCCGCCCCCGAGGACGGACGCTTTGCCTTTGCCTACACCATCCGCATCCGCAACAGCGGCCGGGTCGCGGCACGCCTGGTGGCGCGCCACTGGCGCATCACCGACGCCGAAGGCCGCGTGGAGCATGTCGATGGCGATGGGGTGGTCGGCGAGCAGCCGCGGCTGCGTCCCGGTGAAGACTTCCGTTACACCTCCGGTGTCATGCTCGGTACGGAGCACGGCACGATGCAGGGGCACTACGACATGGTGGCCGACGACGGCACCGAGTTCGCCGCCGACATCGCGCCGTTCGTGCTGACCATTCCCCGAACCCTGCACTGACACGGAGGCCAGGCCATGAGCGTGTGGGCTATCGGCGACCTGCAGGGTTGCTATGACGTTACCCAGCGGTTGCTGGAAAAAATCCGCTTCGATCCGGCGCAGGACACCCTGTGGTTCGCCGGCGACCTGGTGAACCGCGGCGGGCAGTCGCTGGAAACGCTGCGGCTGGTGCATTCGCTGCGCGACCACAGCGTGGTGGTGCTGGGCAACCACGATCTTTCGCTGCTGGCGGTGGGTGCGCGCAGCGAAGAAGAACAGCGCAAGGTCAACCCGGACCTGCTGCGTGTGGTCACCGCCGAAGACCGCGACGTGCTGCTGGACTGGCTGCGCATGCAGAAGCTGGTGCACACCGACCGTGAGCTGGGCTGGATGATGGTGCATGCCGGCATGGCGCCCAAGTGGACCACCCAGATGGCCGAAAAGCATGCGCGCGAAGTCGAGCAGCAGCTGCACGGCAACGGGTACCGCAAGCTGCTTCGCAACATGTACGGCGACAAGCCGATCTGGGCACCGAACCTGACCGGCTACGACCGCTCGCGGGCGATCATCAACTTCTTCACCCGCATGCGTTACTGCACCACGCGGGGACGCATCGGCATCGAAGACAAAGGCACCCCGGGCACCCAGGAGCAGGGCCTGTACCCCTGGTTCGAAGTGCCGGGCCGGGTCGAGCGTGACCTCAAGGTCGTGTGTGGCCACTGGTCAGCACTTGGCCTGACCATCACCCAGGGCGTGCATGCCATCGATACCGGCGCGGTGTGGGGCGGCAAGTTGACCGCGCTGCAGCTGGATACCGACGAACTGCGCGTGGTGCAGGTACCCGGCCGCGATGTGCCGGCACCGGTGCCCGGCGCGCGACCGCCGGCACGTGCCCCGAAACCACGCCCGGAAGGCCAGCAGACCGCGCAGCCCAAGCCACAGCAGCACGCGCAGGCGCAGCCCGGCGGGCAGCCTGCAGGCGGCGAAACGCGTACCCGTGGACCCCGCCGTCGGCGCGGTCGTGGCCGCGGCAACGGCGGTGGGGGTGCAGGCAGTCCGCCCACGGCGGACTGACCGCTGTACCCGCCCTCAGCGGCGGGTGTAGTGCACGAAGCGGAACGCGAACGGATGCCGCGCATCGGCCGCATGCGGCTGGCTGTCCACCTGCTGCCACAAGGCTTCATCGACGACTGGGAAGTGGGTATCCGCCGGTACCTCGGTGTCCACCCAGGTCAGATACAGGTCGCTGGCATGCGCCATCATCAGACGGTAGATCTCGCCGCCGCCGATCACGCACAGTTCGTCGGCGGCTTCGGCGTGGCAGATCGCCAACGCCTGTTCACGCGATGCCACCGCGCGCATGCCGTCGAACGGCACCTGGCCACTGCGGGTCAGCACCAGGTTGGTCCGCCCGGGCAGCGCGCGGCCCAGCGATTGCGCCGTCTTGCGGCCCATCAGCACCGGCTTGCCCAGCGTCAGCGCCTTGAAATGCTTCAGGTCGTCGGGCAGGTGCCAGGGCAGCTGGTTGCCGTGGCCGATACCGCGATTGCGGTCCAGCGCGGCGATCATCGAAAGGCGCGGGGAACTCACACCGCCACCGGGGCCTTGATCGCCGGGTGCGGATCGTAACCGTCGATGCGGATGTCCTCGAAGCGGAAGCCGAACAGGTCGGTGACCTCCGGGTTCAACCACAGCGTCGGCAGCGCGCGGGGTTCGCGCGCGAGCTGCTCGCGGGCCTGCTCGAAATGGTTCGAGTACAGGTGGGCATCGCCCAGCGTATGCACGAAATCGCCCACGCCCAGGCCCGTGGCCTGCGCCACCATGTGGGTCAGCAGCGCATAGCTGGCGATGTTGAACGGCACCCCGAGGAAGATGTCCCCACTGCGCTGGTACAACTGGCAGCTGAGCTTGCCGTCCACCACGTAGAACTGGAACAGGCTGTGGCACGGCATCAACGCCATCTGCGGCAGCTCGCCCACATTCCAGGCACTGATCACCAGCCGGCGCGAATCCGGATTGCGCTTGATCTCGTCCACCAGCCACTGCATCTGGTCGATCTGCCGGCCATCGGCAGCCGCCCAGCTGCGCCACTGCTTGCCATAGACCGGCCCCAGGTCGCCGTTCTCGTCGGCCCACTCGTCCCAGATCCGCACCTGGTTGTCTTTCAGGTAGGCGATGTTGGTATCGCCCTGCAGGAACCACAGCAGCTCGTGGATGATCGAGCGCAGGTGCAGCTTCTTGGTGGTGACCAGCGGGAAGCCATCGGCCAGGTCGTAGCGCATCTGCCAGCCGAACACGCTGCGCGTACCGGTGCCGGTACGGTCGCTCTTCTCCGCACCGTGCTCCAGCACGTGCCGCAGCAGGTCCAGGTAGGGCTTCATGGCTTGGCTCCAGCAGCGGCGACGGGCAGCACGGGCTGCAGCACCGGCGCGCGATGGGACAGCCACAGCAGCACCAGGCCCAGGGCCACAAGCGGCAGGCTCAGGATCTGGCCACGGGTCAGCCAGTCGAAGGCCACGTAGACGCCGTTGTCCGGCATCCGCACGAATTCCACCGCGAAGCGGAACAGGCCGTACATCAGCGCGAACAGGCCCGATACCAGGTAACGGTTGCGCGGTTTGGCCGACACCGCCCACAGCACCGCGAACATCACCAGGCCTTCCAGGAAGGCTTCATACAGCTGCGAAGGATGGCGGGCGTACTGGTTCAGCGCGCCAGCGGCGAACTCCGCCTTCAACGCGGCGGTATCGAGTTGCGCCAGCGGCGCCGGCAGCCCCGACGGGAACACCACGCCCCAGCTGCCGTCTGTGAACTTGCCCCACAGCTCATCGCCGATGAAATTGCCCACGCGCCCGAAGCCCAAGCCCAGCGGCACCAGCGGCGCGACGAAATCCATGGTGTCGAAGAAGTGCAGGCGGTGCCGGCGCGACCACCACCAGCTGGCCCCCAGCACGCCCAGCAGGCCGCCGTGGAAGCTCATGCCGCCGTCCCACACCTTGAACAGCAGCAGCGGGTTGGAAAGGAAATCGCCCAGTGCGTAGAACAGCATGTAGCCCACGCGACCGCCGACCACCACGCCGAGCATCGCGTAGAACAGCAGGTCGGAGAAACCATCGGCGTTGACGCCCGGCAGGCGCCCGGCGGCAATGCGGCGCTTGCCCAGCCACCAGGCCGAAGCGAAGCCAAGCAGGTACATGATGCCGTACCAGTGCACCTGGATCGGCCCCAGCGAGATGGCGATGGGATCGATATCGTGGAAATAGATCATGGGCGGTGCCTTGCAGGAATCGGGTTATTTTAGCGCCGCCGGCGGGCCTCAACCCAGAATCTGCGGCCAATCGGGCAATGCGTCCTGGTCTGACCGCGCGCCCGGCGGAAAGTGCCCGGCCAGCAGCGCCGATACGTCATTGATCGCCAGCACCAAGGCAGCCGCGGGATCGCGTCCACGCAATCCCTCGCGGAGCGTTGCGCAGATCCGCTGCCAGTCGGCTTCGGCGACCCGCCCGTGCAGGCCGCGGTCGGCGACGATTTCGATGGCATGGTCGGCCAGCAGCAGGTAGATCAGCACGCCGTTGTTGTGTTCGGTATCCCACGTGCGCAGCTGCGCGAAGGCACGCTCGGCGGCCTGGCGCGCGCTCACCCCGCGCCACAGCGCATCCAGCGGCAGGTCGGCTTCCACCGCGAACATGACCTGCCCGCCATGGTGTTGTTCGCCCGCGGCAATGGCCTGGGTGATCGCCTGCAGGGTGCTGGCCGGGAAGGTCCGCCGTACCGACGGGGACACGATATGCCGCAGTGCGCGTCCGATCATCACCAGCCTCCCGATGCGCCGCCGCCGCCGGAGCGGCCACCGCCACCGCCCCAGCCACCGCCGCCGCCGAATCCACCGCCGCCCCCGAAGCCGCCTCCTCCGCCCCAGCTGCCGCCGCCCCACCCGCCGCCGCCGGCGAACCGGCCCGGGTGCCCGGAGGTCACCGCCATCAGCAGGCCGACGATGCCGGCAATACCGCTGGCCAGCAGCAGTGAAGTAAACAGGAAGGCCACGACGGCCGCGCCGCCTGCGGCGATCAGCCCGCGCACCGGCCGCGGCAGGCGGCCGAGCACCGCGCGCAGGATCGACCCGACGAAGAAACCGATCACTACCGCCACTACCCAACCGTCGCCGCCGCCGTCGCCCTGCGGTGCGCGATGCGCGCTGACCGGTGCCGGCAGCGGCTCGCCATCGATCAGCTTGACCAGTACACCGGTGGCCTCGGTGATACCACCGGCATAGTCGCCAGCGCGGAACGAGGGCACCAGGTATTCCTGGATCACGCGGTTGGCGACCGCATCCGGGATCGCGCCTTCCAGGCCATAGCCCGGTTCGATGCGGACCCGTCGATCGTCCTTGGCGACCACCAGCAGCACCCCGTCATCCACGCCCTTGCGACCGACCTGCCACTGCTCGAATACCCGGGTGGTGTACTGCGCGATGTCTTCCGGCTGCGTGCTGGGCACGATCAGAACCTGCAGCTGGCTGCCCTTGCGCTGCTGAAGGTCGATCGCCTGCTGCTGCAGTTGGCGGGTCTGCGCGGCATCCAGGGTGCCGGTGGTATCGACCACCGGAGAATCCAGCTTCGGGATCGTGGCCAGGTCCTGCGCCTGCACGCTGCCCAGCGGCAGGCACAGCAACAGCAACCAGCCAAGCAGGCGCAGGTGCATCGATCAGCCGCCCGGCTGCGGGGCCGGCGCCTGCTGCGGTGCAGGCTGCGGGGCCGGCGCACCGGTGTTGAACTTCACTTCCGGCGCGTTGGAAATCTGCGCTTCGTTTTCCACGGTGAAGTTCGGCTTGACCTGATAGCCGAAGATCTTCGCGGTCACCACCTGCGGGAACGAGCGGATGTAGGTGTTGTAGTCCTGCACCTGCTGGATGTAGCGGCCGCGGGCCACGGTGATGCGGTTTTCGGTTCCTTCCAGCTGGGCCTGCAGGTCGCGGAAATTGGCATCGGACTTGAGCACCGGATAATTCTCGGTGACCACCAGCAGTCGCGACAGCGCACTGCCGAGCTCGCCCTGGGCCTGCTGGAACTGGCGCAGCGAGGCTTCGTCATCGGCGTTGACGTTGATCTGGCCGACCCGCGAACGGGCCTCGGTGACTTCGGTCAGCACCTGGCGTTCCTGGGTGGCGAAGCCCTGCACGGTGTTGACCAGGTTGGGCACCAGGTCGGCGCGGCGCTTGTACTGGTTGAGCACTTCGGCCCAGCTGGCCTTGACCGATTCGTCCTTCTGCTGGATGGCGTTGTAGCCGCAGCCGGACAACAGGGAAGCCAGCAGGAGCAAGGGGATGAGGCGGGTCAGCAGGCGCATGGCCGGGCTCCACGGGGGTGTTGGAAGCCGGAGCATCGCATGTTCCAGGTGAATGGGTTGCTGCGGGGTGCGTCGAACGGGTGGAACCCCCTCGCGGCTGGCTGGCGTGCAACAGCAGGCTGCGTGCTCGGCGCCGTGCGGTGGGGCTGGGCGGGGGACGGCAAGAACTGCGTCCATGCGGGCCTCGTTTCGCGCCATCCATGGCGCTCAACGCCCCCGCCCAGCCCCACCGCCCGGCGCCCTGACAGGTCCGGGGGCCGCCAGCCGCGTAAAAAAAAATGAAAAGCGGTAGCGCCGAGCCATGCTCGGCGAGCGCAGCGGGCCGTTGGCGGGAAGATTCCGCCGACCATGGGTCGGCGCTACCAGGCCCGCATGTCCGGGCCACCATAGACCTGTCGAAGGTGGGGCGGGGTGGGTTGGCGGGGGCGTTGAGCGCCATGGATGGCGCGAAACGAGGCCCGCAGGAGCGGCCTTTGCCGTCCCCCGCCAACCCACCCCCGCCCCGCCAACAAGCGATCCCGCTTTTGACGTTGACGTTGACGTTGCTTCAAAAAGCGGGCAGCCGGGCCGCAGGCCCGGCAACCACACCTGATCACCAGTTGCCGGCACCCGGCACGTGATGGGCCACCGCACGGCGCCGCATCAGCAGGTTCAACCACTCCACCAGCACCGAGAACCCCATCGCCGCATAGATGTACGGCTTGGGCACGTGCACGTCCAGGCCATCCAGGATCAGGACCGCGCCGATCAGAAGGATGAAGGCCAGCGCCAGCATCTTCACCGTCGGGTTGGCGTCGATGAAGCGGCCCAGCGGGTTGGCCGCCAGCAGCATCACCGCCACCGACAGCAGGATCGCCGCCACCATCACCGGCACGTGGTCGGCAATGCCGACGGCGGTGATGACCGAGTCCAGCGAGAACACGATGTCGATGATCGCGATCTGCAGGATCACCATCCCGAACACCGCCGAGGCCTTGGTGGTGGTCGGATCTTCGTCCTCGCCGCCGGTGATCAGCTCGCGGATTTCCATGCCGCCCTTGATGATCAGGAACAGCCCGCCCAGGATCAGCACCAGGTCACGGATGGAAATGCCCATGCCGGCCACGGTGAACAGGTTGGCCTGCATGTGCGCCAGGTAAGCCAGCGACACCAGCAGCAGGATGCGGGTGATGCAGGCCACCGCGATGCCCAGCTTGCGCGCGAACGGACGGCGTGCTTCGGGCAGCTTGCTGACCGCGATGGAAATGAACACCAGGTTGTCAATGCCGAGCACGATTTCCAGCGCACTCAGCGTAAGCAGGGTCAACCAGACGTTCGGATCTGAAAGGAGTTCAACAAAAGGCATGGGAAGGTCTTCGAAGTAAGTCGGGAGAGGGTGTCAGAACAAGCGCGGGACCAGGATCAGCCCCCAGCACAGCAGCACATTCATCATCAGCACGAATACCGCGGCCGAGCCCATGTCCTTGGCACGACCGGCCAGTTCGTGGATCTCCGGACCGTAGCGCTCGATCACCGCCTCGATGGCCGAATTCAACAGCTCGGTGGCCAGTACCAGCAGCATCGAGCCGATCATCAGGATGCGTTCGATCGCACTGTCACCCAGCCACAGCGCTACCGGGGTGAACAGCAGCAGCAGCCAGGCTTCCAGCCGGAACGAGGATTCGTGCAGCCAGGCCGCGCGCAGCCCCTGCCACGACCAGCGCGCGGCCTGCAGGATGCGACGCGGTCCGCGCGGCATGTGGCCGAACTGGTCAGCCATGGGAGCGTGCTCCGGCGGGATCGCAGGCGATCAGGTCGCAACGAAGCAACCGCAGGGACAGGAAGCGGACGGTCATGTAAGGCCAGGGTGGGCAGCAGGCGCCTATTTTGCCATAAGGCCCTGCCTGCCATCCCGCCGCGGCCGGCAGCGGCGCTCCCGCCCCGTTATCATCGAACGCTGCACCTTGTCGGAGTTTTTGATGAACCTGCCACGCCGCCCGCTGCTGCTCGCCCTCGCCCTCGGCCTGTCCACCGCCGGCTTCGCCCACGCGCTGTCGCCGCCGCGGCCCGCGCAGGTACCCGAAGAAGTGTCCAACGTGGCCTGGGCCGGTGACATGGCTGCCTTCGCCAAGGCCGACCAGGCCAGCCCGCCGCCGCGCGAGGGCATCGAATTCGTCGGCAGTTCCTCTATCCGCATGTGGGACAGCCTGGCCGCCGATTTCCCGGGCAAGCCGGTGTTCAACCGCGGATTCGGCGGCTCGGAAGTGCGCGACAGCACCTGGTACGCCGACCGCATCGTAGTGCCCTACGCCCCCTGCAAGGTGTTCCTGTACGCCGGCGACAACGACCTCAACAGTGGCCGCACGCCGGCCCAGGTCCGCGACGACGTGGTCGCCTTCGTAGCCCGCGTGCACCGCGACCTGCCGTCGACGACGGTGGAGTACATTTCGATCAAGCCGAGCCCGTCGCGTGCACACCTGCTGCCGGGCATCATCGAAGCCAACACGATGATCCGCAGCGCGCTGGCCGCCCTGCCCAGGACTGGCTACACCGACATCTACACGCCGATGCTGGGCCGCGACGGACAACCCGATCCATCGCTGTTCCGCGAGGACATGCTGCACATGACGCCGGCCGGGTATGCGATCTGGAAGAAGGCGCTGGCGCCCAAGGTCAGCTGCGATTGAACCGCCCGCCGCGGTAGCGACGGCCGCTGGCCGTCATGCTTTCCGCGTCCGCTTCGCTCGCCGAGCATGGCTCGGCGCTACCTGCATCCGGGTTCAGCGGAAGATGACGGTGGCCTCGGTGCCCTTGCCCGGCTGGCTGGTCAGGGTGACCTTCCAGCCGAAGCGGTCGCACAGACGGCGCACGATCGACAGGCCCAGCCCGGTGCCCTGCGGGCGGTCCGGCTCGGCACGGTAGAACGGCTCGAAGGCCTTTTCCAGCGCGTCGGGTGACATGCCGATGCCGGTATCGTGCACGCGCACCCGGTCGTGTTCGACGAACACGTCCACGCGACCCTCGTCGGTGTAGTTGCAGGCGTTGCGCACCAGGTTGCTGATCACCACCTGCAGCACCCGCGGCGGTCCGTGCAGCTCGACCACGCCACTGGCGTGCAGCTCCACGTGCACCGGCCGATCGGCCATCAGTTCGGTGGCGGTGTCCACCTCGTGGCGCACCACCTCCACCACGTCGAACATCTCCATCTGCGGCTCGACATCGGCTTCGCGCGCCAGGATCAGGAAGGCATCGATCACCGCCTCCATCTCGCGGCCGGCGCGCTGGATGCGCTGCAGGCTGCGCTGCTGGCGCGGCGACGCGGTCTCGTCGGCCAGCGCCATGTCACTGGCAACCCGGATCACGGTGAGCGGAGTACGCAGCTCATGGCTGGCATCGCGGGTGAAGTTGCGCTCGCGGGCGACATTCTCGGTGACCCGGTTGGCCAGCGAATGCAAGGCGGCGGCCAGCTGCCGGGTCTCCCCCTGCATGTCGGCGGGCAGCTTCTGCGGATCCAGGTCGCTGGCCTGCGGCTTGGCCGGATCCCAGCGCGATACCCGGCGCGCCAGCCAGTTGACCGGCGATACCAGCCGTTTGGAAGCGCGGTAAGTGACCCAGCTGGCGCCGTACACCGCCAGCAGGGTCAACAGCACCGGCACGATGCCGAACCAGAACGCCAGCAACTCCGCGCGTGAGCGCAGGAACACCAGGTACAGCCGTCCCTCCGGACGCACGTCCACCCAGACCAGCTGGTCGTCGCGGCGCAGTTCATGGAAACCGGCCGGAAGTTCGCGCAGGTTGGCCGGCAGCGAAAGACTGGAGCGCCCGGTTTCCACCAGGTAGCCGCGGATGTTCTGGGTATTGGGCGGCGGCTGGGTCGGCGAGGCCTCATGCAGCGTCCAGAAATACGCCGCTTCCTCGCGCAGTGCAGCGCTGACCAGGCTGTGCTTGATCACCAGCGACACCAGCCACGCACCAAGCAGAATGCCGAGGCTGGCCAGCATGGCCTGCAGGATGAAAGCGATACGTATCTTGCGCGGCAGGCCGTGCGGCATCAGGCGGAGTCACTACAGAAGATGGCCGCGCCGAGTATAGGCAGCGGGTGCGTCAGCCCCCCGTGCAGGGGCCGTTGGCGGCCTGCACAGGGATCATGACGGCGATGTCAGCCCATCGGCTGGGCGATATCGGCGATGCGGTAACCCGCACTCTGCACGGTATGCAGCAGCGGGCGGTCGAACGGCTTGTCGATGATCTTGCGCAGGTTGTACAGATGGCTGCGCAGGGTGTCCGAATCCGGCAGCCCGTTGCCCCAGATCTCGCGTTCGATTTCCTGCCGGGTGACCACGCGCGGCGATTCGCGCATCAGGATGGTCAGCAGGCGCAGGCCGATCGGCGAAAGCTGCAGTTCAGTGCCGGCGCGGGTGGCGCGCATGCTCACCGGATCCAGCACCAGGTCGGCGACCTTCAGCACTTCCGAACCCACCTGCCGGCGCTCACGACGGATCAGGGCACGCAGGCGTGCTTCCAGTTCCTGGATGGCGAACGGCTTGGTCAGGTAGTCATCGGCGCCAAAGCCCAGGCCGGTGAGCTTGTCATCCAGCGTATCGCGGGCGGTCAGCATCAGCACCGGCGTTGACTTGCGGGCGTCATTGCGCAGGCGGCGGCAGACTTCGATGCCGTCCAGGCGCGGCAGCATCAGGTCCAGCACGACCACGTCGTAGCTGTTTTCGGCCGCCAGACGATAACCGTCCAAGCCGTCCTGGGCGTAGTCGACCTCGAAACCACGACCTTCCAGATACTCACCGATCATCTCGGAGATATTGCGGTTGTCCTCGACGACCAGAACAAGGCCGGAGGTTTCCTTCGTCTGACGCATGGTCTTCCCTCTAACTTCAGCTTTGTGAAACATGCCGGATCGACGGTGCACGCGGCGTGAAGTGGATCCACACGCTCACTGAACGCTTCAGAGCAGCGGCTGCAGCAGCGGCCAGACGTTGGAAAGCACCTTCGGCTGGGCGCTGGCGGTGGGGTGCAGGCCGTCGGACTGCATCATTCCCGGCTGCAGCGCGACGCCCTCCAGCAGGAACGGCAGCAGGGGCACCTTGTACTGGTCGGCCAGCGCGCGATACACCGCGGCCAGGCGCTGCCGGTACGCCGGACCATAGTTCGGCGGCACATCAATGCCGAGCATCAGCACCTTGGCGCCGCCCTGCTGGCTGGCCACGATCATCTTCTCCAGGTTGGCGCGGATCTGGGCGGGGGTCAGCCCGCGCAGCGCATCGTTGCCGCCCAGCGCGATGACCACCACGCCGGGCTTCTCCCGCGCCAGCAGTCCCGGCAGGCGGGTCGCCGCCCCGGCGGTGGTTTCTCCGCTCATGCTGGCATTGACCACCCGAGCCGGCGAGCCCGAACGGGTGCTGAGCCGCTTGCCCAGCAGGTCCACCCAGCCGGTGCCGGCCGGGATATTGTGGGCGGCGCTGAGGCTGTCGCCGAGCACCAGCACAGTGGTTGCTTGACCTTTGGCACACGCCAGCACCGGCAACAGCAGCAACCATGCCAGCAGCATTCCCATCCGGCCGATGTTCCGGCCTTGTCCTGTAACGCGCATTGGAGTCTCCTCATCGACAGCCTGTCCCCCCGCAGCGCGCCCGTCGCCATCGCCGTCGACCAGGTCGGCAAATCCGTGCATGGCCCGGAGGGTGAAGTCCACATACTGGACAACATCAGCATGACGGTACATGAAGGCACCTCGGTTGCCATCGTCGGCGCCTCCGGTTCGGGCAAGACCACCCTGCTCGGCCTGCTGGCCGGGCTGGACCTGCCCAGCCGCGGCAGCATCACCTTGGCCGGCAGCGTGCTCGGCAGCCTGGACGAAGAAGCCCGGGCCCAGCTGCGCGCGCGCGAGGTCGGCTTCGTGTTCCAGAGCTTCCACCTGCTGCCGGCGCTGACCGCGGCGGAGAACATCGCCCTGCCGCTGGAACTGGCCGGGCGCGAGGATCCTGCCCGGGTCGAACAGGTGCTGGAAGCGGTGGGCCTGGCGCGCCGCGCGCGGCACTACCCGCGCCAGCTGTCCGGTGGCGAACAACAGCGCGTGGCGCTGGCACGCGCCTTCGTGGCGCGCCCGCGCATCCTGTTCGCCGATGAACCAACCGGCTCGCTGGACCAGGCCACCGGCCAGCACATCAGCGACCTGCTGTTCGCCTTGAATGCCGACAGCGCCACCACCCTGGTGCTGGTCACCCACGACCTGCGCCTGGCGCAGCGCTGCCAGTTCATCCATCGCATCGACAACGGTCGCCTGCAGCAGGTCACGCACGGGGCGGACGCATGAACCTGCTGCGCCACGCGCTGCGTTCGCTGCGCCGCGAAGCGCTGGCCGGCGACCTGCTGACGGTGTTTGCCGCCCTGGTGCTGGGCGTGGCGGTGATGACCGCGGTCGGCACGCTGGTGGACCGGGTCAACCTGGCGCTGGCCAACAGCACCGCGGAGATGCTGGGCGGTGACCTCGGCATCAGCGGGCGCGCCGAAGCGCCGGCCGAACTGGTCGGCGAAGGCACCCGGCGCGGACTGCAGAGCACCCGCATTGCCGCCTTCGGCAGCGTGCTGTTCCATGGCGAAGCCAGCCAGATGGCCACCATCAAGGCGGTGGAAGCCGGTTACCCGCTGCGCGGCCAACTGCGTGTGCGGACCGGCGCCGATGCCGTGTTGAACGAAGCCGCCGCTGCACCAGCACGCGGGGAAGCCTTTGCTGACCCACGCCTGCTGCAGGCCCTGGACCTGCGCATCGGCGATGCACTGGAGTTCGGCGCAGGCACGCTGCGGGTAGCTGGCAGCATCGAATCCGAACCGGATACGTCCAGCGAACTGCTCACCCTGTCGCCCACCCTGCTGGTCAACCGCGCCGACGTGGAGGGCACCGGCCTGCTCGATCCGGGCAGCCGCATCAGCTACCGCACGATGTTCGTCGGCGAGCCGGAGGCCATCGCCCAGTTCCGCCAGTGGCTGCAACCGCGCGTGCAGGGACTGCGCCTGCTCGGCGTGGGCGATACCCAGCGCGGGGTACGTGAGTCGTTCCAGCTGGCCGGGCGTTTCCTCGGCTTGAGTGCCTTGCTGGCGGTGCTGTTGTCCGGCGTCGCCACCGCGCTGGCGGCCAACCGTTTCGCGCTGAGCCGCATCGACCAGGTTGCCGTATTGCGCTGCCTGGGGGCGCGTCAGCGCGACATCCTTGGCAGCCTGGCGCTGCAGCTGTTGTTGATGGCGATCCCGGCCTGTGTGGTCGGTGTGCTGGTCGGCATGGCGGCGCAGGAAGGACTGGTGCAGATCCTCGGCGGGCTGGTGCCGCAGCGGCTGCCGTTGCCGCAGGCCATGCCGGCGTTGACCGGTGCGGGCATCGGCCTGCTGTTGCTGCTTGGCTTCGGCCTGCCGCCGCTGCTGCGGCTGCGCAACGTGCCGCCGATGCGCGTGCTCAACCGCAGTTTCGCCACCCTGCCACCGGCCTCGCTGCTGGTGTATGCCGGCGCCCTGCTGGCCAGCCTGGCGCTGACCGTGCAGGTCACCGGCGACCTCAAGCTGGCGCTGTGGGTGCTCGGCGGACTGGCCGCGCTGGCGCTGCTGGCCGCCGGTGGGGGCTTTGCCCTGCTGATGCTGGTGCGCGGCCTGCAGCATCGCCTGCACGGCAACTGGCGGCTCGGCCTGGCCGCGTTGACCCGCCGCCGCGCGCTGGCGGTGATGCAGCTGGTCGGGCTGTCGTTGTCGCTGTGTTCGCTGTTGATGCTGGCCGTGGTCGGTCCGGGCCTGCTGCAGCAGTGGCGCGACCGCCTGCCGGCGGATACACCGAACTATTTCCTGATGAACATCCAGCCGGACCAGCGCCAGATCGTGCTGGATGCGCTGACCGCGCAGGGTGCGGTGGATGCCAGCGTGGAACCGTTCGCCACCGGTCGCCTGCTGGCATTGAACGGTGACGCACCGCGTCGGCGTGGGGATGACCAGGACGCGGCGCAGGACAACGGCACGCAGCCAGCAGGCGCTGCGGACAACGACCGCGACCGGCCGCTGAACTTCAGCTGGCGCACCACCTTCCCGCCGGCCAACCAGCTGCTGGAGGGCCGTTTCTGGGCCGCCGACAGCACCGCCGCCGAGGCTTCTGTGGAAGAAGGCTGGGCCAGCCGCTACGGCGCCAAGCTGGGTGACCGGGTGACACTGCAGGTCGGCGAACAGCAGCGTGACTACACCATCACCAGCATCCGCAAGGCCGAGTGGAACAGCTTCCGGGTCAACTTCTTCGTGCTGGTCAACGCCAATGCGGTCGGCGATGCCCCGCACAACCTGATCTCGGCCTTCCATCTGCCGCGCGCCAAGGCGGCCGGACTGGGCCAGCTGGTACGCGAGCAGCCGAACCTGTCGCTGCTGGATATCGATGGACTGATCAGCGAGGTGCGGCAGGTGATGGACCGGGTCGCGCAGGCGATCCAGGTGGTGATGGGTTTCAGCCTGCTGGCCGGCGTGCTGGTGCTGCTGGCGGCGCTGCAGTCGACCGCTGGCGAGCGGCGCTACGACAGCGCGGTGCTGCGCACGCTGGGGGCCACGCGGCGCCAGCTGCGCGGTGCGGTGCTGGTGGAGTTCGGTGCGCTGGGACTGCTGGCGGCGATCCTGGCGGTGGGTGCGGCGGCGATCATCGGGGTGGTGGTGTCGCGGCAGGTGTTCGAACTGGCGCTGTTGCCGCCGTGGCCGGGGTTGCTGGCCGGTGGTGCGTGCGGGGTGGCGCTGAGTGTGTTCGCCGGATGGTGGGGCACGCGGCGGATCCTGCATACGCCGCCGGCGCTGGCGTTGCGCGAGGCATAGCCTGCAGGTGGGAGGGGCGCTCGGCTACGTGCCGACGCCGGGTGGGTAGGCCATGCAGGACACGCCGTAAACCCGTCCATGGGGGCTCGCTGTTCGCATCCATGCGAACAGACGGTCCTGCATGGCCCACCCACCCGACGCCCTGACAGGTTCCGGGGCCGCGGCTCGCGTAGACGGAACCCGGTAGCGCCGACCCATGGTCGGCGGGATATGTCCGGCCCATGGAAAATACACTGCGGCGGACAGCGGGCATTACCGACGCGGAAGCCGGGTCTTGGCCGATAACCCTCGGAACCAGACGCGATTAGCGTGGAGACTCCTTCAAGGAGACTGCCCCGATGCGCGCCCCCGTACTGCTGCTCTCACTTGCCCTGTTGTCCCCCGCCCTCGCCCACGGGCAGGCGTTCGTCCATCCCGGCATCCTGCTCGACGCGCCCGCGCTGCAGGCAACGCGGGACGCGCTGCGGGCCGGCGATCCACTCAAGACCACCGCCATGGCCGCCATGCGCCAGAGCCCCTTGGCGTCGCTGGAGCATGTCGCCACCCCGTTCGCGCGTGTGGAATGTGGTTCCTTCGACAAACCCAGCATCGGCTGCAAGCCCGAACGCGACGATGCCCAGGCCGCGTATACGCATGCGCTGCTGTGGGCTTACCTGGGCGAGGAGGCGCATGCACCAAGGCCGTGGAGATCATGGACGCCTGGGCCACCACGCTGACCGGTGGCCACGCCAACAGCAACGCGCCGCTGCAGGCGTCCTGGACTGCGCAATTGTGGACGCGTGCGGCCGAACTCATCCGGCACACCAGCACGGCGTGGCCGGAAGCGGATGCCCGACGCTTCGGCGAATGGCTGATCGCGCAGTATCTGCCGGACATCGACCGCATGGGACCCTGCCCCGGAGGGAACTGGCACGCCAGCGGCGTCGAGGCGCGCATGAACATGGCCATCTACACCGATCGTCGCGACCTCTACAACAGTGCGGTGGAGGATTGGAGTACCCGCTTGCCTACCTATGTCTACATGCCGGTCGATGGTGCCTCCCCGCTGCCGCGCCCCATCTGTGCGACGCCCATCGAAACCCTATGGTTCGGCCAGACCGTCATGGCGGCCGGACTGGCGGAAGAAACCTGCCGCGACCTGGAGCATACGGCCTATGGTCTGGCCGCCTATCTAAACGCAGCCGAAACCAACCGCCTGCAGGGTGGCAGCCTGTACCAGGCGCAGGGCGAACGACTGGTCGCTGCGATGGAGTTCCACACCGACATGCTGGCGCGCCCCGTTGTTCCTGCATGGTTGTGCAAGGGCAAACTGGTTTCAGATGCGCGGCACGCTGGAGATAGGCTACGCGCACTTCGGGGGCCGCCTGCGCCAGGCACTCCCGCACACTGCGGCGTGGCTGGCTGGGCATCGTCCCAGCCAAGGTGATTTCCATTTCCTTTGGGAGACCCTGACCCACGGCTCCGCGCTCGAGGAATAAGCACTGTTGACCTTTCGCGCACGCCGCAGGCGCATAATCCGCCGACCCCACCGGCGTGATCGACATGGCCCAGTACCTCTATCCCGTGCTGCTGCTCCTGGGCAGCAACATCTTCATGACCTTCGCCTGGTATGGACACCTGAAATTCAAGAGCGCACCGTTGATGACGGTGATCCTGATCAGCTGGGGAATCGCGTTCTTCGAGTACTGCCTGCAGGTGCCGGGCAACCGGCTCGGCAGTGCGGTGTATTCGGCACCGCAGCTCAAGGGCATGCAGGAAGTCATCACCCTGGTGGTGTTCGCGTTGTTCTCCGCGTTCTACCTCGACCAGCCGCTGAAGTGGAACCACTACGCGGCATTCGCGCTGATCGTGGTCGCCGCCCTGCTGATGTTCAAGGAGTGACCCCGCACGCCTCAGGCGTGCAGGGCGAGCGGAGCCGATTCTGCCGCGCCTTCGGCGCTTTCCAGCCGTGCGATGCGCCGGGCGGTCGCGCTGCCCAGCGATGACAGCGACGCGAGGCTTGCCGCCAGTCCGCTGCCCTGCTCCACCGCGTGCAGCTGCACCGCGCACATGCGCCAGCGCTGCCCGCCCAGGCTGCCGGCCAGGCGCCGCCACAGGCGCTCGCCGACACTGGCATCGTCGTCGGCAACCGAACGTACCGCCAGCCCGGCCACAAGCCGGTCCCAGGCGAGGAAATCGCTGTCCGGCAGCAGGTACAGCCGCCAGCAGCAGCGGCCGCGTGCATCGGTGAAGCACAGGCTCTCCCGTACACCTTCGCTGTCCAGACCTTGGCAGGCGTGGGCGGCAACGGCTTCCTGCCAACCGGCCAACTCGTTGCGGTCGGCCCGGTACAGGCACAGCACGGCGCCGAGGGCGGCCAGCTGACGGGCGGTAGGCCGGCTGATGGACTGCGATGACGGAAGGCCGCGCGGCATCGTCGCGCGTACTGCGGACAAGGCTCTGCTCATGGGATCACCGTGTTGTGCACCTGGCCGTGCAGAAAGGGATCCCCCGGGGCCGCCACCAGCGCCACGAAGGCGTTGGCCGGAAGACCGAGGGGGAGAGAGACAGAAGGGACGACCGCCCGTGGTGACCGCATCGCGCCACGGCGCGGCGCTGCCTCCGGAGAGAGGCGGCCGACCCGTTTACTTGGTCAGGATCAGCTTGTCGTTGCTGGTGTGGCGCAGCCGATAGAAGCGGTCACCATGTTGGATGAGGATCTCGCGACGCCCTTTCAGCAGGGCCCCGCTGTCGATCACTTCCTCGGCGGGCACGGCACGGACCGGGCGCTCACGGAGGGTCAGGGTTTCGGGACGAAGCAGCACTGCTTGAGCATTCATCGTCTGGACTCGGTGCGAGGGACGACTCAAATGATAACGATTCTCAGTTCGCAATCAACACCCATTCTCAAATTGATTGATGGGATTGATGATTGAACTCAGAATTTCAATAGCCTTGAACTATCAATGGTAGCTCCGAGCCACGCTCGGCGGATCCCCGGAAGCCCCGCCGAGCGTGGCTCGGCGCTACCGCCGTCAGGCGAACACCGCTTCCACCCGGCCCCACACACCGTCTTCCAGCGTCCCCACCAGATCAAGCGCCTGCAGGTTCTGCAGCAGCTGCTCGACCCGGCTGGCGCCCAGGATCACGCTGGAAACGTTCGGATTGCGCAGGCACCAGGCGATGGCCAGGGTGGCCGGGGCGACGCCCAGCTCGGACGCCAGTGCGGTGTAGTGTCGTACCTGTTGCAGGCGCGCGGCGCCGTCGGCACCCAGCACGATGTCCTGCAGCCAGGCCATGTCATCCAGCCCCAACCGCGAACCGGCCGGGAAGCCGTCGTTGTACTTGCCGGTCAGCAGGCCCGACGCCAGCGGCGAGAAGGTGGTGGTGCCCAGCCCGGCCTCGGCGTACAGGGGGGCGTACTCGCGCTCGACCCGGTCGCGGTGCAGCAGGTTGTACTGCGGCTGCTCCATCGTGGGGCCCTGCAGGTTGTGCTGGCGGGCGATGTCCAGCGCTTCCTGGATCTGCGTCGCTGACCATTCCGAGGTGCCCCAGTACAGCACCTTGCCCTGCCGGACCAAGGTGTCCATCGCATGCACGGTTTCTGCGATCGGGGTATCCGGGTCGGGACGGTGGCAGTAATACAGGTCCAGATAATCCACCCGCAGCCGCTTCAGCGCCGCATCGCAGGCATCGGTCACATGCTTGCGCGACAGCCCGCGCTGGGTCGGTGCCGGGTCCAGCGCACTGCCGAAGAACACCTTGCTGGACACGCAGAAGCCATCGCGCGGCAGCCGCAGGTCAGCGATCACATCGCCCATCACCTGCTCGGCGCGGCCATTTGCATAACCCTCGGCGTTGTCGAAGAAGTTGATGCCGTTGTCCCAGGCCGCCGCGACCAGGTTGCGCGCCTGGTCCCGGGCCACCTGGCTGCCAAAGGTGACCCAGGCGCCGAAGGACAGCGCGGAAAGCTTCAACCCGGAGGTTCCAAGGCGGCGGTAGAGCATGCACAACTCCTGCTGCAGGCCCGCAGATCGGGCCGGAAGGGGGTTCATTCTAACCGCGCCATGTCGCCTGCAGGCCTTGTCAATACCGCGCGGATCGGCGCTGATCGCCCCTCGCTACGCGCTTTTCCTTGCCCCGGCCCCTGCCCTGCTCTAGGCTTCCCGTTTTTCGCGGTGCCGTCAGGGGATTCAACATGGTCGAAGGTTTGGGCAGGATCGGCTTCGGCCTGTTTGGTCTGGCGGTGCTCATCGGCATTACCTGGCTGTTCTCCAACAACAAACGCGCGGTGGACTGGAAGCTGGTCGCGACCGGCCTGCTGCTGCAGATCGCATTTGCCGCCGTGGTGCTGCTGGTACCGGGTGGCCGCGACGTGTTCGATGCGCTCGGCCATGGCTTCGTGAAGGTGCTGAGCTTCGTCAACGAAGGCTCCGGCTTCATCTTCGGCTCGCTGATGAACGTGGAGAGCTACGGCTTCATCTTCGCCTTCCAGGTGTTGCCGACCATCATCTTCTTCTCCGCGCTGATGGGCGTGCTGTACCACCTCAACGTGATGCAGGCGATCGTGCGCGTGATGGCGCTGGCGATCACCAAGGTGATGCGCGTGTCCGGTGCGGAAACCACCAGCGTCTGCGCCAGTGTGTTCATCGGCCAGACCGAAGCCCCGCTGACGGTACGCCCCTACATTTCGCGGATGACCGAATCGGAGCTGCTGACGATGATGATTGGCGGCATGGCCCACATCGCCGGTGGCGTGCTGGCGGCCTACGTCGGCATGCTCGGCGGCGGCGATCCGGAATCCCAGGCCTTCTATGCCAAGCACCTGCTGGCCGCCAGCATCATGGCCGCGCCGGCAACGCTGGTGGTGGCCAAGCTGCTGATCCCGGAAACCGGCACCCCGCTGACCCGTGGCACGGTGAAGATGGAAGTGGAGAAGACCTCCAGCAACATCATCGACGCCGCCGCCGGTGGCGCTGCGGATGGCCTGCGGCTGGCACTGAACATCGGTGCGATGCTGCTGGCCTTCATCGCGCTGATCGCGCTGCTGAATGCCCCGTTGACCTGGCTGGGTGATGTCACCGGCCTGGCCGCGGCGATCGGTCGCCCGACCAACCTGTCCACCATCTTCGGCTATCTGCTGGCCCCGATCGCCTGGGTGATCGGCACCCCGTGGGCCGATGCCAGCACGGTCGGCTCGCTGATCGGCCAGAAGGTGGTGATCAACGAGTTCGTCGCCTACAGCGAACTGTCGCGCATCATCAACGGCCAGGTCCCGGGCGTTACCTTGTCCGAAGAAGGCCGCCTGATCGCCACCTATGCGCTGTGCGGCTTCGCCAACTTCAGCTCCATCGCGATCCAGATCGGCGGCATCGGGGGCCTGGCCCCGGAACGACGCCAGGATCTGGCCCGGTTCGGCCTGCGCGCCGTGCTGGGCGGTACCATTGCTACTTTCATGACCGCCACGATCGCCGGCGTCCTGACCCACTTTGGTTGATACCCTCGGGTACCACCGCGCTTCACTGAGAACCGTTTTCCTATGAGCAGCAACGTCGTCGTCGTCGGTTCCTTCAATGTCGATCATGTGTGGCGGTGCGAAGCACTGCCCGCCCCCGGCGCGACCATCGCCGGGCGTTACAGCACCGGCCCGGGCGGCAAGGGCTTCAACCAGGCCGTGGCCGCACGCCGCGCCGGTGCGCAGACCACCTTCGTCTGCGCGCTGGGCGACGATGCCGGCGGTGCCATGGCCCGCGGTCTGGCAGCCCAGGATGGCTTCACCCTGAGCGCAGAGGCGAGCACCGAACCGACCGGCACCGGTGGCATCTATGTCGATGCACGCGGCCGCAACACCATCGTCATCGGGCCGGGCGCCAATGCCGCGCTGAGCATCGGCTTCGTGCAGCAGCAGCAGGCGCTGCTGGCCGGCGCCAAGGTGGTGCTGGTGCAGCTGGAATCGCCGGTGGAAACCATCGAAGCCGCGCTGGCGGTGGCACGCGAGGCCGGTGTCACCACCGTGCTCAACGCGGCCCCGGCCGATGCGCCGTCCAGCATCGGCCTGCTCAAGCTGGCCGATGTCATCACCCCCAATGAAACCGAGTTCGCCGCGCTGCTCAGCCGCCATGTCGGCGAGCGCGTGGACCCGAACGACGTCGCTGCACTGGACGGTGCCAGCCTGCACGCGCTGTGCCGCAAGCTGGTCGGCAGCGGCACCGTGGTGGTGACCCTCGGTGCGGTAGGCGTGTTCGTGTCGCACGATGAAGACACCCTGCGCGGTGACAGCCAGCCGTACTACCGGGTGGGCGCCGAACAGGTGCATGCCATCGATACCACCGGTGCCGGTGATGCCTTCAACGGTGCGCTGGTGGCCTCCATCGCGCACGCGCCGGATGCCCCGTTCGCGCGCCACGTGCGCTTCGCCAACCAGTTCGCCGGCCGTTCCACCGAAAAGGAAGGCGCCGCCGCGGCGATGCCCCACTTCACCCCGGACGACCAGCCGGCGTAAGGCACCGGTAGTGACGGCCGCTGGCCGTCATGCCGTCGCCGCGCCCTTGGTGGGTGACGACCGTTGCCCCTGGTGGGTGACGACCGTTGGTCGTCACGCTGTTGTTCTTGCCGCTGCGCTCGCCGAGCATGGCTCGGCGCTACCACCCGGTCGCGGCTGCTCTTGCCGTTGGTGGGTGACGACCGTTGCCCCTGGTGGGTGACGACCGTTGCCCCTGGTGGGTGACGACCGTTGCCCTTGGTGGGTGACGACCGTTGGTCGTCACGCTGTTGCTCTTGCTGTTGCTCTTGCCGCTGCGCTCGCCCAGCATGGCTCGGCGCGCTACCCCCGACCGGACACGGACACCCAGCCGCCCACCATGCCCCCGCGCCTGGGGGCGGCGGAAGCAACCGTCAAGCATCTGCTGATGCCGGTGTGGCATGAGCCCCATCCGGATAGGCCTGAACCGGGGGCTGCCGGCAGCGGCCCGGCGTGCGCTGCCGCACTACAATGGCCGCATGCAGATCGGCCCTTATTCCATTGCCCCCAACGTCGTGCTGGCGCCCATGGCCGGCGTCACCGACAAGCCGTTCCGGCTGCTGTGCAAGCGCCTGGGCGCAGGGCTGGCTGCCTCGGAGATGACCATCTCCGATCCGCGCTTCTGGACCACCCGCAAGTCCCTCCACCGGATGGACCACGACGGCGAGCCCGACCCGATCAGCGTGCAGATCGCCGGCACCGAACCGCAACAGCTGGCCGAGGCGGCGCGCTACAACGTCGACCACGGCGCGCAGATCATCGACATCAACATGGGCTGCCCGGCCAAGAAGGTGTGCAACGCCTGGGCCGGCTCGGCGCTGATGCGCGATGAAAACCTGGTGGCGCGCATCCTTGCCGCGGTGGTCAACGCCGTCGACGTGCCGGTGACGCTGAAGATCCGCACCGGTTGGGACTGCGACCACCGCAACGGCCCGCGCATCGCCCACATCGCTGAAGACAGCGGCATCGCCGCGTTGGCCGTGCACGGCCGCACCCGTGACCAGCACTACACTGGCCAGGCCGAGTACCAGACCATCGCCGCGATCAAGGCGGCGCTGAGGATCCCGGTGATCGCAAACGGCGACATCGATTCGCCGCGCAAGGCCGCCCACGTGCTCGCCGTCACCGGCGTGGATGCGGTGATGATTGGCCGCGCCGCGCAGGGGCGTCCCTGGATCTTCCGCGAGGTGGCGCACTACCTGTCCACCGGCGAGGAGCTGCCGCCGCCGACCCTGACCGAGGTGCGCGACATCCTGCTCGGCCACCTGCAGGCACTGCACGCGTTCTACGGGGAACCGCAGGGCGTGCGCATCGCGCGCAAGCACCTGGGCTGGTATGCCAAGGATCGCCCGGAAAACGCGGCGTTCCGCGCCGTGGTGAACCGGGCCGAGGACCCGGCCAGCCAGATCGCGCTGACCACGGACTACTTTGATCGCTTGATTGCGGACACCCGAGAAACAGCTTCCGTAGATTGACCCCTTCGCCGGGCACTGGCCCGGCGCTACCCGGATATCCCCATGACGCCGCCGATTTCCTCGCCTACCTACCTGCACGGCTTTTCCAGCACCGAACAGGAGCGCCTGATGATCCAGGCCCGTCTGCTGGAGCCGACTATCTTCGGCCACATCGATTACACCGGCGTGCGCCGCCTGCTGGAAGTGGGTAGTGGCGTGGGCGCGCAGACCGAGATCCTGCTGCGCCGTTTCCCGGAGCTGCACGTGACCGGCGTGGACCTGAGCGAAGCCCAGCTGTCCACCGCACGCGCCAACCTGGAAAAAACGCCGTGGTGCAGCGATCGCTATGTGCTGCAGCACGCCGATGCCGGTGAACTGCCGTTCGGCGCGCGCGCCTTCGATGGCGCCTTCCTGTGCTGGGTGCTGGAACACGTGCCCTCGCCGGCCCGCGTGCTGAGCGAAGTGCGCCGGGTGCTGTCACCCGGCTCGCCGGTGTACATCACCGAAGTGATGAACGCCTCGTTCCTGCTGGACCCGTACTCGCCGCACATCTGGCGCTACTGGATGGCCTTCAATGACTTCCAGCACGACAACGGCGGCGACCCGTTCGTCGGTGCCAAGCTGGGCAACCTGCTGCTCGCCGGCGGCTTCCGCGACGTGCAGACCGACATCAAGACCATCCACCTGGACAATCGCGAGCCGTCACGTCGCAAGACGATGATCGCCTTCTGGGAGCAGGTGCTGCTGTCGGCCGCCGAACAGCTGCTGCAGGCCGGTACCGTGGACGAAGAGACCGTGGACGGCATGCGCCGCGAGTTCCGCCTGGTGCAGAACGATCCGAACGCGGTGTTTTTCTTCTCCTTCGTGCAGGCCCGCGCGACGGTGTATTGATGCGCAATCCTGGTAGCGCCGAAGGCAGCGGCAGGAGCCGCTGCCAACGTCGCCTGCGACGGCCCGCAGGGTGCCGGTCAGGACGACCGGCATAGCCATGCTCGGCGCCACCCACCACAGCGGCGCTACCGCGCGGGCTCGTGCCAGATCCGGTCCCACATCAGTCCCAATCGACGGCTGATGTCGGCGCGCGCTTCGGGGCTGCTGTAATCGCCACGCAACTGCTCCGGCACGATGCCCTGCCACCGCCCTTCGCGCTCGGCCGCCACCGCGAAATTGAACGTGTAATCCGGTTCCAGACCCATCCGCAGGTCGCTCAGCACCAGCCGGCCATCCACCACCTGCGCGCGCATGAAGCCACGATTGAACCATTCCAGCCGCTGCACGGCCGGAATGTCCGCAGCCTGGCGCAGTGCCTGCACATTGGACGGGAATCCTTCGAACTGCATTTCACCTTTGTCTGCCACCAGCGACCGATCAGCCACCACGTAGCCGCTGGGGGTCATCGCCACCACCCGCCACAACAGCGTGTTGAACGGCATGGGCACCGAAAACCGCGGCGCATCGCCCAGGCCCATCGCGGCCAGGCTGCGCTGCGCGGCGCGGTCCACCTGCGCCTTGGCCAGCAGGCTCCATCCCAGGTAACCACTGCTGACCACCAGGGCGACCGCCAGCGCCTTGCCGGCCCAAGGCCGGCTGCGCCCGAACCAGGCCAGCACGCAGCCCAGCAGCAACCACACGGTGTACAGCGGATCGATGATGAAGATGTTCGAGCCCATCACCGGCGAAGGCCGCAGCGGCCACCACAGCTGGGTGCCGTACACGGTCATTGCGTCCAGCAGCGGGTGGGTGACCAGCGCCAGCTGCATGGCCCAGAACCAGCGCAGCGGAGACTGCGCCACCCGGCCATTGCCGAAGCGCTTGAACAGCCACCAGACCAGCGCGGCGACCCACGGCAGCACCAGCAGCGAATGGCTGAAACTGCGATGTTCGGTCATCACCGCCACCGGGTCGGCGGCCCTGAAGCCGAGCCACAGCGCGTCCAAGTCGGGCAGCGTGCCTAGCGCGGCACCGGCCAGCAGGGCGGCGCGGCGATGGCCGACCGGGGCAATGGCGGCGGCTACGGCGCCACCGAGTACGATCTGGGTAAGGGAGTCCATCGACCGATGCTAGCAGCCCCGCGTTGCGGATGGTCTGGTGCCGCTGCGCTGGCTGCGCGTGGCGCGGCGCCACCACGGTCCGGTCATGGTTCCCGGCTACCCTCACCCCGGGCACGCGACCTTAACCACCGGCAACCTGTCGCAGTCCACAATGCACGTGCGACGCGCGCCGTGTATCATTCGCGCCCATCTTTCCATCCGAATTAAAGGATATAACGCCTGATGTCCAGCTACCTGTTCACTTCCGAATCGGTCTCCGAAGGCCATCCGGACAAGATCGCCGACCAGATTTCCGATGCGGTCCTGGACGCGATCCTGGCCAAGGACCAGCGCGCCCGCGTGGCCTGCGAGACCATGGTCAAGACCGGCGTGGCCATCGTGGCCGGCGAGATCACCACCAGCGCGTGGATCGACCTGGAAGCCCTGACCCGCCAGGTGATCCTGGATATCGGCTACAACAGCTCCGACGTCGGCTTCGACGGCGCCACCTGCGGCGTGCTGAACCTGATCGGCAAGCAGTCCCCGCACATCGCCCAGGGCGTTGACCGCAAGAAGCCCGAAGAAATGGGCGCTGGCGACCAGGGCCTGATGTTCGGCTACGCCACCAACGAGACCGACAGCTACATGCCGGCGGCGATCCACCTGTCGCACCGCCTGGTCGAGCAGCAGGCCAAGATCCGCAAGAAGAAGAACTCGCCGCTGTCCTGGCTGCGCCCGGACGCCAAGAGCCAGGTCACCCTGCGCTATGAAGACGGCCAGGTATCGGCCATCGACGCCATCGTGCTGTCCACCCAGCATGCCCCGGGCATCAAGCAGAAGGACCTGATCGAAGCGGTCCGCGAAGAGATCATCAAGCCGGTGCTGCCGGCCAAGTGGCTGCACAAGGGCACCAAGTTCCACATCAACCCGACCGGCAAGTTCGAGATCGGCGGCCCGGTGGGCGACTGCGGCCTGACCGGCCGCAAGATCATCGTCGACACCTACGGCGGCTGGGCCCGTCACGGTGGCGGTGCGTTCTCCGGCAAGGATCCGTCCAAGGTCGACCGTTCGGCGGCTTATGCGGCCCGCTACGTCGCCAAGAACGTCGTGGCAGCCGGCCTGGCTGACCGTTGCGAAGTGCAGGTCTCCTACGCCATCGGCGTGGCCGAGCCGACCTCGATCTCGGTCACCACCTTCGGCACCGGCAGGATTCCGGACGAGCAGATCGAAAAGCTGATCCGCAAGCACTTCGACCTGCGCCCGTACGGCATCATCAAGATGCTCGACCTGATCCACCCGATGTACCAGCAGACCGCGGCCTACGGCCACTTCGGCCGCAAGCCGAAGGATTTCAGCTACCTCGATGGCAACGGCGACACCGTCAATGCCACCGCCTTCTCCTGGGAGAAGACCGATCGCGCCGCCGCCCTGCGCGCGGATGCGAAGCTGAAGTAAGCAGAACGAAGGGCCGCGAAAGCGGCCCTTTTTTTTGGTAGCGCCGAGCCATGCTCGGCGGGTCGCATCACCGTTCGTTGGTGCCGGCGGCACCTCGCCGAGCATGGCTGGGCGCTACCCGTTGCGTCATCGCCCCATGCGAAGATGGCGGCATGTCGACCGAACTGAAATCCCACCAGCTCACCATGACCGTGTTGATGACACCGGACATGGCCAATTTCTCCGGCAAGGTCCACGGCGGCGCCGTACTGCGCCTGCTCGACCAGGTGGCCTACGCCTGTGCCAGCCGCTATGCCGGGCGCTATGTGGTCACCCTGTCGGTGGACCAGGTGATGTTCCGCCAGCCGATCTCGGTGGGCGAGCTGGTCACGTTCCTGGCCTCGGTGAACTACACCGGTACTTCGTCGATGGAAATCGGCGTCAAGGTGGTGGCCGAGGACATCCTGGAGCGCAGCGTGCGCCATGCCAACAGCTGCTTCTTCACCATGGTGGCGGTGGACGATGAAGGCCGGCCCACGGCCGTGCCAGCGCTGCAGCCCACCTCTTCCGATGAAAAGCGCCGGCACGCCGCCGCCCTGCTGCGGCGCCAGCTGCGGCAGGAGATGGAGCAGCGTCATCGGGAACTGCTGGCCTCCAATCCGCCTGCGCCGGAGGCCTGACGGTAGCGCCGAAGGCAGCGGCAGGAGCCGCTGCCAACGTCGCTTGCGACGGCCCGCAGGGTGCCGGTCAGGACGACCGGCATAGCCATGCTCGGCGAGCGCGCAGCGCGGCCTGTGTCAGACCTCGCCGTGCCGGAAAGATTCCGCCGAGCATGGCTCGGCGCTACCGTACGTCAGCCGGTGTTCTGTACGCCCTGCGAGACCCCGTTGACGCAGGCCACCAGCGCGCGCAGCAGGTCCTCGTCTTCGCCGCCGCTGGCGCGCCAGCGCTGCAGCAGGTCCACCTGCAGCACGCTGATCGGGTCCACGTAGGGATTGCGCAGGCGGATCGACAGCGCCAGCCGCTGGTCGTGTTCCAGCAACGAGGACTGGCCGGTCAGTTCCAGCACCCAGCGCTCGGTCAGCGCCCACTCGTCTTCCACCTTCGGGAAGAAGCTGCCGTGCAGCTCGCCGGACAGCCGCGAGAACTGTTCGGCGATGGTGATGTCACCCTTGGACAACACCATCGCGATGTCATCCAGGAAGGTCCGGAAGAACGGCCAGTCCCGCGCCATCTGCCGCAGAGTGTCCTCATGTCCGGCATCCACCGCAGCCTGCAGGCCGCTGCCTACGCCATACCAGCCCGGGATCACCGCGCGCGCCTGGCTCCAGGCGAACACCCAGGGAATGGCGCGCAGGTTGGTCAGCGCTGCGTCCTGGCCCAGCCGGCGTGAGGGACGCGAACCCAATGTCATCCGCTCGATGACGTCGATCGGCGTCGCGGTGCGGAAGTAATCCATGAAGCGCGGCTGGCCGACGAAGGCACGGTAGGCATTGCTGCTGGCATCGGCCACCACATCCATTACTGGCCGCCATGCCTCCTCGCGCGGTTCAGGCGCGCGCGGACGCAGGCTGGAACGCAGCACCGCGCCGGTGGCCTGTTCCAGCGAGCGCACCGCCAGCGCGCGGATGCCGTACTTGCGGTGGATCACTTCGCCCTGCTCGGTGACCCGCAGGCGACCGTCGATGCTGCCACGCGGCGATGCATCCACGGCGTGGGTGGTCTTGCCACCGCCACGGCTGATCGACCCACCACGGCCATGGAAGAAAGTCAGCGCGATGCCGCTTTCAGCGGCCACCTCCAGCAGTTCCACCTGGGCCCGCTGCAGTCCCCAGCGCGAGGCGGCGATGCCCCCGTCCTTGCTGCTGTCCGAGTACCCCAGCATCACCATCTGCACGTCGTTGCGCGCGTGCAGGTGCGCGCGGTATACCGGATCGGCCAGCAGGTCGCGCAGGGTCGCGGTGCCGTGCTTCAGGTCGTCCACGGTTTCAAACAATGGCGCGATATCCAGCGGCACGCCGCCGGCTTCATCCACCAGTCCGCCACGCCGCGCCAACGCCAGCACCGCCAGCACGTCGCCGCGGTCATGCGCCATCGAAATGATGTAGCTGCCCAGTGCATCGGCACCGTGCCGACGGCGCGCATCGGCCAGCGCGGAGAACACCGCGTCCAGCCGCTGGTTGCCCTCCTCGTCCGCCTGCGGCAGTGCCTGTTCGCCACTGGCGTAGGGGCCCAGCAAGGCCGCGCGTGCGCTCGCATCGCGGGCCTCCCATGCGGCCTCGCCATCCAGCGCGGTGGCCAGCGCACGTGCGTGCACGCTGGATTCCTGGCGCACGTCCAGCCGTGCCAGGTGGAAGCCGAAGGTCTTCACCCGCCACAGCAGGCGTTGCACCGCAAAGCCACCGGCGTGCTCGCCGCGGTTGGCGCGCAGGCTGTCGAAGATCAGCTGCAGGTCCTCGATCAGTTCACCCGGCCCGGCATAGGCACCGTGGCCGTCATCCAGCGTGGCCTGCAGCCGCGCGCGCATGCGGTCGTTCAACAGCCGGTACGGCATGTCGCCATGGCGCGGGCGCGACTGCACGTCCGGCAGCCGCTGCTGGTAGTCCGCCAGCCGCGCCTGCAGCGCATCGCTGACGCCCACCCGTTCGGTGGATTGGCTGAGCAGGCTGGCCAGCTGCAGCAGTTCCTTCTGGTACTGCGCCAGCACCGCGCGGCGCTGTGCATCCAGGGTGTTGCGGATGGTGCCGGCGTCCACGTTCGGGTTGCCGTCCATGTCCCCGCCCACCCACGTGCCGAAGCGCAGCAACCGCGGCAGGGGCAGGCCTTCGCCGAAGGTATCCGCCAGCGCCTGCTGCAGCGATTCGTACAACACCGGCATCACCCGGTACAGCACCTGCACCAGGTAGAAGCCGACGTGTTCGCGCTCGTCATCCACGGTGGGCCGCACCGGCGACGAATCGGTGGTCTGCCAGGAAGCAGTAAGCGCCATGCGGAAGCGCGCATCGTCGGCGGCCGCTTCGCCGGGCGTGCGCTGGCCATCCAGGTTGTCCACCAGGCTGGCCACCATCAGCTGCTCTTTTTCCAGCAGCGCGCGGCGCACCGCTTCGGTGGGATGGGCGGTGAACACCGGTTCGATATCGATGCGCGGCAACCAGTCCTGCAGTTCCTGCAGGGTCACGCCTTGAGCCTTGAGCTGCTGCAGGGCATCCTGCAGGCCATCCGGCTGCGGGGTGTGCGTACCCGCGCGCTGGTAGTCGCGGCGGCGGCGGATGCGGTGCACGCGCTCGGCGATGTTGACCACCTGGAAGTAGGTGCTGAACGCGCGGACCATGGCTTCGGCCTGCTGCGGCGAGCGGCCGGCCAGCCCATCGGCCAGGTCGGACAGGGGCGATTCGTTCTCGCGCCGTGCGATGGCGCGCGTGCGCACGCTTTCCACATCGTCGAAGAAGGCTTCCGATACCTGCTCGACCAGCAGGTCGCCGACCAGTGCGCCGAGGCGGCGCACGTCGTCTCGTAGGGGAATATCGGGGTTGGCGAACATGATGCTGCTGCGGAACTCGTTCATCGGCGACGCACGAACCTCAAGCAAGGATCCCTCGCCAAGCCTAGCGCAGTTCGATTGACCACCGGCGGTTGGTTTCAGTAGTGACGGACACGCAGCGTAGTGACGGCCGCTGGCCGTCAGCCTTGCCCTGGTGGGTGACCACCGTTGGTCGTCACGCGGTTGCCGTTGCCGCTTCGCTCGCCGAGCATGGCTCGGCGCTACCCTTTTCGCCGGGCATGGCTATGCCAGTCGTCCTGGCCGGCACCCTGCGGGCCGTCGCAAGCGACGTTGGCAGCGGCTCCTGCCGCCGCCTTCGGCGCTATCCGCTACCGGCCGATGCGTTCGCCCTTGCCGATGGTCTGTTCCAGCCAGCGCTCGCTCTCGGCCAGCATCGTCATGATCGATTCGCGCGCGCGGTAGGCGTGCGATTCGTTGGGCAGCATCACCAACCGCGACGTCCCGCCCAGGCCCTTCACTGCCGCGAACATGCGCTCGCTCTGCATCGGGAAGGTGCCGGAGTTGTTGTCATCCACGCCATGGATGAACAGGATCGGATCCTTGATGTTGCCGGCGTAATTGAATGGCGACATCTTCAGATAAGTGTCCTGCGCCTGCCAGTAGTTGCGCTCTTCGGCCTGGAAACCAAACGGCGTCAGCGTGCGGTTGTAAGCGCCGCTGCGCGCGATGCCGGCCTTGAACAGGCGGCTGTGCGCCAGCAGGTTGGCGGTCATGAACGCACCATAGGAGTGCCCGCCGATGGCGATGTGGTCGCGATCGGTGACACCACGCCGCACCACCTCATCCACCGCCGCCTGCGCATTGGACACCAGCTGTTCCAGGTAGGTGTCGTTGGGTTCCTTGTCGCCCTCGCCGATGATCGGCATCGTCGGGCTGGCCAGCACCGCATAGCCCTTGGCCAGGAACGCTTGCGGACCCCAGTAACTGACCGCAGTGAACAGGTACGGCGAGCCGGTGACCTGGCTGGCCGCCGCCGCACTCTTGTACTCGCCCGGGTAGGCCCACATCAGCAGCGGGCGCGGTCCATCGCGCTTGGGGTCATAGCCGGGCGGCAGCAGCAGGGTCGCGGTCAGGTCCACGCCGTCCTTGCGCTTGTAACGGATCTGCTCCTTGCTCACGCCACGCAGTTGCGGCAGCGGATGGGCAAACGCGGTCAGCGCGCGTGGGCTGGCCGCCGCATCGCCAAGTGGCTGCACGAAGTAGTTGGCCGGCTGCTCCGGGCTTTCGCGGGTGAACAGCAGCGAGGAAGCATCCGCGCCCAACAGCGCGATCGGCACCGAATAGGTGGGCGCCTGCGAATGGAACAGCCGCGTGGTCTTGCCGGTCGCCAGCTCGTAGCGGTCAAGGAACGGGCGGTCGCCTTCCGGCGATGCACCGGCGCCGTAGAAGTAGATGCTGTTGCCGTCGGCACTGGTCTGCAGCAGTGCGCGACCGTTGTCATCGCGCAGCGTGCCCGGCTTGCCCGGATCGCTGTAACGGTCCTGCGCATCGCGGTCGAACAGCAGCTTCGGATCGGTCGCCGCCTCATCCGGGGCAATCAACCAGGTCTTGGTGCGGCGGGTCTTCCACCACGACTCGTTGAGGAGGGCCAGGTCGCCGCGTGCCCAGGTGATGCCGGCATAGCGGCTGGCAAGCTGGGCCAGCGTCACCGGCGGCTTGTCGAACGGTGCGGCCTGCATCAGCACCGCATCGCGGATGCTGGCCTGCCGGTTCGGGTCTCCGCCGTCCTGGGCTTCTGCCCACACCAGGGTGGCCGGTGCATCGGCACGCCAGCTGATGTCACGCACGCCGGTCACTTCGGCATCGTTGCCGGTCGGCAGGCCTTCCACCAGCGGCCGCGTGGCCACGGTGTGCACCAGCTTGCCGGCGCGGTCGAGCACTTCGATGCGGCGCGGGAAACTGCTCACCGGCACCACATACGAATACGGCCGATGCACGCGCTGGCTGAGCAGGTAGCCACCGTCCGGTGACAGGCTCAGGCCGAGGTACACGCCGGCCGTGCCGACTGCGCGAGACTTGCCGTCCAGGCCGATTTCGGTGGGCTGGCTGTTGGCGTAGTAATCGAACAGGCGCGCGTCAGCCTCGTTCTTCAGCAGGTCCTGGTAGGTGCGGATGGACACCACGCCGCTGCCTTCGCTGGTCTGCTGGACGGCCGGGCCGGTTGGCGCCACGTCGCGCGACGGCGGGCTGCCGGCGTCGGCAAGGCGGCTCATCACCAGCAGGCCGCGGCTGTCGGGCAACCATTGGTAGCCATCACCGAGCACGGTGTTCAGCTCACCGCGCAGCCGCCGTGCGCTGGCGCTGGCGACGTCCACCAGCCACAACTCGTTGGCACCGCTGGCCGGATCAACCTGGTTGAAGGCCAGCCATTTCTGGTCCGGCGACCAGGCCAGGCTGGCCACCGACAGCGCCGGGGGCAGGCCGGTGATCTGCCGTTCCCTGCCATCGGCGATGCCCATCAGCCACAGCTTGGCACCGTAGCTGAAACGGCTGTCGGAGAACGTGCGCGGGTTGATCCGGCGGCCGGCCAGCTTCAGCTCCGGCTGCGCGACGACCTCGATGGACGGCAACGGCGGCATCTGCAGCATGGCGGCCAGATCGCGCTGAGGGGACAGGAACAGGCCCGGCGCGCGTGGTTGGTCCACCACCGCCTGCAGCGCGGCCGAAGGCAGCTCATAGCCCGTGGCGCCGGTGGCGGCCGCAGCGGTCGGCGCGGCGGCCCACACGGCCGGCGTCATCGCCAGCAGGACCATCGACAGCACCACTCCGTTCCAACGCCCCGTGCGGCGCGCGCGCTTGCTCATGGCCATCCTTTTGATGCGAGTGAATACCCGACCTTAACAGCCGCCGCCCTGTTCACCCCCTGCCGATGGTTGGGGCCCCCCCGGGCCGCGATATAATGGCCGCCTTCCCCTGCCGAGGGGCGCTGCGACCGGACAACCCGGCCAGGCTCGGAGGGTGGCAATGTAAAACGGCGCCCGGCTAGATACGAGCACCCGCTCGTCCACAACCGGAGCAATGAATGAACGCTGTTGCCAAGACCTTCTCCACCGAAGGTGATTACAAGATCGCCGATATCTCACTGGCCGACTGGGGCCGCAAGGAACTGGACATCGCCGAGCACGAGATGCCGGGCCTGATGTCGATCCGCCGCAAGCACCAGGCCGACCTGCCGCTGAAGGGCGTGCGCGTGACCGGCTCGCTGCACATGACGATCCAGACCGCGGTGCTGATCGAAACGCTGAAAGACATCGGCGCCGACGTGCGCTGGGCCTCGTGCAACATCTTCTCCACCCAGGATCATGCCGCCGCGGCGATCGCCGCCTCCGGTACGCCAGTGTTCGCCTGGAAGGGCGAGACGCTGGAAGAATACTGGGACTGCACGCTGGACGCGCTGACCTTCACCCTGGCCGACGGCACCCTGACCGGTCCGGAGCTGGTCGTCGACGATGGCGGCGACGTCACCCTGCTGATCCACAAGGGCTACGAGCTGGAAAACGGCAGCACCTGGGTCGACGAGCCGGCGGCTTCGCACGAAGAGCAGGTCATCAAGAACCTGCTCAAGCGCGTGGCCAGCGAGCGTCCGGGTTACTGGGGCCGCGTGGTCAAGGACTGGAAGGGCGTTTCCGAAGAGACCACCACCGGCGTGCACCGCCTGTACCAGCTGGCCCAGGCCGGCACCCTGCTGATCCCGGCGATCAACGTCAATGACTCGGTCACCAAGAGCAAGTTCGACAACCTGTACGGCTGCCGCGAATCGCTGGCCGATGGCCTGAAGCGCGCGATGGACGTGATGCTGGCCGGCAAGGTCGCCGTGGTCTGCGGCTACGGTGACGTCGGCAAGGGCTGCGCCGCATCGCTGCGTGCCTACGGCGCGCGCGTGGTGGTCACCGAGATCGACCCGATCTGCGCCCTGCAGGCGGCGATGGAAGGCTTCGAGGTCAACACCATCGAATCCACCCTGGGCCGTGGCGACATCTACGTCACCACCACCGGCAACAAGGACATCATCCGCATCGAACACCTGAGCGCGATGAAGGACCAGGCCATCGTCTGCAACATCGGCCACTTCGACAACGAGATCCAGGTCGATGCGCTGAACGCACTGGCCGGCGTGCAGAAGATCAACATCAAGCCGCAGGTCGACAAGTACGTGTTCGACAACGGCAATGCGATCTTCCTGCTGGCCGACGGCCGCCTGGTGAACCTGGGCTGCGCCACCGGCCACCCGAGCTTTGTGATGTCCAACTCGTTCGCCAACCAGACCCTGGCGCAGATCGACCTGTGGGCGAACAAGGACAGCTACGAGAAGAAGGTCTACCTGCTGCCGAAGAAGCTGGACGAGGAAGTGGCTCGCCTGCACCTGGAAAAGATCGGCGTGAAGCTGACCACCCTGAGCCAGGAACAGGCTGATTACATCGGCGTGCCGGTGGAAGGTCCGTTCAAGCCGGAGCATTACCGCTACTGATCCGCGGGTAACATCGCAGATCGTCTGGACGGGCGCCTTCGGGCGCCCGTTCTTGTTTGATGCCCGGTAGTACCGGGTGCTGGCCGGCAATGCCGGTTTGTCGAGTCCATGGCCCGGATCAAGCCACGCCCTTCAACAGCGCGCTACGATGCCGGCATGACTCCGGCCATCAACCTGCTCCAACGTGAGAACGTCGCCCACACCGTGCGCAGCTACGTGCACGACGCGCAGGCCGATTCCTACGGCGGCGAAGCCGTGCAGAAGCTTGGTTTACACCCAGAGCAGGTGTTCAAGACCCTGCTCGCCAGCACCGAAACCCAGGAGCTGCTGGTGGCCATCGTGCCAGTGGCCGGGCAGTTGGACCTGAAGGCGCTGGCCGATGCAGCAGGCTGCCGCAGGTGCGCCATGGCGCCAGTGGATGCGGCGCAGCGCGCGACCGGCTATCTGGTCGGTGGCATCAGCCCGTTGGGGCAGAAGAAGAAACTGCGTACCTTCATCGATGCCAGCGCGCAGGCGCTGCAGACGCTGCACGTCAGTGCGGGGCGACGGGGCTTGGAGGTGGAGCTTGCGCCGACCGATCTGGCGCGGCTGACCGGCGCGGTGTTCGCCACGATCCGGCGTTGACATGAAATGGGTCGTGAAAGGGGTCAGATTCCTTTTGCGCAGCAAAAGGAATCTGACCCCGCGTCCCCGCCTCGTGTCCCGCCCGTGACCCTTACCCCCGCCAGTTGGCGTTGGCTTCCCAGAACGCCATCGCGCGCGCGTAGGCCTCGCGGTCCAGCGGCACGCCGGAGCCGCCCTCCTCCACGCCCAGCGCGTTGCGCATCATGGTGATCGGTGCCATCGGCACTTCTTCGGGTTCGGCGGTGTAGATGCAGCCGACGATGCCCCAATCGGCGGTGATGTGCGTCCCCTCCTTCGCCAGCTGCTCGGCGCTGTACAGGATCACCACCAGATAATTGGCCACTGGGGATTCCACGCCTTCGAACCAGCGCACCAGCACCGGCAGTTCGTCGCGGTTGCGCGCTTCGTAGCCGCTGCGCAGCTGGTGTTGGTTGGCCACGGTGATCGGCACGGTCAGGCAGCGGGTGCTGGTCCAGTTCTCATACACGTGCAGTTTGCAGAACGGGGCGTAGCCATCCAGTACCTTGAACGGTGCGTGCGTGTTGAGGTGCTGCACGAACTGTTCGGCCGAACAATCCTGGATGGTGTTGGCGCGCGGGGTACGCGGAAACAGACGGGGACGGGCGAATTCGGTTAGTACGATGGACATGGCAGGCACGGCAGGAAGTCTGCCCCAAGGGTACAGGGCGCATCGCGGCCGGGCACCCTGTGGTTACCTCATGACCACCCGCACCCGCATCTCTACCCCCAGCGCACGCAGCGTGCCCACCACGGTGGCGAAGGCCAGCGTGCGCCGGCCCGCCAACTGGCGGTGCAGCACCTCGCACGGCAGCCCGCAGACCCGGGCAACGCGCCGCAGGTCGGCGCCATCGATGAGGGTGAGCAGGGCTTCGGCCAGGATCGGCGCATCACCGCCGCTTTCGACCAGGCAGCCGTCCACGTGCCGGGCGACCTCGCGCGGGGTGCGCAGCACGCCAGCACCGCTGCCCCATGCCGGTTCATCGCGTGGATGCGGCACGCCGTAACACTGCAGCATGCGTTCCAGCTTGTGGATCACTTCCGGCGGCAGATCATGCAGACCCTCGCCGATCAGCGAGTGCAGGCGGGCGGCGTGGCGTGGGTGGGATGGCATCGGGGAAGCTCGCAGGCCGTTGAGGCCGCCTGCGCCGGGGCGCAAGGCGGCGGACGATGCGGGTTGGCATACCAGGACCTGACGAAAAACCGGCGGATGAAATCCCCACGCATCGCCCGCCAGAGAGCTGGCGTGCTGATGCATTCTCCCCGCCGTGCCCAAGGGGCAAGACAGAGCCAATTTCGATAGGTTTGCAGGATGCCAATCCCGGCCGGTGCTTCTACGTCACCGACCCGGACATCCTGCGCAGCCAGCCCCGTCCGGGTTCATCAGAAAAGCTGCAATCGACACCGCCGCTACCGCTTCAGAGCGCCATCCGCTCGCGCAGTTCGCGCGCCTGTCGGCGTGAGACTTCCGCGCGCGCCCCATCGGCAAGGATCAGCTCGTAACCGTCAGCGATGGTCGGCTCCACCGCGCGCACCATCCGCAGGTTGACCAGCGTGTTGCGGTTGGCGCGGAAGAACAACGCCGTCGGCAGCCGCGCTTCCAGCGCGCTCAGGCTGCGCGTCAGCAGTGCGTTCTGGTCGCGGAACCACAGGCGCGCGTAGTTGCCGTCTACCACGATGCGGCTGATCTCGGCCACCGCCACGAACCAGCAGCGTTCCCCATCGCGCAGGAACACCTGGTCCTGCGGGCACAGCAGCGCACGTTCGCCAAGCGCTGCGTCATCGGGCACGCGCCGTTCCAGCGCGCGTTGCAGTGCCTGCTGCAGGCGCGGCGCTTCCACCGGTTTGACCAGATAATCCAGTGCGTTGGCCTGGAACGCCTGTACCGCGTAGGCATCGTAGGCGGTGACGAAAACCACCAGCGGCACCCCTTCCAGCCCATCGAGTACATCGAAGCCGCTGCCGGAAGGCATCTGCACATCCAGCAGCACCACGTCTGGGCGCAGGCGGGCGATGGCCTCGCGCGCGGCCGGTACGTCATCGGCCTCGCCGACACAGCTCACCCACGGCAACGCAGACAGCAAGGTGCGCAGTTCCTGCCGTGCCAGGCGCGCGTCATCCACTATCAGGACCCGCAACGGCGCAGTCATTGCGGCACCTCCAGCACGGCCCGCATGCGGTCCCCTTCGCGCCGCAGTTCAAAGCGGCCGCTGGTGCCGTCCAGTTGGGCGCGCAGGTAGGCAAGGCCAACGCCATGGCCGGCGGTATCGGCGGCGACGCCCAGTGGATTCTCCACGCTGATATGCAGCACGCCGTCCTGCTGCCGTGCGGCGATGCGCAGTTCGCCACCGGACGGGGTCACCGCGATGCCATGCTTGATCGCGTTTTCCACCAGCAGCTGCAGCGCCATGGCCGGCAGCAGCGCGCCGCCGTACGCGCTTATGTCCTTGACCACGCACAGACGCTGTTCGTAGTGAATCGCTTCGATGGCGAGATAGTCATCGACCACGGCCAGCTCCTCATCCAGTGTCACCCGGCCGGCGCCGCCGTGTTCCAGCGCGTGGCGCAGGGTGCGCGACAATCGGGTCACCATTTCCCGTGCGCGTTCCGGGTCTTCGTGGATCAACGCGCGCAGGTTGTTCAGGGCGTTGAAAACGAAATGCGGATTGAGTCGGGCCCGCAGGGCATCACGCTCCAGTGCGCTGTGCGCGGCTTCGGCGCGCAACTGCGCCAGCTGGGCCAGGCGTGCACGCCGCAAGCTGTGCAGCCCGGCCCATACACCCGTCCACAAGGCCAGCACGATGACTGTGTTGAGCCAGTATCCGAGCGCCGATGCGAGGCTGTAATCGGGAGTGCCCGTAGGCAGTCGCACCCATGCGTTGCGCAGTGAAGCCAGCAGCACGGCGGCAATCAGCGCCTGCGCGAGCAGGGCGCCGAACACAACGCTGGCGGCCAGCTTGGACAGCAGCAACGGCGCTGGATCGTCCCACCAGTGCGCAGTGAGCGCACGCCAGCGGAGCACGCTGCTGATCGCCCACAACGCCACCGCCAGCGTCACCCCTATCAGCATGCCGCCACTGCTGGCGCCGCCAAACTGGGCCATCAGGAACACGTTGAGCAGCGCGTAGGCGGCCCAGGCGATGGTATTGAGCAACCAGAAGCGCAGCGGGGAATTCGGTTCGTGCATGGGCTAGCCTGGGCGGGTCATGCGTGGCGGGCTGGCGCCACGCATCAAGGCGCCTCGTCAGTCCGTGGTCTTCAGGAAGCTGCGGATCTGCCCGTACAGCCACTGCGGATCATCCCACATCAGGAAGTGGAAACCCTCCGCACTCATCTCGATCCGCACGCCTGGCAGCTTGGCGTACTGTGCCGCGAAGATGCCACGGGTGGACGCTTGGGTGGCCCCCATCGGCCGATATGCTGCCCAGCTTCCCAGCACCAGGGTCGGCGCGCGGATGCCCGCCACCGCGTCGCGCAGGTCGTTCACCAGCATCGAATGCATCGCCGCCGCCGTGGTGGCACGGTCACTTTCGCGGGCCCAGCGCACCAGCACCGGCATGTGGCCCTGGTCATGCAGCATGCCCTTCAATGCCGCCTCGGCCTGGGCCTGGTAAGCGGCCGGTTCGGCCGCCAACATGCCCGCCCGCAGATGGTCGGCCATCGGCTTGACGCTTGCTGCGGTGGTCTGCGGATTCTGGATGGCCGCATAGAACGGCAGCGAATCGACGATGACCAGCGGCCCCACCGCGTCGGGCGCGGCGATCGCCATCTGCAACGCCAGCACGCCTCCCAGGCTGTGGCCGATGACGGCCGGCTGCTGCAGCTTCTGCGCTTTGGCGTAAGCCAGCAGTTCGTCACGCATGGCCGGCAGGAAATCCTCCGGTAGCGGGTCGGCTGCGGCCGCACCGGCAAAACCGGGCAGCTGCACCAGGTGGCACTGCACCTGCGGCTGCAGGGCCGCGCAGGTCGCACGCCAGATTTCCGCGCCACTGTTGAGGCCGGGGATCATCAGTACCGGCTTGCCGCTGCCGACCACCTCGACCTGCACCTGGCCGGGCTTTCCGGTAGTGGCCGCCTGGCTGGTGCCGACGCAGGCCAGCAGGGCCAGCAGTCCGTTCATGGCCAGCAGCGTGACGCGTCTGGCGCGGTTCCGGGAGAGAGAGCGCTTCATCTGTTGAACTCCAGTCATTGCAGGGAAGCACAGCGTGCCGTGGCAGGGCGCCGCGCGGCACGAAGAATGACCAACGGCCGCAGGCGCACGGCAAGCGGCCGACCCACAGGATGGCCGAATGGGTTGCATATCCATCGCGATGAAGCGATATACTTACAGCGAGCCCGCCGCCGCCATCGCCATGACCTCTCTCAGCTTCGAGTTCTACCCGCCCAAGACCGATGAGCAGCGCAGCCAGCTGGACCGTACCGCCGCCAAGCTGCGCAGCTTCAGGCCGGAGTACGTGTCATGCACGTTCGGCGCCGGCGGCTCCACGCTCAGCTATACCTCCGAGACGGTGCGCCACCTCAAGCAGCACCACCGGTTCGAGGCCGCACCGCATCTTTCCTGCGTCGGCGGCAGCCGCCAGGAAATCCGCGAGCTGCTCAAGCTGTACCGCGCCATCGGCTGCAGCCGCATCGTCGCCCTGCGCGGCGACCTGCCTTCGGGCATGGGCCATCCCGGTGACCTGCGCTACGCCGCCGAGCTGATCGATTTCATCCGTGCCGAGCACGGCAACGCATTCCGCATCGAGGTCGGCGCGTATCCGGAAACCCACCCGCAGGCCAGCGACGCGCTGGCCGACCTGAAGCATTTCAAGGCCAAGGTGGACGCCGGCGCCGATGCGGCGATCACCCAGTATTTCTACAACGCCGACGCCTACTTCCATTTCGTCGATGCGGTACGCGCGCTCGGCGTCAGCGTGCCGATCGTGCCGGGCATCATGCCGATCTCCAACTTCAGCCAGCTGCGCCGTTTTTCCGAACAGTGCGGCGCGGAGATCCCGCGCTGGATCGGGCGCAAGATGCAGGCCTACGGTGATGACAGCGAATCGATCCGCGCGTTCGGCGCGGAGGTGGTGGCGCAGCTATGCCAGCGATTGGTGGAAGGTGGCGCACCCGGCCTGCATTTCTACACGTTGAACCTGGCCAAGCCGACCACCTCGGTGTTGAAACTGCTGCGCAGCTGACGCGGTTTCATCGCGTGGGCGGGCGCTGGGCGCTACCCTGCAGGCAATGAGAATCCTTGCCTGCCTGCCGTTGCTCCTGCTGCTGTCCGCCCCGCCTGCGCCGGCCCACGCGCAGCAGGCGCAACGCCTGAACCGCTGCACCGATGCCGGCGGACAAAGTGTCTACACTGATCGCCCCTGCGAAAGCCTCGGTGCCCGTTCGCGGCTGCCGGAACCCACTGCTGCGGCGGCCGGCAACACCCAGCAGCGCAACACGCTCGGGGCCAGCTGCCCACGTCGGCTGAGTGAACTGGTGGGCGCGCTGCGCGGCGCGATGGCGGCGAACGACGTCAACCGTCTTTCCACGTTGTATCTGTGGGGGTCGGTATCCGACGCCGGTGCCCAGCGCATCCTGGGCCAGCTGGAGTCCATCGCGCGGCGCCCGTTGGTGGATATCGTCCCGGTTTACCCGCAGACGCAGGAACCGCTGCTGCCCGCGGCGGATGGCACGGCGGAGGCCGCGGAAGATCGACCCAATCCGATCGCGCTGCGGTTGGAACAGGTGCTCCCAGGCACCGCCACGCCGGCGCGCAGCGTGCTGGGGCTGCGCCGGCAATACGGGTGCTTCTGGATCACGCTGTAGCCGCTGCGTCGCCGCGCTCGGCGGCTCTCCGTTCCGGGTTCGCGACGCCGGACGCAGGCCGCGCTGCGCGCTCGCTGTAGCGCCGAGCCATGCTCGGCGGCGTTCCGTTCCGGGTTCGCGATGCCGGACGCAGGCCGCGCTGCGCGCTCGCCGAGCATGGCTATGCCGGTCGTCCTGACCGGCACCCTGCGGGCCGTCGCAAGCGACGTTGGCGGCGGCTCCTGCCGCCGCCTTCGGCGCTACCGGTCGGTCGCACGGTTGGTCGGTCGATCGGTCAGCCGGTCAGGCGGGCCACAGGCCACGGATGGCGGCGACGCCCTGCGCGCCGTGGCGGCGGGCGGTGACGATGTCATCGGCACCCAGTCCGCCCAGCGCATAGATCGGCAGGGCCACCTGCGCGCGCAGGGCGGCGAAGCGCTCCCAGCCCATCGGCTCGGCACCGGGATGGCTGTCCGTGGCCTGCACCGGCCCCAGCACCACGAAGTCACAGCCCAGTTGCTGTGCAGCCTGCAGTTGCGCCAGATCATGGCATGAGGCCGCCACCAGTTGGTCGGCTGGCAGCGGACGTTCGCGCAGCGTGGCCAGTTGCTCGGCGCCCAGGTGCACGCCGACACCCAGCGTGCGCGCCAGTTCGATATCGCGGTTGAGCAGCCACTGCCCGGCACGGCGATGGCCGCGTACCACTGCTTCGCACAGCGCCACGCGCCGCAGATGGTCGGGCGGCAGGCGCAGCTGAATGCGCTGGTGCCCGTCCGCCAGGGCACGCCGCAGCTGCTCGCTCCAGCGCTGCTGGTCGGCATCGTCGTCGGCCGGCGGCGGCGTGATCAGGTAGCGGTCGGGCTGGCGCAGCGCGGCCACCACCGGCAGGTCGGCCGGCGGCATGGAATAGCGTCCCAGTTTTTCCGGCGCCACCCAGGTGATCGCCTGGCCTTCGCGGCCGCGCGGGCTGCCCTTCCAACTGCGGATATGCCGCACCTCCAGCACCAGGTCCTTGTCGGGGTAGCACTGCGGCACGTCCATCAGCCAATCGCCGACGTCCGCCTCGATGCCGAGTTCTTCCTGCAGTTCGCGGGCCAGCGCCTGTTCGGAGCTTTCACCGGGTTCGCGCTTGCCGCCTGGGAATTCCCACAGGCCGGCCAGATCGCTGTGTTCCGTGCGACGGTTGAGCAGCACGCGGCCGCGCGCATCGGTGATGACGCCAGCCACCACATGGATGGATCGTTTGGGGGAGGACATGGAGGCAGCATGCCGAATACAGCGAAGGTGACGCAAGCTGCATGGAAAGAGCCTGACGGCCAGCGGCCGTCACTACCGAGGCAACACCCGAACGGCCGAACGACAACGGGCTCCCGAAGGAGCCCGTTGCCGTCCCGCTACTGCTCAGTGGTGAATCAGAACGCCACGTTCCAGTTCAGCTGCGCACCGACTTCGCGCTGGCCGTCACCGGCGCGGCCCTGCGCGGCGAAGGACAGACGGCTGCGGCTGGAGGTATTGACCGATACGCCCAGCTCGGCGATGCCGACGTTGCGCGCCAGCGGCAGGCCCTGCACGGTGAAGCCCTCGCTGCCCGCCACGAAGCGATGCGCCGAGTCCGCGCGCAGCTCACCGGCCGCGTTCTGCCAGGCCAGCCCGGCCTCCAGTCGCGCACCGTCCGGCTGGCCGCCGCTGATGTCCCACGCAGCGCGCACGCCGGCCGTGGTGGTCCACGCTTCGTCCTTGCTGGCGGCGATCGCCAGGGCGGCATTGCCCCCGGTTTCGATGCCGGCATCGGTGGACAGGCGGGTGTAGGCCACTGCCACGTACGGAGTCAGCGTCAACGCATCGTCGAGCTGGAAATCCCAGCCACCTTCGACGAAACCGGAAACAGCATGCGCATCGCGGCGGTTGGACAGGGTCTGCCCCCACGCCGTGCCTGCACCGACCGTACGCCGCGTATCCAGCTCGTAATCGGCATAGCTGGCGCCGCCGTTGAGGTAGGCAGCGTCGCCGCGGAAACCGGCATACAGGCCGCTGTGCACGGCATCCACGTCGGTCGTCGCATTGCGTGCATTGACCTGCTGGCGCAGCGACTCCGGGCCACCGGCCACGCCGAACGTCCAGCGTTCGCCGATGCTCCAGTCGGCACCGGCCATCAGGCCCTGGCGGTGGTCGCGGGTGCGCGCGGCGCTGCCGTTGCCGTCGCGCTGGCTGGAGGCACCGCTGCCACCGATCCAGGCAGACGGGCCGTCGCCGGCCGGCATGCCGCTGCGCAGGCGCTGGTTGATGCCATCGCGCAGGAAGCGGTCTTCCAGCAGCAACGCACGGTTGCTGGCGTGGATTTCGCCGGACAGGTCATCAAAGGCCAGGCGGGCGCTGTCCGCATCCAGCATCAGCAGGCGGTTGTACAGTGCCAGGGCATCACCGGACTGCTGCAGCGTATCCAGCGCGGCCGCCGTGGCCAGCTGGTTGCCGGTCGCCGCGACAGTGACGAACACCTGCGGCGGCGGCGGGGTGATCGGATCCACCGGCGGATTGATCGGATCCACAGGCGGGTTGATCGGGTCGACCGGCGGGTCCACCGGGGGATCGACCGGCGGATCAACCGGTCCGCCGTCCTTCACTGTGATGTTCAGGCGCACGTCGTTGGCGGTGTAGCTCAGCGACGTGTCCAGGAAGGCCGAACGCGAGATCACGTCATCGAAGGTACCCGTCACGCCACCTGCCGCGCTCAGGATCGTGTAGCTCTGCCCATCCTGGTAACTGGTGGCCGGATCCAGCGCGGTCACGCGCACGCCGGTATCGCCGGTCAGGCCGGTATTGGCGCCGTGCCCGATGTACGCCTTGCCGGCCACGGTCAGCAGGTCCGCCTGTCCGTTGCCCAGCACGTCCACGTCGAAGAAGGCCTTGTTCGCGACCTGTTCGGGCAGCAGCGCGTTGGCGTTGTAGAACAGGTCGCCGTCGATGGTCATCGTGCCGACACCGCCATGGCCTGGCGACAGCGTGCCGCCATCGCGCACATAGGTGGTGCCGACCGTGGCATTGCCGGCCAGCACGCCGCTGCCGCTGATTTCGGCCAGCGAGCTGCGACGCACCTCGCTGCCGAGTCCCGCACCGAACTCGATGGTTTGCTGGAAGCCTGCCGCACCGTTCAGCACCAGCGTGCCGCCACGCACGTCGATCTGCTGCTGCAGGGCCTGGCTGGGGCCTGTGTAGCCTTCGCCCACGTACATGTCCGAGTTGATCACCAGGCTGCCGCCGGTGACGGAGATGTCGCCACCGAACGCGCGCAGGTCGCCATCAAGCGTGGTGTTGCCCGACACCTGGGTCAGCGCGCCGCCGTGCAGGTGGGCATTGGACGATCCCGTAGAAACGGTCTGGATGGCGTTGCCCAGGGTGATGTCACCGGTGTGGTTGAACACCAGCCCGCCGGCGTTGCTGTCCATCGAGATCGCTGCGCCATCGAGCGTGCCGGCTTCTTCGGCGGCCAGCCACTGCGGGCCGCCGTCGGCCACCGACCATGTCGCCATGCCACCGCCCAGCACCAGGTAGCCGCTCTGGTCCAGCAGGATGCCGCTGCCACCGGCTACCCGCCCACCGTTGTTCACACTCAACATGCCATACGGACCGCGCATCAGCACGGCGCCGACCGTCAGGCCGTTCACCGCTTCGATGGCCGATCCGACGCCACTGACGCGCACCTGTTCGTCCAGCAACGCCGGTGTCATGGTGACGTCGTTGAGGCCGCCGCTGATGTTGACCGAATCAGTGCGGATGACCGCGCCGTCCAGCACGTCCAGGTTGGTGCTGATGGCCATCGCACCGGTGTTGGTCCAGCGTGTATCCGCCCCGGTGATGCGTGCCGTGCTGGCGGTCGGGCCGAAGCTGTCCTTGATCGCCGCGCGATCGGATTCGATCACGCCACCGGCTTCCAGCAGCAGGTGGTTGCTCGCATCCACGCGCGCGGCGCGGATCGCCGAGCCGGCACCGGTCACCACGATGCTGCCGGTCTGGCCGTAATCACCGCTGCCCAGTGCGTCGTACTTTTCCGCATTGACTTCGTCGGCCGTGACCACGCCGCCACCTTCGACGCGCAGCGTGCCGTCGCCGTTCTGGCCCACCCGCACGGTGGTGGCGTCGACCACCGATCCCGCGCCGCTGACGGTCAGCGCGCCGGTCGCGTTGTTGGAGGCGCCAAGCACCAGATCCTGCGACACCAGCTGGCCGCCGCCGCTGACGGTGATCTCACCGCGACCGCCCTGGGTCGCACCGGACTGCGTGCCTGCGCCAACGTAGATGCCGCGACCGGCCTCGACGCGACCGCCGTCCACGTCGAGGCGGCCCTGCCCCACCTGGCCGACCAGCAGATTGTTGTCGGTAACCAGAAGCTGGCCGCCGTTGCGGACGTTGATCGTGCCGCTGCCCGCGGTGTCCGAGCCAAGGCTGACGCCGAAGTTGTTCACCACGGTATACGCCATCGTGCTGGTGACGCGACCGCCATCGATGTCCAGCGCGCCGGTGCCCTGGCGGCCGACCAGCAACTGGCGCGCGGTCAGGCTGGAGTCGGCGCCGCGCACCAGCGCGTTGCCGGTACCGCCGGCGCCATAACCCAGCGACACCGTGTTGTTGGACGTGGCCGTGCCGCCGTCGAGCAACTGCAGGGTGCCGGTGCCGGCCTCGCCGATACGCAGCGCCGCGCCGGTCATCTGCAGGTAGGCGGTCGGGCCGATCACCCGCAGGGTGCCATCGGCGCCGGCAACGGTACCCAGCGATACCAGGCCATTGGACGTCAACTGGCCGCCGCCGACCAGGTCGATCGCTACGGTGCCGGTGTTGCCGATGAAGAAACCGTCGGCGTAGACACGGGTGTCGCCGATGACTTCGTCGCTGGTGAAGTCGTAGGGCACTGCGAACGCGGACGGTGCCGCGGCGGTACCCAGGCACAATGCGGCCATCACGGCGACGCCGAGCGGTGAGCGACGGCGCGTTGCACCGACGGTGCGGGCCGGCGAGGACATGCCGGACGCAAGTTCAGAGGCCACCTGCATGGCACCGGTGGCGCGGTTGAAGACCAAACGGTAAATCCTGTTCATGAAGCTCCTTGGGGTAACGATCAAGACGCGGGTGAGCGCGTCGCGCGCGGGGGATGCGCGCTGGAACCCTGCGTGTGGAAGAACGCGCGGGGCCAGTGACCCTAAGGGGCTCGTCAGGAAAATCCGAGGGGGTGCTCCTTACTTTCGTGTGGGGATGCACCCGACATGCGGGTCAGGGAATTCTGATTGGCTCCAATAGGTGACATCAATCACACGAGACACATCGCATGTGATGTGTTTGTGGTTGCGCAACTCCTGCACTTCATCACTTGTTTCATGGCTATAGCGAGGCGCGTTTGCCACTTCCGGTGTAATCGCGACACGTCGGCGCGACGGATTCAGCGCAAAAAAAACCCCGCTTGCGCGGGGTTCTTTTCAATCTGCATCAGCGAAGGTGAATCAGCTCAACTGACCGTGGCAGTGCTTGTACTTCTTGCCGCTGCCGCACGGGCACGGATCGTTGCGACCGATCTTCGGCTCGCCGCCCTGCGACAGGCCGTCCTGCTGTGCGGCCTGCACCTGTGCAGCTTCTTCGTCGGCGCCATAGCCGCCGGCATCCTGGTGCTGGAACTGCGACTGGCTCAGGCGCGCCTGCACCTGCTGGCGCTCGGCCGCTTCCAGTGCCGCCACTTCCTCGTCGCTGCGGATGCGCACGCGCGAGAGCATGGTCACCACTTCGCGCTTGACGTCTTCCAGCATGCCGGAGAACAGCTCGAAGGCTTCCTTCTTGTATTCCTGCTTGGGCTGCTTCTGCGCGTAACCACGCAGGTAGATGCCCTGGCGCAGGTAATCCATGCGCGCCAGGTGTTCCTTCCAGCTCTGGTCGAGCACGGTCAGCATGACGTGCTTTTCCAGCGCGCGCATGGTCTCCGGGCCGACGCCGGTTTCCTTCGCCTCGAAGTGCGCATTGACGCGCTCCTGCACCTTCTGCGCGATGCCTTCGGCGTCCAGCTCCTCGTGCTGCCTGACCAGGTCGGTGACCGACATTTCCAGGCCGAAATCGGACAGCAGCGTGGCTTCCAGGCCCGGCAGGTCCCACTGCTCGTCGATCGAGTTGGGCGGCACGAAGCGCGCCACGATGTCGAAGATCACATCGTCGCGGATGCCATCGACATTGTCCTTCACCGACTCGGCGTCCAGCAGTTCATCGCGCTGGGCGTAGATCACCTTGCGCTGGTCGTTGTTGACGTCGTCGAAGTCGAGCAGGTTCTTGCGGATGTCGAAGTTGTGCGCTTCCACCTTGCGCTGCGCCTTTTCAATCTGGCGGCTCACCAGGCGGTCTTCGATGACGTCGTCTTCCTTCATGCCCATCATGCGCATCGCCTTCTGCACCCAGTCCGAGGCGAAGATGCGCATCAGGTTGTCTTCCAGCGACAGGTAGAAACGGGACGAACCCGGATCGCCCTGGCGGCCGGAACGACCACGCAGCTGGTTGTCGATACGGCGCGATTCGTGGCGCTCGGTACCGACGATGTGCAGGCCGCCGGCGGCCTTGACCGCGTCGTGGCGCTTCTGCCATTCGGCCTTGGCGGCGGCGCGTTGTGCCTCGCTGGCCTCTTCGCCCATCTCGTGCAGTTCGGTTTCCAGCGAGCCACCCAGCACGATGTCGGTACCGCGCCCGGCCATGTTGGTGGCGATGGTCACCGCGCCTGGACGGCCGGCGTTGGCGACGATGGTTGCTTCGCGGTCATGCTGCTTGGCGTTCAGCACTTCGTGGTGCACGCCGGCCTTGCGCAGGTGCTCGGACAGCATTTCCGAGGTTTCGATCGAGGTGGTACCGACAAGCACCGGCTGGCCGCGCTTGTTGCATTCCTGGATATCGGCCAGCACCGCGTTGAACTTGCCTTGGCGGTTGAGGAACACCTGGTCCGGCGAATCCTTGCGGATGGTCGGGCGGTTGGTCGGGATGACCACCACTTCCAGGTTGTAGATGCTCTGGAATTCGAACGCTTCGGTATCGGCGGTGCCGGTCATGCCGGACAGCTTGCCGTACATGCGGAACAGGTTCTGGAAGGTGATGCTGGCCAGGGTCTGGTTTTCGCGCTGGACCGGCACGCCTTCCTTCGCTTCCACCGCCTGGTGCAGGCCGTCGGACCAGCGGCGACCGGCCAGGGTGCGGCCGGTGAATTCATCGACGATCACCACTTCGCCATCGCGCACGATGTAATCCACGTCGCGCTGGTAGATGGCGTGTGCGCGCAGGGCGGCGTTGAGGTGGTGCACCACGGTCAGGTTCTGCGCGGCGTACAGGCCTTCGGTTTCGGCATCCAGGATGCCGGCTTCCACCAGCAGGCGCTCGGCGTGTTCCATGCCCGCTTCGGACAGGTGGACCTGCTTGCCCTTCTCGTCGATCCAGAAGTCGCCGTCGCCCTCTTCGCTTTCCTGTTTGACCAGGTTCGGCACGATGCGGTTGACGCGGATGTACAGCTCCGGCGAATCATCGGCCGGGCCGGAGATGATCAGCGGGGTACGCGCTTCGTCGATCAGGATGGAGTCGACTTCATCGACGATGGCGTAGTGCAGGCCGCGCTGGTAGCGGTCGGCCTTGGACAGCGCCATGTTGTCGCGCAGGTAGTCGAAACCGAATTCGTTGTTGGTGCCGTAGGTGATGTCGCTGCCGTAGGCTTCGCGCTTGTCGCCGTGCGGCATGCCAGGGTACACCACGCCCACGCTCAGGCCCAGCCAGTTGTACAGCTTGCCCATCTGCGCCGAGTCACGGCGGGCCAGGTAGTCATTCACCGTGACCACGTGGACGCCCTTGCCTTCCAGCGCGTTCAGGTACACCGGCAGGGTCGCCACCAGGGTCTTGCCTTCACCGGTGCGCATCTCGGCGATCTTGCCCAGGTGCAGCACCATGCCGCCGATCAGCTGCACATCGTAGTGGCGCATGCCCAGCACGCGGCGGCTGGCTTCACGGCAGACCGCGAACGCTTCCGGCAACACCTTGTCCAGGGCCTCGCCTTCGGCGATGCGCTGCTTGAACTCCGGCGTCTTGGCCTGGAGCTGCGCATCGCTGAGCTTCTCCATGTCCGGCTCCAGCGCATTGACCTTGGCGACGATGCGGTTGAGCTGGCGCAGCTGTCGTTCATTACGACTGCCGAAAACGCGGGTAAGCAGGCTGTTGATCATTGAGGGAACCGGTTGTCAGGTGAACGCCGGCACGGCTCCCTTCAGGAATCCGCCCGCCGCAAACGAAACGGGGCGCCCAGCGCCCCGTCGATGGCATCACCCATTGTAACTTGGGATGGAGGTCGGGGGTTTCAAGCGCTTGGCGCTTCGCGGGCGGTGAGGACCACCAGCATAGCCATGCCCGGCGGGATGCCCGCCACATTCGGCACATCCACGGTCGGGCTGCCGCTGCGCTCGCCGAGCATGGCTCGGCGCTACCGGAATCGGTCAGCCGCGGGAAACGCGACCCACCGGCGTGTTGCCGCCATCGCCGAGGAACTTGCGGGGATTGACCACCCGGCCGCTTTCCCAGACTTCAAAGTGCACGTGGGCACCGGTGGAACGACCGGTGGAACCGGCCTTGGCCACTTCCTGCCCGGCACGGACCAGGTCACCAACTTTCACCACCAGCCGCGAATTGTGTGCATAGCGGGTGACGTAGCCGTTGCCATGGTCGACGTCCACCACGTTGCCGTAGCCGCCCTTCACGCCGGAGAAGCTGACCACGCCCTCGGCCACCGACATCACCGGATCACCGACCTTGGCATGGAAATCGATGCCCTTGTGGCTGCGCGCACCGCGGCCGAACGGATCGGCGCGGGTGCCGAAGCTTGAGGTCACGTAGCTGTTGCGGATCGGCATGCGCGAGGGCACGGCGTTCTGCTGCAACTGGTGGTCGAACATCAGCGATTCCATCACCGAAAGCTGGCTGCCTGAAGCAGCGAACCGCTGCTCCAGCACCTGTAAGTCGGCGTTGATGTCCTTGACCGGGATGTCCACGGTCGGGCCGCCGGCATCGCCGTCACCCAGGCCGGGGGTTTCCTGGAAGTCGAATTCACCGTCTTCCAGCTTGCCCATCTGGGTCAGGCGCTCACCCAGGGCGTTGAGCCGGGTGGCCTGCGCCTGCAGCTCGCCGAGGCGGGCCGCCAGGGCGTTGACTTCGGTCTGCGACTGCAGGCGGACCTGCGCCAGTTCGCGTTCCTGGCGGTCGACCTTGGCCTGCAGGCGGGAATCGCCGAGCAGGTTGGCGCCCATTCCACCGGCGAAGCCGATAATGCAGCCCATGCCCAGCACGCTGCCCAACAGGGCGCGGGGGCGATCCTCGAAATAGAAGCGAAGACGCGCAAGTGGCGTTTTTGCCTTTCCATCACGCGTTTTGATTACGATCTTTTTAAATGCCATCAGTGAGTTTTCATGTCTGAGCCGAAATCCAGTACCCGTCCTGCTTCAGCACCGAAACCGGCACTGGATGCAGTCATGGGTGACAAGAGCGGGAACCCGCTGCGTCGTGCCCTGTGGCTCGATGCGTTGGACCTGCAGTTGCGCCCCCATCTGCCGCCCAGCCTGCGCAGCCATTGCCGGCTGGCCAACGTGAACGACGAGCACCTCGTTTTTCTCGTTGAATCCCCTGTGTGGCATGCCAAGGTGCGGCTCGCCGAAGCCCAGTTGATCAACGCGGCCCGGTCCATCGGGCTGAAGGCCACCAAAGTGACCATCAAGACTGCGTCCCCCGCTCCACCACGCTCCCCAGCGATCGACAACCGGAACGGACCCCACGCAGTTTCAGCCGCCACGCACAAAGGACTACGCGACGCCTTGGCTAGCCTCCAGGACACGAAACCGTCCAGGTCCTGATGACGGCGGAGCATCCGGCTCCGCTTCCCCGCGATGCCAACATTCCGTGGAAGTGGCGTGAAACATTTGCGAGGACCGTGGGGCATCCTAACGGCGGATGGCCGCTCAGTCGTTAGGGTTTTGTTATTTAAACGTTAAGTTCAGGCTTTCAGCGGTACAGGTTCACAAACTGTGACGCGCTGGGCGCTTGGACCCGGCGCGTCACATTTGGCGGCCTCAGAACGCGAAACGCCGCCCGGGGGCGGCGTCAAGTTATTGATATAGAATCGCTTTTTCAAGCGTAAGCGGGGGCGCCATAGGCGACAGGTTCCGCCGCTGCCTGGGAGTCGTAGCTCACCCATTCCCACGCGGTCGCGTCGGCCATCAAGGCACGCACCAGTTTGTTGTTCAGTGCGTGGCCCGATTTGAATCCTTCATAGGCGCCCAGCACCTGGCCACCGGCGAGGTAAAGATCGCCGATCGCGTCAAGGATCTTGTGGCGGACGAACTCATCGGCGTAACGCAGGCCGTCTTCGTTCAGCACCCGGAACTCGTCGAGCACGATGGCGTTGTCCATCGACCCGCCGAGGCCGAGGTTGCGCTCGCGCATGTATTCCAGGTCGCGCATGAAGCCGAAGGTGCGCGCGCGGGAGATTTCCTTGGTGTAGGCCGCGGTGGAGAACTCGATTTCCTGGCGCGACTGCTTGGCCGGGATCATCGGGTGGTCGAACTGGATGGTGAAGCCCAGCCTGTAGCCTTCATAAGGTTCGAAGCGCGCGACCTTGTCGCCTTCGGTGACTTCGACGGTCTTCAGCACGCGGATGAAGCGCTTGGCGGCATCCTGTTCGATGATGCCCGCCGACTGCAGCAGGAACACGAACGGGCCGGACGAACCGTCCATGATCGGCAGCTCGGCCGAGGACAGTTCGACGATGATGTTGTCCACGCCGAGGCCAGCCAGTGCCGACATCAGGTGTTCGACGGTCTGGATCTTGGCGTCGTTGCAGGTCAGGCCGGTGCACAGCGTCACCTCGGTGACGAGCTCGGCCTTGGCCGGCACGTCGACCACCGGATCCAGGTCCACGCGACGGAACACGATGCCATGGTTGACCGGTGCCGGGCGCAGGGTCATGTAGACCTTGTCACCACTGTGCAGGCCAACGCCAGTAGCGCGGATCGTGTTCTTGAGGGTACGTTGCGGGATCATGGGGTGTGGCCAGGTGCATGCGGCGGGCCGCGATGGCCTGCCCAAGGGGGTGGGACAGATTAACACGCGACCGGCCCTACCCCGGCTGAAGCCGGGCGGGTCATGGCGCGATGCAGGTAAAGCTCATGCATGACAGGGCTGCCGGGCCCATCCTGGCCCGGCGCCTGTAGTGCAGGACATGGTGCTGGCGACCGGGGAGGACAACCCCGGCGCCGGCGATCAGTCCGCCTGGCGGCGCAGGAACGCCGGGATGTCCAGGTAGTCGTTGGGCAGTTCAGCGGTCTGCGTGGTGGAGCTGCTGGAAGCCGACGAGGAGGAGGCCGACGAGGACGTCGCCACGCTGTCGCTGCTGGCCCGACGCAGGCCTAGACCCACCCCACCGACGGCCTTGGACACCGCATCGCCGCCGTTGTCGAAGTCGGAGAACTCCGGCTGGCCGGTGGTGGCGTTGCGGACCAGCTTGATCGGCGCACGTTCGCCCGGACGCTGGGTCTTGCCGGCAGCCACGCGGTTCAGGCCGGTGGCCACCACGGTGACGCGCACTTCGTCCTGCATGTCCGGATCCAGCACGGTGCCGACCACGACGGTGGCATCTTCCGATGCGAAGCCGTCGATGGTGCGGCCGATTTCGTCGAACTCGGCCATGGTGAAGTCCGCACCGGCGGTGATGTTGACCAGGATGCCGTTGGCGCCGGCCAGGTTCACATCGTCCAGCAGCGGGTTCTGGATGGCCGATTCGGCCGCAGCCTGCGCGCGGTCATCGCCGCGGGCGGTGCCGGTACCCATCATCGCCAGGCCCATTTCGGACATGACGGTGCGCACGTCGGCGAAGTCGACGTTGATCAGGCCCGGACGCACGATCAGGTCGGCGATGCCCTGCACGGCGCCCTGCAGCACGTCGTTGGCGGCACGGAAGGCCTGGATCATGGTGGCGTTGCGGCCCAGCACGGTGATCAGCTTTTCATTGGGGATGGTGATCAGCGAGTCGCAGTGCTGGCTCAGTTCCTCGATGCCCTTCAGCGCGACCTGCATGCGGCGACGGCCTTCGAACGGGAACGGCTTGGTGACCACGGCCACGGTCAGGATGCCCATTTCCTTGGCCAGCTGCGCCACCACCGGCGCAGCGCCGGTACCGGTGCCACCGCCCATGCCGGCAGTGATGAAGACCATGTCCGCACCCTGCAGCGCGTCCATGATGCGCTCGCGGTCTTCCAGCGCGGCCTGGCGGCCGACTTCCGGATTCGCGCCGGCGCCCAGGCCCTTGGTGACATTGGTGCCCAGCTGCAGCTGCAGCTTCGCACCGCAATTCTTGATGGCCTGCGAGTCGGTGTTGGCGGTGATGAATTCCACCCCGTCCACCGCAGAGTTGACCATGTGCGCCACGGCGTTGCCGCCGCCGCCGCCCACGCCAACCACCTTGATCACCGCATTGGGTGCCATCTTTTCGATCAATTCAAAATGCGCCATGTCCGTGTCCTCGGTTGTATCCGCTTCCTTTGGCATGTGGGCGGGGGAGGCATCCTGCCTTCCGCTGCATGCCGCCGTTGCGGCTGTAGTGGTTTGTTGTTGCTGTGTGGTGCAGTGTGTTGCGGTGTTGCGTTTCAAAGCAGCCGGCCGGGGCCGGCGTCGCCGCGGTCAGAATTCGCCGCGGAACCAGGTTTTCAGTTTCTTGAACATGCTTCCCGCGCGCCCGGCCGGTAGTGACGGCCGGCGCGGATGCTCGATCTGGCTGCCCATCAGCAGCAGGCCGACGCCGGTTGCGTGGACGGGATTGCCGACCACTTCGCCCAGCCCGGTGACGTGCTGGGGAATGCCCACGCGTACCGGCATCTGCAGCATTTCCTCTGCCAGTTCGACCACGCCTTCCATCTTCGAGGCACCGCCGGTGAGCACCATGCCGGCGCGCACCAGTTCTTCGAAACCGGAACGGCGCAGTTCGGCCTGCACCATCTCAAAGATCTCCTCGTAACGCCCCTGCACCGCCTGGGCGAGTGCGTGGCGCGGCATGCGGCGCGGCGGACGATCACCGACGCTGGGTACCTGGATGCTTTCCTCGGCGGTGGCCAGCTGGGCCAGCGCGCAGGCATAGCGCACCTTGATCTGCTCCGCTTCCGGGGTCGGCGTGCGCAGCATGTGCGCGATGTCATTGGTGACGTGGTCGCCGGCGATCGGCAGCGACGCGGTGTGGCAGATCGCGCCCTGCACGAACACGGCGATATCGGTGGTGCCGGCGCCCATGTCCACCAGCACCACGCCCAGTTCGCGCTCGTCGGCGGTGAGCACGGCCACGCTGGAGGCCAGCGAAGACAGCACCAGGTCGTCCACCTGCAGGCCGCAGCGCTGCACGCACTTGCTGATGTTGGCGGCAGCGGACTGCGCGCATACCACCAGGTGGGCGTGCACTTCCAGCCGCACGCCGGTCATGCCGACGGGATTGCGGATGCCTTCCTGCGAATCGTCCAGAACGTATTCGCGCGGGATGGCGTGCAGGATCTTCTGGTCGGCCGGGATCGCCACGGCCTTGGCCGCGTCGAGCACGCGGTCCAGGTCGCCCCAGGTCACTTCGCCGTCGCGGATCGGCACGATGCCGGGCGAGTTCTTGCACTGCACGTGGTTGCCGGAGATGGAGGCATACACCGAGCGGATCTCGCAGCCGGCCATCAGCTCGGCTTCTTCCACCGCGCGCTGGATCGATTGCACCGTCGATTCGATGTCCACCACTACGCCGCGCTTGAGGCCGCGCGATTCGTGCGAGCCGATGCCGATCACCTCGATGGGGTTGCCGGGCGAGTACTCGCCCACCAGCGCCACCACCTTGGAGGTGCCGATGTCGAGGCCGACGATCAACGATTTGTCACCCTTGCGATTCATGTCCTGTCCTGCGTTTTCTTCGGCGCTGCGGCCGGCGGTTCACCCCAGCTGAGGGTGAAGCCATTGGTGTATCGGAGGTCGGCGCGCTCGATCGGCGCGGCCTGGCTGGCCAACTGCGGCAACACACGTACATAGCGCTGCAGGCGCGAACGCGCGTCGTCGCGCCCCACCACCACTTCGGTCCCGTTGCTCAGCAGCAGCGACCAGCTGCCGCGTGCATCCATGCTCAGGCGGGTCACGTCCAGCCCGGACGGGGCGAACATCGAACGAGCGTCGTTGTAGAGCGTCACCACTTCTTCGGTCTGGCTGTCCGGGCCATCCAGCTGCGGCAGCTGCAGGTCGGCCAGCTTCTTCGGCGTGGGGAACAGCTTGCCCTGCTCTGACAGCAGGCGATCATTGCCCCAGCGTGCGAACGGCTTGTGCTCGATCAGCGTCACTTCGAGCACATCCGGCCACTGCTTGCGCACGCGGGCGCTTTCCACCCACGGCAGGCGCTCGATGCTGTCCTGCGCATCCTGCAGGCGCACCGCGAAGAAGCCGGCATGCGCATACGGCACCAGCACCTTCTGCAGCTGTTCAGCCGGCACCCGCTTGAACTCACCGTGCACGCGCAGCTTGGCCAACGGCCAGCGTTCGGCGCCCACCCAGCCGTTGAGCACGGCCACCACGGGCAGTGCCACCACGGACAGGGCGATCAGCCAGACGAAGATGCGCAGCACCGCGTTCATGCGTGGCGATTCTCCTGCGATGGATCGGCCAGGGTCTGTTCCAGCACGCGCCAGACCAGTTCTTCGAAACCGATACCGGCCTGGCCGGCGGCCTTGGGCACCAGCGAATGGCTGGTCATGCCCGGGGCGGTGTTCACTTCCAGCAGGAACAGGCGGCCCGTGCTGCGGTCACGCATCACGTCCACCCGGCCCCAGCCCCGGCAGCCGGCGGCGCGGAAGGCGGCCAGTGCGAGGCGACGGATCTCCTGTTCGTCCGCGCCGTCCAGGCCCGGGCACAGGTACTGGGTATCGTCGGCCTTGTACTTGGCTTCGTAGTCGTACCACTGGCCTTTCGGCACGATGCGGATCGACGGCAATGCGACATCGCCGAGGATGCCGACGGTGAGCTCGTCGCCGACCACCATCTGTTCCATCAGCAGCTGGCCGTCATAGCGCGTGGCAAGTGCTACGGCTTCGTCCAGGCCGGCGTCGTCGAAGACCCGGCTGATGCCCACGCTGGAGCCTTCGTTGGCCGGCTTGACCACTACCGGCAGGCCCAGCTCGGCGGCCTGCGCGTGTACGTCCGCGGCGGTCACCTTGCGGTACTGCGGGGTGGGCAGGCCGACGGACAGCCACACCTGCTTGGTGCGGATCTTGTCCATGCTCAACGCCGAGCCCAATACGTCCGAACCGGTGTACGGCACGCCGAAGGCTTCCAGCAGGCCCTGCACGATGCCGTCCTCGCCCCCGCCGTTATGGCCGTGCAGGATGTTGAACACCCGGTCGACCTCGCCGGCGACCAGCGCCTTGGACAGCGCCGGGATGCCATCGATGGCGAACGCGTTGACGCCGCGCGCCTGCAGTGCTTCGAGCACATTGCGGCCGGAATCCAGCGACACTTCGCGCTCGCTCGAGGTGCCACCGAGCAGCACGCCAACGCGGCCGAAGTCCGCCGGGTCGGTGCTGCGCAGCGCCGGGAAAGTGAAGCCGCTCATGCCTGGGCCCCCACGCTGAAGCCTTCGCTGGCGATCTGCTGTGCCACCGCGCCGATATCGCCCGCGCCCATCATCAACAACAGGTCGCCGTCCTGCAGCACGTCGGGCAGCACGTGCGCCAGCTCTGCGGCCTTGCCGACCACCACCGGTTCACCGCGGCCGCGCGCGCGGATGGCACGCGCCAGCGCTTCGGAATCGGCACCTGCGATCGGCTCTTCGCCGGCCGGGTAGACCTCGCTCAGTACCAGCGCATCGACGCTGGACAGCACCGCGGCGAACTTGTCGAACTGGTCGCGGGTACGGCTGTAGCGATGCGGCTGGAAGGCCACCACCAGGCGCTTGTCGGCCCAGCCACCGCGGGCGGCGGCGAACACCGCCTCCAGTTCGCTGGGATGGTGGCCGTAATCATCGATGACGCGGACTTTGGCACCGCTGGCGGTGGTGACTTCACCCAGGTCATTGAAGCGGCGACCGACGCCGGCGAAGCTTTCCAGCGCGCGCGCGATGGCATCCGGGGCCACGCCCAGCTGCCAGCCGACGGCGGCGGCGGCCAGCGCGTTGAGCACGTTGTGCTTGCCCGGCAACGCCAGCACCACTTCCTGGCTGGTGCCCTGCGGCAGGCGCAGGGTGAAGCGCATCCGCGCGCCTTCCTGCACCACGTTTTCCGCACGCACATCGGCGTGATCACTCAGCCCGTAACTCATCACGTGGCGCGGCGTCTTCGCCGCCAACGCGGCCACTTCCGGATCATCGATGCACAGCACGGCCAGGCCGTAGAACGGCAGCCGCTGCAGGAATTCGGCAAACGCCGCCTGCACGCGGGCGAAATCGTTGCCGTAGTTTTCCAGGTGGTCGGCATCGATGTTGGTGATGATCGACATCAGCGGATTCAGGCGCAGGAAGCTGCCATCGCTTTCGTCGGCCTCGGCTACCAGCCACTGGCCACTGCCCAGCTTGGCGTTGGCGCCGGCGGCCAGCAGCTGCCCGCCGATGACGAAAGTCGGATCCAGCCCGCCCTCGCTGAGCACCGCCGCGGTCAGGCTGGTGGTGGTGGTCTTGCCGTGCGTGCCGGCCACCGCGATGCCGCGGCGGAAGCGCATCAGTTCGGCCAGCATGGCCGCGCGCGGCATGATCGGGATGCGCTGGCTGCGCGCTTCCATCAGTTCCGGGTTGTCGTCGCGGATCGCGCTGGACACCACCACGCAATCGGTGCCGAGCACATTGGCGGCCGAGTGGCCGCGCATGATGCGCGCGCCAAGGCCGGCCAGGCGGCGGGTCGCGGTGTTATCGGCGTTGTCCGAGCCGGACACTTCGTAGCCCAGCGTCAGCATCACTTCGGCGATACCGCTCATGCCGGTGCCACCGATGCCCACGAAATGCACGCGCGGGAAGGCGCGCACCAGGTCGTTGGTGTCGTGCAGGCGGCGGATCATGCGCAGCTCCGCGGGGTGTCGGCGCGGTGGCGCGGCACGTTGTTCATACAGCTTCCTCGAGGATGATGTCGGCGATGCGCTCTGCGGCATCGACCTTGGCCAGCGCACGTGCGGCTTTCGCCATCTGCATGCGGCGGGCGGGATTTTCGGATAGTTCACGCAACAGTGACGTGATGCCGGTGACCAGCGCGTCGCCCTGCTTCAACAGCACGGCGGCATCGCGCTCGACCAGATACTCGGCATTGCGGGTCTGGTGGTCGTCGACGGCGGCCGGGAACGGCACCAGTACACTGCCCACGCCGACCGCGCACAGCTCGGCCAGGGTAGACGCACCGGAACGGCACACCACCACGTCCGCCCACGCAAAGGCGTCGGCCATGTCGGCGATGAAGGGCGTGATCTCCGCCTCGACGCCGGCCTTGGCGTAGGCCTCCACGGCCTCGCCATGCATCTTCTCGCCGCTCTGGTGGCGCACCGTCACCGGGTAGGCCGCGCCCAGCGCGGCGATGGCCTGTGGCACGCCGGTGTTGAGCGCGCGCGCGCCCTGGCTGCCGCCCACCACCAGCACGCGGAGGGGACCGCTGCGGCCGGCGAAGCGCTGTTCAGGCGGCGCGATGGCTGCGATCTCGGCACGGACCGGGTTGCCGACGGCCTCTTCGCGCGCGGCGAAGCTGCCGGGGAAACCGGTCAGCACGCGCTGCGCGAAGCGCGACAGGAAGCGGTTGGTCATGCCCGGTGCACGGTTCTGTTCGTGCACCAGCAGCGGCAGGCCGTGCAGGCGCGCGGCCAAGCCACCGGGGCCGGAGGCATAACCGCCGAATGCAATGACCGCACGCGGATGGCGGTCACGCAGGATGAAGCCGGCCTGGCGGATCGCGCGCAGCAGTCGCCACGGCGCGCCCAGCAGCGCCAGCTTGCCCTTGCCGCGCAGGCCGGCGATGTCCAGCGTGTCGATCGGCACGTCATGCTGCGGCACCAGACGCGTTTCCATCTGCCCGACCGCACCCAGCCAGGTCACCGGGACGCCACGCGCACGCAGCACGCGGGCCACGGCCAGGCCGGGGAAGATATGCCCGCCGGTGCCACCGGCCAGGATCATCACAGGACGGTCGGCAGGAGCGCGCGCACTCATGACAACCTCCCGAAGGTCGGTTCGATGCGGGTCTGCAGGCGGCTGGTGCCACGCGGGGCGGTTGCCCGCGCCGGTGCATCCGGGCTCGTTTCCTGGCTGCTGGCGACGTTGGCCACGCGTCCCGGAACGACCGCGGGCGCGGCGCCGCCCGGTGCGCGCACCACCTCTTCGCTTGCATCGTCGCCACCGCCCATGCGCACCGCATGGCGGCGCTCGGCGCGGTCCAGTTCATAGGAAACGCGCAGCAGCAGGCCCATCGCCACGCAGGTCATCAGCACGCTGGAGCCGCCGGACGAAATCAACGGCAGCGTCAGGCCCTTGGTCGGCAGGATGCCCAGGTTGACACCGATCGAGACGAAGCTCTGCATGCTGATCCACAGCCCGATGCCGAAGGCGATGTAGCCGGAGAAGTGGCGCTTCATTTCCACGCAGCGCATGCCCAGCCACATCGTGCGCCCCACCAGCAGCGCATACAGCGCCACGATCAGGCAGGTGCCGATGAAGCCCAGCTCTTCGGCGGTCACCGAGAAGATGAAATCGGTATGCGCTTCGGGCAGGTAGTACAGCTTCTGCACCGAGTTGCCCAGGCCGACACCGGTCCACTCGCCGCGGCCCACGGCCATCAGCGCGTTGGACAGCTGGTAGCCGTCGCCCTGCTGGTCAGCCCACGGATCCAGGAAGGAGGTGATGCGGCGCATGCGGTAGGGTTCGAAGATCGCCAGCGCGGTCATGCCGATCATGCCGAAGATGATCGGCATGGACATGCGCGGCATGTTGACCCCGCCCAGCACCAGCATGCCGGCGGTGATCGCCAGCAGCAGGGTGGACGAACCGAAGTCGGGCTGCAGCAGCATCAGCACCACCAGCGCGCCGGCCACGCCGAGGGGCTTGAGCATCGCCGGCCAGGTGGCGTTGACCTCGTCGCGGAAGCGCACCAGGTAGCTGGACAGCCACACGATGTACAGCACCTTGACCGCTTCGACGGTCTGGAATTTGGAGACGCCCAGGTTGATCCAGCGCCGGGCGCCGTTGACGCTGCTGCCGAGGCCGGGGATGAACACCACGATCAGCAACGCGAAGCAGCCCAGCAGCAGCAGCTGGTTGTACTGCTCGATGGTTTTCAGTTCGGTACGCATGGCCAGCCCGGCCAGCACGATGCCCACGGCCAGGAAGATCAGGTGGCGGTTGAGGTAGTAGAACGGGCTGCTCATCAGCGCGATCGAACTGGACGCGACCATCACCACGCCCAGCCCGGTCAGCGCGATGATCGCGCCGAGCAGCCACTTGTCGAAGTGGCCTCCGATGGCTTCAAGGCGTGTTGCCTGGCGCGACAGGTCATTCATCAGCGCACCTTCAACGTGGCCAGGCCAACCAGCACCAGCACCACCGAGATGATCCAGAAGCGCACGATCACGCGCGGCTCCGGCCAGCCCTTCAGTTCGAAGTGGTGGTGGATGGGGGCCATGCGGAACACCCGCTTGCCGGTCAGTTTGAACGAGGCGACCTGGATCATCACCGACAGCGTTTCAACCACGAACACGCCGCCCATGATCACCAGCACCAGTTCCTGGCGCACGATCACTGCGATGGTGCCCAGCACCGCGCCCAGCGCCAGTGCGCCGATGTCACCCATGAACACCATGGCCGGATAGGTGTTGAACCACAGGAAGCCGAGGCCGGCGCCGGCGATCGCCGCGCAGATGATCACCAGCTCGCCCGCGCCCGGGATCTGCGGGATCTGCAGGTAGTTGGAGAACACCACGTTGCCCGATGCATAGGCGAACACGCCCAGCGCGCAGGCCACCAGCACGGTGGGCATGATCGCCAGGCCGTCCAGGCCGTCGGTCAGGTTGACCGCGTTGGAGAACCCGACGATCCAGAAGTAGGCGATGGCCACGAAGCTGATGCCGGCCAGCGGCAGCGCCACCGATTTGAACATCGGGATGTAGAAGGTCAGCGCGGACGGCACGTCGGCGGTGAAGTACAGGAACAGGCCGGCGGCCAGGCCGAAGATCGACTGCAGCAGGTACTTGTAGCGCGACTTCAGGCCGTTGGGGTCGCGGCGCACGATCTTGATCCAGTCGTCGTACCAGCCGATGGCGCCGAAGCAGATCATCACCGCCAGCACCAGCCACACGTAGCGGTTGCTCAGGTCGGCCCAGGCAAGCACCGCCAGGGTGACGGTCAGCAGGATCAGCGAGCCGCCCATGGTCGGCGTGCCGGCCTTGGCGAAGTGGGTCTGCGGGCCATCGGTGCGGATCGGCTGGCCACCCTTGAACTGGGCCAGCCGGCGGATCACCGCAGGACCCATCCACAGCGACAGGAACAGCGCCGTCAACGCCGCCAGGATGGCGCGGAACGTCTGGTAGTTGAACAGCCCGAACGAGCTCTCCAGCTGCTGCAACCATCGAGCCAGTTCATACAACATGGGGGGCTTCCTCTCCTTGCGCGAGCAGCGCTTTCACGATCTTGTCCATGGCGCTGCCACGGGATCCCTTGACCAGGCAGCGCACGCCGGCCCGGAGGTCGTCCTGCAGCGCGCGCGCCAGTGCGTCATGGGTTTCGAAATGCCGACCACCGTCGCCGAATGCAGCCGACGCGGCAGCGCTGAGCGGCCCCAGCGTATACAGGCGCTTGATGCCGCCCTGGCGCGCGCGCTGGCCGGCCTGCGCATGCAGTGCCACCGCCTCCGGGCCGAGTTCGCGCATGTCACCCAGCACCAGCCAGGCGTCCTGGCCGCTGCTGGCCAGCGCATCGATCGCCGCCGCCAACGAACCGGGATTGGCGTTGTAACTGTCATCCACCAGCACCGCGCCGTTGGGCAGGCGGTGGGCGATCTGCCGTCCCGGCACCGGTTCGGTCACCGCCAGCGCGGCCACGATCTGCGGCAGCGGAATGCCCGCCGCCAGTGCCAATGCGGTTGCGGCCAGTGCATTGCCGATGTTGTGGCGACCCGGCAGCGGCAGCGTTACCTCCGCCTTGCCTGCCGGCGTGTGCAGCAGGAAGTGGCTGCCCGCGGCGTCGAAGCGAATTGCCGAGGCGGACACGTCCGCGCTGTGGTCCAGGCCGAAACGCAGCACACCGCAACGCGGTGGGGTACCGATGAAATGCTGCTCGAACCAGGGCGCGAAGGCGTCGTCGGCGTTGATCACCGCCACGCCATCGGCCGGCAACGCAGCGTAGATCGCACCCTTGGTGCTGGCCACGCCCTGCAGGCTGCCCATGCGTTCCAGGTGCGCGGCGGCGATGTTGTTCACCAGCGACCAGCGCGGACGCACGATGTCGGTCAGGTAGGCGATGTCCCCGGGCTTGCCGGCGCCCATTTCATAGACCGCGAAGTCGGCATCTTCCGGCGCTGCGATCACCGCCAGCGGCAGGCCGATCTCGTTGTTGAAGTTGCCCGGGTTGGCATGCACGACCTTGTGTTCGACCTGTGCATGCTGGCGCAGGATATCCAGCAGCAGCGTCTTGACGCTGGTCTTGCCGTTGCTGCCGGTGATGGCGAACACGCCGGTACTGCGGTCGCGCTGCATGCCAGCGGCGATGCGGGCCAGGGCCAGCTCGCTGTCGGCTACCAGCACCTGTGGCAGGTTCAGCGGCAGCAGGCGTTCAACCAGCAGCGCGCTGGCGCCGCGGGCCTGCGCATCGGTGCCGAAATCGTGCCCGTCGAAGCGCTCCCCGCGCAGCGCCACGTACAGGCTGCCGGGGCTCATCTGGCGGGTGTCGTTGCTGATGGCATCGATGGCGACGTCGTCGCCATGGATCTCGCCGCCGGCCCAGTGCGCGATCAGCGAAAGCAGGGTGCGCCTCATGCCACCCCCTCCCCGTGCGCACGTGACGCCAGCGCGGCGGCGGCCACGTCGGTGTCATCGAAGGCATGGCGGACGCCGTTGATTTCCTGGTAGGGCTCATGGCCCTTGCCGGCGACCAGCACGATATCGCCGTGGCCTGCCGCGGCTACCGCAGCGCCGATGGCGCGTGCGCGGTCACGCTGCACCACCACGGAAGACGCGTCAGCGAAGCCTGCGAGGATGTCGGCCACGATGCGGTCACCGTCTTCGCCGCGCGGGTTGTCGTCGGTCACGGTGACCCGGTCGGCCAGGCGTTCGGCGATCGCGGCCATCTGCGGGCGCTTGCCTGCATCACGCTCGCCACCACAGCCGAACACGCAGGCCAGCTGGCCGGCGACGTGGCCGCGCAGGCTGGACAATGCCTGTTCCAGCGCATCCGGGGTATGTGCGTAATCGATGACCACGGTGGGCTCGCCCGCCGCGCCGCCAAGGCGGTTCATCCGCCCATGGATCGGCTGCAGCTGGCCCAGCACGCCCGCGATGGTGGCCAGCGGATGGCCCAGCGCATGCAGGGTGCCGGCCACGGCCAACAGGTTGTCCACGTTGAAGCGACCGAGCAGCGGCGAGCGTACGTCAGCGCTGTGTTCGTCGATCTGCAGGGCGAAGGCCAGCCCCTGCCCGTCCAGTACGATGTCGCGCGCACGCACCGCAGCGCCAGCCGCATCGCGTGAACTCACGCCGATCGCCTGCTGGCCGGCCGGCAGGCGCGCGTGCAGTTCGCGGCCGAAGCCATCGTCGAGGTTGACCACCGAGGCACGCAGGCCAGGGCGGTGGAACAACCGCTCCTTCGCTGCGCCGTAGGTGTCCATGTCGCCGTGGTAATCCAGATGGTCGCGGGTGAGGTTGGTGAACACCGCCACGTCATAGTGCACGGCGTCCACGCGGCCTTGGTCGAGCGCGTGCGAACTGACTTCCATCGCTACCGCCTGTGCGCCGGCATCACGCAGCTCGGCCAGCAGGGCGTGCATCTGCAGCACCAGCGGGGTGGTGAAGCCGGTCGGCTGCACATCGCCGAACAGCCCGGCGCCGAGGGTGCCGATGCTGCCGCTGCGGGTGCCCAGCAGGTGCCAGGCCTGGGCCAGCAGCTGCACGGTGGAGGTCTTTCCGTTGGTGCCGGTCACCCCGACCATGCGCATCGCGCGCGATGGCGCGCCGTGGAACTGGTCGGCCATCGCGCCCATGCGCGCGCGCAGCCCGGGCACGGCGATGGCGTCAGCCGGTGCGGGCAGCTCCTGCGGCGCTGGTGGTTCGAACAGGATCGCCGACGCACCCGCGCCACGCGCCTGCTCGACGAAGCCGAGGCCATGCGCGCCAAAGCCGGCGATCGCCACGAAGGCATCGCCTGCACAGACTGCGCGGCTGTCCATCACCAGGCCGGTGATGGTCACGTCGCGGCCTGCCAGGGCCACATCGGGAAGCAGGCTTGAAAGCAGCATGGAACGGCTCATTGCGTGCCTCCCGTCGGTGCGGGGGAAGGCGCGGGGGCCTGCGCGGCCGTCGGCAACGCGGCGTCGAATTCAGCGGCGGCATCGGCGGGCAGCACGGCATCGGCCGGTGGCGTCGGCAGCACCGAAGCAGAATGCCCGGTCTTGCCCGACTGCTGCGCCGTCAGCCAGGACTGGATGTCGTCCGGCGGCACGTCCATCAGGCGCAGCGCACCGTCCATCACGTTGTGGAACACCGGCGCCGAGACCAGCCCGCCGTAGTATTTGCCGGCCTGCGGATCGTTGATGACGATCACCGTGGCGAAGCGCGGGTTGCTGGCCGGCACCACGCCGGCGAACAGCGCGTTGTAATGGCCGCGTTCGTAGCCGCCGGGGCCGGCCTTGCGTGCGGTGCCGGTCTTGCCGGCCACGTGGTAGCCGAGTACCGCAGCCTGCTTGGCGCCGCCCTGGGTGACCACGGTTTCCATCATCGCCACCACTTCCTTGGCGACTTCCGCATCGACCACCTGGCGCGCCTCGTTGTGCTGGCCCTTGACGAAGGTCGGCGGAATCAGCCGGCCGCCGTTGCCCAGCGCCGAATACGCAGTGGCGATCTGCAGCGGGGTCACCGACAGGCCGTAACCGTAGGACATGGTGGTCTTGGACGAGCCGCTCCAGCGCGCCGGGCGCGGCAGCACACCACCGGATTCACCGGGGAAGCCACTCCCGGGGCGGCTGCCGTAGCCGAAGTTGTGCACCGAATCGTAGAACACCTGGTCGGTCATCTTGGCCACGACCTTGGCCGCGCCGACGTTCGAGCTGCGGGTGATCACGCCGGTGACGTTGAGCACGCCGTTGTTACGCGGCACGTCGCGGATGGTGTAACGCCCCAGCGACATGTAGCCGGGGTTGGTGTCGATGATCGTGTCCTTGGTGACCACGCCGGCCTGCAGCGCCGAGGCGATGGTCAGCGGCTTCATCGTCGAGCCCGGCTCGACCAGGTCGGTCACCGCGCGGTTGCGGCGCGTGTCCGGCACCGCGCCATCCAGAGAATTGGGGTTGTAGGTCGGCAGGTTGACCATCGCCAGTACTTCGCCGGTGGCCACGTCCATGATCACGATCGAGCCGCCCGCTGCCTTGTTGGCGATCAGCGCGTTGCGCAGTTCGCGGTAGGCCAGGAACTGGATCCGCCGGTCGATGCTGAGCGTGAGGTCCTTGCCCGGCGTGGCGGCGCGCAACAGATCGCTTTCCACCGTTTCGCCCTTGCGGTTGCGGATCACCCGCTTGGCACCGGCTTCGCCGCGCAGCCATTCGTCGAAGGCCAGCTCCAGCCCTTCCTGGCCGCGGTCATCGATGTTGGTGAAGCCGAGCACGTGCGCCATCGCCTCACCCTGCGGGTAGAAGCGGCGGAACTCGCGCTGTGCGGCAACACCGGGGATCTTCAGCGCGACCACTTTCTCCGCATCGTCCGGGTTGATGCGGCGACGCAGGTACATGAATTCTTTGTCCGCCTTCTGGCTCAGGCGGCTGCTCAGGTCGTCCACCGAAAGGCCCAGCGCAGTGGCCAGCTCCGGAATGCGGTCCGGCGTGCGCAGCAGTTCCTGCGGGTTGACCCAGATCGAAGCGACCGGCGTGGAGACCGCCACCGGCTCGCCGTTGCGGTCGGTGATCATCCCGCGCGAGGTCTTGATCGGCAGTTCGCGCAGGTAGCGTGCCTCGCCCTGGCGCTGGTAGAAATCGCTGTTGATCAACTGCACGTAGGCGGCACGACCCACCAGCGACACCGAGCACAGGCCCAGCGCCAGCGCGACCCAACGCAGCCGCTGGCGCAGGTTGAAGGCATTGCGGGGACGGTTGCGACCGGTCTTGTTCATGGGCGGACCACCACCACGTCGGCGGCTTCCGGGAACTTCATGCCGAGTTTTTCACGCGCCACCTGGTCGACCCGGTTGGCCTCGGCCAGGGTCGCCTGTTCCAGCTGCAGCCGGCCGAATTCGATGTTCAACTCATCGCGCACGCGCTCGGCACGGGCCAGCTCGATGAAGGTCTGGCGATGGCGATGGCGCACGAACACCACCCCGATCGCCGAAGCGACCGTGCAGGCCAGCAGCACGATCAGGATCAACCGGCTCATCCGGCGACCTCGCGCTTCTGCGCCACGCGCAGCACCGCACTGCGGGCGCGCGGGTTGCCGGACAGTTCGTCGTCATTGGCCTTGATGGCCCCGCCGATGAGGTCCAGCGTAGGCACGAAGACCTGCTGCTCGGGCAGGCGACGATTGCTCGGAGGCGCTTTGGCCAACCGGTTCATGTATTGCTTGACGATGCGGTCTTCCAGCGAATGGAAGCTGATCACGGCCAGCCGGCCACCCGGCTTGAGCCGTTGCACGGCCGCATCCAGGCCGGCCTCGAGATCGGCCAGCTCGCGGTTGATATGGATGCGGATGGCCTGGAAGCTGCGGGTGGCAGGATGAATCTTGTCCTTGCCGCGCGGCATCACCGAGGCGATCGCCTCGGCCAGTTCGGCGGTGCGGGTGAAAGGCTGCTTCTGCCGGCGGGCGACCAGCGCGCGGGCGATGCGGCGGCTCTGGCGCTCTTCGCCATAGGTCCACAGCACGTCGGCGATCTCGGTGTCGTCCGCGCGTGCCAGCCATTGCGCCGCACTCTCACCGCTGTCCGGATCCATCCGCATGTCCAGCGGGCCGTCCTTGCCGAAGCTGAAACCGCGCTCGGCGACATCCAGCTGCGGCGACGAAACGCCCAGATCGAACAGCACCCCATCCAGGCCGGCGGCCGTCTGGTCCCACTGCAGCAGCTGGGCGAAGCTGCCACGGAAAATCGACACGCGCGGGTCCGGCGCGAAGTCGCGCTCGGCCACGGCGATCGCATCAGGATCCTTGTCCATCACCAACAGGCGGCCGCCCTCGCCGAGCTGCTCCAGCACGCCACGGGCATGACCGCCACGTCCAAACGTGCCGTCCAGGTAGGTTCCGTCTTCGATCACCCTCAGGCCTTCAAGGACCTGGGTGTACAGCACCGGCAGATGACCCGCCGGCGACTGCGACACCGGGAGGTGACCGGTCTGCGCTGTTCCGCGCACCCGGGCACCCCGGCTCACAATTTCAGATCGAGAAGCCCATCGCCCAGATCCTCGTCAGACAACGTCTGCTGGATCAATGCGCGGTGTGCCTGCTCGCTCCACAGTTCAAATTTGTCACCCATGCCCAGCAATACCGCCTTTTTTTCGATACCCACCGCGCCGCGGTGGCTGGCGGGGATGCTGATGCGGCCATTGCCGTCCAGCTCCAGATGTGCGGCCGAACCGACCAGTTTCTGCTGCAGCAGGCGTACCACCCGCTGGGTGTTCGGCTTGGCCATGACGTCGTCACGGACGCGCTCCCACTCCGATTCGGCATACAGCCAGAGGCAGCCGGATTCGAACGGGTTGTAGGTCAGGACCAGGCGGTTGTTGCTCACGCGCGCGACGAGGTCGCGATGAACGGTTGGAACCGCCATGCGCCCTTTATCGTCAACTGTGATGGCCGTCTCGCCCTGAAACACGACGCGTGCACCTTTCCTTCAGCGTGATGAAACATTGAACCACGAAAAACCACAAAAGACCCGGTTTTCCCTCTGTTGCCCACCTTATCAGCGGTCAAAGGGTTGTCAACAACTTTTGGACAAGAAAATCACCTGTCTCATCAATAGCTTGCAGCGATCTTTAGAGACTTGTTCAAGGCTTATCCACAAGTGGCTGTTTCGTCTCAAATTTTCAGATTTCGCCGAAGTTCATGGGTGTGCAGAGGGTGTGAAGTCGCTCCCGCGCATTCATTGAGCGTCCCGATTCCGTAGCAGGCGACTGCGCAAAACAGCACAATGCGAGGCATGTGCCTGCTTGCCCTGTCCTGGCTGCACCACCCGCGCTGGCGGCTGGTGATGATCGGTAACCGCGATGAGTTCCACGCGCGTCCAACCGCCGCGCTGTCCCGCTGGGCCGACGCGCCGCAGGTGATGGGCGGGCGCGACCTTCGCTCAGGCGGCGGGTGGGCAGGCGTCGGTACGGGCGCGCGGATGGCGGTGGTCACCAACGTCCGCGATCCGCTGGCGTCGCAGGCCGGGCCATCGCGCGGCGCGCTGGTAGCCGATTACCTGCGCGGCAGCGCAGCGGCAGCCGTGCACGCCGATCGGCTGTCGCGCGTTGCCGCAACGTACGCCCCGTTCAACCTGCTGCTGGCAGACGCGCAGTCCGTGCAGTTCCTCGGCAACCATCCGCCCGGACAACAGCAGCTGGCAGCCGGCATCCACGGCCTGTCCAATGGCGCGCTGGACGCGCCTTGGCCGAAGACGCGACGACTGATGGATGCGCTTGGGGCGTGGACCAATAGCGACACCTCGTCACTGGAGCCCTTGTGGACGGCCTTGGCCGATGAGCACCGGCCTGCCGATGCTGAGCTGCCGGACACCGGGATCGGACTGGAACGGGAACGCTGGCTCAGCCCGGCCTTCATCCGTGGCGACGACTACGGCACCCGCTCCAGCACCCTCATCCTGATCGACCACGATGGGCGGGGTGCCATCCACGAACGACGGTTCGGCCCGCAGGGCGTGGCCCTGGGCCAGGATCAGCTCGGTTTCCAATAACGCACGGGGCCCAAAGCCCCCTTTGGCAAAGGGGGCGCGGCGAATGCGATGGAAGGTGGCGGAGCCGGCCGATAAGCCGGGTTCTGTCGTGGACAGTCATTCCTCTAGGCGTTACGTCACCGCAACGCTCAAGCAACCTACCCGGACCCGACGCGGGCCGCGCCATGAGGTCCCTATTTGGTCTTGCTCCAGGTGGGGTTTGCCGTACCGGTCTGTTGCCAGACTCGCGGTGCGCTCTTACCGCACCATTTCACCCTTGCCACGCGCCCGAAGGCCGTTCGGCGGTATCTTTCTGTTGCACTTTCCGTCGGCTTGCGCCGCCCAGGCGTTACCTGGCACCTTGCCCTATGGAGCCCGGACTTTCCTCGGCATCCCGAAGGATGACGCGACTGTCTGGCCGACTCCGCCGCGTGCATTCTCCCACATCCGCCCATTTCCGGGGGCGCGATGATCAGCTGCCGTACAGCGCCTTGCGCGGGGCACCGGTCAGCTCGGCCGCCAGCTTGGCCGCGGTGGACGGCGGCAGGTGCTCGCTGAGGGTGGCGTACACGCGACGGCCTTGGGCCAGCTGTGCCTGCTCGTCATCGGCGGCGCCCTGCACCATCACCACGAACTCGCCCTTGCGCTGGTTCTCGTCGGCATCCACCTGCTGCTGCAGGCTGTGCAGGTCACCGTCGAGCACCGTTTCGAACAGCTTGGTCAGCTCACGCGCCAGCACCGCCGGCCGCTCGCCGCCGAAGACCGCGGCCATGTCGGCCAGCGACTCGGTGATGCGGTGCGAGGATTCGTAGAACACCATCGTGCGCAGTTCCCCGGCCAGGCCCTGCAGCCGATCGCGACGTCCGCTGGCCTTGGCCGGCAGGAAGCCTTCGAAGGTGAAGCGATCACTGGGCAGGCCGGCCACGCTGAGTGCGGCAATGGCCGCGCACGCACCGGGCACCGGGCTGACCCGGATCCCGGCCTGGCGCGCCGCGCGCACCAGCCGGAAGCCCGGATCGCTGACCAGCGGGGTCCCGGCATCGCTGACCAGCGCCAGTGACTCGCCGGCCTGCAGGCGGGCCACGATGCGCTGCGCCAGCACCTCTTCGTTGTGGTCGTGCAGGGCCACCAGCGGTTGGGAGATGCCGAAATGGGACAGCAGCTGGCCGGTGCGCCGGGTGTCTTCGGCACAGATCGCCGCCACCGTGCGCAGCACCTCCTGCCCGCGTGGGCTCAGGTCGGCGAGGTTGCCGATCGGGGTGGCAACGACATACAGCGTGGCAACGGTCATTTCAGCGGCACTCCAAGGTCAAGGGTAGAATCCTAGCGTGTACCCGGCCAACGCCGCTGCCCCTCCTGCATGGACCCGATCATGAACAAGCCTGTCGTCCGGATCTCCGCCCTGTCGTTGTCGCTGCTGTTGCTGGCCGGCTGCGCCACCACCAGCCTGACCAGTGCACCGGAGTCACCGGCCCAGAGCCAGGCCCTGCTGCTGATTGAACAAGGCCGTCCACGCGATGCCGCCATGCAGCTGGAAAGCCTGGCCGGCACCCTGCGTGGCGCCGCACGCAGCAACGCGCTGGCCGACGCTGCCTTTGCCTGGCACGAAGCCGGCGATGCGACGCGCGCGCGCAGCCTGATGTCCCAGCTGCAGCCGCGGCAGCTGTCCGCCGCCAGCCGCCAGCGCTACCTGCTGACCACCGCCGAACTGGCACTTGCCGACAAGCAACCCACGCAGGCGCTGGCCGCGCTGTCCGAACCGTCCACCGAGCTGCTGCCGGCGCTGGCATCGCGCTGGCAGCTGGCCCGCGCCGCTGCGCTGCAGGCCACCGGCGACAACTTCGGTGCCGCCCAGGAGCGTGCCCGTGCGCATGTCGGGTTGGCAGGCAAACCCCGTACGGACAACCAGGCGGCCATCGTCGGCCTGCTCGGTACGCTGGACGACGCCACGCTGCAGTCGCGCGCGGCGGCTCTGCCGGCCAATGATCCGCTGTACAACTTCGCCGGCCGCGCCTTGATCGCGCGCGGCATGTCGCTGCCGCGTCCGTTCGACCGCGACGCGGCCAGCGCCCAGTTCGACACCAGCAAGCGTCCGCCGGCGATGAGCGACGGCTACCGGCCGCCGGTGAAACTGGCCGTGCTGCTGCCATTGAGCGGCCGCCTCGCCACGGCCGCACAGCCGGTGCGCGATGGCCTGCTGACCGGTTACTACGGTGAAACCCGGCGCAAGCCGGAGATTGATTTCATCGACACCGCCGGGACCCCGGCCGGCGCCCTGTCGGCCTACGACCGGGCCGTGGCCAGCGGCGTGGATTTCATCGTCGGCCCCTTGGGCCGCGACGAAGTGGATGCCGTCTACGGCCGCGCCCAGTTGCCGGTACCGGTGCTGGCGCTGAACCGCGGCAAGGATGCGCCGCCGGCCGGCAGCGCGGGCTTCTCGCTGGCGCCGGAAGACGATGGGGTGATGGCCGCCGAATACCTGCGTGGCCGCGAACGCGCCAAGGTGATCGTGCTGCACAGCAGTGATGACACCGGCCGCCGCACCGCAGCCGCGTTCGCCGAACGCTTCACCCAGCGCGGCGGCCAGGTGCTGGCCACCATCGGGGTGGCCGACCCCGTGGGGGACATCAGCGCGCGCCTGCGCGCAGCCGGGCAGGCCGATGGCGTGCTGCTGGCGGTGCGTGCCCCGCAGGCCCGCCAGCTGGCGCCGCAGCTTGCCCTCGCCGGCGTCGGCGGCGGCACCCGCGTGGGTACCTCGCAGCTGACCGTGGGCAGCGGCAAGCCGGAAGAAGACGTGGCGCTGGACGGCATCATCTATCCGAACGAAGCCTGGAACGTGCGCGGCGTGGCCGGCCTGCCCAGCGCCGGTACCGCCGGCCAGATGCTGCCCAGCGCACGCGGTGCGGCCGGCCGGCTGTTCGCCTTTGGTTTCGATGCCTGGAAGATCAGCGCGTACATGGAATCGCTGGCCGCCCAGGGCGGGCTGTCCGGCGCCACCGGCACCTTGTACCTGGACGGCGGTGGCAACATCCTGCGCGTGCCGGCGTGGTCGACCTTCAGCGGCGGCCGGCCGATGCCGATCGCCAATGCCAACTGACAGGGCCCGGCGAGGGGCGGCGGTCGAAGCGGCCGCCGAGCGCCTGCTGTGCGCGGCCGGCCTGCAGGTACTGGATCGCAACGTGAACTTCCGCGGCGGCGAGCTGGACCGCGTGATGAACGATGGCGGCACGGTGGTGTTCGTCGAAGTGCGCTACCGCGCACGCGCGGACTTCGGCGGTGCCGCCGCCTCGGTGGACAGCCGCAAGCAGCAGCGGTTGGTACTGGCCGCGCAGCTGTACCTGCAGGCGCATCCGGCGCTGTGCGAGCAGCCGTGCCGCTTCGACGTGGTGCAGGCCAGCGGTGACCCGCCGCGCCTGCAGTGGCTGCGCGATGCGTTCCGGCTGGACAGCTGAGCGCACCCCTTCTTTGCTTCTGCTGGAATCACGATGAACACCGAACTGCCCGCCACGCTGGCTGCCGACCTGTCACTGCTGCTCGGCACCGACGGCTGGCGCACCGATGCCACCGCACTGGATGCCAACGCGCAGGACAATTCGTGGCGCCGCCAGCGGCCGCTCGCGGTGGCGTTGCCGTCCACCCGCGAACAGGTACAGGCCATCGTCAGTGCCTGCCGCGCGCATCGCGTGGCGTTGGTCGCGCGCGGCGCAGGCACCGGCACCACCGGGGCCGCGGTCCCCCTGCAGGGCAGCATCGTGTTGTCACTGGCGCGCATGAACCAGATCCTCTCCATCCGTCCGGGCGATCGCTGCGCCGTGGTGGAGCCCGGGGTACTCAACGGCGATCTGCAGCAGGCACTGGCCCCACACGGCCTGTTCTGGGCGCCCGACCCGTCCAGTGCGGACATCTGCAGCATCGGCGGCAACCTGGCCTGCAACGCGGGTGGGCCGCGCGCGGTGAAGTACGGCACCAGCCGCGACAACGTGCTCGGGCTGGTGGCGGTGACCGGCAATGGCGATCTGATCCGCTGCGGTGGCGCCTATACCAAGGATGCCACCGGTTACGACCTGACCCACCTGCTGGTGGGCAGTGAAGGCACGCTGGCGATCATCGTGGAAGCGACCCTGAAGCTGACCCCGGTGGCGGTGGCCCAGGCAGGGCTGCGCGTGCTGTATCGCGATGCCGACGCTGCCGCGCAGGCGGTGTCGCGGGTGATGGGGCAGCCCGTGGTGCCGACGCGGCTGGAGTTCATGGATGCCCGCAGCCTGCAGTTGCTGCGGCTCAACGGCGCCGACGTGCCGGACGCCGGCGCGATGCTGCTGATCGAAGCCGATGGCGACCATGACACCCTGCCCTACCTGCTGCAGGCCTTGGCCAACGCAGCCGAAGGCGAAGGCATGCTGGCCTTGGACGTGGCGATGGAAGGCGCCGCGCGGGAAAAGCTGTGGGCGGCGCGCAAGGCACTTTCACCTGCGCTGCGCAGCATCGCGCCGGGCAAGATCAACGAAGACGTGGTGGTGCCGGTGTCACGCATTCCGGCGCTGGTGAGCGGGGTGCAGGCACTGGCGGCCGAGTTCGATCTGACCATCGTGACCTTCGGGCACGCCGGCAACGGCAACCTGCACGTCAACATCCTGTATCACCCGGACGATGTGGATGAGAATGCGCGCGCGCAGGCCGCGCTGCCGCGGATCTTCGCCTTGACGCTGTCATTGGAGGGCACGCTCTCCGGCGAGCATGGCATCGGCCTGGCCAAGCGTGGATTCATGGCACAGGCCTTTACCCCGGAAACGTTGCTGGCGATGCGCGCGATCAAGTCTGCGCTGGATCCGGATGGGATTCTCAACCCGGGCAAGGTGTTGCCGCCGACCACGTAGTGCTCCCGCGGGAGTCAGTCGCAGGCAGTCGTGGCCGCAGCCTTCCCGCCGGTGCTGAAGGATGCGATGCATCGCCGGTAGAGATGCACGGGGCTACGTACTGGAATGGTCTGGTTGAAGTATGCAGGATCAGGCAGCCAACGCTCGCTACCCGTCATCATTCATACGCCGCAGTAATCGTGATGCTGGCAGCCACCGTGCCGGCCGCCAGAGCGGAACCTTTCGTGTAGAAGTAGCCGGCGCGCATCGGGAAGGTGGCCTTGTCCGCGGCCACTGTCAGCACCTGGGTATCGCCCTTCTTGATGTAGGTGGTTCCAGTTTTCTCTTTCAGCAGCGACAAGGACACCCCTTCGGCAGCGCCGGTGTTCTGCCAGCGATCGCCGTCGTTCTGAGCGGCGGTGCCCTCGAACGTGAGGGTGGCCTTCTTGACGCCCACACAACCCGTCAACGCGAGATCGACTTCGACCAGGCTGTTGTCGCCTTCCTTCAGTGTATTGGCCGGCATGGCCGGGAGCGTCACCGCAGGCACGTTCAGCGAGCAGGTGCCCGCCCGCAGTTGACCGCTGATGGTCAGGGTAGCCGCGCTCGCAGGCGCAGGCAGGACGACACACGCGCCGGCACCTGTCACAACGAGGCAAGAAGCAAGAGTACGGAAATACATGATGACGCAGTCCTTTCAAAGAGGAGTTGAAGAAAAGAAGAATTCAATCCATGGACCCCGTATGCGTACAGGTGGCCTGGATCCATTCCAGCCCGTGTGTATCGGGGGTTTCAGGGAGTTCATAGACAAGCCGGCAGAGAGCCCGGCCGTCGACTCGGGCGGTCAGTACGCCACGTGTCTGCGCGCCGCGCAGCTGGATCACACTGCCTTGACCTACCGCACCCACGGCCCGTCCCTGCTCGTCGTGAATCACGGTCGCGAAGGGCAGCGGGCGGCCCAGCCAGTCGACGGCATCGATGAACAACACGCGATCGCGACGTACATCGAACGTTACTGGCGCGATGCTGCCAGCCGTGGGCGCGACCTGTTGCGAGGTCCGTGCCACAGAGACGTCGAGCGGCAGTCCACTCGGGTCCAGCTCGATACGGTTCCAGCGATAGGGGCTTGCATGCGGAAGCACCGCGTAGCCGTTACGCGCTATGCGGATGTCGCCCCCCAGGCCCACGCGCGCCCCCTCCGCACCGGCGGCATGGGCCAGCACCAGCGTACCGGGGCTCGCTGGGCCCGCGTTGAGCCCCCCCGCGTGGAGCACCAGACTGCCCGCCGCGCCCAGCGAACGCGTCGCGCCCTGTTCCGCATGCCCCGCACTGGCATGGAATCGGCCATGGCTCGACTGCCATGTCCCGCTCAGGTGGCTGGTGTCGCCATGGCTGCCGCGGCTCGCCGATGCACCGTAGCTGAAAGGATTTGAAGCACCGAGGGAGCCGCTGAGGTCAAGGCTCTGACGCGATCCAGTGTCCGCGCGGTCCAGACGCGTGATCAGCCGCGGAGCGTGCATCGCCCGGCCCAGTGGCATGCTCATGCCAATCGCGTAACGCACGTCCTGGCCGCCGTCACCGAAGTCGCTGCGCGTCGCGGACACGTCGATGTTCACGCTGCCCAGTGACTGCTGCAATCCCATCTGATACTGCAGGTGACCTTGGGCATGTCGCCACGAGGTGCTCTGGCTGCCCATGAGGTAGAACTGACTGTGGTCGCCCAGTCGTTGGTTGATGTTCCAATGCAGACGGGAGCGCTCGGCCTTCGTTTCCTTGCCCCCGCTGTAGGGATCAAGGTGATCGGCCAGGCCGGAGAAACCCCGTGCCAATGTCCACGAAGAGGACAGCCCAAGCCGGGTCGCCGTACCGGCAACATAGCGTTGGTAATTCAGGCGAACACTGGAGCCTGAGCGCGCAGCGACACCTGGCGGGCGTGCAGAAGAAGAGGTGAGATCGGAACCGAACGCACCGATGCGCGTGTTCAGGGCAATGCCTGCCGAAGCGGCATGATAGTGCCCTGCCCACTGCGCGCCGGCCAATGCAGTGACCGTATTGGACAGGCCGCGCGCGTAGGTGGCTTCGACGAAACGACGGCCTGTCCGCAGCGGCGTGTCCCGGTAACTTGTCTGCAGACTGTCCAGTTGACCGGCAGCCACGTTCACGCGCGATAGACCCGCCCGCAGCGCCAAGGGCGCGGCGGAAAAACTGACGTCAAACCGTCGCTCACGACCATCCGCTTCCATTACGGTGACCTGCAGGTCGCCGCTGTAAGCTGTCGGGTAGAGGTCGTCAATGATGAAAGGCCCCGGCGCCACGCTCAGCTCCCGGATGACCTGCCCGTTCTGGCGTATCGTGACCAGGGCGCTGCCTTCTGCAGTTCCTCTTACCACGGGCGCGTAGCCACGTTGTGAATCGGGCAGCATCTGCTCGTCCGTCAGCACGCTTGCGCCGATGAACGGGACGGAAGGAAACAGGCTGCTGCTGGTGGCTCCCTGCCCCATTACAAGCCGGGCGTTCCAGTCGGCCAGATCACGCTGCAACGTAGTGGCGTGCGCCTGATGGTCCAGGCGGCCCCGTCGGCGGCTAAGTGAAAAACGGTGGCGCAGCCGCCATGACCCCGCATTGAAGCCAGCGGCGACGCCGAGATAGGCCGCGCTGCTCTGTGCAGCGGCGTAATGGTTGAACGTGTAATCGATGAAACCGGCGGTCAGCCCTTGATCGCGCTGCGCCGGTGCGACATGACCACGGGGGCCGGCGTCCAACGCGGCCTGCGGTACTGAAATCCGCAACTGCAGGGTGGCGGCATCCACCGTGACACGGGCGCCCTCCACCTGCGTCGATAGATCAGCACACCCGCCGGCCTTGTCGAGCGATTCGCGCAGCGCAGGGCGCAATGGCAGACGCTGCAGGATATCCACCGGCAGGCAGGACGCGCGTCCCTGCGGATCGATGTCGATATCGCTCGTATCGTCCAGCACACCGTTGATGCGGATCTCCAGGCGATGGATTCCCGCAGGCAATGAGTCGCCATCCGCATAGGACTGCGCACTGGCTGGGAGATTGCCGACCAGAAATCCCTCATTGAACACATATCGGCTCTCGTCACGTCCTGCAGCGCGCCCGGCGCAAGGGTGCGCCAAGATGATGGCCAAGGGCAGAAGAAGCCGGAGCGTGTTGCGCATGGGTGTTGCGGAGTATTCCGCCGAGGAGGACGAATAGGCCGCAAGTTAGGTGGATTCCACCGCCACTCACATCAGGTTTCCTGCAATCTGCACTGGCATGGAGAGTTATCGATTGACTCTCGTACCCCGATAGAAACTTGCTGCGCTGGACTTACACCTTCGCTCATATCGGCGACAGACAAGGTCGATAACACTTCCGGAACCGCAGCGCTCTCACCGTGCCGCCACGCCTTCCTCTTCGGACGTTCCCCTGATGAATCTCCTGCCTTGCGTTGTCACGGGCCTGCTTGGCACGACTGTCTCCTTCGCTGCTGGGGCCTTGCCGCTGCAGATACGCGGCGAGCTGGTCACCTCGACCTGCGAGGTCCAGGCCCGTCACCCCGCACTTGCGGTCCTGACCGGGCGCGTCGACCCGGCCGTGGTCAACGGCAATGCACGGGCTGGCCGAAAGGACTTCAGCGTGTTCCTGGCCTGCCCGGCATCCGGTGGCGACCCACCGCTGGACATCTGGATTGATGGGCTGCGCCATGTCGGCGTCGCCATCTCCGATGCCCAGGGCACACCTTGGCCGATCGGGGAATCGGGTGGCCGCTGGCTGCGCGTGCAACGCAGCCCACAGACCCGTGTCGACCTTACTGCCTGGCATGCATCCCCCGTAGGCGATGCCACGGCAGGAACCGCCGCTGCATCCGTCGAGCTCGTGGTGGCCTATCCATGAAGATCTCCGATGCCTTCTTTTTCAGGGTCGCCCTCATGCAGCGTACTCAGTGCTGGTTCCCCCCCATACTTGCGGCGATGCTGATCTCGCCGGCGTCGGCAGCCGTGGTCGTTGACGGAACGCGCGTGGTGCTTGATGCACGCCGCGGCAACGACGTCACGGTCACCGCCCGTAACAACGGCAACGTACCCGCGCTGGTGCAGGTGTGGATCGATGCGGGCGATGCGGGACGATCGCCCGACGACATCCGCACGCCATTCCAGCTGACGCCGGTGGAGCCGCGCCTGATCCAGGACCAGCAAAGCCAGGCCTACCGCCTCACCTACGCGCCGCACCCGGCTGACCCTGCACTGGCTTCAGATCGCGAATCGCTGTTTTATTTCAATCTGCTGGACATTCCCCCGAAACCGCGAGAGGCCCAAGGCAGCAATCTGCTGCAGTTCGCTGTGCGCTCGCGCATGAAGCTGTTCTTCCGCCCGGCAGGCTTAGCTGGCCAACCCGCGGCTGCGGCGGCAGGCCTGCGCTGGTCAACCGCACCTGACGGCGCCCCGCAGCTGCGCGTCTACAATCCCAGCCCCTATCACGTGACACTGACCCGCATCTCCCTTGCAGATGGAAAGGAGCTTGCTGCGGAGATGGTGGCCCCGTTCGGCACATTGCATGTTGCCTTGCCGGACACGGATGCACGCCCTGCGACGATCAGCTACGCGTGGCTGGACGACCATGGTGCGGAGCGCGAAGCGAAGGCGCACGCGCGGCCAGCAGATGACACTATCATCGCTGCTGCGCGGAGTTCACCATGAGCATCCGTCACCCTCGCATGCATGGAACAGCGGGCATGGCGATGCGCATGTTGCGCTGCGCTGTCACCGCAGGCACCTTTCTTACCGGCACGCTGCACGCCTGCAATGTGGTACAGGGCAGCGACCTGATAAATGGCGGTGAGATCACGATAGCGGATGAAACACGACCGGATGTCCTGCTGCATAGCGTCAGCAACGGGCGAGGCGGCGGCCTGCTGTTCACCAACTGCCCACGAGTGACGGCCATCGACATAGTGAGTGTCCCGCAGATGGCGGGACTGACGTATGTCCGCGACATCACATTCAATGGGCGTCCGTATCCTGCTTTTGGCTGGGGACCGGATTCGCCGCTGATCGTGTTCAATTTCGGAAAATACAGTGCCGGCGCGCCCCGCGGCACGGATAACACCCCCTACCGCGCAGACGCGACAAACACGTTCCAGGTGACCAGCGGCCACGGCGGAGGCGTGGACATGACCCTCGGCCTGGGCTATTACATCTATTCGCGCGGCGGGGCGATGACCAACGTAGCTCCGACAACCCTGAGCGCCATCACCACGATGCCGGGTTTCCCCGCCAATGGCTCATTGCAGCACAGCCTGTCATTCAGCCTGGTGATTCCCGCGCGCACCTGTGTCCTGTTCGATACCGCCCTGCAGCTGGGCCCAGCGTCGGCAGACCAGTTCCCCACGGTGGGCGCATCGACCGGCGACACACCATTGAACGTACTGATGAATTGCCCGCGCGATGGCATCAAAGTCAACTTGACGCTTCACGATGCAATGGACGCCGGCAACCAAGGCAGCATCCTTACGCCGACGCCATCCCACAGCGGCACAGGCATTGCGGTGCAGTTGCTGCGTAATGGCCAGCCCGTGCACTTTGGCAACCAATGGACGCATGCAGGCCCGCATGCCGGTGATCAGAACATCGAGTTGACCGCACGCTACGTCCGCATCGCAGGTGCGTTGACGCCCGGTAGCGTGCAGGGGAAAGCGATACTGACCGCTGACTACGACTGATCGCCGGCCGCCATGGGCGGAGACAGGAAATGTACGTAGCCGTGGACCGCTCCTGATCCTGGGCAGTGAACGCCTTCGCCATGCAGCATCGCACCGATGCGTGTCAGCGATATGCCAAGCTCACCGGACAGCGCCAGCAGGCGCCGCCGACTGGTAACGGCCGCAGTAAAGCACAGCTCGTAATCATCCCCCCCCTGCAGTGCGCAGGAGCGCGCAGCCTCGCTACCCAGCACACGCTGCAGCGCCGTCGAGCAAGGCAGCAGATCGGCGTCGACATGGGCCGCCACGCCGCTACGCGCGGCAATATGCCCCAGGTCTGCCATCAGTCCGTCGGACACATCCACTGCAGCGGTCGCGATACTGCGCAGCGCAAGCCCCAGCTGCACGCGCGGCACAGGCCGCAGCAATCGCTGGCGCAGGAACTCGGTCTCCGCATCAGCCGCGGGCCGGGTGACGTCCAGCTCACCACGCTGCCAAAGCGCAAGCGCACCGGCCGCATCACCCAACGTGCCGCTGACCCAGATGTCGTCGCCCACCTGCGCGCCATCGCGCCGCAAGGCCTGCCCGTGCGGTACCTGGCCGAACGCGGTCACCGACAACGACAGCGGGCCGCGCGTGGTATCGCCACCAATCAGCCGCCAGTCATGCGCATCGGCCAGTGCGAAGAAGCCGTCGGCGAAGGCATCGATCCACGCCGCGCTGGCTTCCGGCAGGGACAACGCCAGCGTGCCCCACGCGGGGGTGGCGCCCATCGCCGCCAGGTCGGAAAGATTCACCGCAAGGGTCTTCCAGCCGATGTCGGCGGGGAGTGTTTCCGGCGGAAAATGCACGCCGCTGTTGAGTGTGTCGGCAGTCACCGCCAGCCAGTGTCCGGCCAGCGGCTGCAGCAGCGCCGCGTCGTCGCCGATGCCCAGCACGATGTCATGGCGCCCCTTGCTACGGGCGCGGATACGGTCAATCAGGGCGAATTCGGCGAGGGACATACGAGGTGTCCGTGGCGCCGGACGTCGTCCGCCGCCATCACGGGTCAGTGGCCGCTTTCGGTCTTGCGCCACTCGACGGCGGCACGGTCCAGCACGCCGTTGACATAGGTGTGGCCGTGTTCGGAGCCGAAGCGCTTGGCCGATTCAATGGCTTCGTTGATCACCACGCGGTACGGGATGTCGGCACGGAAGCGCAGTTCATAGGCCGACAGTCGCAGCACCGCCCGTTCGATCGCATCGACTTCTTCGATGGTGCGGTCCAGGTACGGCGCCAACGCCTCGTCGATATCGCGACGGTTGTCGAGCACGCCATGCACAAGCGCTTCGAAGTAGGCCAGGTCGGCGACTTCGCGTGCCTGTTCGTGGGCGAACTGGGCGACCAGTGACTGGCCGTTGCCGCCGGAAATCTGCCAGGCGTAGATGGCCTGCACGGCACGGCGACGTGCGCGCGAACGCAGCACGGGATCGACGCCGTCACGGCGCACGGGTCTGCCGGACGGCCTGCCCTGGGAATGGTTGTTCATGGCAGCTGCTCCAGAAGATTGATCATTTCCAAGGCCGCCAAGGCGGCCTCTTCACCCTTGTTGCCATGACTGCCGCCAGCACGTGCTTCGGCATCCTCGGCACGTTCCACCGCCAGCACGCCATTCAGCACCGGCACGCCGAAGTCCAGCTGCACGCGCATCAGGCCTTCGGCGCAGCGGTCGGCCACGTGTTCGTAATGGCGGGTGTCGCCACGGATCACGCAGCCCAGGGTGATGATGGCAGCATGCTGGTGGGCAGCGGCCAGGCGCGCGGCGACCAGCGGAATTTCCCAGGCGCCGGGCACCCGGATGACATCCACGGCCTCTTCGCTGATGCCATTGCTGGACAGGCTCTGCCGCGCGCCGGTGACCAGCGCGTCGGTGATGCGGGCGTTCCAGCGGCTGGCCACGATGGCCAGGCGCGCCGATCCGGGAGAGCGAAGATCGCCTTCGAAATGGCTCATGTGCGGGTATGGGGGTACGTAAGAGAAGTCAAGTTTACCGCGCGCGGGCGGTGGGCGGGGCCTCCGTGAGCCCGCCCGCGCCATGCCGGGATCAGCAGCCCAGCGTTTCAACCACTTCCAGGCCATAGCCGGCCAGGCCGACCTGGCGACGCGGCGTGCCCAGCACGCGCAGCTTGCCCAGCCCGAGGTCGGACAGGATCTGCGCACCGGCCCCGTTGCGGCGCCACTGGCTTACATCCTTGTCCTTGCCGGGGGCGATCGGCTGCGGTTGCTGGCGCAGGCGTGCCAACAGGGCTTCGCCATCGCGCGGGGCCGACAGCACGACCATCACGCCGCTGTCTGCCGCGGCGATAGCGCGCAGCGCATCGGTCGCGGCCACGCCGAAATCGTCACGGCGCCAGTGCAGCAGGTCCGCCAACGGGTTTTCCACCTGCACCCGTACCAGGGTGGGGGTATCGGCATCGGGGGTGCCGCGGACCAGGGCGAAATGCAGATCGTGCGCGATGCGGTCGCGGTAGGTGACCAGGGTGAAGGCACCGAACTCGGTGTCGATTTCCCGCTCATCGACACGCTCGACTGTCTTTTCGGTGGCCAGCCGGTAGGCGATCAGGTCGGCGATGGAGCCCATCTTCAGGCCATGTTCGCGGGCGAATATTTCGAGCTCCGGCCGCCGCGCCATGCTGCCATCGGGGTTGAGGATTTCCACCAGCACGCCGGCCGGTTCCAGCCCGGCCAGCATCGCCAGGTCCACGCCGGCTTCGGTGTGGCCGGCGCGGGTCAGCACCCCGCCCGGTTGGGCGATCAACGGGAAGATGTGGCCCGGCTGGTGCAGGTCGCTGGCCTTGGCGGTGGGCTTGACCGCAGTGCGGATCGTGTGGGCCCGGTCATAGGCGGAAATACCGGTGGTCACGCCCTCGGCGGCCTCGATGCTGACCGTGAAGTTGGTCTGGAACTGAGCCGTGTTGGCCTGCACCATCGGCGCCAGGCCGAGGTCGGCTGCCCGCTCGCGGGTCAATGGCAGGCATACCAGTCCGCGGCCATGGGTCACCATGAAGTTGATGTCGCTGGGCTTGACCAGCTCGGCGGCCATGATCAGGTCGCCTTCGTTCTCGCGGTCTTCGTCGTCGACGATGACCACCATGCGGCCTTGGCGGATGTCTTCCAGGATCTCGGGGATCGGGGCGAAATTCATGCGCGTGCTCCTTCGCCCAGCAGGCGTTCCACGTAGCGGGCGACCAGGTCGATTTCCAGGTTCACCGCACTGCCGACCGCCGTGTTGGAGAACGCAGTGTGCGTGACGGTATGCGGGATCAGGGCGACGTCGAACCCCTCCTCGTCCACTTCATTGACGGTCAGGCTGACACCGTCGACGCAGATCGAGCCCTTCTTTGCGATGTAGCGGCGCAGGGCGGCCGGGGCGGCGAAGCGCCAGCGCTGCGCGCGTGCGTCGTCATGGATGGACAGGACCTGCCCCAGGCCATCGACATGCCCGCTGACCAGATGTCCGCCGAGCCGGTCGGTAGGGCGCATGGCGCGCTCCAGGTTGATCACCGCGCCTTCGGCCAGCTGGCCCAGGGTGGTAAGCCCCAGCGTTTCGGTCGATGCATCGGCCTGGAAGGTGTGCGCGTCGAAGGCGATCACGGTCAGGCACACGCCGTTGATGGCGATGCTTTCGCCCAGCTGGACGTTGTCGAACGTCAGGCTGCCGACGTGGAAGGTGAAGCGGACATCGCCGCCGAGGGTTTCGCGGGCGGCCAAGTGGCCGAGGCCTTCAATGATTCCAGTAAACAAGTAACGTTCTCCGCAGGAGTGAGCGAAAAACGCCGCAAGGCAAACAGGCACGCACGGCACCGCAAGGTTCCGTGGCACCGTCTTCTTTCATCCGGACTATGACCGTCGGCTCCGGCATCCGACCGGATCTGCTGACCCCCTGCCAGGATGACCCTGCCGGAGCGCTCGCGGGCTCGTGCCGTGTCGGGCACCTACCGCCGGTGGGGAATCGCACCCCGCCCTGAAGACGTTTGTATACCGGCGAACCGGCGGGGCTAGTGTAACAAATGAGGCTGAAGGCTCGCTTTTTGTGAAATTTTCGTTAGAATCCGCGCCGAGTGCGACAACGACGTCGCCCCGGGCGGTCGGACCGGCTGCCTGCAATGGAACGCAACCTCAAGGAAATCACGCATGCGCAAGATGCTGCTGGCCGCCTCCCTGCTCGCCCTGTCGCCGCTGTCGGCCTTCGCCGCCGACGATCTGAGCTACACCTACGTCGAGGCAGGCTGGACCCAGTTCCAGGTCAACGATGACTTCCTGGACGACCCCAAGGTCGACGGCGGCTACATCCGTGGCTCGTTCGCGATCGCACCGCAGGTCTACCTGTTCGGCGCCTGGTCGCAGGTGTCCAAGTCCTACGGCTTCGATGGCGGCAGCCTGAAGCTGGAACTGGACCAGCCCGAGTTCGGTATCGGTTACCACATGGGCATGAGCGACCGCGTGGACTTCACCGCCGACATCGCCTGGACCCGCCAGAACGCCGAACTGACCCTGAAGGAAACCGGCTTCGCCACCGTACGCCAGAAGGACCACTTCAACGCCGCGCGCGGCACCTTCGGCGTGCGCGGCAAGCCGTCGGCGCGCACCGAAGCCTGGCTGAAAGCCGGCTACATGGATGGCAGCGACATGGACGGCACCTGGGTCGGCAACGTCGGCGGCCAGATCAACATCACCCCGATGTGGGGCGTGGTGGGCGAAGTGCAGGTCATCGAAGACGTGACCCAGTACTCGGCCGGCGTCCGCGCCAGCTTCTGATCCTGTCGCTCCAGGCTGCACATGATGGGCTCCTTCGGGAGCCCATTTTTTTTCTGCTCGTGTTGAAGGGTGCGGAAGTGCCGACAGCATCCGGGCCATCTGCGACCCACGATGACGGTTGGCCCTGTCCGGGCCGCCACGCGGCCAGCCTGCCCACCTGCGACCTCCAGGCCGCGCGGGCATTCCACCGACTGCAGTGCCTTGCCAGCGCGTGTCTGATGGACAGCATCCCCGAAGGAGTACCGCCATGTCCTGCAGCGCTTCCTGGCCCTTGCCTCTCCCGCACGACAACGTCCGCTGGCTTCTGTCAGCCGCTCTAGCCTGCCTGCTGCCCTTCCCGGTCTCATCCTCCGAGCCGGTGCTGCAGGATTTCGTCTTCATCTCCGACACGCAACATCCGTGGACCGAAAAATCGGACTCTGGCGAGCCTGAGAGCAACGACGAGACGGTGCGTCGTTCCAAACTCTTCATCAACCGCCAGGCACTGGCCACGATGGAATACCGGATCAAGTTCGGCGGGCTCGACAACGTACCGCTGTTCCTCAACGGCGACATCACCGCATTCGGCCATGGCGGGGAACGGGACTACATGTACAACCACCCCTTCAAGGACTTCTATCGTCGGAATTTCTACGCCAATCTCGGCAACCACGATTACCAGAACAATGTGAACGACTGCGCCAACAACGGCTGCGCGCGGGACATGTACAAAGACATGGCGGGCTGGGCAAGAAGCTACCCCACACGCGCATTCGACTATTCGGTCAAAGACAACGGCTGGGAAATGCATCGTGGCAGCCTGGCTTACTCCCTGGTGCTCGGTGACATCCTGGCGATCCAGCTGCAGAATGAACCGACCTACAGCGTGACGTACGAATCCGCTCGAAGGACGTTCATCATCAATGACTCGCTTGACTTCCTCGAGACGGAGCTGAAGTGGGCGCGTACAGCTGGCAAGGATGTCATTCTCAACATGCACAAGCCACCTTATGCAAACTGGCAGTCGCCCGACAATCCGCGATTCCGGCAGCTCATGAAGGACAATGAAGATCTCATTCTCGGCATCTTCGCCGGACATCTGCACGGCTCGGCAGGAAAATACAAATCAGTCGGCACCATTCCGGTGTACCTGAGCGGCGCAGCTTCCCGTGAGACATTTCTCACCGCTTTTTATAATCCCCAGGACCGCGAACTGCTGGTGTTCAAAGTCAGCGGGAATGATTGGCGCAACAGGAAGCTGGTCGGACGTTCGAAAGCCACGTCTCCTCGCGACGCGTCAAGCCGCGCCCCGGACGGGTACTCGCCCCTTGGCATCAGCGCGCCTGCGGACGTAGCAGCAAGCGTTGATCCTCACCCACCCGTGTCTGTTCAATGACCTGCATGCGCAACTGCTGCGTCATGGCCTGGATGCCAAGTCCTGACAACAACGGCAGGCCCTGCTCGCCGAGCAGGGTCGGCGCCTGGTACAGCAGCAGCTCGTCGACCCAGCCGCCGGACATCAACGCACCCGCAAGCGTCGCACCGGCTTCGGTATGCACTTCGTTGATGCCCTGCGCTGCGAGCAGTGCAAGCACCGCGCCCAGATCCAGCCGACCGGCAACGCTGGGCACGCTGGCGAACTGCGCATCGGCTGCGTCAGGGGCCGTGATGGCCGGATCGTGCAGGTACAAGGTCGGTGCGCCGCCTTCCCGCACCCGCGCGCATTCCAGCGAGCGCAGCCGTGCATCGAGCACCACGCGCAACGGCGGCAGCACCTCGATGCCGGGCAGGCGCACGGTCAGCATCGGGTCGTCGGCCAGCACCGTATCGGCTCCGGTCAGGATCGCACCGGCCCTCGCCCGCCAATGCTGGACGTCTTCGCGTGCGGCCGGCCCGGTGATCCATTTCGAATTGCCATCTGCCATCGCCGTGCGGCCGTCCAGGCTGGCGGCCAGCTTGACCCGCACCCACGGGCGGCCGCGCTCGACGCGCGACAGGAAACCGCGGTTGAGCTCCCGCGCCTGCACGGCCATCAGCCCTTCATGGACCTCGATCCCCGCTGCGCGCAGCAGATCGAAACCGCCACCGTCGACCTGCGGGAACGGATCGCGCAGGGCGGCCACGACGCGGCTGACGCCGGCTTCGATCAGTGCCAATGCACAGGGTGGCGTGCGGCCGAAATGCGCACACGGTTCGAGGGTGACGTAGGCGGTTGCGCCCCGCGCCTGCTCGCCCGCTTCGCGCAGTGCGAACACTTCGGCATGCGGGCCGCCGGCGCGCTGATGCCAGCCCTGTCCGACCACCTGCCCGCCGTGGGCGATCACGCAACCGACCATCGGATTGGGCCGGGTGGTATAGGCGGCGCGTTCGGCCAGGCGCAGGGCGCCGGCCATGTGCAGGTGGTCCAGCGCGGAGAAAGCGCTCATCGGTGCTCCTTGGGCGCAGGCGCGCAGCGGTGCGCGTCAGCCTTTCTTTTTCTTGGTCAAGGCGATCACATCGCCCAGCAGTTGCAGCTGCTCGGTGCTGGCCGGCAGATCCCGCTCCAGCTTCTCGATTTCTTCGCGGAAGTCCGCGACATCCTCGAAGCTGCGGTAGACCGAAGCGAAGCGTACATAGCCGACATGGTCGAGCTTGCGCAGTTCGTTCATCACGAACTCGCCGACGCGGATGGAGGGCACTTCGCGCTCGCCGCAGATGCGCAGCTGGTGGATCACCGAACGCACCGCCGCTTCGATCTTGTCTTCCGGCACCGGACGCTTCTGCAGCGCGCGGTCGAAGCCGGCACGCACTTTTCGCGCTTCGAACGCCTCGCGGCTGCCATCGCCCTTGACGATGGTCGGCAGCTTCAGCTCGATGGTTTCCAGCGTACTGAAGCGCTCGCTGCAGGCCTCGCACTCACGCCGACGACGAATCGTCGCACCGTCTTCAGAGACGCGCGAATCGATTACACGGGTATCGGCATGTTGGCAGAACGGACAATGCATGGGGCGCCTTGAGTCTCGGAAACGTCATGCGATGGACATGGCGGCGTCGCAACGGTACCTGAGAAGGCCATGAGCAGCAAACAAGGGCCGCTCATGGCAGGCGGCAGGCGCGCGGTCGGGCGTCGTCGCCTGGCTGCGGAAGTCCCGATCGCTCAGCCGTACACCGGATACTTCCGGCACTGTGCGCTGACCGCGTCGCGCACGCGTGCGATCACCGCCTCGTCCGCCGGTGCGTCCAGCACGTCGGCGATCCAGTTGGCCAGATCGACACAGTCCTGTTCGCCATAGCCGCGGGTGGTCACCGCCGGGGTCCCCAGGCGCAGGCCGGAGGTCACGAACGGCGAACGCGGGTCGTTGGGGACCGAGTTCTTGTTGACCGTGATGTGGGCCTTGCCGAGGGCCGCTTCTGCGTCCTTGCCCGACACGTCCTTGCCGATCATGTCCACCAGCATCAGGTGGTTTTCGGTGCCGCCGGAAACGATCTTGTAGCCACGTGCGATCAGGGTCTTCGCCATGGCCTGGGCATTCTTCACCACCTGCTGCTGATAGGCGGTAAAGGAAGGCTCCAGCGCTTCCTTGAACGCCACGGCCTTGGCCGCGATGACGTGCATCAGCGGGCCGCCCTGGATGCCCGGGAAGACGATCGACTGCAGCTTCTTGACCAGTTCTTCGCTGGCGCCCTTTGCGATGATGATGCCGCCACGCGGACCACGCAGGGTCTTGTGGGTGGTGGAGGTCACCACATGGGCATGGTCCAGCGGGCTCGGGTAGACGCCGGCGGCGACCAGACCCGCCACGTGCGCCATGTCGACGAACAGATACGCACCGACCTTGTCGGCAATGGCACGGAACCGAGCCCAATCGACGACCTGCGAATAGGCCGAGAACCCGGCGACGACCATCTTCGGCTTGTGCTCGACGGCCAGGCGCTCGACTTCGTCGTAATCAATCAGGCCTTGGTCGTTCACACCGTACTGCACCGCATTGAACAGCTTGCCCGAGGCATTCACCTTGGCGCCGTGGGTCAGGTGGCCGCCATGGGCCAGGCTCATGCCCAGGATGGTGTCACCGGCCTGCAGCAGGGCGAAATAAACCGCCTGGTTGGCCTGCGAGCCGCTGTGCGGCTGCACGTTGGCGTAGTCGGCGCCATACAGCTGCTTGAGGCGGTCGATGGCCAGCTGTTCGGCGATATCGACGTATTCGCAACCACCGTAATAGCGCTTGCCCGGATAGCCTTCGGCGTACTTGTTGGTCAGCTGGCTGCCCTGGGCTTCCATCACCATCGGGCTGGCGTAGTTCTCGCTGGCGATCAGCTCGACGTGGTCTTCCTGGCGCTGGGACTCATCGGCGATGGCCTTGGCCAGTTCGGGATCGTAGCTTTCGATTCGGACGTCGCGCGGGAACATCGGTTTCTCCGGGGGCAGGCAGGAAAGGAACAGCAAGGCTGCCAATTGTAGTGCCTGCGCCGGGAGGGGGGCCAATGCCGGCTTCCCCACAAACGACGACGGCGCCACATCGGCGCCGTCGCGTATCAGCTTACCTGCCCGAGCCCGGATATCAGCGGCCGTTGATCACGAAGTCGGCCAGGATCCCGGTGGCGATGGCGACCAGCAACAGGTTGCCGCGGTCGTCCCGGACCCAGTGGTGACCGCGCGGCGGGCGACGCACGTGGTAGCTGTTGTAGTCGTTCACCACGTAGATCGGGCCACGGTAATAATCGCGGTAGCGGTGGCCGACTTTCCACCCATAGCCGGGCCCCGGTCCATACGCCGGACGGTAGGCAGGACGGTAGACCACGCGCGGCGGCGGGGCAGGACGGTAGTAGCCGTGATGGCGCCGGTCATCGCGCCAATGGCGGCGGTCATGTCGGCGGTCGTCACGCCAATCGCGCCGTGCCTCGCGACGATCGTTGCGGTGGTCGCGGCGATCATCGCGACGGTCATCGCGCCATTCGCGACGATCATGGCCGCGATGGCGGTGGTCATCGGCGAATGCCGGGCTCACCGCCGCAAAGGCCAGTACGGAGGCAACGGCACCGGCCAGGAATCGATTGATGCGCATTGTCTACCTCTGCAGGATGGGTGGGTGATGTCCATATTGCCCATGGGATCTGAATGTATTCCGGCTGGAAACGCTTACCGATGGGTCGGCCGGAACGCCTGTTCAGATTCCGGCAGGTATTTACTCGCCCTGGCTGATCGTCCAGCTTCCGAGCAGATTGACCGGGGCGCCGGTTCCTTCAACGGATACCCAGTACACGCCTGCCCCGAGGCGGGGCAACAGGCAGCGCCGCCACGCATCTCCTTGATCCTTGCAGACTGCTACCGGGAAGCCGCCCCCCGTCGCCTCTCCTTTTACCTGCAATGTCACGGCGGCATTGCCTCCCCAGGTGCGCAGGTCCACATCGGAGGGCTTGGTCAGCCGCAGCTCCAGGGTCTCGGCAAAGGAATCCTCGGCCATCCGGCGGGGAAATACCGGGACGACCTGGCCGGATCTGAGCTGGGGGCGCACCGGGGTCAGCGAGAGGTCGGCACGCATGTCCTTCGCGCCGGTGCGCAGACTGATCCGCAGGCGACGCGCCGAGGTACTGGCGGGCAGCGTCACCAGGCCGCCGACGATGCGCGAGCCATCCAGCACGACCTCCCGCAGCGGCTGCCCATCAGCGAGCGCGATCAGCAGGGTGCCTGACAGACCGGCGCTGTCCGTGGCGGCGACCAGTTCATAGGGCAGCCACTTTTCTGACCGTGCCACCTCGATATCGAATTCCCGCAGGCTGCCGGAGGCGAGCTCCAGATCCTGCAACGCCAGGCTCGATGGCAGCAGCGGCGGGGCCGTCTGGGCGGCAGCCGACAGCGGCAACAGGGCGGTGATCAACAACGTGCGGATGACGTTCATGCGTGATTTCCATGGGTTGGAGCCACCAGCCTGATCGGTGCCCCGGTCTGCCACAGTCGGGATAGCGGCCTTCAAATGCGGTCCTTGCGGCCCATGCCCGGTCGGTGCTCCCCCATGGCTGAATCCGCCGCCGCCTGCCATGGCAGTGAAAGGGGGGATCGGCGATAATCGTGGGTCAAATATTCCGTTTTCCGCCGGCCAGCGCTCTCGGCCCGGTGGATCGACCCTCTGGGAGACTGCATGTCCTCGCAATACATCTACACCATGAACCGCGTGTCCAAGGTGGTTCCGCCCAAGCGGCAGATCATCAAGGACATCTCGCTGTCGTTCTTCCCGGGGGCGAAGATCGGCCTGCTGGGCCTGAACGGTTCGGGCAAGTCCACCGTGCTGAAGATCATGGCCGGCGTGGACAACGATTTCGAGGGCGAGGCCCGCCCGCAGGCCGGCATCAAGGTCGGCTACCTGGCGCAGGAACCCGAACTGGACCCGACCAAGACCGTGCGTGAATCGGTCGAGGAAGGCGTCGGCGAAGTGCTGCAGGCACAGGCTGCGCTGGACGCGGTGTACCTGGCCTATGCCGAGGAAGGCGCCGACTTCGACAAGCTGGCCAAGGAACAGGAGCGCCTGGAGGCGATCCTTGCCGCCGGCGATGCGCACACCCTGGAAAACCAGCTGGACGTGGCCGCCGATGCACTGCGCCTGCCGCCGTGGGAAGCGATCGTCGGCACCCTGTCCGGTGGCGAGAAGCGCCGCGTGGCGCTGTGCCGCCTGCTGCTGCAGAAGCCGGACATGCTGCTGCTCGATGAGCCGACCAACCATCTCGACGCCGAGTCGGTGGAATGGCTGGAGCAGTTCCTGGCGCGCTATACCGGCACCGTGGTGGCGGTCACCCATGATCGCTACTTCCTGGACAACGCCGCCGAATGGATCCTGGAACTGGACCGTGGCCGCGGCATTCCGTGGAAGGGCAATTACACCGACTGGCTGACCCAGAAGGATGAGCGCCTGAAGCAGGAAGACAACCAGGAGAAGTCGCGCCAGAAGGCCATCCAGAAGGAACTGGAGTGGTCGCGCCAGAATGCCAAGGGCGGACGCACCAAAGGCAAGGCCCGCCTGGCCCGCCTGGAAGAACTGCAGTCGGTTGATTACCAGAAGCGCAACGAGACCAATGAAATCTTCATCCCGCCGGGCGAACGCCTGGGCAACGCGGTGATGGAGTTCAAGAACGTCTCGAAGAAATTCGGCGATCGCCTGCTGTTCGACAACCTGAACTTCCTGGTGCCCGGTGGCGCCATCGTCGGCATCATCGGCCCCAACGGCGCCGGCAAGTCGACCCTGTTCAAGATGATCACCGGCCAGGAAAAGCCGGATACCGGCGAAATCGTGGTGGGCCCGACCGTCAAGTTGTCCTACGTGGACCAGAGCCGCGACGCACTGGAGGGCAACCACAACGTCTTCCAGGAAATCGCCGGCGGGCTGGACATCCTCAACATCAACGGCGTGGAGATCCAGTCGCGCGCCTACATCGGCCGCTTCAACTTCAAGGGCCAGGACCAGCAGAAGCTGGTCGGTTCGCTGTCCGGCGGTGAGCGTGGCCGCCTGCACATGGCCAAGACCCTGCTGCAGGGTGGCAACGTGCTGCTGCTCGATGAACCGTCCAACGATCTGGACATCGAAACGCTGCGCGCGCTGGAAGATGCACTGCTGGAGTTCCCCGGCAATACCTTCGTCATTTCGCATGACCGCTGGTTCCTCGATCGCATCGCCACGCACATCCTGGCGTTCGAAGGCAATTCGCACGTGGAGTTCTTCCAGGGCAACTACCGCGAATACGAAGAGGACAAGCGCCGCCGCATGGGCGACGACGCCGCACCCAAGCGCCTGCGCTTCAAGGCGCTGAAATAAGGCAGCAACAGGAAAGGCCGCGCTCGCGCGGCCTTTCTCCTTCTGTAGGTCGCCCGCTAGCTGGCGACGCTCCCGGCGAGACTTCCATGGCCCTCCTCGAACGCCTGTTCCAGCTGCAGCAGCACGGCACCACCGTGCGCACCGAACTGCTGGCCGGCCTGACCACGTTCCTGACGATGTCCTACATCGTCTTCGTCAATCCAGACATCCTGTCCACCACCGGCATGGATGCCGGCGCGGTATTCGTGGCCACCTGCCTGGCCGCCGCGCTGGGCTCGCTGGTGATGGCCTTCGCCGCCAACTTCCCGGTAGGCATGGCACCGGGCATGGGCCTGAATGCTTTCTTCGCCTTCACCGTGGTGGGCGCAGCGGGCCTGCCGTGGCAGCAAGCGCTGGCGGCGGTGTTCATTTCCGGGTTGGTGTTCCTGGTGCTGTCACTGACCGGCGTGCGCGCCTGGCTGGTGGCGGGCATACCGGCATCGCTGCGCTCGGCGATCGTGGCCGGTATCGGTCTGTTCCTGGCGATCATCGCCCTGCAGAAATCCGGGGTGATCGTCGGCAACGAGGACACCCTGGTCGCGCTGGGTGCCCTCAACACCGCCCCGCCGCTGCTGGCATTGGCAGGCTTCCTGCTGATCGCCATCCTCGAAGCGCGCCGTGTGCGCGGTGCGATCCTGATCGGCATCCTGGCCGTCACCGGCGCCGGTTGGCTGCTGGGCAGCGTGCAGTACCAGGGGCTTGTTTCCTTGCCACCCAGCCTGGCCCCGACCTTCCTGCAGCTGGACCTGCCCGGCCTGCTGCACCACGACGGCGGCGCGCCGCTGGCGGTGCTGCTGCAGGTGGTGCTGGTGTTCGTGCTGGTGGAAGTGTTCGATGCCACCGGCACGCTGTACGGCGTGGTCGGGCGTGCCGGCCTGTTGAAATTGCCCGGCGCGCAGAAGCGTTTCGGCCGCGCGCTGCTGGCCGACAGCACCGCCATCGTCGCCGGTTCGCTGCTGGGCACCAGCAGCACCACCGCCTTCGCCGAGAGTGCGTCCGGCGTGCAGGTGGGCGGGCGTACCGGACTGACCGCGCTGGTGGTCGCCGCGCTGTTCCTGGCCGCCCTGCTGTTTTCGCCGTTGGCGGCGATGGTGCCCGGCTACGCCACGTCCCCTGCCCTGTTGTTCGTGGCGGGCCTGATGCTGCGCGAGCTGGTGGAGGTGGACTGGAACGACCTCACCGAATCGGTGCCGGCGGCGCTGTGCGCGCTGGCGATGCCGTTCACCTACTCCATCGCCAATGGGCTTGCGTTCGGATTCATCGCCTATGCGGCGTTGAAGGCTGGCACCGGGCGCTGGCGCGAGGTGCATCCGGCGGTCTGGCTGGTGGCCGGTTTGTTCGTGCTGCGTTACGCGCTGGAGTGATGCGTCCGCCGAGCATGGCTCGGCGCTACCGAGGTGGTTGGGATCGCCGGGTGTTGGTAGCGCCGAGCCATGCTCGGCGAGCGCAGCGGAAGGCGCACCGGATCAGAGCGCTGGCGGCAGCTCGAATACCTGGCGCAGGTAGGCCAGGTAACCGGGGTCGTCGCACATGCTCTTGCCCGGCGAATCACTCAGCTTCGCCACCGGCTGCCCATTGCAGCGGACCATCTTGATCACGATGTTCAGCGGCGTCGGACCGAGGTCATTGGTCAGGTGCGTACCGACGCCGAAGGCGACCTGGCAGCGGCCACGGAAGTAGTCGAACAGGCGCATGACCTTTTCGATGTCCAGCCCATCGCTGAACACCAGTACCTTGCTGCGCGGATCGACGCGGCGCTGCTGGAAATGCGCCAGCATCCGGTCACCCCAGTCGAAGGGGTCGCCGGAATCATGCCGCACGCCGTCGAACAGCTTGCAGAAATACATGTCGAAATCGCGCAGGAATGCATCCAGCCCGACGACGTCGGACAGCGCGATGCCGAGGTCACCGCGGTATTCACGCGCCCACGATTCCAGCGCGGCCACCTGCGAATCGCGCAGGCGCGGACCGATCGCCTGGAACGCCTGCAGGTACTCGTGTGCCATCGTGCCGTGCGGCGTCATGCCGTACAGCCGGGCGAAATGCACGTTGCTGGTGCCGACCAGCTGGGTTCCCAGCGCGTCACGCAGCAGGGGCAGCAGGCGGGCATGCCAGTCGCGCGAATAGCGCCGGCGCGTACCGTAGTCCGCGACCCGGCACTGCTCGAAACCTGGGGTGTCACGCAGCAGCGCCGCCTTGGCCTGCAGCCGGCGTTCGCCTTCGGCGATGTCGGCGGTGGTGGTGTTGCGGAACCAGACCTCGTTGATGATCGCCAGCAGCGGCACTTCGAACATGATCGTGTGCAGCCACGGCCCGGTGATGTCCAGCTCGATCTCGCCGGGCACGCTGTCCGAGGCACGCAGGCTGATGTACTTGCGGTCCAGGTGGAACAGGCCGAGGAAGTCGGCGAAGTCCGGCTTCACGAAGCGCAGGCCGCGCATGTAATCCAGTTCTTCGCTGCTGAAGCGCAGGCTGCACAGGTGATCGATCTCTTCGTCGATCTGGCCGATGAACTGCGCCAGGTCGATGCCTGGCGTGCGGCACTTGAACCGGTACTGCACCGTGGCGCCGGGGTACTGGTGCAGCACCGCCTGCATCATGGTGAATTTGTACAGGTCGGTGTCGAGCAGGGATTGGATGATCATGCCGCCATTATGCGCCGCGTGCGGGGGTTGGTGCCGGGCCTGCGGCCCGGCGCCTGCAGAGGCAACGGCAAGATCAAGAGCTGCAGGGCTGTTGGGTTGGCGGGGCGGGGTGGGTTGGCGGGAATCGCCGTGAATCCGTCCATGGAGGCTCGCCATCCGCATCCATGCGGATGAGCGTTCCCGCCAACCCACCCCGCCCCACCTTCGACAGGTCCATGGCGGCCAGGAAACCAGCGGCCCTGGTAGCGCCGACCCATGGTCGGCGGATGTCGGAGAAATGGGGCCTGATGGTTTCCGCCGACCATGGGTCGGCGCTACCGCTTTTTCTTTCATTTTTACGTGGCTGGCGGCCCACGGAACCTGTCAGGGCGCCGGGTGGGTGGGTCATGCAGGACCGTCTGTTCGCATGGATGCGAACAGCGAGCCTCCATGGATGGATTCACGGCGTGTCCTGCATGACCCACCCACCCGACGCCAAACCAGCCAGCCCAAACCAGGCAACCAACCACGAGGGGCTACGCCGCTCGCAGCAACCTGGGCACCTGCAGCACCGCATGCGCCCATATCGCCCCCCACACCGCCACCCGCACCGGCAGGCTGCGCTGTCGTGCTTCGAAGCGCTGGAAATACCGCCACAGGCCGCGATGCTTGTGCCATTCCACGAAGAACGGCCGCGAGCGGCTGGAGACGCCGCGTACGTGCAGCACCCGCAGGTCGTTGGCGATGGCCACCACGCCGCCGGCCTCGCGCACGCGACGGCACAGGTCGAGGTCTTCGGCGTGCAGCCGGTAGCCGGCATCCCAACCGCCGATGCGCTCGAACAGCGCGCGCGGCATCAGCATCACCGCACCGGAGATCGCCGGCACGCGCTGCATCGCCACGCTGGGATCTCGTGCGATGGCCAGCTTCGACCCGCTCCCGGGCGAGCGCAGCATGGCCAGGAAGTCAGGGTCGCGACGGCGCACCGCATCGTCGGCACGGCCGCTCTCATCGACCTGCTCCACGCCCAGCAGGCAGTCGCCCAGCGCCTGCGCGCGCTCGCACAGCAGGGCCAGGGTCTCCGCTTCCACCATCACGTCAGGGTTGATGAAGGCCAGCCACGGACTGCTGGAATCGCCGACGCCCTGGTTGTTGGCGGCGGCGAAACCGGGGTTGTCCGGGTTGGCGATGAAGCGCACGCGCGGATCATGGCTGGCATGCCGCTGCAGGATATCCACCGTGTCGTCGGTCGATCCGTTGTCCACCACGCGGATCTCTGCGATGCCACGCGCGTCGCGCAGGCGCTGCAGGCAGTCCTCGATGGTGGTGCTGCTCTGGTAGGTGACGACGACGGCAACGATGGCGGGGTTCAAGCGTGCGGCTCCTGCGGCGGCGATGCGGCGCCGAACAGATCGCCCTGCGCCTTGGGCATTATCGCGCGCTGGTAACGAAGCTGCAGGTCGTGGCGTGCGGCACGCAGCGGATCGTGCATCAGGAAATCGGCCAGCCGCGGCGTCCATGCCGGCCAGCGACTGGCCAGCGCTTCCAGGTCACCCGGTGCGTGGCCACCCTCGTCGGCGCGGGCGACGAAGGCGGTCTCGCACAGCACGTTGCGCCAGCCCAGCCCGGCCATGCGCAATCCCAGGTCGATCAGCGCCGCGCTCCAGCCGCCGTAACTGTCCGCGTCCAGTCCGCCTGCACGTTGCCGCGCGGTGCCCCGCACCAGCACCGCGTGGGTCACCGCCGAGGGCAGTTCCGGATATCCGGCCGGCATGTCGGCACAGGCGCGGGACAGCGCTTCCAGCGCGTCGGGCATGGCATTGACCTCGCCCATCCGCGGCCAGCCAACGGTCTCGCCTGCATTGCACCACGGCGTCGCCGTGGCGATCGAGGCATCACGGGAGAAGCAGGCCTGCAGCTGCTCCAGCCACCCTGGAGCCGCCACGCTGTCCGGCGCCAGCACCGCGACATCCAGGCCGGCGCAGGCGCGTAGCATCTCATCCAGATGGGCCACTTCCCCCAACGGCCGGGAACGGCGCGTGTACTCGGCCTGCAGGGGGGTGTGGGCCAGCCAGTGTTCCACCACGGCCTGCGCACGCGGGCCAGCCTGTGCGTCGTCGGCCAGCCATACGGCGGTACCGGGTGGCGTGCCTGCATCCAAGGCCGCCAGGCTGCGGTCCAATGCAGAATCGTCCACGCCCAACGGCAACAACACGATCGCCCCCATCCCGCCTCCGCTGTGGATGCACGGCGGGCGGTTGCCGCGGCCGTGTAGGGCGAGCGTAGCAAGCAGGACGGCCGCAATGCGACCGTCCCTGTCGTTCGCTATTTCCCGCGCGGCGTGTTGATCGGCTCCATGGCGCGGAAACGTCGGCTGTATTCGTCGGTCAGGTCCCGGGATTCCTGGCCGTTGCGGACGATGGTCGGGGTCAGCAGGACAATGACCTCCGAGCGCCCGCTGTTGCGCCCCTTGCTGCCGAACAGCGCGCCAACCACCGGAATACGACTGAGGCCGGGGATGCCGCTGCTGCTGTCGGTGCCGGAGTCGGTGGTCAGTCCGGCGAGCATGATCGTATCGCCGCTCTGCACCGCCGCTTCGGTGGCCAGCTTGCGCGTGGTGATGCGCGGGTTGCAGCCGCCGCTGGCCTGGTCGCAGTTGCTGGCGACCGCCTCGGCGTTGCTCACCTCCTGCACGATATCCAGGAACACCGTGCCATCACGGGTCACCCGTGGCCGCACCTTCAGGATCACGCCGGTATCGATGTACTGCACCTGGCCGTAGGTCCCACCGCCCACGCCGCTGTTGAACGAGGTGCTGGTGATCGGCACCCGCTCACCTACGTTGAGGGTCGCTTCGGCGTTGTTGCGCACGAAAATGGAGGGCGTCTGCAGCAGCCGGACATCGGACACCTTGTCCAGGGCACTGACCACTGCGGCGGCATTGCGCCCGAGGAAGGTCCAGCCCAGTCCGCTACCGCCGGTGACCGCACCGGAGAAGGTCCCCCAGATGTCGCGGCCTGCCGCATTGGGCAGCGTGGCGCCGCCCACCGCGCCGGTATACCCGACGCCCTGCACGGCGTTCTCGAAGTACCAGTTCACGCCATAGCTCAACTCACCGGTCAGCCTGACCTCGGCGACCTGGGCTTCGATATGCACCTGCATCGGCATCACGTCCAGCTTTTCCACCACCTCGCGGATGGAACGCCAGGCCTGCGGCGTGGAGCGCACCAGCAGGGTGTTGGTTTCTTCCACGGCGGACACGCCGACCGTGTCACCGGCGATCTCCAGGGTGACGCTGGCGTTGCCTGACTGGCGCTGCGGCAGGCTCATCGAAGAACCCCCCTGGCCGGGGCTGCTACCGGAGGTCCCCGACGCACTGCTTTCCAGTCCGGCGTCCTGCGCGCGGCTGTCGCCCCCGTCGATCCGCGAGCTGGTACCACCCGGTGCCAACGAGGCGCCGCTGTCGCCTCCACGACCACTGCCGCTGCTGCCGAAGGCCTCTGCCAGCCGTTCGGCAAGATCGCGCGCCTTGACGTAACGCAGCTCATAGGAGAACAGCCGTGGCGCACCGCCGGCGGTGTCGATGCGATCCAGCCACTGCTGGATCTGGTCCAGGTAACGCACCTGCGGGGTGATCACCAGTACCGCATTCGCGTTTTCCAGCGGGAGGAAGCGCAGCATCCCCGCGCTGGGCGTCTCGCTGTCCTTGCCGAAGATCTTCTCCAGATCGGCGGAGACCTGTTCAGCCTTTCCGGAACTGATCGGGAACACGCCCACCGACATCCCGGACAACCAGTCGACGTCGAAGATCTGCACGGTGTGCAGGTAGTTTTCCAGTTCCTGGCGCGTGCCACCCAAGGTGATGACGTTGCGTCCGCTGTCAACATTCACGATCGCGTTGGGCCGCGCGTAGGGCTCCAGCACTTTTTTCATCTCCGCAGCGGAGATGTACTGGAGCGGTACCACGCGCACTTCGAATCCGCGCGCATTGGCCGCTGGCGCGGTGCTCGGCGCCACCGTACCGGCCAGCGCCTGGTCGGCGGCCACGATGTTGTAGCGGCCGCCGCTGTAGACCATGCGTGCGTTGTTCCAGCCCAGCACCATCTCCAGCAGGTTGAGCGCCTGCGCGCCGGACACCGGCTTGGGCGTGGCCAGCGTCACCGTGCCCTGCACGCCAGGCGCGATGACGTAGTTCTGACCCAGCAGGTCGCCCAGGATGGCCTTGACCACCGCATGCAGCGACTCGCCTTCGAAATTGAACGTGGCATCGCCACTGCTGGCCTGCGCCAGCGCAGGTGACCGCGCCGCTGCGGCACTGCGGTTGATCATCGTGCCGGTGCCGCGGCGGATCACCGCCTTCGGCGCGCCCTGCTCTTCCGTCTCGAGGTTCTCGGTGGGCGTGCTGATGCCGGTGTCGAAACGCGCCTTGCGCTGCACGTCCGGAGTGGGCACCGTCGTGCATCCGACCAGCAGGGCGAGGGCGAAAGAGCAGCTAAGGAAACGCAGGTTCATGCTTTCACTCTAAGGGTTGGCAGCGCCGCCGGGGGGCGGCGTCGACTGGCGTTGCTGTTGCTGCTGGAGTTGCTCGCGGCGGGCACGGATGCGTTCGCGGATCGCGCGCATCTGTTCTTCGCTGGGGCCCTGGTTGGCAGGCGCTTCCTTGGCAGCCGGCATGGGCGCGGCAGCTGCAGGAACCACCGCCGGGCTCGGCTGCCCTGCGCGTGCCGCAGCGGCGGCGGGGGGCGGCACGGCGATGCCCGGCCGTGCCGCGCCGGCGGGCGCACGCGGATCGCGTAGCTGGGTAGGCGGTTGCCCGCCCTGGCCATCGAATACCGCCAGTTCCAGCACCTGCGCACCGTCGGGGCCAAGTACGGTCGCGCGGCGCGGTTCCAGCGCCAGCAGCTGCCAGCCTTCGAGCGCCTCGCCGTTCAGGCGCAGGCGCAGTGAACGGTTGTTGTCGCCGGACAGCGTGGCCATGCCGAAGCTGCCGCTGAGCAGTACGCCGGTCAAGCGCAATGCACCCCCGGGCGTGGCCTGCTGCTGCCCCCCCAAGCGGAACGGATGCGGCCGGCGGTCTTCGGCGAATACCGGACGCTCGGTGATGGCGCTGTAACTGGACGGTGCGGCCATCGGATCAGCCGCAGCATCGGGCAGCGTTGGCAGGCGGGGCGCGGCCACCTCGCTGTTGTCTTCGCCACGGATGCGGGTACCCACACCGAGCACCGTGGCCAACCAGGCCGCCGCCGCCAGCAGGGCAAGCCCCAGCAGGATCGCGCCGCGCAGGCTGAAGCGCTCACTCTGCATCGGTCTGCTCCACGTCGGCAGGGGGACTGCCGGCGGCATCGACCTCGTCGGTGGCCGGCGCGGGCGCCATCTCCGTTGCCGCGGCTGCCGCTTCGTCATCTCCCACAGAGGCAGGGGCCGCGCCGGCATCGGCGATTCCCGGCTGCAGATAACCGATCAGCTCGAAGGACACGTCAAGGCCGGTACCGGCTTCCTCGGTGGACTGTTGGAAGCGCTGTGCAAGCATGTTGAGGTTTTCCACGAACAGGCGTGGCGCCCCGGTTTCCAGCGCGTGCAGCACGCTGGCCGTTTCATCCACGCCACAGCGCAACCTGACCTGCAAGGCGACCCGGACATAGCTGGCCTCGGTACGGTTGTCCGGCATCGGCGTGCGGTTGCTGACCACGCAGCCGCGGTTGCCGGGGCTGGCGGACAGCACCACGTCCTGGACGCGCGAGGACAATGCCGCCGCCGCCGCCTCGGCGGTGGCTTCGGGCAGGAAGCCAGGCCGCTCACGCAGCGCCTGCTGCACCTGCTGCAGGCGCGCGCTCACCTCCGGTCGCTGGTCGATCTGTACCTGCACGCGGTGCTGGCGTTCCTGCAGTGCGACGATTTCCTGGTCGATCGCGCGCCACGGCACGGTAAAGAAGGGGTGGACCAGCAGCAGGTAGGCCAGCGCCAGCACGGCGAGCAACAGCGCCAGCGCCAGCCAGCGGTCACGGGGCGTCGTTGGCACCGGCATCGGCCGCTCCCTTCTTCGCCATGGTGGCGGCAGCGTCGGCCGAAGCACGCAGCTCGGCGGTCAAGGTGAAGCGGTCACGGCCGCCTGCGGTTCCATCGGCCTGCAGTACGCCGGTCAGGTTCACCCGCTGCCACAGGGCGGACTGCTGCAGCAGCGGCACCAGCTGGTTGGCCTCGCGGCTCAGCCCGATCAACTGCAGTTGCTGGTTCTCCACACCGATCTTCTCAAGGAAGCTGCCATCGGGCAGCTTCCCACTCAATTCGTTCCATACCGCCAGCATCGTCGGTCGCTTGTGACGCTCTTCGTCAAGGAAGCGCGCCCCATCCACCAGCGCCTGCAGGCGCGCGCGTTCATCGGCCACGCCACGTGCGTTGCGTGCACTGCGCTCGACTTCCGCACGCAGCGTATCGGCGGCCTGTTCGCGGTTATGCAGCAATTGGCCACCCGCCAGCAGCAACATTACCAGCGCGGCCAGCGCCAGCAGCAGCTCCAGCCGCAGCTGGGGATTGCGCATGTGCCGGCGCAACGGAGGCGGCAGCAGGTTCACCTTCAACGGTTCACCAGAGCGATCCAACACGTCGATGCCACTGACTGCATCGGCCCAGCTGCCAACGGCCTGCTGCCACTGCTCAAGGCGCACACGCGGCAGCACCACCAGCTCGACATCCAACTGGCCTGCGCCGGCATCACCCAACAGGCGTACGTCGTGGCTGACCTGGTCGGCGGTGAACGGGGTCTGCCGATCGATTTCGAAGCCCATCACGTCCAGCAGGCGACCCGCTGCAGCAGCCGGAACCCGCAGCGTGCGGCGCAGCACCTGGCCGCCATCCAACAGCCAGTAACGCGGCAGACGCTGCAGGCGCGGCGGCAATGCGGCGGCCAGCGCGGCGGCCTGGCACGGCCACGGCAGCGTGCCCACGGCCAGCCGCTGGGTGCCGATTTCACGTTCCAGATGCAACTGGTCATCCTGTTGCCGCAGCAGCAGGCGCGCTGGCGCCCAGCCCAGCGCCCACTGCCAGCGGGCCGGCAACCAGGCCAGCAGTGAAGTCCGCCACCAGTGCAGGAAGTGGCCGGCGCGCGGCGCTACCTGTGCCGCTACCTGCCTGAATCCTTGCTGCCACGCTGTCATTGCGATGCCATTCCCTGCTCCCATTCAAGCACTGTGTAAGCCCGCCCCATCGCCACGCTCTGGGCATTGCGCACCACGGCCCGGCTGCTGGCGATGCGACCGCGGTCATCCGTGACCCGACAGTCGATACTATAGGTGCCACTGCCGCTGGCAATAGAGGCAGGACGCGACGGATCGTCTGCGCCGCTCCATTCCTGCTCCCGCTGGGCCAACACCAGGGCGGCATCCAGGCCCAGCGCGGTCAACACCGGTCCGCGCGCGAAACGTCCGTCCGGGCGTGACTGGCGGCTGTGCAGGGTCACCATCGGCCGCATCTGGCGGTACAGCGCCGGGGTGATTCCCAGCACCCGCTGCAGCTCGCCAAGGGTCTCGAAGCGGGCGTTGCGCGGGCCGTACGGCAGGCCCGCGGCGACATAGTCGCCCAGCTCGGCGCCGCCTCCCGCGGGACTGAGGTCATCGGCGTCGCGCCAGTCGATGATCGCACCGGCCAGCTGCGTTGCCTGCTGCGGGTCGACCTGCAGTGCGCGCAGGAAGCCCTCGAGCAAGGCGGCGTCGGCCAGGTTCAGGTTGATCTTGCCGCCTTCGTCTTCAATGCGGATATCCACTTTCGCACCATCGAACTGCCAACGATACGGCCGTCCATCGGGCTGCCAGGGGGGACGCACGGGATCGGCGCGCAGCCGCGACATGGCATAGGCCACCCCCGCACGGCCGATTTCCTGCGCGCGCCCGGTGTCGTCCTGCACCCGCTGCTGCAGCTGTTCGATACGTGCCGACAAGGCGAAGGCGCCGACCAGCGCGGTCAGCAACGCAATCAGCCACAGCACCAGGACCAGTGCCGCACCGCGCTGGGGGCGGGGTCGCACGCCGGTCATCGCGCCTGCTCCTGGCCGCTGTTTTCCAGTGCCACGCGCAGTTCCGGCCACGCCGGTCCGCGCAGCGGCTGCACCTGCACGGAAACCAGCAACGGCGGGCGGCGCGTATCCGGCCAAGCGTCCACCCAGTCGCTCAGTTGGCCACTGGTTTCGTCGCGGCCGCGGTAGCGCAGCGTCACTTGGCGCAGGCCATCGGCCAGCGGCTCCGGCGCGCGCGGAGGACGCTCCTGGATCTGCATGCCGTCCTGCACCATCACCAGCCCCAGCTGCAGCCGCACGCCCTGCCCGCTGCGTACCACCTGCAGGTCATGCACGTAGGATCCACCGCGCCCGAGATAGCCCGGGACTTCGGATACGAAGCGCAGGCGCTGCGCTTCACCGATGAAATAGACCGGTTCCCGCGCAGGATCGGCGGGCTCGATGCGGCTGCGCAGGGCCTGGCTCAACTGCCGTCGCAACAGTCCCTGCACCGCGCGCATGCGCTCGTTGTCGGCGGCGATCGCCTCGCCACGCTGGCTGATGGTCATGGCCGAACGCACGGTGACAAAGGCCAACGCGAGCCCCGCGGCCAGCAGCGCAGTGGCCAGCAATACTTCGATCAGGGTGAAGCCTGATGCGCGATGGTTCATGGGCTGGCCTCCAGCGTCGGCGGCAGCAGGCGCAGCGTGCGCCAGCGCAGTTCACCGGCGCGCGGCTGGGTCCAGCGCACCTGCAGTTCAAGCTCCACCAGGCGTGGGCCGGCCGATGCCTGCGCCTGTGCGGGCGGCGCGGGCGTATCACGGGCTTCCACGTAGGGACGCACCTGCAGTTGCCACTGGTAACGGCCCTGCTCCCAGCGGCCCTGCTGCTGGCCTTCCTGCAGTGGCGACTCGATGCCCACGCTGGTCAGCAGGGACTGTGCGTGCAGCACCGCGCGGGTGCGTACATCGGCCTGCCCGACCTGCCGCGCGGCACCGGACAGGGTACCCAGCAACAGGGTCAACGCGATGGCGAGCAGCGCGAACGCGACCAGTACTTCGAGCAGGGTGAAACCGCGCACGCGGCGACGTACCCGCATTGCGTACCGGGCGTGTGTCACGGGGCTGCATCCGGAGCGGAGCGCACTTCGCCGGTCAGCCAGCCCACGTCGATGCGCAAGCGGGCGTCTCCTCGCTTCAGCACGATCCGGCCACCACTGGAGCCGCCATCGGGGTGGAACTCGATCGCGCCGCGCCCAGCGCCCGGCTGAAGCTGCGCGGCACCCTCGAAGCTCAGCTGCAACGATTCGGGCAGGCTGCCGCTGCGTCCGCCCGCGCCTTCCCAGCGGCGCGCACGGGGTTCGATGACGAAGCGCTGCACGGAACCACGCGCGATGGCTTCGGCGCGGGTCAGGCGCAGTTGGCTGGCCAGCTCCTTGCCGGCATTGCGCAGCTGGGCACCGGACATGCCACGCGCGAACATGCCGCCGGTGACCAGCCCGACCAGCGCGATCAGCGCGATGACCAGCAGCATTTCCAGCAGCGACATGCCGCCCACGCGCGGGTGGCACGCGGGCATCGGCTGCAGGCGCAGGCGGCTCAGCCCAGGCATGTGCAGGCTCTTCGCTGCATCACTGTTCGTAGCGGATGTCCGCATCGAAACTGGTGCCACCCGGCTTGCCATCCTTGCCCAGGCTGATCAGGTCATAGTCCTGGCTCTCGCCGGGGGCACGGTAATCCAGCGGCCGGCCCCACGGATCGTCCAGGTCCGATGCTTTCGCATAGGGGCCCATCCATCCGTTCACGCCACTGGGCGCGGTGACCAGTTCATCCAGTTTGCCCGGCAGGCGGTTGGTGTCCAGGCGGTAGTTGTCGATCTTGCTGGCAACGGTCTGCACCTGTGCCTTGGCCAGGTTCGCCTTGCCGCGGTCGGCACCGCCCAGCACGCGGCTGGCCACCAGGGTGAGCACCGCGCCGATCAGCACGATGACGATGATGATTTCCAGCAGGCTCATGCCGGACTGGCGGCGAGCGGAGGTAAAAGCTTTCAGGGGACGGTGTCGCATCGTCAGGGGTTCCTTTCCACGGGGAAAACAGGGTCAGCCAATGGCATTGGTCAGGTCGTACATCGGTACCAGCACCGCGATGATCACCAGCCCCACCACCGAGGCCAGCACCAGGGTGATCGCCGGCACCATCGCCGACAACATGCGGTCGATGCTGCGTGCGGTTTCCTGCTCGAAGGTATCTGCGGTCTTGAGCAGCATGGTATCCAGTGCGCCGGATTCCTCGCCGACCTGGATCATCTGCAGCGCCAGCCGCGGGAAGCGCTTGCCACGTGCCAATGCGGCCGAAAGTCCGTTGCCGTTCTTGACTTCATCGGCGGCCAGGTCGATGTCGGCGGCCAGCGCGCGGTTTCCCAGCACGTTGCGCGCAATGCCCAGCGCCGCCAGCAACGGCACGCCATTGCGCAGCAGGGTGCCCAGGGTGCGGGCCAGCCGCGCAGTCTCCAGCTTGCCGAGCAGGCCACCGATACCCTTGCGCTGCAGCAGCCAGCCATCCAGCGCCAGCCGGAACGCGGGCTGCCGCGCCTTGCGTTCGCCCAGCCAGGCCAGCAGCGCCGGCACCACGATGAAGAAGATCCAGCCATCGCGCACCAGCAGGCCCAACTGCAGCACCAGCTGGGTGAACCAAGGCAGCGTGACATCCAGGCTCTCGTACATCTGCGCGAACTGCGGCACCACGTAGCCGAGCAGGAACAACAGGGCCCCGCCGACCACCACCAGCAGGATCGCCGGGTAGATCAGCGCATTGACCACCCTGCCCTGCAGCGCGCGGCTGCGCTCCAGGTAATCGGCCAGCCGTTGCAGCGTGTCGTGCAGGCTGCCACCGGCTTCGCCGGCGCGCACCATGTTGATGTACAGGCGCGAGAACAGCCCGTGCTGGCGCTCCAATGCGCTGGACAACGATGCGCCGCCGCGCACGGTGTCGCGGATTTCGCTGACCACGCGCCGCGAGCGTTCGTCTTCGGGCAGGCTGAGCAGGATGGTCAGGGCACGGTCCAGCGGTTGGCCGGCACCGAGCAACGTGGACAACTGCTGGGTGAACTGCAGCAGCGCGGCGCCCTGGAACGGGCGCTGCTTGAACAGGCCGCGCAGGCGCCCCGCCTCCAGCCCGCCTTCGCTGGCCAGGCGGGTTTCCATCGGCAGGTGTCCCTGCTCCTGCAGCCGGACCACCAGTTCGGCCTGGCTGGCCGCTTCCATCTGGCCATCGACCACTTCGCCCTGCGCATCCAGTGCCTTGTATCGGAACACCGGCATGCTCAGCCTTCCTCGGTGGTGCGCAGGACTTCTTCCAGCGTGGTCTGGCCGGCCAGCGCCTTAAGCAGGCCGTCTTCGTACATGGTGCGCATGCCGCCACTGCGGGCGATGCGTTCGATCTCGCCCATGCCGTCGCGGCGCATCACCGCGCGCCGCAGTTCATCGTTCATGACCAGGAATTCGACGATCGTGGTGCGCCCCAGGTAACCCGTGGGCGCCAGCGCCGATGGCCGCGGACGATAGAGGTGGATGGTGCCTTCCGGCTGCAGCCGACGCAGGTCGAAGCGTTCGATTTCCTCCGGCGAAGCGGGATAGCGTTCGGCATGGGTCGGCTCCAGGCGGCGCACCAGGCGCTGGGCCAGGATGCCGTTGATGGTGGAGGTCAGCAGGTAGTCCTCCACGCCCATGTCCAGCAGGCGGGTGATGCCACCGGCGGCGTTGTTGGTGTGCAGCGTGGACAGCACGAGGTGCCCGGTGAGCGCGGACTGGATCGCGATACGCGCGGTTTCCAGATCGCGCATTTCGCCGATCATGATGATGTCCGGATCCTGGCGCACGATGCTGCGCAGCGCATTGGCGAAGTCCAGCCCGATCTGCGGCTTGGCCTGGATCTGGTTGATGCCTTCGATCTGGTACTCGACCGGATCTTCGACGGTGATGATCTTGACGTCGGCGGTATTGAGCTGGCTCAACGCCGTATACAACGTGGTGGTCTTGCCCGAACCGGTCGGCCCGGTGACCAGCAGGATGCCGTGCGGCTGCTCGAGCACCTTGCGGAAGGCCGGCAGGAATTCCTCGGTGAAGCCGAGGCGCTGGAAATCGAACACCACGGTTTCGCGGTCCAGCAGGCGCATCACCACGCTTTCGCCATGCGCGGTCGGCACGGTGCTGACGCGCAGGTCCAGCTCCTTGCCCTGCACGCGCAGCATGATGCGGCCATCCTGCGGAAGGCGACGTTCTGCGATGTTCAGCCGCGCCATGATCTTGATGCGGCTGATCACCGCGGCGGTGAGATTGGACGGCGGGCTTTCCCCGTCGATCAGCACACCGTCAACGCGGTAGCGCACTTTCAGTCGGGTTTCGAAGGGCTCTACGTGGATGTCCGAGGCGCGCAGTTCCACCGCACGCTGGATGACCAGGTTCACCAGCCGGATCACCGGCGCTTCGGAAGCGAGGTCACGCAGGTGCTCGATGTCATCCACCGCGGCCCCTTCGCCATCTGCGGTTTCCACGATCGCGCCCATGGCGCTGCGACCCTGGCCGAACCAGCGCTCGATCTGGTCGTCGATCTCCGACCGCTGGCCCACCCGTGGGTGCACGTCCACGCCCATGGCCAGGCTGATCGCCTGGCAGGGATACGGATCATGCACGTCGGCCTGCCACAGCAGCAGGCCCTGTTCATCCAGCGAAACCGGACAGACGTGGAACTGTTTGAGGAAGCGCAGTGTCACCGGCAACGCATCGACCAGCGACGACGGCGGTGTTTCCGGCATCTGCCGCGCATCCAGCAACGGCACGCCCAGCACATCGGCGCTTACCTGCGCCTGGTCGCGTTCGGACACCAGACCCAGGCGGACCAGCAGCGACAGCAGGCTGCCACCGGATTCGGCGTGCAGGGTGCGGGCGCGGACCAGATCGGCATCCTTCAACCGTCCGCGCAGGAGCAGCGCGTCGATCAGCGACGTTTCGATGGTGTCCACGTTGACCTGGTCGGCTACTGCGTTCACAAAGTGCCTCGCCTGCAATCGTCCAGACTTTAGCAGTTCGCCGTCGGTCACAGCCGTCCAGCGCGGGAAAATCTCGATTGCGTCAAATAAAAAGGCCCGCCAGCGAGCTGGCGGGCCGTCCAGGTCAACGTGTTGACTTACTGCGTGGCGAGCAGCGTGACGCCGGAGAACGCCGCGTCACCGGCCAGCTTCACGTAGTAGGTGCCAGCCACCGGCGCGGTGATGCGCACGGTTTCAGCATTGCCTGCACGGGTCGACTTGGCGGTGTACACCACGGTCGAGGTACCGGTGTCCGCGCCCACGTGCAGCGACACATTGCCGGTGCCGCCGTAGGTGACGAAGCTGACCGGTTTGCCGGCCGTGGCCACGAAGCTGTACAGCTTCTCGCTGCCGCTGGCGCCGGCGATGCCGGCCACGGCGACCTTGTTGGTCAGCGGGGTGGCAGGCGGTGCGCAGTTTTCGGTGCACGGCTCCTTCAACGCTTCATCCAGTGCCGCCTTGGCATCGACGATGCCGGTACCGATCGGCGTACCGGCCGGGATGGTGACCGGGAACGCACGCGCGGTCTGCTTGAGCAGCGTCTCCATCTCCGCCGGGGTCAACGGATCGCGGTCCGCATCGGCCAGCGCGCCCTGCACCAGGGCAGCCACGCCGGCGACATGCGGCGAAGCCATCGAGGTGCCGGCCATGCCCATGTAGCTGTAGGCACCGGAGGTCGGGGTGGTGGTGCCGTTGTAACCTGCCTGCCACACGTAGCCGCCCGGGTTGCCGTCGACACCGCCACCGCCGCCCGGGCCGGACAGGTCGACGACCGTACCGAAGTTGGAATAGGAGGCAATGCCGCCGGTGATGCGGCTCGCACCCACTGCGATCACGTTGCTGCAGCTGGCCGGGCGGAAGTTGGCCGCGTTGGAGGCCGAGTTGCCGGCCGCGACCACCACAAGGGTGCCGCGTGATACCGCGCCATTGATCGCATCCTGGTACAGCGGGTCACAGGCCGAGCCGCCGCCCAGGCTCATGTTGATGATGTCGGCCGGGGTCGCATTGGCTGGAACGCCAGCGACGGTGCCACCGGATGCCCAGGTGATCGCATCGGCAATGTCGGACAGGTAGCCACCGCACTTGCCCAGCACGCGCACCGGCAGCACGCTGGCCTTGTGCGCCACGCCAGCCATGCCGAGCGCGTTGTTGGTCGCTTCGGCGATGGTGCCTGCCACGTGGGTGCCGTGCCACGAGCTGTCTTCGGCCAGCGAGCCGTCGTAGCATTCGTTGTCGTTCTCGACCCAGTCGCCCATGTCCAGCGCACCGGGGACGCGCTCGTCGGTTGGACGACGCGACGTTTCCGCATCACTGATGAAATCGTAGCCGGGCAGCAGCGCGCCGCTGGCAAAGTCCGGGTGCTGCGGCAGGATGCCGGTGTCCAGCACCGCCACCACCACGCCTTCGCCGGCACCCACATCCCACGCAGCCGGTGCATTGATGCCACCGGTGGCGCTGTTCAGATGCCACTGGTACTGCGCGTAGTACGGATCGTTCGGCACCAGGGCCGGCGTTGCGTCAGCCTGGACGACGGCACGCGCGCGCGCCGGCGTGCCGGCATCGATGGCATACATGCGTGCGTCCGGCACGGCGTACTGCACGGCCGGATCGGCGCGCAGTTCAGCCAGCACCTTGTCCAGGTCGGCACCGGCCAGGCGGGATTTCAGGCGGATCAGGTCGGCACCCACGCCGAGACGGCGTGCGACCTGCGGACTGAACGCGGCAGCGCGGGCGCTGGCGGTGCCGCGGTTGCCGGACAACGTGGCACGCGACAGCGCACCATTGACGACCGCCACCTTGGCCGCGCTGCTGCTCGCCGCGCTGCTGCCGGCCTTGTACTTGACAATGATGCCGTTCGCCGCCTGCTGCTGCGCAGCGGGGACCTGCTGCTGCGGCGCACTGACCTTCAGGTCGGCGGCCTGGGCCATGCCCGCGCCTGCGGTCAGCGACAGTACGGCGGCGGTGAGTACGTTGATGCGAAGGTTCTGCTTGTTGATCACGTCGAAATCCTCTTCTGGGTCGATGGTGGAACCAAACCTGCGGCCTTACTCCCTGCAACTACCCCTGGCTGGCCTCGCCAGGGTTGCCGTGACCCGCCCCCTCAGGCTTCACTGGCCAGCGGCGACCGGACGGTCGCCGCCGTGTTTCTTCCCTCGTCCAGGCGTTACCAGCCGAAGCCGGCACCGACGCCTACCGAGCTGTCATCACTGCTGAACGCGCCACCGAAGGTCACCGTTGCGCGGTCGCTGACCGCACGCTGGTAGCCCAGTGACAACGCCGATTCGCCGCCCTGGAAGCCGACGCCGACGCCGACCCGGTTCTGGGTGCGCACACCGGCCGCACTGGTGGCCATGTTGAGCATCGCCGCGCTCATCGCGCCCTGCTGGTCGATGCGGCGGTCCATGTTGCGCAGCTTGCCGTCGACGTCGCCCTTGAACACGTCGAAGCTGTCGGCGACCGACTTGATGCGCGAATCGGTATAGCTGTTGGCCGAGGCCACGCCGCTGTCCAGCTGGCCCTTGTTGACCGCGTCGGTGGCCTGGGTACCGGCGGCGACGTTGGTCACCTGGCGTTCGTTGCCAACGCTGCCGACCGACACCGAGTTGGCGCGGTCTGCGACCGAGCCCTGGCCCAGTGCCACCGAATTGTCCGCCGAGGCCGTTGCCCCCAGGCCGATCGCCGTGGCACCTGCGCCACTGGCGACCGCGCCCTGGCCGACTACTGCCTGCGGGCTGACGTCCGCGGCCGGGGTGGCGACCGGCAATGTGCCGCCGGCGGCCGTGGACGGGCCGCTGCCACCGGCGGCCGGCGACGGTGCGGTGCTGACCGGCGTGCCCGAAGCCAGGCTCTGGCCCAGGTTGGAAACCCGGCTGTCCAGCGCGGTCAAGGCGTCGCCGACGTTGTTGTAGGTCTTGCCTTGGATGATGTAATTCGGCGCGACGAACACGCCCTGCAGGCCGACGCTGGCGCCACCGCCCAGCATGCTGGCCGCATTGGCCAGCGACTGGAAGAGCTGGCCACCGTTGACGGCCTGGCGGCTGTCGCCGCTGATGCTGCCGGCGGCGATGTTGTCCACCACCGTGCCCTGGGTGCCGCTGAAGGTCAGCTTGCCGTGCTCGGAGTCATCGTAGGCCAGGGTGTTTGCCTGGGTGGTCTGCAGGCCGCCGATGCGGTTGTCGATATCGCTGACCTTGGTTTCTACCGCACCCACCCGCTGGTTGGTGCTGGTCAGCTGCGAACCGGTCACCGCATCGCTGCTGTCGGCGGTCAGGCGACCATCGGCCACGTTGACGATGCGACGGGTCGCCGGTGCACTGGCTCCGTTGCCGCCGCCGACCGACACCACGTTCGCTTCCAGCGCCTGCGAACCGGCGCCGAGTGCGACGCTGCGTGCGCCGCTGGCAAGCGCGTCACCGCCAAGGGCGAGCGAGCCGGAACCGGAGGCCACGGCCGAGTTGCCGACCGCGGTGGCGTTGAACGCGCTGGCCTGCGAGAGACCACCGACCGCCGTGCTGAAGTCGCCACTGGCATCGGCACGGAAGCCGAGGCTGGCGGCCACGCTGCCGTTGGCACTGCTCTCTGCACCGATGGCCGTCGCCGCATCGCCGGCGGCGCTGCTGAAGTAGCCCACTGCCACCGACTCCACGCCCGATGCTTCGGACAAGGCGCCAGCAGCGGTGCTGCCGGTGCCACTGGCCACACTGGCGGCACCGAAGGCCGAACTGGTTTCAGCCGATGCCACGCTCTCTGCACCGTTGGCGGTAGCGTACTCGGCCGATGCAGCCGCATTGGCGCCGCTGGCAGTGGCATTCGCTGCTGCCGCCAGGGCATTGAAGCCGACTGCCGAGGCGTTGGCACCCACCGAGGTCGCGCCACTGCCCAGCGCGATCGCACCGTCCCCCAGCGCATTGCTGGCTTCGCCTGCGGCCAGCGCGTTCTCGCCGTCCACCAGCGCACCGGCGTCACTGTCTTCGCTGCCGCTTGCGGCGAAGTACTTGCTGGCCGTTGCACCGGCCGCGGCAACGGCTTCCAGCTGGGCCAGGTTCACCGCATCGGTGGCCTCGCTGCCGGCGGCCACGTTGGTGATCTGGCGGGTGGCCCCACCGCCACCGACCGACACGCTGTTGTCGCGGTCGGCGATGGAGTCTGCACCCAGCGCGACGCTGTTGAGCCCTGCGGATATCGCCGCGTTGCCGACCGCGGTGCTGTTGACCCCGGACGACCACGCACCACCACCGACTGCGGTGGAGTAGTTGCCCGATGCTTCGGTGGCGTACAGCCCACCGAGCGCGCCACCGACGGCCACGCTGTTGGTGCCACTGGCGATGCTGGCCTGGCCGGCCGCCGTGCTGTACGCACCGCTGGCCACCGCGTCCCCGCCGAGTGCCACCGAGTTCGCACCTGATGCATCGGCGAAGCTGCCCAGCGCAGTGGCATTGAACGCTGACGCCTGTGCGTAACCGCCCACCGCCGTGCTGTAGCCGGCGGTCGCTTCGGCGGCGAAGCCGAAGCTGGCGGCCGTGTTGCCGATGGCGACCGCTTCGGAACCCACCGCCGTGGCGCCGCTGCCATCGGCGGTGCTGAAGTAACCCACCGCGACCGCTTCTTCGCCGCTGGCTTCAGCCAGCACGCCGCTGGCGGTGCTGCCGGCGCCGGTGGCCATGCTGCCGGCGCCGAACGCCGCACTCATTTCACCCGAGGCCAGGCTCTCTGCGCCATTGGCGGTGGCGTACTCGCCAGACGCCACGGCGTTGGCACCGTTGGCGATGGCGTTGGCGGCCGTGGCCTGCGCGTTGAAGCCGCTGGCGCTGGCATTTTCACCCGAGGCCAAGGCATTGAAGCCGACCGCGGCGGCATTGTTGCCGATCGCGGTCGCGCCGCTGCCCAGTGCGATCGCACCGTCGCCGATTGCATTGCTGGCTTCACCCGCCGCCAGTGCATTTTCGCCTTCGACAAAGGCACCGGCATCGCTGTCCTCGCTGCCACTTGCCTTGAAGTACTTGTTGGTCGCTTCGCCCACTGCCGCCACCGCGTCCAGCTGGTCCAGGTTCACCGCATCGGTGCCTTCGGTACCCGCTGCCACGTTGGTGACCTGGCGCTCGTTGCCGGCACTGCCTACCGAGACCGTGTTGTCACGGTTGGCCACCGAGTCGGCGCCCAGCGCTACCGAGTTGACCGCATTGGCGCTGGAGAAATAGCCGATGGCCGTGCTCTGGTCGCCGGTAGCGAACGCCAGCGTGCCGGCCGCCGTGGAGTTGTCACCGCTGGCCTGCGCACCTGCGCCCACCGCCGTGGCTGCTTCGCCGCTGGCTTCGGTGGAGATGAAGAAGCCCAGGCCAGGCAGCAGATCGACCGGACCACCGATGGCCGTGCTGCTGGTGCCGGTGGCGAGGGTCTGCGTACCGATGGCCGTGGAGTAGTCGCCGATGGCGTTGGATACCGCACCGAAGGCAGCAGACTGCGCGCCGGAGGCATACGCACCCAAACCGTAGGATGCTGCACCGAAACCGCTGGCAACAGCGCTGGCACCGACGGCAGTGCCGCCGAGCCCAGCACTGGTGGCACCGGTATCCACCGGCACGCCGCCATTGGTGATCAACGGATTGCCGTCCTCGTCCACGGCTACGCCGCCAACGGCGACGCTGCCCGGGCCGGTGGCCTGCGCGTTGTTACCGAATGCGGCGCTGTTCTGCCCGGCTGCCAAGGCGTTGAAGCCGACCGCCGTGGCACTCTGACCCACCGCCGTAGCCCCACTACCGAGCGCCGTTGCGCCAACGGCCAGTGCGTTGGACGCCTCGCCGATGGCCGTTGCGTTGGCGCCGGAGGCGAAGGCACCGGCGTCGCTGTCATCACTGCCGGTGGCCTGGAAGTACTTGCTGGTCGCTTCGCCGGCGGCGGCCACCGCGTCCAGCTGATCCAGGTTCACCGCATCGGTGCCTTCGGTACCCGCTGCCACGTTGGTGACCTGGCGCTCGTTGCCGGCAGTGCCGACCGAGACGCTGCGTTCGCGATCGGCGATCGAACCGGCCCCCAGGGCCACGCTGTTGTCACCGGCAGCGCTGCTGCCCGCACCGATCGCGATGGCACTCTCGCCGAGCGCTTCGGAATTGGTACCGATGGAGATGCTGTTGATGGTGTTGCCGAGCGCCTGGTAACCCATCGCGACGCTGTAGTCACCGTAGCCGAATGCACCGCGGCCGACCGCCGTGGAGCTGGCGCCATCGGCCCAGCTGTTGTAACCGATGGAGGTCGACCCGCTCCCGCTGGCCCAAGCCGCCGGTCCAAACGCGGAGGCATTGGTCGCCGTGGCCCATGCGCTGGAACCGAACGCCGTTGCACCTGCCGCGGTGGCGAAACTGTAGCCGCCGACGGCGGTGCTTTCATCGCTGCTCGCCCACGCGCTGTCACCGATCGCCACGCTGTAGCCGCCGGTTGCGCGCGCTTTGTTGCCGCCGGCGAAGCTGTTGTCGCCGGTGGCCTGTGCGCCGGAGCCGAAGGCATTGCTGACCAGGCCGGTAGCCTGTGCCGCGTTGCCCACCGCAGTGGAACCGGCGCTGGCGGTGGTGCCGGTCAGTACCGCGCTGCCGTCATCGTTGAAAATCGGGGAGTTGTATTCGTCATAGGCTTGGCCGAGGCCACCGATGGCCACTGCGCCTTCGCCGCCGGCGCTGGTGTTGCGGCCGACCGCCACGCTGTCGTTGCCGACGGCAGCAGCACCTGCGCCCTGTGCGACGGCGCCATCACCGATGGCGTTGCTGGCCGAACCGGCCGCCAGCGCCCCTTCGCCTTCGGCCCATGCACCGATGTCGGTGCCGGTTTCCGGCTGTGCCTGGAAGTACTTGCTGGTGTTCTCCGCACCAGCGGCGACCGCATTGAGCTGGTCCAGGTTGACCGCGTCGCTGCCCTCGGTACCGGCGGCCACGTTGGTGATCTGCCGCTGCATGTCGGTATTGCCGACCGATACGCTGTCCGCGCGGGTAGCGATGGAGTCGGCACCCAGTGCCACGCTGTTGTCACCGCGTGACTCGGCCGCATTGCCGAGCGCGGTGCTGTTGGCGCCCGGCGACCAGGCACCGCCACCGACGGCGGTGGAGTAATTGCCGGAGGCTTCGGTGGCGAGCAGGCCGAACAGCGCCCCACCGACGGCCACGCTGTTGGTGCCACTGGCGATGCTGGCCTGTCCGGTTGCGGTGCTGTAGCCGCCACTGGCCGCCGAATCGGCGCCCACGGCAACCGAGCTGTTGCCCGTGGCCGCACTGCCGGTACCCATGGCGGTGGAGAAATCACCGGTGGCATTGGACACCGCGCCGAACGCGGATGCCTGCGCGCCGCTGGCATAGGCCCCCACGCCGTAGGACGAAGCGGCGAAGCCGCTGGCGTCGGCGCTGGCACCGACGGCCGTGCCGCCCACGCCGGCACTGGTCGCACCGGTGTCCACGGGCACCCCGCCGTTGGTGATCAGCGGGTCGCCATTGGCGTCCACTGCCGCACCGCCAACGGCCACGCTGCCCGGGCCGTTGGCCTGGGCGTTGTTACCGAAGGCGGCACTGTTCTGGCCGCTGGCCAGCGCGTTGAAGCCGACTGCCGTCGCATTGCTGGCGACGGCGGTCGCGCCGCTGCCGAGCGCGGTGCTGCCGTCGGCCAGCGCATTGGACGCCTCGCCGATGGCGGTGGCATTGGCGCCGGCCGCGAACGCGCCGGCGTCGCTGTCTTCGCTGCCGGTGGCCTGGAAATACTTGGCCGTGGTGTCGGCTACAGCAGCCACTGCGTCCAGCTGCTCGAGGTTCACTGCATCGGTGGCCTCGGTACCGGCCGCTACATCGGTGATCTGGCGCTCGTTGCCGACGCTGCCGACCGCGACCGAATTGGCGCGCACTGCCTCGGAGTTGGCGCCCAGCGCCACGCTGTTGGCCCCCCGTGCCGTGCTGTAGAAGCCGACCGCGGTGCTGTCTTCGCCGCTGGCCCAGCTCTGCGCGCCGAGCGCGCTGGCGCGGTCGCCGGGGGCGTAGGCGAAGTAACCGACAGCAGTGGCCTGCTCGCCGGATGCTTCGCTCAGCGTGCCGCTGGCCAGGCTGAGGTCACCGCTGGCGATGGCACCGGCGCCCACGGCCGTGGCCGATTCGCCGCTGGCCTGGGTCTGAACGAAGTAGCCCAGGCCCGGGATCAGGTCCGCCGGTCCGCCGATGGCCACGCTGCTGGTGCCGGTGGCGACCGATTCGGTGCCGATGGCGGTGGAGTAATCGCCGATCGCATTGGACACCGCACCGAAAGCGGACGCCTGCGCGCCGCCAGCGTAGGCACCCAGGCCATACGAAGACGACGCAAAGCCGCTGGCCTCGGCGCTGGCGCCGACCGCGCTGGCGCCCACCCCGGCACTCGTGGCGCCGGTATCCACCGGCACGCCGCCGTTGGTGATCAGCGGGTTGCCATCGGCGTCCACTGCCGCACCACCGACCGCCACGCTGCCCGGGCCGTTGGCCTGGGCGTTGTTGCCGAAGGCGGCGCTGTTCTGGCCGCTGGCCAGCGCGTTGAAACCGACCGCCGTCGCATTGCTGGCCACGGCGGCAGCACCGCTGCCGAGGGCCGTGCTGCCATCGGCCAGCGCATTGGACGCCTCACCGATGGCGGTGGCATTGGCGCCGGCGGCGAAGGCGCCGGCATCGCTGTCGTCGCTGCCGGTGGCCTGGAAATACTTCGCCGTGGTGTCGGCGACGGCAGCCACTTCGTCCAGCTGGGCCACGTTGACCGCATCGGTGTCGGCCGTGCCGGCCTTCACGTTGGTGATCTGGCGCTCGCTGCCGGCACTGCCGACCGACACGCTGTCGGCGCGGGTGGCGATGGAATCCGCACCCACCGCCACGCTGTTGCTGGCCGATGCCACGCTGCCTGCACCGAGCGCGGTGCTGCTGGTCGCGCTGGCCTGCGCGCCGCCACCGAAGGCGGACGCAAGCGATTTGCCAGCGATGGCGTCGGCGCCGATGGCCACGGCGTACAGGCCGGTGGCGGTGCTGCTGTCACCCACGGCCACTGCGGTCGCACCGGAAACCACTGCGTTGCCGGTCACCGCGCATTGCGCCAGCGAGCCGTCCGCCAGGGTGCACGCTTCGGTGCCACCGACTGCAACGGACTGGGCCAAGGCAGACGGCATGGCCGCTCCCCATCCCAAGGCCATCGCCAACGAGGCGCCCACCAGGATCGGACCACTGCCTCGGCGGCGCTTGTCGATGACGTTGCCGGGCTGGTCGGAAGAGGCCAGTTCCGAGGCCACGACCAGCTGTCCGAGTGCTTTGTTCCAGACCTTGCGATAAATCCGATTCATCTGCGTACGACTCCTGGTTGGGCTGGTTTTCGGGCAAAGCAACGCCACCGCCGGGCCCGATGGCCCAACGTCCCCTGAGGGCGTTTGTTCGCGTGATTTACTGCAGTTGCCGAACGGCGAGCAGTGCAACGTGAAGCGGTGCGCGCGGTCCTGCGGGTGCGGCTGACTGAATGTTTCCAGAACGAGCTAAAGGTTTAACGTGAACATTTCCTGACGTCAATAGCTTGACGAAGAAAAAAGAAATGACGTGACTGCCTTCTCGGTTCAGTGCATTCATGTGAAGAGTTCAGCCTGTTCCAAGCGAGCTGGACTTCGCCTGTTCAGTAACCTATCGGCGCCCAACGTCGCGCATCGAGCATGTTCCAAGAAAAAACCCGCCGGTTGCCCGGCGGGTTCTCAGTACGCCTGCGGATTGGCGCTCTGCATCACTGAACGGTGTTCAGCCGCACCATACGCGGGCGTTGCGGAACATCCGCAGCCACGGCGAGTCGCCCTGCCATTCAGCGGGTGCCCAGCTCAGGTTGAGCGCACGCGGCGTGCGTTCCGGGTGCGGCATCATGATGGTGACCCGGCCATCGGTGCTGGTCAGGCCGGTGATGCCCTCGGGTGACCCGTTGGGGTTGAGGGGGTACTGGCTGGCCACGTTGCCGTCGCCGTCGATATAGCGCAGTGACACCCGGGCAGCGGCCTGGTCCACGGCGGTGTCGAACACCGCGCGGCCTTCCCCGTGCGCCACCGCCACCGGCAGCCGCGAACCGGCCATCCCGCGCAGCAGGATCGAAGGCGATTCCACGACTTCCAGCAACGCGGTGCGGGCTTCGAACTGCTCGCTGGCATTGCGGCGGAACTGCGGCCAGTGCTCGGCACCCGGGATGATCGACTTGAGCTGGCTGATCATCTGGCAACCGTTGCAGACGCCGAGCGAGAAGCTGTCTTCGCGCGCGAAGAACGCCGCAAATGCATCGCGCAGCGCATTTCGCTCCAGGATCGAGGTCGCCCAGCCACGTCCTGCACCGAGCACATCGCCGTAGCTGAAGCCACCGCAGGCGGCCAGGCCGGTGAAATCGCGCAGGTCCACGCGGCCTTCGATGAGGTCGCTCATGTGCACGTCGAACGCACTGAAGCCGGCACGTTCGAAGGCGTTCGCCATTTCAATCTGGCCGTTGACGCCCTGCTCGCGGAGGATGGCGACCTTCGGCCGGATCCCGGTGTTGATGAACGGCGCACCGATGTCCTCATCCAGGTCGAAGCCCAGCTTCGGCTTCAGGCCCGGTGCGTTGAAGGCGCGTGCGACCTCGCGTTCCTGGTCGGCGGTCTCAGGGTTGTCACGCAGTTTCTGCATGGCATGGGTGACCGACCACCAGGCATCGAACAGCGCTTCCCAGCGCCACTCGACCACGTTTTCGCCGTGCAGCGATACACGCACCACCGGTGCGGTGGTCGGCCGCGCGATGCGCTGCGCGCACTCGGTCAGGGCGTGGCGTTCCACCAGGTCGGCGAACGCCGCCCGGTCTTCGCGCGCGACCTGCACCACCGCGCCCAGCTCTTCGTTGAACAGGCTGCGGAACGGATCATCCCCCCAGGCATCGAGCAGGATGTCCAGGCCCATCCGCGAGGCAAACGCCATCTCGCACAGCGCGGCGAAGGCGCCGCCGTCGCTGCGGTCGTGGTAGGCCATAAGCAGTCCGTCACGGCGCGCATCGCGGATCAGTTCGAAGAATGCGCGCAGGCGCTGCGGATCATCCAGGTCCGGCGCGGTGCCACCGAAGGCCGGCAGGCCACCGTGGTCGGCATGCACCTGGGCCAGGATCGAACCGCCCATGCGCTGCTTGCCGGCACCCAGGCCGATCAGCCACAGCTCGCTGTCCAGGTCCCGCTGCAGCAGCGGGGTCAGCTGCTGGCGCACGTCCAGCACCGGCGCGAAGGCGGTGATCACCAGCGACACCGGCGACACGCTCTTGTGCGCCTCGCCTGCGTCATGCCATTGCGCCTGCATCGACAGGGAATCCTTGCCGACCGGAATGCTGATGTCCAGCTGCGGGCACAGCTGCATGCCGACGGCCTTGACCGCGTCGTACAGCAACGCATCTTCGCCGTCGTGGCCGGCCGCGGCCATCCAGTTCGCCGACAGCTTCACCTCATCCAGCGCATCCACCGGTGCGGCGCACAGGTTGGTGATCGCCTCGCCGACAGCCATGCGCGCCGATGCGGCGGCATCCAGCAGGGCCAACGGGGTGCGTTCGCCCAGCGACATCGCCTCGCCGACCACGCCATCGAAGCCGGTCAAGGTGATCGCCACGTCCGATACCGGTACCTGCCACGGCCCGATCATCTGCTCGCGCGCAGTCAGGCCACCGACACTGCGATCACCGATGGTGACCAGGAAGTTCTTCGCCGCCACCGTCGGGTGCGCCAGTACCCGCAGGCCGGCTTCATGCAGGTCCAGGCCGCTGGTCTTCAGCGCCGGCCAGCGCGGTGCCGGCGGATGGTTGGTATCGCGATGCATCTTCGGCGGCTTGCCGAACAGCACGTCCATCGGCAGATCGATCGGGGCATCGGCCGGGATATTGCCCGGCGTCGCACCGTAGGCCACCACCAGGTGTTCTTCGGTGGTGGCCACGCCCACGGCGGCAAACGGACAACGCTCGCGCGCGCACAGCGCGGCGAACTCGGCCAGCCGTTCCTGGGCCACGCCCAGCACGTAGCGTTCCTGCGATTCGTTGCACCACAGCTGCATCGGCGACAGTGACGGATCATCGCTGGGCACCTTGCCCAGGTCGATCACACCGCCCACGCCGGAGTCATGCAGCAGCTCCGGGATGGCGTTGGACAGGCCACCGGCACCGACGTCGTGGAAGAATTTGATCGGGTTGTCCAGGCCCATGCCGACGCAGCGGTCGATCACTTCCTGGCAGCGACGCTCCATCTCCGGGTTGTCGCGCTGCACGCTGGCGAAATCGAGGTCTTCGGCACTTTCACCGGAGGCCACCGACGAGGCGGCACCACCGCCCAGGCCGATCAGCATCGCCGGGCCGCCCAGCACGATCACCGCATCGCCGGCCTGCAGTGGAATCTTGTCGACCTGCACGCGGTCGATGGCGCCCAGGCCGCCGGCCAGCATGATCGGTTTGTCGTAGGCGCGGGTGATGCCGCCCTCGGCCAGTTCGAAGGTGCGGAAGTAACCGAGCAGGTTCGGCCGGCCGAATTCGTTGTTGAACGCGGCACCGCCGAGCGGGCCGTCGAGCATGATGTCCAGCGCCGGGGCCATGCGCGGGTTCAGCGCGCGCGGCGCCTCCCACGGCTGCGGCAGGGTCGGGATGCGCAGGTGCGACACCGAGAAACCGGTCAGGCCGGCCTTCGGCTTTCCGCCGCGGCCGGTCGCGCCTTCGTCGCGGATCTCACCGCCGGCACCGGTCGCCGCGCCCGGGAAGGGAGCGATGGCGGTGGGGTGGTTGTGCGTTTCCACCTTGATCTGGAACGCGCTGGGCAGCACCGCTTCGCTGCGGTACTGGCCGCTGGCCGGATCCGGCCGGTAGCGTGCGGCCGGATGGCCTTCGATCACCGCGGCGTTGTCGCTGTACGCGCTGAGCGTGTGCTGCGGGGTCTGCTGGTGGGTGTTCTTGATCATCCGGAACAGCGAGCGATCCTGCTCCTGGCCGTCGATGGTCCAACTGGCGTTGAAGATCTTGTGCCGGCAGTGTTCGGAGTTCGCCTGCGCGAACATCATCAGTTCCACGTCCGACGGCTTGCGCCCGAGCTGGCCGAAGCGCTCGCGCAGGTAGTCGATCTCGTCCTGCGCCATGGCCAGGCCGAGGCGCTGGTTGGCGCCTTCCAGGTCATCCAGCGCCACGCGTTCCAGTTCGCCGCGCGCTGGGGTGGAGAACAGCGTGCTGCCCTGCTCCACTGTCTCCAGTACCGACTGCGTCATCGGGTCATGCAGCGCCTTCACCAACGCCTGTTGCGCGGCCGGATCGGTCGGCCAACCCAGCACGTCGATGCGCAGACCGCGTTCCACCCGGCTGACCGGCTGGCCCGCTCCGCGCACCAGTTCGGTGGCCTTGCTGGACCACGGCGAGAGGGTACCCAGGCGCGGCACCACGAAGCGTCGGGTGGCGCCTTCGGCCAGCGGCTCGGCCCGTTCACGCGCCTCCAGGATCCGGCACAGAGTGGCGGTATCGGCCACGCCCTGCCCGTCGGGCTGGATGAAGTAGACCTGCCAGGCTCCGCTGATGCGCAGATCGGCGGCAATGGACTGCAGGCGGGATTCGAGACGTTCGCGGCGGAACGCCGACAGGGCGGGCGCGCCCTCGAGGACCATCATGTCCGGGGAACCGTGGTTGGGAAACGGGCCCGATAGTGTACCGGAAGCGGCGTGGCGGGCCCCGATGGCCGATAACTGGAGGCCGCTGCGCGGACAACGCGCGACGGTGATCCTCCCCCAGCCCGACGAGCCCACTGCCATGCTGTCTGCTTCCGCGACCATTCTGTCCACTACGCCCGGCCCCCTGTCCTCGACCGCCCTGCTGCGCCAGGGCCTGCGCCAGATCAGCGCGGCCGGGCTTGCCCCCGCCCCTGTGCCCCGGCATGTCGTCAACTCCGGGCCGGGCCGGATCGCCCCGCACCAGGTAGACCTGGGGGGGCTTCGCGCCGTGCGTGAAAACGCGATGCGCTTCTGGCAGGGCCAGCAGGATCCGCTCAGCCTGGTGCGCCCTGCCCCATCGCCGCAGCGACCGCAAGCGAAACCTCAACCTCAACCGCCCGGGCCGCTGTATGGCGCCCTGCCGTTGCCGCCGCCGCGGGTATTCGCGCTGGCCCGCTGCGGCCCTTGGCAGAGGCCGCAGGTGTCGGCCCCGCCGAGAATCGTCGAGGCCGTGCGCAAGCGCTTCGAGCCCAGCCTGGAACTGGAAAGCGGGTTGAGCGAACAACCCATCGTGGTGCGCCGTGAGGAGCGTCATCCGCTGGGCCTGCTCAGCCTGCAGGGTCTGCCGCTGTTGGAGCGCAATACAAGCCACCGCAGCGAGCCCTGGCCCAGCCGCACCAGCACCAGCGTTGTGCGTGGCACGGTGGCGCGGGCGGTTGCCCAGAAGCAGGCGCGCGACCGAGCGGCCGTTGGCGGGGATCGCGTGTCGTCAGCAGCCAGGAGCGGCCTGGACCACGCCTTGCCCGCCTCACCCGACAGCGGCCTGTCGCTTGACTCCAGCGATGACGACAGGGAGACCTCGGATGCCGACATCTGCGCGCGGCGGATCGCAGCCTTCCATCAGACGTGTCCGGATAGACAGCGATTGGACGATCTGCTGCGTGGACTCATCCCGAAGCCGTCGGCGCAGTGTCCGCACCCCCCGCATTTCTACCCTGTCCGGCCGCAGGCCAGTGAACTGCATCCCTATGGCATCCACCGGGAGTTGCGTGCCGCGTGCCGCTGAGGTCGCCGGCGGCTGCGCGATTTCTGGCGGCGACCGGGTGCTTCAGCGACCACGCTGGGGTCACGCCCTACACCGAGGAAATCCCATGTTCTGCGTCAAGTACACCCCCCCATCCTTCGCCCCGCGCATCGCTGCCGAGCTGCCGCGTGCCGCACGGCAAGCCGAAAGCCTGTCGCTCTCACGCATTCACAACACCGACGCGATGCCGCGTTCGTCTGCCAGGATGGCCAACTACCGTGCGTTCACGCGGAGCTACACGCCCGCAGGACCAGAGGCCGGCTCCCGCCCCTGGATGATCGCCGAGAAAGCTGGCCCGACGGTCCCGGTGCCCGCGACTCTCCCCGCCGCCCGTAAGTTCTGCGCATTTACCGGAATCCCGTTGCGCAATGGGTTGCTCGATGTAACAAGCAGTCCCTCCGTACATCGCGCATCCCCCGCATTGCAGACTGGCTCCCGTGCGCCCACTGTCGTCGGCCGCCGCGCACCGGAAATGCGGCCGTTTTTCTCGATGTTGACCGGGGTCGCAGCGGCCACCACGGCTGAAAACAAGACGCAGCCCACGCCTTCGGCCGCTTCGGTGGTGTCGTCGGCAGGGTCGGCGGCTGCGTGTTCACGCGGCCAGGGTACAGCGCAGCGCAGCGGCGATGAGGTGCTCAACGACATCGGCGCACTCCGCAAGAAGTGGCAGGACGGGTACTTCGCATCAAGCGCAAGCCAGACGTCCGCAATGCAGGATTCCGCTGACAGGGTCAATCGTATCCGCGCGGAGATCGCGCAGGCGCGAAACAGCCGCACCTGAGTCACGCCACGCCGCGCCCCTCCTTTCCCGGACCTGACCACCATGCCTGCACCCTGCCCTGTTCCCAGCCCGGTCATCGCACCGCGCATCGCGTTTCCGTCCCCAGCGACATCGCACGGGTCTTCCCGGTTCTCCGTCGCGAGCGTCCGCAACGGCGAGCCCCCGGGTGGGCACGGGCATGGCGCGGGTGTCGCGGGTGTCTACATGGGCAGCGCCGACCTTCTCTCGGGCAACCCGGCTGCGCGGGCGTCCCAGCAGCCACCGGTCACCCGGGAGCTGTTCGAGCAGCTTGTCCGAGACCTTGACATCCGCCTGGCGGGCCTATCGACCAGCGCGCTGACGGACCAGCGGAACACGCTGCGGGAAGGGACGCAGGTTGGCAACGGGTCGCGGCAACCCACCGAGGTGGAGCGGCAGTGCTTGATCGTCGGCCTCACCCTGGAGCTTCTGCAACATCCGGGCGTCTGGAACGAAGGCGCCGGCGACCTGGTTCCGCTCATCGTTCACAGCGCCCACTGGCCCCCGGACATTGCACTGCGCATCGTAGACGCTGACGATGGCGCTATCCATCTCCATCGGCACGGCCAGCCCGAGTTGTCCCACCGTCGCCCTGGCGACCAGGAACTTCCCGAAGTGCAGGACAACGAGATCATCCTGCTGCGCCATGGCCGTCACTTCGACCTGCTGCGGCGCGATCGGGACAGGGTGATCGATGAGGTCACAGCCGACGGTGACTGCTTCTTCAGCTGCATTTCCAAGGCGTTGGGCCACGACGACATCGAAGCCTCGAACCTGCGGCTGCGCCAGGGCCTCGCCGAGCATCTGTGGAGCCAGCCCGAGGCCTTGCAGGCCGTCGCCGCGTTTGATGGGCCATTGCACGACCCAGGCCCCAACCAGGTGAAGCGAACAGCAGATCGTGTGGAAGAGAAGGGCGTTTTGATCCCGCCCCCGGATTACGAGGGCAGCGATGGCGTGAGCGCGTCGAAAGTGCCTGGGTCGGTCAGTGCATCGTTGATGCCGGCAATGATCGGCTTCTACAACGCGGAAATGCGACGGTTCATGCGCGACGATGTCTATCCCCCGCCCTTGCTTGCACGTATGCACGAAAAGCTGGTCAAGGATCTCTTCAACAAAGTGGTCGAGATGTTGGAGGCTAGCGACAACGGTTCACTGCGGCAGGAACTTGTCACCGCATTCGAAATGGATTTCGAAGCGCATAAAGCCACCAATGCGCACGAGCTCACGCGCGTGCAGGGCCTGATCGCCAAGGCACTCGAGAAAGTGCGCAATGAATATACCGAACAGATAGAAGGCGTGCTTACGGAAAATTCCCACGGGCTGGACGAAACCGCGCTGGAACGCATGAATCTGGACATCCGGCAACGCGTAGTAACGCAGCTGCAAGCTTCGCTGAAAGCGATCCGCAGTAATGAACCGCCGCAGGACCATGTGAAGAGCATCGAAGCGCACATGGACGGATACTTTGCCGCCGTGAAGCTAGCGAACGCCGAAAAACGGGCGACGTCGAAATCTGCTTCGTCTTCTGCATCGAAGTCTGCATCCAAATCTGCGGATTGACCCCCGCGGTCGCGGAGCTATCGGAATGCGCGCCGTGTTGTAGGCGATTGCACCTGGAGTCGTAAAAGGGGAACCAGCGCACGGTTTAAGGTCGGTTAAGATGACAACGTTGTCGCAACCGCCCGCCTTTGTAGCGCGGTGGTCTTGTCCGCCCCCCTCCGCCGCCTGTCCGCGGCGCCCGGACCTGCGTCACGCGCGGCGCCATCGTGGCCCGCGCGACAATCTGATTCGATCGGAGATATCCCATGCATGACCCGATTGCACGCAGTGCCGCTCGTTCCGTCCGCTGTTTCCCGCATCGCTCCGGGTGGCTTCTCGCCCTGGCCATCGGTGGCGCCCTGCCTGGGCTGGCGCAGGCCGCCAACTGCACAGGGGTGGGCCAATGGGACCAGGCCAAGATCTACCGCGCCGGTGACACCCTGCAGAAAGGGGGGGTGCTTTACCAGGCAAAACAGGACATCTGGAATGCCCCGCCGGACCACCCCGCCGGCGCCCCGTACTACACCAACCTCGGCGCCTGCGACGGCGGCGGCAGCAACCAGCCACCGGTGGTCAGCCTGACCTCCCCGTCCAATGGCGCCACCTTCAGCGCCGGCAGCACGGTGAACGTCAGCGCCAACGCCAGCGACGCCGATGGCAGCATCAGCAAGGTCGAATTCTTCCGTGGTGGCAGCTCGATCGGTATCGACACCAGTGCGCCGTACAGCGCCAGCTGGGCCAATGCCAGCGCCGGTACCCACACCCTGCGCGCGGTGGCCACCGACAACAACAACGCCACGGCCAGCACCGCCACGATCTCCATCACCGTCAACGCGGCCAGTGGCGACACCACCGCGCCCAGCGTGCCCGGCGCCTTGGCGGTCGGCACCCGTACCGCCTCCAGCGTCGCGCTGAGCTGGAATGCCTCCACCGACAACAGCGGTGGCAGCGGGGTGGCCGGCTATGACGTGTACCGCAACGGCAGCCTGGTCGGCTCCCCCTCCAGCGCCACGTACGTCGATGGCGGCCTGTCTCCTTCCACGACCTACAGCTACCGCGTCCGTGCGCGCGACAACGCCGGCAATGCGTCCGCCCAGGGCGGTACGGTCAGCGCCACCACGTTGGCCGGTGACGGCGGCACATCAGGCAAGCGGGTCATCGGCTACTTCACCCAGTGGGGCATCTATGGCCGCAACTACCGGGTCAAGAACATCGACAGCAGCGGCTCGGCGGCGGGTCTGACCCACATCAACTATGCCTTCGGCAACGTCCGCAACAACCGCTGCGAAGTCGGCGTCACCCAGCCTTCGGACCCCAATACCGGCGCCGGTGGCGATGCCTTCGCGGACTACAGCAAGGCGTTCTCCGCCGCCGAAAGCGTCAGTGGCAGCGCCGATACCTGGGACCAGCCGTTGCGGGGCAACTGGAACCAGCTCAAGCAGCTGAAGGCCAAACATCCCGGCCTGAAGGCGCTGATTTCGCTCGGCGGCTGGACCTGGTCGCGCGGTTTCTCCAGCGCCGCACGCCCGGAAAACCGCCAGGCCTTCGTAGCTTCGTGCATCGACGCGTACATCCGCGGCAACCTGCCGGTCACCGATGGCGCAGGCGGCACGGCGGCGGCGCTGGGCGTGTTCGATGGCATCGACATCGACTGGGAATATCCCGTCGCCTGCGGCATCGCCTGCGGTGCGCCGGAGGACAACGCCAACTTCACCGCGCTGCTGGCCGAGTTCCGCCGCCAGCTGGATGCGGTGCGGCCGGGTCTGCTGCTGACGGTTGCCGTGGGCGCCGGCATCGACAAGATCCGGGTCACCAATCCAGCGGCCTATCATCCGTACCTGGATTACATCAACGTGATGACCTACGACTTCCACGGCGCGTGGGATCCGCGGACCAACCATCACTCGGCGCTGTTCGATGCTCCCGCTGATCCGTCCACCGGCGACCAGCTGCAGTACAACAGCAATGACGCCATCGAAGCCTTCATCGCACGCGGTGTTCCGGCATCGAAGCTGAACCTCGGCATCGGCTTCTACGGCCGCGGCTGGAACGGCGTGGGCGGCGGCAACAACGGCATGTACCAGACCGCTTCGGGCGCTGCGCCAGGCACCTATGAGGCCGGCATCGAAGACTGGAAGGTGTTGAAGAACCTGGGCTGGCCGACCTATACCGACGCGGCCGCTGGCGCCACCTGGGCCTATAACGGCAGCACGCTGTGGAGCTATGACACCCCCGCCAACGTGACCCGCAAGATGACCTATGTCAAAGCCCAGGGACTGGGCGGGGCGTTCTTCTGGGAATTCAGTGGCGACGACGCGCAGGGCACGCTTTCACGCAGCATCAGTGATGGCCTGAAGTAAGACCAAGACGGCTTCCCGCGATCAGTGCGGGGAGCCGTCGTCTGCTTTACGGAGCGTCAGAAAGGTTTCGGCGGCCGCAGGCGGAACACGCTGGCCGGTGGCAGCGGCCAGGTAGCCGACTCGTCATTGCAGATGGAAACCCGGCGGATGGCCGTGGCGGCGGCGCCACTGCGGGTGTCCTGCGTGCCGGTTGACCCCGCCGTTGCAGGCCGCGGTGGCAGGTTTGCGATCGCGGTGGGCACCGCGCCGGCCGGGCGGGCGGCGACGGGTACCCTCGCCGGCGGGACCGCCGGTCGACCCAGCGGACGCGCCGGGTCAGCGGAAGAAGCAGCGCGCGGCATCATGAGAGATCTCCACCTGTGGATCTCTACGATGCACGCGCTTCACCGCGCCGGCTTGCATATTTACTGCAGCGGTTTCCGCCACTACGCCGGGCCGACCGGCATCACGGAGGGCCGAGATTCAGCGCGCGCGGCGGTCCAGAGCGGCCTTCAGCTGCGCAGGCGGCAGGTAGCCACCCAGCTGGGTGCCATCTGCGGCGAAAATCGCCGGCGTGCCGTTGACGCCGAGCTGCTGGCCCAATGCGTACTGCATGGCCACCGGGTTGGTGCAGTTCTTCGCCGGCACCGGGCTGCCCTGCTTGGCGGCAGTCAGGGCCTTGCGACGATCACTGGCGCACCAGACAGAGATCATGTCGGTGTAATCCTTGCTGCCCAGCCCCATCCGCGGGAAGGCCAGATATTCCACCGTGATGCCGTTGCGGTTGAGCTCGGCGATATCCTGGTGCAGCTTGCGGCAGTATCCGCATTCGATATCAGTGAATACGCTGATGGTGTGCTTGGCATTGGGCGCGGCAAACACGATGCGGTCACCGTGGTTTGCTTTTTCCAGCAGGCCGCGGCGATAACCCAGCAATCCCTCGCTGTTGACCAGCGCCTTGGCCTGGATGTCGTAGGGCTGGGACTGCATCAGGTACTTGCCATCATCGGACACGTACAGCACCTGGCCGGATACGACCACTTCACGGAAGCCGGGGAACGGCGCGGCACCGATGTAGTCGGGCTTGAAGTTGGGATCCAGCTGGGTCAACGCGGCGCGGACACTCTGTTCGGCACCACCGCGTGACGATGCGGCGGGGGCAGCCGGCGTTTTTGCGGCGGGCGGCGCCGGCTGCGCACACGCGCTGAGGCTGAGCATGCCGAACAGCGCGGCGGTAAGGACTCGGAACATCGGGGGCCCGCGGGATCATGAGGAACGCCGATTCTCGCACAGCAGGGCTGAGCGTCGTGCGATGGGCTGGAGGTGTCGCAATCGCCTGAGCGATTGATGGAAGCTTTGATGAAAGGCCTGCCGCAAGCTCGTTGCAAAACAACTCGGGGCGCCTCCATGCAGATCCTCAGCCAGCTCGGATTGATGTTCCGGGCGAACATGCTCCGTCAGCTCAGCGCCAAGGTGGAGCTGGCCCGCACCCATTACTCGCCGTCGCGTTTCACTGCCGCGCTGACCGGCATCAACAACCAGGAGCAGCAGCTGGCAGAGCGCTTCAGCCGCGGACACCTGAGCCTGGAGAAGCTGCAGCGGCAGGCAACCCGCCTGGCCAGCCATGAGGTCATCCTCAATGCCCGGCTGACGCCGGAAGCAGACAAGGATGTGTCGCCCGCACGCCAGCCGGTACAGACCGCCACGGCGTTCCGCAGCGTGTTGCTGCGCGCTTACTGCCTGTCGAACGGGGCAGCCAGGGAGAAGGTGGGTACGCTGCTGGCACCGGATACGGTGCGCGCCCGGGCACGCACCATGCTGGCCGATGCGGTCTGGAACGGGCACCTGGTGACCGTCGATGAACTGGCCGCGCAGGTCCGCCTGCAGGCCCACCACGAAGCACTGGACGTCGGCTGTGCACCGGATCAGCTGGCGCGTCTCGAACGTGATGCCATGCGGCAGATCCTCGCCTTCGTCGGCGCATCGCACCGCCATGCCGCCGCAAGCGAGGCCTCGCCCTACGTCCACCAGCTGCTGCGCGCCACCGTCGACGCGCTGCAACTACGCAGCGAAACGCCGCCGCCGTCCGGTTCCGACGTCCAGGTTCCGCCGTCGTGGAATCGGATCACGGACGCGTTCTGGCGGCCCGGCGCGGCACCGCCGGCGTACACAGCCTTCAGCGCGGCCGTCGCGGCGGCCGTGGACGACGCCCTGCCCCCGGGCCCGGCCGACGCCACCCTGCCGGAACAGCGCTGCCGCCGCACGTTCGAACTCCTTCAGTACATCCGCCATCACGCCCCGTCGGCTTCGCGGCCCGGCATTGCCGAAGCGCGTGAGCTGCTCGAACGCCATGCCCATCGCCTTGAAGGTGAAGCGGTCGATGTCCTTATCAAGGCCAACGACAAGGCGGCCCATGCGTTCCGGCGCAGCGCATCCTCCGGCTCCAGCGACGCCTGACCGATCAGCCGCGCGGATGATGCCTGGCGTGCAGCTTCTGCAGATGTTCGCGTGCCACCAGCGTGTAGATCTGGGTGGTGGAAAGCGAGCTGTGGCCGAGCAGCATCTGCAGCGCGCGCAGATCAGCGCCGTGGTTGAGCAGGTGGGTGGCGAAGCTGTGACGCAGGCCGTGCGGGCTGATCCGTACCGGATCAATCCCGGCCAGCACGGCATAGCGCTTTACCAGGTGCCAGAATGCCTGGCGGGTCGGCGCGCGCAGGCTGGGTTCGATGAACAACGGGACCTGGCCGCCGGCATCGGCTGGCACGCAGCGTTTGCCCGCCAGCTGCGGCCGCGCCTCCTGCAGGTAGCGTTCCAGCCAGTGCTGGGACTCTTCGCCCAGCGGCACCAGACGTTCCTTGCTTCCCTTGCCGGTCACCCGCAGCACGCCCTGGCGCAGGTTCACCGCGGTTGCCGGCAGGCCTACCAGTTCGCTTACGCGCAGGCCGGCGGCGTACATCAGTTCCAGCATCGCGCGGTCGCGCAGGCCCAGCGCCGTATCGATGTCGGGGGCCGCGAGCAGCGCGTCGATCTGGCTTTCGGCCAGTGCCTTGGGCAGCAGCCGTGGCAGTTTCGGCGGATCCAGCAAGGCGGTCGGATCATCGCTGCGTGCACCGCGGCGGACACTGTCGGCAAAGAACGCGCGCAGGGCCGACAGCAGGCGCGCGTTGCTGCGCGGCGACCACCCGTGACGGGTACGCCAGGCCAGGTAGTCGAACAGGCCGGCGCGATCGACGCCGGCAAGGCCGCCGGCCTGTCCGCTGCGCCAGCGCGCCAGCCCTTCCAGGTCCCGCCGGTAGCTGTCCACGCTGGCGCGCGCCAGGCCATGTTCGGCCCAGGCCGCATCAAGAAAACGCGTGATCGCCACCGAATCGGCGGCGTCGAGTTCGGGTAGCGCCTGGATCAGCTGGCGGCGTTCGGCAGGCGAGGAAGCGACGGACATGGGCGAAGGATACGCCGCACGCTGCGCACCCCACCAGCATTGCGTATGCTTCCCCGCATGGCTGATCCGCATGATGCCCCTGCCGCTGCCGCTGCCCCTGCCGCTGCCTCCGCACGCCCCGCTGCGCTGCTGGGCTGGCGGCTGCTGGCACTGCTGTACGACCTTTTCCCTGCGCTGGCGCTGTGGATGCTGGCCGGATCGCTGTTCGTGGGTGCATTCACCATCACCGGCCACACAACCCACGAAAACATCGCTCCGTTCAGCACGTGGCAGTGGGCGTTATGGGCGTGTTGCTGGGTGCTGACCGGCCTGTATGCCACCTGGAGCTGGCGCCGCGGCGGCCAGACGCTGGGCATGCGGCCGTGGCGGATCGCGGTGACCGGCGATGATGCGCAGGCGCCGTCGCTGAGCTCGCTGTGGGTGCGTTATGCCGTTGCAACCGTCTCGCTGTGCGGCGGCGGGCTCGGCTTCTGGTGGGCCTTGATCGACCGCGACCGGCTGACCTGGCACGACCGCGCCAGCGGCACCCGGATGATCCGCCGACCCAGGCGATGAGGCCGTGCCGGGCAGCTGAACCAACGCCGCACTGTCATCAAGCCGTCATCGATCCACGATAGATCGCACACCGGGGCGGTGCGTAGCCTGTGCGGCCAATTCGTTCGATGCCGTGATGATGATGCGCCTGCTGCTGGCCTGCGCGTGCCTGTGGCTGGCCGCCTGCTCCCCTACTGCTTCCACCTCGCTGAGCGAACGCCTGGTATCGCCCGGCGGTGCCTCGCCGTTGCTCGACCAGGCGCATATCGCGGCCACCATCGCCACCCTGCCGAACCGCAATGGCTATGTCACCAGCAGGCAGGACGTGCGGCTGTTCTGGCGCGCCTTCGATGCGGGCGATTATGGGCTGCGCTACCGCTATGCGCGCCCTCGCCATGAAGGCGGCGAACCGGTGGACATGGACCTGCGGCTGGAGCCACCGCGGCCGTTCCATGCGCGTGCGCCGCGCGGCACGGTGGTGCTGCTGCACGGCTGGATGATGAGTGGCGATGCGATGCTGCCGTGGTCACTGCAGCTGGCGCAGTCCGGCTACCGCGTCATCACCATCGACCTGCGCAACCACGGTCACTCAGGCGGTGGCCCGGCGGGTTATGGAACGGTGGAATCGGACGAGGTGATCGACGTCATCCGTGCCTTGCGTGCCCGCGGTGAAGTACAGGGTCCGCTGTATCTGTTCGGGGTGTCTTACGGCGGGGCGACCGCGCTGTTCACCGCCGAGAAACTGGGTGGCGACGTACAGGGCGTGGTGGCCATGGAATCCTTCGCCAATGCAGGCGATGCGATCCGCAGCATGATCCCTCACCTGCTGGCCAGCGAGCCGCATGGCTGGCAGGCGCAGGCGGTGGCGGCCTACGCCCGTTGGCGGTATGCCGACCAGGACATGAACGCGGTGATCGCCGCAGCCAACCGGCGGCTGGGGGTGGACCTGGACCAGGTGGATGTCAGCCGTGCGGTCGCTGCGAGCCACGCCTGCGTGCTGCTGCTTCACGGTGACCAGGACCAGCATATCCGCGTGGACCAGGGACGCCGGCTGGCGCAGGCCAGTCCGCGTGCGCACTACATCGAAATGCGCGGCGAGGACCACATCACCCTGCCGATGCGGATCGATCTGCTGGGCGGCGTGGTGGACGACTGGATGTCGCGTGATGTGTCTGCGCCGGAGGGCCTGTGTCCTGCCCCGCGTCTTCCGCTTGAGGCGAATTTCATGGCGCTTTCGCAGGGTGTGGGTGGGTCGAACGGGTGATGCCCCCTCGCGGGTGGTTTCTAGAGCTGCATCTGGGTTGGGGGCCGGGCGGGGAGGCTATGCGGGGCACGCGCAAGTACGTCCATGTAGCTCTTCGCGGCTCCTGCCGCTCAAGGCCCCGCATAGCCTCCCCGCCCGGCCCCTCTGACAGGTTCCGGTCGCCGCCACCCGCGTAATAAAGAAGAAGAAAGCGGTAGCGCCGACCCATGGTCGGCGAGCGCAGCGGGCCCTTGGCGGAAACATTCCGCCGACCATGGGTCGGCGCTACCAAGGCCCCCGCAGATCTGCCGAAGGTGGGGCGGGGTGGGTTCGTGGGAACGCTCATCCGCATGGATGCGGATGGCGAGCCTACATGGACGTACTTGCGGCGATTCCCACGAACCCACCCCGTCCCGCCAACGCAGCAGCCCTGCAGCTTCTGACGTTGCTGTTGCCGTTGCTTCGGCAGGTGCCGGGCGCAGCCCGGCAATCAAACACACTCAACCCGACTTGCGTCGGAACAGCATCGCGGAAATACCCAGCATCAGGATCGGCGGCAAGGCATACGCCACCCGGTAATCAAACTTCAACGCACCGGCCATCCGCCCGAAGAACAGCTGCAGCAGCCAGAAACCCAGCGCGAACAAAATGCCCAGGAACAAACGCTTGCCCATGCCGCCGCTGCGCAGCGAACCGAACGCGAAAGGCACCGCCGCCAGGCACAACGCCAGCACGTTCACCGGATAGAACCAGCGGCTCCAGTAGACATCCTCGTAATCACGCGCATCCAACCCATTGCGCTCGCGGTATTCGATGCTGGTGCGCAGGTCAGCCGCGCGCAGGTTGCGCGGCCGCGAGATACCGGTCGCCAACGCCGCCGCATCCAGCTGCGAATCCCATTTCTCGCTCGGCGCTTCCTCACGCGTCAGTGAACGCTCGCCAAAAATGTCCCGGCGCACCTGCTTCAGCACCCAGCCGGACGCATCGTGTTCGGCGGTGGCGGCATGGGTCAGCGATACGATCTCGCCTTCCGGGCCGATGCGGTACATGCGCACGTCGTGCAGCACCAGGCGCGTGCCGCCGCCCTCCACCAGTTGCTCTTCACCGCCCTGCGCATTGAGGAACGTATCGCCCTCGCGGGCCCAGACACCGGCGTAGCGGGCCACCGCCATGTCGCCGCCGCGCTTGGCACTCATGCGGATGTTGTCGGCACGTTCCTGACCCCACGGTGCGATCGTTTCTCCGCTCACCACCATCGCCCCGGTCAGCAGCGAAAGCGCGACCGCCACCGACAGGCTCAGGCGACGACGTGACAGGCCCAATGCACGCAATGCGGTCAGTTCGGAGGTCGCCGCCAGCTGGCCCAGGCCCATCAGCGAGCCGATCACCGCTGCGGTGGGGAAGAAGGTATAGGCACGGCGTGGCACGGTATACAGCACCCACGCCGCCGCATGGCCCAGGGTGTAACCGTTCTTGCCGACGTCCTTGAACTCGCCGGAGAACGCCATCACCACGTCCAGTCCCACCAGTACCGCCCAGGTCAGCAGCACGGTGCCGAACACCGCCCGGCCCAGGTAGTAATCGAAACGCATCGGACGCGGAATCATGCGGTCACTCTCTTCGGGCGCGACAGGTGGCCGTCACGCAGGTACATCCAGACCGCCAACGCCAGCAGCGGCAGCGTCAGCCACCACAGGCCGAGCCCATTGGGCACCTTGCCATCGGCAATCCAGCCGGTGCCGATGAACATCAGGTTCATGCCCACCATGTAAGCCAGGAAGGCCAGCATCATCCGGCCGTAGCGCTGCTGGCGTGGCGAGCTGCGCGCCAATGGCACGGTCAGCAGGGCGAAGGCCAGCGCGATCAGCGGCGGGGCGATGCGCGAGTGCAGCTGCGCCTTCGCCTCGGGCCGCTCATCGCCGATCAGCTGGCTGGTCGGCAACAGTTCGGGATCGTTGGACTGGCGGGTCTGCGCGCCGTCCGGCATGGCCACGTCGTTGCGCGCGAAGGTCGCCAGCCGGTAGCCCTTGCCGCCGTCGGCGGGGCCTTCGATCTGGTGACCATCGTTGAGCTGCAGGTAGCGGCGGTCCTTGCCTTCGAAGAACAGCTTGCCACTGGCGGCCGATACGACCTCGATGCGGCCCTCGCGGGCGCGGTTCATGAACACCCGGCCCAGGCCGGTGCCATCCGGGGAGATGGAAGACAGATAGACCACCCCGCCGTTGGACAGGTTGGTGAAGCGTCCCGCCTCCAGCCCGGCCATCAGCACGCTGCGGTTGGCCTGGTCGATCATCTGCTCGCTGGTGCGGTCGGCCCACGGACCCAGCCACAGCGAGCAGGCGCCGATCAGCCCGACCACCGGCAGCACCAGCAGCAGCAAGGGCTTGAGCAGTCGGCGCGGGCCCACGCCGATGGCCGTGATGACCGCCATCTCCGAATCGCGGTATAGCCGTGCCACTGCCAGCAGCAGGCCCAGCATCAGCGCCAGCGGCAGGATCAGCGGCATGTAGACGATGAACTGCAGGCCCAGCTGGGAGAACAACAGGCGGGCAGGCAGGCGCCCGTCGGCGATGTTGCCAAGGATATCCACCAGCACGCCGCCCACGCTGACAACCAGCAGGACGATCAGGGTGGCCAGGAAACTCTGGACGAAATCGCCCAATAGATAGCGGTCGAGCTTCAACATGGGCCGTGGTTTAAACTCTCAGGTTCGTTCGCGGGTCCGCCCAGTCTACTGGCTGGACGTAAACGGTCCGCGATTGTACGGATATGCCAACGGAATCTGATCAATGGCCCTGCAATTCACCCTGAACCAAGCGTCGCCGACCTCTGCCGGGGTCGACTGCGTGGTCGTCGGCGCCTTCGCCGATCTCTCCCTGTCGCCCGCCGCGCAGGCGCTGGACGCCGCCAGCGGCGGTCGCCTGGCCGCCCTCGCCCAGCGCGGTGATGTGTCCGGCAAGACTGGGGCCACGGCCCTGCTGCACGACCTGCCGGGCGTCAGCGCCCCGCGCGTGCTGGTGGTCGGCCTGGGCGATGCCGCCCGCTTCGGCGTGCCGCAGTACCTGAAGGCCATCGGCGACGCCGTGCGCGCGCTGAAGACCGGCGCCAGCCGCAGCGCGCTGTTCACCCTGGTCGACCTGCCGGTGAAGGACCGCGACGCGGCCTGGGCGATCCGCCAGGCGATCATCGCCGCCGACCACGCCAGCTACCGCTACACCGCCACCTTCGGCAAGAAGAAGACCGAAGAGGCCGGCCTGCAGCAGCTGGCCATCGCCGGCAGCGACGAGCAGGCCCTGCTGCAGGGCCAGGCGATCGCCAGCGGCGTGGAGTTCGCCCGCGAGCTGGGCAACCTGCCGCCGAACTTCTGCAACCCGGCCTACCTGGCCGACGTGGCGGTGAAGTTCGCAGGCGAGCACGACGGCGCCGAAGCGGAGATCCTCGACGAGACCCAGATGGAAGCGCTGGGCATGGGCTCGCTGCTGGCCGTCGCCCGCGGTTCGGCCAACCGTCCGCGGCTGGTGGTGCTGAAGTGGAGCAACGGCGGCGATGCCAAGCCCTACGTGCTGGTCGGCAAGGGCATCACCTTCGATACCGGCGGCGTCAACCTGAAGACCCAGGGCGGCATCGAGGAAATGAAGTACGACATGTGCGGTGGCGCCAACGTCATCGGCACCTTCGTCGCCACCGTCAAGGCAAAGCTGCCGCTGAACCTGGTGGTGGTGGTGCCGGCGGTGGAAAACGCCATCGACGGCAACGCCTACCGCCCGTCGGATGTCATCACCTCGATGTCCGGCAAGACCATCGAAGTCGGCAACACCGACGCCGAAGGCCGCCTGATCCTGTGCGACGCACTGACCTATGCGCAGCGCTTCGAGCCGGCCGCGCTGGTCGACGTGGCGACCCTGACCGGCGCCTGCATGGTCGCACTGGGCCACCAGACCGCCGGCCTGATGACCAAGCACGACGACCTGGCCAACGAACTGCTGGCTGCCGGTGAGCACGTGTTCGACCGCGCCTGGCGCCTGCCGTTGTGGGATGAATACCAGCCGATGCTGGATTCCAGCTTTGCCGACGTCTACAACATCGGCGGCCGCTGGGCCGGTGCGATCACCGCCGGCTGCTTCCTGGCGCGCTTCACCGAAGGCCAGCGCTGGGCCCACCTGGACATCGCCGGCGTGGCCAGCGACGAAGGCAAGCGCGGCATGGCTACCGGCCGCCCGGTCGGGCTGCTGAGCCAGTGGCTGCTGGACCAGGTCGCCCGCGCCTGATCCACTGTCGTCCTGTGGCCGGCATCCGTGCCGGCCATGACACGGCCCGGTTTCGACCGGGTCTTCGCCTGCAACCCGGACCCCGCCATGCCCCGCGCTGATTTCTACCTGATTGCCAAGCCCCGCTTCCTGACCGAGCCCCTGCGCCTGGTCTGCGAGCTGGCGCGCAAGGCCAACGATGCCGGGCTGTTCACCCTGGTGCTGGCGCGTGACCAGGCCCAGGCCGAAGAGCTGGACGAGCTGCTGTGGTCCTTCGATGCGGAGGCCTACATCCCGCACCAGATCGCCGGCGAAGACATGGATGAAGAGGAAGCCATGGTGCTGATCGCCGTGCCTGGTGGACTGGAACCGGCGCGCCCTCTGGTTATCAACCTGCGCGATACGCCCTGGATGGGCGAATGCGAGCGGGTACTGGAGGTCGTCCCGGCCGACCCGGACGCGCGCGAGCCGCTGCGCGAGCGCTGGCGGCAGTACAAGGACGCTGGTTACGATCTGTCCAAGCACGATATGTAAGCGGGCGCCGGATGTGCGCTGCCCTTGATGCGCCGACCGATCGCCCTGATTTTTCCCCGAACATCTTCTGGTTGCCCCGCATGACCCGACTCGACTCCAGCTACGACCCGACGTCCTTTGAAACGGACACCTACGACGCCTGGGAGAAGGCTGGCCACTTCAAGCCGTCGGGCAAGGGCGAGCCGTACACCATCCTGCTGCCGCCGCCGAACGTGACCGGCACGCTGCACATGGGCCATGCCTTCCAGCAGACCCTGATGGATGCGCTGGTGCGCTACCACCGCATGCGCGGCTACGACACGCTGTGGCAGGTGGGTACCGATCACGCGGGCATCGCCACCGAGATGGTGGTCGGCCGCAACCTGGCGTTGGAAGGCAATGGCGAGACCCGCGATACGCTGGGCCGCGAAGCCTTCATCGGCAAGGTGTGGGAATGGAAGCAGCAGTCCGGTGACACCATCGAACGCCAGATGCGCCGCCTGGGCACGTCGGCCGACTGGTCGCGCAGCACCTTCACCATGGATCCGCAGCCCTCACAGGCGGTGATCGAAGCCTTCGTGCGCTGGCACGAACAGGGCCTGATCTACCGCGGCCAGCGCCTGGTCAACTGGGATCCGGTGCTGAAGACTGCGATTTCCGACCTGGAAGTGGAGAGCGCCGAGGAAGACGGTTTCCTCTGGTCGATCGCCTACAAACTCGACGACGGGCTGACCTACGAGCACGTCGAGCGCGATGCCGACGGCGTGGAAACGCTGCGCGAAACCCGCGATTACCTGGTCGTGGCGACCACCCGCCCGGAGACCCTGCTCGGCGATACCGCGGTCATGGTGCATCCGGAAGACGCGCGCTACCTGCACCTGATCGGCCGCAGCGTGACCCTGCCGCTGACCGGCCGCAGCGTGCCGGTGATCGCCGATGACTACGTCGACCGTGCCTTCGGCACGGGCGTGGTCAAGGTCACCCCGGCGCATGATTTCAACGATTACCAGGTCGGCCTGCGCCACAACCTGCCGATGATCAACCTGTTCACCCCGGTGGCGGCGATCAATGACAACGCACCGGAGCGTTTCCGCGGGCTGGACCGCTATGACGCACGCAAGGCCGTGCTGGCCGAACTGGAAGACCTGGCGGTACTGGTGGAAACCAGGCCGCACAAGCTGCAGGTGCCGCGCGGCGACCGTACCGGCCAGGTGATCGAGCCCTACCTGACCGACCAGTGGTTCGTGAAGATGGACGAGCTGGCGCGGCGTGGGCTGGAACTGGTGGAAGGTACCGATGGAAAGCCGGGTGCGATCGGCTTCGTACCGCCGAACTGGATCAACACCTACCGCCACTGGATGACCAACATCCAGGATTGGTGCATCAGCCGCCAGCTGTGGTGGGGCCACCGCATCCCGGCGTGGTTCGATGAGGCAGGCACCTGCTACGTCGGCCGCGACGAAGCCGAAGTGCGCGCCGCCAACGGGCTGGGCGCGGACGTCGCGCTGACCCAGGAAAGCGACGTGCTGGAGACGTGGTTCTCCTCGCAGCTGTGGCCGTTCTCCACGCTGGGCTGGCCGAACGAACAGGCGATGGCCGAGCGCGGCTTCGACCGCTACCTGCCCTCGTCAGTGCTGGTCACCGGCTTTGACATCATCTTCTTCTGGGTGGCCCGGATGATCATGGCCACCGACAACCTGACCGGAAAACTGCCGTTCAAGGATGTCTACTTCACCGGCCTGATCCGCGACGGGCAGGGCCAGAAGATGTCCAAGTCCAAGGGCAACGTGCTGGATCCACTGGACATCATCGATGGCATTTCCATCGAAGACCTGGTGGCCAAGCGCACCGGTGGGCTGATGCAGCCCCGCGCCGCCGAGAAGATCGAGAAAGCCACCCGCAAGGAGTTCCCGGACGGCATCGCAGCGCACGGTGCCGATGCGCTGCGCTTCACCATCGCCGCGCTGGCTACCCACGGCCGCGACATCAAGTTCGACATGAACCGCGCCGAGGGCTACAAGAACTTCTGCAACAAGCTGTGGAACGCCAGCCGCTTCGCGTTGATGAACACCGAAGGCGCTGCGTTCGACGGCGCGCCCAAGCCGCGTACCGATGCCGAGCGCTGGATCCTTGCGCGCCTGGCGGCCACCACCGCCGAAGCGCAGGGCCACTTCGCCGCCTACCGCTTCGACCTGCTGGCGCAGTGCCTGTACGAGTTCGCCTGGAACGAGTTCTGCGACTGGTTCCTGGAGCTGAGCAAGCCGGCCCTCAATGGCGCCGATGCGGCCGATGCGGACAGCACCCGCCACACCGTGCTGTACGTATTGGAGGCGCTGCTGCGCCTGCTGCATCCGCTGACGCCGTTCATCACCGAACAGCTGTGGCAGCAGGTTGCGCCGCGCCTGGGTATCAGCGGCGATTCGCTGTCGCTGCGTCCCTACCCCAGCGCCGAAGAGTTCGCCGGTGACTACGCCCAGGCCGAAGCGGACGTGGAGTGGCTGAAGGCGGTGATCAGTGCCGTGCGCCGCGTGCGCAGCGAGCTCAACGTGGCCCCGTCCAGGCTGGTACCGCTGCGCCTGCAGGCCGGGCTGGAGCAGGACCGGGTGCGCATCGAGCGCTTTGCCGCCTCGCTGTCGTTCCTTCTGAAGCTGGAAACCATCCAGTGGCTGACCGATGGCGAAATCGCGCCGCCGGCCGCTCCCGCGATCGTCGGCGAGCTGAAGCTGCTGGTGCCGCTGGAAGGCCTGGTGGACCTGGATGCAGAGCGCGCGCGCCTGGACAAGGAACTGGCCCGCGTGCAGGGCGAAAAGGAAAAGAGCGAAGCCAAGCTGGCCAAGTTCACCGACAAGGTGCCGGCGGCGGTGGTCGAGCAGGAACGCGTGCGCCTGGTCGAATGGACCACCCAGCTGGCCGGCCTGCAGGAACAGCGCGCCAAGCTGTAACGCGCGGCGTGGGTCGTGACGACCGCTGGCCGTCACGTCGGGTAGGTGACGACCGTTGGTCGTCACGCGCTTAGGACGAACCGCTGCGCTCGCCGGGCATGGCTCGGCGCTACCTGACCACCGGCACGGTAATGATGGCCGCTGGCCGTCACGTCGGGTGGGTGACGACCGTTGGTCGTCACGCGCTTAGGACGAACCCCTGCGCTCGCCGGGCATGGCTCGGCGCTACCTGACCACCGGCACGGCAATGATGGCCGCTGGCCGTCACGTCGGGTGGGTGACGACCGTTGGTCGTCACGCGCTTAGGACGAACCGCTGCGCTCGCCGAGCATGGCTCGGCGTTACCTGACCGCCGCCACGGTAGTGACGGCCGCTGGCCGTCATGTGCCCCCGCTTACAGCGGCGGCATCCTGTCGATGTCGTCGGACACTAGTTCGATGGCCATCACCAGTGCATCCTCGCGGCCGTCGGCGGCGGGGTAATACCGCGGACGACGACCGATCTCGTTGAATCCTTCGCTGTGGTACAGCGACAGCGCCGGCGTATTGGTCGGCCGTACTTCCAGGAACACGCGCTGCACGCCACGGTCACGCGCCAGTCCCACGATGGCGCGCAGCAACTGCCGCCCGCGACCGCGTGACTGGTTGAGCGGGTCCACGCAGATGTTCAACAGGTGCGCTTCATCGGCGGCGATGCTCAACAATGCATAGCCGACCAGCAGGCCGTTTTCTTCCATCGCCAGGCCCGGATAACCCGCACGCAGGCAGTCCAGGAAGATGCCACGCGTCCACGGATACGGGTAACCCCGTTCCTCGATCACCATGACCGCATTGAGGTCGCTTTCGCGCAACGCACGCACGCTGGCCTGCACGGGACGGGCCACCGCGCTCATGCGCCGCGCCCTTTCCTGCGCAATGCACGCAGCACGGGCCACAGCGCACGCTTGGCGGCCGGATCGGCGCGCAGCGTGTCCAGCGGCCAGCTGTCCATCAAGGCCTGTGTTTCCGGATCATTGGGATTGCAGCCCGAGGCACGCAGCAAGGCGATCTGCAGGCGGTCCGGCAGACGTACGGACGGACGGCGCACAGTTTCCGTGCGCGGCGCGATATCGCTGCTGGTATCGATCGTGTCCACGGCAGCCGGACGCGGTGCAACCGGCGCGCGCGGGGCCGCCGGCGCCTGTCGCGGTACAGCCGGGCGCGAGGCCACCGGAGCGACGCTCAGTTCAACCGCCGGCGGCTCCATCAGCTGCGCCATGGCGGCCGCGGCCTCCAGCTCGGCCGCCAACGCGCCTTCATGCAGCACGCTGTAGCCCATCGCCTGCAGCCAGGCCTGCTGGGCCGGTGTCCACAGCACGGGCAGGTCGGCACTCACGCCGCGTCCGCACGCTTGCGCAGGCGCTGCATGGCCCACATGACCAGCCCGGACAGCGCATAGATGACGCCTACCGCCAGCAACACGCGTGGCAGGTCGATCACCGCAATCGCGATGCCGATCGGCAGCAAGGCCAACACCAGGAACGGCACGCGGTCGGCACGCGGTCCCTTCGCACCGCCGCCCTTGAAGCTCCAGAAGCGGATCCGGCTGACCATCAGCAGGGCCGACACCAGGGTCACCCCCAGCGCCACGTAGCGCAGCTGCTCACCGGTCCAGCCGAGGGTGCCATCAGCGAAAGCCCAGACGAAGGACATCATCAGGCCGGCCGCAGCGGGGCTGGCCAGACCGACGAACCACCGCTTGTCCACCACCGCCACCTGGGTATTGAAGCGGGCCAGGCGCAGCGCGGCGCAGGCCGCGTACAGGAAGGCGACCGCCCAGCCGACGCGGCCCAGCAGCTCACCGTCGTACTTCAGCGAGGACAGGGCCCAGTGGTACATCACCAGCGCCGGCGCCATGCCGAAGCTGACCAGGTCGGCGAGCGAGTCGTACTGCACGCCGAACTCGCTGCTGGTGCCGGTCAGGCGCGCGACCCGGCCGTCCAACCCGTCCATGACCGCGGCCACGAACACCGCGATGCTGGCGTACACGAAATCACCGTTCGCTGCGGCGATGATCGCGTAGAACCCGGCGAACAGGCCCGCCGTGGTGAACAGGTTGGGAAGCAGGTAAATGGTGCGCGAACGCGGCGGCGGCGGTGTGATGGGATCCATCCCCCGAGTTTAATCGACTTGCCAGCCGGCGGCTGCGGTGCTGCAATCACGCTTTCCCGCCGGTCAGGCCTGGAGTCTCCATGCGTACCCTGTTCTGCTTGAGTTTCCTGCTGCTGGCCAGCGGATCGGCGTTCGCCGGTCCGGTTTACAAATGGAAGGATGCCAACGGCGTGACCCAGTATTCGGAGAGTCCGCCGGCCGGCAAGGCCTTTGAAACCCGGCAGCAGACCCGCGACCCGGGCAATCCGCCGGCAGCGGCGGCGACCGACGCCCCGCTTGCCCCGCAGTGCGTCACCGCGCGGGCCAACCTGGCGCTGCTCGATGGCAGCGGTCCGGTCATGCAGGACACCAATGGTGACGGCACGGCCGAAACCGCGCTGGACGACACCCAGCGCGCCAACCAGCGGGCGCTCGCCGAAGCGGCCGCCAAGGCCTACTGCCCGCAGGCCTGAAACCCGCCCGCCGCCCACGACAGGCGCCGGGCTGGCAGAATAACGGCTTCCGCCGTTAGATGATGCCGACGATGCGCCTGTCCCAGTTCCACCTGCACACCACCAAGGAAACCCCCAGCGACGCCGAGCTGACCAGCCACCGGCTGATGCTGCGCGCGGGGATGATCCGCAAGCTCGCCTCCGGCCTGTATATCTGGTCGCCGCTGGGCCTGCGCGTGCTGCGCAAGGTCGAGCGCATCGTCCGCGAGGAAATGGAAAATGCCGGCGCGGTCGAACTGCAGATCCCGACGATCCAGCCGCGCGAGCTGTGGGAAGCCACCGGGCGCTGGGAAAAATTCGGCCCGCAGCTGCTGAAGATCAAGGACCGCAAGGAGCAGGAGTTCTGCTACAGCCCCACTGCCGAAGAAGCGCTGACTGATTTCGCGCGGCAGGAACTGTCCAGCTACAAGCAGCTGCCGGTCAATTTCTTCCAGATCCAGACCAAGTTCCGCGACGAGATCCGGCCGCGCTTCGGGGTGATGCGCGCGCGCGAGTTCCTGATGAAGGACGCCTACTCCTTCCACCTGCACGACGAAGACCTGGTCCGCGAATACGAAAACATGAAGGCTGCCTACAGTCGGATCTTCACCCGACTGGGCTTGGATTTCCGCATGGTACAGGCCGATTCCGGCGCGATCGGCGGCGACGCCTCGCAGGAATTCCATGTCATCGCCGATTCCGGCGAAGACGCGCTGGTGTTTTCCACCGGCTCGGATTATGCGGCGAACATGGAAGCGGCCGTGGCTGCCGAGCCCGCCGCCCGCACGGCCGCCGCCGAGGCAATGCGCAAGCTTGAAACCCCGACCCAGAAGACCTGCGAAGAGGTAGCCGCCCTGCTCGGACTGGCACTGCAGCGCACGGTCAAGTCGGTCGCGCTGATGGCCGGCGAGACCTTCGTGCTGGCGCTGGTGCGCGGTGACCACGAGGTCAACGAGATCAAACTGGCCAAGGTGCCCGGCCTGTCCGACCACCGGTTTGCCACCGAGGCGGAAATCAGCGAATACCTCGGCTGCGTGCCCGGATTCCTGGGCCCGGTGGGTCCGGCCAAGGCGATCCGTGTCGTGGCTGACCCGGAGGTGGCCGCACTTGCCGATTTTGTCGTCGGTGCCAATGAGGCAGGTTTCCACTTGGCCGGCGTCAATTGGGGCCGTGACCTGCCGGAACCGGAAATCGCTGATATCCGCAATGTGCAGGCCGGTGACCGCGCCCGCGACGGCGGCGAACTGAAGATTGCCCGCGGCATCGAAGTGGGCCACGTTTTCCAGCTGGGCCGCCAGTATGCGAAGGCACTCAATGCCACCGTGCTTGATGAGAATGGCAAGGCCGCGGTGCTGAGCATGGGCTGCTATGGCGTCGGTATTTCGCGCATCGTCGCCGCCGCCATTGAGCAGAACCACGACGAGGCCGGCATCGTCTGGCCCGACGCGATGGCGCCGTGGCAGGTGGTGGTGTGCGTGATCAACCCGAAGAGTGACGCTGCCGTGTCCACCGCCGCTGCCGAACTGCTGGAATCACTGCGTGCTGGCGGGCTGGATGCCGCACTGGACGATCGTGGCCTGCGCCCCGGCGCGATGTTCGCCGACATGGAATTGATCGGCGTTCCGCACCGCGTGGTGGTTTCCGAACGCGGCCTGGCCGCCGGGACTTTCGAATATCGCTCACGCAGTGCCAGCGAGGCCGAGAGCCTGGATCGCGACAGCCTGATGCGCAAACTGCTGGGGTAAAAGATTGAAAGCCGGGTTAATCCCGGCTTTTCTTTCGCCGTTCACCGCAAAAGTGCTATTTCCTGTTTGTGCTTGAAGTAAATGCACATTACTCTTGGGCCCGAGCCAAGGACTGGCAGACCCTTTCCATATTGTCTGGAGCACTGCATGAGTATTGATCTGACCGGTCTGTCGGCCCGTGAACTGGGTGCACTGATCCGCACCGCCAAGAAGCAGCAGACCATCGTCGCCAAGCGTCGCCCGATCACCAAGGTCCGCGCTCAGCTGGAAAAGCTGGCCAAGGTCGAGGGCTACAGCATCGAGGAACTGTTCGGCGGCGCACCGGCACCGCGCGCCCGCAAGGCCGCGACCAAGGCACCGTCCAAGACCGCCGGCCGCAAGCTGGGCAAGGTTGCCCCGAAGTACCGCAACCCGGCCAACACCAAGGAAACCTGGACCGGCCGCGGCAAGCAGCCGCGCTGGCTGGCCGAGCTGACCAGCAAGGGCAAGAAGGTGGAGGATTACCTGATCAAGAAGGCCTGAAAACCCTCGTGATCCTGAAGAACGCCGGCTGCGAAGCCGGCGTTTTTTTATGCTCGCGAAAGCGTGACGACCAACGGTCGTCACCCACCACAGCCCCACCTTTTTTATCTTCAGCGCGGGCCGGCAGCACCGGGAAACTGTCAGGGCGTCGGGCGGGTGGGGTCTGCAGGACGCTGAGCCGCATGGATGCGGCGATGCAGCCTACAAGGACGTACTTGCGGCGTGTCCTACAGATCCCACCCGCCCGACGCCAACCCCGACGCCGTTCAACCTGCCACCCGCTCGCCAGCAAACGACTACAACGTCTTCCGCGCCGGAATCAGCAGGTTTCCAAACAACAACCCCGCCACCAGCGCCATCACCACATTCAACACGGTCAGGAACACCCCCTGCCCCGCCCCGACATCCTGCTGCTGCACCAGCGTCAGCACCCCGCGCAGGCTGGTACTACCCGGCACCATCATGATGATGCCCGGCAGGCGGATGATCGCCCCTGGCCGCTGCACCAGCCGTCCAAACAGGTTGCCCGCCGCCGTCAGCAGCATCGCCGAAAGGAAGATACCCGCCGGCGCACCCCACGCATGCCCAGCGAATTTCGATATCGCATAGCCGGCCACACAGGCCGCCAGCACCCACGGAAAATCGCGCCGGCTGGCCTTGAACAGCATCGCGAAGGCGACCGCCGCGATCAGCAGTGCCGACCACTCCACCCACGCGCCCTGCGGCCGCGAGGCGCGCACCACCGGGTCCAGCCCGATCACATCGGCCAGCGTCACCGCGATCATCGCGCCCACCGTCAGCTTCATGATGGTGGTCAGCGCCCCGGCCACCCGCGCCGTGCCGGACACCCAGTGCTGGCTGGCCAGCTCGTTCACCGCATTGGTCAGGGACATACCCGGCAGCAGGATCACCAGCGAGGCGATCACCACGGTATTGAGGTTGAGCGCGCCCACGTAGGTGGCCACCAGCGTAGCGACCAGCCCCGCCAACAGCGCCGCCAGCGCTTCACTGGCCTCCCTGGTCGCCGCGCGTTTGCCGGTCCAGCGCCCCAGCAGGCCGATCAGCAGCCCGATCGCGCCAGCGGTGCCGATGTCCAGCCACGGCAGTTTCCAGAGACCGGCCACGCCGGCCGCGCCCAGGCTGTAGGACAGCACTTCCTTGACCTTTCCGCGCAGCCCGGGATCGGCGTCAAGCTGGCGCAGCGCGGTGTGTCCCTGGGCCAGGCTCATCCGGCCGTTTGCGACATCTTCGGCGATGCTATCTGCGACGCTGAGTTTATGCAGATCGTTTTCGCCAGGTGCCAGCCGGATCACGCGGGTGATGTCGCTGGAACCAATCGCCTTGGCCGGATCGCTGAAGCTCAGGATGATCCCGGTCGGATTGGACCAGGGCTCGCAATCCAACCCCAGCTGCTGGGCCAGGGCCACCACGGCAGCCTCCAGGCGCTGGGCGGTGGTGCCGTAGCTGTGCAGGCGCCCGGCGATCTCACAGACGAACGCCACGCGCTGCGCATAGGTGGCGGGGGGCGAGGCAATCGGGGAGGCGTCTACAGGCATGCGCGGTAGTATTACCCAGCCCCGGCCCGGGCAGAAGGACATTCGGACAGGACCTACGCTGCATGCGACATGCACACGCTATGCTGCATCCTTGATGCCGACCATGACCTCCGACCAGAATCCCCGGATCGAACGCGATGCCAATGAACCGGGCCGCATCCGCCTGTCCGGTCGTTGGACGCTGCATACCGCCCTTCAGGCCGCCGAGGTGCTGCGCGAGGTTCCCGAGGGGCTGACCGCCATCGATGCCACCGGCATCGAACAACTGGATTCGGCCGGCGTGCTGCAACTGCTGCGCGTCGCCCACCGTGCCGACCTGGGGCAGGACGCGCTGCAGTTCCGCGAAGACCACCAGGCCCTGGTCTGCACCATCGAAGAGGTCGCCGACGACCGGCCCAGGCCGAAACGGGATTTCGGCGTGCTGGCCGCGCTGGATCGGCTTGGCCGCAGCATGCACGCGACCGGCCAGAACATCGTGGCGCTGGCCAGCTTCCTCGGCGAAAGCCTGGTCAAGGGCGCGCGCCTGCTGAAGGAGCCGCGCCGTTTCCGCCTGACCGCCACCGTGCACCAGATGGAGCAGGTCGGGCTGGATGCGGTGCCGCTGGTGGCCCTGCTTTCCTATCTGGTCGGTGCGGTGATCGCCTTCCTCGGTTCGACGATCCTGCGCGACTTCGGCGCGGAGATCTACGTGGTCGAACTGGTCAGCATCGCCTTCCTGCGCGAATTCGCCGTGCTGCTGACCGCGATCGTGCTGGCCGGCCGTACCGCCAGCGCGTTCACCGCGCAGATCGGTGCGATGAAGGCGCGCGAGGAAATCGACGCGATGAAGACGCTCGGCCTGGATCCGATGGACCTGCTGGTGCTGCCGCGCATCGTCGCCCTGCTGATCACCCTGCCGCTGCTGACCTTCATCGCGATGATCGCCGGCCTGGCCGGCGGCATCACCGTGGGCGCCTTCGATCTGGATATCCCGCCGCAGATGTACATCGCGCGCATGTACGACACGATGGAAGTGCGCAACATGCTGGTCGGCCTGGCCAAGGCCCCGGTGTTCGCGCTGGTGATCGGCCTGATCGGCTGCCTGGAAGGCCTGAAGGTCGAGGGCACCGCGCAGTCGGTGGGCGAGCGCACAACCTCCAGCGTGGTCCAGGCCATTTCCCTGGTGATCATCCTCGACGCCTTCGCTGCGTTGTGGTTCATGCAGATGGGCTGGTGACGGTGAACGACGAACGCACCCACGAAATCCACGACGCCCCCGGCGAGGACGAATCGAAGCTGGCCATCCGTGTGCGCGGGCTGGTCAACCGTTTCGGCAGCCAGACCGTGCACGAAGGCCTGGACCTGGACGTGCGGCGCGGCGAGATCCTCGGCGTGGTCGGCGGCTCGGGCACCGGCAAATCGGTGCTGATGCGCTCCATCCTCGGCCTGCGCAACCCGGATGAAGGGCAGATTGAAGTGCTGGGGCGCGATGCGCGCGGTGGCGACAGCGAAAGCCGCCTGCACATCCAGCGCAATACCGGCGTGTTGTTCCAGGATGGCGCGCTGTTTTCTTCGCTGACCGTCGGCGAGAACGTGCAGGTACCCCTGAAGGAACACCATCGCGAGCTGCCCGAGCGCTGGCATTACGAACTGGCGCTGCTGAAGGTGAAGCTGGCGGGCCTGCCCGCCGATGCGATCAACAAGCTGCCTTCGCAGCTGTCAGGCGGCATGCGCAAGCGCGCCGGGCTGGCGCGTGCGCTGGCCCTGGACCCGCCGCTGCTGTTCCTGGACGAGCCCACGGCCGGGCTGGATCCGATCGGCGCGGCGGCCTTCGACCGCCTGATCAAGACTCTGCAGGAAGCGCTGGGACTGACTGTCTTCCTGATCACACACGATCTGGACACCCTGTATGCCATCTGTGACCGGGTGGCGGTGCTGGCCGACCGCAAGGTGGTCGCCAATGCACCGTTGGCCGACATCGAGAAACTGGACCATCCGTGGATCCAGGAATATTTCCACGGACCCCGCGCACGTGCTGCGCGCGGCGAACAGACCGAGAGTGCCTGAGTCATGGAAACCAAAGCCAACTACGTGCTGATAGGCGCGTTCACCCTGATCACCGGCCTGGCCCTGCTGGCCTTCGGCCTGTGGGCAGCCAAGTATTCGTCCGACCGCACCTGGCAGGAATACCGCGTGGTGTTCCGCGAGGCGGTCACCGGCCTGACCGTGGGCAGCCCGGTGCAGTACAACGGCATCGCGGTGGGGTCGATCATCGAGCTCAACCTGGTCCCGGATGACCCGCGCCAGGTGGTGGCCAAGATCCGCCTCAACTCCACCACGCCGGTCAAGACCGATACCCGCGCCAAGCTGGCGATCACCAGCCTGACCGGCCCGTCGATCATCCAGCTCAGTGGCGGCACGCCGCAGTCGCCGACACTGACCTCGGTCAACCGCGATCCCGCGCCGATCATCCCGACGACGCCTTCGGCGCTGCAGAACATCACCGACGTGGCCAACCGCATCGTCGAGCGCATGGACCAGGTGCTGAGCGACCGCAACGTGGCCGCGATCAATGCCACGCTGGCCAATATCGAATCGATCAGCGGCGGGCTGGCCGACCAGAAACAGGGCACCCAGGCGCTGCTGCTCAGCGCGCGCAATGCCGCGCGCAGCCTGGACGAGACCCTGAAGACCACCAACGGGACCATCCAGCGACTGGACCAGAACCTGGTGCAGGAGCTGCCGGGCATCATCGAGAAGCTGGACGCCACCATGACCAAGATGGATTCGGCGGCCGGCAATGCCAATTCGATCCTCGGCGAGAACCGGGCGGCCATCAACAGTTTCGCCAGCGACGGCCTGGGCCAGCTCGGCCCGACGCTGACCGAACTGCGCGGGCTGATCCGCGACCTGCGCCGGGTCAGCGACCGCCTTGAGAACAATCCCGCGCGCTACCTGCTGGGCCGCGACGCACCGAAGGAGTTCGAACCCGAATGAAGCGCATGCCCTCCCTGTCCGTGACGCGCCTGCTGCTGCCGGCTGCCCTGCTGGCCACCCTGGCCGGCTGTTCGATCCTGTCCGGTGGCGACCGCAACGCGGTAACCATCTATTCTCCTTCCGTGCAGGTGCAGGTGGATCCCTCCTGGCCGACAGTGGATTGGCAGCTGGTGCTGTCCAAGCCGAGCGCCACGCGCATGGTCGACAGTCCGCGCATCAACGTGCGTCCCCGCCCTTCGGAGCTGGAAATCTACGCTGGCGCGACCTGGGCGCAGCCGGCCACCGACATGATCGAAGACGCCCTGCTGCGCGGTTTCGAGGATTCCGGCCGGATCGCCGGCGTCGGGCGGGCAGCGGCGGGTATCCGTGCCGATTACCGGCTGGCCACCGACATCCGCCGTTTTGAATCGGATTACCGCGGCCAGCCGACGCCGACCGTGGTCATCGAGATCAACGCCAAGCTGATCCACGTGGTGGACCAGCGCGTGGTGATCGACCGGACGTTCCGCCAGGAACTGCCGGTGGGATCGACCGACGTGCCGGCGGTGACTGCAGCGTTCGAGAAGGGGCTGAATGCACTGACCGCCGATGTGGTGGGCTGGGCGCTGAGCAGTGGGCAGAAGGATACGGACGGCGGTTCGCTGCACTGATTGGTTGGTGCGTCGGTCGTGCCGGCCGCTGGCCGGCAGCTCTTGGCGGGCGATGTCATAATCCAGGCCAGCCTGTCCCGTGACCTTGCCGATGCCACTTTCCACGTCCATTGCCGTCTGCACCTACAACGGCGAGCGCTTCCTGCAGGAGCAGCTGGACAGCCTGCTGTGGCAAACCCAACGTCCGGACCAGATCGTGATCCGCGATGATGTCTCCAGCGACGGTACGCTCGACATCCTGCGCGCGTTCGTGCCGGTTGCTGAAGCAATGGGCATCATGGTTGACCTGCAGGTAAACCCTGAGAACGTCGGCTATCGGCTGAACTTCGATGGCGCACTGCGTGCCTGCACCGGCGAGGTGATCTTCCTCTGCGACCAGGATGATGTCTGGCATGCGGACAAGCTGGAGCGGTTCTGTGCCGAGTTCGAAAGACGCCCCGATCTGCTGGCGCTGCATAGTGATGCGCGGTTGATTGATGGCGAGGGGAACGTGCTTCCGCAGCGCCTTTTCCGTTCGCTGGGAGTGGGCGCACGCCAGATGCGGCGAATGCATCGCGGTGCTGGACTCGACCTCCTGTTGCAGCGCGACCTCGTGACCGGCGCCACCTTGGCACTCCGCAACAGTATTCTGCGGGACGCGCTCCCCCTTCCGCGCTCGGGATGGGTACACGACGCGTGGCTTGCCACGCTGGCCGCCATTATCGGGACGATCGACAGCGTGGAGCGCCCGTTGATCGACTACCGGCTGCATGACGGCAACCAGCTCGGCTTGGGCGGCAATGATCCTTTATCGCCCCAAGCGAGGCGACAGAAGCATCTTGAGCAGGATCTCTCCGAAGTTCTGCTCGCACGTCTACGCGCACTGCATGCGCCGGAACCCCTTCAGAAACTCATCGAGCGCAAGCAGCGCCATATCGCCAAGCGCCGCAACCTGCCGCGATCGCTTATCAAGCGGGTTCCAGCAGTGTTGGGCGAACTGCTGTCGGGCAACTACGGTCGCTTCGGACGCGGGCTGCTGTCCGCTGCAGTCGATCTGGTACGCAGCTGACCCGCTGAGGGGTTCCTGGTCAATTCCCGATCCAGCGGAAGGTCAGGTTGATGCGTTCCCCGTGCACGCGCGAGGATTTCGGTAACGCGTGCTGGTAGTGGGCCTGCGTGCTACCGGCCATCACCAGCAGGTCCCCCTCGGCAAGCAGGAACTCTGCCTTGGCCGCGTGCTGGTCTCGACGGCGCAGCAGGAAGCGGCGCGCAGCACCCAAGCTCAGAGAAGCAATCACCGGCTGCGGCCCCAGTTCCGCCTCGTCATCGCTGTGCCAACCCATGCTGTCCGTTCCGCTGCGGTAACGGTTGAGCAATACGCTGTTGAAGGGCGCGCACAACTCCTCCTGCAATCGATCACGAACGGGCATCAGCACATCCGCCCACGGATGCGGCAGAAAGTCTGCACCGGAGTACCGGTAACGCGCATCCGGATCGCCCATCCAGCAACTCAGCCGCGGTGAATCCACCAACCGCCCGAACATCCGGATCCTGTGCACTTCCCACGGAATGTCCCGCAGCAACGCTGCCTGCAGGGCCCCTGCCTGCGCAGGGGGCAGCCACCCCGCAAGGTGGCGCACATCAGCATCAGGCAGGTCCTGCGGGAACAGCGCGGCCATCAGCTTCGCTTGAACGCCACGCCGGTCTTTTCCACCAGCTCCGCCTCTTCAACGCCCGGCGCGGTTTCCACCAGCACCAGCCCGTCGCCGGTCACATCGAACACGGCCAGATCGGTGATGATGCGATCCACCACGCCGACACCGGTCAGCGGCAGCGAGCATTCCTTCAGGATCTTGTGCTCGCCGTTCTTCGCCGTGTGCTCCATCAGCACCACCACCCGCTGCACGCCGGCCACCAGGTCCATCGCCCCGCCCATGCCCTTGACCATCTTGCCCGGCACCATCCAGTTGGCCAGGTCGCCGCTGTCGGTGACCTGCATGGCGCCGAGGATGGCCAGGTTGACGTGGCCGCCGCGGATCATCGCGAAGCTGTCATCGCTGCCGAAATAGCTGGCGCCCGCACGCGCGGTAACGGTCTGTTTGCCTGCGTTGATCAGGTCCGGGTCGATCTCCGCCTCGGTGGGGAACGGGCCGATGCCGAGCAGGCCGTTCTCCGACTGCAGCCAGACGTCCACGCCGTCGGGAATGTGGTTGGCCACCAGGGTCGGCAGGCCGATGCCCAGGTTCACATAGGCACCATCAGTCAATTCGCGCGCAGCGCGCGCCGCCATTTCGTCACGGGTCCAGGCCATGTCAGTTCGCCTCCTGGCGCACGGTGCGTTGTTCGATGCGCTTTTCGGGCGTGGGGTTGTGCACGATGCGGTGCACATAGATCCCTGGCAGGTGCACCTGATCCGGGTCGATGCTGCCCACCGGCACCACCTCTTCCACCTCGGCGATGCAGACCTTGCCAGCCATCGCGCAGGCCGGGTTGAAGTTGCGCGCGGTGCGGCGGAACACCAGGTTTCCGGCTTCGTCCGCCTTCCACGCCTTGACCAGCGCCACGTCGGCGCGGAGTGCGGTTTCCATCACGTAGTGGCGGCCATCAAACTCACGCGTTTCCTTTCCCTCGGCCACCACCGTGCCGTAGCCGGTAGCGGTGAAGAACGCCGGAATGCCGGCCCCGCCCGCGCGCAGGCGTTCGGCCAGAGTGCCCTGCGGATTGAATTCCAGCTCCAGTTCGCCGGCCAGGAACTGGCGCTCGAACTCCTTGTTCTCGCCCACGTAGGACGAAATCATCTTGCGGATCTGGCGGGTGGCCAGTAGCTGGCCCAGGCCGAAACCGTCCACGCCGGCATTATTGGAAATCACCGTCAGGCCGTTGACACCGCTATCGCGTAGCGCGGCGATCAGCGCCTCCGGGATGCCGCACAGGCCGAAACCGCCCACCGCCAGGGTCTGGCCATCGGCGACCACGCCCTGCAGGGCGAGCGCCGCGCTGGCATATCGTTTATCGCGCTTGCTGCCGGTACCGGAACTATCCATTGCGTTGCTGTCCCACACGGTAAGGATGACGGCATTCTACCGGCACCCCGACCCCCGGCTGGGGTGCGGCGCAGCATTTGCCGCAGTGGGCGCAACTCGTAAACTGGCGGTCCCGGACACGCCTGCATCCCGATGTGCGGCCAGATGCCGCCCTGTTGGAAACATCGCCGATGTCCGTCCTGTTCGATGAAAATGATCTGCATCGCTGGCTCGACGAGCGCACGATCCGCAAGGCGGCCGGCTACCTGGACAGGGTGCATGACCTGCGCACGGAGGGGGACCTGCTGCGCGCCAAGGTGGACGGCACTGCCCCCCAGCCTTATCGGGTAACGATCAACCTCAAGGCACGCCTTCGTAGCCCCCACAGTCGCCTCCACGGCCGCTGCAGCTGCCCGGTAGGTGACAACTGCAAGCATGTGGCCGCGGTCATGCTGTGTGCCCTGCACGGGCCGGATGAGGATCGCGAAGACGAGAAAATCGAGGCACCGTTACCGCAGCACGCGCAACCGGTTCGCGCAGAGCTGCTCACCCGTCTGTCCGAATGGCATGCTCAGCACGCTGCACGCACGGGATCGAGCATGGGAAAGCAGAACCAAAAAAGCGTTGCGTTCGTGCTTTCCATATTCCAGTTCCGCCTCGGCATCCATGCGTACAGGATGCGGCGGACGGCCGACGGCGCGCTGGAGCGGGAGAAGCCGCTCGAGATTACCCCGGAGCTGGTCATCGATCCCCCCGGCTACGTCTCGCAACAGGACATCGCCGTCCTCGGACAGCTGTGTTTGCGCCAGCAGCGCAAGGGCGGCCGGCGTGTCGCCGTGCAGCCGTTGCTGGACATGATCCTGGCCTCCGGCCATGGCTGGGTACAGCACCCCGACACCCGGCAGTTGCTGCCCCTGCGCGCGGGCCCCGCTCGCGCAGGTCACCTGGAGTGGAAGGCGGCCGACAGCCAGCTGGGCGTATGCTCCCGGCCGGTGCTGCAGGTGGACGGGAACGCCGACGGGGCGGTAGAAGGTCAGTGCGCCTGTTATCTGGACGAGAGAACCGGGGAGACGGGTCCGCTGCAACTGGCGGTGGCCAGCCCCGACGCCGACGCTTTCCTTGGGCTGCCACCGCTGCTGCCCGACGAACATTCGCTTACCGCGCAGATGCTCCAGCAGCTGGACCCTGCCCTGCCCCTACCGCCAGCCACCGCCGATGCGATGCCCATCGCCCAGGTGGATGGCATGGTCCCGCACCTGATGCTGCATACCGAAGAGCAACAGCAGACGTGGGGCGCGCGAAGAGGTCAGATGCAGCGGCTGGAATTTGCCACGGTCTCCTTCGCCTACGGCGAGCACTTCAAGCACCTCGATGACCCCTCGCGCTTCGTGCGCGGCGCGGACGGAACGATCGAGCTGCTGCCACGCGACACGGCCGAAGAGGCAAGGCGTGAAAACGAGCTGCGCAGCAGAGGACTTCACCGCCATCCGCAGTCGCCAGCGCTGCTCAGCGGGGCCGGACCCCACTTCCACCTGCGCTCCTACGACTGGGGCAGCTTCATGCTGCGCGAGCTGCCCCGGCTGCAGGAACTGGGGTGGGTGGTCACCGTCCCGGAGGATTTCCGGCACCGCATCACCGTGGTGGACAGCGTGCTCTGGGATGTGCAGCCCGATGACACAGGCGCTGGCTGGCTGGACGTAGCGCTGGACATCGAAATCGATGGCCAGACGGTGCCGCTGGCACCGATGCTGGCGCAGTTGCTGCAGACCGATCCGCGCTGGACGCGGGGCGCGCTGGATGCCATCGACGACGAGGAGCGCATCCTGATCGCCTCGCCCACGGCAGGAGCGCTGTCATTCCAGGCGGGGCGGCTTAAGCCCGTCGTGACCCTGCTCGGCGACCTGTTCGGCAACGGCGCTGAACCCCTGCGTGTTTCCACACGCGACAGGGGACGCCTGCAGGCCCTGCAACAGTCCGGGAGCCTGCAGCTGCGCGGCGCCACCGATACCGGCGCGATGGTGCAGCGGCTGTTGCAGGAACCCACGCCACAACCGGTTGCGGCACCTGTCGGGCTGGCTGCCGTCTTGCGTCCTTATCAGCAGGACGGGCTGGCGTGGCTACAGTACCTGCGCCAACAGGAGCTGGGCGGCATCCTGGCCGATGACATGGGCCTGGGCAAGACGCTGCAGACCCTGGCGCACATATTGCTGGAAAAAGAAGGTGGACGGCTGGACCGGCCCGCGCTGGTGGTCATGCCGACGTCCCTGCTGTTCAACTGGCAGGAGGAGGCCGCCCGTTTCGCACCCGGTCTGCGCGTGCTGGTGCTGCATGGCCCTGCCCGAGAGGCGATGTTCGAACAGATTCCCGCCCACGACCTGGTGCTGACCACCTATCCGCTGGTGTGGCGGGATGAGGCCGCGCTGCAGGCGCATGCCTATCACCTGCTGATCCTCGATGAAGCCCAGCAGGTGAAGAACGCCAAGGCACGCGCGGCGATCACCCTGCGCACGCTGCAGAGCCGGCACCAGCTGTGCCTGACCGGCACCCCACTGGAAAACCACCTGGGCGAGCTGTGGACGCATATCGACTTTGTCCTGCCGGGTCTGCTGGGCAGCGAGAAAACCTTCAACCTGCATTGGCGCCATCCGATCGAGCGCAGCGGTGACGGCCAACGCGCGCAGCTGCTGGCGCAGCGGGTGCGACCCTTCATCCTGCGTCGGCGCAAGGACCAGGTAGCGACCGAGCTGCCACCCAAGACCGTGATCACCCGCCACGTGTCATTGGAGGGTGGCCAGCGCGACTTGTACGAGACAGTGCGATCGGCGATGCAGGAGAAGGTGCGCGAGGCCGTCGCCGGCAAAGGAATGGCCAAGAGCCACATCGTCGTGCTCGATGCACTGCTGAAGTTGCGCCAGGTATGCTGCGATCCACGCCTGTTGCCCGGTGAAGCCGCGCCGCGCACGCAGGGTTCGGCCAAGCTTGACCTGCTGATGACGCTCTTGCCGGAGATGGTGGAGGAAGGACGCCGCATCCTCGTGTTCTCCCAGTTCACGCGCATGCTGGAGCTGATCGCGCAGGCCTTGGACAAGAGCGGACTGGCGTTCGTCACCTTGACCGGCGACACCCGTGACCGGACCACCCCGGTGCGCCGGTTCATGCATGGAGAGGTGCCGATCTTCCTGATCAGCCTGAAGGCGGGCGGTGTCGGCCTGAACCTGACAGCTGCCGATACCGTGATCCATTTCGACCCCTGGTGGAACCCGGCGGCCGAAAACCAGGCCAGCGACCGGGCGCACCGGATCGGTCAAGACAAGCCGGTCTTCGTGTACCGCCTGATCGCCGCCGGCAGCATCGAAGAGCGGATCAGCGAACTTCAGCAGCGAAAGGCGGCGCTGGCCGATTCGATCCTGGAAAATGGCGGCGCGGCAGGGGCTGGGTTCAGCGAGGAGGACCTGCAGGCGTTGCTGGAGCCGCTTCCCGGGGCGCCGGCGAAGAAGGCCAAGCGGACGCCGAAGCGCGGTCATGAATGACTCGCTGCGGTGCTGGTGCATGCGGCCCTGACAACGATTCCCATACACATGGGCGTATAAACTAAGCGGCTGGACCCCCCAATGGAGTGACCGATGCCCCTGCCCGCCTTCAAGGCCTATGACATCCGCGGCCGCGTGCCGGACGAACTGAACGAAGACCTGGCCCGGCGCATCGGCGTGGCACTCTCGGACCAGCTGGAGCCGGGAACCGTGGTCGTCGGCCACGATGTGCGCCTGACCAGCGCAGCGCTGCAGGATGCGCTGGTAGTGGGCCTGCGCGGCGCGGGGCGTGAGGTCATCGACATCGGCCTGTGCGGTACCGAGGAAGTCTATTTCCAGACCGATCATCTGGGCGCTGCCGGCGGCGTGATGGTGACCGCCAGCCATAACCCGATGGATTACAACGGCATGAAGCTGGTGCGCGAGAAAGCGCGCCCGATCAGTTCTGATACCGGCCTGTTCGCGATCTCCGATGCGGTGGCAGCCGATACCGCAGCTGCCCTGCCGCCCAAGGCCGGCCAGAGCGAGCAGCACGACAAGAGCGCCTACATCGCGCACCTGCTGTCCTACGTCGATGTCGCTGCGCTGAAGCCGCTGAAGGTGGTGGTCAATGCCGGCAACGGCGGCGCCGGCGCGATCGTCGACCTGCTGGCGCCGCACCTGCCGCTGCAGTTCATCCGGGTCAACCACGAGCCGGACGGCAACTTCCCCAACGGCATCCCCAACCCGCTGCTGCCGGAAAACCGCGCCGCCACCGCCGAAGCGGTGCGTGAGCATGGCGCCGATTTCGGCATCGCGTGGGATGGAGACTTCGACCGCTGCTTCTTCTTCGACCACACCGGCCGTTTCATTGAAGGCTATTACCTGGTCGGCCTGCTGGCCCAGGCCGCGCTGAAGCGCCATCCCGGTGGCAAGGTCGTGCACGATCCACGTCTGGTCTGGAACACGGTGGAGATGGTCGAGCAGGCCGGCGGCATCCCGGTGCTGTGCAAGAGTGGCCATGCTTTCATCAAGGAAAAGATGCGCGCCGAAGATGCGGTGTACGGCGGCGAAATGAGTGCCCACCACTACTTCCGCGAGTTCGCCTACGCTGACTCCGGGATGATCCCCTGGCTCCTGATCGCCGCGCTGGTTTCCGAAAGCGGTCGATCGTTGGCCGACTGGGTTGAAGATCGCATGGTGGCCTATCCGTGCAGCGGCGAGATCAACTTCAAGGTAGTCGATGCGAAGGTATCTGTGGCACGCGTGATGGAACACTTCGCCTCACATGCGCCGGCGCTCGACCACACAGACGGCATCAGTGCCGATTTCGGTGACTGGCGTTTCAACCTGCGCAGCTCCAACACCGAGCCGCTGCTGCGGTTGAATGTCGAAACGCGCGGCGATGCGGCCCTGCTGCAGTCGCGTACCGACGAAATCTCCTCGCTGCTGCAGCAGTAACATCAGGATGTCCGTACCCATGAACAGCATCCAGCCCGTCATCCTGTCCGGTGGTTCCGGCACGCGCCTGTGGCCCTTGTCGCGCGAGGCGTATCCGAAGCAGTTCCTGCCGCTGGCCAGCGAGCTGACCATGCTGCAGGCGACGTGGAAGCGCGTCGAAGCCATCGCCGCGCGCGGACCGTTGGTCATCGCCAACGAGGAGCATCGCTTCGTCGCCGCCGAGCAGCTGCAGCAGGTGGGTGCCGAGCCTGCCGCGATCATCCTGGAACCGGTCGGCCGCAATACCGCGCCGGCCATCGCGGTAGCAGCCCTGGAGGCAACCCGTGAGGGCGCTGACGCGCTGCTGCTTGTGCTTCCATCGGATCACGTGATCAGTGACAACGCCGCTTTCCTACGCGCGGTCGAGCAGGCGGCAGGCGCTGCCGAGGCAGGCAAGCTGGTGACCTTCGGCATCGTGCCGACCGGTCCGGAGACCGGATACGGCTACATCAAGGCGGCCGCGGGAGAAGGCGCCCGCGCGGTCGAGCGGTTCGTCGAGAAGCCGGACCTTGCCACCGCGACCGACTATGTAGCCAGTGGCCAGTACTACTGGAACAGCGGCATGTTCCTGTTCAAGGCGTCGCGTTACCTGCAGGAACTGGAACGCTTCCAGCCAGCCATGCTGGCCAGCAGCTGCGATGCCTGGAGCAAGGCCCGCCGCGATGCCGACTTCACCCGCCTGGACAAGGAAGCGTTTACCGCGGTGCCTTCGGACTCCATCGATTATGCAGTGATGGAAAAAACCGCCGATGCAATGGTGGTGCCGCTGGACGCCGGCTGGAATGACGTCGGATCGTGGACCGCCCTGCGCGACGTATCGCAGCAGGATGGCGACGGCAACGCGCACCAGGGCGATGTCATCGCGATCGACTGCCGCAACACCTATGCCTACGGGCAACGCCTGGTGGCGATGGTCGGGCTGGATGACGTGATCGTTGTAGAAACCGACGACGCGGTGCTGGTCGGCAAAGGCGACCGCATGCAGGAGGTCAAGGCGGTGGTGGCCCAGTTGAAGGCCGAAGGACGCAGCGAGGCCACCTGGCACCGCAAAGTGTACCGCCCGTGGGGCGCCTACGATTCCATCGACAACGGCGCACGTTTCCAGGTCAAGCGCATCACGGTCAAGCCCGGTGGCACGCTGAGCCTACAGATGCACCATCACCGCGCCGAACACTGGATCGTGGTGAGCGGCACGGCCGAGGTCACCCGAGGTGAGGAAGTGCTGCTGCTCAGCGAAAACCAGAGCACCTACATCCCGCTCGGCGTCACCCACCGCCTGCGCAATCCGGGACGCCTGCCGCTGGAGCTGATCGAAGTGCAGTCCGGCAGCTATCTGGGCGAAGACGATATCGTGCGCTTTGAAGATACGTATGGTCGGCAGTAGCCGACCGTAGGTCCACGCACCCCACCTCGGAGACGGGGTCAGAGTCCTTCCGCGTCGCGGAAGGACTCTGACCCCACGGTACGATTCAGCCCGCGATCTCGCCGATCACCCGCTTCAACCCGTCCTGCCAGGCTGGCAGCGCGATGCCGAAATCCTGCTGCAGCTTGCGGTTGTCCAGTACCGACCAGGACGGCCGCTTGGCCGGCGTCGGGTACTCCGAGGTGGCAATTGCTTCCACGCTCGGCACCTTGGCCAGGACGCCACGTGCGAGGGCTTCGGCGAAGATCGCCTCGGCGAAGCCATGCCAGCTGGTCTGCCCGGAAGCAGTCAGGTGCCAGGTGCCGGACAGCCCGCCCGTGTGCTGCAGGGCCTTTGCGGTGACATCCGCAATCAGCGCTGCCGGCGTCGGCGTGCCAACCTGGTCAGCCACCACCCGCAATGCTTCACGCTCGGCCCCCACGCGCAACATCGTGCGCAGGAAATTGGCACCGTGCGAGGCATATACCCACGCCGTGCGGAAGATCAGGTGGCGCCCGCAGGCAGCACGCACCGCGTCTTCGCCGTCGCGCTTGCTGGTGCCGTACACGCCCAGCGGAGCGGTCGGCTGGTCTTCGTGGTACGGCGCGGTGCCTTCACCATCGAACACGTAGTCAGTGGAGTAATGCACAAACGGCACGCCGGCAGCCGCGCACCAGCGTGCGATCACGCCAGGCGCCTCGGCATTGGCACGGAAGGCCGCCTCCACGTCCTGCTCCGCCTTGTCCACCGCCGTATAAGCGGCTGCGTTGACCACGATGGCGGGTCGCACGCGATCCAGCATCGCAACCAGCGAATCAGGCTGGTTGAAGTCCGCGACCTCGCAGGCGCTGCCATCCGGCAGCAGGCCGCTGCGCGTGGTGGCAACCACCTTGCCCAGCGGGGCCAGCGCACGCAGCAGCTCCTGGCCGACCTGGCCGTTACCGCCGAACAGCAGGATCGTCATGCGACGAACACCGGCAGGCGGTCTTCGGCGATGTCCTTCAGGAACGGGGCAGCCTCATCCTTTGCCGACAACGTCGGATTGGAGATCGGCCAGTCCACCGCCACGTCGGCATCGTTCCAGCGAAGTCCCGAATCCGCCTCCGCCACGTAAACGTCGGTGCACATGTAGTGGAACAGAGCGCGCTCGGACAACACCGCGAATCCGTGAGCGAAGCCCTCCGGGATCCAGAGCTGCCGCCGATTTTCAGCGCTGAGAATCACTGACGCGTGTTTTCCGAACGTCGGAGAGCCTTGACGGATATCCACTGCTACATCGTAGACCTCACCCTCCAGAACGCTGACCAGCTTTCCTTGCGGCCGAGGCCACTGGTAATGAAGGCCACGCAGCACGCCGCGTGAGGACGACGAGACGTTGCTCTGGACAAAGTCCATCTGCAATCCCTCGGCCTCAAAACGCTCCTTGTTCCAGCCCTCGAAAAAGAATCCGCGGGCGTCTCCAAAAACCCGAGGCTCCAGTACGACGCATCCTGGGAGCTGAGTCTGGACGATTTTCACGGAATCGAACCCCGCTGGGCCAAAGCATGGAGATACTGGCCGTAGGCATTCTTGATGAGCGGTGCGGCCAAGGACTCAAGCTGGGCCACGTCAATCCAGCCGTTGCCCAGTGCGATCTCTTCAGGACAGCAGACCTGCAGGCCCTGGCGGGTCTGGATGGTTTCAATGAAGTTCGAAGCCTCCAGCAGCGACTGGTGGGTGCCGGTGTCCAGCCACGCGTAACCGCGACCCAGCGGCTCCAGGTGCAGTGCACCCTCGTCGAGGTAACGCTGGTTGAGGTCGGTGATTTCCAGCTCACCGCGCGGCGAGGGCTTCAGTTCAGCAGCGTACTCACTGGCCTTGCCGTCGTAGAAATACAGACCGGTCACCGCGTAGTTGGAACGCGGCTTGGCCGGCTTCTCGACCAAGCCGATCACCTTTCCATCCTTGTCGAACTCAGCCACGCCGTAACGCTCGGGGTCGTTGACCCAGTAACCGAACACGGTGGCACCATCGGCGCGCGCGTCAGCACGCTTCAGCACTTCGGTCAGACCATGGCCATGGAACACGTTGTCACCGAGTACCAGGCAGCTGGGCTTGCCGTCCAGGAATTCGCGGCCGATCAGGTAGGCTTGGGCCAAGCCATCCGGGCTCGGCTGGGCGGCGTACTGGATGTCCATGCCCCACTGCGAACCGTCGCCCAGCAACTGCTGGAACAGCGCCTGCTCGTGCGGGGTGTTGATGATCAGCACTTCACGGATGCCCGCCAGCATCAGCACGCTGAGCGGGTAATAGATCATCGGCTTGTCATATACCGGCAGCAGCTGCTTGCTGATGCCCTTGGTGATCGGATACAGCCGGGTGCCGGAGCCACCGGCCAGAATGATGCCTTTACGCTGCGTCATGGGTACGAGGTCCTTTGAGGGCTCAGGCGGTGGTGCCGATGCGCTGCAGGCGGTAGCTGCCATCCAGCACGCCGTTCACCCATTCCTGGTTGTCCAGGTACCAGTCGACGGTGAAGCCAATGCCCTGCTCGAACGTGTAAGCAGGCTCCCAGCCCAGTTCGTCCTTCAGCTTGGACGCATCGATCGCGTAGCGACGATCGTGGCCCGGGCGGTCGGTGACATAGGTGATCTGGCTGCTGCGCGGCTGGCCATCTTCGCGCGGACGACGTGCATCCAGCAGTGCGCAGATCGCCTGCACCACTTCGATATTCTGTTTTTCGGAATTGCCGCCCACGTTGTAGGTTTCGCCGACGCGGCCCTTGGCCAGCACGGTGCGGATCGCTTCGCAGTGGTCGGATACGAACAGCCAGTCGCGCACCTGCTTGCCATCGCCGTAGACCGGCAGCGGCTCGCCGGCCAGCGCCTTGGCGATCACCAGCGGAATGAGTTTCTCCGGGAAGTGGTACGGCCCGTAGTTGTTGGAGCAGTTGGTGGTGAGCACCGGCAGGCCGTAAGTATGGTGGAACGCGCGCACGAGGTGATCCGACGCCGCCTTGGAGGCGGAGTACGGCGAGTTCGGCGCGTACGGCGTGGTCTCACTGAACTTGCCGGTCTCGCCGAGGGTGCCGTAGACCTCATCGGTGGACACGTGCAGGAAGCGGAACGCCACGCCCTTGTCGGCCGGCAGCGCCTTCCAGTAGTCGCGCACCGCTTCCAGCAGGCCGAGCGTGCCGACCACGTTGGTCTGGATGAAGGCACCCGGGCCGTCGATGGAACGATCGACGTGGCTTTCGGCGGCGAAGTTCAGCACCGCATCGGGCTGGTGTTCGGCCAGCAAGCGCGATACCAGCGCACTGTCACCGATACCACCTTCCACGAAGACATGGTCGGGATTGCCTTCCAGGCTGCTCAGGGTCTTCAGGTTGCCGGCATAGGTAAGGGCATCAAGATTGATGACCTTGACGCCGCGGGCTGCTGCTTCGAGGACGAAATTACCGCCAATGAATCCGGCGCCGCCGGTGACAAGCCAAGTGGGCACTACCTGTTTCTCCTGTAATGTGATGAATGTCCAGGCCTCCAAAGCGCGGGCGATTCAGCCCCAAAGGATACAACGGGCCTCGATAGAAGGCGTCTCCGGGGGATGAATGGACTGCACCATGCCGCAATGCACCATCGTTAAGCTAACCATACGCATTCGCATGGTCGCCAATCGCCAGTTAGAATCGGGGTCCCACCCCCGAACCGGTTGCTGTTGCCAGGACCGGACGACCCCCGATAGTGAAGGACCCGTACCAGATGAAAATCCTCGTCGCGTACAAGCGCGTGGTGGACTACAACGTCCGCATTCAGGTCAAGCCGGACGGCTCCGGCGTGGTGACCGACGGCGTCAAGCTGTCTCCAAATCCTTTCGATGAAATCGCGCTGGAAGAAGCCCTGCGCCTGCGCGACAAGGGCATCGCCAGCGAAGTCATCGTCGCCACCATTGCCCCGGCCGACGCCCAGGCGCACCTGCGCAACGGCCTGGCCATGGGTGCCAATCGCGCCATCCACATCGTCACCGACGAGGCCATCCAGCCGCTGACCGCGGCCCGCGCCCTGCTCAAGCTGATCGAGAAGGAACAGCCGGAGCTGGTCATCCTCGGCAAGCAGGCAATCGATGACGACGCCAGCCAGACCGGCCAGATGCTGGCCACGATCTGGGGCCGCCCGCAGGCGACCTTCGCCAGCAAGGTCGAGATTGCCGATGGCAAGGCCACGGTGACCCGTGAAGTCGATGCCGGCCTGGAAACGCTGGAAGTGGACCTGCCGGCCGTGGTCACTACCGACCTGCGCCTGAACGAGCCCCGCTTCATCAAGCTGCCCGACATCATGAAGGCCAAGGCCAAACCCCTGGAGACGCTGCAGCTGGCGGATCTGGGCGTTGAAGCCGTGGATACCTTGAAGACCACCCTCTACGCCGCACCAGGCAAGCGCAGCAAGGGCGTAATGGTCAAGGATGCCGCCGAGCTGGTGGCCGCACTCAAGCAGAAGGGGTTGCTGTAATGAGCACGATTCTCGTCATCGCCGAGCACCACGACGGCAAGCTCAACGCCGCCACCGCCAAGACCGTCAGTGCGGCAACCGCCATCAGCGGCGCCGAAGTGCACGTGCTGGTGCTGGCTGCCGATCCGGCCGCGGTTGCGGCTGAGGCGGCAAAGATCAGCGGTGTCAGCAAAGTGCTGACCGTGGCCAACGCCGCCAACGCCAACCCGATCGCGCAGGTGCTGGCGCCGCAGATCGCCAAGGCCGCCGCCGGTTACAGCCACGTATTCGGTCCGTCCACCACCTTCGGCAAGGACCTGATGCCCTGCGTGGCCGCCCTGCTGGGCGTCGCGCAGGTGTCCGACCTGATGACCGTGGAAGGCAGCCATACCTTCAAGCGCCCGATCTACGCCAGCAACGCGATCATCACCGTGGAGGCCCCGGCCGACCAGACCGTGGTCGCTACCGTGCGCAGCGCATCCTGGCCCGAAGCTGCCCAGGGCGGCAGCGCCAGCGTGGAATCGCTGAGCGTGGACGCTGCCCTGCCGACCCATACCCGCTTCCTCGGCCTGGCTGCTGCCAGCAGTGATCGCCCGGACCTGCAGAGCGCAAAGCGTGTGGTCTCCGGTGGCCGCGGCGTCGGTTCGGAAGAGAACTTCAAGGTCATCTACCAGCTGGCGGACAAGCTGGGCGCTGCCGTCGGTGCCTCGCGCGCCGCCGTGGATGCGGGTTACGTGCCCAATGAACTGCAGGTCGGCCAGACCGGCAAGATCATCGCGCCGGAGCTGTACGTGGCGATCGGCATCAGTGGCGCCATCCAGCACCTGACCGGCATCAAGGATGCAGGCACCATCGTGGCGATCAACAAGGACCCGGATTCGCCGATCTTCGAAATTGCAGACATTGGACTGGCGGGCGACCTGTTCACGATTTTGCCCGAGCTGGAGAAAGCTCTGTAGGGCTCATTTGTGGAATAGTAGGCTCCGCAACGTCGGCCGCCCTGTGCGGCCGACGCTCTTCCCGTTCCAACTATTGGATTCTTCACCCGCGTGTCTCCAAATTCTTCAACATCCCTGTCATTGAACACTGCGGATCGGACTGGCACACGGGGTCTTCCGATTGGTCTGGAGGTATCTGTGGTCGTTCCTGTCTATGGATGCGCGGGCTGTCTTGAAGAGTTGACCGAGCGCATATTGGCCGCCGTTAGCGGTATGGGCCGGACCGTCGAGCTCATTTTCGTGGATGATGACAGTCCAGATCAGGCCTGGAGCAGAATCAGCGAACTCTCCGCGCTTCATCCTGCAGTGCGCGGCCTTAAACTATCAAGAAACTTCGGCCAACATGCGGCGATCAGCGCCGGAATAGCGCAAACGCGCGGCGCGGCCGTCATTGTCATGGACTGCGACCTGCAGGATGTGCCTGAAGAAATTCCGGCCCTCCTAGAAGCACTTACCGACGATGTGGAAATTGTCCTCGGGCAGCGTACCGAGCGACGGGACACTTGGTTGAAGCGCACCGGATCCCGCGCGTTCTACCGCACCCTTGGCTGGCTGACTGACACAAGCTACGACCCTAGTACTGCCAATTTTGGCGCATACAGCCGCAAAGTCATCGATGCAATGAACGCGATGCCGGAAACGGACCGATTCTTGCCTCTTCTTGCCCGGTGGACAGGCTTCAGAACCGCGCGCATTTCCGTGGAGCACGGACGACGCACGGAGGGCAGAAGTAGCTACACATTGCGCAAGCTGCTGCAAATGGCCACGCGGATCGCCCTGTCCTTCTCCGACAAGCCGTTGCGACTGGTCATGTCCGCAGCGTTCGCACTGGCCGGTGTCGGCCTGTGCGTCGCTGCGTTTGCTGTCTACCGCTACCTCGTGGGCGACATTCGCGTAGCAGGCTTCACCAGCATTCTCGCTTCGGTATGGCTAGTGGGCAGCTTCCTGATGGCCAGCATTGGCGTAGTGGGCCTGTATGTTGGACGTGTGCACAACGAAAGCAAGAGACGACCGCAATACATCATCTGGCGCGACTCATGGAACGACGAGAATGAATGAATCGCCGCTGCTCAGCTACTCGCCCCTAGATTCAAACCGCTTCTCCATTCGCGTGGAGCGCGCCAGCCTGGGCCGCCACGTTCCTGCGGCAAGCGCGATCAGCGCGATCCAAGCCTCTACGGCTGAGTTGATCATCGCCCGTTTCCCCGCCGGCGATTGCGCAATCCCCAACGCGCTTGTCCAGCGTGGCGAAGCCCTTATCCATGCCGATACGCTGGTCTACTATGACGTGGGCTTGCCTGCGCCGAGCGCCAAGGCAGCAGCCAACGTACGGCTTGCGGAGGTCACCGATCTCGAGGCGATCCGCAGCATCGCTTCCACGGCGTTCAAAAATTACCGCGCGCATTATGCTGCCAACCCGTTACTGCCTGCGGCGCAGGTTCTTGATGGGTACGTCGAGTGGGCGCAAAGCCGAGCCGATCCCTCCGACCCCAGCAGCGATACGTGGCTGGTATTTGACGACTGCGTTGCGGCTGGTTTTGCCACATGCGACATCAAGGATCGCGGGGTGGAAATCGTACTGAACGCAGTCCATCCTTCTTTCGAAAGAAGAGGCCATTACGGAACGCTGCTGCGTCACCTGCTGCACCACTATGCAGAAACCGGACTGGGCCGGTTGAGCATTTCCACGCAGATCTGGAACTACACCGTGCAGCGACAATGGTCCCGTGCAGGATTACTGTTGGAAAGTGCATACGACACCTTCCACATTGATCGGCGCATCGCCGCGCAGCGGAGCACATCATGAACTTATCCCCGACACTTTTTCCCTGGTCGATGGTTGCCGCAACAATCATCCTGACCAGCTATGGCCAGCTCGTCATCAAATGGCAGGCGACTTCGTATCAGGCGACCACGGCAGGGTGGTTGGGCAAACTGCCAACGGTGGTGCAGCTTCTTCTCCAGCCCTGGGTCGTATCGGCCTTTTTTGCTGCTTTCGCCGCATCGCTCTGCTGGATGTTGGCGGTGTCGCGTCTGGAGCTCAGCCGGGCATATCCGTTCATGGCGCTCAACTTCGTGATCGTATGTATTGCAGCAGTGCCCCTGTTCGGCGAAGCATTCACTCCATCCAAGGCGATCGGACTGGTGACCGTTATTGTCGGACTGGTCATAATCAGCCAAGGCTGATTTTACTTAATCGCATCGCAAAGAGACCTCATGATTCCGTTCAATCGCCCGTTCATGACTGGAAAGGAACTCCCCTTGATCAGCCAGGCTCATGCCAATGGCCATCTGTCTGGGGATGGGCCGTTTACCAAGCAGTGCCACGCCTGGTTGCGACAGCGCACCGGAGTATCTACAGCCTTGCTTACGCATTCCTGCACCGCGGCGCTCGAAATGGCCGCTCTGCTTCTGGATCTGAAACCGGGCGACGAGGTGATCATGCCTTCGTTCACTTTCGTATCTACTGCAAATGCATTCGCACTTCGAGGCGCAGTTCCTGTCTTTGTCGATGTGCGATCCGACACGTTGAACATCGACGAGTCACTGATCGAAGCGGCAATCACGCCGCGCACTCGGGCTATCTGTGTTGTCCATTACGCTGGTGTGGCTTGCGAGATGGACATGATCGTTGATATTGCGCAGCGGCGCGGACTGGCCGTTGTCGAAGATGCCGCCCAAGGCATCATGTCAACTTACAAGGGGCGAGCGCTTGGCACGATCGGTGATCTTGGTGCTTTCAGCTTCCACGAAACAAAGAATGTCATCTCCGGGGAAGGTGGCGCGCTGCTGTGCCGAGATGCCTTTTATGGAGAGCGCGCGGAAATCATCCGCGAAAAAGGCACCAACCGCAGTAGATTCTTCCGCGGGCAAGTGGACAAGTACACCTGGGTCGATGTGGGCTCGTCCTACCTCCCAGGTGAAATCATCGCGGCATTTCTGAGTGCTCAGCTGGATGATGCCGAAGAGATCACTGCCAGGCGCCTTGCAATCTGGGATCGCTACCATGCGTGGGCAGCGCCTCACGAAGCCGACGGCACCTTGCGGCGCCCGGTGATACCGGAGGCATGTGAGCACAATGCACACATGTATTACCTGCTGCTACCCAGCCTGGAAGCCCGTGCCCGCTTCATTGCCAGCATGAAGGCTCGCGCCGTTCAGACTGTCTTCCACTACATCCCCCTGCATTCTTCGCCTGCTGGAGAGCAGTTGGGGCGAGCTTCCGGCACGCTGGACGTCACCAACAACATCAGCAACCGGCTGGTTCGCCTCCCGCTCTGGCTCGGCCTGGAGTCGCAGATGGATGAAGTCCTGGACGCCGCCGAGGCGTCGATCCGTGAGGGCTGATGAAGATGACAGCTGACTTGCCAACGTCAAATGCGGATCCGGATCCGACCGGAAGCAGAGACGTATCGACACCGCAGTTGTCCTGGGGACATCGTGTCGACGCAGGCCTGTTGCTTCTGGTGTCCTACGCCGGCTTTTTCCTTGCGTCGAAGATGATCGGGTTCACTCCAGGCTATGGCCTTGATGACTACGGCATCATCCGCAGGGGCGCCGGCGAAAGCCTGGTCGATTTCTTCCTGTCACAGGGACGCTATGGCAGTGCGCTGATGGACGTCGTGCTGCATGCCAGCAACCTGACCATGGCCAGCTTTTCGACAATAGGGCTGGTTGCGACCGCCTTTTTCAGCGGACTGTTCTTCAAGGACGCACTGGATCTCCCCAAGCGATCTTCCCCCATCCTTGCGGTCGGCATCGGCGCCCTCCTGGGCTCCCATCCTTACTACGCAGAGTACGTATCGTTTCGTCAGGCAGCATTGCCGATGTCGGCGATGTTCCTGAGCCTGTGGGCTGCGCTCCGGCTGTATCGCCTCGCATTGGAGCAGGAGGAAGCCAGGGTATTCAACGTACTGGCGAGTCTTTTCGCCATGACACTGGCGATGGGATTCAATCAGTTGGCCGTTTCATACATGTCCATCGCTGTGTTGTGCGTGCACATGCAGCGACTGCAGATGGGCGTCACCCCCACCTACATGGGAAAATCTGCTGGCAGTTGGGCCTGGCTTGAGCCGATCATCAGGGCCATGTTGATCGGTGCAGTACTCATCGCCACCAGTACGATTGTGGCGAAGATGACCATGCTCATGTTCGGCCTTGAGCCTACCCAACGCGCGGAGCTTATCGGGGCGGATATGCTTGGCCAACGCAGCGAAGCACTGATGGGACTTGTGCAGGTTATATGGGCCGATTCGGAGACCGTCGCCGGCTGGCCAGCAAAAATCCTTGCACTGGCAGGTTTCTTTGTCTTGCTTGCCTCCTCTTTGCGCGGGTATCGGCGGGCGGGATGGCTTTCGCTTGTGACGTTCTTGGCGGCTACAGCCGCTGCACTCATACCGACGGCGGCGTCGACGATCTGGTGGCCGGTGCCACGTACACTGATAGCTGTTCCCTTCGCCTTGGCGGCCGCCATTGCACTGCTTGCGGCACGTGGTGGCCGTTTGGCTACACTGGCAGGTGTGCTGCTCGTTGCCAGCGCTGGAATTTTCTCGGCGCACAGCACTCAGATTCTTTCCAACCAGCAACGCCTCAACCGCTGGGACCAGATGCAGGCCCGTGACATTACCCAGATGGCTGTGGGGAAATTCTCCGGGCAGGCATCCAAGCTCGCGCTTGTTGATTCTGACTGGGGACACGATGTGGCGCGTGAAATCGCCCAAGGCGATCTCAATATTTCCGCATTGAGCGTTGCTTGGGCGCTCGATCCGCTGTTCGACGAAGCCACTGGCCGTGATCAAACGGTTCGTCTGGCACCTGAATTCAGTGAGTTCTGCTCGACATCGCCGAAGTATCCTGACCCTGCCTCACTCCATCTGGAAAATGGTGAGGTTGTCGTTTGCATGCAATGAGCAACCTGGTCACCACTGCACCTGCCTTCCAACTATCTCGGGCCCACGTCTACATATGAAAGTTCTGGTAACCGGAGGATCCGGCTTCATCGGCTCACATACCTGTATTGAACTACTGGCAAGCGGCCACGATGTCGTGATCAGCGATAACCTAAGCAATAGCCAGGTTGACGTGCTTGACGCCATTCAATCCATCTCAGGGAAGAAAGTCGCGTTCACGCGTTGCGATGTCCGCGATGGCGAGGCGATGAAGACGGTCCTGAGGTCGCACTCGATTGATGCAGTCATTCACTTCGCGGCGCTGAAATCCGTTGGTGAGTCGTGGCGACGCCCGCTCGATTATTTCGACAATAATATTTCCGGAACGATCACCCTCCTGCAGGCCATGGAAGAGGTTGGCGTACGCCATTTCGTTTTCAGCTCGTCGGCGACGGTATACGGCGATCCTGACCACTGCCCCATTTCCGAGTCCGCCCCGACCCGCACCACCAATCCCTACGGGCGCACCAAACTTGTCTGCGAGCAGTTGCTGTCTGACAAAGTCGCTGCAGACCCGCACTTCCACGTGGCCTCACTTCGCTACTTCAATCCAGTGGGAGCACACCCATCTGGATTGATCGGCGAATCGCCCAATGGCACGCCCAACAACCTGATGCCTTATGTCTCCCAGGTTGCAAGCGGACAACGCGAGTATCTTCAGGTATTCGGTAATGACTACAATACGCCGGATGGAACCGGAGTTCGGGACTACATCCACGTCGTGGACCTGGCTGTCGCCCACGTTCTGGCACTCGATCACATTGTCGGGAATGGTCAGAGCATGACGGTGAATCTGGGTACTGGCAACGGGTACAGTGTTCTGGATGTGGTTGCCGCGTTCGAGCGCGCCAGTGGTCGCAGCGTCCCGGTGCGCATTGTTGATCGCAGGCCCGGTGATGCAGCCAGCTGCTTCGCAGATCCGACACTCGCACGCGAAGTGCTGGGATGGCGCGCCATGCATGACCTGAACCAGATGTGCGTGGATGCCTGGCGCTGGCAAGTCCACTCCGGCGCGACCCTCACCTGACCTGGATCCAGACATCACTAATGCTGCCCCAGATCTCAGCAGTCATCACTTTCCACCGCGAAGGGCTATTGGCCCACAAGAGTCTTTTGTCACTTCGTCGATGCAGACTTGCTGCGGAGCGGCGAGGCATTGCAGTGGAGGTAGTCGCTACGCTTGACAATGCCGACAGTGAGACGTCGCGCATTGTTTCCATGCACCGCGACACAGGACTGATCGACCAGTTGCTGGAGGTGCACTGCGCCGATCTCGGACTTTCCAGGAATGCTGCAATCCTGTCAGCGAGGGGAACATGGATCCTGATCTGCGATGGTGATGATTACCTGTCTGCGGACTTCATCACCCGTTGCTGGGACACCGCGGCCGGTGACGAGCACGTTATCCTGCACCCCGAATTGATCGTGACATTCGGCGCAGAGACCGGAATCTGGTGGCAGACCGCTAGCAATGCCGCAGAGTTCGACGCCAACTGCATGCTGGTCACTAATCCTTGGAATTCATGCAGTTTTGGTGCCAAGGACATCTATCTGGAAACACCGTACGTACTGGCACGTCCAGGAGAGTCCGGATTCGGCTTTGAAGACTGGCACTGGAACTGCCAAACGCTGGCGTTGGGCCACCCCCACCTTATAGCGGAAAAGACCGCTCATTACGTGCGCAAGAAGGAGTCGGGGTCATTGAACAACGCCCATGCGGGTAACCGTGCACTCATCCCACCAACTCGCTTGTTCGCGCCTCGCCCGTGACTTCCAGAGCCTTCATTCGCCGCATCTACCATATCGTGGATCGCCTGATGCTGTCCAAGCTCCAGGAAAGCACGCAGCGCCGACTCCTTTCCCTCATACTTGCGATGATCAGGCGTGTCTGCCCGTCTGCAGGCGGGTCACTGTCAGTCGACCGCCTTCTGGCGCGCAGGAACCTGCGCGAACCGGCAAAACCGATGCGCACACTTCCCGCATGGGCGGTTGATGATATGCGGGGCCTCGCCGTGGAAGTGGACACGCTGCTGTCATCTGGCGCATTCCTCCAATCAGCTCCGGTAGCCCGCTACGCGCCCACGCACTGGGTGGACGCCGGCGCGGCGTATCAGCGCATCCTGGACGAGGTGGGAAATCGTCGCTTTGACACGATCCTGTTCGTGCCGTGGCTCAAGCGCGGTGGCGCCGATCTGGGGGCGCTGCATCACGCAAACCTTTGCCATGGTGACCTAGGGCAACGCACCTTGGTCATTGCCACCGAATCTGGAGACTCGCCTTGGGCTGGTCGCCTCCCCAGGGATGTCGCGTTCATCGATGCAGGCGAGGAAATGGCCGCGCTTAGTGGGCCAACGCGGGAGCCGGAAATCGTGCTCGCCAGGCTCGTGCTACAACTTGCGCCGGACCGCATCCATATCATCAATTCGCATACGGCCTGGAGAATGCTTGAGCAGTTTGGTTTGGCTTTACGGCAACAGACGCGCGTCTTCGCTTCACTGTATTGCGATGAATTTACGGTCGACGGCCGGGTGGATGGACTCGCACAGCGGCATCTTCCCACTACGTCTCACCTGCTGGATGCCGTGATCACAGACAACAGCGCTTCTCCGGTGAGCTGGAACCGCATGTTGGGAATCAACCACGATCTTTTCAAGGTCGTTCATTTCCCTGCGCCACACATGACACGCGCGGCACGTGCGGATGCAGCAGGCAACCGTGTGTTGTGGGCCAGTCGTCTCGAACGCCAGAAAAGACCGGAGTTGCTGCTGCAGCTTGCATCCCGCATGAAGCACCTGCATTGGGACGTCCACGGAACGGCCCTGGCCGCCGACGATCCGGTGCACAAGGAACTGCGCCGCTTGAACAATGTCACGTTGCACGGCCCGTTTGACAGCTTCCGTGACATCGTTTCTGCGGAGCATCTGGCTTACGTTTACACCAGCGCTTGGGATGGCCTGCCAAACGTGCTGCTGGAAGCCGCGCAAGCTGGCCTTCCTATTGTGGCGCCAGATGTGGGTGGAATCCGCGACCTGGTGCCTGCGCGGTGGTTGCTCGCCGCGAATGCCGACGCTGCGGACTATGTACAGGCTCTCGAGGGGCTGCAGGCCAACAGCGATAGTCGGCAACAGCGCTTGCGTGAGCAGGACGAGCGCGTCGCCCTGTTCACTTGGGAATCATTTGCCAATGGCATGCGTCGGATAGAGGGCTACGCGGACATGTGACAGCGGCTGCCGCAGGGGCTCAGCTCCTGCGCAGCTGTCTAAGCCATCCGCCAATACGCGTCCTGAGTGAGGAAGCAATTGGCAGGCGATTCCCTACCAGACGCGCCGCTTCGAAAAGCCCGACGTTCCCGGAGGCGTCAAAACGACGGGTTCTTGCGAAGCGGTTAGCCACCCGCAGCGGCCGTGCCCACCGCCAGGAACGACTGGCCATGATCTCCTGAAGGAGCTTCGTGCTGGCCTCGTCTCTTGCCCTGTGATACACGCTCGCGTCATGCTCCGCTTCGGCCTGCAGACGGTAGCGGCGAGCCTCGAAGCCAACCGCGGTGAGCTGCTCGTTGCACGCCAGAAGACGATCCTCAATCATCCTCTGTTGCTCGAGGACATATCGCCGGACCTGGTCCAAGTGGCCAAATCGTTCGCCGGCGGGCAGCGATGTATCAAACAGACGTTCCAGGCGGCCGTTGGCGTCGGCGGCAGCGGCATTGGCCGCTTGAATCGCCGCATCCATGATCTCGCAACGTTCGCTGGCAGACTGCAACTGAAGCGAGAGCTCATCTCGACCCTGTTCCACGGCCTGCAGCGTCGCATGCATCTGCGCAAGCTTGGCCTCCAGTTCCTGTCGCTGCGCTTCCTTGAGCAGGCTGTCGGCTGAATTCGCAGCATGCTTTTCCAGTAGCTGACCCTTTTCCTCCTGCAACTGGGTGACCGTTTGCCAACTGTCACCCAGCAGCGTCTCCAGCCGGGGCTCTCCCTTGAAATGGAATCGGCGCCGTCCAGGAGCGATCGATTCCCACATCAACGCTCCTCCCTCGCGATCCGCGCTGTCGACTACGGCATCAAGCTTGCCGAGCCACCGGCTTCGCGCTTCCAGATTGGCTCCATGCTCAACCAGCGGAAGTGTCTCCAGGAAGGACTCGAAGCTATTTTCCACTCCCAGCGACCGGCGCTTCTGGTCATAATAATTGTTGCTGCCACGCAACCAGCAAGGAATGCCGTTGAGCTGCAACCACATGGTGACGTGGTAGGAACAGGAGTAGCCGAACTGACCTACCAGCACGCGCGGCTCCCGCGTTCCCGGCGGAGCCAGAATGGCCTCCACGAGCAGCGCAGCTTGGACGCCGGCAAATGGAAATGCCCGTTCAAGCCGCTTGACCGTTTCCAAGGAGTCGATCACCTGTTCGCGACCATCCTGGAACGCCTGGAACAAGACAGGCAGCTGCGAGCCGCCCATACGGGCGGATACCAGTGAGAGATGATGCGTCATCTCCAGCAATGCGGTGTCATTACCCGTGTAGCCGGAGGAGTTGAGGTGAAGGAAGGCCCCCTCCCCTCGGCGAAACTGATACAGCCTAGAGAGCGATTGCAATTGCTCCACGGCATCGTCAAAGGAGAACTCAGCAGACACGCCCTGCTCCTGAACGTTGCGCAGGGAGTCGCGGTCGCGCACACCTACCAGACGCGGCCTGTAGGTCGCGACATGCTCGGCTACTCGTTTTGAATAGCCGGCAGCGACCTGTTGCCCCGAAATAACGTAAGTAGTTCCAGGGAGCTGGCGGAGGAGTTCCTCGGCAATGCTGAGAGAGAAATCGCCCCACATCTCGTTGAGGAATCCCCCGCCATACAGATGGACCAGAGAAACGGCGTTGACCACCAGCACCTGGTGAAGCCCCAAGCGCGCCAGATCCTCGTCGTTCAGGGGCTCGGTCGCCACGAACATCAACGCATCGACCTTGTAAACCCGCCTGAGCGCATCGACTCCAACGAATCTGGAGATGGCCTCAAGGGCGAAGATCGAAACCAGATCCAGCGCCGACGTCTGCTGCAGGTGCGAAACCGCGCCGACGTGCTGTAACACGTCGCCGAAATTGCCATAGCCAAAGTCGCTGCCGAGCAGCACCGCCTTGGGGCGACCGGATCGCAGAACTTCGATACTTTCCGCGTCAGCGTAGAAGAGCATTGTCGACATCAAGAAACCTTACGGGAGTCCAGCCAGCCGAGATCGAGGGCCCCGGCAACCCTTTCTGCAAAAACATCCGCGCCGTGCTGCGCAGCGATCAGTTCGCGCGCCCGAAGCCCCAGTTGCAGCGTAGCCTCCCAATCGCCGTAGATTTCTTTCACGGCATCCACATACGCGGCTATCAGAGAGGCCTCATCAACGCTGTTCACCAGTTTCCCGGTCACGCCGTCAATCACCACCTCACGGATACCGCCAATGTCCGGCGCTATCGCAGGCAGTCCAGCGCCCAACATCTCGAGCAGCACGTTCGGAAGTCCATCAAAGTCGCTGGTGTAAATGAATGCGTCATATTTTTCGATAGGCAAATCCGACACGGACGAGAAACCGCCACGATAGTTCACCTTAGCGCCAGCCGGGCCGGTGCCCGAACCAAAGATCGCCTTCACATCAACGCCCGCGTCGGCCGAGCCAAACGCGTCGATCTCGACATTGACGCCGGCGGTCTTCAATGCTGTGGCGATCTGCAGCAGACGCTCCGGCCGCTTCTGCACATCCACGCGCGATGCCCACAGCAGCCGCTTCTGTACCGAACGCCCTGCGTCTACCACGCGCGGTACGTCACATTTCGCATAGACCACCTCGTAGCTGGGAAGCGGGCCGAGAAAGCGTTGATCATCGTCCAGAACGGCATTGCAATCGGTCACGACTTTCCAGAACCCGGGCAAATGCTTGCGCATCACGCTCACGCCCCAGGGACCACGCCTGATCTTGCCCTGCCAGCTGTACGTGCCATCACAGAAACGATAATAAACAATCCGGAAACTGGCACCCATTACCGGGCCGAACGAGTCCAGCAGCCGATGCGCAAACCCAGAAGATTTCAGGTGCAGACGCGCGCCGTCGGAAGACACCGCCAGCAAGGCTCGGATGGTCATGGCATCCCGCTCGACCTCGTTCAGGGCCGGGAACGCATTGCAGATATCGAGGAATACGCTACCGGCCGGGAGACGCGACACCCATTCGTGCCGCGGCGCGGACTCTCCCGCAACGACCAGCAGACGCGAATCAGGCGCCTGCTCGGCAATCCTGTCCAGCACCTGCATGATGTATTTTTCGCCACCGCCTGGGCGCAGCCAAGGCAACAGCACGATATCAGTGAAGATCTCTCCCCCGATCATCCGGTAGAGATTTTCCAGCTGCATTCCCCAATGTGCCGGGTTCCACGGCATGGGGCTGTAGCTTCCCGCCGACTCGACCCGGTACGCTTCGATCTCGGGCTCCAGCTCAACGGCGTCGCGCAGATAGCCCATCAGCTTTGATGAGGAAGTAAACAGTGCGGTATTGTCCGCCGAGGCGATCTCCTGCCGCTCCCGCACAAGTTTCGCCCAATCTCCGCCCTGGGAGCGCGAACGCTGGACGTCGGCAAGAAACACCTTGCGATCAAACAACAGGCCGTGCGGGATGAGGCGTGATGACGCGGCATCCGCCTGCCGGAGCAGACTGCCGTTACGCTGCCGATAAAAGATGACCGTGTCGGGCGCAACCACCATATCGAAACCGCGGGCACGAAGATTGCAATTGAGATGCCAATCCTCATAGGCGAACCCTGACGCCACCCTCAAATCGTCGTAGCCGCACTGGTCGAACGCGGCCCGCGGCACGAAAATACGGGAAATGTAGGGGTGATGAAGCGCGAAATCCCCTGCAGTGAGATATTTCGAGTCGAAGTATCGGACGTTGTGGTAACGGTCGCCGAAGGCACAGAGATATTCAATGAAAACGACCACGTCCGGATTTGGATTGTTGCGGGCGGTCTCCAGCAAGGCGACGATGGCGTTGGATGAAACCAGGTCATCGGAATCCGAGGTCCAGACGTACTCACCCGTGGCTCGCTCGATGCCTGCGTTTCGCGCCAACCCAAGTGAGCCCACATTCACTTCAACCGTCTCGATACGGGCAAATCCCTCGAGACGCTGCGCGTTGAACGCCTCCCGGGTTGCGTCGTCTGTCCGGTCAAAAACCGCTATCAGTTCGACCGAAATGCCCGCTTTCCTGGCTTCGTGTGCGCACGCTTCAAGCGACAAAAGGGTAGGCGTCAGGAGTAATGACTCCCGATGCAGGTTCAACACCACGCTCACTTCCATACGGCTCACTGGCATTCCACCTTGAAGGGCATTCTGAATTTGAACCACATGGGTTCGTCGTTGTCTGTCAACACATCGAAGACCGCCGCCAATTCGTCGGCATAGATGACGACATTGTCGCTGCGGTCCCATCGGCTGACCTGATTGATACGAATCGCAACCGAGTAGGATTGCCCCCCTCTCAGCAGATTCGCCCCCCTGAATCTGACACGCAACAATTGACCCGCATGCACTTCCACGCCCTTGCGGAAGCTGTTGAAAATGCTTTCCCCCGTCAATTCCTGACCGAACTGGTCCTTGATGAGGAAACCAACGCTGACGTTTTTCAACGCCTTGTGGAACTTGACGTCAATGGCCAACGAGAGCTCGTCCCGCTGTTCGATTCGATCAACCGGTTTGCCATCAGCGTTGAGTACTTGCACCGTCTGCACATGCAGAACGGCACCGTCGGCAGGCATTTCCGCATCGATCGGCGTTGCTTCTTCCTGATCGTTTGCAACAACCTGCGTTGGGCCTGCCACCTCCACGTTGTCGAGCTCATCGTGGATGGGTACGTCGTTTGCTTCAAGAATAAGCCTGTTATGTTCGACGAATACATCATTCATATAGGCATTGGTCACCTCGGTGACATTTCCCTGCATTTTCAGGGTGCCGCCATCGATCCAGATCGCGTAATCGCACAGAGCTCGGACCGCGTCAATCGAGTGGCTGACAAACAGCACGGTGCAGCCACTCTCCATGAGCTTGCGCATGCGCGCCATGCTTTTGTGCTGAAACCATGCATCGCCGACGCTGAGCGTCTCATCGACAATAAGGATGTCCGGGTCCACGTGGATGGCGACAGAGAACGCCAGACGCGCGAACATGCCGCTTGAGTAGGTCTTGACTGGCTGATGCACATGATCGCCGATGTCGGCGAAGGCGATGATCTGATCAAGCTTTCCATCCACTTGGGCGCGGGTGAGACCCAGCAACTGGGCGTTCATGTAGATGTTTTCGATACCAGTGAATTCGGGATTGAATCCCGAGCCCAGCTCAAGCAGCGCCGAAACGCGTCCAGCCACCCTCGCCTCACCTGTCGTCGCCGCCAACGTGCCACAGATGATCTGCAGCAGCGTCGATTTTCCGGCGCCGTTCTTGCCGAGAATCCCGTATACCTTTCCCTTCGGAATGCTGAAGGAAATATCACGCAACGACCAGAATTCCCGGTAGAAACGCTTGTTTCCACCACCAAACAACATCTGCATCAGACGATCACGAGGCGTGTCGTAGATCTGATAGCACTTGCTCAGGTTACTTACTTCAATGGCGTTCTCAGATGACATCTGCGAAACCCTTTCTGGTCTTCTGGAACCAAGCAAAGCCCAAGACAACCATCGCCAGCGACAGTCCAAGCATCTGGCACCATGTCATCCAATGCATGGTGCCATGCCATATGAGCAGGTCTCTTGACTGCTCAATGAAATAGGTCAGCGGGCTCAGGTAGAGGTATGGTCGGAATGCCTCGGGCATCGCAGCCACCGGGAAGAAGACAGGTGACATGAACATCATGGCCGTGGTGACGACGGCGATGACCTGTCCCACATCGCGAAGATACACGCCGAGCGAAGCGAGTAACCAGGAGATGCCCAAACACATCAACGCCAACGGCAGAAGCACGACCGGCAGCCAGAGGGCCTGTATCGACGGGACACCAAACAGGACACCGTAGAAAAGCAGCCATACCAGCATACTGACTGCGAAATGGAACAGCGCGGCACCGAGCGCTACCACTGGAAGGATCTCCAATGGAAAAATCACCTTTTTTACATAGTTCGCGTTGGACAGGATGAGTGAGGGTGCACGGTTCATGCACTCCGCAAACAAACCAAAGATCATCATGCCGATGAACAGAACTACCGCGAATTCTGTCTTGGAGCCCGAACCACCTGTCCAACGGGCTTGGAACACGACGCTGAAGACAAAGGTGTATACGACCAGCATCAAGACGGGCGTAAAGAAGGACCACAGAAGGCCCATGACCGAACCCCTATAGCGGCCGACTACCTCTCGCTTGATCATATCCAGAATCAAGACGCGGTAATGCACTATTGAGCGGATCGCGGTAGTCGGGGCCAGGCTCATCGCTTGGTTTGAATTGAACATTCTTGACTTCCTGAATTGCTGGCGTCGCCCCTCCCAAACGGAGGGCGAGATACGTGGTTTCAACTGAACGAGAGCAGTCAGCCCGAAAGCGCCCTCTCAAGATCCACCATAAGATCCCCCAACTCCTCAACCCCGACACTCAACCGCACCAGCCCCGCACTGATCCCAAGCTTCTCCCGCCGCTCAACCGGAATCGAAGCATGCGTCATCACCGCCGGATGGTTGACCAGGCTCTCCACCCCGCCCAGCGACTCGGCCAACGTAAACAGCTCCGTCCGCTCGCAGAACACCTTCGCCGCCTCGAACCCGCCCTTCAGCACGATCGACACGATGCCGCCGTAGCCGTTCATCTGGCGCGTGGCCAGCTCATGCTGCGGATGGCTCTTCAACCCGGGATAGATCACCTTCTCCACCGAAGGCTGGGTTTCAAGCCACTGCGCCAGCGCCATCGCATTGGCGCAGTGCGCCTTCATGCGCAGCGGCAGCGTCTTCAGCCCACGCAGCGCCAGGAAGCTGTCGAACGGTCCCTGCACGCCACCGATGGAGTTCTGCAGGAAGGCCATCTGCTCGGCCAATCCCGCGTTGTCACCGACCACCACCATGCCGCCGACCATGTCCGAATGGCCGTTGAGGTACTTGGTCGCCGAATGCAGCACCAGGTCCGCGCCGAGTTCCAGCGGGCGCTGCAGCATCGGCGAGGCGAAGGTGTTGTCGACCACAATGACCAGGCCGTGCTTCTTCGCGATCGCGGCGACCGCGGCGATGTCGACGATCTTCAGCATCGGGTTGGTCGGCGTTTCAATCCAGACCATCTTCGTGGCCGGGGTGATCGCCGCTTCGAACGCGGCCAGGTCGGTCAGGTCGACGAAGCTGAAATCCAGGCCGGCGGTGCGGCGACGCACGCGCTCGAACAGGCGGAAGGTGCCGCCGTAGATGTCATCCATCGCCACCACGTGGCTGCCGGCGTCCAGCAGCTCCATCACCGTGGAGGTGGCGGCCATGCCCGAGGCGAATGCGAAGCCACGCGAGCCGCCTTCCAGCGAGGCGACACAGCGCTCGTAGGCGAAGCGCGTCGGGTTGTGGGTGCGCGAGTATTCGAAGCCCTGGTGCTCGCCCGGGCTGCTCTGCGCATAGGTGGACGTGGCGTAGATCGGCGGCATCACCGCGCCGGTGCTGGGATCGGGCGATTGGCCGCCGTGGATGGCCAGCGTGGCCAGGGAAAGCGCGCGCTCGTGGGCCGGCTTTGAGGAGTCAGACATATAAGGGTTTCCTGCTGGGCGCCCAAGTGGTCGCCGTTGAAGGTTCGGGAGTCTATCAGCGCGGCCTTAACGACCTTTGACGCGGATAAACACGGATTCAGTGCGTAAAATCTGCGAACGCCACCTTACTGAACGCGACGGCGCAGGTAGTTCAGCAGATCGATCCGGGTGATCAGGCCCAGGAACGTATCGCCGTCCATGATGATCGCCACCTGGCCGCGGTCGAACACCGGCAACAGCGCTTCGATCGGCGACTTCACGTCCAGCCGGTCCAGCTTGCTGACCATCGCGGTGGACACGGTGTCGCGGAAGCGCGATTCATCGCCGTAGACGTGCAGCAGCACGTCGCTTTCATCGACGATGCCGACCAGCGTGTCGCCATCGACGACCGGCAGCTGGGACACGTCATACAGCTTCATGCGCTGGTAGGCGGTGGTCAGCAGGTCGTTCGGGCCGATCACCACGGTGTCCCGTTGGCCATACGGACGCAGGATCAGGTCGCGCAGATCGCCGTGCTGCGGGCGCTCCAGGAAGCCGTTGTCCAGCATCCAGTAGTCGTTGTACATCTTGGACAGATACTTGTTGCCGGTGTCGCAGACCAGCACCAGCACCCGCTTCGGCGTGGTCTGTTCCTTGCAGTACTTCAGCGCCGCCGCCAGCAGGGTACCGGTGGACGAGCCGCCCAAAATGCCTTCCTTGCCCAGCAGTTCGCGGGCGGTATGGAAGCTCTCGGCGTCGGTGATGGCATACGCCTTCTTGACCCGGCTGAAGTCGGAAATCGACGGCAGGAAGTCCTCGCCGATGCCTTCCACCAGCCAGCTGCCGGACTTGTCATTCAGTACGCCGTCGTTGATGTACTCGGCCAGGATCGAGCCGACCGGATCGGCCAGCACCAGTTCGGTCTTCGGCGAAAGCGTGGAGAACGCGCGGGACAGGCCGGTCATGGTGCCCGAGCTGCCGCAGCCGAACACGATCGCGCCCAGGTCGCCGCCCATCTGCTCCAGGATTTCCGGGCCGGTGCCGAACTCGTGCGCCGCCGGATTGTCCGGGTTGCCGAACTGGTTGATGAAGTAGGCGCCCGGGATCTGGTCGGCGATGGTCTTGGCCAGGTCCTGGTAGTACTCCGGATGGCCCTTGGCCACGTCCGAACGGGTCAGCCGCACTTCGGCGCCCATCGCCTTCAGGTTGAAGATTTTTTCCCGGCTCATCTTGTCGGGAACCACGAGCACCAGCTTGTAGCCCTTCTGCTGGGCCACCAGCGCCAGCCCCAGGCCGGTATTGCCCGCCGTGCCTTCCACCAGTGTGGCGCCGGGCTTGAGGTCGCCGCGCTTTTCCGCCGCCTCGATCATCGACAGGCCGATACGGTCCTTGATCGATCCGCCCGGGTTGGCGCTTTCGAGCTTCAGGAACAGCTCGCAGACACCGGTGTCCAGGCGCTGGGCCTTGACGATGGGGGTCTGGCCAATGAGGTCGAGGACGGAAGCATGGATGGGCATTCGGGGGACTTCGATTCGCGCCGCGCAGGGCCGGACATTGGATTATCCGCTGTATGGGCGTGAAGATGGTAGGCCTTGCAGGCCTGCCGGCGGGTAGGCATGTACGCCGAAGCCAAGTGGCGCGGACGACATGGACCGACGAGGAGGTCCACGCCGCCCGCGACAGGGAACACGGGGGGCGAAACAGCCCGGGCACCACGATCGGCGGTGCCCGGGCGGTGGCGGGCTCAGCGGCTCGCCAGCAGGACGGCCATCATCGGCCGGAACGCCCGACGGGGCGTGGATGGGTCAATGCGAGGGGGAGGATTGCGATTGCGGGGCGGTCTCGAGCATGCGCAGGAGACGTTGCTTGGCCAGCAGCTTTTCCCGCTTCATCCGGCCCAGGGTGACATCACTCACGGCGAACACGCCGAGCTCGGCATCCATGCACTGGCGATTCAACTTCCGGTGTTCGTCATGCAGGGTCCGGAACTCCGGATCGCGCGCGCGGCGGGCCTCGATCTCGCTCTGGGACTGATCTTCAAACATGATGTACCTCCTTCAGCAGAAACACGAACGCCCCGGCCTGGCGGCACGGGGCGTCTGTCGGGAAAAGAAGGGCGCGGTCCGCGCGCAGGGCGGCGTTCCGTCCGGCATTCCACACTGGCCCGTGGATGATTGCCTGCTTCGGTTCGTGCCCAGATTGCATCGGCCCGGCCCTCCCATCGTCCGGTGCGCGGAATGCGTCCCGGACGATTGACCCTACGCTTGCCCGAGGGGGGCTACAAGCCCCATGCGACAAAAAACCCTCTTGCGGCGACGAGGGGTTCAGGCAAGTGAGACCGGACGCCCATTTATTAACGAAAACAATACTTTAAGGTGAAACGATCACCTCTGCCGAACGGGCGCGCGTGGACGCCGCCTTCTTGCCGGCGACCTGGATGCGGTTGCTGGCGACACCTGCAGCGACCAGTGCGTCGCGCAGCGCCTCGGCACGTCGCTGGCCCACGCCGTTGGCGCTGTCATAGGCCTCGATCCGCACCCGCCCCTTGCGACCGATGTTCAGGTACTCGCCGAGTGCCTTCGCTTGGTTCTTTGCCGCGTTGGACAGGGCGGCCTGGCCATTGGCATAGGCATCACCGGTCAGGGTGAACACCTCACCGCGGCTGTCGAATTTGCTGGCCGGCAGCTTCTGCCCGGAGACCAGTTCGGCCTCTTCGCGGGCCAGCTTGGCGGCGTTCTGCTGTGCGGCGCTGAGGCGCTGCTGCTGCTTGCCGGCCACGCTGGTCAGGGCATTTTCGGCGTCCTGGCGGGCCAGCGCTTCGCTTTCGGCAGCCAGGCGCAGGCGCTCGGACTCTTCAGCCTGGATCTGTGCCTGCACGCGCAGGCGCTCGGCCTCCTGGCGCGCGCGCGCCGCCTCGCGACGGCTGGCCTCGATCAGCAGATCGCTGCGGGTGCGCTCCAGCTGGTCCACTTCACGCTGGGCCAGGGCGGCGCGCACGGCGGTCTCGGCGATCTCCACCCGGCGCTCGGCCAGGTAGCGGGTCAGCTCCTGGTCGCGGCGCTTGGCGTTGCTGAAGGTGCTGATCGCCTGCTGCGCCTGCATCCGTTCAAAGGCGCCCAGGTTGGCCGTGTCCGGATTGGCCGAGATCGCCATCAGGCGCTGGTTGAGCTGCATCACCATCGGGTCATCGGCGGCGACGGCCAGCAGCGGCAGGGCCAGAAGACCGGCAGCGAGATAGATCGAACGTGCACGCATCAGCGGTTTTCCCCGGTTTCGAGCTGGCGCTGCAGCTGGTTGACTTCATTGCGGCGCAGCTGCAGCTGCGAGGTCGCGGTGGCTTCCTCGCTGCGTGCGCGGGCCAGGTCGGCATCAGCGGCAGCGCGCAGCGCCATGGCCGGCGCGTTCTTGCGCTCGCGGCGGTCGTCTGCGGCGCGCTGGGCCTGCTGCAGCCCTTGCCGGGCCATGCCGATCAGGTCCGGCGCGTACTGGTCGGCATCTGCCTGGGTGGCGCGGTCCACCGCCTGGCGGGCCTGGGACAACTCAAGCGCGCCGTCCTGGGCGAAAGCCGCAGTGGGGGCGGAGAGTGCGAATGCCAACGCCATCACATACAGGCCATGGCGCATTTGTGCGAAGCTACGTTGATTCATTTGGGGAGGCCGTGCCGGTTGTTGTGCACGGCCATTGTCGTCATGCCGACGCCATGCTTGCAACTTGAGCCGTCGGCGACTCGTTTTTGGGGAAAAACGCGATGGATATCGGCTACTTCCTGAAGCTGATGACCGAAAAGAACGCTTCGGACATGTTTTTGACGACCGGCGCGCCGGTCTACATCAAGATTGAAGGCAAGCTTTACCCGCTGGGCAACACCGGCCTGCCGCCGGGCATGGTCAAGAAGATCGCCTATTCGCTGATGGACGAAGGCCAGGTGCCCCAGTTCGAACGCGACCTGGAGCTCAACATGGCGATCGCCCTGGCCGACACCGGGCGCTTCCGCGTGAACGTGTTCAAGCAGCGCGGCGAAGTCGGCATGGTCATCCGCGCCATCCGCAGCCGGATCCCCAGCATCGAAGAGCTGAACCTGCCGCAGGTGCTGAAGGACGTCATCATGACCCCGCGTGGCCTGGTGCTGGTGGTGGGGTCCACCGGCTCGGGCAAGTCGACCTCGCTGGCGTCGATGATCGACCACCGCAACAGCACTACGACCGGGCACATCCTCACCATCGAGGACCCGATCGAGTACCTGCACAAGCACAAGATGTCGATCGTCAACCAGCGCGAAGTCGGGCTGGACACCCACGCCTTCCACAACGCGCTGAAGAACGCGATGCGTGAAGCGCCGGACGTGATCCTGATCGGCGAAATCCTGGATGCGGAAACGATGGAGGCCGCAATCGCCTTCGCCGAAACCGGGCACCTGTGCCTGGCCACCCTGCACTCCAACAACGCCGACCAGACGATCGAGCGCATCCTGAACTTCTTCCCGGAAAGCGCGCATCGCAACGTGCTGATGAACCTGTCGTTGAACCTGCGCGGCGTCATCAGCCAGCGTCTGGTGAAGGGCCACGATGGCCGCCGCCTGCCGGCGACCGAAGTGCTGATCAACACGCCGATGATCCGCGACCTGCTGCGCCGCGGCCAGGTGCACGAGATCAAGGCCGCGATGGAAGCTTCGCTGGAAGAAGGCATGGAAAGCTTTGACCAGTGCCTGTTCCGGATGGTCAAGGACGGCATCGTCGACATCGAAGAAGCGCTGCGCGCGGCCGATTCACGCGACGGCCTGGCACTGAAGTTCCGGCTGTCCGAAGGCAGCAGCGGCGAGCACGATCCCTACGCGGACTTCTCCGCCGGCCAGCCGACCATCTCGCACGGTTTCTGAAAAAAGGGGACGGAGGGGATTAAGTCGTTTTCGACCGTGTCGGGTCGAAAACGACTTAATCCCCTCCGTCCCCTTTTTCGTCAGGCGGCGTCGGGCTGGTTTTCGGGGCGGGCGGTGTCGAAGGCGGGCAGCGCCAAGCAGGCCGCTTCGATACGGCGGAGGATCGGGTAACCGGCCAGGTCGAGTCCGAAGCGATGCGCGTTGTACAGCTGGGGGATCAGGCAGGCATCGGCCAGGCCGGGCCGGTCACCGTGGCAGAACGTGCCGGTGTCCGGGCTGGCGGCCAGCATCGTCTCCATCGCCGACAGCCCTTCGGCCATCCAGTGCAGGGTCCACTGCGTGCGCGCATCCGGGGGCAGCTGCAACGGCCCCTCCAGGTACTGCATCACCCGCAGGTTGTTGAGCGGGTGGATATCGCAGGCCACCAGCTGGGCCAGGGCGCGCACCCGTGCGCGCCCGGCCGGGTCGGCCGGCAACAGCGCGTCGGCGGCGAACACCTCGTCCAGATACTCCAGGATCGCCATCGACTGGGTCAGCACCAGCCCACGATGCTGCAGCGTCGGCACCAGCTCCTGCGGATTCAACCGGTGATAGCTGTCCTGATGCTGCTCACCGCCCCCGCGCACCAGGTGCACCGCGTGGCCCTGCCAGGCCAAGCCTTTCAGGTTCAGTCCGATGCGCACGCGGTAGGCCGCGCTGGAACGCCAATAGGTATGCAGGACGATCTCGCCCTGCCCGCCCGCAGCAGGCGCCGATGCGCCGCTCACGGCGTGGCGGCCTGCTCGATGCGCTGTTCGATGGCACCGAAGATACTGGCCCCGTTGGCGTCCAGCATCTCGATGCGCACCACGTCGCCGAAGGACATGAACGGCGTGCTCGGCTTGCCGTCGCGCAGCGTTTCCACCGTGCGCAGCTCGGCAAAACACGACGCGCCCTTGCTGGTGTCCTCGTTGGCGATGGTGCCCGAACCGACGAGGGTGCCCGCGCCGAGTGGACGGGTCTTCGCCGCGTGTGCCACCAACTGGCCGAAGTTGAACTGCATGTCCACGCCGGCTTCCGGCGCGCCGAACCACGCGCCGTTGATGTGGGTCACCAGCGGCAGATGCAGCTTGCTGTCACGCCAGGCATCGCCGAGCTCATCGGGGGTCACGAACACCGGCGACAGCGCCGAGCGCGGCTTGGACTGCAGGAAACCGAAGCCCTTGGCCAGCTCGCCCGGGATCAGGTTGCGCAGTGATACGTCGTTGACCAGCCCGATCAGCTGGATGTGCGTGGCTGCCTGTTCCGGGCTGACGGCCATCGGCACGTCATCGGTGACCACCACGATCTCCGCTTCCAGGTCGATGCCATGGTCTTCGCTGACCACCTTCACCGCATCGCGCGGACCATGGAAGCCGGCACTGGTCGCCTGGTACATCAGCGGATCGGTATAGAAGCTGTCGGGCACCTCCGCGCCACGTGCCCGGCGTACCCGCGCCACGTGCGGCAGGTAGGCACTGCCATCCAGGAATTCATAGGCGCGCGGCAGCGGCGAAGCGAGCGCCTGCATATCGATGTCGAACACCCCATCGGCATCGCCGGCATTCAGCGAGTCGGACAACGCCTGCAGCCGCGGCGCGCTACGCGCCCAGTCTTCCAGCGCCGCCTGCAACGTCGCCGCGATACCGGTGGCGCGCACCCCGCGCTGCAGGTCACGCGAAACGACGATCAAGGTGCCGTCGCGGCCACCTTCCTTCAAAGAACCAAGCTTCATGGGCACATCCGGCTGAGGTGGCAAACAAGTTTCAAGTGTAATCAAACCCCCGCGACGCCGGAAAGCTGCGCCGCCGCATGGCAAGGAGTGTATGCCGCGCATGCCGATGATCGGAGACCCCGCTCGCGCCCTACCCTCCGCCGAGCACGGCTCGGCGCTACCCGCTCCCAGACGCCACGGAACCTGTCAGCGGGGCCGGGCGGGGAGGGTTGGCAGGACGCTGAGCCGCATGGATGCGGCGACGCAGCCTACAAGGACGTACTTGCGGCGTGTCCTGCCGACCCTCCCCGCCCGGCCCCCACCCGGATCCGGCTTTTCCTGAACACGCACCTTTGCGCCGGATCTCATTCTTCGGTTAGACTTCGCCGGTCTGCAGCGGTCGTCCGTTTCCCTCCGGGATCGCCGGCGAGCCAGGTCACCCGACCCCTCGCCCGCCCCCACTCCGGCGCCGTTCGTCACGCATTCCAGCCTGCGCTCTCCGCGCCGGCTGCACCCAATTTCTCGCAGCGCGGTTCACGGGAACGCTCCGAGTCAGCCGATCTCATCGATCTGCCCCCGCTTGGCCATTCGGCCAGGCGTTCTCTGTTTTTGGAGCTTTCTCGAATGTCTTTTGAATCCCTGGGCCTTGCGCCCTTCCTGCTGCGTGCGCTTTCCGAGCAGGGCTATGAAACCCCCACCGCCATCCAGGAGCAGGCCATCCCGCTCGCCCTGGCCGGCCGCGACCTGCTGGCCGGCGCACAGACCGGTACCGGCAAGACCGCTGCCTTCGGCCTGCCGCTGCTGCAGCACCTGGCCACCAATTCGCAGGAAGTGTCCAACGGCGGCCCGCGCAAGCCGCGCGCCCTCATCCTGACCCCGACCCGCGAACTGGCCACCCAGGTGCATGACAGCCTGCGCGGCTACAGCAAGTACCTGCGCATCCCGAGTGCCTGCATCTACGGCGGCGTCGGCATGGGCAACCAGCTGGACATCCTGCGCCGTGGCGTGGACCTGCTGGTGGCCTGCCCGGGCCGCCTGATCGATCATATCGAGCGTCGCAGCATCGACCTGTCCGGCATTGAAGTGCTGGTGCTGGACGAAGCCGATCGCATGCTCGACATGGGCTTCCTGCCGTCGATCAAGCGCATCCTGGCCAAGCTGCCCAAGCAGAACCGCCAGACCCTGCTGTTCTCGGCGACGTTCGAAGAGAGCATCAAGCAGCTGGCGATGGAGTTCATGCGCAACCCGGAGCAGATCCAGGTCACGCCGAAGAACACCGTCGCCGAACTGATCACCCACCGCGTGCACCCGGTCGATGGCGGTCGCAAACGCGACCTGCTGCTGCACCTGCTCGCCCAGGACAGCCGCGAGCAGACCCTGGTCTTCGCCCGCACCAAGCACGGCAGCGACAAGCTGGCCGCGTTCCTGGACAAGTCCGGCATCAAGACCGCCGCGATCCACGGCAACAAGAGCCAGGGCCAGCGCCTGCGCGCACTGGCTGATTTCAAGGCCGGCCGCGTGACCGTGCTGGTGGCCACCGATATCGCCGCGCGCGGCATCGACATCAACGAGCTGCCGAAGGTGATCAACTTCGACCTGCCGATGGTCGCCGAAGACTACGTGCACCGCATCGGCCGTACCGGCCGCAACGGTGCCACCGGTGAAGCGATTTCGCTGGTTGCCCAGGATGAAGTGAAGCTGCTGCGCCAGATCGTGCGCCTGCTCGGCCGCGACATGGACATCCGCGACGTGCCGGGCTTCGAGCTGCAGGTGCCGATCCGCTGGGGCAACAGCGCCCCGGGCAAGGCTGACAGCGATATGGGTGACCGTGGCGTGCGCAAGACCTCGCATGCCCGTCGTCCGCATGGCGATGCGCCGCGTCACGCCCATGCAGGCCCGAAGAAGGCCGGCGGTGGTCGTCGCGAAGGCGGCGGTGGTGCCGGCCAGGCGCGTGCTGCGCAGGGCCAGGGCCAGCGCCGTGGTGGCGCCGGCCGCAGCCAGGGCAGCAGCCGCGCGGTCTGATCCGCGCCCTGCGCAGGTGACCGATTTCGGTCGTGGCGCCTGATTGAGAAAGGGACGGAGCGCGAGCTTCGTCCCTTTTTCGTTTGCGTCCGCCGAGCATCGCTCGGCGCTATCAACGGGCTGTTTCAGAAGCTGTAGGCCACGGTCACGCGTGCATTGCGGCCCGGCTCGCTGTACCGGCCGATTCCCTGCTCGTTGACGTAGCCATACAGCGTATTGGTGCCCTCGTAGATACCGCGCACGCGCTGCCACAGGTAGTACTCACGATCGGTCAGGTTGTACACGCCGGCACTGACCCGCAGCTGGTCGGTGACGTTCCAGCTGCCCACCAGGTCCAGCACGGTGTAGCCATCGGCCTTGCCGACCCAGTCGGGCGTCTCGCGCGTGCCGTTGGCCAGCGTGGTGTAGGCATCATCGGCATTCTTGCCCCACGCATGGGTCAGGTTGGCGGTGACATTCCACACCGGTGACGGCGCGTAGCGCAGGCCGACCACCACACTGGCCGGCACGATGCTTTCCAGCGGGTCCCCGTTGGCCTTCTCGCCTTCGCTGTAAGCGGCGGCAATGCGGGAGGACCACGCGTGGCTGAACTGCCAGCGCCCTTCCAGCTCGGCGCCCTTCACCGTGACCTTGCCGGCATTCATCGGCATGGTGGCGTTGTAGCTGTACTGGATCGGCGCGGCCGCAGTGGTGCGGTAGCCGTTGGGGTACGCCTGTGCGGTGGTCACCGTCTCGATGAAGTTGCTGTAGCGGTCGCGGAACAGCGAGAAGCCCAGCTGACCACGGTCGGTGCTCCAGCGGTAGCCCAGTTCCACGTTGAGGCTTTTTTCCGCGTCCAGGTCCGGGTTGGACGAGGACGTATCGAACTGCACCTGGGCACCGGTGATGGCATCGAAGGCAAGCGTGCTGCCGGTCGGTGAGTACAGATCGGCCACGCTCGGCGCGCGGAAACCGCGCCCGACCTGGGCCCACACGGCATGATCGGGCAGGAAGCGGAACTCGGCACCGAGCTGCCAACTGGGCGCGGAGAACCGCAGGTCGCGCACGCTGCCGGTCGGATCGACGAAGGTCGCGTCCACTGTCGGCGAGTAGTCATAGCGGTCATAGCGTGCGCCGCCACTGAGCACCAGACGCTCCTCCATCAGGGTGATGCTGTCACGCAGGTACAGGTTCCAGTTGCGCGCATCGGTCTTCGGCACCTGGCGGGGATCCTGCTCCACGGTGGCGATGTCGCCGGCCGCATACCAGCGCGTATCCACGGCGGTGAAGTCGACGTCGCGGGTCTGCCAGGCCAGGCCGTAGACGATGTCATGGCGCGCGCCGGCGTTGTCCAGCACCTTGCTGAAATCCAGCGCTGCACGGTCCAGGGTCTGTTCGGTGGAGCGGTTCTCGCTGCGCAGGCAGGGCACGGTGCGGCCCGGGCAGCCACTGCCGGCGAGGATGGTGGTCAGCCCACGGCTCTCGGTGACCTGGTGGTCCAGCTGCGCTTCCATGCTGTCGAACAGCGCATTCTGCGGGCGGTACTGCCAGCGCATGCCATAGCGGTCACGGTCGTTGCGGTCGTCACCACGGCGCTCCAGGTAGCCTGGCGAATAGACCCGCGACAGGTTGTCCACTTCATTGCGGGCGCGGCCGCGCTCGACCATGAAGCCCAGCGTGTTGCGCTCGTCCAGCTGCAGGTCCAGCTTGCCCAGCAGGTTGTCGCGGGTGCTGTCCACCGGATCCGGGGTCCGCCGGCCAACGCCGATCCGGTCCACCGTGGTGTCGTACCAGCTTTCCGATTCGTGGCCTTCGCGGCGGGTGTAGACCAGCATCGATTCGGCGATGCCGGTGCGGTTGGCGAAGGTCAGCGTGCCCATCGTTTCGTCGTTGGAACCGCTGTAGCCGAACTTCATGCCGACATGCGTATCGTTGCCGGCCGCCTTCAGGTAGTCGGCGGGGTCCTTGGTGGTGAACACCACCGCGCCGCCCAGCGCCCCGCTGCCGGCGGTGATGGAGTCAGCGCCCTTGATCACCTGCAGGCTCTTCAAGGTGTCGATGTCGACGTCGCCGCGGCCACCGCGGAAGAACTCGTAGGAACGCGCGGTTTCGACCGATTCGCCCAGGCTGAGCCCGTCGACGGTGATCGCCACGCGATCGCTTTCCAGGCCACGGATGTTGAACCCGTTGTCACCGAAGCGCCCCATGTCGACCGCGCTGACGCCGGGGATGTAGCGGATGGCCTCTTCCATGTTGTTGGCCATCTCCGCGTCCAGGTCGGCGGCGCTGAGGACGGTGACGTTCTGGTTGCGCGAGGTGCTCTTCTTCGCGCGCTCGGCTTCCACGCGCACGGTATCGAGGGTGCCGGCATCAGCCGGTGCATCGGCATGCGCGGCGGGAATCGCGGACAGGCTGGCGAGCACCGCCAGCGAGAGCAGGGACAGGGACAGGTTCATCGGGAAAGCTCCGCAGTAAGAAAGGGCTGGACGTACGCCGTTCCTGGCTGTCGGCGCGCTGGACGCCGGTGCGGGCTGGGAGGTCGTGGAAGTTCGTGTTCCGCGCGCGCGAGGCGTGGTCGCGGCGCCGTGGTGCCGGCGGCATGCCGGCACCGGGTTGGATCAGGGTGTGGCCACCGGTTCCGGGTCGCGCGCATCGACGATGCGGTCGCCGTTGGTATCGGCGCGCTCGAACAGGCGCTTGCCCGACACCTGGTACTCGGCGAAGGTCATCTGCCCGTCCTTGTCGGTGTCCAGCGCACCGAAGCGCACACCCGCTTGGCGTGCACCAGCCTCGCGCACCTTGGCGCGCTGCGCATCCAGGCGCCCGGCAAACTCGGCGGTGTACTCGGCCAGATCCAGCTGGCCATCGCCGTTGGCATCGGTGGCGGCGAAGGTCGCGGTACGCGCGGCATAGAATTCGGCCCGGTCGACCACGCCGTCGCTGTTGCGGTCATACAGTTCCAGCATGCCGTTGGCGGTGTGCGACGTCGGCATCTTCAGCGGATCCCGATTGGTCGACGCTGCGCTCTCACGGGTGGCGTCCTGGCTCTTCTCGTAACCGGCCCAGGTACGTTCACCGGCCGCGTCGAACTCCTCGCGGCTGATGCGGCCGTCGTTGTTGCGGTCCAGCGCGTTGAAGCGCGTACCAGTCTGCCGCAGGTGGCCTTCGCGCGCCTTGGCCAGGCGCGCGTCGAAGCGCTGCAGGTATTCGTCGATGTACTCCTGCTTATCGACGCTGCCATCGCCGTTGCGGTCGGTGGCGGCGTAACGGGCGCGCCGGAAGGTCTCGAACTGCGCCCAGCTGACCGCGCCGGTGTCCTGCGGATCGAACTGTTCAAGGAAGTCGGCGGCAGCGGAGGACGGTGCCTTCGCGCCGGTCTGGGGCGCCTGTGCAACAGCGCTGCTGGTTGCGGCCAGCAGGGCCAGGAAGATCACGCTCTTGTTCATTCGGGTGGGCCTTGGAAGGAGGGTTACGGTTCCAACACGCGGAAGCTGAGCGTGTAGTTGTTGCCGTACTGCGGCGCGGCCGCGCCTTCGGGTGCCGCGCCGCGGTAGCGGATCAGCGCCAGGTAGGCGCCGGCATGCTGCAGCGGCAGGCTGGCCTTGCCGGCGGCATCGGTGGTCAGCTCGATCGGTGCCGGCTGCGCCTGTCCATCGCCGAGCGCGCGGTTGATCTCGACCTTCTGCGCTGGCAGCGGCTTGCCGTCGTAGCGCACTTCGAACTGGAAGTGCTCGCCGACGTACAGATCGCTGGGGTGGGTTACGGGCACCAGCTCCAGGCCCTTGCCATACGGTGCGAGCGCTGCGGTGGTCGGCGCGCCGGCGGTCAGGTACACCTCCGAACGCGACAGGCTCTGGTAATGCGAGACGATCTTCGCCCCCGCCGGCAGCGGCTTGGACGGATCGCGGCTGCTTTCCACCTTGCCGTTGACTTCAAAGGTGCGGAACACCGCACCCAGGCGGTTGCCGGTGCTGAAGCGATAGGTGCCCTTCTTGCCCGGCAGGCGCTGTTCCACCACGGCGCGGGTCTTGAGCAGGTGCACGGTATCCGGCGCGTGCTGCATGCCATCCGGATCGGTCACAACGAAGGTGCTGTTGTCGAACACCACTTCAGGCACGAAGAAGGTTTCGGCGAAGCTGGCATCCAGGGTCACCAGGCTGGTGGGCTGGATCTGGAACGTCGCAGGCGCCAGGTACGGCGTATGCGCATGGGCAGGCATCACGGTGGCGGCCAGTAACAGGCCGGCCAGCAGGCAGGTTTTCATCGGCATCTCGAGTGGAAGGCACCGGCCCCAGTCCGGCGGCGCACACTCTATGCCTATTGCGAATGATTCGCAATACGATTTTGGTGCTGCGAGCGGCGGGGCCCCTCGCGGCGGGTGGGTCAGGAGCGGGTTGCTGGGTTGGCGCCGGGTGGGTGGGCCATGCAGGACACGCCGTGAATCCGTCCATGGAGGCTCGCTGTTCGCATCCATGCGAACAGACGGTCCTGCATGGCCCACCCACCCGGCGCCCTGACAGGTTCCGGTGGCCACCGGCCGCGTATAAAAAAATGAAAAGCGGTAGCGCCGAAGGCAGCGGCAGGAGCCGCTTCCAACGTCGCTTGCGACGGCCCGCAGGGTGCCGGTCAGGACGACCGGCATACCCATGGTCGGCGGCTCTTTATCAGTTCACCTGACACCATCCGCCGACCATGGGTCGGCGCTACCGCAGGTTCCATGGCCCCCATGGACCTGTCGAAGGTGGGGCGGGGTGGCTGTGCAGGACCGTCTTTTCGCATGGATGCGAAAAGCGAGCCTACAAGGACGTACTTGCGGCGTGTCCTGCACAGCCACCCCGCCCCAGCAACACATAGCCCTGCAGGCTTTTGCCTTTGCTTCAAAGCGGGCCGCCGGGCTGCAAGCCCGGCAAACCCACCCCTACCCCCGCGGCTTCGCAGGATTCAGCAGATTGCCGAAGAACAGCGCATTGACCAGCAACCGGTCCGTCCCGTGCCAGTACTTGCGGTGCGCCGGATCATCGGCGAACAGCACCACATTGCCCTGCCCCTGCGGCGACACCAGCAACCACGCCGAACCGCTCACCCGCGCTCGATTGCGCTCGGACAGATACCCATTCACGCGCATCTGCTCGTCCACCCGCACCACCGTGGAGAACGGATTGGCGCTGGGCTGCAGCACCACCGCGTTTTCCTTGTTAACCGCCAGCTGCCGGCGCGGCGTGCCGAAGCCCAGCGGATGGCTGGTATCGATGTCTGCGCTCAGGATGTTGCCACTCACCCGCTCGATCGCAGCGATGTCGCGCTGGTCGCCGAAGGCTTTACGCGAGGCATCGGCGGTCACTTCGTCCGCGCCCAGCTTCTCGCCATCCGCCAGCTTTTTCTCGATCGCCCAGCGCGATGCGGTGCCGTAGGTCACCAACGATCCACCGGCCTGGATCCAGCGCTTCAGCGCGCCGACCGCCGCTTCATCCACGCCCTCGTACTTGCCACCGGACAGCACGATGGAGGTGTAGCGGTCCAGCGGGACCTTGCCCAGCTGCGAAGGGTCGATCTTGCTCGCCGGCAGCTGCAGCTGCTGGTCCAGCAGGAACCACGCCGAGCCGATCTCGGTCGCGTTCACGCCCTCGCCCATCACCAGCGCCACGGCCGGCCTGCGCAGCGCCTTGACGCTGTCGCTGCCCAGGTCGATGCCACCGCGGCTCTGGCCGCTGGCCAGCGCGTACGCCTGCACGCCACTGTCCTTGGCCGCGGCCTGTACCGCCTCCAGCAACGCCGCACCCTGCAGCGGCTGGCCGGCGACCGGCACCACGATGCTGCCCGGGGCGAAGTCCACCTCGCCGGCCGACGTTCCGGCAGTAAATGCCCGAAATGCTGCGCGCGTGGACAAGCCCTTGGCCTGCAGCGCATACAGGGCGCGGCCGGCGTTGTAGTCACGCCAGTCGATCACATACGCATAGCCGGCTTGTCCGCCCTGCACGCCACCATGGGCATCCGCCACCGCAGTCACCCGTGCGCCCTCGCCGATGCGGCTCTTGCTGGCCGCGAAGGCCACGCCGTAGGCAGGCGCGATCGCATACGAAGTACTGCCATAGAACACATCGCCCTTGATCTGCGGCGTGTCGGCGAAGATCGAATGCACCAGCCGGAACTGCGGCTGCGCCGCCAGCACCACGTAGGCACTGCCCGGTTCGAAACGGCGTCCATCCACGGTCACCGCAGACGCCAGCGCATGCACCTCGATCCGATGCAGCAGCAGCAGTTCCAGCAGCTTGCGGGTCAGTGCCGGGTCGTGCGCGTCGCCGAACACGAAGCTCTTCAACTGCTGCTGGCCGGCCTGCTTCAGCGCAGACTGGAAGAAGGATTTCTGCAGCGACAGCAGGCCTTCGCGCTCTGCGACCGCGCCGCGCACCGTGCCCAGCCCGGTGGCCACCTGGTTGCGGATGGTGAACGGGAATGTCAACGGACCGTTGACCGATTCCTGCACGCGTCCGCGCGAGCTCGCCTGCTCGACCGTCACGCCCACCCCGCCATGGAAATCCGGGTAGGTGGAGCCATACACCGGCGAGAAGTTGTCATAGTTTTCACCGGTGTAGTACAGCGAACCCAGCGCATCCAGCGAAGCGGCGTGGTACTTGGCCAGGGTCTTGTTGAACTCGTACGACGACGCGGGCAGCAGCGGGCTGTGCATGCTCTTCGGCGACGGCTCGAAGTAATACGTGCTGTCCTTGCCCATCTCGTGGAAATCGATCTGGACATTCGGATACCACTGGTGGAACACCTCGATCTTCGGCCGGCTGTCCTGCTGGGTCAGCGCCAGCCAATCGCGGTTGAGATCGGTGAAATAGTGGTTGGTGCGGCCCTGCGGGAACGGCTCCACGTGTTCCTTGTCGGCCGGATCAGGCGAGGCCGGGCTGGAGGCATACGCGTTGTGCCAGTTCGCCGCGCGGTCGCGTCCATCCGGATTCTGCGCCGGGTCGAACAGCACCACTGCGTTCTGCAGCCACTGCTGGGTTTCGGCGCTGCGGTTGGCTACCAGGTAGTACGCAGTGAGCATCGCCGCCTCGCCGCTGGAGGTCTCGTTGCCGTGCACGCTGTAGCCCAGCCACACCACCACCGGACTGTCACCGGCGGCGCTGCGCGGCTGCGCCGGGTCCACCAGGGTGGCGTGCTGCTGGCGGATCGATTCCAGCCGCGCGTGGTTCTGCGCACCGGTCAGCGTGGCGATCAGCAGCGGACGGCCTTCGTAGCTGCGGCCAATCTCCTGCACCGTGATCTTGTCCGACAACCGGGCCAGCTCTTTGAAATAGGCCACCAGTTGGTCATGCCGGGTGTAACGGCTGCCGACCTCGTAGCCGAGGAACTGCTGCGGTGTGGGAATGGCCGGATCGAAATCCGCGGCGTGCGTGGCCTGCGGGAAGAAGTAGGCGCTCTGCGCCTGCACCGGCGCGGCGGGTAGCGCGACCGCGGCGGCGGCGGCGGCGAGCAGGGACAACAACACACTGCGATGGAAGGACACGACGATTCCCCATGGATGATGGCGCTGCAGCGCCAGTACAGCCCAGCCAGCCACGTGCAGTGGCCGGCCGGCAGAGCGGATGACACGCGCGGAGCGCATCAGAAGCGGTAGTCGAAGCCCACCGTGAAGTAACGACCACGCAGGTCGTACTGGCTGAAGTCGTACGGCGCGCGGATGCCCGGGAACGAGGCGTCGTACGGCGGATCCTCGTCGCCCAGGTTCTGGATCTTCGCGTACAGGGTCAGCTGCTCGAAGCCGGTGTATCCCACGTACAGATCGAACTGGCTGTAGCTGTCAACGCGGTCCTGCACCGCCTGCGCGGTGGCGCTGGCCTTCTGGTCGTAGCCGCTGGTGTAGTACCAGGTGAGCGCGGTCCGCACGTCGCCATGGCTCCAGTCCAGCGTGGTGGTGGCCTTGTTCTTCGGCAGCGTGGCGCCCAGGTTGCTGCCGGCGTAGTTCACCAGCGGCCCGCCGATCACGGTCGGGCGGCGGTAGTCACGCACATGGGTATAAGCCGAACTCAGGTTGAAGGTGCCAAGGCGCTCGGTCGGTATGCGCTGGCGCAGCTCCACGTCGATGCCGGAGGTCTTCAGGTCGCTGAGGTTCTGGTAGCGGTTGTACACGGCCTGTATCTTGCCGCGCTCATCGCGCTGCACCGCGCCCGGCACGTCGTTGGTCACCAGCGTCTGGGTGTTGTTGGTGCCGACCAGGTTCTCCAGTTCGATCTTGTAGTAATCGACACTCAGGTTGGTGTTCGCCCACGGCGACAGCACCACGCCGAAGTTGTAGCTGCGGGTACGTTCCGGCTTCAGCTCGGTGTTGCCAACGGTGAAGAAGGTCGGGTTCTGCCGCGAGCCGGGCAGGTCCGGGTCACGCGGGTCGACCACGCTGCCGTAGGAAATGCTGGTGCTGTCCGAGTTCTCGGAGAGCGACGGCGCACGGAAGCCCTTCGATGCGGCAGCACGCACCAGCAGGAAGTCCAGCGGCTGCCAGCGCAGGCCCAGCTTGGGCGAGAACGCATCGCCGAAGTCATCGTAATGATCCGCGCGCGCGGCCACCGACAGTTCCAGCTTCGAGGCCAGCGGCACGATGGCCTCGGCGTAGGCGGCGCTGACCGTACGCTCACCGTGCACTTCGGCGATCGCCGGGCGCACCTGCAGGCCGGCGTCGATCTGCCACGGGTTGTTGGAATCCAGCTTCTCGCGGCGCCATTCCACGCCGGAGGCGAAGCCGATGTCACCGGCCCAGGTATGGCCGAGCGTGCCGGAAATCTTCGCATCGATGCCCTGCAATTTTGACTCGGCCGGGCGCAGGGTGGCGATGTTGATGCCATCCAGCACCGACTGCGGGGTCGCCGACGGATCCAACAGGTTGTAGCTGCCGGTGACCAGCGCATCGGCCAGCGCCCAGCGGTTGGCGAAGCCCCCGGATACCGTCTCGCGCTCGCTGCTGCGTGCACCGAAGGCGCCCACTTCCCAGTCCCAGCGCTCGCTGCTGCCACGCAGGCCGACCAAGCCACGGTAGGACTGCGAGCGGTTGGTCTTGATCGTGCCGCCGAGGTTGAAGAAGGTGTATTCGATCGGGATGGCACGGCCATACGGGTTGTACGGGTTGCCTGCCGGCAGGTTGGATGACACCGGCTCGGCCAGCCCGGTATCGGCGTTCAGCGCGAAGCGTCCGCTTTCCAGGGTGAAGAACGGGCTGCTCCCGAACCAGGACACGCCCTTGACCTCGCTGTACAGCACTTCGCCGAACGCTTCCACGTTGTCGCTGAGGCGGAAGGTGCCGTTGGCGTAGGCCTGCCAGCGCTTGGTCGACGGTATCAGGGTGGTGTACGGCGCCTGGTTGAAACCACAGGTATCACCGGCCAGGCCGTCGATCGGCGCACTGGCCACGCGGGTGGTGCCGTCCGGGCATTGCCCGTTGGCGTCCAGCATCGGCACCGACACGCCGTTGACCAGGTAACGTGCGCCCTTGGCCGACCAGCCGTTCCAGCGGCCGCCGGGCTGGTCGCTGTAGATGCCGGACCGCGTCAGGTCACGCTCGTCCTGGTCCAGGCGATCGCGGTTGTAGGCTTCCAGGCTGACCAGGATGTTGTAGCCATCGGTCTCCAGGTCGCCCAGGCCACCGACGAACTTCAGCTTGGTCTCGTCCAGCCCGCCCTGGTCGGCGGTGCCGACGCTGCCACCGATCTCCGCGCCCTGGTAGTTCTGTCGGGTGATGATGTTGACCACTCCGGCCACCGCATCGGAACCGTAGACCGCTGACGCGCCGTCCTTCAGCACTTCGATGCGTTCCACCGCGACCAGCGGCAGCGCATTGAGGTTGACGAAGGTATCCGACAGCCCATTGGCCGGGAAGCCGTAATTCGCCAGCCGACGGCCGTTGAGCAGCACCAGCGTGTTCTTCTGCGACAACCCGCGCAGGCCGATGCCAGCCGAACCGGAGGCCCAGCCGCTGTTGGAGGTCTCGTTGGCGGCGTTGCCGGTATTGGCGGAGATCGAACGCAGCACGTCGGCGACCGAGGCCTTGCCGGTCGCTTCGAGCTGTTCACGGCCGATCACCTGCACCGGGTTGGCGGTCTCGGTGTCGGTGCGTTTGATGTTGGACCCGGTGACACGCACGGCGGCCAGGGTGCTGGCATCGCCACTGGCAATGGTGTCGGCAGACGTTTCGGCGGCGGCAGGCAAAGGCGCGGCCAGGGCGGCGGCAAGGGCCGCCACGAGCAAGGTGTGCTGGGGCATGTCGAAATCGTGGGGTGGGTGGTGGTAACAGTTCCGCAGTAGCCCATGAATGGCCGCATCGCGACCAATAACATCTCTTCATACGGATATAAGAGAAGCTACCATCTCTTCATCGCGATGAAAAGGAAGATGTTGTGGATGCAACGGCTTTGTCGTCCCCGGACCGCTACAATCGCGGCATGGAAATCTTCAAAGTCTTCATGATCGAGGCAGCGCATCGGCTGCCGAACGTGCCCCCGGGCCACAAGTGCTCGCGCCTGCACGGGCATTCGTTCCGGGTGGAACTGAAGGTGGAAGGCGAGCCCGGCGCGGAGACCGGCTGGATCATGGATTTCGGCGACGTCAAAGCCGCGTTCCAGCCGATCTACGACCGCCTGGACCATCACTACCTCAACGACATTCCTGGCCTGGAAAATCCGACCAGCGAGAACCTCGCCACGTGGATCTGGCAGGAGCTGAAGCCGGTGCTGCCGGAACTGAGCGAAATCACGGTGCACGAGACCTGCACCTCTGGCTGCCGCTATCGGGGCCCCGCCAACCGCTGAGCAAGCGATTGATCCTGAACGGGATTTGCATCGCGGTTGAAATTTCCCCAGCCCCTGTTGCAATGCAGCACGAAAGGCGTATGCTGCATTGCAACAGGTCGCGAACCGCCGGATTCCGGAGCCGCAGACCGCCAGGACACTGCATGGGTCCCTCCCCCCGTGCAGTCGCAGGACCCGACAGATCCCTCCCTCTGTCGGGTCCTTTTTTTTGCCTAGGGCCGTGCCCGTGGCAGGCCGAACCGGAACGCCGCACCCTGCGCGGTCTCCAGCAGGGCGATCTCGCGCCCGTGCAACTGCACGATGCGCTGCACGATCAGCAGGCCGAGTCCACCGTTCTCGCCACGCCGCGGCCCGAGCGCTGCAGGCGCCTGGAACAAGGTGGCGCGCACCCCCGCATCCACGCCCGGACCGTCATCACTGACCGTGACCCACACGTTGTCCGCATCGGCCGCCAACGCAACCTGCACGTGTCCCCCCTGCGGCGTGTGCCGCAGCGCGTTGTCGATCAGGTTGGTCAGCACCCGCTCCACCAGCCCGACATCGGCACGCACCAGCGGCAGTCCCTGCGGAAATTCGGCATCCAGCTGCTGGCCTTTCGCCTGGGCGGACAACTCGAATTTCTGCAGCACGTCCTGCAGCAACTCCGGCAGGGCGAACACTTCCCACTGCAGCTGCACCTGCCCGTGCTCCAACCGCGCCAGCTCGAACAGCGCGCGTGCCAGCCCGCCGACCTTGGCACTCTGCGAAAGCGCGATTGAAAGATAGCGACGACGCTCGTCCACGCTCAACGTCGCCTCCTTCATCGCCAGTGTTTCCAAGTACCCATGCAGCGACGCCAGCGGCGTGCGCAGGTCATGCGAAATATTGGCCACCATCTCGCGACGCTGCAGGTCCTGCTGCCGCAGCTGCTGCCACTGCTCGCCCAGCCGGTGTGCCATCTGCGCGTGGGCATGCTCCAGGATCAGCAGTTCGTCGCGCTCGTCCTCGCGCAGGGCGGGCAGCGAAGGCAGGTCGGTGGGCGCATCGATGTCGAACGACTGGATGCGCCGGGTCAACTCACGCAGCGGGCGGGTCACCCAGTAGAACGCCACCAGTCCGGCCAGCATGCCCAGCACCGCAACCAGCGCCACCGACCACAGCATGGTCCGCCACTGGCTGCTCGCGGCCAGGTCGTCGGCGAGCATCTGGCGCTGCTCGCCCACCAGCACCACGTACACGTAACCCGCCGCGCGGCCCTGCACCACCAGCGGGGCCACGCTGAAGACCTTGCGCCCGCGTTCGCTGCGCGGATCATCGCCGAGGATCGGCAGCGGCGCGCCGGCCAGCAGTGCCTGCAGCGGCGCTACGTCCACCCGGCCGCGATGCAGGTGGCCACTCGGCGCATCGTGGCCGAGCACGCGGCCCTGGTCATCCAGCAGGTATACCTCCACGCTGGGATTGACTGCCATCAGCTGGCCGAACAGCGCGCGCACTTCCGGCTCGCGCATCCCGGCCTGGTCCATCAGCTCGCTGCGCTGGGCAATATGCCCGGCCAGCCCCAGCGACAGTCGCTGCACCACTTCCTGCTCATGCCGCAGCGCCATCCGCATCTGCATGCCCAGCAGCGCCAGGCTGCACAGCACCAGCAGCGCAGCGAACACCGCGGCCAGTTTCTGCCACAGCCGCAGGCGCAACCTCATGCATCACCTCCGGCGGCGCCGACCAGCTTGTAGCCGCGGCCCCACACCGTGAGGATCTGCTTCGGGTGGGCCGGGTCGGCTTCGATCTTGTTGCGCAGCCGGTTGATGTGGGTGTTGACCGTATGCTCGTAGCCATCGTGGCCATAGCCCCACACCTGGTCCAGCAGCTCCGCGCGTGCGAACACCTGCCCCGGATGGCGGGCGAAGAACAACAGCAGGTCGAACTCACGCGGGGTGAGCTCCAGTTCCCTGCCGGCGTGCAGCGCGACGCGCGCCAGCGGATCCAGCCGCAGGCTGCCCAGCTCGATCGCCCCGGCGTCCAGGCGCGCGCTCTGCGCCATCGCCTCGGCACGCCGCAGCAACGCGCGCACGCGGGCCACCAGCTCGGGCATGGAGAAGGGTTTGGCCAGGTAGTCATCAGCGCCCAGTTCCAGCCCGACGATGCGCTGGGTCTCGCTGCCGCGCGCACTGATGATGATGATCGGCACATAGCGCGCCATCGCCCGTGCGCGGCGACAGATCTGCAGGCCATCCACGCCCGGCAGCATCACGTCCAGCACCAGGGCATCCCACGGTCCGTCCTGTTCCAGCAGCCGCATGCCGTCATCGCCGCTGGCGGCATGCACCACCGTGTAGCCCTCGTCGGCAAGGTGCAGGCGCAGCAGGTCGGCGATATGGACGTCGTCTTCGACGATCAGGACACGCTGGGCATCAGTCATGGAGATAGCGGCAATCAGGAAGCGTAAGGGCATTGTCAGCGCAGGCCGACCCGGATGTATCACGGAAAATTGAACTCTCTGTGAGGATTCGTTGATCCGCCGGGGCGCAGCATGGCCCCATCGTCCCTGCTGGAGATGGCCATGTCACTGTCCCGACGTCACCTGCTTGGCCTGGGGGGCATGGCCGCTGCCGCCAGCGTGCTGGGCATCGGCGCCTGTAGCCGTGCCGCGCCGGCCGCCGCCGAAGCCGCGCCTGCCCGCCGTTTCGAGATCATGCGCAGCGACGCCCAATGGAAGCAGCAGCTGACCCCGGCGCAGTATGCCGTGCTGCGCCAGCAGGCGACCGAGCGTGCGGGCAGCAGCCCGCTGGACCGCGAAAAGCGCCGCGGCACCTTCCACTGTGCCGGCTGCGCGCTGCCGTTGTTTTCCTCTTCGACCAAGTTCGAAAGCGGCACCGGATGGCCCAGTTTCTGGGCGCCGCTGCACGATGCCGTCGGCGAACAGCGTGACACCCTGTTCGGCATGGTGCGCGTGGAAATCCACTGCCGCCGCTGTGGCGGACACCTGGGTCATGTCTTCAATGATGGCCCGCGTCCGACCGGACTGCGCTACTGCATGAACGGTGCCGCGCTGACCTTCGAGCCTGCCGCCAGCACCGATGCCACCGATGCCGGCAGCGCCTGGCGGGTGCCGGTCTGATGCCTTTTCTTTTGTTGATGGAGCGTCGCTGATGCTGTTGCTGCTGGCTTACCTGGGGGGTCTGTTGACCCTGCTCAGTCCCTGCATCCTGCCGGTACTGCCGTTCGTGTTCGCGCGTGCCGGCGGCTCGTTCCTGCGCAGCACCCTGCCGCTGCTGCTGGGCATGGCGATCACCTTCACCGTGGTGGCCAGCCTGGCTGCCGTGGGCAGTGCGTGGGTGGCACAGGCCAACCAGATCGGCCGCTGGGTCGCCCTGGTGGTCATGGCGGTGTTCGCCCTGGCACTGCTGTGGCCGGCCTTTGCCGACCGCCTGCTGGCACCGTTCCAGCGCGTCGGCGCACGCCTCAGCGCGCGTGCCGATGCCGCCGACGACGCCGGCCGTGGTGGGGCCGGTACGTCGCTGCTGGTCGGCATCGCGACCGGCCTGCTGTGGGCCCCGTGCGCCGGACCGATCCTCGGCCTGGTGCTGACCGGTGCGGCGCTCAACGGCGCCAGTGCCAGCACCAGCAGTCTGCTGCTTGCCTATGCCCTGGGCGCCGTCACCGCGCTCGCGCTGGCGGTGTGGGTGGGCGGCCGGGTCTTCAATGCGCTGAAGGCACGCCTGGGGCTGGGCAATGTGCTGCGCCGTGTGCTCGGCGTGGCGGCGCTGCTGGCGGTGGTCGCCATTGCGATGGGCTGGGACACGGGGGTCCTCACCCGGTTGTCCGCGGTCAGCACGGCACGGCTGGAACAGGGCCTGCTGGATGCGGTGCCCGGCGCGCAGGCGGGCGGTGTGGCGATGACCAGCACCGGCGCAGCCGCCGCTGATGTGCCGCTGCCGGTCGAAGGCGAGCTGCCTGCCCTGGAAGGCACCACCGGCTGGCTCAACAGCCCGCCGCTGAACCGCGAACAACTGCGCGGGAAGGTGGTGCTGATCGACTTCTGGACCTACTCCTGCATCAACTGCCTGCGCGCGATGCCGTTCGTGCACGAATGGGCCGAGCGCTATCGCGACCACGGCCTGGTGGTGATCGGCGTGCACACCCCGGAGTTCGCCTTCGAGCGCAACCCGCGCAACGTGATGCGTGCGGTCGAGCAGCTCAAGGTCACCTACCCGGTCGCGCTGGACAACGACTATGCGATCTGGCGAGCGTTCGAAAACCGCTACTGGCCAGCGCATTATTTCGTCGATGCGCAGGGCCGCATCCGCGCGCACCAGTTCGGCGAGGGCAACTATGCGCACTCCGAGCAGGTAATCCGCCGGCTGCTGCAGGAAGCGGGCCAGACCAACCTGCCACCGCCGGCCGATCCCACCGCCGCCACCCTGCAAGGCGTTGCCGAACAGGCCGACATGGGCAACCTGCGTTCGCCGGAAACCTACCTCGGCCATGCGCGTGCGGAACACTTCGCCTCACCCGGTGGCTTCCGCCGCGATCAGCCGTTCGACTACGACCTTCCGCAGCGGTGGGCGCTGAACCAATGGGCGCTGCGCGGCCGGTGGTCGGTCGACCAGGAGTCGGCCACGCTGGCCTCGGCGGGCGGACGCATCGCCTTCCGCTTCCACGCCCGCGACCTGCACCTGGTGCTGGCGCCAGCGGCAGACGGCAAACCCATCCGCTTCCGCGTGCTGCTGGATGGCAAGCCGCTGCAGGCCGCCGATGCCGGTGGCGATGTGCAGCACGACGGCACTGGCGTGGTCGATGAGCATCGCCTGTACCAGCTGGTGCGCCAGCGCGCGGACATCGGTGAGCACCTGTTCGAGATCGAGTTCCTGGACCCGGGTGTCCAGGCCTATGCGTTTACGTTTGGCTGAGGAGGTCGCATGAAATTCTCATTGGAACAAGGCATCGCCGCGGCAGTGGCCGCGCTGGTGGTAGGTGCGCTGGTGGTGTTCGCGGTCGATGCAGGCCCGGCCATCGGCGCGGGCATGGCACCGGCGCGCGCCGTCGAAGAAAGCCGCGCCCTGCCCGCTCCCACCGGCGTGGCGGCGTACAAGGACGAGCGCACGCAGGCCAGCGTGGTATTCGCCGGCGGCTGCTTCTGGGGCGTGCAGGGCGTGTTCCAGCACGTCAAGGGCGTGGGCAACGCGGTCTCCGGCTATATCGGCGGCGACGCATCGACCGCGCGCTACGAGATCATCAGCAGCGGGCGTACCGGCCATGCTGAAGCGGTGCGGGTGGACTACGATCCTCGCCAGGTCAGTTATGGCCAGCTGCTGCAGGTGTTTTTCTCGGTGGCGCACGACCCGACCCAGCTCAATCGCCAGGGGCCGGACCACGGGACACAGTATCGCTCCGCCATCTTCAGCGACGATGCCCGCCAGCAGGCCGCCAACCGTGCCTACGTGGGCCAGATCGGCGCCTCTTTCTCATCCCCGGTGGTGACCGAACTGGGCAGCGGCAAGCGCTTCTATCCGGCTGAGGCCTACCATCAGAACTACCTGGAGCGGAACCCGCAGGCCGCTTACATCCGCTACTACGACGCACCCAAGCTGGTGGCCCTGCAGCAGCGTTTCCCACAGCTGTACCGCCGCGAACCGGTGCTGGTGCCGATGAAGTAAGCGGGAAAAAAAGAACGCACGTCCATCAAGGGCGTGCGTGGGGGAAATGCCGGAGCTGATGCCAGCAAGGCCGGAGCTGATGCCAGCAAGGCTGCATCGTAGAGCGAAGGAAAACAGGGGTACAGTGGCAGGCTCCCCCTGTTTGGTTGGATACAGATGGACGCCCAGGCCGCGCCGCCCCGCTACCAGCAACTGGCCGATGAGCTGTCCCTGGCGATCCACGCCGGTCGCCTGCCCAGCGGTGCGCGCCTGCCCTCGCTGCGGCAGATGGCGCAGCAGCGCAAGGTCAGCCTGAACACGGTGATCGGCGCCTACCGGCAACTCGAAGATGCCGGGCTGGTGGTGCCGCTGCCGCGGTCCGGCTTCGAAGTTGCCGCCCGCCTGCAGGTTCCCCGTCGATCGCTGCGGGATGCACCCTCCGAGCCCACTGCGCCCAGCCAGCCGGCGATGCTGGCACGGGTGCTTGCCGCCCAGCAGCGGCCACAGGTGCTGGACCTGGCCTTCGCCGGCCCGCGCGGTCGCGTCTTCTATCCCGGCGTGCAGCTGCAGCGCGCAACTGCGCAGGTCCTGCGCCGCAGCCTGGCCACGGTGGAAACGTATGCGCGGCCGGATGGCTCGCAGGCCCTGATCCGGCAGATCGTGCAGCGCGGCCCGCGGATGGGCCTGCACACCGTGCCCGGCCGGATCACGCTCACCCATGGGGCAATGGAGGCCCTGCAACTGGCGCTGCGCGCGGTGACTGAACCGGGCGATGCGGTCGGCATCGAAGCGCCATCGTATTTCAACCTCTACCCCCTGTTGGCCAGCCTGGGCCTGCAGGCGATCGAACTGCCCACCCACCCGCAGCGGGGCCTGGACGTGGAAGCTCTCGATGCGCTGCTGGACACCACCGCACTGGCCGCGCTGGTGGTGATGCCCACGGTGCACAACCCGCTGGGCTGCACCATGCCGGTGGCGGCCAAGCAACGCCTGGCCGAACTGGCCAATGCACGCCGCCTGCCGGTGATCGAAGACATCGTGTACGCCGAACTGCAGCACAGCGAACCGCTGGAGCCGCTGCTGAAGGCCTTCGACCGCGACGGCTGGGTGATGGTGTGCGCGGGTTTTTCCAAGACCCTGGCACCGGACTACCGTGTCGGCTGGCTGGAAGGCGGGCGTTTCATCGACCGCATCGCGCTGCTCAAGTTCCATTCCAGCGGTGCCGAATCAAGGCTGCTCGGCGATGCGGTCGCCGCCTTCCTGGAAGCCGGCAACTACGAACACCACCTGCGCCGCATGCGCCGCCTGTACCGCGAACAGACCAGCAAGGTGCGGCAGCTGGTTGCCCAGCATTTCCCGCCCGGCACGCGGGCGACCGAACCCACCGGTGGCTTCCTGCTGTGGCTGGAGATTCCCGGCGTGGACACCGGCGAGTTGTTCGAACAGGCACTGGCCGAGGACATCGTGTTCATGCCCGGCCAGATGTATTCGCGCGGCGCGCGCTACCGCCACTGCCTGCGCCTGTCCTGCTGCCAGGAGCTGGATGCGCGTTACGTGGCGGGCATTGCGCGGATCGGGGCGCTGGCCACGGCACTGGCCGCCAGCACCGTCGTGCCTTGCTAGACTGGCGGCATGTTCGCCACTTCTTCGCTGACCGGCAGCAAGCCGGAACAATACGCCCAGCTGCTGGACCAGGCCCGTGGCCTGGTGCATGGCGAGAGCGACCGCATCGCCAACGCGGCCAACCTCTCGGCGCTGATCTACCACGCCGTGCCCCACCTCAACTGGGCCGGCTTCTACCTGTTCGACGGCACCGAGCTGGTGGTCGGCCCCTTCCAGGGCCTGCCCGCCTGCGTGCGCATTCCGCTGCACAAGGGCGTGTGCGGTGCGGCCGCCACGGAACGCGTAACCCAGCGCGTCGACGACGTCGACGCCTTCCCGGGCCACATCGCCTGCGATTCGGCCTCGCGTTCGGAACTGGTGGTGCCGCTGGTCAAGGACGGTGCGCTGATCGGCGTGCTCGACCTCGACAGCCCGCTGCTGGCGCGCTTCGATGCCGACGACCAGGCCGGCCTGGAAGCGATCGCTGCTGTGTTCGTCGACGCACTGCGATGAGCACCGTGCAGCTGCGCAACATTGGTCCGAAGAGCGCAGCATGGCTGCGCCAGGTCGGCCTGCGCAGCCGCGAAGACCTGCTCGCCATCGGCTCGGTGGGGGCCTTCGTCAAGGTTCGAAGGGCCGGCTTCAAGCCCAGCCTCAACCTCCTGTATTCGCTGGAAGGCGCTTTGCTGGACTGCCACTGGCAGGACCTGACCGAAGCCCAGCGCAGCGCGCTGGTGCACGACTACGAGGCGCGCATCGCCCTGCAGCCGCTGAAAGCGCCGGGGCCTGCCTCCGGCCCGGTGCGCGAACAACGCTTCGACGACAACAACGACTGACGGGGTAGTGACGGCCGCTGGCCGTCAACCTCTTTCCGCTGACCCCGCCGAGCATGGCTCGGCGCTACCGGTACCGGTCGACATCACCGCGAGGGTAGCGCCGAGCCATGCTCGGCGAGCGCAGCGGCGCCGCGGGCCTCCCGCCCCACTTTCAGGGCTGCTGCAGTTCCAGCAACTCGCCCCACAGCCCCGCATCTCCGCGCTCCACCCGCAACCGCAGGCGCGTGCCGTGGTCGATGCGCAGCGCCCAGCACAGTGCCACCGGCAGGCCACACACCTGCGACAGCACCATCCGCAGCGGCCCTCCATGGCTGACGATCAGCGTCGGTGCCGCGTCCTGCTCTTCTTCCTCATCGAACAGCCGGTCCAGCGCGCGCGCGATGCGGCGCTCGAAGCGACCCCAGCTTTCGCCATTCGGCGGGGCGAACGCATGCGGATCGCGATGGAACCCAAGCAGTTCCTGTTCCGGCAGGGCCTCGATCGCCAGGCCGTCCCAGTCGCCGAAATCGAGTTCTTCCCACTCTGCATCCGGCTGCACGTCCAGCCCGCGCGGCACCGCCAGCGCGACCGCGGTATGCAGCGCGCGCAGGCGTGGCGAGCTGATCACCCGCTCCCACTCATGGCCTTGGTAGGCCGCGCACAGCGCATCGTGCGCCCCGGCCAGCAGCGGCCGGTCGGTGCGACCGTCCAGGTGGGTGTCGCGGCCGGTGCTGGCGTGGCGGACCAGGTCCAGGATCATCGCTTGGCCCCGCTGCACCGGTCCGGGATCAGCGGGCAGGCACCCGGGCCTTGGGACAAGGGGGCAACGCAGTACGGCATGGACGTCATGGGCAGATCTGGAACGAAACAGGGGCCATTCTAGTGCACCGGCGCACGCGGCCTGCATCACCGCACGCGATGGCTTAGACTGCGCGCACTTCAAGGTGACCTGCGGCGTCGGCTGGCAGGTTGAAACGGGAAGCCGGTGACGCATCCAGGTGATGCCACTCCGGCGCTGCCCCCGCAACGGTAAGCACGTCACAAGCGGACCTCACGCCACTGTGCCCCCGGGCATGGGAAGGCGTCCGCCCGGTGGACCTCCACCGACGGCAAGCCCGGAGACCGGCCCGGAAGCACCAGGTTGCGATGCGGTGGGCATCGGCGACGGCCACCGCGTCCTGCGCGGTGCGCATCGCCCTGTCTCCGCGTTGCAGCTCCCTTTTTGTCCGCGCGGGCGTGCGCGGCAGTTGGAGTTACCCCATGACATTGCAGTCCCGAATCCTCTCCCTGGCCGTGCTGGCCGCACTGCCTGGCGTGGCTGGCGCACAGAACGCGGCCACCGCGCTGGACCAGGTGCTGGTCACCGCCACGCGTACCCCGATCGCGCTGGCCGACAGCCTCAGCCCTGCGCAGGTGATCGACCGCAGCGCCATCGAAGCCAGCCAGGCCACCTCGCTGCAGGACCTGCTGCGCGGCCGCGCCGGCATCAACCTGGCCAACACCGGCGGACTCGGCAAGCAGACCTCGTTGTTCCTGCGCGGCACCAATTCCTCGCACACCGTGGTGCTGGTCGATGGCGTACGCATCAACACCGGTGACTTCGGCCTGGCCATGCTGCAGGACCTTCCGCTGGCGCAGATCGAACGCGTGGAGATCGTGCGCGGCCCGCAGTCGAGCCTGTACGGCGCGGATGCGATCGGCGGCGTGGTGCAGATCTTCACCCGTCGTGATACCGGCGGCTTTGCACCGCACCTGGAACTGGGCGGTGGCAGCAACGGCCTGCGCCAGGCCAGCGGTGGCATCGGCGGCGGCACCGAGCGCGGCTGGTTCGGGCTGGATATCGCCTACCAGCACAGCGACGGCATCGATGCGTGCCGCGGTTCGGCGGCGACTTTCCAGGGCTGTGGCGCGGACGAGCCGGATCGCGATGGCTACCGCAATCTCTCCAAGAGTGCGCGGGGTGGCTACACGTTCAACCCACAGTGGAGCGTGGAAGGCAGCGCGCTGCGTGCCGAAGGCGAGAACCACTACGACGGCTACTACAACTACTCTGAAACGCTGCAGCAGGTGCTCGGCGGCAAGCTCCGCTACACCCCGTCCGAGCGCCTGGCGGTGACGGCCGGCATCGGCCGCAGCGACAATGAATCGGACAACAGCGGACCGTTCGATGCCTTCGGCAGCGCACAGACCCACCGCGACAGCGCCTCGCTGCAGGTCGACGCCAGCCTGGCCGACAACCAGCTGCTGAGCGGCGGCGTGGACTGGAGTGATGACAGCCTGGATGGCAGCAGCGCCGGCTACCTGGTCGACAGCCGTGACAACACCGGTGTGTTCGTTCAGTACCAGGGTCGCTTCGGCCGGCACCAGCTGCAGGCCAGCGTGCGCAACGATGACAACCAGCAGTTCGGCAACCACACCACCGGTTCACTGGCTTGGGGTGTGGAGCTGGGCGCGGGCTGGAAGCTTACCGCCAGCCACGGCACCGCGTTTAAGGCGCCGACCTTCAGCGACCTGTATGACCCGTGGAGCGGGGTGGCCACGCTGGATCCGGAAAAGGCACGCAGCAGCAACATCGGCATCGCGCAGCAGGGCCAGGGCTGGCGCTGGGGCTTGGATGTGTATGAGACGCGCGTGGATGACCTGATCACCTACGACGCGGCCACCTTCCGCATGACCCAGGTGGAAAAGGCGCGTATCCGCGGCGCCGAGCTGACCGCCGCCACCACCTTGGCCGGCATCGACATCAACGCACAGCTGAGCTACACCGCCCCGCGCAACCGCACCGTCGGTGCGCAGTACGACAACTGGCTGGCGCGCCGTGCGCAGCAGACCGCGCGCATCGACCTGGACCGCCGCTTCGGCGACCTGCGCGTCGGCCTGACCGGCTTCGGCGCCGGCAAGCGCTACGACGATGCCGCCAACACAGTGAAGCTTGCGGGCTACGGCACCCTGGACGTGCGGTTGGAGTACGCGCTCAGCGATGACTGGTCGGTGCTCGCACGGGCCGCCAACGTGTTCGACCGTCGCTATGAAACCGTCGCTTGGTACAACCAGCCCGGGCGTGAATACCAGCTCAGCGTGCGCTACCAGCCGAAGTAACGCGCACGGTAGCGCAGCGCTCCGTGCGCGGAGACATTCCGCCGACCACGGCTCGGCGCTACCCACCAGCCCGCATCGGTAGCGCCGACCCATGGTCGGCGAGCGCAGCGGCCCGTGCGCGGAAACATTCCGCCGAGCACGGCTCGGCGCTACCCACCAGCCGCCATCGGTAGCGCCGACCCATGGTCGGCGGGCGCAGCGGGTGCGGTCGGCCGTTACCCGACTCTGCCCGCGCGCAACCCTGGCAACTGGCGCAGGTCGTCGACGACCGCCACGGCCTCGTTGTGCTGCAGGTCCAGTCCGCGGGGATAGCCATAACGGACCAGCGCCACCGGCATGCCGGCATCCAGCGCGGCGCGGTAGTCGGTCAACGAATCCCCCACCATCAGGCAGTCGCCGGGCGCGAAAGCAAAGTGCCCGGCGATATGCCGCAGTGGCTCGCCGCTGGGCTTGCGCTGCGGCAACGAATCGCCGCCCAGCACCAGCGCGAACCGATCGCCGATGCCCAGGTGATCCAGCAGCGGTTGTACCAGCGCACTCGGCTTGTTGGTGCAGATCGCCATCGGCACGCCACGTTCCTGCAGCTGCTGCAGGGCCTCGGCGACGCCATCGAACAGCCGCGGGCTGCGCAGCAGGCACTCACGGTAGTGCACCATGAAGCCCGGCATCACCCGATCCAGGTCGATCGTGCTGCCCGCCGCGGTGAACGCCTGCTCCACCAGCCGACGCACGCCGTCACCGATCCAGGTCAGCACGGTGGCTTCGGCCACCCGCGGCAGCTGCCAGTCTTCCAGCGTGCGGTTCAATGCTTCGGCGATGTCACTGGCACTGTCCACCAGCGTGCCATCCAGGTCGAACACCACCAGCGGATACGGATACGTCGCTACGTCGCTCACAGGCCTGCCATGTCATGCGGGGGAACCCGCAGTGTAACGGCCGCCCACGGCCGCTTCATTGACCGGCGCTGGCTAGCAGTACGCGGCAAACGCCGGGCTGGAGAACCGCTCCACCAGGAAGTCGACGAAGCTGCGCAGCAGGGTGGACTGCTGCCGACGCGAGGCATACACCGCGTGCAGCCCCATTGCTTCCAACGAGTAATCGGCGAGCAACGCGACCAGCTCACCGCTGGCCAACAGCGGATTCACCTGGTAGGCCGGCAGCATCGCGATGCCGGTGCCACTGCGCACCGCCTCCAGCAGCAGCGACGAATCGTTGGCACTGATGTTGCCGCTCACGCTGACCGCCACCTCGCGTCCATCCCGCTGCAGGCGCCACACGCCCTTGCCGACGTAATGGTGGGTCAGGCAGTTGTGCGTCGCCAGCTGTTCGGCGCTGTGCGGGGTGCCCTGCTGCTGCAGGTAGGCCGGCGCGGCGCACAGCACCGAACGGCAATCGGCCAGCCGACGCGCGATCAATGCCGGATCGATCTGCCGCGATATGCGAACCGCCAGGTCGATCCGCTCCTCCACCAGGTTGACGATGCGGTCCACCATCAACAGTTCGATACGCGCTTGCTTGTAGCGCTTCACGTAGTCGGCTACGGCCGGGGCCAGGTGCAGCTGGCCGAACGACACGCTGGCCGTCACCCGCAGCACGCCATGGGGTTCGGGATCCTGGCTGGCCAGCTCGTCTTCCAGTTCCTGGCGCATTCCACGCATCTGCTGGAAGCGCGTCAGCGCGATCTCGCCCGGGCCGGTCAGCGCGACCCGGCGGGTGGTCCGGTGCAGCAGGCGCGCACCCAGCCACTGCTCCAGCGCGGCCAGGTAGCGGGTAACCATCGGCCGCGACATGTCCAGCGCCTCTGCAGCCGCGGTCAGGCTGCCGCGCTCGGCCACTTCAATGAACACATCGATGGCGGTCAATCGGTCCATCTGCTCGATCCATGCAACAAACATGATCGTTATACGCTGTTTTTCGATCATGTAAGGGCACCTACAGTGACCGCTCACCCCGCTACGGAACGCCCCCCATGAAGATCGCCCTCGTCGGTGCCACCGGCAACATCGGCCGCCAGATCGCCCGCCATGCGCTGGCCAACGGCCACCAGGTCACCGCCATCGTACGCAGTGAGAAACAGCTGCCCGCCGAACTGGACGGCGCCGCGCAGGCCATCGCCCCGCTGGATGACAGTGCCGCGCTGGCGGCCGTGATTGCCGGCCACGATGTGCTGGCCAGTGCCTACGGTCCGCGCCCGGGCGATGACATCGGCCAGATCGCGGTGGTCGCCGGGCAGCTGCTCGATGCCGCGCGCCAGGCAGGCGTGCCGCGGCTGGTGGTGGTGGGCGGTGCAGGCAGCCTGGAAGTCGCACCGGGGGTGCAGCTGGTCGATACCCCGGATTTCCCGGCCGCCTACAAGCCTTTTGCACTGGCCGCACGCGAGGCGTTGAAGACGCTCCAGGCCGTGCAGGACATCGACTGGACGTTCTTCTCGCCGGCCGCGGAAATCGGCCCGGGCGAAGAGCGCGCGCAGTATCGCGTGCAGGCCCGCAGCTTCCTCGCCGACGCCGAAGGCCACAGCCGTATCAGCTACGCCGACTACGCCGCCGCGTTCGTGGAAGAACTGGAAACCCACGCCCACCCGCGCCAGATCATCACCGCCGCGTACTGAAACCCAAAAAGGGGACGGAGGGAATTAAGTTCGCTTAATTCCCTCCGTCCCCTTTCTGGAACAGGTCCCCCTGCAGGACCGGCTCGCGCTCGCGGAAGCCGCCCAGGCCGACGCCCACCAAGCGGTACAGCGTGTCCGGCGGCAGCTCCACGCGATCGCGCAGCGCCAGGGCGATGTCGCGCAGTTCCTCCATCGATTCCGGCGGCCGCTCCGGCGTGTAGCTGCGGGTGAGGATGCGGAACTGCGAGGTCTTCAGTTTCAGCACCACCGTGTGCCCGGTGCGGTCGGTCCGGCGCGTGGCGTTCCAGGTTTTCTCCGCCAGCTGGGCGATCGCCGGCGCCAGTGCATCCAGCGGAACATCCTCGGCGAACGTGTCTTCGGAGGAAATCGACTGCACCGGCTGGTCCGGCTCCACTGGCCGTTCGTCGATACCACGGGCACGGTTGTACAGACTGCGACCGAAGCTGCCGAAGGCCTCTTCCAGCGCAGCCAGCGACCAGCTGCGCAGGTCACCACAGGTCACGATGCCACGCGCCGCCAACTTGCCTTCCATCACCTTGCCCACGCCCGGTACCTTCTTCACCGGCAGCGGCAGCAGGAAAGCGTCCACGCGCTGCGGGGTGACCACGAACTGGCCATCAGGCTTGCGCCAGTCCGATGCGATCTTGGCCAGGAACTTGTTCGGCGCGATGCCCGCCGAGGCGGTCAGCGCGGTTTCATCGCGGATCTGCGCGCGGATTTCGCGCGCGATGTCGGTCGCCAGCGCGATCCCGGATTTCGGCACGGTGACATCCAGGTACGCTTCGTCCAGCGACAACGGTTCCACCAGGTCGGTATGGCGCAGGAAAATCTCGCGCACCTGCCGGGAAACGGCCTTGTAGCGTGCGAAGTCAGGCGGCACGAACACCGCATCCGGACACAGGCGTTCGGCACGCAGCGCCGGCATCGCCGAACGCACACCGAACACCCGTGCCTCGTAGGACGCCGCACACACCACCGAACGCGCGCCACGCCATGCCACCACCACCGGCCGGCCGCGCAGGGACGGATCGTCGCGTTGCTCCACCGACGCGTAGAAGGCGTCCATGTCAACGTGGATGATCTTGCGCATAGTGCTCATGGTGGGTGTTGGAAGGGCATTCGACCTTGGTGGGCCACACGCCGAAGTATGGTCGTTGCACATCAACAGGATGCGCGTTTTCAATGGTAAACACTACGCGTGCGTACGGTGGAAAAGTTTGATCGCGACGTGTGCTGTCATGCATCCTCGGGCGCTTGATCTTCCGTTCTTCGCTTCCAGGATCGTGCTTTCCATGACTCGTCTCCACGCGTTCGACCGCGACCAGCTGCTGGCCAGCGCCCGCGGTGAACTGTTCGGCGCAAGCGCCGGGCGCCTGCCCAACGACCCGATGCTGATGTTCGACCGCATCACCGACATCCGCGACGACGCCGGTCCGCATGGCAAGGGCATGGTACGCGCCGAACTGGATATCCGTCCGGACCTGTGGTTCTTCAACTGCCATTTCATCGGCGATCCGGTGATGCCCGGTTGCCTGGGCCTGGATGCGATGTGGCAGCTCACCGGCTTCTTCCTGACCTGGCTGGGCGCACCCGGCCGCGGCCGCGCGCTCGGCTGTGGCGATGTGAAGTTCACCGGCCAGGTACTGCCGGACGCCAAGCTGGTCAGCTATGAGATCGACATCACCCGCGTCATCAACCGCAAGCTGGTGATGGCACAGGCCGACGCCCGCATGCTGGTGGATGGCCGCGAAATCTACGTCGCCAAGGATCTGCGCGTGGGCCTTTTCACCTCCACCGAGAACTTCTGATGCGTCGCGTCGTCATTACCGGAATGGGCATCACCTCGTGCCTGGGCAACGACCTGGACACGGTGTCGGCCAACCTGCGCGCCGGCAAGGCCGGCATCAGCTACCTGACCGACCACGCCGAAGCCGGGCTGCGCAGCCAGGTCGGCGGCCGCGTCGACCTGGACCTGGATGCGCAGATCGACCGCAAGCTGAAGCGTTTCATGAGCGATGCTTCGGCGTTCGCCTACATCGCCGCACGCGATGCCATCGCCGATGCCGGGCTGACCCCGGAGCAGGTGAGCAACCCGCGTACCGGCCTGATCGCCGGTTCCGGTGGTGGCTCCAGCGAATGGCAGGTGGAAGCGGCTGACATCCTGCGCAGCCGGGGCGTGCGCAAGGTCGGCCCGTACATGGTGCCGCGCACGATGTGCAGCACGGTCTCGGCCTGCCTGGCCACCGCTTACCAGATCAAGGGCCTGAGCTATTCGCTGTCTGCGGCCTGCGCCACCTCGGCGCATTGCATCGGTGCGGCGGCCGACCTGATCCGCCACGGCGCACAGGACATCATGCTGGCCGGCGGCGGTGAAGACCTGCACTGGTCGATGAGCGTGATGTTCGATGCGATGGGCGCGCTGTCGACCAGTTTCAACGAGACTCCGGCCACCGCCTCGCGTCCGTACGACAAGGACCGCGACGGCTTCGTCATCGCTGGTGGTGGCGGCATGCTGGTGCTGGAAGACTACGACCACGCCATCGCGCGCGGTGCCACGATCCACGCCGAGCTGATCGGCTACGGCGTCACCTCCGATGGTGCCGACATGGTCGCCCCGTCCGGTGAGGGCGCGGTGCGCTGCATGAAGATGGCGATGGAGAAGGTGGACCGCCCCCTGGATTACCTCAACACCCATGGCACCTCCACGCCGCTGGGCGATGTCACCGAACTGGGCGCGATCCGCGAGGTGTTCGGCGAATCGATTCCGCCGCTGTCCTCGACCAAGGCGCTGTCGGGCCATTCGTTGGGCGCTGCCAGCGTGCACGAGGCGATCTACTGCCTGCTGATGATGCGCGATGGTTTCATCGCCGGTTCGGCCAACATCACCGAACTGGATCCGAAGGTGGAAGGTTTCCCGATCGTGCGCGAAAGCCGCGAGCAGAAGCTGGACACGGTGATGTCCAACAGCTTCGGCTTCGGCGGCACCAACGCCGCGCTGGTGTTCGGCCGGATGATGTAGTGACGGCCGCTGGCCGTCATCCCCGCCGCTGCGCTCGCCGAGCATGGCTCGGCGCTACCTTTTGACCGCAGCAACTTGTAGTGACGGCCGCTGGCCGTCACGCGCACTGCTGCGCTCGCCGAGCATGGCTCGGCGCTACCGCAACAGCGGCACCAACAGCGCGCGCACATCATGTAGCGACTCCACGATGCGATGCCCCAGCGCGCGCACCGCCGCATCCGGATGCACCAGGTCCGGCACCTGGATGGCCGTCATCCCAGCCGCCAGCGCAGCACGCGTTCCGGTCGGTGAATCCTCCAGTGCCAAGCAGCGCGCGGGATCGGTGCCCAGCCGCTGTGCGGCCAGCAGGTAGATGTCCGGCGCCGGCTTGGGATGCTGCACGTCGCTGCTGGTCACCACCGCATCGAAGTAATCCAGCAGGCCGCTGGCCGCCAGCTTGCGGCTGGCACGCGGCTGCCGCGTCGACGTAGCCACCGCGCGTGGCATACCGCGCTCCTTCAGCAGTTCCAGCAGTTCCAGGATGCCCGGACGCAGCGGCAGGCCGTCATGCGTGCGCGCGTCGTACAGCGCGTGGCAGTGGGCCAGCAGCGCATCGATGCGCGCGCCGTCGTCGATGTGACGCTGCAGCAGCTGCAGGCAATCCCGCTCGCCCAGCCCCACCATGTGCAGGAAGAAGCCTTCCGGCAACGCGATCTCCAGCGTCAGCGCCGCCTCGCTCCAGCACGCGATCGACACCCGTTCGCTGTCGATCATCAGCCCGTCCATGTCGAAGATCACCGCATCCGGGCGGAACGGCAAGGCAGGGATCGTGCTCACGGTGCGAACAGGGTCTCCAGGTCGGCAGCGGCCAACTGGCGCCACTGGCCCTCTTCCAGTCCTTCCAGGCCCAGCCCACCCACGCCGCTGCGATGCAGGGCCTGGACGTGGTTGCCGGTCGCGGCGAACATGCGCCGCACCTGGTGGTAACGGCCTTCATGCAGCACCAGGCGCGCGTTGCGCGGCCCCTGCACGTCCAGCTCGGCCGGCATCAGCGGCGTCTTCTCCGATTCCAGCATCAGCGTGCCACTGGCGAACAGCGCCACCTCGTCACCGCGCAGGTCCTCGGCCAGCTCCACCTCGTACACCTTGGGCAGCTTGGACTTCGGCGAGATGATCCGGTGCAGCAGGCCACCGTCGTCGGTCATCAGCAGCAGCCCGCTGGTATCGCGGTCCAGCCGGCCCACGGTGGACAGCACCGGATCGCGGTCGCGGAACCGCGAGGGCAGCAGGTCATAGACCAGCCGCCCCTTGTCCTTGATCGAACAGGTCACCCCGCGCGGCTTGTACAGGGCGATGGTCAGGCCGACCGGCGGATCCAGCGGCTCGCCATCGACGCGGATCGCTTCATGGGCCACCTGGTCGTCGGCATAAAGCACCTCGCCATCGGCATCGGTGATGCGTCCTTCGCGGAACATCCACTGCACCTGCTTGCGGCTGCCGTACCCCAGGTTGGCGATCAGCTTGACCAGCTTCACCGGCTGCCTCCGCGCACCGCCTCGATCAGCTTGAAGCCATCGCGTTCGGCCAGCACCCGCACCGTGCCGAAGCTGTCATTGAGCACGTTCTCGTACGGCAGGTGGCGGTTGGCCACCACGAACAGGCGCCCGCCGCGCTTGAGCGCCTGCGCCGCCACCGCGATGAAGCGCTGGCCGATGTCCGGGCGGTTCTCGCGCGAAGGGGTATGGAACGGCGGATTGCTGATGATCACGTCGTAGCCGGGCTCGATCCCGGCGGTCACGTCCTGCCACAGGAACCGCAGCGGCAGCGCACGCGGCGGCTCGGCCAGGTTGACCCGTGCCAGGTCCAGCGCGCGGCCTTCGGCCTCGTACAGGTCCAGTGCGGTGATCTTTGGGCAGCGCTCCAGCAGCTCACGCGACAGGTAGCCGTAGCCGGCGCCGAGGTCGGCGGCACGCCCGGCCAGGTCGGCCGGCAGGTTTTCCGCCAGCAGCACCGATGCCGGATCGGTGCGGTCCCACGCAAACACACCCGGACGGCTGGTGAAGCGTCCGCCGAGGATCCTGCGCGGGGCGTCCAGGCTCGCCCAGCGGCTGGCCAGTTCGACATCGTGCTGGCCCTGCGCCGGCGCGCTCCAGTACACCCGGCAATGGTTCTTGGTCAGGCTGCCGCCCAGGCCGGTCAGCTGCTTGAAGTCGCCCTCGCCGGAGCGCGCGCCCTCGTCGTTGTGCTGGCAGGCGACGATCGTGCCACCCGGCGCCACCAACTGCAGGGCGCGGGCGAACAGCGCGCGGGCTTCGTCGCGCTGACGCGGCGGCAGCACCAGCACCAGCCCGAAACGGCCCGCCTGGTCAGCGCCCAGCTCGGCGGACACCTCCAGCCCGGCCGATTCCAGCGCCTTGGCGAACGGTGCGAAGCTCTGCTCGCAGACCACTTCGCGGCCCTGCGCCTGTTCGCGCAGCGGCCATCCGTCACGCGCCCGCAGGAAGGCGACCGGGCCTTCCGGCCAGCGCAGCAGGCCTTGGGAGAGCGGCAGGAACAGGGTCTGCAGGGGAGCGTCGTCGCGGGCGGCCATCGGGCACGTAAGCCTTGGAATCTTCAGGGGGCGTCCATTGTACCGGCTCGGCGCCACCGCCCCCGTGCCGGAGCGCTTTGCGAAAACCGAACATCCCCTTGATGCCGCCCGAACGTCCCAGCGGTCAGGGTAAGCGGACCCATCCCAGCTCTGGAGATATCGAATGCGTGCCTTGTTCGTCGGTGGCGTGGTCGACAACAGCGAAATGGACCTGGAGGGCAGCCAGCCCCCGGTGCACTACCCGGAGGACACCGGTGGCGGCCACTCCCGCTACCGGCTGCACCAGGTCGGCAAGACCCGCGATGGCACCGTGGCCTATGCGGTCTACGGGGCGCCGGACATAACGGACGAGGAAGTCAGCCGGGTTGCCGATGAACGTGCCTACGAGCGCCGTTTCGAGGCCGAGGCTTCGTTGTTCGAACACTGATTCATGCGTGGGCCGGGCGGTCCCCGGCTCACTGCTTCAGCCAGTTCAATGCAGGGCGGTGCGTTCGCCGCTGGCCTGCACGTGGCGTACCGCCGCCACCAGCTGGGCCACCGAATACGGCTTGGCCACATGCTCCTGGAAACCCGATGCCAGTGCGCGACGCCGGTCATCAGCGCGGGCAAGCGCGGTCACCGCCACCGCGGGCAGTGCATCGGCGTCCACGCCCATGTCCTCGCGCAGCGTGCGGATGAGTCCATAGCCGTCCATTCCCGGCATGCCGATATCGGTCAGCAGCACGTCGAAGCGTTGGTGCCGGTTCTCGTCCAGCAGCGCCAGCGCTTCGCCGGCAGACGATGCCGAGGTGACCGCTGCACCCTGCTCTTCCAGCATGCGACGCAGGTACTCAAGGACTTCGACCTGGTCTTCCACCGCCAGCAGATGCAGGCCGCGCAGCGGATACGGTTCGACGATGCGCTCGATGATCGGGCCGCCACTGATCACTTCACGCAGTGGGCGCGAACCCTGGTCGGGCGAATAGCGCGGCAGGCGCACGGTGAACGTCGCGCCGCAGCCGTGGCCTTCGCTGGCCGCCGCCACGGTGCCGCCGTGCAGCTCCACCAGCTGCTGCACGATGGCCAGGCCCAGCCCCAGCCCGCCATGGCGGCGGGTGGTGGTGCCATCGGCCTGGCGGAAGCGGCCGAACAGATGATTGAGGAACTCCGGTGCGATGCCATCGCCGCTGTCCTGCACCGTCACCTGCCAGCCCTCCGGCAGGTCCTCCAGCCGCAGCGTGATCGAGCCTTCGGCCGGGGTGAACTTGATCGCATTGGACAGCAGGTTCCACAGCACCTGCTGCATCCGGGTGGCATCGCCGAGCACCAGGCACGGACGGTCCGGCACGTCCACGGTCACGTCCAGCGCCTTGCCCTCGGCGACCAGCTCCTGCGCGCCCATTGCCTGGCGCAGCTGCTCGGCAAGGTCCAGCACTTCCACTTCCAGCTGTACCTTGCCCAGCAGCATGCTGCTCAGGTCCAGCATGTCCGATATCAGCCGCTTCTGCGCATTGGCGCTGCTGGCGATCACGCCCAGGCCCTTGCGCAGTGGACTGTCCGGTTCCACCCGCTGCAGCAGCAGTTCGCTCCAGCCCAGGATGGTGGTCAGCGGCGTGCGCAGCTCGTGGGACAGGGTGGCCAGGAACTCGTCCTTCAGGCGCGCGGTGTTTTCCGCTGCGGCGCGCGCGGTGCGCTCGGACTGCAGCAGCTCTTCGCGTGCCAGTTCGATGTCGCGTCGTTCGGTCACGTCCGGGCTGCTGCCGGCCAAACCAACGAAGTGCCCATTGCGCGAAAAACGCGGCCGGGCGTTCATCTCCAGCCAGCGCCACTCGCCGTCGGCGCGCCGGGCACGCACCAGGGCATTCATCGAACGCTGCGCACTCAGCGCGCCGCGCAGTTCGTGCTCGAACACCGAGGCATCATCGGGATGCACCAGCCCGCGCCAGACATCTTCCGGCACCCGGTTTTCATCACCGCCGAAGAACTCGGTAAAGGCACTGTTGACGAAGCGCGAGTGACCCTGCTCGTCCAGCACCCAGACCGGCATCGGCAGGCCGTCTGCCAGGGCACTGAAGCGCGCCTCGCTTTCGCCCAGTTCGCCTTCCATCCGTTTGCGTGCGCTCACATCGAAGAACAGCACCGCGACCGTGTCATCGCCCTCGACCCCCACCCGCACGGCATCCACCGAATAGGCCCGGCCCAGCGCCTTGGCTTCCAGTTCGAACTGGGTCGCCTCACCGGTACGCGCTACGTGCCCGTAGATGGTGAACCAGTCCTTCTCGTGGTTGGGTTCAAGCTCGCTCATCCGCCGCCCGACCGGATCCACCAGCCCGGTATGACGTTCGAACGCTGGATTCACTTCCAGGAACACATAGTCAACGGGATGGTCCTGCTCGTCGAAGAGGACTTTGATCACGCAGAACCCCGCATGCATGCGCTCCAGCGCGTGCTGGTACAGGCTTCCGCCACCTGCGGCGGCGTGTGCGGGCAGGGCTTCCAGGGTCGAATTCACAGGGGACAAGGGCTTGGGCCACTGGGTAGCAATATATACAGCATGGTCCAGACTGCGTATTCGCAGCGTCAAGCGCCGGGCGTCATGCGCGGCGTGATGAACTTCCCGTAAGCGCAAGCCCGGGCGTGCTGGAGTGCCGCTTGTCCGGCGCGCCAGGCAGGACCACACTGGTGGCCACACTTACAGCGCTGCCACACGGCGCAGGAGCCTGCCATGAGCCGCCTTTCACTACGCAGCCTGCTGCTGGCAGTCCTGCTCGCCACCTCCGCCGGTGCCGCACTGGCCGCCCCGCGCACCGTGACCGATCCGCAGGCGCCGCGCGCGCTTGAAGCGTCCGGCCCGGTCAGCGTGCGATGGAACGACCCCAAGACCTTCACCGAGCTTCGCAACAGCACCAACCGCTTCGAGGCCGAGCGCGGCAACTGGGTTCATCAATTGGCCGAGTACGCGCGCAAAACCGCGGAGAAGACCCTGCAGCCCGGCCAGACGCTGGACATCACCTTCGTCGACATCAAGCGCGCAGGCGATTTCGAACCGTGGCACGGTCCGCGTGCCAGCGACATCCGGATCATGCGCGACATCTACCCGCCGCGGATCACCCTGCAGTACGCACTGAAGGACGCGGGCGGCCAAGTGCTGGACCAGGGGGAAGCCGCGCTGCGCGATTCCGGCTTCCTGCATGGCAGCACCGGCATGCAGAGCAGCAGCGACCCACTGCGTTACGAGAAGAAGCTGATCGACGACTGGGTGCGCCGCGACCTGGCCAAGCGGATCGCTGCCAACCCGTCCGCTGGATGATGACCGCTCCCTGGAGTGGGTGACGACCGAGGCCTGGTGGGTGAGGTGGGTGACGACCGTTGGTCGTCACGCTCTTCCTCTCCCCTCCCCCTCACCCCTCCACATACTCCCGGCGCACGCGCTTCACCGCGCACGGCAGCTGGTAAGCGCTGACCCCACAACGCGGCGCCAGCTCGGCCAGGCTCAGCGCCTGCCCGCCCCACAGCTGCACCTCGCTACCCACCCCCGCCTGCGGGTGTGCGGTGAGATCCACGGTCAGCATGTCCATCGACACCCGGCCGATCAGCACGCCCGGCTGGTCGTCGATCACCACCGGCGTGCCGTTCGGCGCGAACTGCGGATAACCGTCGGCATAACCCATCGCCACCACGCCCACCCGGGTTCGCTGGTTGGCCACGAAGCGTGCGCCGTAGCCGACCGGCTCGCCCGCTTCGATCCAGCGTTCGGCGATCACCTTCGAACGCATGTTCATCACCGGACGCAGGCGCGCGGTCACCGTGGAATCAACCGCCAGCGGGTTGGCGCCGTACAGCATCAGGCCCGGACGCACCCAATCGCTGCGCACATCCGGCCAGCCCAGCAACGCCGGCGAATTGCAGATGCTGGTCTCGCCGGCCAGCCCGGCCGTCGCCGTAGCAAACAGCGCCGCCTGTTCGTGGGTGCGTCCGCTGTCCAGTTCATCGGCACGCGCCAAGTGGGTCATCATGACGATGCGACCGACCTGCGGCAGCGCGGACAGGCGTGCATGCGCGGCGCGGAAGGCATCCAGGTCCAGCCCGAGCCGATGCATCCCGCTGTCCAGCTTCAGCCATACCGTCAGTGCCAGCGGACGATCGAAGGCGGCCAGCGCCTCGACCTGCCACGGCGAACCCACGGCGGTCCACAACCCGTGTTCGGCGATCAACGGCAGTTCGCTGGCTTCAAAGAAGCCTTCCAGCAGCAGGATCGGGGCGGAAATACCGGCCGCACGCAGTTCCAGCGCTTCTTCGATGGTCGCCACCGCGAAGCCATCGGCTTCGCTCTGCAGCGCCTGCGCGCAGCGCACCGCACCGTGGCCGTAGGCATCGGCCTTGACCACCGCCAACGCCTTGCCACCGCCCAGCGCGCGCGCGAGGCGGTAGTTGCTACGCAGCGCATCCAGGTCGATCAACGCACGTGCAGGGCGCATCAGCGGCGCCCCGCGTGCGCGTCCGCAGCGCGCTTGCCGCCATAGCGGAAGATATCCAGGCCTTCGGTGCTGATCTGCGGCTGGCGCGCGCTCATCAGGTCGGCCAGGTAACGGCCGGACCCGCACGCCATGGTCCAGCCCAGGGTGCCGTGTCCGGTGTTGAGGAACAGGTTGCGCAAGGGCGTGGCGCCGATCACCGGCGTGCCGTCCGGCGTTGCCGGGCGCAGTCCGGTCCAGAACTCGGCGCGCGATGGATCGCCGCCCTTCGGGTACAGGTCACGCACCACCAGCTCCAGCGTCTGCCGGCGCCGCGGCGACAGGGACAGGTCGAAGCCGGCCACTTCGGCCATCCCACCAACCCGGATGCGGTTGTCGAAGCGGGTGACCGCCACCTTGTAGCTTTCGTCCAGGATGGTCGACGTCGGCGCCATCGCCGGGTCGGTGATCGGCAGGGTCAATGAGTAGCCCTTCAGCGGGTACACCGGCAGGTCCAGCCCCAGCGGAGCCACCAGCGCCGGCGAATAGCTGCCGAGGGCCACCACGTAGTGATCCGCGGTTTCCAGCTTGCCGTCCACGCGCACGCCGGTGATGCGGTCGCCTTCGTGCTCTACCCCGGCGATATCCACGTCGTAGCGGAACTCCACGCCGGCCGCGGCCGCCATCGCGGCCAGCCGGCGGGTGAACAACTGGCAGTCACCGGTCTGGTCGCGCGGCAGGCGCAGCGCGCCGACCAGCCCGTCCACGTGGGCCAGCGCCGGTTCGGCGGCGATGATGCCGGCACGGTCCAGCACCTCGTACGGCACGCCATACTGCGCCAGTACCTCGATATCCTGCGCCGAAGCGTCCAGCTGCTGCTGGGTACGGAACAGCTGGGTAGTGCCCAGGTCACGCCCTTCATAGTCGATGCCGGTCTCGGCACGCAGCTGGTTCAGGCAGTCGCGGCTGTACTCGGACATGCGCACCATGCGCGCCTTGTTGATCGCATAGCGTTCCTGCGTGCAGTTGCGCAGCATCTGCCACAGCCAGCGGTACTGGGCCAGGTCCATGCCCGGGCGGATCGCCAGCGGCGCGTGCTTTTCGAACAGCCAGCCGATCGCCTTCTTCGGCACGCCCGGCGCCGCCCACGGCGAGGTGTAGCCGAACGACAGCTGCCCGGCATTGGCGAAACTGGTCTCCAGTGCCGGTCCCGGCTGGCGGTCGAGCACGGTGACTTCGAAACCGGCTTGGCGCAGGTACCAGGCACTGGTGGTGCCGATGACGCCGCTGCCGAGGATGAGAACGCGCATGAGACCTCTCCAACCCGATCAATTCCCTGCGCAGGAGCACGCTGGGACCATAATCAGAGAAGTATAGTCAGCCTGATCCAGCGAATTTGCGCGTTTTATGAAAGCGGCGCAGCATATTTCCCTGAAAACCATCTGCACAGGGCGACACCGTGGCCACCCGCACCCGCGAACTGGACAAAATTGACAGGAAAATCCTAAGGATCCTGCAGGCCGAGGGCCGGATCTCCTTCACCGAGCTGGGCGAACGCGTCGGCCTGTCCACCACGCCCTGCACCGAGCGCGTACGCCGCCTGGAACGCGAAGGCGTGGTCACCGGCTACCACGCCCACCTGGACCCGAGCGCGCTGAAAGCCAGCCTGCTGGTGTTCGTTGAAATCAGCCTGGCGTACAAATCCGGCGACATCTTCGAAGAGTTCCGTCGCGCCGCGCTGAAGCTGCCCAACGTGCTGGAATGTCATCTGGTCTCCGGCGATTTCGACTACCTGTTGAAGGCGCGCATCAGTGAGATGGCCTCGTACCGCAAGCTGCTGGGCAGCACCCTGCTGACCCTGCCGCACGTGCGCGAATCCAAGAGCTACATCGTGATGGAAGAGGTCAAGGAGACTTGGAGCCTGCCGATCCCGGACTGATCGGCCGGACGGGTGAGACCCCCTCGCGGGTGGCTTTCAAGCTTGAGCTGGGGGTGGGCCGGGCGGGGAGGCTATGCGGGGCACGCGCAAGTACGTCCATGTAGCTCTTCGCGGCTCCTGCCGCTCAAGGCCCCGCATAGCCTCCCCGCCCGACCCCCTGACAGGTTCCGGTGGCCGCCGCCCGCGCAAAAAAAAGAAAACCGGTAGCGCCGAAGGCAGCGGCAGGAGCCGCTGCCAACGTCGCTTGCGACGGCCCGCAGGGTGCCGGTCAGGACGACCGGCATACCCATGGTCGGCGGAAACCATCAGATCCCTCCCCCCAAAGCCGCCGACCATGGGTCACTGAAGGTTCCATGGCCACCATGGACCTGTCGAAGGTGGGGCGGGGTGGCTGTGCAGGACCGTCTTTTCGCATGGATGCGAAAAGCGAGCCTCCATGGACGGATTCACGGCGTGTCCTGCACAGCCACCCCGCCCCGCCAACACACAGCCCTGCAGCCGTTGCAGTTGCTCCTGCTTCGGCTTGAAAGGCAGGTGCCGGACGCAGCCCGGCAAACAAACAAACAAACAAACCCAACCCTACGGCTTGATCCTGGCGTCAGCACCCTGCGGCACGCTGTCGTGGTACCGCCCCGTGCGCGAATCGAACACCCGGTTCGGGCCCGCCGGCTTCACCCCCGGAATGATCCGCCCATCGCGGTCATACACCTTCGCCGGGGCCGTGCTCGCCGGCGGCGCCACCACCTTCGCCGGCCCGGTGCTGCGGATCGGCCCCGCCGCCGGCGGCGGGCTGGCAATCGGTCGTGGGGCCTGCACCGGCGACGGCGGCGCAGGCTGCACCACGCGCGGCGGCTGCGGAGCCGGCGGCGGCGGCGGCGGACGCACCGTGGTCGCACTGCGGGTTGCCGTCGGGCTGGACGGCGACGCCAACTGCGCCGATGCCAACGCCGGCACCAGCAACGCAGACAGCAGGATCAATGAACGCTTCATGGCAGCCCCCGGTAGTAGTTCAGCGCAGCGTGCGCCGCCTCCCGTGTGCCTGCCATGAACAGCGCCCACGCTTGCATGCCCCGCCCCACGCCCCCATCTCCGCAGGCAGCCCCCCCAGGAGACACCGCATGAGCGCCTTCGACCTCACGCCCCCGACCGACGCGCAGCGCCAGGCACTGGAATCCTCGCTCAGCCCCGACGAAGCCCGCGTGCTGCTCCAGCACGGCACCGAAGCGCCGTTCTGCGGCGTGTTCCTCGACAACAAACGCGATGGTGTCTACTGCTGCCGGCTGTGCGCCCTGCCGCTGTTCCGCTCCAGCACCAAGTTCGATTCCGGCACCGGCTGGCCCAGTTTCTTCGCCCCGTTCGCCCCCGAACACGTGCGCGAGATCCGCGACATCAGCCACGGCATGATCCGCACCGAAATCACCTGCGCCCGCTGCGGCAGCCACCTCGGCCATGTCTTCCCGGACGGCCCGCCGCCCACCTTCGAGCGCCACTGCCTGAACTCCGTCTCACTTTCGTTCACCGAAAACGGCGCGTCCTATGACGATCCACTGCAGCGGGGCGGCGCCGAAGCCGAACCCGCCGGCTGATCCACGGCGGCAAGCCCGCTGACGGATTTCACACATTGCCTCTTCAGAAACCGCGTGAACGCGCCGTTAGGGAGATACCCCCTCTCCCTGCGTCGCGTCCATGCTCATCCTCATTGGCTTCCTCGTCGTCATCGCCAGCGTGCTCGGTGGTTATCTCGGCGCCCACGGACGACTGGGCGCGCTGTGGCAGCCGTATGAGCTGGTGATCATTGGCGGCGCCGCCGTTGGCGCGTTCCTGGTCGGCACCCCGGCAAAGACCGTCAAGCAGACCCTGAAAGCCAGCGTGGCCGTGTTCAAGGGCCCGCGCTACAAGCAGCAGGACTACATCGACGTCCTCAGCCTGGTGTACGAGCTGCTCAACAAGGCCCGCCGCGAAGGCTTCATGTCGCTGGAAGACCATGTGGAGAAGCCCGGCGAAAGTCCCATTTTCGCCAACTACCCCAAGGTCCAGGCCGACCATCACCTGGTCGACTTCATCACCGACTGCCTGCGCCTGATGATCGGCAGCAACATTGAACCGCACGAACTGGAACCGCTGCTGGAGCTGGAGCTGGACAAGCACCATACCGAAGCGCTGGCGCCATCGCAGGTCATCACCAAAGTGGCCGACGGCCTGCCCGGCTTCGGCATCGTGGCGGCGGTGCTGGGCATCGTGATCACCATGGGTTCGATCGGCGGCCCGATCGAAGAAGTCGGCGCGCACGTGGCCGGCGCGCTGGTCGGCACCTTCCTCGGCATCCTGCTGGGCTACGGGTTCGTCGGCCCGATGGCCGCGGCGATGGAAGCGCGCGCCGAGCAGGACAGCCGCATCTACGAATCGGTGAAGACCGCCCTGCTGGCCTGCCTGCGCGGCTACAACCCGAAGATCGCGCTGGAGTTCGCCCGCAAGACGCTGCCTTCCGACGTGCGCCCGGCGTTCTCCGAGTTCGAGCAGCACCTCAAGACGGTCAAGTAAGCCATGAGCGAGACCAAGCCCACCGTCATCGTCCGCCGGGTCAAGAAGAAGGGCCACGCCGCCCACCACGGTGGCTCGTGGAAGGTCGCCTACGCCGACTTCGTCACCGCGATGATGGCCTTCTTCCTGGTGCTGTGGCTGGTGGCGTCCACCAGCAAGCCCGAACGCGGCGCGATTTCAGAATACTTCCGCAATCCCAGCCCGTTGTCCGGCACGAGCAGTACCCCGGCGCCGGGCATGGCCGGGCCGGGTGGCGCCAGCACCTCGATGATCAAGCTGGGCGGGGCGGCCGATGTCAGCCGCGGCAGCAGCAATGATCCCTTCCAGAACCAGCAGGAAAGCATTCCCAAGGCCGTCGACCCCGACTCGCGCCAGCAGGAAAAGAAGCAGCTGGAAGCGCTGATGCAGGAACTCACCGAGGCCATCAGCAAGAGCCAGGCGCTGGAACCGTTCAAGGACCAGCTGCTGCTCGACCTGACCCCGGAAGGGCTGCGCGTGCAGATCGTGGACAAGCAGAACCGGCCGATGTTCGACCTCGGCGGGGCAGCACTGAAGCCGTATACGCAGACCATCCTGCGCGAACTGGCGAACTACCTGAACCACGTGCCGAACCGGATCAGCCTGACCGGCCACACCGACACCGCCGCGTACAGCACCCAGCACGGCTACGGCAACTGGGAACTCAGCGCCGACCGCGCGAACGCGGCCCGCCGCGCGCTGGTGGACGGCGGACTGGATGAGGCCAAGGTCACCCGCGTGGTCGGGCTGGCCTCTTCGGTGTTGTTTGACAAGGCCAACCCGGCCAACCCGATCAACCGCCGCATCAGCATCGTGGTGATGACCCGGGATGCCGAAGCTTCTGCGCTGGCAGGCGCCGGCTCGCCGGTCGCGCTGTCGCCCACGGTGGCCGATCCAGACGTGCAGGCTGCGCAGGCGCCGGCCGTGGTGCCTGACGCCGCGCCGTAGCGCCAAGCGCGCCCTGCGCCGGGCCATTACAATGGCGGTCTTCCCTTTTTGCAGACTCCCACCATGTCCAAGCTTTCCAAAGCCAAGCGCGACAAGCGCAAGAAGCAGCAGCCCAAGCGCGCCTTCGCCCGCCTGAGCGACCAGCAGCAGGTGCAGAACCATGCCGTGCTGACCAACGAAGAAGGCCAGGTGGTCGCGGCCATCGGCCTGCAGGGCCGCCAGTGGCTGCTGTCGATCGGCGGCCAGACCATGGGCAACGCGGATGATCCGATGCCGATGCTGGCCATGCTCAAGCACCTGGCCAACGTGCAGGGCAAGGAAGGCCGCAAGGTCGACCTGCAGTACTCCGAAGGCCTGGGCGAACTGATCAAGGTCATGGCCGCCGAAAAGGAACTGGACGCCGACGCGTACCTGGACCAGCTGGCCGCCGAGTTCGACAACATCGACGCCGAAGACGCCGCTGAAGGCGAGGCCGCACAGGATGTCGCCGACGCCGAAGCAGCCACCGAGGCTCCGGCAGACGCAGAGGCGGAAACCGAAGCCGACGCCGACGACAAGCCGAAGGCCTGAAGGGCCCCGGGACTCCGGTGACGGTCTACGTCGACGACGCAGTACAGGCCTGGCGCGGACAGCGCTGGGCCCACCTGATGGCCGATACCCTGGCCGAGCTGCATGCCATGGCCGCGCAGCTCGGCATCCCGCGTCGCGCCTTCCAGAACAAGTCCAGCGGCGCGCACTACGACGTCACCGTGGCCCTTCGAGAGCAGGCCATCGCGCTCGGGGCGCAGCCGATTTCCCGGCATACCGATCGCGAACGGGTCAAGGCGGTGATCGCCAACGCCCGCGCGCAGTACCAGCCCGAGTAGCGGGCACCGGATCCGGCCCGGTCAGAACGGATCGCTGCCCAGCCGCACTTCCACGTTCAGCAGCGAACACAGCGCCAGCATCGCGTCGTCGTCGCGGGTCAGTGCCATCCAGCCGGTGAAGCCGTCGCTGCCGGCATCCACGCTCCACAGCGTGTAATTGTTCTCGCGCAGGCGGTCGAAGGCGGTGGACATCAGCTGCACGCCATCCAGCCCGATGCTGAAGTCTTCGTCGTCCAGGTCGCCGCCCCAGTCCACCTGCAGGTTGAAGCGCGCCGACAGCTCGTTGACCGCCGACATCAGCGATTCCAGGTCATCGCGTTCCACCTCGAAGCCGCTCTGCCAGCCGATCGCGGTGAACAACGGCGGGATCCAGTCGCTGTCCGGCTCCAACGGCTCGCCCTGTTCGGCCAGCAGCTCGCGCCAGCGGTTGAACTGGGCCAGCGCCAGCTCTTCGTCGCCGGGATTTATCAGCACCAGCAGGTTCCATGCACGCGCCTCGAAATCGTCCTCGTCGTAGTCGTGGGCGTCTTCTTCGAAGTCGAAATAATCGCTGTTGTCGGGCATGGTCGTGGTCCTGCGGGTACGGTGCTGTGGCACGCATTCTGAGGCCTGGCGGCCGCCGCCGGAAGCATCGGCGTTGGGTCGCGCGCCGCGTACAGGTATCCTTCACCCCATGAAGCCGGCCTTGGTGGCCGTCACAGTGAACCTGAAATGAGCGATACGCCTCCCGACCACCTGGCCATCAACCCGGCCAGCCCCCACCACGATGCGCAGGCGCTGGAGCGCGGCGTGGGCGTGCGCTTCAATGATGTCGAGCGCACCGATGTCGAAGAATATTCGGTCAGCGAAGGCTGGATCCGCGTGCAGGCCGGCAAGGCGCGCGACCGTCGCGGCAACCCGATGACGCTGAAGATCAAGGGTAGCGTCGAAGTGCGCTACCTCGACCTGAAGCCGCAGGCCTGAGGCCAACGCGGCGCCGCGACGGTAGCGCCGAGCCATGCTCGGCGGGCTGTATCAGGCACCGCGGCAAGAACCGCCGAGCATGGCTCGGCGCTACCGTGAGGGCATTGGCCCTCACTCCCTCTGCCGCGATTCCAGCAGGTCCAGGTTGCGGATCAACTTGCGTGATATCTCATCGGAGATCAGTCCGCGACGGGTCAGCCGGAACAGCTCCTCGCGTTCGGCGGTCAGCCCGGCGCCGCGCAGCTGGCGGTAACCGCGTTCCATCCGCCTGACCTTCTCCGGATCCGCATCCGGGCCATGCTCTTTTTCCAGGTTGCGCTGGTACAGCAGGCTCACCCGTGATGCCGCATCGTTGTACAGCTGCACGTTGTCGGTGGTCTGGTTCAGCACCAGCTGCTGGCGCATCCGCTCCACCCCGGCCAGCGCCGCCTTGGATGCCAACTTGCGCGCGACGTCCTCTTCCTTGCGCTCGCCCGAATCAGCAGGCAGCTGCAGGCCTTTCAACAACTGCGGCAAGGCCACGCTGGCGCCCACCAGCGAGAACAGGATTACCGCCGCGGCCAGGAAGATCACCAGGTCACGCGCCGGGAACGGATCGCCGCTGGGCAGGAACAACGGCAGGGTCAGCACGCCGGCCAGGGTGATCGCCCCGCGTACGCCGGCCACCGAGGTCGCCACCACGATCCGCCAGTTCGGCGCCTGGCGCTGCTCGTCGCCGCGACGCCGCGCGCGCAGCAGGTTCCAGCGCAGCGACAGCCATACCCACAGCAGGCGCAGCAGGATCAGCGCCAGGTTGATCACGATCACGTACACCGCCAGCCACCACGGACTCTGGTGGCCGCTCTCGCTCATCGTGGCCACGGCACGCTCCACGATGCCCGGCAGCTGTTCACCCAGCAGCACGAACATGATGCCGTTGAAGCTGAACTGCAGCATGTTCCACACCGCCGAACGCTGCACGCGCATGCTGCCGGACACGCGGCCGGTCAGCTCCACGTAGCTCATCGTGATGCCCGCCGCGACTGCCGCGAGGATGCCCGATGCGTTGATCTCTTCGGCCAGCAGATAGGCCGCGAAGGGAATCAGCAGGTTGACCAGCATCGCCGCGCCCGGCTCCTCGCCGAAGCGGCGCCACAGCCAACGCTGGAAGGTGGACACCCCCAGGGTCACCGCCACGCCGACCGCCAGCCCGGCCGCAGCCACCCACAGGAAGGTCATCGAGGCGGTGGCCAGCGAGAACGAACCGGTCATCACCGCGGCCACCGCGAAGCGGAAGCAGACCAGGCCGGAGGCATCGTTGAGCAGCGATTCGCCTTCCAGGATGTGCATCAGCCGCTTGGGGATCGGCGCCTTCGACGCGATCGCGCCCACCGCCACCGGATCGGTCGGCGAGATGATCGCCGCCAGCGCGAAGCACACCGCCAGCGGCATCACCGGGATCATCCAGTGGATCAGCAGCCCGGCGCCGATCACCGTGAAAATAACCAGTCCGAACGCCAGTTCCAGGATCGCGCCCTTGTCGCGGAACAGACCCTGCTTCGGAATGCGCCAACCGTCCAGGAACAGCAGCGGCGGCAGGAACAGCAGGAAGAACATGTCCGGGTCGAGATCGTGCCCGCGGTTGAATACACCGGCAATCACCGCGCCCAGCGCGATCTGCACCAACGGCAAGGGCAGCGAAAACGGCAGTACGCGGACCAGGTAACCGCTGGCCACGACGGCGACCAGCATCGCCAGGACCACTTCAATGGTGTGCATGCATCATCCAGATGACGGCGCCAACGGGGGAAGGATGGCCGTGCGACCAAGGCGCCAGTGACCGGAAAAAACTAGCACACCACGGCGATCAGGCCCACGCCTGCAGCGAGCGGACTCAGCGGGGCGACAGCAAACCACCGGCCCCGTCGAAGCGGTAGAGATCCATCGCCAGCATGCCGGCATCGATGCCCGCATCGATGCGTCGTGCCCCCAGCCCGCCCTCCCCTGCCGCGCCGATGGCGAAGTGCAGCGGCTGCAAGTGTTCATCGCTGGGATGCGCCTGCGCGGCACCCGGCGCCTGGGCCCGGTAGTCGAGCAGGGCATCCACGTCGTCGGCGGCCAGGCGCTGCTCCACCCAGCCGATGAACGGCCGCACGTAGGGCGCTTCCTTGCCGTCCTGGTAACGGCGGAAATCATGCAGGTTGTGGGTGATGCTGCCCGAGCCCACCAGCAGCACGCCCTGTTCGCGCAGCGGTGCCAGCGCCCTGCCCAGCGCCAGCTGGTGGGCCGGGCCCAGCTGCGGCTGCAGCGACAGCGGCACCACCGGGATGGAAGCGTCCGGGAACAGGAAGCGCAACGGCACCCAGGCGCCGTGATCCAGCCCGCGGCTGGGATCCAGGCGCGCCGGCAGGCCGGCATCCAGCAGCAGCTGCTGCACCTGGGCCGCCAGCTCCGGCGCACCCGGTGCCGGGTACTGCAGGCGATACAGCGCCTCCGGGAAGCCGCCGAAATCATGGATCGTCGGCGGCAGCGGATGCGCGCCCACCAGCGGATGCGCGCTCAGCCAGTGCGCGCTGGCCATGACGATGGCGCGCGGGCGTGGCAGGTCGGCCGCCAGTTCGGCCAGCCGCTGTCCGACCAATCCGGGCTGCAGCGCGGTCATCGGCGAACCATGCGAGATGTACAGGCTGGGCAGGCGGCTCATGGCGGACTCCTCGAAGGACACAGCGCCAGCTTATTGCCAGCAGCCCACGCGAGAAATACTGTGCTCCGAACCGGTTTGTTGCAGGGCAGAGACAATCGTAGATGCGAACGGCAGGATGGTAGCGCCGAGCCATGCTCGGCGAGCGCCAAGCGCGGTGCAGGCATTCCGCCGAGCATGGCTCGGCGCTACAGAACCACTTCCGCCGCGTCCAGCCGCTCGATCACCGTCTTCAGCGGCGCCGGCCGGCCGAGCAGGTAGCCCTGCACCTGGTCGCAACCGTGCGCGGCCAGCCACTGCAACTGCCCAGGCGTCTCCACGCCTTCAGCGATGATGGTCAGGCCCATGCTGTGGCCCAGCGACAACAGCGCGCGGCAGATCGAGGCATTGCGCGGATTGATCTCCACATCGGCGACAAAGCTGCGGTCGATCTTCAGGATGTCCAGCGGCAGGTGCTGCAGGTAGGACATGCTGGAGAAACCCGTGCCGAAGTCATCCAGCGACACGCAGATGCCCTGTTCGTGCAGCCGCTGCATGGTCTGCATCGCCTGGGCCGGCTTGCGCATCAGGCTGCTCTCGGTGAGCTCGACCTGCAACGCACCGCGTGCCAGCCCGAACTCCTCCATCGCGCGGCCAAACTCGCCGACCAGGTCGCTGTTGAAGAACTGCACCGCCGATACGTTCACCGCGATCGGCAGGTCGGCCCAGCCGGCATCCACCAGTTGCCGCTGGGCCTGCGCGGCAGCACGGATCACCCAGCGCCCCAACGCCAGGATCAGCCCGGTGTCTTCGCACAGCTGGATGAAATCGCCCGGCGGGATGAAGCTGCCATCGGCCTGCGGCCAGCGCAGCAGCGCCTCGAGCGCGGCCGGCGTGCCATCGCTGGCGTGGCAGATCGGCTGGAAATACAGCTCGAACTCGGCATCGATGGCGTTGTGGATGCGGCCAGCCAGCCGCAGCCGCTCGGCCAGCCGCGCGTTGACGCTGGGGTCGAAGCGCGCCAGCACATCACCTTCGGCGCGCGCGCTGTGCGCGGCCTGCGCCGCCATGCCAACCACCTGCGCCGCCACCAGCCCATCACCGGGCGCGTGCACGGCCACGCCGATGCTCGGCTCGAACTGGTGCAGCGAGTCCTGCCCGCGCACCGGCTCGGACACGATCTGCACCAGCGCATCCAGCGCGTTCTGCGCGTCATGCGCATCGCTGAAGGCGAACACGAAGTCTTCAGCCGGCTGGAAGGCCAGCCAGCCAAACCGCGCGCCCAGCCCGCCCAGCCGCGTGGCCATCGCCTGCAGCACCGCATCACCGATGTCATTGCCCAACGCATCGGAGATCAGCCGCAGCCCACGCAACTGGATGAAGGCCACCGTGTAGCCTTCGCCACACTCGTCCAACGCTTCGGCCAGCGCCCGCGTGTTGAGCAGGCCGGTCTGCGGATGGTGGCTGGCGTGGTAGGCCAGTTCACGCTCGTAGGCCAAGCGCTCGCTCACGTCTTCAGCGAGCACCAGGCAAGCCGCGCGTCCATCGAAATCCAGCCGCGAAAGATGCGCCCGCACCTCGAACACAGTGCCGTCCTTGCGCTGGTGCAGGCGGATTTTCGCGTCCTGCACCTCGCCGATGCGGGCTTCGGCGATCGCCCCGCGGATCTCTTCCCAGCCTTCGCGCGGCCGGATGTCCAGGATGCTCATCGCCAGGAATTCTTCGCGGGTATAGCCGTATTGGCTGACCGCGGCCTGGTTGACCTCCAGGAAGCGCAGCGTATCCGGGTCGAACACCCAGAACGGCGCCGGATTGCGGTCGAACAGCAGGCGGAACTGGCGTTCGGCCTGGTCGGCGCGCTCACGTGCCAGGTAGCGTTCGCTGATGTCGGTCATCGCACCGATCATCCGCCGCTGGCGATCGCCGATCATCACCCGCCGACCGCGTGCGGACACCCAGCGCACGTCGCCGCCCGGCAGCACGATGCGGAACACCTCATCCAGCACCGCATCACCGGCGAAAGCCCGGTCAAATGCCGCCTGCATGCGCACGCCGTCTTCGCGGTGCACGCGCTGGAAGAACTCGGACAACGGCAGCGCATCGACATCAACGCCGAAGATCTCGCGGGCCAGCGGCGACCAGTGCAGCTGGCAGGCATCTTCATCCACGTGCCAGGTGCAGACATGACCCACCTGATGGGCCAGCAGCAGCTCGGCGTGGCCGGTGCGCAGTTCCTCGGCCAGCACATGCTGGCGCCGCGCTGCACGGCCGACTCCCCACACCAGGCCGGCCAGCAGCCCGCAGTACAGCAGCAACATCGCCACCGAGGCGTACACGTAAGGCCACCATGCGGCCAGCACTTCGCGGTGGCCCAGTCCGGCGTACACCGCAAGCGGATACTGATGCAGCGTGCTCATCGCCGATATGCGCGCCACCCCGTCGACCGGGCTGGTTTCCACGCCCAGCGAACGCACCGCATCACTGCCCAGCGTCTCGCGGTGGGCCAACCCGAAGCGCTGCCCCACCACGTTGCCGTCCATCGGTGAGCGCGCCAGCACATGGCCTTCCACATCGCTGATCGACACCACCCCACGCGTGCCGATATCCAGCCCGCCGATGATCCGCTGCAGTTCACTGGTATGCAGGCGCACCAGCAGCCAGCGGTCCTGTTCCAGCTGCAGGGCCAGCGGCAGCACCCAGTTCAAGCCGTCGCGTCGCTGTGGCGGCCCCAGGTACAGGTCACTGCCACTGCCACGCCGTTGCCCGTCCACCCACAGCGGCAGCTGCAGGTCGCCGACGCCGCTGGTCAGCGCGCGGCCGTGCTGGTCCACCACCACGACGCTGTCCAGCTCGGCATGCCGGTGCAGCACGCCGGCGATGTTCTGGTCCAGCAGCTCCGGTGCCTGTTCGGGCACGCTGCGGAACAGTTGTGCAGCGTCTGCGCCGACGCCCTGCATCGCCCGTTCCAGGTTGCGCATCTCCAGCCACAGCAGGCGCTGGCTGCCCACGGCCAAGGTGCGGCTCTGGCGCTGGGCAACGTCCTGCCGGCGCTGGAAGTCACTGGCCAGCATCGTCGCCAGCCCGGCGGCGAACAACAGACCGAGCAGCATTCCACCCCACAACAGGGCACGCTGCGGCCGAACCAGCATGCGGCTCAGTGCGGCCATCGATGGCAACGTCGGCTGTGGTGGCCTGGTGCTCTCATGCGCTAACGTTTTCCTGTGATCCAGACCTAAGCGGCCGCGGATCGGCTTTCTTGACCGTGCTGTGCACTCTCCGGGGGTACCACGTCGAACGCGCTTCCTCCCGGCCCCGTCGTGCAGCATGCATCACGCCGATGACGACAGGAAGAGTGCCCGACCCTGTTCAGCCAGATCCGGCACACGCCGTCCCCGGTTTCGGTACGGTTGCCGTTGCAACCAGCCCCGCCAGCAGGGATTAGACTGGCGGTTTCCCGTCGCCCGAGTACTTCATGCCCACGTTGCGTCGCGCTCCCCTGCTGCTGGCGATCACCGCCAGCCTGTCCCTTTCGCTGGCTGCATGCAGCGGCGACACCCCGCCCAGCGCGCCCGTTGCGCAGCAGCAGGCAGCGGCCGCGCAGGCGCCCAAGCCGCAGCTGGGCAGTTTCGGTTTCGACGCCAACGGCATGGACCGCAGCATCGCCGCCGGCGACAACTTCTTTGATTTCGCCAACGGCACCTGGGTCAAGAACACTGAAATCCCGGCCGACCGTTCGCGCTTCGGCAGCTTCAACGTGATCGCCGAAAAGACCCAGGCCGACACCCGCGCCATCCTGGAAGGTGCCGCCAACAACGCCCAGGCCAGTGGCGAAGACAAGCTGATCGGCGATTACTACGCCGCCTTCATGGACGAAGCCGGGATTGAACAGCGCGGGCTGGCGCCGGTGCAGCCGCAGCTGCAGGCGATCGACGCACTGGCCGACAAGGCCGCCTTGGCGCGGGCGCTGGGTGCCGACGTGCGCGCCGACGTGGACCTGCTCAATGCCACCAATTTCTATACCGACCGCCTGTTCGGCCTGTGGGTATCGGTGGACCTGCTGCAGCCGGCACGCACCGCGCCCTACCTGGTGCAGGGCGGCCTGGGCCTGCCGGACCGTGACTTCTACCTGGGCGATGGCCGCATGGCCGAGCTGCGCAGGCAGTACCAGGAATACATCGGCCAGGTGCTGACCCTGGCCGGCGTTGCCGATGCGGGTGCCAAGGCGCAGCGCATCGTCGCCCTGGAAACCAGGATCGCCAAGGCGCACGCCACCCAGGAAGAAACCAACGACGTGGCCAAGGGTGCCAACCCGTGGACCCGCGAAGACTTCAGCGCCAAGGCACCCGGCATGGACTGGGCTGCGTTCCTGGAAGCGTCCGGACTGTCGCAGCAGCAGGACTTCATCGTGTGGCAGCCGAAGGCCGTTGCCGGCCTGTCGCGGTTGGTCGCCACCGAGCCGCTGGAGGCCTGGAAGGACTACATGACCTTCCACGCGCTTGATCGCGCAGCCCCTTACCTGCCGAAGAAGTTCGCCGATGCGCGCTTCGCCTTCCATGGCACCGCGCTGAGCGGCACCCCGCAGCAGAGCGATCGTTGGAAGCGCGCGGTGGACGATGCCAACCATGCCATCGGCGAGGCCATCGGCAAGCGTTACGTGGAAAAGCACTTCGATGCCAAGACCAAGGAACGTGCCGACGAGATGGCGAAGAACATCATCGCCGCCTTCGGCAAGCGTATCGATGCACTGGACTGGATGTCTCCGCAAACCAAGGCCAGCGCCAAGGCCAAGGTCGCGGGGCTGAAGGTCGGCATGGGCTACCCGGACAGCTGGCGTGACTACAGCGGCCTGGAGATCAAGCGCGATGATCCGCTCGGCAACGCGCAGCGCGCCGAGCAGTTCGAATACCAGCGCAACCTGGCCAAGCTGGGCAAGGCCCCGGACCACGGCGAGTGGGCGATGCTGCCGCAGACCATCAATGCGATGAACGTGCCACTGGAAAACCGCCTGGTATTCCCGGCCGCCATTCTGCAGCCGCCGTTCTTCGACGGTGCGGCCGACGATGCGGTGAACTACGGCGCCATCGGTGCGGTGATCGGCCATGAAATCAGCCACGGCTTCGACAACGCCGGCGCGCTGTTCGACGAAACCGGCCGGCTGCACAACTGGTGGACGCCGCAGGACCTGGAGAAGTTCAACGCGGCCGGCGACGCGCTGGCGGCACAGTTCAGCAGCTACGAGCCGTTCCCCGGCGTGCACGTCAACGGGCGCCTGTCGCTGGGCGAGAACATCGCCGACGTGGCCGGCCTCGGCACCGCCTACGATGCCTACCAGCTGTCGCTGCAGGGCAAGCCGGGCGAAACGCTGGAAGGCTTCACCCCGGACCAGCGCTTCTTCCTCGGCTTTGCCCAGGCATGGCGCAGCAAGAGCCGCGAACAGGCACTGCGCAATTCCCTGCTGACCGACGTACACGCGCCGGGCCAGTTCCGTGCGCTGACCGTGCGCAACCTCGATGCCTGGTATCCGGCCTTCGAGGTCAAGGAAGGCCAGAAGCTGTACCTGGCCCCGGAAAAGCGCGTCAAGGTCTGGTAAGCAGCAGGTCTGGTGGATGATCCGATCTGGTGGGTGATCCGGCCTGGTGGGTGACGACTGTCAGTCGTCACGCTCCCCCAGGCCACACCTTCAGCACCTCCACCCCGACCCCCATCCGCGCACACGCGCGGCTGGCGAGGCCATCCGGCAGCGCGCGGCGGAACAATGGCGCCGCGCCCTGCAGCACGCGCATCGAAGCGCGCGCCTGCAGTCGCTGCTTCGTCCCGTGCCCCAGCATCCCGCCTGCCCAGGGCGGCAACAAGGCCGCCGCCGCGCCCAGGAACACATCGCGCGAGAGGCCCGGCACCGGTACCGGCAGCCGCACCGACTGCAGTACCTGCAACACCTCGCGGGCCCGCTCATCCAGCCGCAGCTGCGGTTGCTGCAGCGCGAACCAAGCGTCCACGTCGGCTTCGCTGCGCGGCACGCCGGTGGCGCCCAAGGCCTCGGCCACGCGCCGGTATTCATCGTAGTAACGGTCGGCCAGCGGCCCGGGCACCGCACGCCCGTAGCGCCGGAAACCCTGCAGGAAACCATAGGCCTCGGTCACGTGCACCCACGTCAACAGCGCCGGATCATCCGCCGCGTAGGGCACGCCATCCACGCTGCCACGCACGTTGGCATGGATGCGGCGCACACGCGAAACCAGCTTTTCCACCTCGGCTGTCGGCGCGTAGGTGGTGCCAGCCACGAACGCGGTGGTGCGGCGCAGCCGGCCGACCAGGTCTTCGCGGAAATTGGAATGGTCATACACCCCGGCCAGCGCACGCGGATGCAACAGCTGAAGCATCAACGCGCACAGCCCACCAGCCAGCATCGAAGGCAGTTCGGCATGCACCCGCCAGGTCATGCTGTCCGGCCCGAACCAGCCAGGATCGCCCGCCGGGTGGTCATAGTCGATGCCACTCTGGCCGCGCGGGAAGGCGTCCAGTACCCAGCGGCGGATCGGGGCGGTCAGCGGAGAGAGCGGAGAAGACATGCGGCGGCTCGGGACTCGGCGGGTCAGCGCAGATTGCGCGTTTCCGGCCCATTGTCGGTCATCGGCGGTGACCTTACGCCTCACGTTGTCCGCCGCAGCCAAGGATGTGCGGCCGCAGCACGATTTCCACTGCGACATCTTGTCGCAGGGCATTCCGCCGATGCTGCATCGCATCACGCCCGTCGGCTGTCCACGTATTCATCCCGGCCGCCCCCGCGATCTTCGCGCCGCCCTTATTGCACGCCTCGCTGGAAGTGCTAGAACTGAATCCGCCTCACCGCTCAACGCATCGCCGCACGTTCCAACAGGGAGCCCGCCATGATTGCTTTGTTCAAAGGTCTAGGATTGTTGTTGCGCGACAACGAGCTGTACCACAGTCCGTTCGAAAAACAGGTCGCCCATTGGCGCGGCATGAGCGAACAGCAGATCCGCGACGAGGTCGCCGTGCTGGCGCAGGCGAAATGCCAGTGGCTGATGGCCTCCATCGTCGGCTGGCAGGCCTCCTCCCTGCTCATCCTCGGCCTGATCGCCAACTACCTGTGGCGCGATGACTTCCATATCACCTTCACCCGCGTGGTGATCATCATCGGTTCGTGGGTCTCGATCCTGTTCGTGATCTGGTTCATGGCCAACATGTTCGACCAGCAGGCCGGTTTCGAACGCTGGATGAAGGCCTTCAACAGCCGCGCGCGCATCACCTCCAGCGCCGACAGCGTGGAATGCGTGGCCGATGCGCTGGGCATGGCCGAGCACTATCCGGAAGTGCTGGATTACAAGCAGGCCGTCACCAGCCGGCGTGAGCTGCGCCACGAAGACATCCGCATCATGACCGAGATCGGGCGCATGCGGCAGCACAGCGAACTGGTCGGCCGCCTCAACCACGTCGGCGAAACCAGCAGCCACCGCGACCTCACCCTGCAACCGGCCTTCTGACGGTTACTGGCAGGGGACGCTGGCGCTGCTGCTGACGCAGCTCCTGAAGCCTTGCGGCAGGCCTTCGCGCTTCTGGGAGTGGCCAGCGCGGATGTCGAAGGCCTGCAGCCTGCCGCGTTCGCAGCGCTGCTGGCTGTCGCAGGTTTCCTTGAAGACCTGGTAATAGCAGCGCCCGCTGGCGCTGCGGACGCAGTTGAACGACGCGCTTTCCGCGCGCACCGAGGTGCGGCTGAACAGCTGGTCGATACCCTGTTCGCTGACGCGGGTGATCGAGGTGCTGGTGACCTTGTCCTGGCAACCGAACAACGACAGCAGGCAACTCAGCAGCGTGGTGAGATAACGCATGGCACGGTCCTTCCTTGTTGGCCCGGGGCGGCTTTACATGCCGCGGAACAGGCTCATGAACGGTTGACTGACGGTGAGCGTTTCAGGCCGGTCGCGCAGGCGCAGCACGCCGCGTCCGGTGTCATCGCGGCTGACCGCCGCCACGGCTTTCATGTTGACGATGGTGGAGCGATGCACCTGCCGGAACTGCCGCGCATCCAGCGCCTCCAGCAGCTCGCGCAACGGGGTGCGCAACAGGCTTTCCCCGGCCGCGGTAACCACCGTGGTGTACTTGTTGTCCGCGCGGAAATACACCACGTCTTCCAGCATGATCAGCACGGTATCGCGTCCATTGCTTGCAGTGATCCAAGCCAGCGGCGGGGTGTCGGCGTGCGGCTGCCCGTTGCCGAGGCGCTGCAGCAGCCGCTCCAGCACCGCATCGTCGTTGCGCGCTGAAGGCAGGCGCGCCAGCAGTCGTTCGCGCGTGGCCAGCAGGCGCTCGTCGCTGACCGGCTTGAGCAGGTAGTCCATGGCGCCCTGTTCGAAGGCATCAATCGCGTACTGGTCGTAGGCGGTCACGAACACCACCTGCGTGCGTGCGCTCAGCTCGCCCAGCGCGCGCGCCACCTGGATGCCGCTGATGCCGGGCATGCGGATATCCAGGAAGGCGATGTCCGGTTGCTTCTCGGCCAACTGCTCCAGCGCACTGGCGCCGTCTTCGCACTCGGCCACGATGCGCAGCTCCGGCCACAGCCGGCGCAACTGGTCCGCCAGCGCACTGCGCAGCAGCTCTTCGTCTTCGGCGATCAAGGCATCAAGCGGCATGGCGCGGCTCCTTGGCCACCTGCGGCAGGGTCATGGTGGCGGCCACGCCGCTGGGGAAGTTGGCGACGATCGCCACCCCCGCCTGCTCACCGCAGGTCAGGCGCAGGCGTTCGCGCAGGTTCTTCAGGCCGATGCCGGTACCGCTGGTGCCGTGGCCGAAGCCCAGGCCGTCGTCGGCCACGGTCACGGTGACGTGGTCATCGAAGGCCCGCGCGATGATCCAGATCGTACCGCCACCGGGCTTGGGTTCAAGGCCATGCTTCACTGCGTTTTCCACCAGCGTCTGCAGCGCCATCGAAGGCAGCTGCACGCGGTGCAGCGCATCGGGCACCTGCACCTCCACGCCCAACCGAGCGCCCATGCGGATGCGCAGGATTTCCAGATAGGCACGGGTACGCTCAAGCTCCACGCCCAGCGTGGACACCGACTCGTCCATGCTCGGCAACGAACTACGCAGGTATTGGATCAGGTGGCCCAGCATCACGTCCGCACGTGCCGGATCAGTGCGCGTCAGCACCTGCGCATTGGCCAGCGTGTTGTACAGGAAGTGCGGTTCCACCTGCGCGTGCAGCAGGTTCAGGCGCGCGACCGAAAGCTCTTTTTCCACGTAGGTCTGTTCGGCAGCGGCCTGTTCGTCGCGACGCTGGTCGGCCACGCGGCGGCTGACGGCCCGGGTCACGGCCTCGGCGTTCTCGTAGTTGCTGCCCTCATCCAGTGCCAGCAGGTCGGCCCACCAGCCGGCATCGGGTTCGAACAACAGCGTCACCGTGCTGGTGCCCTGGCCCGGGGTGATGGTCGCCAGGATGCTGTTGCGCTTGATCGCCAGCCGCGCCGGCAGGTTCCAGCGTGAAGGCTGGCGGCCATTCCAGGGATCCACCCGGCGCACGTAGGCACGTACCTGCAGGCTGCCTGCTGCACTCTCGATGTCTTCCACCCGCGGCAGTTCGGCAATCGCCGATTCCAGCAGGGCAAACGCCGGGCCGGCATCCATCGGCAGCTCGATCTGCCGCCGCTGGCGGCTGGACAGCGTGCTGCCGTCCAGCTTGCCGGCCACCAGCCACACCCGACGCACATGGGTGATCGCGCTGCCCAGCGCGGACAGCATCAGGAACATCGCCAGCAGCCCGAACACCCAGCCCGGACCATCGTTCATGCCGCTGAAAAGCCCGCTCCAGACCATGCCGGCCACGATCAGCGCCGCCGTCCAGGCCAACAGGTGTCGGAAGATCAAGGAGACGCTGGGGAACACGGAGGCGGCCTTCACGAAGGAATGGGCCGAGCATAGTGCGCCAGCCCACCACCGCAAGCATCCGGCGACGAAAGCCGGGAATCAGCCGACCAACCGCCCCCCGTAGTGACGGCCGCCCCGGCCCCGGTGGGTGACGACCGTTGGTCGTCACGCTCTTCCCGCCACCCGCCGAGCATGGCCCGGCGCTGCAACCCCCGCCTCAGCGGCGCTGCGCAGCGCTCTGGTCGCGCACCGCGCGGAAGGCTTCTTCGGCGTTCCAGTTCGGCCACGCACGTGAGTTCGCCAGCTCGCTACCCAGCGTGTACAGCACCTCCAGATCACGCGCAGCGCCAGCGAACTTCCAGTCCGGCTGCCACTCATCGCCCTGCTGGTGGTAGCGCTTGGCGGTGTAGTCGTCCGATGCCTTTTTACCCGCCGCGATACCGCCGTCCACCCAGTCCTGCCCGGCCGACCAGGACAGCGCCGGAACGCCACGCTTGGCGAACGGGAAGTGGTCGGAGCGGAAGAACAGGCCGGCTTCCGGTTTCGGATCCGGCGTATAGCGGATGTCCCAGCGCTGCGCCACGGTCTTCAACTGGTCCAGCAGCTCGAAGCGCGCAGTGCCGTAGATGCCGAAATCGCGTGATGGACTGAACGGCGCCATGCCATCCATGTTGATCACCGCCACGGTCTTTTCCAGCGGATACAGCGGATGGGTCGCGTAGTACTCCGACCCCAGCAGCCCCTTCTCTTCGGCGGTCACCGCCAGGAACAGCAGCGAACGCTGCGGCCTGGGCGCCTTGGCGAAGCCCCGCGCCAGCTCTACCAGCGACGCGGTGCCGCTGGCGTTGTCCAGCGCCCCATTGAAGATGCGGTCACCGCGGGCATCCGGCTCACCCACGCCGATATGGTCCCAGTGCGCGCTGTACACCACGGTCTCATCGGCGTGCGTGCTGCCTTCCAGGCGCGCGGCCACGTTGTGCGAGGTGATCACCTCGGTCTTCACCGCGTACTTCGCATCCAGGCTGGCAGCGGTCAGCGGCACCGGCTTGAAGTCACGCTGCTGCGCCTGCTGCTTCAGCGCCTCGAAATCCAGGCCGGCCGAGCGGAACAGGTCCACCGCGAGGTCGCGCTGGATCCAGCCTTCCAGCAACGGGTGGCTTTCGGCCGGCGTCTCACGCACCACGTCGAACATGGTGTTGGTGTTGGAACCTGCCACGGTGGCCCAGCCATACGATGCCGGTGCGGTCTCGTGCACGATCAGCACGCCGAGCGCGCCCTGGCGTGCGCCTTCTTCGTACTTGTAGGTCCAGCGACCGTAGTAGGTCATGCCCTTGCCGTCGAAGTCGCCCTGGCCGGTCTCGAAGTCCGGATCGTTGATCAGCACCACCGCGATCTTGCCCTTCAGGTCCACGCCCTTGAAGTCATCCCAGTTCTTTTCCGGTGCCTTCACGCCGTAGCCGAGGAATACCAGCGGGGCCTTGCTGATGTCGACCTGGTGGGCACCGTTCATTGCCGCGCGCACGGCGATCTGCTTGCCCTGCTCCAGCGGCACGGCCTTGCCGCCCTGCTGCAGGGACAGCTGCGGGGTGCCGACGATGTCGCCCTTCAGCAACGGCACGGCCTGGGTCCACAGGCGCTTGCCATCCTGCACGTCACCACCGGGCTGCAGGCCGGCGGCAGCGAACTGCTGGCTCAGGAAGGCGATGGTCTTCGCCTCGCCGGCGGTGGCCGGGGAGCGGCCTTCGTAGGCATCGGAGGCCAGTTCCTTGACGTCGGCGGAGATCCGCGCGCCGTCGAACTTCGGCGTCGCCGCCATCACCGCGGTGGACACCGACAGGGCCAGCACGCTCATTACCACTCGCTTCATTGCTCTCTCCAGCAGGGACTGCGACAAGACCTCGAGTGTAGCCGCTGCCTGCCCCGGTAGTGATGGCCGCACGCAACGGTAGTGACGGCCGCTGGCCGTCAATCCCCAGGCATCACCGAAGCGCATCCGCGCGGGCCAACAGCGCCTCGCGTTCGCGCGCGTTTCCACTCAACCGCGCCGCGTGCAGGAACGCAGCACGCGCATCTTCACCACGCCCCAGCCGCGCCAACACCTCCCCGCGCACTACCCACAACGGCGCGTGCGCCTGCAGCCGCGGTTCCAGCAGCAGCGGCTGCAGCTGCCCCCAAGCCACCAACGGGCCCTCCGCGCGCAGCACCGCCACCACCCGGTTCAACGCCACCACCGGGCCCGGCTGCACCTGCAGCAGGCGGTCGTACAGCGCCGCTATCGCCGCCCAATCGGTGTGCGCGGCAACCCGCGCACGGGCATGGCAGGCAGCGATGCCGGCCTGCAGCACATAGCGATCATCGTCACCGCGCAACTCCCGCGCACGCTGCAGTGCCGCCAGGCCACGCTCGATCTGCAGCCAGTCCCAGCGCGCGCGGTCCTGCTGCTCCAGCAGCACGGCACGCCCGTCCGCATCGGTGCGCGCGGCGCCGCGTGAGGCCTGTAGTTCCATCAGTGCCAGCAGCCCGTGCACCGCCGCATGCGCAGGCAGCCGCGCCACCAGCACCCGCCCCAGCCGCAGCGCCTCCTCGCACAGCGCCGGGCGCATCCAGTCTTCGCCGTGGCTGGCCGCGTAGCCCTCGTTGAATACCAGGTATACCACTTCCAGCACGGAGTGCAGGCGCGCCGGCAGCTCGGCGCTGCGCGGCACCTCGAAGGCCACCTGGCTGCGTTCCAGCGTGCGTTTGGCGCGCACGATGCGCTGGGCGATGGTCGGTTCGGGCTGCAGGAACGCGCGGGCGATTTCCTGCGTGGTCAGCCCGCCCAGCAGCCGCAGGGTCAGCGCCACCCGCGCATCGGCCGACAGCACCGGATGGCAGGCCACGAACACCAGTCGCAGCAGGTCATCGCCGATGTCATCGCGCAACGCATCGTTGTCATCCGGCGCTGACGCCGCAGCTGGATGCAGCATTTCGCCCCATCGCGCATGCTGCCCGGCAATCCGCTGGCGCTGGCGCAGCACATCGATGGCACGGTTGCGCGCAGCGGTCATCAGCCAGGCTCCTGGATTGTCCGGCATGCCCTCCAGCGGCCAACGCTCCAGCGCGGCCAGCCAGCAGTCCTGCACGAGCTCCTCGGCCCGGCCGACGTCACCGCCCAACATCCGTGCCAGGCGCGCGATCAACCCCGGCGACTCCATCCGCCACAATGCCTGCAGCCGCTCCTGCATGCTCAGGGCGTCTTCATGCAGTTGACCATCCACGGCTTGCCATAGCGGTCCTGCAGCATGCCCCAGCGATGCGCCCAGAACGTTTCGGCCATGGGCATGTGCACCACCCCGCCTTCGGCCAGCGCGGCGAATACCCGCTCGGCTTCCTCCGGGGTATCCACGTCCACGTTGATGGTGGTGCTCCCACCGCCGTCCTCGCCGGGGCCATCGGCAGCCATCAGCACCGCCGCGCCCACCTCCAGCTGCGAATGCGCGACATGATCCAGGGTCTCCGGCGGCATCTCGTTGCAGCCGGGCGAACCGTCGGACGGCGGCATGTCGCGGTACTGCATTTCCGCGGTGACCTTGCCGCCCAGCGCCTGGGCATAGAACGCCATCGCTTCGTGTGTCTGGCCCTTGAAGCCAAGGAAAGGAATCAGTTTCATCTTCGATACTCCGGTGCAATCGTGGATTGATGGAACAAGCTCAGCGCGCGGCGCTGTGTTCGCGCAGGCGCTGTTCCTTCTCGCGCAGTTCGGCGGTGAAGGCCTCACCGAAATCTTCTTCGGCCATCAGCGGGCGCAGTTCCAGCACATCGCCCGGCGCAAAGGGAGCGCGCTGCGCCCACTCCAGCGCCTCTTCCAGCGAGCGCACCTGCCACAGCCAGAAGCCTGCCACCAGTGAGTCGGGATCGGCAAACGGTCCGGCTTCGACCTGCGGCGCGGCCTCGCCGAAGCGCACGCGTTTGCCTCGGGCACTGGCATGCAGCCCTTCCCCCGCCAGCAGGATCCCGGCGCGCACCAGCGCTTCGTTGAAATGGCCCATGGCCGTTATTTGATCGGTGCTGGGCAGGGTGCCCGCCTCGATCCTGGCATTGGATTTGACGAAAACCATCACCTTCATGTCTACGCTCCCAAAATGGCCAGTAGTGCCCGGCCTTCATGATGTCGACGAACCACGGGCAGGGAAATCGACATCCCCCGCAAACGCTGGATCACCCGCCATCCGGTCACGTGCAGGGCCACGCAGCACGCGCCGATGCGGCGCCGCAACACAGCCTGGCACGGGTCTGCGCGATCATGGGCACCCGCCGCCCACGGACATCCGCCATGCCGCAGTACGCCCTGCTGATCTATATCGACCCCGCCCTGCTCGGCGCCCTGCCCAGCGAGGAATTCGATGCGCTGATGCGGGCATGCCTGCAGCATGCCGATGCGCTGCAGGCCGAAGGCACGCTGCTGGCATCGCAGAAACTTCAGCCGATCGAACAGGCCCGCACAGTGCGGGTACGCAGTGGCGAGGAACGCGTACTGGACGGTCCCTTCGCTGAAACCCGCGAACTGCTGGCCGGGTTCAACCTGATCCAGGCACCCGACCACGAAAGCGCCCTGCGCATCGCCCGCGGCTTCCCGTGGGCACGCTTTGGCAGCATCGAAGTGCGTCCATTGGAAGACCTCGACGCCGAACGGCGGCGCCTCGGCGCCTGAGCCAGCGCCGCAGCAGAGACCGCACCCAACTGCTCAGTCGACCAGCACCACGCGCAGGTCGCGCCCGCCCAGCGCATCGTTGCCACTGTGGTCGCGCGCGTGCGCCCGGATCACGTACTCACCCGGGGGCAAGGCCGCTGCCTGCCAGCGCCCTGCCGCCATCAGTCCATCGCGCACGGTGTTGGTCGCCAGGTAACGGAAGCGGGTGACCGCGCTGCCGTGCACGGTGATGCCACTGTCCGGCGCATACGCCACGCGCACCGCCTGCTGCTGCGGGGGCATGCGGTTGAACACGATGTTCCAGCGCGGCTGCTCGTAGCCGGCCAGCGGCTGCCCGGCCGCATCCCGTATCTGGTAACCCACTTGGTACAGGCCCAGCCGTCGGCGCGGCAGGTTGCCGTCCACCTGGTCCCAGGCCTCCACCACGATCTGCACGCCGCGCCCACTGCGTGACACCGGCACGCGTCCCTGCGCATCGGCGCGCAGCGGCTGGTCGGCGTCATCCAGCAGCGCCACATCGGTGATGCGCGGCGCCACGCTGTCCACGAAGCCGTTGAACCCGAGCAGCGCGGCATTGCGCTGGAAGCCGCTGCTGCCCACGCTCAGGTGCACGTGTGCCTGGCTGTTGATGCTGCCCAGACGGTCGCCGGCGTGGATCCGCGTGCCGCGGCGCAGGCGGATGCGCTCCAGCTTGCCCTCCGCATTGAACAGTTGCTGCCAGCGTTCGTCGAAGGCCACCCCGCGCGGATCGCGGCCTACCCGCATGTGCAGATAACGCAGCGGCCCGACCTCCAGCCCTTCGGCCTGTCCACCCACGGTCCAACTGGACAACGGGCTGTCGATCTTGCCATCGGCGATCGCCAGCACGGTCTGGCCGACATCGCCGCGCACGTCGAAGCCATCATGCAGGTGGTGGCGACTCTCGCCCTTGAAGTTGCCGCGTACCTCGCCCAGCGTGCCCACCACCTCGTGCCAGCCCTGCTGCGGCGCCAGCGGCCAGCGGCCCTCGGTGCGTGGCAACGGCGCATCATCGGCCGGCCCCACCCGTGCCGGTGCAGGCGCCTGGCCCGCATCCAACGCGGCCACCCGGTGCAGGCGCCACGCCGCTGCATCGGCCACCCGCAGGCTGCCATCGGCGGCTACCGCCAAGCCACTGGGGCGGGCAAGCCGCGGTACCTGACCGGTGCCGACCAGCGCGATCTGGTGGCCCTGCGCCGATACCTGGACGATGCGCCCGCTGCGGTCGCCCACGTACAGCACGCCGTCATGGCTGCGCGCCAGCGACAGCGGACCATTGATCACGTTGGAGGACGGCACCAGCGTATCCACCTGCCCGTCCATGCCGACCCGGCGGATCGCGTTGTTATGGAAGTCGGCTACCAGCAGCGCGCCGTCGCCGTCCCACGCCAGGGCCACCGGAGTATCGAAGCGGGCCACGCCGGGGAAGCCATCGATGTGCGCCGGCTCGCCCCCGCCGGCGAGGGTGCGCACCACGCCATCCAGGCTGATCACCCGGATGCGGTCGTTCCAGGTATCGGCCACGTAGACATTGCCGAGCGCATCCACCGCCACGCCCATCGGGCCATCGAAACGGGCCTGTGCCGCAGGGCCATCTGCGAAGCCGCGGGTGCCGCCGGCCAGCGTGGTGACCTGGCCATCCAGCCCTATGCGGCGGATCGCATGGTTGCCGGTGTCTGCCACGTACACTGCGCCGGCCGCGTCACGCGCCAGCCCGGAAGGGGTATGGAAACGGGCCTGCAGCGCCGACCCATCGGCCAGCCCCTCGCTGCTGCCGGCCAGCGTGGACACGCTGCCATCCGCTGCTATACGGCGGATCCGGTTGTTGTCGCCGGCATCGGCCACCAGCAGACCGCCATCGTCGAGCGCAAGCAGCGCGTACGGATCGGAAAAACGCGCTTGCGCTGGCGCCCCATCACGCAGCCCCGGCACGCCATCGCCGGCCAACGGCTGCAGCTGCGCGGTCCACCCCAGCGGGGTTGGCGCCGGTCCTGCCGGCACCGCCTCGGTGACCGGTCGCGGCAGGAAGGTCGCCGCAACGGCGAGCGTGGTAACCGCGGCAACTCCGATGATCCATCGCACACGCACCATCTGCATCCTTTCGTTTTTTCGCAGCGACGACGATAGCCGCTGCCGCAACGCGCGCCAAGGCAGTCCGGTGCAGGGCGGATACCGGCCGCCGACTCAACGTGCGGGAACTTCGCTGCGGAAGCCCATCGCCTCGCGGTAGCGCGCGTACAGTGCCATCACTTTTTCCACGTAGGCGAGCGTTTCGGCATACGGCGGCACGCCGTTGTAGCGGCTCACCGCGCCGATGCCCGCGTTGTAGGCCGCCGCCGCCAGAACGTGATCGCCCTTGTAGCGCCGCAGCAGCGCGCGCATGTGGCGGGCACCGCCATCTATCGACTGCGCGGCCGACAGCGGGTCCTGCACGCCGTAGTCGCTGGCGATGTCCGGCATCAGCTGCATCACCCCCTGCGCGCCCTTGGGCGACACCGCGGCCGCATCGAAGCCGCTCTCTGCATGGGCGATCGCACGCAGCCAGGCGTCCTCCACGCCCGTGGCCTTGGCCGCCGCCTTGAACTGTTTCGCATGCGGTGCCAGCTGTGCCGCGCCGACGCGCCCCAGCCCGGCATGCGCCGGCTCGCCAGGCGGGGTGGCCACGGTGAACTTCAGGTACACCCGCGATCCGGGCAGGTTGCGGGTGGAGTAGACCAGCCTGCCGTCCTGCTCGCGTTCGTACAGGGTGCCGCTGAACACCCCCATGTTTCCCCACAGGTTGGGCGCCTGCACGGCGCTGTCATCGATCTCTCTGGCCGTGCAACGCGATCCTGGCTCCGGCGCGGTTGCCATGCTCACCGTGTTGCCCTGCACGCAGCGGTACACCGTGCGCGCCTGCGCCGGCCCGCACGCAACGGCCAACAACAGCACACAGAAGCAGGCAGGCACGCGCATCGGCAGGAGCATCAGCAGGGAGGTCGGCGGCATGGTGTTCCGCGGACGCGGAATCCCCAGTGAAGACGCCGGCTGACGTTTCTGGCCGCCTTGGCCGACGCCCTGCGTGGCAGACAGCCCACACCGGGGGCGCGCCCGCCGGCCGCCCCCAATCCACCACAGCGTTCCGCTACGCTGGTGGGCAAGGCACACCTGCAGGCAGTGCCTGGCCCAACGCCTCCCCTTGGACACGGAGCTGTCGATGAACCGCCCGCGCATGCTGCTGTTGACCGCCCTGGTGGGACTGCTCGCCGCTGCGCTGCCGTTGGCGATGATGACCTGGCTGAGCTGGCATCACGCCGCCAACACGGCACAGGCCCAGCTGCGCGAAACCGCCGAACGCGCCCTGGAGCGGGCCGACCACTCCTACCTGCAGGCGCTCTCTGCACTGCAGGCCATGCAGCACACCCCGTTGGCGCCCTGCAGCCCGGAGCACATCCAGCTGATGCAGACCCGGGTGGTCACCACCTCGTCGGTGGACCAGATCAGCTATTTCCAGCAGGGGCGCGTGCGCTGCACCTCGTGGGGCCGTCCGGTCGCGGTATTCGCGCCCGGCCAGCCGGACCACACCACCGCCGACGGCGCCACCCTGCGGTTGGACCAGGAACCGCGCGCACCCTACGGACGGTGCATGTTGTCGTTGCGGCTGGGCGACTACGAGGCGTTGATGGATCCGTTCCATTTCGTCGACCTGATCGGTACGCGCGACATCCGCATCGCCGTCGCCACCCCGGACGGACGGTTGATCGCCCAGCAGTCACTGCCCGACCAGGCGCTGCTGCAGTCGCTGCTGCGCGACCCACGCACCGGTGATGACGGCACGCTCCTGTTCGCCAGTGCACGCAGCGAAGCGTGGCTGGCCATCGTGACCACGCCACGCACCGGGATGGCAGGGATCTTCCTGCAGCAGGCCTGGGTGCTGGTGCCGATCAGCCTGCTGCTGGGCGCAGCGGCGATCGCATGCACCATCGCCCTGTCGCGGCGGCGCTATTCCCTCAAAGGCGAGCTGAGCCATGCCATCCGCCGCAACGAATTGTACGTGGTCTACCAGCCGATCATCGAGCTGGAAACCGGCATCTGCGTGGGCGCCGAAGCCTTGGTGCGCTGGCGTCGCGCCGACGGCAGCGAAGTCCAGCCGGACCTGTTCATTCCGTTGGCCGAAGCCAGCGGGCTGGTGGGGGCGATCACCGACGAAGTGATCCAGCGGGTGATCGTTGACATGCGCGACCTGCTGGTCGGCGACCGCAGCGCGCACATCGCCATCAACCTGGCACCGGAAGACATGATCAGCGGCCGTGCGCTGAAGGTCATCGCCGCCAAGCTGGCCGGCACCGGCATTGCCAACCAGCAGATCTGGCTGGAGGCCACCGAGCGCGGCTTCATGGACATCGAAAAGGCGCGTGCGGTGATCTCCGCGGCGCGACATTCCGGGCACGCGGTGGCCATCGATGATTTCGGCGTGGGCTACTCCAACCTGCAGTACCTGCAGCAGCTGCCACTGGACGCGCTGAAGATCGACAAATCGTTCATCGATGCAATCGGTACCGACAGCGCCACCAGCCCGGTCACCGGCCACATCATCGACATGGCCAAGACGCTGGGGCTGTTCGTGGTGGCCGAAGGCGTGGAAACCGAAGACCAGCTGGCCTACCTGCACAGCCGGCAGGTGGAATTCGCCCAGGGCTGGCTGTTCGCCAAGGCACTGCCGCGCGAGGAATTCATCGCCTTCCACAAGCGCCGCCAGGAACTGTATGGCGCGGCACGCGAAGACATGCAGAACACCCAACGCCAGCCCGGACAGTAGCCGTCTTCATACGGTTCATGCGGCCGTCCTATAATCGGCGTATCCATTTGGAGGCTTACGCCAATGCGCCACTGATGCCGCCGTCTTCGTCGACGGCCTGATTCTTCTCCCGCCCCTGTACGCAGGGGGAGTCGATGGCATCTGTTGGAGGTCTGCATGACCACGCATCCGCTCACGCTTGAACGCGTGACCTGCCGCCTGCCTGATGGGCGTGCACTGTTTACCGAGCTGTCTTTCACTTTCGATCCTCTTGCCACCGGACTGGTCGGCGCCAACGGGGTCGGCAAGAGCGTGCTCGCGCGCGTGCTCGCCGGCAGCCAGGCGCCCACGTCCGGCCGCTGCCATGGCGGTGGGCGGGTGTTCCTGCTGCCCGCGCTGAGTGGCGCACCCCAAGGACGCGTGGCCGACCTGGCCGGTGTCGGCGATGTGCTGGATGCGCTGGAGCGGATCGGCGCAGGGCAGGTCGACATCGAAGACTTCAACCGCGTCGGGGAGCGCTGGGACCTGCGCGAAGAACTGCGCCTGCAGTGGCAGCGCAGCGGGCTGCCCGCCGACCTGCAGCCGGAGGATCCCGCCGCGCGCCTGAGTGGCGGGCAGGCGATGCAGGTGGCGTTGTCCGGCGCATGGGCCAGTGGCGCAGACTGGTTGATCCTGGACGAACCCAGCAACCACCTTGACGCACGGCGGCGTGCCCAGCTGCGCGAAGCACTGCAGCGCTGGCGCGGCGGGCTGCTGGTGATCAGCCATGACCGCGAACTGCTGGGCCAGATGGCCTGCATCGTCGAACTGGATGCGCACGGGCTGCAGCGTTTCGGCGGTGGCTACACAGACTACGTCCACGCCAAGGCCGTGCAGGAAGCCGCCGCGCAGGCGCAGCTGGACCATGCGCGACAGCAACACCGGCAGCAGCAACGGCATGCGCGCGCACTGCACGAACGCGCCCAGCAGCGGCAGTCGCGCGGCGCACGCAGCGCACGCGATGCCAACCAGGCACCGATCCTGCTGGGACTGCAGAAACAGCGCGCACAAGCCAGCGCCGGACGGCATGCGCAACTGCAGGCGCAGCGCCTTGCCGACAGTGCGGACCGCCTGCGCGAGGCCAGCGCCGGCGTCATCCCGGGCACGCAGCTGGTCGCCTTCGCACCGCCCAGCCCGCACGCCAGCCAGCAGGTCGTGCGGCTGCAGGGCATGCAGCTGCCGCACGGCTGCCGCGCACCGCTGGACCTCATCCTGCAGCGCGGCCAGCGGCTGGCCGTGGTGGGCGACAACGGCAGCGGCAAATCGACCCTGCTGCGGGTGCTGGCCGGCCAGCTGGCGCCGCGTGCCGGCAGCTGTGATATCGGCGTACCGGCGGCCCTGCTGGACCAGGCGCTGGTGACGCTGCACGCGGGCAGCAGCGCGCTGGCGACGCTGCAGGCGGCCTGCCCGGCCACGCCGGTGGCCGAACTGCGCACCCGGCTCGCCCTGCTGGGCCTGGATGCCGCGCGCATCGAACGGACCAGCGCCACGCTGAGCGCCGGCGAGCGACTGAAAGCGGCGATGGCGTGCACCCTGTATGCCGACCCCGCCCCCGGCCTGCTGCTGCTGGACGAACCGGGCAACGCGCTGGACCTGGACGCGCTGCACGCATTGGAGACCCTGCTCGGCCAGTTCACCGGCACGCTGGTCATGGCAAGCCACGACCCCGCGCTGCTGCAGGCCATGCAACCCACCCACGTGCTGCAGATGAACGAAACCGACTGGACCCTGCGGCCGTGGTGAGAGGAGGCTCGTCGGCACAGTGTTACTATGTAACACCAAGTTCCTGTTCCCGCCTCCGATGAAATCCAGCCAAGCCGCCCTGCTCGACGCCAGCGCCGTCGCCCTGTCCAGCCTGTGCCTGCTGCATTGCCTGGCCCTGCCGCTGCTGGCCGCCGCGCTTCCGCTGTTCGGTGCGTGGGCCGAAGCGGAGTGGGTACACGCCGTGTTCGTGGCCATCGCCCTGCCGGTCACCGGCTTCGCACTGTGGCGCGCCCACCGCCAGCACCCGCTGCCGGCCACGGCCTGGTTGGCCGCAGCAGCCGGCCTGGCGCTGCTGCTGGCGGGCGCTTTGGAGTTCCCCAGCCACGACAGCGAAACGGTGGTCACGGTGATCGGCAGCCTGCTGCTGGCCGCCACCCACCTGTGGAACGCGCGCCGCCGTCACCGCCAGTGCTGAGCAAGCGGTTACTGTAGGCGGCGGCCATCCGGCCGTGCAGGCAACGGAGCGCAGGCGATGTCAGCAAGAGGAAGTGCGATCAAACGCGGCGTGGTGCCCTGGTTCGGGCTATGCAGCTGGCTGGGCATGGTGATCGGCGTGCTGATCGAACAGGCGGCCCGCGCGATGGGCGCCAGCGGCAACAGCGCCACCGCGGTGGGCGTGCTGGCTGCGGCCATGTGCGGATTCTGCGCGGTGTTGGCCTCGCGCGTGCGCGATGAGCGCTGGCCGTGGCTGGCACTGGCCGGCGCGGCCTTTTCCGCGGTGCCGCTGGCGCTGTTCCTGGTGTCGATGATCCTGCACTGAGCCCCGCACCGGTAACGCGATCACCCGCTGCGTCCTACACTAGCGGCCCTGATTGCCACGCGAATGCCCCGTGCCCCACTATTCCGGCCCCCTGTTGACCCGCGAATCCGCCATTGCCCTGCAGCGCGCGGCCGATGCCGGCGCGCCCAGCTGGGCCGGTTCGTTGGACCTGGGACGCAGCGAAGAAGACGTCGGCCTGTCTGCCGATGGCTTCGTTTTCCGTGGCCAGTCCTACCCGTGGCCGGGCAAGGTAAAGGACCGCACGCTGTATTACTGGGACGGCGAGGAGTTCCTGCCGATCTCGCGCTTCAGCGCATCGCTGATCAAGCTGGTGCCAACTGAATGGGGCGCGCCGACCTTCGAAATCGACGGCATCAAGATGCTGCCCAGCGCCAAGTTGTCGCCGTTCGACGATGCGCGCCGCAAGGTGGACCTGATCGCCCCGGCGGGCAAGACCGTATTCGATACCTGCGGCGGACTGGGTTACTTCGCTGCCTGCTGCCTGGACGCCGGCGTGGCGCAGATCCGCTCGTTCGAAAAGAACCCGGACGTGCTGTGGCTGCGCACGCTCAACCCGTGGTCACCGGATCCGGACGCGGCCCGTGCCGGTGGCCGCCTGCAGTTGGCGCAGGGCGATGTATCCGAAGAAATCGCCGCGTTGCCCAGCAACAGCGTGGACGCCATCCTGCATGACCCGCCGCGCTTCGGCATCGCCGGTGAACTGTATTCGCAGGTGTTCTACGACCAGCTTGCACGGGTGATCCGCAGCGGTGGCAAGCTGTTCCATTACACCGGCGCACCGAACAAGCTGACCAGCGGCCGCGATGTGCCGCGCGAAGTCGCCAAGCGGCTGGAAAAGGCCGGTTTCAAGGCCGAACTCGCGCTGGACGGCGTGCTGGCGACCTATCGCGGCTGAGCCTTTGGGCCGCGTTAACCTCGCTGTCGGATCCTGCCGTAATCTTGGCAGGACACCATCGCTACAGAGCACGCCATGACCGACGCCCATGCCCAGCCCGCCGATGAAGCCGAACGCCAGCGCGCGCTGGACGCGCTGCACATCGTCGGCAGCCTGCCCGAACCGGCCTACGAAGACATCGTCAAGGTCGCGGCGGCGGTGTGCGGCACGCCGATGGCGCTGGTTACCCTGATCGATCGCGACCGCCAGTGGTTCAAGGCGCGCACCGGCGTGGAGGGCCACCAGACCGAGCGCAACGTCGCCGTCTGCGACCATGCGATCCGCCAGCCCGAACACCTGATGGAAATCGGCGACCTGCAGCAGGACGCGCGCTTCGCCGACAACCCCGTGCTCAAGGAAATGGGTGCGCGGTTCTACGCGGGCATGCCGCTGGTCACCGACGACGGCGCTGCGGTGGGCAGCGTGTGCGTGGTCGACCTGAACCCGCGCGAGCTCAACGAAACCCAGCGCGAGGCGTTGAAGGCGCTGGCGCGGCTGACGATGGCGCTGATGGAAGCGCGCAGCCGCGAACGCGAGCAGGCAGTGGCGGAAATCCTCAACCAGGGGCTGGAGATCGAAGCGGGCTCGGCACCGGAAGCGGCGGGCCGGTATTCGGTGGTGATCCTGGAGCTGCAGGACCTGGATGCGCTGTCGGCGCGGCTGGGCGAACGCGCACTGGAACGCCAGCTGCAGCAGTTGGACCAGCAGCTGGAGCAGTGCCTGCAGCCCGCACGCGGCGACAGCATCAACCGGGTCACCGGCAGTGGCGAGTTCATCGCGGTGCTGGGCGTGGAGCAGGACGCCGATACGCTGGCCGCGCTGCAGAAGGTGGCCCAGGACCTGCGCCGCACGCTGGGCGCATCGCTGCTGATGGGCAGCGCCGGCACCGACAGCGGCGAGCCTACGTCGGCGGTGTTCCTGCGCGCGGACAAGGCGCTGAGCGCGGCGAAGGACAGCGTGGCGGTGTCCTGATGCTGCATGCCTGACACATGCCGCGCTGCGCGCTCGCCGAGCGTGGCTCGGCGCTACCAGAGCCACGCTGCCCGGCTCGGCGGTTATTCGTAATTTACCTTCGCCAACGTCTTCACCCACGCCGGCACTTCCGGCTCACCCGCGTAGAAGGTCTTCGGCTGCTTCTCGGCCATCGCCCAGCGGTGCAGCCAGCTCGGCCCGTAGCGGCCGTCATACCCGGTGGTGCCGCGCGCGTACGCAGCATCCTGCATCGCCTCGTCCAGGCTGACGAAGCGATAACCACGCCGCTGCGTCGCCGCCACCAGCTCGGCGAAGGTCGCCGCGTTGAGCTCATTGGCATGCATCAGCCACACCTGCGGCAGCGCATAGTCCAGCAGCGCCACCGACTGCGCCTCGTAGTAATCCAGCTTGTTCAACATGTACGGCACGTAGCCGCGGCGCAGCTGCCGCAGCACGGCCTCGCGCGCCGGCGTGTCGGCCTGCTCGTTGAGCACGTTGGCATAGGCGAAGGCCCATACCCACTCTCCGTTGTCCACCGTGACCGGCGCGATGCGGTAGCCATGTTCGGCGAAGAACACGTCCATGCGCGCACGGTCTTCCGCCGTGCGGCCGGCGCGCAGGTACGGGTGGCGCATCCACGTCGGCACCTGCCCGCGCTCGGCCAGCAGCGGGCGCAGCACCCGCTCACCGCGAAGGAAATCCTGCTGGAACGCCTCCACGCCCTCGGCATTCAAATCCATGTGTGACCACGTGTGGTTGCCCAGCGCATAGCCCGCATCCAGCCAGTCGCGCAGCATCTGCACCCGCTGCGGCTGCACCACGCCGTCCACTTCCAGCTTGTTCTCGTTGACGAAGCCGACCACCGGCACGTTCGCCTGCTTCAACTGGCCCAGCAATGCCTGATGGCGCGCCTGCAGGTCCGCCGGCTGGATCTCGTCCAGTCGCGCCCATGGCAGGTCATCGATGGTCACCGCAATACGGCGGTCGATCCCGGCCGCATGGCCGACACCCGCGATGGCAAGCAACAGCAACGCAAAGAAACGTGAGGTCATCAAGGTCATCGGGGCCACGGCGCACGGGTAGTCGAGCAGCCCATGACTCTACCGCTGTTTGGCCGCCCACATGTTGTCCACCAGGTTCGGATACGGTCGCCCGTTCTCCTCCGCCCGCTGCCGCGCGGCGGCCTTCTGCGCGTCCGTCAGCGGGCGCGAGGCCTGCCCCTTGGGATTGGGCTTCTTCCAGGGCGGCGTGGTCGACTTGCGCATGACAGGTTCCCGTGGCGTGGACGCAACAACGCCCGGCGTTGCGGCCGGGCGTCATCGCAGGCAAGGGGCAAAGCTTACTTCTTCAGGAAGTTCAGCAGGGCCAGGTTGAAGTCATCTGCATGGCTGACATTGCAACCGTGCGGGGCATCTTTCAGCACCACCACTTCGCTGCCGGCGATGGCTTCGTGGGTGCGCTTTCCGGAGCCTTCGAACGGTACCGTGCCATCGCTGTCGCCATGCAGCACCAAGGTCGGCACGGTGACCTTCTTCAGGTCTTCGCGGAAGTCCGTGGTGCCGAAGGCCTTCTGGCAACCCAGTGCGGCGGTCTGGTCGGACTGGTGGGCCAGCGCCACCGCTTCCAGGCGCTGTGCCTCGGTCACCTTCAGCTTGCCGTTGGCACTGAAGAACTTCTTGGTGAAGTCGTCGAAGAAGGCTTCACGGTCCTTGGCCAAGGCGCCGGCCATCTCATCGGCGGCTTCCTGGGTAAGCGGGCCGTCGGGATTGTCACTGGTTTTCAGCAGGTACGGCGGCACTGCAGCGGCGAACACCACACTGTGCAGGCGCTCTTCACCGTGGTTGGCGATATAGCGCGCCACCTCGCCACCGCCCATCGAAAAGCCGACCAGCGAGACATCCTTCAGGTCCAGGTCTTCGATGACACCGGCCAGGTCAGCGGCCAACGTGTCGTACTCGTAGCCGTCAGCCGGCTTGTCCGAACGGCCGAAACCGCGACGGTCATAGGCGATCACCCGGTAACCGGCATCGCGCAGCACCGGCACCTGGGCCTTCCAGGATTCAGCCGACAGCGGCCAGCCGTGGATCAGGACGACCGGGCGGCCAGTGCCACCGGAATCTTCAACGTGCAGACGGACGCGGGACGCAGTCATGGCAACTCCATGGAAGGGGAAGGAGGGTCAACGCTAAGGGGCCGGGGCTTGGGCCGTCGTGAAAGATCGCGGCGCCGTCGTGACATGGCCTGCACGGCGCGGACCGGCGCACCTGATCGCCCGCACCGCGCGCATGCCCCCACGCTGCCCTATCATGACAACACCGTTGAAACGCCGATCCCGCAGGACCGCAGTACGCATGACGCAGCACTGGACACCTTCGCGCCTGGCCCTCGCCCTGCCCCGCGCTGCCGCATGGGAACTACACCTGGACGGCGAGGACGTGGTGATCCACCTCGGCGACGCCGTCCACCGGCTCACCCTCGGCTTCGATGCGCGATTGACCGTGAAGCGCGGCCTGCTGTGGGCCAGCGTAGTGATGCAGCGCCGCGAAGGCCCGACGATCACCCTGGACGGCCTGTCCCACGCCGACGCCGGCACCCTCAGCAGGGCCCTGGACACTGCCGAACAGGCGCAGGAACAGCGCGAGCGCGGCCCCGCCTTCCTGCATATCCTTGACCTGATGCGCCAATGGAATGGCGATGCCGAGGAACTGCTGACCGAACGCCGCGCCCAGCGGCGCTGGATCGGTCACGACGACCAGCAGGCGTTGCTGGACGCGCGCCCGCCCATGGGCCTGTCATCCACGGAACTGCATGCCCTGTTCCATGACGCCGACTTGCCGCTGGACGACGAAGAACGCGAATCGGCCCTGATCGAACTGGAGCTGTGGGAACAGGACTGGCACGCTGCCTGCGAAGCCGTCAACGCGCAGATCCTCGCCACCGAACGCAACGCAGCGCGCCCCCTGCTGGATCGCGTTGAAAGCCGCCCGCTCACCGACGAACAGGCGCACGCGGTGATCTGCTTCGACAACCGCGTGCAGGTAGTAGCCGCCGCCGGTTCCGGCAAGACCTCCACCATGGTCGCCAAGGCCGCCTATGCCATCCAGCGCGGTTACGCCGAGCCGCGCCAGATCGTCATGCTGGCCTTCAACAAGGAAGCCGCCGGCGAACTGCAGCAACGCACTGATCGCGCGTTCGCCCGCCTCGGCATGGGCGACAGCGTGGTGCAGGCGCGCACCTTCCACGCACTCGGCCTGGCGATCATCGCCAGTGTCACCGGGCGCCGGCCGGAGGTGCCCGACTGGGCGGTGGATGCCACGCTCGGCTTCCATCGACTGGCCGACCTCATCGACCAGCTGAAGGACCGTTCGCACGCCTTCCTCACCCGCTGGGACATGTTCCGGCTGGTGTTCGGCCGCGACCTGCCGGCGCAGGGCGGTGCGATGGATGCCGACGGCTGGGACAGGGACGGCAGCGGCTACGTGCGCACCCTGCAGGGCGAGCGCGTGCGCAGCGTGGAAGACTGCATCCTGGCCGACTGGCTGTTCTACAACGGCGTGCGTTATGCGTACGACCGCAGCCAGCGCTTCGACGCAGGCGAGGAGGCCTTCCACGCACAGCCCACGCAGTTCTATTACCCGGATGCCGGGCTGCATCACCGGCATGGCGGCGCGGACACCGATCCGCTGCCGCACACGGAAGGCCCTCATCTGGACACCAGCTCGCACGACCTGCGCATGGGCTGGGCCTTTGATGATCTGGGCCAGGCACTGGCCACAGGGGGCGTGACGGTCGATCCCAACCCGGACCGCGACGTACCGGACGACGGCCAGAAGCCGATGCCCGACGCCGAGCTGATCGGCCTGATGCGCACCTTCATCAGCCATGCCAAGAGCAACTGCCTCGGCCTGGACGACATGGCCGCGCGACTGCGCGAGATGCCCGACGACCAGTTCAAGGAGCGCTACCGTCGCTTCCTGGAGATCGCCGGACCGGTGCTGCAGGCATGGGACGACGCGCTGGATGCAGAGCACGCCATCGACTTCGAGGACATGCTCAACCAGGCCGCAGAGCACCTGGAACAAGGCCGCCATGCATCGCCGTATACGCTGGTGATGGCGGACGAATTCCAGGATGCATCGCGGGCCCGCGCGCGCCTGTGTCGTGCCTTGGTGCAGCAGCCGGGCACGTACTTCTTCGCAGTGGGCGATGACTGGCAGTCGATCAACCGCTTCGCCGGTGCCGACGTCTCGGTGATGACCCGCTTCAGCGAGTGGTTCGGCCACGGACAGGTGTTGCGGCTGGAGCAGACCTTCCGCTGCCCGCAGGCCCTGTGCGATGTATCCAGCCGCTTCATCAGCGCCAACCCGGCGCAGATCCGCAAGCACGTATGGTCAAGCACGCCGAGCCATGGGCCGGTGCTGCAGGCGTGCCAGGTTGATGCGCGTGATCAGCTCAGCGATGCCGTGGGCCAGTACCTGCAGCAGCTGCACGAAGCGTGCCTGACCGGCGCGATGCCAGCAGGCCGCGACGGCAAGCTCAGCGTCTTCGTGCTGGGCCGCTACAACGCCGACCGTGCCTATCTGCCCGGCAACTGGCGCTCACGCTTCGGCACCACGCTGGAGGTCAGCTTCCTTACCGCCCACCGCAGCAAGGGCATGGAAGCGGACGTGGTGATCCTGCCGGCGCTGCTGGACCGCGCCTTCCCCAACCTGCGCGCGGACGATGACGTGCTGTCGCTGGCGATGCCCAGTGGGGACACGTATCCGCTGGGCGAAGAACGACGGCTGTTCTATGTGGCGTTGACGCGGGCACGGCGCTCGGTGGCGATGTTCACGGTTTCCGGCAAGCGCTCGGCATTTCTGGATGAGCTGGAACGGGACGGCGCGGTTCAGGTCACCACGCTGGACGGAACGCCGGTGAAGGAACAACGCTGCCCCGCATGCGGTACCGGCGTCATCGTGAAGAAGACCGGGAAGTACGGTGACTTCCATTCGTGCTCCGGCTATCCGCGCTGCGAGCACAAGCCGCGGCTGACCGCGTAGGAACGACGGCGCGGTAGAGCCGACTTCAGTCGGCTGGGGCTTTGCGCGAAGACTCCTTCGTTTGGGAGAGTGCGGACTGAAGTCCGCACCTACCAAAGCCTGGGTGTGATGGGAACGCCATCAGTGACGACCAACGGTCGTCACCCACCCCCGCTTGCGGCATCACGCGCAGAAGCTTGACGGCCAGCGGCCGTCACTACCGGGTTACAGGGCGATGCGGGCTACGCTTTCCTGCGCGCCCTTTTCTTCCTTGTCGCCGTTCTTGATGCTTACGTACAGCACGTTGTTCGTGGCATCCAGTGCCAGGCTGTTCGGGTGCGTGGGCACCGACCACTCGCCGGTCTTCTGATAGCTGTCGCTGTCATAGCCGGTCACCGTGCCCGCTTCGCGGTTGGTCACGTACAGGCGCTTGCGCGGTGCGTCCAGCAGGATGCCCAGGGTGCCGGCGTCGGCCGGGATGCTGGCCAGTTCCTTGCCGGTGGTGCGGTCCAGTACCAGCACGCGCTTGCCGGGGTGCGTGGACGCGAAGCCTTCGATGCTGCTGCCCTGGTACTTGCGGATCATCTCCGAGCCCTGGTCGGTGATGAAAAGCCGCGGGCCGGCCGGGTCCAGCGCGATGTTCATCGGCTGCTCGGCGGTGACCTTGTAGCGCTGCTCCACCTTGCCGGTATCGGTACCGACCACCACCACTTCACCCAGCAGGTTGCTGGTGTACACGCGCTTGTTGGCGGCATCCAATGCCAGGCCAGGTGCCTTTGCGTTGCCCAGGCCGGGGATTGTGTCCAGCAGCTTCAGCGACTGCGTGTCCACCACGAACAGCACGCTGCCCTCGCCGGAGTGCCCGGTGACGTACAGGCGGTGGTTGGCGCCGTCCACCACCAGCTCGCGCAGGTCGTGGGTGTAGCTGGCCTTGCCGTCCTTGCCCACCTTCTTTTCCATCAACTGCACGATGCCGAGCGCCTTTCCCTGCGCGGTGTCGACCACCGTCACCGAGGTGTCCACGGTATTGCCCACGTACAGGCGGTCATTGGCATCGTCCAGCACCACGCCGAAGCCCTTGCGCTCCAGCGGGATAGTGGCCTGCACGGCCAACGTGACCGGGTCCAGCTTCAGCACCTGGGCGGGGCCGGCACCATCGCCGAAGCCGCCCGAAGAGGCCACGTACACCGCGTTCTGCCGGGCGCTGTAGGCCAGCTCGTACAGGCCCTGCGCCACGGCACTGCGCTGCACGGCGGCGGCGCTGCTGACGGCCGGCGTGGCCGCGTAGGCTGCGGGTGCGCCCATGCCGATGGCAATCGCCACGGCCAGGGCAGCAACGGTGCAGCGACGGGCCATGCCCGGGGTCTTGGGGGAGATCGAATTCATTGCAGCGTCCTTGTGTGAGTCAGGAAAGATCCTTGGCTCGCGCGGCCGCGTATGCAGTGCAGAAACACCGAAGCGGCCGGCCACACGACGAGTGCGTGGGCAGGCTGGCTGAGGACGACATGGTAACCCAGCTGCGTGGACGCGACCTCCCCGGCGGCGGCCGACTTTAGTCGGTCCTCGGCACATGCACGGCCCGCGGCTCCCGTGAACAGTGCGCCCGTTGAACCGGGGTAGCGCGGAAATCGCACTGCGAATCACGCGTGGACGGTGTCTTCCACGGCGCTTGGCACGCACCTGTTGCCCTTATCGATGACCAGCAGGTTTTCGTCCATCAAGCGATCTCCATAGTCCCTCGGACCAACCTGAGTGGAGATTTCCCATGGCACGTGCATCAGTAAACTCCAGTGCGCTGCTGGTTCCGATCCTTCTTGCCGGATCACTCTCCTGCGCGCACGCGGCCAATGCGCCCGGGAGTGCTGTGGTGGTGTTGGGCACGCAGGCCTACCGTTGGCGATTGAGCGAGTTGGCAGGTGACGAAGCGCCGCCCGCGCGGGGCCCGGTGGAGCTCACGCTCATCGCGCCGACCATGGGTCCACGCGTCACTGCCTCGAACCTACAGGGTGCGGCCGCGGTGCGGGCAATGCTGGCCGAGGTGCCGATCACCATCGAGTCTCCCGAGGGCGTATCGGCGACGGCGATGCTGGAACGCAAGCTGGTCAATGACGGCAGCAGCGCAGCGGGTTCCCTGGAGCGGCGCGACCCACGCGAGCGCCTGGAACTGCGCCTGCAACAGCCACCGCAGTGGGGACTGGCGCCCTACACAGTCAACGAACAGCTGATGGCAGCCTACGCCCACGATTACCAGGCCCGCTACAAAAAGGCGCTGACACGCACGCCCGGGCATGAACCGGACTGGTACATCGCCAAGTCCACCGATGGCAGGTTGGGCACCTTCATCTCATGCGATCCCGCCAGGGCCCTGCAGCCCTCGCTCAGCGGCCGCAACGACCCCACCATCGCCGCAATGGACCCCGCGCAGCTCGCCGGCTGCATCCACTACTTCACCGATGCCAGGCGGAATCTGTTCATCCAGATGAGCTACCAGCACACGTGGCTGAAGGACTGGAAGCAGATGGAGGACGGCGTGCGTGCCCAGATTGGCCGCGCAGAAGTGAAGTAGTTGACACGAAGCAAGGCGTCCCCTGACGATCAGCGACATCAGCCGCAGATACGAAGGAACGTGCATGCCTTGGTCAATCGAAGTTTCCATGGCGGGCTCAGGTTCTCCGTGACAGCAAGATGGATCTCTTGCAGCGCAGTAACGTAGATACGTTCAAGGCGAACCACCGATGACCACCCACGGCAGGCGAAAGGCGATCATCCATCTATTCTTCTTCGCAATCTTTCTTGGCGGCGGGATGCTGTCCTGGATGCTTCCCGCGTCGCTGTCAGGACTTTCGCTGATCTTTACGCTGGCCTGGTTCCCAGTCTGCCAATGGATCTCAGCCAAGCTCGTCGCAGCACTGGGATGGAACGATGACCCGAATGAGCATCGGCAGCGCCTGTAGTGCCGACCTTGGTCGGCACAGCTTGAAGAACCTAAATACAGCGGACTGAAGTCGCCTCTACATGACCCCATTCGCGCAGGCGAACCTCACCCCATCCGCTGCACGGCGGCCAGCTGTCCCTGCACCTGGCTCTGTTCCTGCATAGCCACCTGATGCTGTGACTGGTTGATGTGCTGCGCCTGTTCCATCGATTCATGCACGGGCGTCTGCGCGGCGACGGCGGTGGGCATGCTGGCGCGCAGGTGGGCGGGATCTGACGGATCACCCTGGACCACGAACACATTGGTGCCTGCATGACCCTGCTCGTTGGCTTGGCTGAGCAGTACGTGGTCCACGCGGGACAGGCCGTTTTCCTTTGCCAGGCAGAACAGGCTGCCGCACATGCGCTCGCTGGCTTCGTCCGACGCGCGGCCATGGGATGCATCCAGGGAGGCCACGCCGCGATTCACCTGGTCCATCATCGCGCGGTCGTTGTCGGACAGCAGGAACTGCTTCCAATCGCGTTCCGGCATGGGGTTACGCTCGACCTTGTTCAGATCGCTGTCCGGGAAGGGCGCCTTGATGCTTTCGATGGCGGGAATGTTCTTCGCGGGCTGCATGATGCCCTCGAATTCTTTGAAGGGAACCGGACCCACGTTCGCGTGAAGTCCTGCGTGATTCAGTGCGCCCCAGGTGAAATCCGTACAGCCATTGGAGAAGGCGTTGTAGCTCGGGTCGAAGCCGAAACGCGTCGGCGCCCTGCCGAACTCCTGAATCTTCTCGTACTGCTCTCGGGTCACCTCGATCGTACGTGCGTAGTACGGATCTACGTAGGTGTCCACGTCGTCGGGAGATACCCTACCCAAGTAACCCTCCGGCGTACGGCCGCCAGGCTGCCAACCCATGCTCCGCGCTTCTTCGCCATGCGACACCTTCAGGTACATATGGCCCGTCAGCGAAGTCTCACGAGGCGCATCTGGCCGCTCGGGATTGATCAGCGGAGTGCCGGGGGCGGCCGCGTAGATGGTCACGGTGTAGCGATCGTTCTGGTCCATTACTTACTTCGCTCTTGCGTTGTAGCCGATGATCAGTTCCGCCGGTCGTCCCTGCAGCAGGGGCCGCGGCTCCAGAAGTTCCAAGCTCAGGTGATACCTACCAGGCGCAGGCGCCGAGGCTCGGGCAAAAGACAGGACGTCATAGAGGACATCCGGTCGCTCCAAACCTGCCTCGTACAGCATCGTGCCGTCCAGGCCCGCTGCCCTGACGCCCGGCGTGAATCCGTCCTCGCCAAGGGGAATGCGCTCCTTCAGGTCAGGTGCAATCCGGATCAGCGGTACATCAACCCGCTCCTCACCCTCGATGCGTTGGAGATGGACCCGAGCCGGTAGGCCGCCGCGGACGATCAGGTCGGAGTGGGCAATGAAGGATTTCACCTCCGTCCCCTCGATGCGGACCCCGATGATCAAAGACGACCAAGCGAGCTCCCCAGGCGGCGGCAGCTCAAACTCCAGATCCGCGATCACACCCGGCTTATCCAGCGCCACTGGTCGCGTCAGCGGCACCTGCGTACGTGCGGCAGCCTGTGCGGCATCAAGAGGCGCCACGGGCGGCGGCGCAGGCGTCGGACCATTGCAGCCAGCAAGCGCCGCGAATGCGACAGCCAGCGCGGCATTTCGAAGACGTCCTGGTGTCGGTTTCAGCATGATGCATCCCTGTTCGAGGCGTGCCCGCACGGGCTGGCGGACGGTCGGATTCCCTTGCTGTGGGGAGCATAAGCGAAGCGCCTCAGCGCCAAGTGATGAACGTCTCAACCCCTACCACTACAGATCAGCACCGACTCGGCCGGGGGCGGGACAAGGAACACCGTAAAGCCCCCGATGCTAGGATCTCTACAGGCTCCTCATCCAAGGAATGGCATGAAGTTCAACCTGTTCGAAGGCGGTCGGCGCATTGCACTTCTGGTCACGCCGGTGGCCGTAGTTGTCCCAGTGGGAGTTGATGAAGCAACGTCCCGCCTGTGCACGCGGGGCTGCCCACGTTCAAACGGAATGTTCGCAAGAAAACGCCAAGAGGCTGTTTAATGAGCACGATCTCACCCTTTGACGCAGACACACGCGACTTCCCCGGTGAGGAAGCGCTGGATACCCTGCTTGCCAGCCAACGCGCTCCCGGCATCCTGCTGCAGCGTCCCTACCCTCCGGGCGCCTTCCCCAACGTGCGAAGCCGATTGGGCGGGAAGCCACAGTTGCCGGCAACGCTGGACTGGCCATTGGGCATGCATCATGGCGAGGAAACGCCCATGCATTTCCTTGCGCAGATCGACTGCTCTGAACTGCCGCGCGTGGATGATGCAATGCCGGGTAAAGGGATGCTGTTCTTCTTCGCCGTCAACGCAGAGGAGCAGATCTGGGACGACGACGAACCTGGCACCCGCGTGCGCGTGCTCTATGCGGAAGACGTGCCGGCCGATACCCCGCCAACCGATCCCCCAGCAGCACTGCAACCGATCCTGTCGGCCGTAGCGAGCGACCGGTCTTCGACCTTTCCCCGGCCGCAACTGGCAGGCGAGGACGGGCCGCGCCTGCATACCGAATGGCCACTCGTCGCGCATCGGCTGGACACCTGGCCGGAGTGGGACATGATTCCGGAAGGCGACGCCGATCCGGACTACGACGCGTACAGTCGCAGGGTCAGCGCGCTCCGGCTGGGCGCCGCTGCTGCGGCAATCAGCCAGGTACCCGGCGCTCAATCCGCCAAGCCGTGGGAACGCCCCGCGCCCATGCCGTGGAACTTTCCCGTGGCCTGGCTTCGCATGCAGAAGGATTTCCCGTACGCCGGGATCATGATGGAAGACATCGCGCGCACGCTGGCGTGTCGCTGCGCGTGTCTCGAGGATAGCGATGCGCTGGTGCGCGATGCCCTGCAATGGGTGCAACGCGGCAGGCAGATAGGACCGGACCAGGCTTGCCCTGCAGACGACGCGCTGGCGTTCCGGGAATGGATCGTGGGCCTGGCTGGGGAGCACGGCGAGGGCTCCGTGACGGGCAATATCATCGCGTCTGCCTTCACCCGGGGCGCGCTGTCGATCGTGGCACTCGCAGGCGGATCAACCGACGTTGCCCAGCGGGTTCCGCGAGAGCTTTACCAGGCAATGGAATCGAATCACCTGCCCTTCGAAGAAGATTCCCGCCATTGCGCCGCAGGCTATGGCTCACGAAGCCGGGCCGTGATTCACCAGATGCTGGGGCATGCGGTGCTGCTGCAGAATACCGGCGCGATGATCGAGGAGGATCCGGTGTGCCTGCTGCAGCTAGCCAACGACGACGCGATTGATCTCAAGCTGGGCGACTGCGGGCAGGCGACGTTCTGGATCCGCCGCAGCGACCTGGCGGAGAGACGATTCGATCGGGTGGAAGGCGTGGTGGAGTCGCTCTGATCTAAAACGCTCCCTAGCGCATCCCCATCGCACGTGCCTGCGCGTCTTCCTGCTGCGCCTGGCCCTGCTGTTCCTGCAGGCCTTGCTGCTGCTCGAGCGCCCTCTGCGCCTGCGCTTGGCTTGCCACCTCGAACTGCTGCAGCGACTCCTGTACCTGCGTCTGCGCGGCCTGTTCGGTGGGCATTCCCGCGCGCAGGTGCGCGGGGTCGTCTGCGCTGCCCTGCACCACGAACAGATTCTTGCCGGCATACGCGTCGGGTGTGGCCTGACTCAGCAACACATGGTCCACGCGCTCCAGACCATTCTCCTTGGCCAACACCAGAAGACTCGCCGTCATACGCTCACTGGTGGCGTCGAATTCGCGCCCGTGTTTAGCGTCCAGAGCAGCCACGCCTTGGCGAACTTGCTGGTACAGCGGGAAGTCGGGATGGCCTGAGTGCGTGGGATCCTGCGGCTGGACAGGTGCGGCGTCGTGCCGCGGCGCATAAGCTTGGGCAGCGGACTCCTGCGTAACCGCTGCGTGAGCAGAACGCGAGGCAGGATTTGACGTCTCGGCCAGGGTGGCTTGCGCCCATGCAGCAATGTCTTCCCTTGGCGCCGTAGCGCCATGCGTGGCCTGCTCAGCAGACGGCGTACGCTCGGCTCGCTGCCCTTCCTGCAAGGCAATCAGCGGCACGCGGTCAGTGGCATCCGGCTGCGTCACTTCAGGAATCGGCACAGCATCCCGGGCGCCCGCCATGGGTGCCTCCGCCGACGGCCTTGAGCGCTGCTGCTCACCCTCGGACTGAGCCACCTGCGCTGACGTATCGGGCACCGCGGCAGGCACGTTCTCGGCTTGCACGGACGCGCGCTCCCTGTCCGCCTCCTCGTACCCTTGGGCAGGCTGCTCATCCTGGCGCTGACGCTCTGCACGGTCTGCTTCGGCGGCTGATGCCGCGGCACGCTGCGGCTCTGCTGGTGTCTGCGTCTGCGTTTGCGTTTGCGTCTGGGCCTCCTTCGGTACAGCCGCAGGCTCCACCGGCGGCACTGATGCCGCAACTGCACTGGCCGCAGCCATCTCCGCAGCCTGCGCCGATGCCATGGAAGGCTGATGCACGGCCGGCCCCGGCGCCGCAGTGCGGCCTACCTCGCGCTCGCGCTGCACGTCCGTTTCCACCGTAGGCGTGCGCACCGGGTCTGGCTGCGCACCATGGGCCATCAGCGCCGCCACGGCTGCCGCCTGTTGTGCATCGGCCGTCGTAGCGCCCTGGCGGTTCGCCTCATGAAGCGCCTGGCGATGCGCGTCCTGCTCCTTCGGCGACAGCGCTTCGATGCGCAGCTCTGGCGTGTCCGGGACGGGCGCCTGTTGCTCCGGGCGCACGCTCACCGTGTCCAGCGTGGGAACGCCTCCGTCCGCCCGCGCAGGCACCACGGATGCCTGCTGCTGGGTGGACTGGACCCGGGCAATGTCTTCAACCGTGGTAGTCGCGGTAAGCACCATCCGGTTGCCGCCCGCATCGCTGAAGGCGGCAATCGCGCTTTCCGCACCCGGCGCGTGCGTACGCGGATCTGGCATCAGTTCCAGCACCACGTCGGGCGGCCGGCCGTTGCTGGCCAGGCTCTGCTCCACGGCAGCCGATGTGGCACTCAGCTCGGCCTCACTGCGTTCGATACCATGCTTCTGATACAGCGCTGTTACCTGCCCGCGGATGCCCTCCGGTGCCACTTCCAGGTTGGACCGGATCCCGTCGGCCATCGCGGTCATTTCCGCGACACCGGCGTTCTGGCTGCGCCAGGTGACGTCCAGCTGCTCGGTCATGTTGCGATTGGCCGTACTGTCGAAGATCAGGCCTTCGCTGATCCACCTGCCGTCCGCCTGGCGGGTGTAGTCATTGCCATCGCTGGCCCTGAGCGTATTGGCGTTGTCGCGGGCCTGTTGGACCGCCTGTGGAATGGACGGGTTGTCCGCACCGCCGAAGTCGCTCCAGCGCCCTTGGGCATGCGCCACCATGTAGCGCGCGGCCATCGCAGCGGGCGTATTGGCAGCGTTCTGGGCGATCACCGTCCGCGATTGCTCATCCAGCGCGAGCGCGCGCTCGGGCGAGACCGCGTCGTGCCGTGTCACCGGTACGCGGCCGTCCAGCGTCTCTCTGATCTCAAGCTGCCATTCGCGCGATTGCGGATCGCGGACGAACTCCCGGCCACTCTCGAAGGGGGCACGCGGCGGCTGGTCCACGCCGCTGGCGCTGAGCCGATAAGGATCCTGCGGCGTCGGCGGATTGGCCAGCCCCAGCTCGTACGAGGCCCGCGCTGCCTGCCAGTTCAACTGGCGTTCCAGCGTGCCTGATGCCACGTAGGCGGCGCGGAAGGTGACGTCCTGCCCCTGCGCATCCTGCACCGGGCGCACCTCTACCCCGCTGCCGGTATCACTGCTCTGCACCTGTTGCTGGTGCGCGCCACGCAGCCAGCGGCCCTCGGCATCGGCCGGGTCCCGCGTCCACGTGCGGCCCATCGGGTCGACCTGGGTGTAGATGCGTTCGATGTCTTTCTGATCGGCCCAGCGCTCACCAAGGTAGGCGCCGACCGCGCCCCCGCCGATGCCCGTGGCCAGCGCGCCCGGCCCTGTCCACGAACCCGTGGCGAGCCCAACGCCGGCCCCAGCAACGAAGCCGCCCAGCGCGCCGCCCACGTTGCGGCCCATGAAGTGCGCAGCGGTGGAATCGGCGCCCGCCGCATTGCCCTGCGCGTTCAACTCCACCCACTTGTGGCCCGACGTGGCGAAGTCGTGCGCCAGCAGCGCAACACCGGCCACGCCTGCGGCCTTCATTCCCGGGCTGACGCGCGCACCGTGTGCGGCGTCGCCTGCCATCTCGGCTGCGGCAGCGGCCCCCGGTGGACCACGCGGCGCGCCAGGTTGCCCGGGTGCGTGGGGCGTCATTTCCGCCACATCGGCATACAGGCGTGGGCCTGACCCAAATTGCGGACGCGCAGCGACCCACTCCGCGCGCACGCGCGTCATGTCGGCCAGGTTCAAGGCATGGAACTCATCCACGGGCCGGCTGAAGAGCGTTTTGTTTACCGCATCCCAGCCTTCGATCGGCGTGAGGTGCCGGCGCACGTGCGCCACGTCGACGGCGTGGCCGCTATTGATGGTGGCCTGCTGCGCGATGGTGCGCTCCAAGGCCTGGTACTCCGCAGCGGATGCGCTGACGAAGGCAAGTGGATCGGGGCCGAAGGCACTTACCGGGTAGCCGTTGATGCGTACGTCCGGGTGCTCGAGTGCGGTGCCGAGTTCGAAGTTGCTGAAGCCGCGATTGGGTGGTGCATTTTCGACGAAGGCAAGCAGGGGCTTGCCGGTGGCGATGGCGTTCTCGAAGTACTTTGAGCTACCGGCGTTCCACATCATGTCTCGAAGGGCGCCGGCATGGTCTCTGCCAAAAGGCTCTACTCCCTGAGAGGTCATGAAGCGCTCGAGTTTGTGCTGCATCACTGAGAATTCCGGATGCTGCGAAGGCGACTCAAACACCTCCCGTATGTACTTCCCCCATCGCGTGTCACCTATTATCCCAGCCGTTGGACCCACATCCCTCTTGTAGTCCAGCGCATTCTGGTAGTTCCCTACAGCCGAGCTATCGACTCCCGAGAAAGCGAGGTAATCGACTCCGGCTGCAAGCTCCGGGGGATGGAGGCGCAACTTCGCTTCCAGGAATTCTGCGTAGCTCGTGGTTGCATCCGGACCGGACCCTGGGGACTGAAGATAGTTGACTACCCTCTCCATCTTCTCTACTGAAATGGACGATCTGTCAGCCGTATCCTTGGCGCCACGCAATGTCGTCTGAGCAAAGTCGGCAAATTTGAAATCAGCCATCCGTTTATCCTCAGGCTATACGCGCCGGGACTAAGACATCGGCAAGTATTACCTCATCCTCGTATGGCAAGGCATTGCCCAGGCGATCAACCAACCCCTCCTCGATCAGGGTTTCGCGCCTCGTAAGTGCCACATACCGCAGGTCTTCTGAATTGGTAGTCTGCCCTGCAAAAGACATCACAAGCCCACGAGCGATACTTTCCAAGAAAACGGGATCCGCCTCTTCGCTTCCGAATATTGGCTTCAGCCGGAGTATGTCACGCACCACCCGCCCCAGCGTCAAGTTCAATGTATAGGTCCAGACGGGGTGCCCGGAGGTTCGGTCCACATGTTCATCACCTAGAAGACCCAGTCCGCCAACCAGGTCGCCCTGGCGACTTAACTCATACTGGTACTCGATGGAACCGACGCCCTCCGGCTGCTCACAAGGAAGCATCCTGGGACGCAGGATAGAGATCCCACTTTCCTCATCGAACGCCGAATACTCTCGAATGACAAAGTTGACCGCCATGCCTGTACCTCAGAAGATTCTATGCAATGCTAATCTCAACTAATACTATCTTACGCTCTGCTGAAACGGGGCATTTGTCTGAAGCGCATTTTGACCCTCTATTGAATCCTCTTCGGAATCTCGGAGGACTCCCGCATAGCTCCTGATATCTCCGCGACGCACGCAGAGAGATGTCCGGTCCGCCATACCAACTAGCCGCCGCTTGAACTGCGCAACAGCGCACTCACCGGATACCCATTGATGACTCCGTTCGGAAGCGTCAGCAGGGTAGCCAGCTCAAACCTGTTGAAGCTGCCGTCACGCGGAGCGTTCTCAACCAATGCCAGCAGTGATCCCCCAGCAGCAACGGCGTTGGTGATGTACTCCGCACACCCGGCGTTCCACATCATGTCATGGAGCGCACCGGCGTACTTTTCATGGAAGGGCGCGATGCCCTGCTCTTCCATGAAGGCTTCAAGAGCCTGCACCATCAGCAGAAAATCAGGATGCTGGTCCGCATTGATACGCAGGTCTTCGATGAACATTCCCCAGGGCGTGTCACACATCGTGCCGTAAGCCCCTGGTGCATCTTCCAGGTACGCCAGCGCGCTCATATAGTTGCTCATGCCCATGCCATCGATGCCGGAAAAGCTGATGTAGTGCATGCCATCGGGGAGCTTGGCTGGGTGCGCCTTCAGCTTTTCCACGACATACGTGGCGAAGCTCGCACCGGGAGCAGGCCCTGAGCCCGGCGAGGTCAGGTACTGAGTCGTCCGCTCAACCTGCTCGCTCGACAAAGCGCTTTGGTCACTGACGTTATACGCGCCCTCCAGCGTCGCGCGCGCGTAGTCACTGAACGTGAGGTTGGCCGCACGAACCGTCTCGGCCGGCACTGGAGAGAATTGTTTCTTCAGCCAAGACCAGATTGCCATTGGGGGAGATCACCTCAGGATCAGGAACTACGAACCCTGACTGGATCAGAGTATCGACAGTTGTCAGTGCCACGTAGCGCAGATCGCATGCATTTTTTGGCTTACCGGTGTGGGCCTTCACCAGCCCTCGCGCCATGCCAAACAGGAATCTGAGGTGATCTTCCGGATCTTCTATCGAAGCTCTCGGCTTCAGCATCGAAAAGATCATCTGGCTATTAAAAAGCTCAAGACCCAGCAGCTTCACGTCATGCCCCCCAAGGTTGATCGTCGTGTTGTGTCCCCACACCCCCAAGCCGCCAATCCGTCGACCGTTCTGATAGAACGCGTACTGGTACTCCGTTCCCGGGCTGCCATCCGACATCGTCATGGGAAGGGTGCGTGGCTCCGGGATCGTGATGCCACTGGCGGCATCGTAGGCAGCGCCCAAGCGTGACTGGAAATCAAGTGGCATGCTTCCTCCTTGAATAGAGTTATACCCGTTGAGCCATGCCACTCAGAGCGGCCGCTCAACTCTCCCCACCTCAACGCAGCTTGTAAAGCACCGCCGCGCCCGGGCGCGCCTCAAACGCAGGCACGGTCTGCTGGGTCAATGCATTGCCCTTGACGTCCCAAACCAGCGTCTCGACCGGGTAGTCGTCCTTACGCGTCATCTCACTGATCTTGCTGATGATCACCGCCGGTGCGTCAGCGGCGTCCGGGTTCCAGGCGAACACGCCCACGCGGCCATAGAACACGGCCGGGGCGGAGGCATCCAGGCGGCGGTCCGGGCACATCACCAGGCCGCGGTCGATCATGACGCGCAGTGCGCCAACCGGCACCTTGTTCACTGTCGGCGTGGTGCGCTCGGCGCTGTGGCCGGGGCAGACGTTGGCCGCGCGGGTGACCATGTTTGCGGCGACCTCGCGATCGGCCTGGGCAAAGGCCAAGGCAGGGCTGAGGCAGAGGGCGAGCAAGGAAATGGGGGACGTCCGGGTCATCGCAGGTTCCTTGGGTGGCTATGGGGCGAACTTAGCAACGGCTGGGGAATGAGTTGCAAAAATAATGTGAGGCCGCGTGTCGCGGCTGGCCGCCCTCACGGTCGCTTCAAGCCCTCGCAGTGGGCGCGTGGCGCCCGTGCCGGTGGCAGGTTCGCAATACGCGGGCGTGGCTTGTGGCGGGTCGATGCCGTGTCACTTTTGCATACTCGCCCATGTACGCAATGGCCTATGGCTGATGGTATGGACGCGCTGGCGACGAAGAGCGTCAGCCGGGATTGGCATCCTGTTTGTGACTGAATATTTTGCTCTGTTTTGCCCTCTGGGCACGGCGGAGAATGCACTGCATCGTGCACCGGTCATACGGTGGGCGGTGCGTGGGGATCCCTGATCCGCCGGCAATTTTTGTTCAGTCACCCGGTATGCCAACCCGCATCGCCCGCCACCTGACGCTTCGGCGCAGGTGGCCTCCAGCCTTGTGAGGTACGCCGATGGATTCGCACTACCCTCTTAGCGCAAAGCGCCTGTATGCCCTGATGGGCGATCGGATGATCGACTTCCCGCCCTACTTCATCGAACGCCTTGAGCGGAGGCTCGAAGCTTTTGAAACCTCACGCACCAACGAGCATCGCGTAATGCACCTCCGCGTGGTGCCGGACGCGGCAGCGGATGCACCGAAAGAGGACAGCGGTTGCCGCCGGGAGCCTCAGCGCACAGCCGATGTCGCCGTGCCGATCCGCACCCTGCAGGCGCTGGCCTCGATCTTCGAAGTGCTGCACTCGGTGCATGTAGGCCGGCAGCAGGGCCAGCCCGATAATGGCTTCGGCGAATACCTCGTCGAACGGCTGATCATCACCGGACGGGAACTGGTGCGGTCATCGGCGGATGCCATGTGGAGCGGGTCTTGAGCGGGCCGGGCGGCTACTTCGCCAATGCGCGCGTCAGCAACCTGCGTGCAGCCGAGATGGCCGAGTACCTGGATGCCCGCTTGAACATGGCCAACTACGATGAAACCACGTTCGCGCGCTCCCTGCTGCTGGTGTCCGAACTGCACGGCATGAGCCATATCGCGCGCGAATGCGGGCACGGCATCGAGGTCATGCGCCGGCAGTTGAGCGGTAACCGGCCGCTATACCTGGACAGCGTGCTGGGCGCGATGCGGGCGCTGGGTATCCGGTTGCGGATAGAGGTGATTTGATTGGAAAGGCTGCATTCAATCGATCCTGCATGGCTGGCGGCGTTTGATGCAACGCTGCGCCGTTACTTCGCCGTCGATCACGTAGACATCGGCGCGGATACGGAGGTATTGCAGCGTTACGCTGACTTGCCGGCCGCCGGCGGTGCGATGGCCTTTGCCGACGATCATGAGCTGTCGAGGCTGGACTGGTGGTCGTGGGGGCGGGCCTGACGGACACAAAGAAGATGGGTGTCGGGTGCGCGCCGGGTCGGCACGCGGTAATGTCGCAGAAGGCCCAAGGCAGGGGTACGTAGAGTCGCGCCGTTGCTACTGCGTCCGCTACCAACCGATCGCACAGCTTCTACACCGCCAGTGATTCCAAGGAAGAACATCATGCTGGGAACATCAAACCGTCCTAGCAATTTGAGCCTTGTCCTACTGCTCTTCGGCCTGCTTTTCCTGGTCCTGGCCATCGCGTACCACGTGAGTTTCATTGGCTTCGCGCTGATTCTGTTGGGCGCCTCCGGGCTGCGTGATACGCGCTGGCAGGTGGGCATCATCTTCGCGTGCCTTTGCATGGCGGCCGTGTGGGGTGGGTACCAAGTGGGCAAGCAACGGGCGCTGACAAATTCGCGTTCTTCAGCGGCTCAGGTTTCTGCGCCGGCCGAAACTGATCGGGAATCGGTACCAGCTGGGGACCAGATAGTGCAGTCGCGGCATTTCCGCGGCCAACATAGGACTCATCTGGTTCAGCGCATCCCCATCAAACGTGCCTGTGAATCTTACCGCTTCGAACAGCTGCAGAGGCTGCTCAAGCGGTGCCTGCGCTGCCTGTTCGGTCGGCATCGCGGTACGAAGGTGGGCTGGGGTTTCCGGCTCGACCTGGACAACGAACAGTTTCTTTATCGCGTGTGAGACGGGCGTAGCCTGGCTCAGCAGCACTTGGTCCACCCCTTTGGGTCCGCTGCCTTTGGCGAGCACCAGAAGGCTGGCGCCCATGCGCTCGCTGGTTTCATCGAACTCGCGCCCGTGCCGGGCATCAAGTGCCGCCACACCGTCGCGCACCTTCTGGTAGAGCGCATGGCCTGGATGGTCAGCTTCCATCGGTGATGAGGGCGGACGTAGCGTAACGGCCTAATCGGGAATGGGCGTCGCTACTGTTGTCGCCTTCGACGAATGCACTCACTGCTGGTTCGACTCGTCTGGCGCGCCTGCACGCGCATCCGGCTCGGCGCATGGCTGCTCGCGTTTCACGGGCGGCGGAGCCTGCGGCTTGCTCTCTGGCTTCCTAGGCAGCGCAGCAGCGGGCGCTGAAGCCGTGGCCGTTCGGTCAGCGGCTGAACTGTCTGCGCAGATGGAGCTGCAAAAGGCTAACGCTTCACATCTGCTACCACTGCGGCACATCAGCTTCGTCCTGCCGCGGTGCGTGGGAGCTGGATGCTACGGAGCTGGCGCAGCGCCTGCTTGTAGGACTTGCGCTCATCGGGCGAGAGCATGGCGGTACGCAGTTCGGGCGCGTCCGGTACGAGCGCGTCGCCTGCCCGTCGTGCTCGAATCGCAACCAGCGCCTGGTGCAGCTCATCGCTGCCGGTCACCACAAACTGACGTGCTACGCGATCCTGTATTCGATAATGCGCGATAGGGCCTGTTGCGTTGGAGCCGTAGATAGGAGAGTGCCCCGTCAGCTTGTCAAACTCAAGCGACGAGCGGCCATCGCGCGCCGTCAACCGACTCTCACGTCGCCGCAGCTTATATCCGTGGCGACTGTTTTTGGCGCGCCAAAAAAAACTCCAGCCGTGATTGAACTAGCCTCTGAATCCCGCTTAGCAGTGGTGCTTTCGTATGCATCCCAGTTCTTAACAAGATGACCGATAGTGTCAGATGCATGCCGAACCCGCTCCCGCGATGCAAGCGCGAAGAAGACCATGATGTACGCAAGTGCAACCAAACCCACCGGAACCCAGAACAGAACGTTTGCATGCTGCTTGGAGAGTGCAAATGCAGCGCTGGCACTAGCCGCAAGTGCGGGCATCAGTCCCAGTCGAAGGAAGTCTCCGGCCAAGAGGCTTATACGTACCCCCATTGCATCCCACTGACTGGTGAATTGGGAGAATGCAAATTCGACCAAGTAGCGTGGGTAGGCTCTCAATTGGCAAATCGACTGCCAGTTCTCCAAAGAGTCGCGCCGCATCCGGTCAAATATTGCTCCATGCACTCGACCGCGCGCTGATCGTAATTCGATTAAAGTGGAAAAAATGCTGACCAGGATCAACGCGACCCCGAAGATCAGCGAAAGGATAGCTCCCCAATAGATCCATTCATAAAGGTCTTGCTCGTACGATCCCAACTTCGCGACCAGGGCAAGCGGTATATAAGCTGAAGTGATTGACGCGTAGATACGGAATAACCAACGCTCAAACTTTTCAATCTTGGCTCGTAATACTCCTTTGCTGACCCTCGTGGAGGGTGCTGCCATAGACTCGAAAATAGAAATTAATTCTTTAATTGCTGCGGATTCAGTCTTCACTTAGCTCTTCGTCCATGATTAATTTGTAAGGAATTAGCTTATCCCGATCTTGTCGCACCAAGTGAGACTTGCGGAGGCGCTGGCGTCTCGCAGCGCCGATAGCGTGAATGCTGCGGTCAACGGCGTGCGAGATTATCACCCCGCCTCTGAGTCACTCCTTAGACTCAATTTCCAAGTGCAACACCCACTAACTAGTAGGGTGTCAGCCTGTCCAAGCATTACAACCATCTAAGCGCGGAAGAACGCGCCGTAGTCCAGATCGATATCCAGGATGGCAAGGGCATGCGATCCATCGCCAAGCGCTTGGGCCGCAGTCCCTCGACCCTGAGCAGCGAGCTGGCCCGACAAGGTGCGGCGTCGTATAGCGCCACCGACGCCGGCAGAGCCTATCGCACGCGCCGACTTCGCTCTGTCCCGCGTCGCAGGCTTATCGAGGACAGCGAGCTGTCTCAGTTCGTTCGTGATCACTTGGTGCTGTGTCGCTGGTCGCCCCAACAGATTGCTGCCAGGGTTCGCGATATGCACCCGGACGAATCCAGCCAGCGTCACCGACGAGACTATCTACGCCAGCATCTATGCCCATCCTCGCGGAAGGCTGAATGAAGAGCTGGTGGAAGTACTTCGGCAGAGCAAGCCGACGCGGGGTCTACGCCGTACGACGGCAGCCAAGCGGACGTGGGTTCCTGAGCAGTTGCGTATCGTGCATCGCCCGGAAGAAGTGCAGCAATGACTGGTTCCTAGCCCTGGGAAGACGATGTGGTAAAGGAGGCTCTCAACCGCCCCTGTGTAGGGACACTGGTTGAAAGAAAGACGCGTTTTGTGATCCTCTGCAGGATGGGTGGAGGTACAGCTGAGGCTGCGCTGGATGGCTTCAATCGCCAACTGAAGAAGCCGCACGAATCCGTACGCACCAGTTTGACTTAGGACCGAGGCACGGAGCTGACGTGCTACCCAGAGTTGATGGGCTGTCTGGATATCGACGTATGGTTTGCTGATCCTCACGCGCCCTGGCAACACGGCAGCAACGAGATCACCAACGGGTTGCTTCAGCGTTCCTGCCCAAGGGCATCGATCTGTCGAGCGCGAGCCAGGCATATCTCAACCATGTTGCGATGCTCATGAACACACGGCCACGCCAGACGCTGGGCTGGAAGACACCCGCCGAAGTGATGGACAAAGAGATCGCTGAATTCAGATCACGTGTTGCGCTTGCTTCTTGAGACCGTCGTCAGTTTTACTTCGGCGAATTCCCGAAAGGTGGGTCAGTTTTAAGTCGGCGTTGGCAGGCATGCCAATCAAGCACCTGTGACACCAGCACGCCTTCTGCGAGGCCTCGTATTTCCTGTGGCGCAGAAACGTCAGCGGCATATGCGCGTGCGAAGCGAAGCGGCTTAACTCGTGGGCTTAAACGCCAATCCAAGCTCGGATCTCTTCAGCGATCATGCTTTCGCTCAGCACAGGATCTGTCCCAGGTGACGCCACCCAAGCAAACTTCCTTACCCGAATCTTTCCGACTGCGGCTGGCAAGGGTACCAAGCCATCCTCCCTTTGCCTAAAGCCGACGATGAATCCCCGCTCTGCCTCAAAACCAGATGCGAATGCCACTATTTGATTAAAGCTCGCCCGGTCCCAGTCGCCGCCGAAGTACTTGTACTTGACGTCCCCTACAATGCGGCCCCCGTCGACAACGAGATCTGGATTGAGCGTGATCCCACCCTCCGCTAACAGGAGCCCCCGCTTCCTCACATCCATAGGTGATAGCGCGTTTGCCAGGATGTTTCGCAATCCGCTCTCCACTATGCCTGGCGTTGGTATCAGGAAGCAGGTCCCCACGACACCGCCCGCTTCCATGGATGCTCCTCGAGACGCCAGAACTAGCTTTGCAAGCGGCAGCACCCTTGAGTAGCGCGCATGCAGACGTGTCGCTTGGAATCGCCAGTCGGATTCACCCAAGCTCCCCACCGGACCCATCGCCATTACGAGACGGCGCGCCCGCCGCCGCTGAAATATATCAATGGCCGGATCCGAAGCAACCGCTGCACAGCCCGCTTTAATCAGGCGATTGATCGCCGCGTCTTCGTCTAGCTCAGAATAGGTGCAATGAACCGATACTCGACCAGAGAGGTTTGCGAGTACCGTGGGTACAGGCTTCACGGAGCCTCTCACCTCAGAAAGCTCATCTTCGTACTCGCTGTAATCCCTATGGAGTCCAAGGCGTAGCACGCGCTCGGCTTCCGCCAGCAGCCATCTACAAACAAGTTCACGCAACTCTTGCGAGCTGCCGACGCGCGTTGGCGAGTCATCCACTCTCGGCGCCACCTCAGACCTCCCCATAAGGTGGCAGAAGTGGCTCAACGGGATCTTGGGCACAACCTGGAGCTGCAGGTCGCCCAGGCGGACTACGCCCACTGTGTTCCTAAATTTTACTAAATGTGTTCCATCAGGCCGATATCCGACACTAACCACCGATGCTCGTTGCTCCGTGTCACCGCCACCGTCGGTATACGTTTTGGATTTTGAGCCCCACCACTTTAGTCGGCTGGCCATCCGACGACCAACTTCCTCTAACGCCTGAACTTGCTGATCTGATAAGCGAACGGAGCATTCTCGGTTTTCCTCGAGAACTAGTTCAGTCGCCATAGCCAGGCCACAACTGGTTAACGCTCAGGGAGCCCATGCCATCCGGCTGATCGTAGTAGTACTCCTCAATGAGGGGCAGCAGCTTCCGCATCCAGACTTCCCTTAGAACTTTTGGGGACATGTCGTTGCGCATGAAGAAGGAATGGCCAATGGTGTGGTGTCGGTCCAGGTCCCTGGTGAGATGTCCATTGAGCCTGGACAGCCCTTCAATTACGGCTTCTGAGGGTAGGCCTTTTGAGTTGTAGTAGCGCTTCAACACATCCGCATCGGGAGCGAGCTCGAAAATCTCGAAACGGCGCCTCATCGCCGCATCTATGGAGCGAATGCTGCGATCGGCGGTGTTCATCGTTGCGATGAACAGCAGGTTGGAAGGCAGCTTGAACTCCTCGGAGAGCTGCAGACTGATTGCCTGATCCCGATACTCAAGAAGATAGAGAAGCTCGCCCATCACTCGAGGGAGATTTGCCCGATTTGCCTCATCCATGATGATGACGTAAGGGTGGTCTCGATCGTTGAGATGTCCCGCCTGGCGCATATCACGCACCACCTGAAGGACTACGCCAGCCGTCACATCGAACGAAACGCCTGAAGGACCTGCAATTGGGCGCAAACCTTCTATGAATGCCTCGTAGGTGTAGCTGGGATGGAACTGCACCAGTCGCACTGCACCCCTACGACCGTTGGTTAGGTAGGTTGCAAGTCTCTGGGCCACCCAGGTTTTACTGGTGCCAGGGGGGCCCGCCAGAATTAGCTGTGGCTGACTCCCACGCAAGCAATCGGTCATGCCGCCGAGTGCTTCTTCGGTGAGGAGCGTCTCAGCCACCAACCATGACATGTCCAGATCCGGTTCGGGCTCGGCTGAAACTGTCGACCTGTAAGCGCCGGCAGCATTTTGGCGGCCATCGTCGCCGGGGCATGAGTCTTCGAGTCGCTCGTACACGTAGCCGAATGCATTTTGATTCACCACGCTCAATGATGTAGAGAGCCCGTCTACCAATTCCAATTCTTCTACCGGGAAGGGGTCAATGAACTCGATGGCCTCAACTTTGAACCACGTCTTGTAAGCGCCGTTGGCGCTATCGTTAAATCGATTCCCTTCGTCGCGGGTCCCCGGTAGCGAGGGCCATGGGTTGGCGATTCCATCCGCTGACGGCGCGCAGCGGAGGGCGCCCACGCGCGCCCTAGCCACGATCTGCCGCCTGCCGCCATTGATGTAAAGCGTGAAACCTCTGGACAGCTGGTCACGAACGCCCTCTCGGAGCCTGAATGTCCAGCCGCTCGCCCATCCACCATGGCTGTCTATGCCCTCTCGTACAGAGCTAAAGTCCCGAGAGACTGTCCCCCATGTCCCTACGAGGGCGACGCGTCTTTCTAGCCCTGGCGCCACGCGGCCATTGTGAGCATCGACGACTGCGCCGTAAGCCCGCAGAGCAGCGTCAAGATCGGCGATCAGTGACTCATCGGAGGGGAGTTCATCCACACCGTAGTACTTGGATGCGATCGTGGACGCTTCATACATACGCGCCTTGCTGCCCTTGGAGCGGAGATCTACGCCCGCGAGGAAGTCGAAGCCGGCTCCAGCAAGGCTGGGAATAAGAGCCCGCACGCGATCTGCACGATCATTGAGCTTCCTAACCGCTTCTTTGCGATGAAGTGACTCGAGCTCCGTGATTCCCTGGGCGAGAGTGAGGTAGACGCCGTCCCCCGCCTCGCTGAAGAGGTAGACCACATAGACGCCACGCTGGGTGGTGGTGGTCTCTCGTCGATCCAGGATCGATAGCCAGGGGATTGTTGCCCAGTTGCCTTTGCCGTAGCTCGCTACCACTTTTAGGTACTCGTTGCCGGCAACAGTCGGAACGCTCTCGATTGCCTCTCTCAGCTCCCGGAAGACTTCTGAGACTTCATTCTCTCCGCCAAAGCTGACTTCGGAGCGCGTCCGCTGGTACGTGCGCAGAATCGTGCTAAGCATTCCCCTCAGGTCCTGGGCCTTTTCGCCTGGCAATTGATCTGTCATATGAAGCTCCTAACCACTGTCCGGTGGCCGCGAAAAGAACTGGCCAATTACGACAACAGTATCGGAACGCCATAGCCTTCATCAATGACCTCTCGGGTGCAAGGTCAGAGTGCATGGACAACTGAGATCTCGCAGGTGCAGTTTTCTCGGAAGGAAACACTGATGAGCGAAGTGATGGAAGAAGAGATCAAGCGGCGGACTGTCAGTCCGTGCTGACCCTTGAGATCATCCAAGGCAAAACAGGAGCTGGCCGCTGCGAGCCGCCAGTTACCTTATGCCAGCAGAGCTCCAGAGCTCCGCAGTCGATTTCGAACGCGGCATTGAGAACGCCCCGCGGGCCGATCCCGAGGCCGCAGGCAAGCAGTACAGGCGCCAGCCGAAGGATCTGCAGTAGGTTACGGCGCGGGCAAGCCGGACTCCGCGCATAAGAAAAAACTGCCCTTCTCATGGGTAGGGACGAGAGCTGATCCTCTCGATTCAGCAGCGACGCAAGGACTTCGTGGCATTGATGACTAAGAAGCGCCAGTGATTCGGCGTGGCCGTTTGTAAAGTCTTTTAAATACCGACAAAGGCGCAGACGCCGGCAAACCCAGGTTCGTAGAGCAGGTCAATGCCATCACGGAAGCTGAACCATTATTCGGCCACACATCGGCGGCCGCTCTCGTGAGTATGAACTAGAACACTGTGCAGCGGATCCCCCAGCCCACTGGCTGCCGAGTGTCCAAGAGACCCCGGGGGATCCCTGTGGATTGTGCCCAGCATCTACCGCAGGATTGCCTGATCCCCGCCCCCGCGGCATCGCCCAGATTGAAAAGCTAGCCTCGCCCGCCTCCCCACTTTCTGACGCTGCTGAATATTGGGGAGCTACCGCAAAGGGTTTCCCTAAACGGCACCATGCGGATTAAAGGGTCGGAAGTGACTGCGCAGTTCGACTGTCGTCGCCTGCGAATATTATGAAATCGAGAGCCCTACTAACATCGGAATGGCGCGATCACTATCGCGCGTTGTATTCGTCCCACTCATCACGCTCATCCTTAAGCCTATCCGCCTGCACGAAACTCAGCTCAGCCTGAAGGGCCGCAATCTCAAACAGTTCGGTAACTGTATCTGCACCCGGCACCCCCGCTGATCGATGAGAATAGAACGCACTCACTGCATAAACTCCTCTCAAATTGTCATTCAATCCACGCCCCTTGATACCTTCGTCAGCAGTTCGAAAATTATCATAGGCCTCACCGTACCGTCCGGAGTGGAATTGCGCCAGCCCACAGTTGCTCCTAAATATGCTCCCATCTTCTAGCTCATAAGCCACCTTGAAGGGCGCAACCGATTCCGCGAACATTCGCTTCTTGAACAGCGCAATTCCATAGGAATTTTGAATGCTAGCATCGTTCAAGCCAATTCTTCGAAACTTCAAGTAGTCCGCTACGACTTCGTCCGAAAGATCTTCGCTATTAAGACGACTAAGCACGCGACCCGGCGCGCTCAAATCAAACCGCGCCACACCGTTCACCGGCGCTGAAGCTGCCGCTATTAGGGAATAGTCGTATGCGTACTCTTCACTAAGAATTGAAATCAGCCCTTCGCCTGACTTTATCAAACTCCGCTCAAAAGCACCTATTTTGAACTTAACGAGGTTCCCGCAGACATTTCTTGCAGAGATCGCCAGCTCGGACAGATAAGCATCAAGCGAATCCTCTTCAATATTAAGCACAGTGGAGAAACATCCAAGCTCTGCATGCTGCGCCTTCACAACACCGTGCTGCTGCACGCTCATAACTGAACTGATCTGAGCTAGTATCTCGTTCCCCCGCACCTGCCCCTGTTCTTTCTCTACGGTTCGCAGCCCTTCAAGTCGGAGTGTGACCAGCGTCGAACCGGGCGCATTAAGTGATTTGAACTCAGAAATAACGGTTGCTTTCGATCCGACGCCATCGTCATTTAGCCCGGCCCTATGTGGAGCAGGCAATCCCCCAAATAGTCCTAGAGGAATTGACTCCAACAGACTCCCGGGGACCAAGTTTACCCCCTCCCGCCGTTCAGTCACATAACAGAAAGAAACCTCTGCCTCCACAGCGAACGCCACCAATTTGGCAATCTGCATGCGCGGTATCTTTCCCAAAACCTTGCGTGATCGACCGTCATCCACCGCGTATTCCTCATCTCCAGAGTAGCGCGTTGGGATGACAAAAAACTCCCGACCAGGCTCCACTCCCACATCGGAACCTATATCAATCACAACCACTGCCGCCGCGGCGTCGTCTTCGATTAATCTTCCAAACCTCTTCATGATCTCCGGAAAATAAATTGACCGATTACGCCCAGCGTTTTTCGCAGCGTATAGCGCTTTGTCGGCCTTTATTTTCACTTCACCCGCCATGCTCGAAAGATCCGTGGAAATAGACCCTGCGAGCCTAGCCACACCTATTGATGCTGTGAGTTTTCGATCTCTCTCTGCAGGAACAGGAATCCCCACACCAGCATCTCTCGCAAAGGTTTCCACCTGCGCATTAGACGGGATTGGTGAGTTTTGTATCGCAGTACGAATCTCGTCTAACCAGGCGAGCACTTCATTTTCAGCCAATGCCCCTACAACCAAGATATTGAATTCCTCACCTCCAAGCCGATAAAGCGAGAAAGCACAGTTTCCATACTTCACTGCTGCACGGCGGCACGCCTCATCTAAGTGCCAGGCAAATGCTCTTAATACAATATCGCCGTAATCGTGACCTCTACCATCGTTAATTCTCTTAAAGTGATCGATGTCAACGGTAGCCAATGTTAGCGCGGCGCCGGAACGTTCACCCAATGACTCTTCGGGCATTTTGGCGGCGGCAACATCGTGAATTGCTCGCGCCAAGTCTTTTTCAAAAGACTTCCTGTTTCGGCAGCCTGTCAGGGAGTCATGTAAGGCATCGAATCGATGCTGAGAGTTTTCGTGCTGCCTCGCGATGTCTACGGCCACTTGCTCAGCAGTGACATTTCTGACGGCTTTAAAGAACTGAACTTCCACGACAACGCCTACATCCCGCAGCGGGAAAAGTCGAGTCTTACCCAGCTTGGTAATTCCGGGTAAAGACAATGCCCCGTCAAGGATAGCGGCAGTCATTGACGACACCGGATCGATACTCCAACTATCACCTAGCTTCGCATGCGGGTATATACAAGACACGTTCTGAAGCTTGAGCGCCCTGAGGTCCGACATCAGTTCGTGAATCCATTCAGCCTTCATTATCGCAACGCCTCTGACCTGTAATTATTGGTGCATGTTTTTAAAATTATATGTAGATCTATTCGAGTTCCGGCGTGATAAACCTTTTACAAAAAAATGGCCAGCTAGTAGCTGGCCATTTTAAAATCAAACCCCAACAGGGTTCGACTTCTCCACATCAATCTTGTACTGCTTGATCGCCCGGGCCACATCCTTGCCCGTCATCTTCCCTTCCTTGGCCAGCGCCGCAATCGCAGCATGCGCGATGTAGTACCGGTCAACTTCGAAGAACCGACGCAGGTTGGCCCGCGTATCAGAACGACCAAACCCATCCGTGCCCAGCACGGTGTAGTGCCCCGGGATGAACGCACGGATCTGGTCCGCATACGCCCGCACATAGTCGGTCGCTGCAATCACCGGGCCCTGGCGGCCTTCCAGCAGCTCGGTCACGTACGCCTTGCGCTGTTCGCCTTCCGGATGCATGCGGTTGTAACGCTCGGCATCGAAACCATCGCGACGCAGTTCGTTGAAGCTCGGGCAGCTCCAGATATCGGCGGTCACGCCGAAGTCCTTGTCCAGCAGCTCGGCCGCGGCAATCGCTTCGCGCAGGATCGTGCCCGAACCCAGCAGCTGCACGCGCAGCTCGTTCTTCTTCGGCTTGCCGGCGTCGGTCAGCAGGTACATGCCCTTGACGATGCCTTCGGCCGCACCTTCCGGCATTTCCGGGTGGGTGTAGTTTTCGTTCATCAGGGTGATGTAGTAGTACTCATCCACCTGGTCTTCCATCATCGCCTTGGTGCCGTGCTGCAGGATCACCGTCACTTCGAAGCCGAAGGTCGGGTCATAGCTGCGCACGTTCGGGATGCCACCGGCGGCCAGATGGCTGTGGCCATCCTCGTGCTGCAGGCCTTCACCGTTCAGCGTGGTGCGGCCGGCGGTGCCACCCAGCAGGAAGCCGCGGGTACGCATGTCGGCAGCCTGCCAGGCGATGTCGCCCACGCGCTGGAAGCCGAACATCGAGTAATAGATGTAGAACGGCAGCATCGGCACGTTGGAAACCGAATAGCTGGTACCGGCGGCCATCCACGATGCAATCGCACCCGGCTCGCTGATGCCCTGCTGCAGCACCTGGCCGCTCTGGTCTTCGCGGTAGAACATCAGCTGGTCCGCATCCACCGGCTTGTACTTCTGGCCGAACGGAGCGTAGATGCCGATCTGGCGGAACAGGCCTTCCATACCGAAGGTACGCGCTTCGTCGGCCACGATCGGCACGATGTGCGGGCCCAGTTCCTTGTCACGCAGGGTGATGTTCAGGCTCTGCACGAAGGCCATCGTGGTGGAGTACGAACGTTCGCCGCTGCTCTTCAGCAGGCGCTCGTAGGTTTCCAGCTTCGGTGCGTTGAAGCTCTTGCTGGCCTTGCGGCGACGCTGCGGCAGGTAGCCGCCCAGCGCGGCGCGACGTTCCTGCAGGTACTTCACTTCCGGCGAATCCGGGCCGGGGTGGTAGAACGGCACCTGGCCGTCCTTCAGCTGCTCGTCGGTCACCGGAATGTTGAAACGGTCGCGGAAGTGGCGCACCGCTTCGTCGTCCAGCTTCTTGGTCTGGTGGGTCGGGTTCAGTGCCTCGCCGGCGCTGCCCATGCCGTAGCCCTTGACCGTCTTGGCCAGGATCACCGTCGGCATGCCCTTGGTGTTCACGGCCTGGTGGTAGGCGGCGAACACCTTGTGCGGGTCATGGCCACCACGGTTCAGGCGCCAGATGTCGTCGTCGGAAAGGCCCGAAACCATCGCAGCGGTTTCCGGGTACTTGCCGAAGAAATGCTCGCGGGTATACGCGCCGCCGAAGGCCTTGCAGTTCTGGTATTCGCCGTCGACGGTTTCCATCATCAGCTTCTTCAGGACGCCATCGGTGTCCTTGGCCAGCAGGGCATCCCAGTAACCGCCCCACAGCAGCTTGATCACGTTCCAGCCGCCGCCACGGAACACGCCTTCCAGTTCCTGGATGATCTTGCCGTTGCCGCGCACCGGGCCATCAAGGCGCTGCAGGTTGCAGTTCACCACGAAGATCAGGTTGTCCAGGCCTTCGCGGCCGGCCAGCGCGATAGCGCCCAGGGTTTCCGGCTCGTCGCTCTCGCCATCGCCGATGAAGCACCACACTTTGCGGTCGGACTTTTCGATCAGGCCACGGTTTTCCAGGTAACGCAGGAACTGCGCCTGGTAGATCGCAGCCAGCGGGCCCAGACCCATGGAAACGGTCGGGGTCTGCCAGTAATCCGGCATCAGCCACGGGTGCGGGTAGCTGGAAAGGCCACCGCCGTCGACTTCCATGCGGAACTTGTCCAGCTGCGCTTCGTCGATGCGGCCTTCCAGGTAGGAACGCGCATAGATGCCCGGGGCGCTGTGGCCCTGGATGAACAGCAGGTCGCCGGGATGGTTGTCACTCGGCGCGCGCCAGAAGTGGTTGAAGCCCACGTCATACAGCGTGGCGCCCGAGGCGAAGCTGGCGATGTGGCCGCCCAGGTCGCCCGGCTTGCGGTTGGCGCGCACCACGGTGGCCATCGCGTTCCAGCGGATGATCGAACGGATGCGCCATTCCAGGTCGGCGTCGCCCGGGCTCTTGGCCTCCAGGTTCGGCGCGATGGTGTTCACGTATTCGGTGGTGGGAGAGAACGGCAGGTACGCACCCGAACGACGGGTCAGCTCCACCATGCCTTCCAACAGTTGATGCGCGCGCTCGGGGCCCTCGACATCAATCACGGCCTTCAACGACTCGATCCACTCCTGGCTTTCCACCGGGTTCGGGTCGTTGTTCAGCAGCTCGTTCAACCAGTTCATTAGCGCTCCCATTACCGCACGCACGCGCGCGACTGTTATTGATTTCTAGACCGCAAAGTGTAGCGCACCAGTGGCTTCCATCACTTGGCTACGCCTGCGTATGGTCGTAAATGGCCTGTGTCCCTGCGGACTGTCCGAAGTTGTCCCGGCCAATGTTTCCAAGGTGTTACGCGCGCGGCGGAACCTGTTCCTTGCCCGGCCGGCCCCGGCCATGCCATTGATCCGGGACGGAAAACCAAGGATCACGCCATGGTTGGTCGCCCTACGCCGCCTGCCCCCACCCGACCCGCTGGCCGCAGCCTGCGCACGCGGCTGATGCTGTGGTCAAGCCTTGTGCAGGCCGCATTGTTGCTGCTGCTGGTGACACTGTTCTATCTGGGTGCGCGAACGCTGGTGCACCAGCAGGCAACCGAACAGCTGCGCTCGCTGGCCGACCAGACCGCCCGCAGCCTGGGCAATTCGCTGCGTTCGGCGGAAATCACCGGCGATATGCTGCTGTCCCCGCTGGGCCGCCAGGCCTTCGACGCCATCCAGCTGGATGGCCTGCTGCGCGCGGCGGTGGTGGCCGACCCCAACGTGGACGGGGCCACGGTGATCATCGAACCGGACCGCGTGGCCGGCCTGCCCGATGGCTACGCGTGCAATGACATGCTGCACGATGGCAGCGTGCACCGGTCCTGCAGCGGCCAGCTGGGCTTTGAGACGCACCAGCGCGGTTGGTACCGCGATGCGCTGCGCGCCAGTGGCCCGTGGTGGTCGGCGCCGTACACCAACCCGCAGGCCGAAGGGCGTCTGTTCATCACCTACAGCAATCCGCTGCGGCTGGCCGGCGAGCTGCTGCCGGCCGGGCTGGTCAGCGTGGACGTGCCACTGGCGCGGCTGCAGCAGGACCTGGGTGAACTGCCGCGCAGCGTCGGCCTGCGCGCCACCCTGCTCGGCCCGGACCACCGCGTGGTGCTCAGTTCGGTGCCGGAAATCGAGCCGGGCATGTCCTTGCAGCAGTACCTGCAGCTGCGTCCGGACCTGGCGCCGCTGTTCGACCTGCGCCGCCCCCTGCTCCACCCGGAACGCGGGCTGGAACACCGTGGCAGCGATGGCACCCGCTTCCTCAGCCGGGTCGCCCCGTTGCAGCAGCCCGGCTGGCAGGTGGTGCTGTCGGCGGACCGCGCGTTGCTGCTGGCGGACCTGCGCCGCGTGGCGCATTGGGCAATCGGGCTGGGCTTGCTGGGCGTGGTGGTGTGGCTGCTGTTGGTGCGCCGCCATGCGCTGCGGCTGCTGCAGCCGATGGAAGCGCTCACCGCCGCCGCGCGCCGTTTCAGTGCCGGCCAGTTCCACGAACCGCTGCCGGTACCGCGCCACGATGACGAGGTCGGCGAGATGACCCGTTCATTCGAAAGCGCGCGCCGTTCCATCCTGCAGCAGATGGACACCATCGCGCGGATGGCCAGCGCGCGCGAACGCACGGAAAGCGAAATGCGCATCGCCCATGGCATCCAGCAGGGCATGCTGGCACCACCGCCGCGGATGCAGGCCGATGGCTTCCAGCTGCGCAGTGCGGCGCTGCTGGTGCCCGCGCGCGAGGTCGGCGGGGATTTCCAGCACATCGCCCAACTGGACCGCACCACGCTGTGCTTCGTCATCGGCGATGTGTCCGGCAACGGCGTGCCGGCGGCGTTGTTCATGACCCGCGTGCTGACCGTGCTGGAAGCTTCGATGCTGCGCCATCGCCATCCGCCGACGATCCTGGCCGAAGCCGGGCGCCATATCGCCGAGCGCAACCAGGCGTGCATGTTCGCCACCGTGTTGTGCGGGGTGGTGGATGTAGCCAGTGGCCGCTTCGAACTGGCCAGCGCCGGGCATGAATCGCCGCTGCTGCGCCAGGCCGATGGCCGCGTGCGCGTGCAGGCGATGCACAGTGGCCCGGCGCTGGGCATCAGTGCCGATGCCGGCTACCCGTGCGCGCGCGGGCTGCTGGCACCGGGCGACTACCTGCTGGCCTATACCGATGGCATCAGCGAGGCGCAGTGCCCGCGCCAGCGCTGGTTCGGGCTGGACCGGCTGCGCGAGGTGCTGGCGGCCGAGCCCGACGACCGCCGCGTCTGCGCTCGCGTGGTGGATGCCCTGCACGCGTTCTGCGAAGGCGCCGGCAACCCGGACGACCTTGCGCTGGTCAGCGTGGGGCGGCAGGCGCTGGTGCCACCGCTGCGGCTGCGCGCGGCGGCTACCCCCGATGGGCTGGCCTACCTGCTGCAGCGGCTGGTGGCGGGATTGCACGGGATGCACCTGGACAGCACGCGCATCGGCGTGGCGCGGCTGATCGTGGAAGAGCTGGGCACCAATGCCATGGCGTATCAGCGCGTTGTGTCGGATGTGACTCTCGACGTCCTCGCGACCCTGGATGAGGATGGCCTCGCACTGGACGTGTGCGATGACGGGCAGGCATTCGACCCCACCGTTGCGCCCGTACCAGACCTGGACGAGGCGATGGAACGCCGCGCCATCGGGGGTTGGGGCCTGCACCTGGTGCGCTCGCTGAGCGACCACATCGAGTATTGCCGTCGCGATGGCAGCAATCACGTCCATCTTCTGCTGCTGCCGCCTGCAGCGCGTACGGAGTAGTTGCCCATGTCCCGCCTGACCCTGCGAATCGACCCCGGTGACAGCCCGTACCAGCGTGTGTTCGTGTCCGGCTGGCTCGATGGCAGCACCCATGCCGAACTGGACGCCGCACTGGCGCCGCTGCTGCACGATGGCACCCACATCCTGGAACTCAACCTGGCCGGGCTGGAGTACATATCCAGCGCCGGGCTGCGCTCCATCTTCCGCGCCCGCAAGGCCCTGCACCCGCACGCCGGCCGCGTGCTGGTGATGCAACCCCGCCCGGGCGTGCGCAAGGTGTTCGAACTGGTCAAAGCAGTCCCGGTAGAAGAAGTCTTCGCCTCCCAGGAAGAACTGGACAACTACCTGTCCGTCATCCAGCAGAAAGTAGCCAACGGCGAACTCTGAAGCCGCTACACCCACCCCTGGTGGGTGACGACCGTTGGTCGTCACAGCCCAACCCCTTGCACCCAACCCCCTATCGATATATCGTTTCGCCACCCGATACCGATATATCGAAATGACCCCGCCGCGCCCCACCCCCGCCACCACCCGCCTGCTCAGCCGCGGTGACCTGCGCCTGCTGGTGCTGGCGCTGCTCGGCGACCAGCCGCGCCACGGCTACGAACTCATCCAGCACGTCAGCGAGCTGTTCGTGCGCGCCTACACGCCCAGCGCCGGCACCATGTATCCCTTGCTGGCCAGCTTCGAACAGGCCGGCTGGGTGCTCGCCGAAGACGACGCCGGGCGCCGCCGCTTCCGCATCACCGACAGCGGTCGCGCCGAACTGCTGGCCCGACGCGATGAAGTGAAAGCCGCCCAGCACCGCGCCTGGCACCGTGCCCGCGAGATCGCCAAGGCCGACATGCCGCCGGACCTGCGCGATGCCCTGCGCCAGTTCAAGAGCGCGCTGGTGCGCCACCACGGACGCTGGCAGGAAGGCGAAACCACCCAGGTGTCCGCCCTGCTGCTGCAGGCGGCCGCGCTGTTGAACGGCCAGCCGCCCGCGCCGGCCGAATCCCCCGAACCTGCGACCCCGCCCGCCTGAGCCAGCCCGGTCGCCCCGCGCCTGTCGCGTCCCCTCCCTCTTCAGGAATCCCCTATGTCTTCCCATGAAAACAAGCGCCTGCGCCTGGATGTCCGCTTCCGCGAACTGACCGTGCTGCGCATCGAAGAAGTCACCCCGAACATGCGCCGCGTGGTGCTGGGTGGCGCCGACCTGGCCGGCTTCGATTCACCCGGCCCGGATGACCACATCAAGCTGTTCTTCCCCAACCGCAGCGGCGAGATGGTGCTGCCGACAATGACCCCCGAAGGCCCGCGCTACCCGGAGGGCAAGGAACCTTCGGTGGCGCGCGATTACACCCCGCGCGGCTGGGACCACGAAGCCGGCGAGCTGGCGATCGACTTCGTACTGCACGGCGACCACGGCGTGGCCGGGCCATGGGCCGCACGCGCGCAGCCAGGCGACACGCTGGCGGTCGGCGGTCCGCGTGGTTCGTTCCAGGTGGCCGATGATTACGATGGCTATGTGCTGATCGGCGATGAAACCGCGCTGCCGGCGATTGCCCGCTGGCTGGATATCCTGCCGGAGGAAGCCGAAGTGCAGGTGCTGATCGAAGTGGCCGACGAGGCCGAACGCCAGGACCTGCCGCAGGGCGACAACGTGCGCATCCAGTGGCTGGAGCGCAATGGTTTCCCGGCCGCAAGCAGTTCGCTGCTGGAAGATGCGCTGGTGGACTTCGAGGCGCCGGAGGGCGATGTGTTCTATTGGATCGCCACCGAATCACGCCGCGCGCGGATGATGCGCAAGTTCTTCGAAGGCCACCATGCGGTGCCGCGCGATTGGATCCGGTCCACCGGGTACTGGAAAGCGCACGCGGACGAGACTGACGGGGATTGAACGGTCCGGTAGTGACGGCCGCTGGCCGTCAATCCGCCTTTTGACGGCCAGCGGCCGTCACTACCGAATTGACGCGATAATGGCCGCATGACCGACCTCTTTGCTGCCACCGTCGCTGCGGCGCTTTCGCGCCTGCAGACCGACCCTTCCGCCTTCGACACCGTGCTCGCCCCCCATGGCGAGGCCGGCGCCCTACGCCCCACGCTGCGCGACCTGCTGGAAACCCGCCAGCTGGCGCTGAAGGCCGATGCCGATGTCGGCCTGGTCGCCGACATGCTGCGCCGCGACCAGAAATTCGCTCCGCCGGGCCGTCCTTCCATCCACCTGGTGCAGCTGCGCAAGCAGCAGGCCAGTGCCAAACAGGCGGCGTTGATCGCGCGCCAGGCGTATGGCCGCGCCGCGCAGGATTTCGTGCGGGCGCTGTCGTTGAAGATCACCCCGCGGCTGACCCCGATCGCCGTGGCCGACCGCTGGATGCAGACGCAGTTGGGTTGATTGGCCGCCGCTGCGTTAACGGGTCGCAGATCGTCACACGGTAGCGCCGAGCCATGCTCGGCGAGCGAAGCGGCGCTCTGCCGGCGCATCGCGCGATGCGGGATTCCGCCGAGCATGGCTCGGCGCTACCCAAGCACCAATGAGGCAAAAAAAAACCCGCCGTCACCGGCGGGTTTTTTCATTCAATGCACCTTGGATCAGGCAGCCGGCTTTTCGCCGGTAGCTTCGGTGGTGATGCGGATCTTCACTTCGTCGCTGACGTTCGGGGCGTACGCGCCGACGCCGAAATCGCTGCGCTTGATGGTGGTGGTGGCATCGAAGCCCGCCGCCGGCACCTTGGCCATCGGGTGCTCGCCGCCGCCATTGATGGTGACGTCCAGGGTGACCGGCTTGGTCTGGTCCTTGATGGTCAGGTCGCCGGTAACGGTCAGCTTGTTGGTGCCGGCCGATTCCACCTTGGTGCTCTTGAACGAGGCCGCCGGGAACTTGGCGGCATCGAAGAAGTCGGCGCTCTTCAGGTGCTCGTCGAACTTGGCGGTGAAGCTGTTCAGGCCGGTCAGCGGCAGCTTCACTTCCACGGTGGACTTGGTCACGTCGGTCGCGTCATACACCAGGGTGCCTTCGGCGCTGCCGAAGTGCGCGGTCGGGTTGGAGAAGCCGAAGTGGCTCCACTGCGCCAGCACGTCGGTGTGCGACGGGTCCAGCTTGTAGGTGCCCGAAGCGATCTGGATCGCGTCGGCAGCCGGCGCAGCAGCGGCGGCATCAGCGGCCGGGGTGGTGGTCTGCTCGGTCGCGGCCGGGGTCGCGGCGGCATCGGCGGCCGGGGTGGCTTCGTCGGCCGGCTTGGAGCAGGCGGCGATCGCCAGGGTCAGGGCCAGCGGCAGCAGCAGCTTGGTGGTCTTGGTCATGTTCAGGACTCTCTCTCGATTGTTTCGCTAAGGGAATGGACTGCAAACATCGACCCGTCCACGGGACCGGCCGATTCAAACATAAACACGGTTCAGACGATGCGAGCGGCTTCGTCGAAGGACAGGCGCGGCGAACGCGGGAACAGGCCGGCGGTGTCGCCGTAGCCCAGGTTGACCAGGAAATTGCTGCGCAGCGCGGTGCCGGCGAAGAACGCTTCGTCCACCTTGGCCGGATCGAAACCGGTCATCGGGCCGGCGTCCAGGCCCAGCGCGCGCGCGGCCAGGATCAGGTACGCACCCTGCAGGCTGCCGTTGAGGAAGGCCGGCTTCTGGCGGTTTTCCTGCGGGCCGTCGAACCAGCTCTTGGCATCGGTGTGCGGGAACAGGTAGGGCAGCTTTTCGTGGAAGTCCAGGTCGTGGGCGATGATCACCGTGACCGGGGCGGCCATCGTCTTGGCCAGGTTGCCTTCGGACAGCGCCGGGGCCAGCTTGGCCTTGCCTTCCTTCGAGGTGACGAACACGAAGCGGGCCGGGCTGGAATTGGCCGAGGTCGGGCCGAACTTCACCAGGTCGTACAGCGCGCGCAGCGTGGATTCGTCCACCGGCTTGTCGTGGAAGTCATTCGCGGTGCGGGCAGTGCGGAACAACTGGTCAAGCGCGGCAGCGTCGAGTTCGTGCGACATGCATCCTCCAGGTAAAGAGCGTCAGCCCGGTGCTGCCTGCCAACAGGCCTGCAGCCGGGTCCATGCGGGGCAGTGTAGAGTGTCGCGTCTGTTGCAACACCCAGCAGGGCTGAAACGAATTAATGCCAATCGTGAAACGATCGAGTGCGCCCTCGACGATTACCGATGGCCGCGCCGGCAACGTCCGGCAGGCCGTGGCGCTGGCCGGCGCGCTGCGTCTGGGCACCCACCAACCGCTGATGCTGGTGCCGCAGGCGCCTTGGCGCTGGCTGTCGCCGCGGCGCCTGCCCGGCGACGTCCAGCACGGGTACGGCGAGGCATTCGCGACTCTCGCTGATCGGCCGCCTGCGCTGGCGATAGGCTGTGGCCGACAGGCCGCCGGGGCATTGAGGGTGCTGCGTGCGCGGGGAAGCCGGGTGGTGCAGATCCTGGATCCGCGCATCAGCGCGCGCCACTGGGACCTGGTGATCGTGCCCGAACATGACCGCCTGCGTGGCGGCAACGTGCTGACCCTGCTCGGCAGCCTGAACCCGGTGGACGATGACTGGCTATCGCTGGGGCGGGCCGCCTTTGCCGATTTCCGCAGCCTGCCCGGCCCGCGCACCGCGCTGCTGGTGGGCGGGCCCACCGCCCATGCGGCCTGGGACGAACAGGACATGCGCGGGGTGTTCGCGCAGCTCGCCGCGCAGATCCGTGCAGAGGGCGGCAGCCTGCTGGCGACCACCTCGCGGCGCACGCCGCCGGTACTGTCCGATGCGCTGCGCGACACCTTCGCCGACATCCCGAACGTGATCTGGGGCGATGGCGGCGACGGGGTGAATCCGTATGCCGGGCTGCTGGGCTGGGCCGACCGGGTGGTGGTATCACCGGATTCGGTGAACCTGCTGTCCGAAGCCAGCGCCACGCGCGCGCCGGTGATGGTGGCGCTGGCGGCCACCGCGCAGGGCCGCATGCAGCACTTCCAGCAGGCGCTGCACGAACGCGGCCGGCTGCAGCCGCGCTGGCTGGACTGGGACCATGGGCCCCTCGAACCGCTGCGCGAAACCACGCGCGTAGCCGCCGAAGTGAAGCAGCGCCTGGGCCTGTGACGTTGGTAGCGCCGAGCCATGCTCGGCGAGCGCAGCGGCAACGAGGATGACGGCTGTTAGCACTGCACCCACCCAGCATGGCTCGGCGCTACCGGGTTCGGTCTATGATGCCCTCGACATGGACCGTCCTTTCTTATCGCTCGCCCTGCTTCTGCTGCTCGCTCCGGCCACCACCCGGGCCGACAGCGGCACCTGCCGCGAACGCTATCCCACCCCCGCCGCCGAAGCGGCGATGTTCGACGTGGCCTGGACCACCGCCGAGCGCCTGGACACCCTGCCCGACGTGGACGTGGTGATCGCCGCGCGCGGCGGACAGGACCTCAGCCGTTATGGCCTGCGCCACAGCCACCTGGCCTTCCTGCTGCGCGAGCACGACGGACGCTGGCGCGCCGTGCACCTGCTCAACCGCTGCAAGACCGACCGCTCGCTTCTGTATTACGAAGGCCTGGCCAACTTCATCGGTGAAACCGGCGGCCATACCGACCTGCGCATCGGCCTGCTCGAGCCCGCCCTGGCGGCCCGCCTGAAGGCGATGCTGCAGTTGCCGGCCACCGCTGCGCACGCCTTGCACGAACCACGCTACAACGTGGTCGCCTACCCGTACCGCACCGATTTCCAGAACTCCAACGGCTGGGTGCTGGAAGTGCTGGCCGCCGCGATGGCCAGCGCTGATGGCGCCGCGCCGCTGCAGGATCGCGCCCGGGTGCAGGAGTGGCTGCGCGCCAACGGCTACCTGCCCAGCGTGCTGCATATCAGCCTGGGCAAACGCGTAGGCGCGCGCGTGGCGGTGGCCAATGCCACGACCACCGACCATCCACTGGCCGAGCGCGTGTCCGGCAACTATTCGGTGGTGACCGTGGAATCGGTGTTCGACTTCCTGCGCGCACGCCAACAGCTGCCGCAGGAACTTTCCATTCCGCATGTTCCCGTGGCCGGTGCCACGGCCGCTACGCCCTGACCCCATTCCGCAGGAGACACGCATGTCCCGTTCCTTTGCCACGCCGGCCCTTGCCCTGATCCTCGCTTCGTCGCTGCTGGCCCCGCCGGCACGCGCCGGCGACCTCAACAGCAGCGAAACCACGATGCTGATCTCCATCGTGTTCACCGTATCGGTGCCATTCGCCGCGTCGGTGGGCCTGGCCGAACTGTCCGCCGCGCCGTTCAAGGCCAGCGCCCGGCACAAGGCGGCCAAGCGGGTGCCGGCCAAGCCGCTGCCGGAAATGGAAGTCAAAGCGGTCACCACCACCACCGAAGGCGGCCGCACCGTGCAACTGCAGGTGCCGGGCAAGGACGACCAGACCGCCACCCTGGAATGGCCGGCGCGCGCGGATGATCCCGGTGCGGGCTTCGTGGTCGGGCAGACGGTGGCCTTCGTGCCGACCCCGGCCGGCGCCGGCTGGAACGTGCACGATGCCGCCGGCCGCCAGCTGGCCTACGTGCCTACCGCCTACGCCGCGGCGGACAGCGCCAGCACCACCTGGTAATGGCTGCCGGCTGAACGCTCCCGGTTGGCCGCGTGCCCTGCCGGGGCCGATAATGCGCGTCTTCCTTTGAATCCGTGGCTCGCCATGCCTGTGCGTCCTGCCCCTGTGTTTGCCCCGATGACCCTGCGCGCACTGCTGCTGGCGGTGCTGGCGATGGGCGCGGTGGTGCTGGGTTCGAACGTGCTGGTGCAGTACCCGATCAACGACTGGCTGACCTGGGGCGCCTTCAGCTATCCGGTCGCGTTCCTGGTGAGCAACCTGATCAACCGCCGCTTCGGCCCGGGCCCGGCCCGCCGGGTGGCGTGGGCCGGCTTCGCGCTGGCGGTGGTGCTGTCGTTCTGGGTGGCCACGCCGCGCATCGCGGTGGCGTCCTGTTCGGCGTTCATCGTGGCGCAGTTGCTGGACATCACCGTGTTCGACCGGCTGCGTCGGGGCAGCTGGTGGCGCGCGCCGATGGTGGCCACCACCTGCAGTGCCACGGTGGATACCGCGATCTTCTGGAGCATCGCGTTTGCCGGTTCGGCGCTGCCGTGGATGAGCTGGGCGCTGGGCGACCTGGCGGTGAAGCTGGCGATCGGCGTGTGCCTGCTGGCCCCGTTCCGCGCGTTGTTGTGGAAGATGGCGCCGGTGCACGGCGCGAGGTAACCCGGTAGCGCCGAGCCGTGCTCGGCGAGCGCAGCGGCAACGCAACAGCGTGACGACCAACGGTCGTCACCCACCAGCGCCGGGCGCCGTAGTGGCGACCTTGGTCGCCACCCACCAATGCCGTCATTACCCCGGCGTCAGGCGTCGAACGGGAGGCCTGCTTCCACGCACGCGGCGCTGATGCTCGCGCGTGCCTGTTCCAGCGCGTCACTCGGTGCGGCCATGCGCGGGCGGCGGTCCAGCGTGCAGGCCAGTCCCAACTCCAGCAGGGTCGCGTGGGCGGCCTGCAGTGCAGTGGCCCGTTCGCACGGCAGCCAGCCGCTGGCAGCCAGTGCGTCGATGAGCCCCCGCGTATCACGGGGTTCAAGCAGCGCCGGATGCGCGGACGCTGCCCCCAACACGCCGGCCTGCAGCAGGAACTCCAGGTCCACCACCCCGCCCGCGCCCTGCTTGAGGTCCATCCGCGCGGCATCGCTGCGGTCCAGTTCGGCGCGCATGCGCTGGCGCATCTTGACGATGTCCGCGTGCAGCACCTCGCGCTCGCGCGGGCGGCCCACCGTCTGCGCGCGTACGTCTTCAAAGGCTTCCAGCAGGCCGGCATCACCGGCCACGCCGCGCGCGCGCACCAGCGCCTGGTGTTCCCAGGTCCATGCGCGTTCGCGCTGGTATTCGCGGTAGCTCGCCAGCGATGACACCAGCGCCCCCTTGCCGCCATCCGGGCGCAGCCGCACGTCGATGTCATACAGCCGTCCGCCGGCGGTCACCGCGCCCAGCAGGGCCATCACCTTCTGCGCAAGCCGTGCATACCAGCGCCCGGGCTCCAGCGGACGGGCGCCATCACTGGCCTCCACGTCGGCTGGATTGTCGTGCAGGAACACCAGATCCAGGTCCGATCCGAAGCCCAGTTCCAGCCCGCCCAGGCTGCCGTAACCGATGATCGCAAAGCGCCCACCGGGGATGTCACCGTGCGCGCGGCGCATGTCCGCCTGTGCCAGCTGCAACACGACATCCACCACCACCTGCGCCAGTTCGGCCAGCTGGCGGGTGCTGTCCACCGCGCCCTGGCGGCCATCCAGGCTGGCCATCGCCATGCGGAAGCTCAGTGCCAGGCGGATCTCGTTGAGCCAGCGCAGCGCCGATTCGGGGTCTTCCACCGCCAGCACCTGCGCGCACTCGGCCTGCATTTCCTCGCGGCTGGGCAGCGGCCCGGACACGCGCACGTCCAGCAGTTCATCCAGCAGCAGCGGGTAGGCTTCCAGCCGTTCGGCCAGCAGCGCGCTGCGTGCCAGCACGTCCACCAGCCGCGCCATCGAACTGGGTTGTTCGTCCAACAGCGCCAGGTAACTGGTGCGGCGCAGGATCGCCTGCAGCAGGCCCAGCACGCGCTTGAGCGCGGCATCGGGCTGCGGTGACCGGGTAGCGGCATGCAGCAGCGCCGGCAGCACGCGGTCCAGTCGCGTGCGCGCGCCATCGGACAGCGACTTCACCCCGGATGACTGCGCGAAATCACGCAGCATCTGGTCCGCGCCGTGGGCATCGGCGAAGCCGGCTTCCACCAGCAGTTGGGCGTCGCCGTGTTCGGGCAGGCCGCGCCAGTAGCTGGCCACCGCATCCGGCGCGGCCTTGCCCTTGCGCGGGGCCAGCAGCGCGCCGAATTCGGTACTGACGCGCTGCTGCTGCACGGCCAACGCATCGCGCAGGCTGTGGAAGTCCGGGTAACCCAACCCGATCGCAATCCGCAGCCGGTCCAGCGGATCGGCCGGCAGGGTATGGGTCTGCGCGTCGCGCAGCATCTGCAGCCGGTTTTCCAGCCGGCGCAGGAACAGGTAAGCCTCGTGCAGCGCCGCCCCGTCTTCGGCGGCGATCTGCCCCGCGTCCACCAACGCGGCCAGCGCATGCAGCAGCCGCCGCTCGCGCAGCACGGGTTCGCGGCCGGCACGGATCAACTGCAGCGACTGGCACAGGAACTCGATTTCGCGGATGCCACCGGCACCGCGCTTTATGTCCTCGTGCATGTCACGCCGCGCCACTTCGGCGGTGATCGCCGCCTTCATGTCGCGCAGTCCATCCAGCGCGGTGAAGTCCAGGTAGCGGCGATACACGAACGGGCGCAGTGATGCCAGCCACTCCTCGCCCGCTTCGATGTCACCGGCCACCGTGCGTGCCTTCAGCCAGGCATAGCGTTCCCAATCGCGGCCTTCGCGCTGGAAATACTGGTCCATCGCCGCGAACGACATCGCCACCCGGCCGGCCCGGCCGAACGGGCGCAGGCGCAGGTCGACGCGATGGCTGAAGCCATCGGCGGTGGTGTCATCGAGCAGTTTGGCCAGCCGCTGGCCGAGCCGGGCGAAGTATTCATCGGCATCCAGCGGGCGCCCGCCATCGGATTCACCGCGCTGCGCGAAGGCGTACACCAGGTCAACGTCGGAACTGAAATTCAGTTCGCCGCCGCCCAGTTTGCCCAGCCCGAACACCACCAGCCGTTGCGCCTTGCCGGCGTCATCGCGGACCACGCCGTGGCGGCTGGCGAACTCGGTTTCCAGCGCGCCCAGCGCCAGCTGCAGGCACTGTTCGGCCAGTCCGGTGGACCCGGCCAGGGTCTGCTGCACGCTGTCCATCCCGGCCAGGTCACGCCACACCAGACGGGTCGACATCGCCGCGCGGTAGCGTCGCAGCAGGCCCGGCCAGTCGGCCGGCTGCTGCGGTTCCAGCACCGGCGGGGCCAGCGGCGGGCAGCCGTCCTGTGCCAGATGCGACAGTAGGGCAGGTTGTCGGCACAGGGTGTCGATGGCGAAATCACTGGCGAGGGCCAGTTGGCGCAGGAAGGGTTGCAGGCCGCTGTCCGGCGCGGTGCCCAGTGCGACGGCCAGCCGCGCGAGGGCACGGTCAGCCAATGGGACGAGGTCGTCGGGGAGCGGCGCGAAGGGTTGGGTCATGGGAGGATTGTAGGGCGCTGCGGCCTGTTGACGGCCAGCGGCCGTCACTGCCGAGGGCAACAGCGTGACGACCGACGGTCGTCACCCACAAGCGGCCGTCACTACCGCAGGCGAGAGCGGTAGCGCCGAGCCATGCTCGGCGAGCGCAGCGGCAAGCAACCGCGTGACGACCAACGGTCGTCACCCACCCAGGGCAGGCGCTGACGGCCAGCGGCCGTCACTACCGCGGGCAGGAGCCTGTTCAGCTGTACCCTGCAGGCGTAAAAAAGCCCGCTTGCAGCGAACTGCCAGCGGGCTCTGCTCCCTCCCCCACGTCGGGATGCAGGTCCATCGTGCCGACTGCAAAACCACATTGCACGCTGCAGTGCAAAACAATACCGGAGGGTACAGAAGCCTTCACGCTGGAAGCGCCATCCCACCAAGGTCGCAGGTCCCGTACGGATGGGTTTGGCCGATAATCGGGGTTTCCCCCACGAAACATCGTCGTCATGCCTGCAGATCGCATCGCCAACGCGCGTCTCCGTGACCGCGTGGTCTCCGCCGAGGCCGCAGCCGCGCTCATCCAGCCGGGTGAAACCGTCGCCATGAGCGGCTTCACCGGCTCCGGTTACCCCAAGGCGGTGCCGGTGGAACTGGCCCGCCGCATCGAAGCGGTGCACGCGCAAGGGCTGCCGTTCCAGATCAGCCTGATGACCGGCGCCTCCACCGCCCCGGAGCTGGACGGTGCGCTGGCCAAGGCCGATGGCATCGCCATGCGCATGCCGTTCCAGAGCGATCCGGATGCGCGCAACCGCATCAACGAAGGCAAGCTGGATTACATCGACATCCACCTCAGCCACGTCGCCCAGCATGTGTGGTTCGGCTTCTACGGCGATATCGACACGGCGGTGCTGGAAGTCTCGGCGATCCGCGAGGACGGCTCGCTGGTGCCGTCCACCTCGGTCGGCAACAACAAGACCTGGCTGGACCTGGCCAAGAAGGTGATCATCGAGGTCAACGAGTGGCAGCCGGCCGGCGTGGACGGCATGCATGACATCTACTACGGCACCGCGTTGCCGCCACACCGCAAGCCGATCCCGCTGGTGCAGGCCAACGACCGCATCGGTGAGACCACGCTGCGCTGCGACCCGGACAAGATCGTGGCGGTGGTGCGCACCAACGGGCCGGACCGCAACAGTCCGTTCAGTCCGATCGACGCCACCAGCGAGCAGATCGCCGCGCACCTGATCGAATTCCTCAAGCACGAAGTGGCCAAGGGGCGCCTGCCGGCCAACCTGCTGCCGCTGCAGAGCGGCGTGGGCAATATCCCCAACGCGGTGCTGGCCGGGCTGGCCAAGAGCGGCTTCCGCGACCTTGCTGCCTTCACCGAAGTGATCCAGGACGGCATGCTCGACCTGCTCCGCGATGGCGTGCTCAGCTACGCCTCGTGCACCGGTTTCGCGCTGAGCCCGCAGGCCAACGAAACGTTCAAGGAGAACATCGATTTCTACCGCGAGCGCATCATCATGCGCACGCAGGAAATCTCCAACCATCCGGAACTTGTGCGCCGCCTCGGCTGCATCGGCATGAACGGAATGATCGAAGCGGACCTGTACGGCAACGTCAATTCGACCCACGTGATGGGCACGCGGATCATGAACGGCATCGGCGGTTCCGGTGACTTCGCGCGCAACGGTTTCCTGTCGGCCTTCCTCAGCCCGTCCACTGCGAAGAACGGCAGCATTTCGGCCATCGTGCCGATGGTCAGCCATGTCGACCACACCGAGCACGATGTATCGGTGATCGTCACCGAACAGGGCCTGGCCGACCTGCGTGGGCTGACTCCGCGCAAGCGCGCGCAGGTGGTGATCGACAACTGCGCGCATCCGGATTTCCGTGCACAGCTGCAGGATTACTTCGACCGCGCCAGCCGGGACAGTTACGGCAAGCACACCCCACACCTGCTGCCCGAGGCGCTGAGCTGGCATCAGCGCTGGCTGGATACCGGCACGATGAAGGCCTGACGGCAGCACGGTGGGGCGAGCCTTTTCTGAAGGCGCGTCGCTGCGCGACCGGGTGGAATGAGGGTTTCCCCTCGTGGTCGCGCATCCCATGCATCCTGTCTGGTCAACCACTCTTCCGCACGCTCCGCCCGCCGTCGCCCTGGCCCAGGCCGCCCTACCTCATCGTCCGGCTGCGCCGTGTTCGGTGGTCAACCAGGAGGGGCCGGCGCGTCCTGCGGACGTAGCCGCGCATGCGGAACACCTGTGTGTCTACCAAGGCTTGCCGGCGGCCATGGACTGGCTTGCCCGGGCTCCTGGGCCGTACGACGCATGCGTGCGCGACACCGCGCTGCAGAGGCTGATCCTCAACATGGGCAGGGACTGGCAGTGGCGGGCGCTGGTGGTCAGGGACCTCCCTGCTGGGGCCGCGGCGCAGTGGGAGGTCCTGCGAGCGTATCGATGCGCGCTGGAATCCCTGGCCGAAGCAGTCAGTGCCACTGGATCAGATCGGCCCGGGATGCAGGGTTTCATCGAGCGAAGCCGGCAGCTGCGCAGCGCACTTGGCGACCTCGATGGCCCGTCACCGCCGAAGCGGCCGAGGGAGACCGCCAGCGATGGCGGCCCGGCGGGCCGCGCGATGCACGCAAGCGAGCTGCAGAGCACGCTCGACGAGTGGATGCATTGGCAACAACGCGCCTTCGGGGACGTTGTCCATGCTCTGCAACGCCAGGATACCGATGCGCTGCGGCCGTTATGGTCCGCCTACGCGTTGGATGATCACGCGCGTCATTCCCGCGAGCTGGCGCGTCGCATCCGGGCGTTGTTGATCATCGGCGACGCCGTGCGGCGCGATCCGGGCCAGCACTATCCCTTCCCACCCGCGTGCCACTACGACGGCGCCGTGGTCAACGCGCTGCGCGATGGAATGGACCCCGACGAAGTGCTCGCACGTTACCCGCTGGACCATCCCAGCCTGCGAACCTGGGTGCAGGCGAACGCAGGCAAACTGCGCGCTGGCCTGCCATTGCACGAGATGGATTCGATCTCCTGGCATGAGCTGGACGCCGTTGACGCGCTGCGGGCGCTGCAGGCGGTCGCCGGACCACCCGCTGCGAACGCACCCGCCCACCCGGTGTGCCAAACGCAGAACAGGCTGCAACGCTGACAGCAGACCTTCGCCGCCAAGCCATGAGCCCGGCATGTCGCGGCAGGGTGCAGGCGTGACGTTTTGCTGGAAGCATCGGTTGAGCGCACGCGGTCAACTACAAGGCCAGACCCAAGGACCCGCTCCGCATGCAGCCGATCCGCTCCGACGCCCCTTCCAGGATTGCAACGACGCCGCACGCTGCAACGATGACCCGCACGGAGCCGCGCCCGCGCTCCGTTGCCAACCTGGCCGCTTCCGCAGCGCCGGCGCTTCAGCCGGCGCTTGTCGAGGGCGGCGGTGACCGGCCGCTGGCCTTTGTTGCGCGTGTGGCCGATATGTGCCGCGAACAGGCGCTGTCCTGCGTGCTGGACCATATCGACCAGTGCGGAACGCAGGAAGCGTCCGTCGTGGCCGATGCGCTGCAGGCGGTGATCACCTCGCTGCCCGACGGATACGCCTGGAAACACCTGCGCCGGGATTGTGCCAATGCGCCGGCACCTCTGCCGTTTCGCAAGGTGCATCTGGATGATCCCACGCGCTTGCTGGAACAGGCCGCGTCGCTGCGCAGGCTGTCACAACAGGTCATCCGGGCACGCGAACAGGGCCACGAGCGCGAGGGCATGAGTGGCTTCACTTTGCGCGCCAAGTGGGTATTTCCACGGGTGGCTGCCGCCGAGGCAGGCTCGGACTACCGGGCGCTGCGTGATGAGATCGACGTGCTGATGCACTGGCCGAGCGCTGCGATTGGCGAGGTCCGGCATGCACTTGACCAGGATATGCCGGTCTGCTGCCATGATCTGTGGGCGCGTTACAACCTCGGCCAAGGCGGTCATGTGGCTGGCGAGGCACGATTGCACCTGTGGACGCTGCTGATCGGTGGCAAGGACAACCTCTATGCCCTCGCCTGCCAGGGCAAGGATCCGGCGATGTTCCATGGCCCGCTGATACAGGCGCTGCGCCAAGGCAAGCCTGCCGATGCCGTCTGCGAGGACTTCCATGTGACCCACACGGAACTGCGCGAATGGGTGCACCAAGTTGCGCCCGTGCTGGCCCGCAGGCAGCGACTCGACGCCTCACACGGGCTGCCGTTTCATCTCGGGATCTGAGCGGGCCGCGATGACCGCAGGCCTGAAGCGATCCTGAAGTGGCTGGCTCAACTGGCGGTGGGCCGCGCCTTCCGCCTTTGCAACCGATCCGCAACTGCGCGCGCGGGCCGGCGACGATTCGCTGGAATCGACCCGCATCGCCTTTGCACTGGACCTGGACAGCGTGCTGGCCATGGACGTCATGCTGGAGCTGCGCAGGGAAATCGCTTCGCCAGCGGCGCGCGGCGGCTCGCCGGCCGGCTCAGCCGCGCAGCGCGACCAGTGAATCCTGCTGCAGCTGCTCGTACAGCGCGAACTCGTCGTGCACCCGGGCGCCCAGCGCGGCTTCGAACGCTTCGCGGTTGGCATGCGCTGCATACGCGCGCTGTTCGCCCCCGCCCAGGTTGGACTGGAAGATGCCCGCCGCGCTGACCGGCAGGAAATCTTCGTAGATGATCGGATCGGCCGTGGCCAGGCCTTCGGCGATGAGCACTTCAGCCGGCAGTTCGGCCACGCGCTGCTGGGCTGCACGGCCGGCAGCGGTGAGCAGGTAACGGTAGTAGCCCAGCCCCTCCGCGCGCAGCGTGGCGTGGTCGTCCGGGAAGCCAGCGAAGGCCGCTTGCAAGCGCTGGCCATAGTCGCCGCCGGTGCTGCCGGCGCCTTCGGTTTCGCGTGCCTGCGCCAGCAACTGGTCGTACAACGCGCGGCCTTTCGGGGTCAACGCCAGGCCGCGCTGCTCGATCTCGCCGAAGCGCGCGGTGTGGGTACCGGCATCGCCGCCGCCGTCCTTGGGGAAATGCACGGCCTCTTCCAGCGCCTTGAAGCTGGTCTGCCGCAGCAGGATCGGGCAGCGGCGGCGCGGCGGGCCTTCGATGACTGCTTTGGCGGCCATGCCGCGTTCGATCATCGCGGCCTGCGCCGCATCGATGTCCAGCGTGCGCGGGGTGAGATGGTTGATGTGCGGGCCGCGGAAACTGACCACGTCGGCGATCAGCCGGTGCGCGTTGCCCAGCGCATGGTAGGTATCCAGCGCCACCGTGGCATCGCTGTGCCAGCGGAAGGTTTCCAGTGCTTCGTTGACGAAGCGCTCGGCGTCTGCGGCGTGCAGTCCCCCATCGCGCTCGGCCTGTTCGACCAGCGCCAGCGCGGCGTCGGTGAAGATGCGCCGACGAGCCAGGATCTGTGCCGCCTGTTCGCGCAACGCCGGGTCTTCGATCAGTTCCAGCCGCAGCAGCGAGGTGAACACCCGGAACGGATTGGCGGCCAGCGCTGTGCCATCGATCGGGCGGAACGCGGTGGAATGCACCGGCACGCCGGCCACGCTGAGATCGTAGTAGGCAACCGGGTACATGCCCATCACCGCGAACAGGCGGCGCAGGGTCGACAGTTCTTCAGCAGTGCCGACACGGATGGCGCCGTGGCGCTCTTCATCCAGCCGGCCGCGGCCGTCGTTGCGCTCCAGCTGCGCGGCCAGGGCGGTGTCTTCGGCCAGCACCTGCGCGTTGATCTGCGCGACCAGGTCGACCAGGTCGCCGTACAGCGGCACTTCGCTGCGGTACATGCGGGACATGGCCTGCGCGAACAGGCGGCGGATGGCATCGGGCGAAACGAATTCGGCAGCGCTCATGGGATACCCAGCAAGGAACACGGAACATGCGTTGGCTCGCATTGTCGCCGGGCCACCGCTGCTTTGGTAGCGCCGAGCCATGCTCGGCGGCGGTACCGGCAGCCCGCCGAGCGTGGCGCGGCGCTACCTGCCCAGCTGGCGGCGCAGCGTGGCATCCAGCGTGATCGGCCGATCCCAATGCCGGTAACTGGCCACGATGGCGTGGCGCAGCGCGCGCTTGTGCAGGTTGTCCGGTGGCACCGGCAAGGCCTCCACGGCCGCCTCCCAGCCGCCTTCGCGGTGCGCGCTGAACGCCCTCACCACCTGGCGGCAGCTGACCTGGATGGCCTTCGCCCAGAAACAGGCGAAGTACACATCGGCGGCGTGCCAGCCGTGGTTATTGACGAGCGCGGCGATATAGCCGCGATCCACGCCGCTGTAGCGCGCCACCTCGTCCAGGAAACTGTCCGGGTAACGCTCCGCGTAGTGGTTGATGTCCGCCAGCCAGGTATCGATCCACGCATCACCGGTATCCACCGCGTAGGTGGCCGATTTCTCCGCCGTCTGCTGGGCCGGCGCGATCGCGGGCACCAGCAGCAGGGACAGCAACAGCAGCGTTGTCAGCAGGCGGTTCATGCCGGGATTGTGACGCAGCGGGGCCGTGGTGTCAGGTCACGCACCGCGCGCGGCCGTCGCCTTGGCTTGGATGGCCTGCAGCGCGGCCGGCCAGTCCCAGGCCGTATCGGCGGTGACCATGCGCGGCTCGTCATCGGCCACGCCATGTTCGGTTTCGTGGGCCCAGGTAACGGCATACGGGGTATGCACGCCCCAACCGCCCAGCGTCACCACCGGTTCGATGTCCGAGCGCAGCGAGTTGCCGACCATCACGAACTGGTTGATCGGTAGATCGAACTCGGACAGCACGCGCGCGTAGGTTTCCGGATCCTTCTCCGACACGATCTCGATGCGGGGAAACAGGTCGTGCAGCTGGGCGACCTTGATCTTGGCCTCCTGGTGGAACAGGTCACCCTTGGTGATGAGTACCACCGGATGATCCTCGGCGATCTTCGCGACCGATTCGCGCACACCGTCGATCAGCTCCACGGGATGGCGCAGGGTGTCGTGGCCGATGTCCAGCATGCACTGGATGTGCTTCGCGCTGACCCGGCTGTCGGTGATCTCGATGGCCGCTTCGATCATCGACAGGGTCATCGCCTTGACGCCGTACCCGAAAACCGCAAGGTTGCGCCGCTGCACGTCCAGCAGATGCCGGGCAGTGCGGGTGTCGTGCACGTCGATGTAGTGCGAGAGCAGGTCGAGGTAATCCTGTTCGGCCTTGCGGTAGTAATCCTCGCTCTTCCACAGCGTATCGTCACCGTCAAAACCAACCAGGCCGATGGCGCTGCCGCGCCCGGGCGTGGATATGTTCATGCGTGAAGAATAACAGGGCGGCCCACGCACTGGCCTGCGTGGGCCGCCCTGGTGGGGTGTGCCGACCAAGGTCGGCACCTACGGGTCGGCACCTGCGGTAGCGCCGAAGGCGGCTTCAGGAGCCGCTGCCAACGTCGCCTGCGACGGCCCGCAGGGTTCCGGTCAGGACGACCGGCATAGCCATGCTCGGCGGCTTCTGATGCTGCCGCGCGGTGCGCTCGCCGAGCGTGGCTCGGCGCTACCGGGACCGCAGTCTCGGAACTTAGTTGCCCTGTGCGCCGGCGGCGCCCTGCTGGGCCTGCACGAAGGCCTTGTACTCATCGGCGGACAGCTCGCCATCCTTGTTGGTATCGGCCTGGTCGAACACCTGCGCCAGGCCGGCATTCACCTGTGCCTCGGTCTTGCTGATGGTGCCGTTGCCATCGGTATCGATGCTGGCCCAGGTCTGGCCGCCGCCGTTGGCTTGTGCTGCGGCCTGGCCAGCGGCATGCGTGGCCTGGTCTGCGGCGTTACCGGCTTCGGCTGCCTGGTTGCCGGCCGCAGCGGCCGCCTGCTGTGCCTGCACGGCCTGCGCCTGTGCAGTAGCCGCCTGATCCTGTGCGGCGCTCTGCGCCATGGCCGGAAGGGTAAACACACTGCCGGCGGCAACGAGGAGGGCGATCAGCGGCTTGCGGTTACGAAGAGTCATTGGGTGGTCTCCTTGGATGTGATGTTGCACGGCCATGTATTCCGTACGGGGCCTACGTTGGCAGCGTGCCGATGAACACAAATTGGGGCGCAGGTGGCCCTCACACGCGGCATTAACCACTACACGGCGCTCATCGACTACCGGCTTGGTTAGAAGCCGGTGAGCATGACGTAAGGTGCACATTCAGCGGCCCGGAATTTAACCCTCGCCAAACGAAAATCAGTCCGCGCCGTCCTGTTTTGCCGCTGACCGCGAACTGAACAAAAGCCATCCAAGGGCGACACCGGACAACGCGCCGATGATCTCCAGCACCACCCGGCTGCCCAGTTCGTTGGGATCGTGGATGGTGGAAAGATAGAGACGCGCGTAGAACGGCGATTCCATCCGCACGATGCCCATGTAGAACAGCTTCCACATGTCGATGCCGGCGGAGATGACCACCGCGATCCCGCTGGCCCAGCCCAGTGCGTGGCCGTGGGCCCAGCGCAGCGCACGGGCAATGTGGTGGAACAGGAAATACACCAGCAGGCCGACCAGCAGCGCGATGCCAGCGGCTTCCAGGGTGCCGAGCAGGCCAAAATGGAGGGGAAGGTTCATGGCCACAGTGTAATGGCCGGGCACCCCGCGCGAATCAGTCCACCGGCACGTCGTAGGCGGTGCGCGGATCCGGCTCGGGCTGGAAGGTGTAATGCCACCATTCCTGCGCATAGTTGACGAACCCTGCGGCGGCCATCGCCTGCAACAGGCGCTGCCGGTTGGCCTGCTGCAACGGGGTGAGTCCATCGGCAGCGGTATGCGCACGCTTGCCGAAGAAGTCGAAGTCGGTGCCCATGTCCAACGGCGTGCAGCGCCCGGCCTCGCACTGCATCAGGCCCACGTCCACGGTGGCCGCACGACTGTGGCCGGAGCGCTCGGCGATGTAGCCTTCGGCGAACAGGCGGGACTTGTCCACGTCCGGGTACTGCGTGGCCCTGCGCGAGGTTTCGTGTGGATCCCGTGCCCATGCCACGAAGGCCTGCACCGAACGCACCGGGCGGTAGCAATCATGCACCTGCAACGCATGGCCCTGGCTGCGCAGCGTGCGCTCCACCCCGGCCAGGGCATCAGCTACCGGCGGCAGGAGATAGCAGGCAGGTGCCGCGTAGCCGGGCACCGGGCGGGCGGTGAAGTTGTTGCCAGTGGCGTAGCGGATATCCAGCGCGATGCCGGGTGACAGCGTGCGGATCTCCACCAGCCCGGCTTCGGCAGCGCTGCGCGCGGGCGAAACGGTGGGCGCTTCAGCGGCGCGTGCGCTCGTTGCCAGGGCAATCGCCAGTACGAGTGAAGTGCAGGTCCTGGTAGTCATAGCTGAAGTCGATATCCGGGTCGATGGCGCGCAGTTCCAACGTCGGGACGGGTGCAGCAGTGGGCTGCAGCCACGCCTGGGCGGCCGCTTCCAGCTTATCCCAGCGCAGCACCCAGCGCGTCCCCAACTGCAGCACGTCGGCCTGCAGGCGCGGCGATTTGTCCACACTGAAACGCAGCCGACCCTGCATGGGGCAAAGTGAGGCCTGACCGAGCCACGGGTCGCGGTAGCGCCCCTGCATGGCGTGCAGTGCGGTTGCCGGCGCGGGCGCGGTGCTGCGGGTATCCGGCAGCGGATCGGCCTCTGTCGGTGATGGCGCGCGTGCCTGCGCCAGCTGGTCCAGCCAGCCGTCCACGCCGGATGTGCTTTCCGGTGCGGTGTAGTGTTTCAAGGCAGCCTGCATGAGCGCGGTGCGTGCGTCTTCGCCTTCCCCGTTGATCAGCAGCACGACGCCGACCTTGCGCTCGGGCAGCAGCGCCAGCGAGGAATACATGCCGGACAGCGTGCCGGTATGCGCCACCTTCCACTGCCCGTCCAGGTCGGAAAGGCGCCAGCCGTAGCCGTAGCCGGCGAAGTGCGCGTTGTCCCAGCGCCGTTGCCGCTCGCCCAGGGGCATCGGCATCTGCAGCGTCCACAGCTGGCGGCGCTGTTCGCTGCCCAGCCAGTCCGGCACCAACGCCGGATCCAGCAGCACCTGCATCCAGCGCAGCATGTCGTTCAAGGAACAGCGGATGCCGCCGGCGGCCATCGACGGTGAATCCGGACTGGTATCGCCGTCCACGGCAACGACCACGTTGTGTCCCTCGCGACGTACGTGGGGCTGGGCGATGTTGCCGACCGCTACGGTGGACCATTCGCCTACCTGGCAACGCGACAACCCGAGCGGGATGAACACCTGTTCGCGCATCAGCTGGTCGTACGGCTTTCCACCGGCTGCCGCCGCCACTTCGCCGGCCACCACGTACATCAGGTTGTCGTAGGCATAGCTGCTGCGGAAGCTGGTGACCGGCTTGAGATGCGCCAGCCCGGCGATGATATCGGCGCGGGTAAATCGATTGGGCTCGGGCCACAGCATCAGGTCGCCGGCACCCAGTCCGAGTCCGCTGTTGTGGATCAGCAGGTCGCGTACCTGCATCTGTTCGCCCACCCAGGGATCGAACATGGTGAACGAAGGCAGGTGGCGGCGGACCGGGTCATCCCAGCGCAGCTTTCCCTGTTCCACCAGGCGGGCGAGCAGGGCGGCGGTCATTGCCTTGCTGTTGGAGGCGATCTTGAACAGGGTTTCGTCGTCGATGCGCGCGTCCGGGGTGTCGCCGCGCATGCCTTCGGCGCGGCGGTAAACCACGTTGCCGTCTTCCACCACGCCCATCGCAATGCCGGGCAACTGCTCGCGCTGCACCGTGCGTTCGAGCATGGCGTCGAACGGGGACGCTGCCAGGGCAAACAGCAGCAGGGGTGCGTACATGACGGGCAACCTCGGAAAGGCGGGCGTGTGAGGTAGCGCCGAAGGCAGCGGCAGGAGCCGCTGCCAACGTCGCTTGCGACGGCCCGCAGGGTGCCGGTCAGGACGACCGGCATCGCCTTGCTCGGCGAGCGCAGCGGGAGCAGCAACAGCGTGACGACCAACGGTCGTCACCCACCAGGGGCAAAAGCGGGACGGCCAGCGGCCGTCACTACCGGGTCAGAAGTTCCAGGCCACCACCAGTTGTGCGTAGCGCGGTGCCTGCCAGCGGGTGCCGGTTTTGAACGTGGCTTCGCGATAGACACCCGGTTGGCTTTCGTAGCGCTGGTGCACGTTGATCACGGTCTGGTTGTTGAACAGGTTGTAGACCGACAACCGCGCGCTCAGGTCGATGCCGTCCACCGGCAGGCGCCAGGTCACGTTGGCGCCCATGGTCCAGGTCCACGGCAGGTTGCCGAACGCACCGCGGGCGGTGGGCTCGAATACCCGCTGGTCGTAGGTGCCGGTGCAGTTGGCCACGCACAGCCAGCCGGTGCCGCCCCCGCTGCCCTCGCTGGAGGTGCTGCCGCCGGCCACGGTGTCGCCCGGCCACATCACGCCGAAGGCAGTGATCGGGCCGCCGGACTGCACCTGCAGCGTACTGCCGAAGGACCACTGCTCGTTCAACGCATAGGCCGCGCGGAACTTGAACTGGTGGCGGAAATCGTTGAACAGCGCGCCGTAGCGCTCGTTGTTGGAAGGATGGTCCCAGTGCTGGACCATGCCGGTGTCGCCGTAGTTGGTGTCCGAGTTCACCGGGCCTTCGAAGTTGCCCTCGCTCTTGGACCACAGGTAGGACGCGTTGAACATCCACTTCTCGTCCCACGCGCGGTCCAGCTGGAACTCCAGCGCCTTGTAGGTGCGCTTGGGCTTGGAGTAGCCCACTACTTCGCCGCTGCCGCCCTTGCGGTAGCCGCTGTTGGCGGTGTCGATGGTGATCCAGCCTTCCTCGGCGCAGCCGATGCTGGAATCGCCCCAGATGGTCAGGCTTTCGCCGGGATTGGCGATCGGCCACAGCGTGCTGCCGGTCGGGCCGCACGGGGTATGGTTCAGGCGCATGTCATCCAGCGCGCGGGTCATCCGGCGGTAGGTGCCGTTGACGCCCCACGACCAGGCTTGGTTGATCATGGTCTGGAAGCCGAGGATGTACTCGTCCTGGTAGACCGCCTTCAGGTCCTTGTCCACGCTCTGCCGCAGATCGGCCGCGCCGGTGTTCATGCGGGTATCGGTGGGACCGACCTGCTGGCCGATCACCGGCGCCATGTACGGCGCACCGGTGACCGGATTGCTCTGCTGCTGCCAGCCGTTGAGCACGTAGTAGCTGTATTCGTCAGTGAGCCCACCGGCGAAGTTGACGTTGATGTTGTTGGTCACCGGCAGGTAGTAGCGGCCCGCATTGCCGAACAGCTTGGTGCTGCCGTCGCCCTTGATGTCCCAGGCAAAGCCCACGCGCGGGGCGATCAGGTCGTCCATCTTGATGAAGGCATCGCCATCGGCGGTGCGGTTCTCGAAGCGGTCCCAGCGCACGCCCAGGTTCAACATCAGGGTGGAGGTGATGTTCCAGATATCTTCCAGGTAGAAGGCGTTTGCTTCGGTTTCGAAGGTGCCGCCGGACACGCGGTTGCGCGCGCGCAGCATCTGGTTGACCCCCGCCGGTACGTAGGCGTTGGCGCCGTCCCAGACTTCATCGCCGGGCCGCGCCGCGTACGCGGTGTAGGTCATCTGGCTCGGCCCCGGATAGCGCGTGGACTGGTCGGTGGTCATCAGTTCGCGATCCACGCCGAAGCGCAGCAGGTGGCGGCCCAGCGCCCATTCGAAATCCAGCCGCGCGGCGTCGCGGGTGTCATCGCGCTCGGCGATGGCAGTGCCGGTGGGGTGGCAGCCGGCGCGCAGGCCATTCAGCTGACCCAGGTACGGCGCATAGGTGGCATCGGTGAACACGGCATCGCAGTACAGGTCCAGCGTGGAGTTGGAGAACGCCCGCTGGTTGTTCTGGCCGACCATCGCCTTGGCGGTGAAGCTTTCGCCGAAGCGGCCGGTATAGGTCGCCGACCAGTTCTTGCCGCCGCCATCGGTCAGCGTGTCACCGCCCCACTGGCCCAGCGTCTGCGTGTCCCAGTTGTAACCGGACGAGGCCTGCGTGGTCTCGGTTTCGTCGGAGAACGCGAGCAGTTCCAGGGTGTGGTTGTCGGTGATGTTCCAATCCAGCTTTGCCCCCCAGAAATCATCGTCGCCGGTGTTGTCGAACCAGGTGCGGCCATCGGAGGAGGTGTTGTTGCCATCTGTATCGCGCTTTTCATACATCGCGAAAAGGAACAGTCTGTCCTTCACCAGCGCGCCGGAACCCCAGACGTTGGTCTTGGTGAACGAGGTGGCGTCGGTGCTGGCGTAGGAGTGCGGCGAGCCATCGCGATGGAAATGATCGCGGGCGGCCGAGCGCCACGCATTCGGTTCGAAGGTGACTTCTGCACCGCCTTCGAACTCGTTGCTGCCCGAGCGGGTGACGGCGTTGATCACACCGCCGGTGGAGCGGCCGAACTCCACCGAGTATCCGCCGGTCTTGACCTGGAATTCCTGGAAGAAGCCGAACGGTGCGCTGGAGAAGCCACGCCGGGTGTACATGTCGGTGACGTTCAGGCCGTTGATGTAGACCGCGTTCTCGGCCACGGAGGAGCCGGCGAAGGACAGCCCGCCGAACGAGGAATTGCCGCCCACCACGCCCGGTGCCAGCAGGGCCACCGCGGACAGGTCCTGCGCCACCGGCAGCCGCGAGATTTCCTGGCGGTTGACGTTGAAGGAGGTCTCGGTGGAGTACACGTCTACCCGGTTGATCACCCGCGAGCCGACCACCTGCAGCGCATCCAGGTTGACCACGCCACCACTGCTGGCCAGGTTCACCGTGGTGGTGCCACCGACGGCCACGCTGACGCTGACCGGCTCGCCCAGGGCGGCACCGTCGCGGCTCAGCTGCAGGGTGTAGTCACCGACCGGCAGCTGGCCGAGCCGATAGCTGCCATCACTGCCGGCAGTGGCCGAGCGGGTCAGCCCGGTACCGCGGTTGACCACGGTGACCAGGTCACCGGCGGTGGCCCGGCCGGCGACTGCGCCGGAAACATTCTGCGCCGTTGCGATGCTGGGCACGATCATGCCCAGGCACGCGCCCAGGGCGACGGTCAACGCCGCCCGCTTGATATTGATTGCCTTCATCCCCTGCTCTCTCCTGCAGAAATTGAACGGTGTGGTTGACTAGGGTGTCGCGCTGGGTTTGCCGCCTGCAGGCCGTACCGTCCACTGGAACTGGTCGTCCCACTGGTCGAAATACAGGTTGCCGCCTGCCCACTCGGCCTCGCCGCGCTGCGAGTCCACCGTTTCCGAGCGGAAGTGCTGTTTGGCCGGCACGAAGGCCTGGCCGAAATCATCGTTGAAGGCGATCCGGTAGCCGTCGATGCCGCCGAGATAGAAGTCGCGCAGTGCTGGCTGATCGCTGTCCAGCGCACCGGTGGTGACGTCCATCGGCAGCCATCCGTAGGGCGCCAGGTACACCGCGCCCCAGTCGTGCAGGTTGCTGTAGCCGGTCACGTTGTCGGAGAACACGCGGCCGGACTGCCAGCGCGCGGGAATGCCGTTCATGCGCAGCAGGGTGATCAGCAGCAGGGTCTGCTGGCCGCAGTCGGCGTGGCCGGCCTGCAGCGCGTAGTCGCTGATGTTGCTGATCGTGGAATATTCGCGCGCGCCGGCCCAGGGGATCTGGTCGACTGCGCTGTACAGCAGGCGCACCACTTCATACGGCCGCGTCTCACCCTGCAGCACGCGTTCGGAAAACGCGCGCAGTGCCGGGCTGAAGCGCACATGCGGTGGCTGCTCGGCCAGATACGGCGCCAGCGCCGGCTGGTCTGGCGTGGGCTGCACTGCGGCGGGATCGATGGCGGTGTGGCGGGCACTGATGGTAAGGGCGTAGCGGATCTGGAAACGGGTCGGCTGCCCGGCCACGGCCGGCGCTTCCAGATAGGCCGTGCGCTGCAGCGTGCTGGCCGGGGCCAGCTGCGCGCCGGACGGTGAACTGCCGATCCACTGCAGCTGCTCCTGCTGGCCGGGAATCTCGCGCGGGTAGGGAATCCAGGCGCGCACCGTTTCGCCGGCCGGCACCGCATCGGCCTTCACCACCAGTGACTGGGTGACCTCCACGCGTTGCGGCAGCACCGAATCCTTGCCAGTGCGTTCGGCGGCGGCCACTACCCGCGCGTGATACGGCGTCAGCGTTTCGTATGGACCATCGGCCGGCATCGGGGCATCGACACGGCGGCGTGCGCGGGCCTCGCTGCTGAGCCGGAACAGGTTGGACGGGGCACGGTTGAAGTACCGCCGCTCGCCATCGATTTCCAAATGCTCCAACAGTCCCTGCTCGTCCCAGCGCGCGAACTCGTCATCGCGCAGATCGGGGATCCAGTGGCGCAGTTTTTCCTTGGCCGCGGTTTCATCCAGGCTGAAGTCCAGGCGGATGCGCCGCATGCGCTCCTTCTGGAAGGCGGATGGTGCTTGGCGTGCCGCGCCCGGATGGCTTGCGAGCCAGGCGTCCAGATGGGTGCCCGCCTCGGCGAATCTCCCCTGGTCGATCATCGCAATCACCGCGTCCTCGGACACCGAACCGGGTATCGGCGTGGTCGCATCCGTTGCAGGCTGCGCCCACGCCATCGCCGCGCACAGGCAGGCAGCAGCAGGCAGCAACAGTTTGCGAACGACGGTATCCACAGCGACACTTCCCCAGCGCGGGTGGTAACAGCTGTGTAACACGCAGGGGATACCCGGTCAATAATTTATTCTTGCGTTCCGCTGCGAAAGGAATAACTATTCCAGCAGCTTTCAATGAGGGTAATCGCCACATGCTCCTGGCTTCCCGCCCCACACGCCGTGCCCTGATGCTGGCCGTGTGCCTGGCCTTCGGCAGCAGCGCCGCATCGGCGCTCACGCGCGCGCCAGCCGCCACGCCGGATCCCGGCCCCGCCCTGCCTTATGTCATCGGCCTGCACGAGGCCTACCTGACGCCGCAGTACTGGGCCGCGCGGCTGCCTGGTGCCGATGCGCTGATCCTGGACCGCGCGCAGATCGCCGCGCAGAACGCGCGCATGCGCGCCGAAGACCCGCACATCCAGGACATCGCGGCATTGCCCGCATCGCTGCCCGCCGCTGCGCTGCGCGAATCGATCACCGCGCTGTCGCGCTGGCCGGCGCGCACGCTGTACGACGCCCACGGCGCCGCGATCCCCGCCGGCCAGCGCGCGGATATCGAAGCCAACCTGGCATTGGACGCACTGCCCGCCGCCACCACGCCGCAGTACGGGCTGGTGGTGCATCGCGCGGCGCTGCGCACCTTCCCGACCCGGCAGCGTGTCTTCAGCAGCCCCGAGAACGCCGACATCGACCGCTTCCAGGAATCGGCGCTGTTCCCCGGCGACAAGGTCGCGGTGGTCCACCGCAGCGCCGACGGGGCATGGCTGTTCGTGCACAGCGAGCGCTACAGCGCGTGGATCGAAGCACAGTACGTGGCCACCGGCTCCAAGCAGACGGTGCTGGGTTACGGCGCGACGGGTCCGTACCGGGTGATCACCGGCGCGGTGGCGCATACCGCGTTCACGCCCGAAGAGCCGCGCGTTTCGCGCCTGCAGCTGGACATGGGCCTGCGCCTGCCGGTGCTGGCGCAGTGGTCGCCGGCACAGACGGTCAACGGCCAGCAGGCGCATGCCAGCTGGGTGGTGCAGCTGCCCGTGCGCGAAGCCGATGGTGCGCTGAGCCTGGTGCCCGCGCTGTTGCCGCGTTCGCAGGACAGCAGCGCCGATTACCTGCCGCTGACCCCGCGCACCCTGCTGACCCAGGCCTACAAGTTCCTTGGCGAGCGCTACGGTTGGGGCCACGACTACGACACCCGCGACTGCAGCGGCTTCGTTTCGGAGATCTACCGCAGTGCCGGCGTGCTGCTGCCGCGCAATACCAGCGCGCAGGGCATCAGCCCGGCGCTGGACCGGATCGCCTTCACCGACAAGGACACCGCCGCCCGCCGCGACCGCGCCGTGGCTGAGTTGCAGGTGGGCGACCTGGTCTACATCCCGGGCCACGTGATGATGGCCATCGGCCATGTAGACGGCCGCACCTGGGTGATCCATGACACCGCCGGTGGCAGCTGGAAAGGCGAGGACGGCACCCGCATCCAGGCGCACCTCAACGGCGTGTCGGTCACTCCCCTGGAACCGATGATGGCCAGCGATGACCTGCGCTACATCGACCGCATCACCAACATCCAGCGGGTCCGCCCGCAGCGCACGCCCCGGACCCCTTGATGAAGATCACCGATATCGAACTGGGCATGCTGCGCGTGCCCTTGAAGACGCCGTTCAAGACCGCGCTGCGCACCGTGGACACCGTCGAGGACGTGGTGGTGATGGTCCGCACCGACACCGGCCACACCGGCTACGGCGAGGCGGCGGCGACTGCGGTGATCACCGGCGACACGCACGGGTCGATCATCGAAGCGATCCGCCACTTCATCAAACCGCGGCTGGTCGGCCAGGACTTGGCCAACCTCAACCGCCTGTGTGGGCTGGTGCAGTCCTCGATGGAACGCAACAGCAGCGCCAAGGCGGCGGTGGAAATCGCCCTGTACGACCTGTGGGCGCAGCTGCACGGCGCACCGCTGTACCAGATGCTGGGCGGTGGCGATCCCGTGATCACCACCGACATCACCATCAGCGTGGATTACATCGACAAGATGGTGGCCGATTCGCTGTCCGCGCTGGATCGCGGATTCGAGTCGCTGAAGATCAAGGTCGGCAAGGACATCGGCCTGGACATCGAACGGGTCAAGGCCATCCATGCGGCAGTGGAAGGCCGCGCGCTGCTGCGGCTGGATGCCAACCAGGGCTGGACCGCCAAGCAGGCGGTGCATGCGATGCGTGCGCTGGAGGAGGCCGGGGTGGTGCTGGAGCTGCTCGAGCAGCCGGTCAAGGCCGCCGACATCGCCGGCCTGAAGTACGTCACCGACCGGGTCAACACGCCGGTGATGGCCGATGAAAGTGTGTTCAATCCAAGCCAGGTGATCGACCTGATCCAGCAGCGCGCTGCGGACATCGTCAACATCAAGTTGATGAAGACCGGCGGGCTGTCCAACGCGATCCGCATCGCCGACATCGCCGCCATCCACGGCGTGCCGTGCATGATCGGCTGCATGATCGAATCCAGCATCAGCGTGGCCGCCGCCGTGCATCTGGCCGTGGCCAAGAGCGATGTGATCACCAAGGTGGACCTGGATGGGCCGTCGCTGGGCCAGTTCGACCCGGTCAGCGGCGGGGTGACGTTCAACGAATCGGAAATCAGCATCAGTGACGCGCCGGGGCTGGGCATCACCGAGGTGCGTGGGCTGGAGATGCTCGCTTGAGTGCTGCTCGTGCCCGTAGCGCCGAGCCATGCTCGGCGGAAAACCGCGCGATGTCCTGCCGAAAGTCCGCCGACCATGGCGCGGCGCTACCGTGCACGCCGGATGCTGCTGCATGCCGCCGCTGCTGAAGATCCGCGCCGAGCGCGGGCAGATGTCGGCGATCGAGCGCCGCATCGCCGATTTCATCCTTGAAAACGCGCACCTGCTGCGCGATTACTCCTCCCAGCAGTTGGCCAGCGCCCTGGGTATCAGCCAGTCCAGCGTGGTCAAGTTCGCGCAGAAGCTGGGTTTCAAGGGCTATCCGGACCTGAAGTTCTCCATCGGCCAGGACGTGGCGCGCAGTGGTGCCGCACCGTCCTCAGCGCCTGCGGTCGCCGAAGGGCGGGATGGTTACCTGCGCATTGCCCAGGCCCTGCAGGCCAGCAAGGCGGCTGCCGAAGACGAAACGCGTGCGGCCAATCCGCAGGCCGACGTGGAGCGGATCGTCGCCCTGGTCGATGCTGCGCCGAAGCTTTTCGTGTACGGGCTGGGCGACGATGGCCTGTACGCACGCGAGTTCGCGATGCGGCTTTCCCTGCTGGGCATGCTGGTGGTGCACCATGCCGACCCGATCCTGATGCTGGCCAACCTGTCTGCCGCACGCCCCGGTGACGTGATGCTGGTGTTCTCCGAGTTCGGCAAGCTGCCGCAGCTGTCGATGCTGTCGCGGCAGTTCCAGGACCTCGGCGGCAAGGTGGTCTCCATTACACGCCACACCGCCAACCCGCTGCGCGCGCATGCCGATGCCTCGCTGGCGGTATGCGCCGAGGACCGTGCGCCGCACATGGCACAGGTGCTGTACCGTGCTTCCTTGCAGTCCCTGCTGGATTTTGTTTTCGTGCTGTTGTGCGACGCCAATCCGGATCGCAACCGCCAGCTGGCGGTGAACCTGGAACGCATCGAACACCTGCTGGATACCTGACCGGAGCCGCCCATGAAGTCGCTGTTGCGTTGCCTTGCCGTTGCAGCCCTGTCACTGGCCGGTCCGGCGTGGGCAGCCAGCCCGCTGGACGGTGCCGGGCAGGTGGTGGTGGTCACCAGTGAAGGCTGGGACAGCACGCACGGACGCCTGCAGGCATTCACCCGCAGCGGCAGTGGCTGGAAGCCGGAAGGCGCCGCGTTCGACGTGGCCCTGGGCCGCAACGGCAGCGCCTGGGGCATCGGCCTGCATCCGGCTACGTCAGCAGATGCGGCGTCGGTGGGTAACGTGGCTTCGGCGGGTGACGACCGTTGGTCGTCACCCACCGCATCTGAAGCACCCGCCTCCGGCCAGGCCACCAGCGGCCCGCGCAAGCGCGAAGGCGATGGCCGCAGCCCGGCCGGCGTGTTCGCGCTGGGCACCGCGTTCGGCTACGCCGCGCAGGCCGACACCGCCCTGCCGTGGCAGCCGATGCAGGAAAGCAGCTACTGCATGGACGTGCCGGACTCGCCGTACTACAACCGCATCGTCGATGCCGAACGGGTCGGCGCCGAGGCGGTGGAGGGTTCGACTGAACCGATGCGTCTGGACCTGCACAACGAGGGCGATGTGCGCTACCAGCAGGGCTTCGTCATCAACCACAACCCGCGCAACGTGCCGGGCCAGGGCAGCTGCATCTTCGCCCACCTGTGGCGCAGGGAAGGTGAGGCCACCGCTGGCTGCACCGCGATGACCGCCGCGCATATGCAACAGCTGCTGGCGTGGCTGGATGCGCGCCAGGGCCCGTTGTTCGTGCTGCTGCCGCGCGCCGAATACGTGCGCCTGCAGCACGCATGGCAGCTGCCGGCCCTGGCCGCCGCCCACGGCCCCACACCGTGAGCGCGCCGGACACCCAACCCACGCCCAGCCTGCAGCGTGCGGTCAGCCGCTGGCAGATCGTCGGCCTGTCCATCAACGATGTGATCGGCAGCGGCATCTACCTGCTGCCGGCCGCGACGGTGCTGCTGCTTGGCCCCTTCAGCCTGTGGGGCGTGCTTGCTGCCGGCGTCGTGGTCGCGCTGCTGGTACTGTGCTACGCACAGGCCGCCAGCTACTTCGACGAACCCGGCGGCAGCTACCTGTATGCGCGCGAGGCATTCGGCCGCTTCGCCGGGTTCGAGATCGGCTGGATGATCTGGCTGACCCGCATCAGTTCGGCAGCGGCACTGAGCAACGCGCTGGCCGATGCGGTGGCGCGCTTCTGGCCGCTGGCCGGCAGCGGCGGCGGGCGGATCGCGGTGATCGTGTTGTCGCTTGCCTTCCTGACCGGTGTGAACATCATCGGCGTGCGCTCGGCGGCGCGTACCGGCGTGGTGCTGGTGATCGGCAAGTTGGTGCCGCTGCTGCTGTTCGTGGCCATCGGCGCGTTCTACATTGATCCGCAGCTGGCCTTCTCCGGGCAGCGTCCGGACCCGCATGACCTGCAGCGCATGGGCGAGGCGGCGTTGTTGCTGCTGTACGCCTACGCCGGCTTCGAGAACATTCCCGCCGCCGCGGGCGAGTACCGCAATCCCCGGCGTGACATCCCGTTCGCGCTGATCACCATGATCATCACCGTCACCGTGATCTACGCCGCGGTGCAGATCGTGGCGCAGGGCACCCTGCCCGGCCTGGCCGGCTCGGCCACGCCACTGGCCGATGCCGCCGCAGGCTTCGGCGGGGAGGCACTGGCGCTGATCCTGACCGTGGGCGCGACGATCTCCATCCTGGGCACCAACAGCAACACGATGATGATGGGGCCCCGCTTCCTGTACGCCCTGGCCGCCGATGGCTACGGCCCGAAAGTGCTGGCACACGTGCACCCGCGCTTCCGCACCCCGGCCGCAGCGATCCTGTGCCAGGGGATCATCTCGCTGCTGCTGGCGCTGAGTGGTTCGTTCGTGCAGTTGGCGCTGCTGTCGATGACCACGCGGCTGTTCGCTTACATCGGCACGGCTGCCGCGGTGCTGGTGCTGGCCAAGCGCTATGCCGACCGCCCAGGCGCATTGAAGCTGCCCGGCGGCCCCCTGATCCCGGTGCTGGCGCTGGTGCTGTGCCTGGCGCTGTTTGCCAGCGCCAGCTGGGCGAACATCCTGGCTGCGCTGGCCGCATTCGCGGTGGGCGCGGTGATCTACCTTTTCCCGCGCAAGGACAGTTGATGCCGCGCTGGCCTGCGTAGTGTCGAGCTTGCTCGACGCCCGCAGCGGCCTTTGTCGAGCAAGCTCGACACTACGCAGGCGGATCGGCTCTACGCTGCGCTCACGCGCCGGGCCCGGGCCGTTAACCGGCCGGTCGTCAGGATGGAACCTCATCCAACGACCACAGACGGAGCTGACGAATGAGCCCCGATTACCAGATCCCCGGCCGTGTGCCGGAAGATGGCGTACAGCGCGAAGCCTTTGCCGACTATTGGCGCGAACGCTACCCGAGCGAACCCTACTACGACGCCAGCTCGTCCTTCGAGGACTATGAACCGGCCTACCGGTTGGGGCACCAGTCCCGCGCGCAGGATGTCATCCGCGCGTATGAGGAAGTCGAACGCGAGCTGCAGACGCGCTGGGCCGCCGAACGCGGCGAGAGCCGGTTGGAATGGCTGCAGGCACAGCATGCTGTAAAGCGCGGCTGGGAAGATGCGCTGCTCGCCGATCCGCGGCTGGACAAGGGTCCGACGCGCGGCATCTGATTCTTCTCCATGCTGCAGCGTCCCCTCATGCAAGGGGACGCTGCGGCGTGCACGGTCGCAATGGTATACAGAGGGGGTTGGCCATCCGCATCCCCGCCTGGAGATACCCATGACCCGTAAGTTGCTTCTCACCCTGGCCATCGGCCTGACCCCGATGCTTGCCACCACTGCCTGCGGCGCCGCCAGTCCAGAGGCTGCCGCGCCCGCTGTCGCCGCTCCGGCACAGAAATCCTTCAGCGCGTTCAACGCCACCGAATTCGCCACGTTCGACGAACCCTGGGCAATGACCTTCCTGCCCGACGGCAGTGTGCTGGTCACCGAGAAGGCCGGTCGACTGCAGCACCTGGATCTCACCAGCAGGGCCAAGCATGAAATCACCGGCGGCCCGAAGGTCGCCTATGGCGGCCAAGGTGGTTTCGGTGACGTGGTGCTGCATCCGGACTTCGCCAGCAATCAGCTGGTGTACCTGAGCTACGCCGAAGAAGGCAGCAACAACACGCGCGGTGCCGCCGTGGCGCGCGCAAAGCTGGTGCTCGCTGCCGATGGTGCCGGCACGCTACAGGATCTTTCAGTGATCTGGCGGCAGGACGCGAAGGTCAGCGGCAACGGTCACTACGGCCACCGCATCGCCTTCGGTCCAGACGGCAAGTTGTGGATCACCTCCAGCGAGCGGCAGAAGTTCGACCCGGCACAGGACATGGCCAGCAACCTCGGCAAGCTGATCCGCCTCAACGACGATGGCTCGGTGCCGGCTGACAATCCGTTTGCTTCGCAGGGGGACGTAGCCGCGCAGGTGTGGTCGCTGGGCCACCGCAACATGCTGGGCATCGCCTTTGATGCCAACAACAAGCTGTGGGTACACGAGATGGGCCCGGCTGGCGGCGATGAGTTGAACCTGATCACCCGCGGCGGGAACTACGGTTACCCGATCGTCTCCAATGGCGATCATTACGATGGTCGGTCGATTCCCGACCATTCCACCCGTCCCGAATTCGCCACGCCGAAGGTTACCTGGAACCCGGTGATTTCGCCGGCCGGCTTCATCATCTACAGCGGCGACCTGTTCCCGCAGTGGAAGGGCAGCGGCTTCATCGGCGGACTGTCATCGCAGGCGCTGGTGCGGGTGAGCTTCGACGGCGACAGCGCGCGCGAAGCCGAACGCTTCGACATGGGCGCACGCATCCGCGAAGTCGAACAGGGTCCGGATGGCGCGGTGTGGGTTCTGGAAGACGGCAAGAACGGCAAGCTGCTGAAGCTGACCCCGAAGGGTTGACCCCGGGTAGTGACGGCCGCTGGCCGTCATGCCTCGGTGGCAGCGGCTCCTGCCGCTGCCTTCGGCGCTACCCGCATACCGGTCATTCCTGCAGGGCGACGACCTTGACTTCGGTGCGGCTGCAGGCCTTGTCCAGGCACGTCCCATTCAACCAGGCCTGGCCGTTGCCGATCATCACGCCCTGCTGGTTGGCAAACACGGTATCGAAGGACTGCGCGCTGATCGCACGCGCCACCGGCGCGGTGACGATGCGCTCGTAATCGCGCTGGAAGGTCGCCGCGTCGGGCACCTCGCGCTTGCTGCCGCCGGTATCCACGCGCAGCGGATAGCGCATCAGCGCGGCCACGGCGGCGCGGTCATCGCCAGCGATCCCCTGCTGCAACGCCTTGAACACGGTTTCGTACTGGTCGGCATCGCCAAGCACGCGCTCGATCCGCCCGCGCGCATCGCCATCACCCGCTGCGGCGGTATCGGCCGGTGCGTTCGGGCCGGATTCGGCCGGCGGCGCCTGGTCGGCATCAGCCGGCACGAACGGCGCGCTCGACGCGTTCGGCGACGGTGCCACGATCAGGTCATCCCGCGTTTCGGTCGGGCCCGCAGCGGCTGACATCGGCGCAGGTGCCGCCTCGGCAGGCGCGGCAGGCGCATCGGCCTGCGAACAGGCGACCAGCCAGAACGGGCTCGCCAGCAACAGCGGCAACTTCAATGAACGGGACAGGCGCATGCACGACTCCGGCAGGAACGAAGGCATCCAGCCTAGCCCGGCCAACGTGAGCCGGACATGCATGTCACGTGCAGGGACGCTGCGCCAAGCCGTGGCAGCGACAGCCCCCGCATCCGGACAGGCCGGACGCGTCACTCACTCAGCCAGCCAGCAGCTCGAACTGCACCGGTGAACCACTGATCGCCGATGCGCACACCCACAGATCGAACAGGCCCGCCTCGGCACGCAGCACGCCATCGCGCCCGGTGAAGGCCAGCTGCGAACGGTGCAGGGTGAAGCTCACTTCGGTGGACTCGCCCGGCTGCAGCATCACCTTGCGGAATTCCTTCAGTTCACGCACCGGCCGCACGCGGCTTGCCACGCGGTCGTGGATGTACAGCTGCACTACTTCTTCGCCGGCCACGCTGCCGGTGTTGGTCAGCGTGGTGGTGATGGTCAGCGTGTCATCCCAGCCGATCTTGGCACTGCTCAGCTGCGGCACGCCGTAGGCGAAGCTGGTGTAGCTGATGCCGTGGCCGAACGCATACAGCGGCTCGTTGGGGATCTCGCGCCAGCGCGCCTTGAATTCGGACATGGTCGGCAGCTCCGGACGCCCGGTGCGCGGATGATTGTAGAAGTACGGCTGCTGCCCGGACACCTGCGGGAAGCTCACCGGCAGGCGCGCGGACGGGTTGTAATCGCCGAACAGCACATCGGCCACGGCGTGCCCGGTCTGGGTGCCCAGGTACCAGGTGATCGCCACGGCCTGCGCATTGCGCACCGCGCCCTGCAGGGCCAGCGCGCGACCATTGCGCAGCAGCACCACCATCGGCTTGCCGGCCATCGCGACCGCTTCGGCCAGCGCCTGCTGGGCAGGCGGCAAGGTGATTTCCACGCGCGACTGCGCTTCGCCGCTGTAACGCTGCGGCTCGCCCAGTGCCAGCACGACCACATCGGCGCGCAGTGCGGCGGCCACGGCCGCTTCGATGCCACCGGCAATGCCGCTTTCCAGCTCGCAGCCCGGCACCACTTCCAGCAGCGTTTCATCGCCGATGGCCGCGCGTACGCCGGTTTCCAGGTCGACGTAACGGCTCTTGTCGCCGAACAGCGTCCAGCAGCCTTCGATGTTCTCGCGGTCCTGCACGAACGGGCCGATCAGCGCGATCTTCTGCCCGTCGCGGCGCAGCGGCAGCGCCGACTGTTCGTTCTTCAGCAGCACGATGGAGCGTCGAGCCGCGTCGCGCGACAGGTCGTCATGCGCGGCGATATGCGAATCGTCGGCTTCACGTGCCGGATCCAGCGAGCGGTACGGATCATCGAACAGGCCGATGGTTTCCTTGAGCCACAGGATGCGGCGCACGCCTTCGTCCAACACCGCCATCGGCACTTCGCCACTTTCCACCAGGCCGGGCAGATGTTCGGCATAGAAGCCGCTCTGCATGCTCAGGTCCAGGCCGGCGGTGAACGCCTTGGCGGTGGCGTCGCGGTCATCGGCGGCATAGCCGTGGGCGACCAGTTCCATGTCCGCGGTGTAATCGGAAATGACAACGCCGGGGAAGTTCCACTCACCGCGCAGGATGTCGGTCAGCAGTTCGGCGTTGGCACTGGCCGGCACGCCGTTGATGTCGTTGAAGGAGGACATCACAGTGACCGCGCCGGCATCGAAGGCGGCCTTGAACGGCGGCAGGTGCACGTCGCGCAGGGTCTGCGGGGAGATGTCCACCATGTTGTATTCCATGCCGGCCATCACCGCGCCGTAGGCGGCGAAATGCTTGGGCGTGGCCAGCAGCGCGTCGTGCGCACGCAGGTCATCGCCCTGGAAGCCGCGAACGCGGGCAGCGGCGAACGCACAGCCCAGCACCACGTCTTCACCGGCACCTTCCGCGCCACGGCCCCAGCGCTGGTCGCGGGCGATATCCACGGCCGGTGCGTAGGTCCAGTGCAGGCCGGCTGCGGTCGCTTCCACGGCGGTGGCACGTGCGGTGCGGCGCGCCAGTTCGGGTTCGAAGCTGGCCGCTTCGCCCAGCGGGATCGGGAACACGGTACGCATGCCATGGATGACATCGGCGGCCAGGATCACCGGGATGCCGAGGCGGCTTTCTTCGATCGCCACCTGCTGGATGCGGCGGCCCAGCTCCGCGCCGACGCCGTTGAACAGCGAGCCGACCTTGCCGTCACGCACCTGCTGCAGCACCTGGTCGGCGTTGCTGACGTTGGCTTCCGGGTTCACGTCCGGGGCAAAGGGACGAACCATGTCGGCGAACACGCCCAGCTGACCGACCTTTTCTTCCACGGTCATCTGCGCAATGAGGGATTCGATACGTTCGGAAGCCACCGGGTGTCCTTGATGTAAACGTTTTCAGTGCCGGCATTCTAAAGGTACCGGGCACAAAAGTGCGCATCTTCTGCGTTCATGTTTTCCGTCCGCGCTGCTTGCGACGGCGCGGCGGGGTCAGCTTAAAGCATGCCGGGGGTGGGGGTGGCAGGCGGTTGCTGGGCACGTTCGGCCCGCACGTCCATCAGCATGGCGTCGCTGGAGGCCTGGAACACGCGCAGCCCGAACGCCGGCAGGATCGCCAGCAGGTGGTCGAAGATGTCCGACTGCACGCCTTCGTATTCGCCCCAGGCGGTGCTGCGGGTGAAGCAGTACAGCTCCAGCGGCAGGCCTTCGGTGGTGGGCTGCAGCTGGCGTACCAGCAGGGTCATGTCGGGGTTGATGCCGGGGTGGCTGCCGAGGTAGCGCTCCACGTAGGCCCGGAAGGTACCCAGGTTGGTGACGCGCCGGCTGTTGATGTCGCCCGCTCCGCGGGCGCGCAGTTCGGCGTTCCACTGCCCCAGTTCGGTGTCCTTGTCACGCAGGTAATCAGCCAACAGGGCAAACTGGCCGACCTGTGCCCGTGCCTGGTCATCCATGAAACCGACGCTGTGCTGGTCCAGGAACAGCGCGCGCTTGATCCGGCGGCCACCGGACTCCTGCATGCCGCGCCAGTTCTTGAACGATTCGGTGACCAGCTTCTTGGTCGGGATGGTGGTGATGGTCTTGTCGAAGTTCTGCACCGTGACGGTGTGCAGGGCGATGTCGATGACATCGCCGTCGGCATTCTGGCTGGGCATTTCGATCCAGTCACCCAGGCGGATCCGGCCATCCCCGCTGATCTGCACGCTGGCCACCAGCGAAAGGATGGTGTCCTGGAAAATCAACATCAGCACCGCCGTGGCCGCGCCCAGGCCAGTGACCAGGTAACGCAGTTCCACACCGGCGAGCGTGGCCACGATCGCCAGCCCGGCAATCGCGAAAATGACGATCTTGGCGACCTGCAGGTAGCCCTTGATCGGCTTGTTGCGCGCGTCTGGCCGGCGTTCGTACAGATCGTTTGCGGCGTCCAGTGCATGCGACAGCGCCATCGAGACGGTCAGGATGGCCCAGGCCTGGCAGGCCGCGACGATGAACGCCACCAGCCCGACCGGCAGGTCCGGCACGTAGGCGATGCCGGAGGCGATGACCTGGCTGGGCACCACGTTCGACAGGCGTGAGATCACCCGCATTACATTGCTGCCGCGGCCGGAATCGGCCCCCGGCAGGCGCGCGAGCAGGCGGCGCAGGCCACGCAGCAGGATGCGCTTGGTGACCCAGTTGGCCAGCGCGGCGGCGATCACCAGTGCCGACAGCATCAGTGCGAGATAGGCACCGGGATACGGCGCCAACGAATCCTGCAGGCTGTCCAGCCAGTTCACCACCACTACTGCATCCACGACCAGGTTGCCTCCGCTTTCTTCTGTCTGTCTGGGTTGCCGACCGGAATCGGCGCTATGGGATCAAGGGGCCCGTTGCCGTTCGATGATCACGCCGACCGAGCGCGCACCGCGCACCGCGCCAGGCTTGCTGAGCTTCAGCCGCAGCCACTGCACGTCGAATTCCTGCAGCACGATCTCCGCGCAGCGCTCGGCCAGGGTTTCCACCAGGCCGAAGTCCGACGCCCGCACGTACTCCTGCAGCCGGTTGCTGACGGCCTTGTAGTTCAGCGTGTGCTCGATGTCGTCGGTGGCGGCCGGACGACGGTTGTCGAAGCCCATTTCCAGGTCGAATACCAGCGTCTGGCGGATCCGTCGTTCCCAGTCGTAGATACCGATCAGGGCGTCGATCTCCAGCCCTTCGATGAATACCTTGTCCATGATGCCTGCCGCACGAAAGAGGCCGTCATGGTAACGGGACCCGCCGCGAGGTGCAGGGACGTGGGATGAACAACGGGGCCTGGGAAAAACAGAGGGCCCTGCTAGCGGGCCCTCTGGTACTGCCATTGTCCCCGGGGGGGACCGAGGTTTTCGGTCGCGATTCCCGGCGGCTCGTTGGGAAATCCTAAGCCCGGCCTGCCTGCGCTTCAATAGCCAAATACGACGGCACCAGACCGACCACCAGAATGCGGCGATTACTGACCGACAGTCCTACCCTGCCCTGATGGATGACCTGGATTCTCATGGGCAGATTGATCGCACCGCCTTTCGTGCCCTTCCAGCCCATGCGCAGACAGATTGATCTGGAGCGACTCGTTTCGAAGGCGCGATGGTCGACCTACCTGCACGCAGCTGCGATGGCGGATACGTGCCCGACATTGCTCTATCTGTGGAACATGCGTCTTTGTGGCGCGTTGCTCATGCCACTGCATCTGGTGGAAATTCTTGTGCGGAATGCAGCTGCGGAAGCACTCGGGGCTCAGCACGGCCCCACGTGGCCGCACAGTGACGCCTTTCGCCGGCGACTACCGCAGGTCCATAGCGGGTACTGCGCCGGTACCGAGCTGGAGAAGGCGGTTCGCCGCTCCGCGCGGGTAGACGACGTAGTGGCTGGCCTCAGCTTTGCTTTCTGGCATCAGCTGTTTACCCGGCGGTTCGATCAGAGCCTGTGGATGACCGGATTCAGTCGAGTATTCCCCCATGCGCTACCGCTACCTTCGCATGCACTGCGCGCTGCTGCGTACGCGGACCTGTCACGCCTGCGCCAGCTCCGCAACCGGATCGCCCATCACGAGCCCATCTTCCACCGGGATATCAGGGCGGACCTCGCCGCAGCGACACGGATCATCCATTCCCGCAGTCCCTCCACTCTGGACTGGTTGCTGCACCACGAAGGTGCCACCTCGCTGCTCGCCACTTCACCGCTGGAGGGAAAGATCGCTCCCCCGCTGTAGCGGCCCATCACACCGCCGGTAGCGTCGCCATGTCCCAGCGCGGGGTAACGTCCACGCGCGGCGGATTGTGCTGGCCGGCCTGCAGCCGCAGTGCACCGGCAAAGGCGATCATCGCGCCGTTGTCGGTGCACAGCGCCGGGCGCGGGAAGCATGCCCTGCCACCCAGTTTGGCGGCCATTTCCTGCAGCCGCACGCGCAGGCGCCTGTTCGCGCCCACACCGCCGGCCACCACGATCACATTGGTGCCGGCCGCTTCCAGCGCGCGTCCACATTTGATCACCAACGTCTCCACTACGGCATCTTCGAAGCCGCGTGCGATGTCGGCGCGGGTCTGCTCGCTCTGATCGCTGTCGCGCCAGGCCAGCAGCACCTGGGTCTTCAGCCCGGAGAAGCTGAAATCCAGCCCGGGGCGGTCGGTCATCGGGCGCGAGAAACGGTAGGCGCCCGGGCGGCCCTGTTCGGCCAGCGCGGCCAACTGCGGGCCCCCCGGATACGGCAGGCCCATCATCTTGGCGGTCTTGTCGAAGGCTTCGCCGGCGGCATCGTCCAGCGTCTCGCCCAGCAGCCGGTACTGGCCGATGGCCTCCACCGCCACCAGCTGGGTATGCCCGCCAGACACCAGCAGGGCCACGAACGGCGCCTGCGGCGGGTCGTCTTCCATCAGCGGTGCCAGCAGGTGGCCTTCCATGTGGTGCACGCCCACGGCCGGCACTTCCAGCGCCCAGGCCAGCGAACGCGCCACCCCGGCGCCCACCAGCAGCGCGCCGACCAGACCGGGACCGGCGGTATAGGCCACCCCGTCGATGTCGCCGACGGTCATGCCAGCTTCGTCCAGCGTCTGCCGGATCAGTGGCAACAACTTGCGCACATGGTCACGGCTGGCCAGTTCCGGCACCACCCCACCGTATTCGGCGTGCAGCGCGATCTGGCTGTACACCGCATGGGCGCGCAGGGCTTCAATGCCGGTGAGGTCGGTGTCATACACCGCCACGCCGGTCTCATCGCACGATGATTCAATACCAAGGACTCGCATGTGGTGTATTATGCGCCCCCTGCGTGCTCCTCAGGGGCGATGCAGGCCCTTGAGATGCAAGAAAACCGGCCCGTATTCAGGCCGGGATGCTTGCAGTTTGTCGAAGCGCCGCTATAATGTGCGGCTCGCCGGGTATAGACCCGGTTCTACACAGTGTCCGGAGATTCCATGCCCAGCGTCAAAGTCCGCGAGAACGAACCTTTTGAGTTTGCTCTTCGCCGCTTCAAGCGCACTTGCGAAAAGGCCGGTGTGCTGGCCGAAACCCGTAAGCGCGAGTTCTACGAAAAGCCGACCCAGGAACGTAAGCGCAAGGCTGCTGCTGCAGTGAAGCGTCAGCTGCGCCGTTCGTCGCGCGACGTTACCAAGCGTCAGCGCCTGTACTGATCGGACGCACTCATGGCGACAGGTTCTGCCTGTCGCGGTGGGGAAGAAGCCGGCACGCGCAAGCGTCGCCGGCTTTTTGCGTTCCCGGGCTGCCGCCACGGCGCCCCCTAATTAGCCTGACCCACGACATACGAGGTGCCCGATGAGCATGAAGCTGAAGCTGACCGACGACATGAAGGCCGCCATGAAGAGCGGCGACAAGCACACCCTGGGCGTGGTCCGCCTGATCAAGGCCGCCGTCCAGCAGAAGGAAGTAGACGAGCGCATCGAACTGGACGACACCGCCGTGATCGCCGTGCTGGACAAGATGGTCAAGCAGCGCAAGGACTCGATCAGCCAGTACGAAGCGGCCAACCGTGAAGACCTGGCGCAGATCGAGCGCGACGAAATGGTCGTGATCGAGCGGTACCTGCCGGCCAAGATGGGCGAAGCCGATATCATCGCCGCCATCCAGGCCGCCGTAGCGGAGACCGGCGCGACCAGCCCGGCCGACATCGGCAAGCTGATGGGCGCACTGAAGCCGAAGGTCGCCGGCAAGGCCGACATGGGCCTGGTGTCCAAGCTGGTCAAGCAGCAGCTCGCAGGCTGACGCGAACACCTGCCCCGGTAGCGCCGAGCCACGCTCGGCGGACCGCGTCAGACCGCCTTGAAGCAAAGCCGCCGGGCGCCTCCCGGCGCCACCCTGCCCCACGCTTCACCCATTCTTCGACCTGCGGCTGGTAAAACAGCCCGCATGCCAGATCCGAATACCCCCGCCACCGCGCAGCCGCACAGCGCCGTCCCCGGTCCATTGCGCAAGTACGTGGACCGGCTCAACCGCAGCTTCCCGATGGCAGTGCTCAACCGCTTCATCGAAGTGGACGTGCTGAGCCAGGCCGCCGCCGTGTCCTTCTACGCCCTGCTGTCGATGGCACCGCTGCTGGTGCTGCTGTTGTGGCTGACCGCATCACTGTACCCGCCAGCCCAGCAGGCGCTGGTCGAGCAGATCGGCACCGCCGCCGGCAACAGCGTGGCGGTGGTCGCTGAAACCGTGTTGAAGAACGCCGACCAGCAACCCAGCATCGGCTCGCTTGCCGGTATCTGGAGCACCCTGCTGCTGTTCATCGGTGCCACGGCGGTGTTCGCCCAGTTGCAGGGCGCGCTCAACCTGATCTTCCGCACCAGCGGCGAGCGCCTGGACGGGCTGGCCGCCTGGCTGCGCAAACGCGTGTTCTCCTTCGGCGTGGTACTGGCACTGGGCCTGCTGCTGGTGGTGTCGATGACCGCCACCACCATGCTGCAGGTGGCCTTTGCGCAGCTGCCTTCGCTGCTGCCGGCGCTGGGTTACATCAGCACGCTGCTGCTGTATACGGTGGCCTTCGCCTTCATGTACCACTATCTGCCGGACCGGCGCGTGGCGTGGCGCCAGGCCTTCATCGGCGGCGCCATCACCTCGGCGCTGTTCGCCCTCGGCCGCTATGGGATCGGCGTGTACATCGCACAGGTCGCACCGGGCAGCGCGTACGGTTCGATGGGCGCACTGGTGATCTCGCTGGTCTGGATCTACTACGCCATGGTGGTGTTCTTCGTCGGTGCGCTGATGACCTCGGTGATCGACGAACGCCTGCGCGCGCAGAACCACCTGGCTGCAGCCGGCATCGTGCCGCCCAAGCCGGGCGCGGCCGCCGGCAACGGGTAAACTAGGCAGACTTCCCGTTCGCCCGCACTGCCTTCCGGCGGTGCCCTGCCGGTTGCCATGGCCCGCATTCCAGACGCTTTCATCGACGACCTGCTGGCCCGCTCCGACATCGTCGAGGTGGTGGGCAGCCGCGTGCCGCTGAAGCGCCAGGGCAAGGAATACGCGGCGCGTTGCCCGTTCCATGACGAACGCTCGGCCTCGTTCACCGTATCGCCCACCAAGCAGTTCTATCACTGCTTCGGCTGCGGCGCGCACGGCACCGCGATCAGCTTCCTGATGAACTACGACCGCCTCGAATTCCTCGATGCGGTGGACGAACTGGCCAAGCGGGTCGGCATGGAAGTGCCGCGCAGCGAGAACCCGCGCAGTGCGCAGCAGCAGGACGAAGGCCGCGAACTGTATTCGGCGCTGGATGCGGCCGCGCGCTTCTTCCAGAAGAACCTGGAAGACAGCGAGAAGGCCCGCACCTACCTGGACGGCCGCGGCGTGGACGAAGCCAACCGCACGCGTTTCCAGATCGGCTATGCGCCGGATGGCTACAGCGGGCTGCGCGATGCGCTGGGCAAGGACGAGCGGCGGATGAAGCTGCTCGACCGTGCCGGCCTGTTCTCCAAGAACGATCGCGGCCATGTCTACGACAAGTTCCGCGACCGGGTGATGTTCCCGATCTTCGACCGCCGCGGCCGGGTGATCGCCTTCGGCGGCCGCGTGTTCGAGAAGGACGACGGCCCGAAGTACCTCAACTCACCGGAAACCGCGCTGTTCCACAAGGGACGCGAACTGTATGGCCTATGGCAGGTGCGCCAGGCCAACCAGAAGATCGAGCGGTTGATCGTGGTCGAAGGCTACATGGACGTGGTGTCGCTGTTCCAGTTCGGGGTCACCCAGGCGGTGGCCACGCTGGGCACGGCGACCACGCCGGACCATGCCGAGCTGCTGTTCCGCAACGCGCCGGACGTGTTCTTCTGCTTCGATGGCGATGCGGCCGGCCGGCGCGCCGGCTGGAAGGCGCTGGAATCGGTGCTGCCGCGCATGAAGGATGGCCGCCAGGCCTTCTTCCTGTTCCTGCCCGATGGCGAGGACCCCGACACCATCGTGCGCAAGGAAGGCGCCGAAGCCTTCGATGAGCGCCTGAAACAGGCCACGCCGCTGTCGCAGTTCTTCTTCGACGAGCTGACCCGCGAGATCAACCTCGGTACGCTGGATGGCAAGGCCCGGCTGGCCGAGCGTGCGAAGCCGATGCTGGCGCAGATTCCCGATGGTGCCTTCGGTGACCTGATGAAGCAGCAGCTGGGCGTGCTGACCGGGCTGGGCGGCAGCCCCGCGCAGCGTCCGCAGCAGGGCCCGCGGGCGACGTCGGGCCGCCCGGTCACGCCGGTGGCGAAACGCAGCCTGGTCCGCGCGGCGATCGCGATCCTGCTGCAGCAGCCCTCGCTGGCGATGTCACTGGGCGGGCAGCACCATTTCCACGGCCTGCGCCTGCCTGGCGTCGAGCTGCTGCTGGAGCTGCTGGCGCTGGTCGAACAACGCCCGGACATCAGCACCGGCGCGCTGCTGGAACACTTCGACGGCCGCGAGGAGCAGGCGTCGCTGCATACACTGGCGGCGCAGACGCTGGCCGGCGACGAAGCAAAGTGGACCGAAGAGCTGCACGATGCGGTGGGCCAACTGGAAAAGCAGCTGCTGTTCCAGCGCATCGAAGACCTTAACGCCAAGCAGCGACAACACGGCTTGGACGATACTGACAAATTCGAAATGCGCGAGCTGCTGAAGGCCCGCGCCAGCCTGCGCATCTGATCGCGTGGGCGCCTGCCAAGGAGCCTGCCTGACATGACACGCTGGTGGTCGCGACTGCGACCGGACAACTTCACCCTTGCCCTGCTGGGCACCGTGCTGCTGGCCTCGTTGCTGCCGATGACCGGCCCCGCCGCGCTGGTACTGGACGATGTCACCAACGTGGCGATCGGCCTGCTGTTCTTCCTGCACGGCGCGCGCCTGCCGCGTGAAGCGGTGATCGGTGGCCTGCTGCACTGGCGCCTGCACCTGCTGATCCTGGCCTGCACCTTCGTGCTGTTCCCCCTGCTGGGCCTGCTGCTCCATCCGTTGTCCGGCTGGCTGCTCACGCCGGAGCTGTACCTGGGCGTGCTGTTCCTGTGCACCCTGCCCTCCACGGTCCAGTCGTCCATCGCGTTCACTTCGATGGCGCGCGGCAATGTGCCGGCGGCGGTGTGCAGCGCATCGCTGTCGTCCATCCTCGGTGTGTTCCTGACGCCGCTGCTGCTGACCGCGCTGGCCGGCACCCAGGGCGGCATCCACAATCCGCTGCAGGCCATCGGCGGCATCATGCTGCAGCTGCTGGTGCCGTTCGTAGCCGGCCACCTGCTGCGTCCGTGGATCGCCGGTTGGGTGGAACGCCAGCGCGCGCTGCTGCGCTACACCGACCAGGCCACCATCCTGCTGGTGGTGTATTCGGCATTCGGTGCGGCCGTGACCGAAGGTCTGTGGTCGAAGACCCCGCTGATCTCGCTGGCCGCGGTCGCGGTGGTGGCGGCGGTACTGCTGGGCATCGCGATGCCGCTGATCACGCTGGCCGCACGCAAGCTGCATTTCAGCCGCGAAGACGAGATCGCGATCGTGTTCTGCGGCTCCAAGAAAAGCCTCGCCACCGGCATCCCGATCGCCAAGGTGTTGTTCGCCGGCGGCAGCCTCGGCGCGATCGTGCTGCCGGTGATGATCTACCACCAGATCCAGCTGATCGTGTGCGGGGTCATCGCCCAGCGCTACGCCAAAGAAGCGCGGTAAGCCGGTAAGCCGGTAACCCGGTAGCGCCGAGCCATGCTCGGCGGCTTTCTGCAGCGGCGCCTGAACCACCCCGCCGAGCATGGCTCGGCGCTACCAAGGTGGCTGGCTCCACGCGCGGGTAGTGACGGCCGCTGGCAGTCAATCGAACAAGCGCGCCACGCTGAACTTCGGCATCCACACGATCAAGTCGTACATGCGGTCTTCGGCCGTTTCCACGCGCGGTGGGCGCGCCGGCCGTGCACGTAGCGGAAGCGCCTGGCAGCGCTGCATGCACGCCCAGAACTGCCCCTCCAGTGCCTCCAGCCTGACACTGTAGAGATCGAGATCCACGAGCTGCGAAGCCATCGGTCGCTGTTGCATTTCCGCCGGTGCATCTGCCGGACGCCTGCGCATCGCGTGCACGTTGCCAGCCAGCACCACCAGCCGAGCGTGGCTCGGGGCTTCATGATGCAGGCGGCGAAGCGCTTTGGCCTGTGCATCGTCGCGCGACTGGTTACCGTGCTCGCTGATGTCTTCGTCATAGCCAAGCACCTTCACGTCGCGATGCTGCTTCGCAAGCACACGCATGGCTTCGATCAATTCCAACATGTCGCGACTGCGACGCCCGTCGTGCTGGTCATCAGTCACTTTCCAGAACTGACGGGCCTGCAGCACGCGGCGCGCTTCGGTATCGCCGTCCGAATCCAGATAGGCCTGCAGCGACGCATTTTCGCCACGCGGCATCTCCAGCGCGAGTACCAGCGGGGTACCGTCACGGCTGTAATCATCAGCCAACTGCGCAACAAGGAGAGGCGTCTCGCGCGTGCCGTGGTACTCGCCCAGCACCAGCAGGCGATGAGCGCCGGCGTGCTCACGGATCTGCGCGGCAAGTGTTTCATCGGCCAATGCGGGGCTGGCCATCAGCAAAAGGCTCAGCAACGCGGTGCAGACAATTCGCATCCATCGGTACATCCACCACCTCGCATCCTTCGGGTCGTCCTGCGAAGGGTGGCGGCGTGGTGCATCAGATTCAAGGGAAATGCGGTAGCGGGATATCCGCGAAGAGCGTGACGACCAACGGTCGTCACCCACCAGGAGCAGATCATCGTGCGCCGGTAGCGCCGAGCCATGCTCGGCGGCTTTCTGCATCGGCGCCTGAAACATCCCGCCGAGCGTGGCTCGGCGCTACCAAGGCGGCTGGCTCCACGCGCGGGTAGTGAGGGTCGCTGGCCGTCAATCCCGACCAGGCGTTACAGCCAGGGCAGGATCCAGTGGTCCACCAGCAGGAAGGCGAACAGCGCCATCAGGTAGACCACCGACCAGTTGAACATCTTCATCGAGAACAGTTCATCCGGCGGGTCCTGCATGCGCCAGGCGTACCAGAGGAACACGGCATTCAATACGATCGCCCCGCCCAGGTAGAACGGTCCGCTCATGCCAACCACGTAGGGCAGCACGCAGATGATCGCCAGCACGATCGAATACGCCAAGATCTGCTTGCGGGTGTGCACCACGCCGTGGGTGACCGGCAGCATCGGGATCTTCGCCTTGGCGTAGTCTTCGCGGCGGAAGATCGCCAGCGCCCAGAAGTGCGGCGGTGTCCAGATGAAGATGATCAGCACCAGCAGCGCCGAATACCACCAGTCCGCCGAGGTCTGCATCCCGGTGACCGCGGCCCAGCCGAGCATCGGCGGCATCGCGCCGGCCAGTCCGCCGATGACGATGTTCTGCGAGGTGGCACGCTTGAGGTAGACGGTGTAGATCACCGCATAGCCGATCAGCGAGGCGAAGGTGAGGATGGCGGTGATGACGTTGACCCACACCACCAGGATCGTCATGGACAGCACGATCAGCACGCCGGCAAAAGCCAGCACCTGCCACGGCTTGACCTTGCCGACCACCAGCGGGCGCCACGAGGTGCGCGCCATCTGCGCATCGATCTTGGCATCCAGCAGCTGGTTGATCGCCGCCGCGGCGGAGGCCGACAGCCAGATGCCGAGGAAGCCGAGCGCGCCAAGGCGCACCTGCTCCCAACTGGGTACGCCGGGGATCGCGAGGACCATGCCGACCAGCGCGGTGAATATGATGAGGGCAACGACCTTGGGCTTGGTCAGGTCCCAGTACTGACGATAAGTGGCCATGGCGTCAGTCCGGTGCCCGCAGGCGGGCCAGCAGGCTGACCATCACGAACAGCAGCAGCACCGCCCCGCCGTTGTGCAGCACCGCCACCGGCAGCGGCAGTGCCATCTTGACGTTGGCGATGCCCAGGCTGATCTGTGCGATGAGGCCGATGATCAACGCCACGGCCCAGCCGCGCATGCTCGGCGTCCGGAACAAACGCACGCCCAGCCACAGCAGGTACGCCGCCACTACGATGGCGAACATGCGGTGGCCCATCTGGATGGCGATGCGCGAAGCGCCATCGAGGATGCCGCCTTCGTAATCCACGCCGATGCCGCGCCACAGGGTGAAGCCTTCGGCGAAGTTCTGCTGCGGCCACCACTGGTTGGCACAACGCGGGAAGTTGTCCAGCGACAGGCTGCCGCCACCACAGGCCAGCGCGGCGTAGTTGGCGCTGACCCAGCCGCCCAGTGCGATCTGCACGGTCAGCACGGCGACGCCGATGCGCAGCAGCCATTTCAGCTTCGGTGCTTCGGCCAGGGTGATCGGCAGGTGGGTCGCGCGCCAGGCCATCCAGGCCAGCATCGCGAACATCAGCATGCCGCCCAGCAGGTGGCCCATCACCACGATCGGCTTGAGCAGCCAGGTGACGGTCCACATGCCCAGCAGCGCCTGGAAGATCACCACGGCCAGGGTCAACACGGCGGCGCGTGCGAGGTCGCTGTTGCTCCAGCGGAACGCGGCAACCAGCAGGATCACCTCGCCGAGCAGCGCCAGCACACTGGCGGTGGCATGCCAGCCCAGCATGTACAGCGGGATGCCTGCGGCCACCAGCACGCAGGCGGTGACTACCGCGGTGCTGCCGAAACGACGTCGACGCGTGGCCAGCAGGGCCAGGGCGAGGATCTCGATGCCGAGCGCGCCGGCCAGGAAGCGATGCACCTGTTCGCGCCACGCCTTGTGCGTTTCCAGCGGGCGGATGTCCGCGGCCGGATGGCCGATGGTTTCTTCCACGTGCTGCGGCCAGGTGGCCTGCCCATAGCAGGTCGGCCAGTCAGGGCAGCTCAGGCCGGCATCGGACAGGCGCACGAAGGCACCGAACAGGATGGTGCTCGCGGTCATGATCATCGCGAACCACGCCAGGCGGTGGAAATTACGCTGCAGCGCCGGACGCGCGGAAAGGCTCATCAAACAAGGCTCACTTCAGTTTCAGCAACGTGGACAGGTCCTTGCGCAGGCCACCGAGGTCGGTGCCGGGCGCATGGCGCATGATCACGAAGCCGTTCGGATCGACGATGTAGACCGGCACGCCGGCCGGGTCGTCGACACCGGGCAATGCAGCGCGCAGTGCCGGCGAAGGTGCCAGCGCGCGCAGTGCAGGGGTTCCAGCCAGGGGCGCCGGCGGCGTTCCCAGCCAAAGGATCTCTACATTATCGGCGTTATGGCCGAACAGCTGCCACACCTTGGCCAGTCCCTGCGACAAAGTGACGCACTGTTCGGCGCACGCGGCGGGCGGTGCGACCAGGATGCGCCAGATCTTTTCCTCGCCCTTCCAGGCATAGGGCGCGCCGCTCGCCAACAGGGGCGGCTGCAGGCGCAGGTCCACCGGCGGCTGCAGCAGCTGGCCGACGTTCTTGTGGGCCGCCGGCTGCCAGCCGGAAAAGCGCAGCACGCCAGCCAGCGCCATCGCGCCGAAGAACAGGACGAACAGCAGCACCAGAGTCCGGCGACCCTTGCCGCGCCCGGTGTCCTGCGGTGACGTAGCAGCATTCATGGGCAGCATTTTCTCATGTTGGGAAGGGGTGTGCCGGTGGGTTGTGGTGGGTTCGGTGGGTGACGACCGTTGCGCGTCACGCTTCTGCTCCGGGCAAGAGCGTGACGACCAACGGTCGTCACCCACCCAGGACGAGCGGTCGTCACCTACGGATTGACGGCCAGCGGCCGTCACTACCGCCGGCGGCGGCGCCATTCCAGCACCAGCGCCACCACCAGCACGGTCAGGGCCAGGCCGAACCATTGCACGGCATAGCCCAGGTGGCGCTGCGGCGGCAGCGTATTGGGCAGCAGGTCGAGGTCGCGCTCGTCGCCGAACGGCAGCGCCGGATCCAGCCGCAGTACGCGCGCAGGCAGGCCAGGCAGGCCCAGCAGGGGCGCCAGCGCGCCGGCCTGCAGTCGACTGGCCAGCCAGCGCTGCGGGCCCGCCGGGGTCGTCACCGGTCCCAGTGCCAGCCCCGGTGCCGGCGCGGGCGCCAGCAGCCCGCGTACGGCCACCGGCGAGGGCGGCGGTGCTACGTCGGGCAGCGCGCGATCGGCCGGCAGCGGACGCCAGCCCAGGTCCACCAGCAGCACCACGCCATCATCGCTGCGAAACGGACGGTAGACCTTCACCCCGGCGCGGCCCTCGCGCATCTGGTTGTCCAGCAGCACGAGCCCCGACAGGAAGCGGCCGTGGTCGACGATGCCGTGCACGGGGCCGGCAGCGTCCAGCGCGCGCGACAGGGTAGTGGGAGGTTGCGCGGTCGCCACGGCCTGCGCCTGCAACAGCGCCTGCTTCTGCTGCATGCGCTGCAGCTGCCAGTAGCCGAGCAGGCAGAACACCGTCATCGCCACCAGGGCCAACACCCAGCCCAGCGACCGCGTGTGCCGTCGCATCATGACAAACGGCCGCAAACGCGGTCAGATAGGAGCATCCGCCCCGCCATCGAGCCGCGCATGAACGATTCGCTGAAGACCCTGCTGGTGATCGCGTTCCTCATCGTCATCGTCTGGAACCTGGGCGCCGGCCTGTACTACCTGCTGGTGGATCGGGGACAGACCAAGCGCACCGTCAATGCGCTGACCCGGCGCATCGCGGTGTCGGTGGCGCTGATCCTGCTCGTGGTCATCGGCATCTGGGGCGGCTGGATCCAGCCGCACGGCATCGCCCGCTGAAGCAATCGTTACGTGGATCAAAGCACGTAGACGAACAGGAACAGCATCAGCCACACCACGTCGACGAAGTGCCAGTACCACGCCGCCGCTTCGAAGCCGAAATGGTTGTCGCGGGTGAAGTGGCCCTTGGCCGCGCGCAGCCACATCACCGCCAGCATGATCGTGCCCAGCAGCACGTGCGCGCCGTGGAAGCCGGTCAGCATGAAGAACGTGGAACCGTAGATGCCCGAGCCGAGGGTGAGGTTGAGCTCGGTGTAGGCGTGGATGTACTCCTCCGCCTGCAGGGTCAGGAACACCAGTCCCAGCACCACGGTGATGCCCAGCCAGGTCAGCAGCTGGCGGCGATGGCCGGCCTTCAGTGCGTGGTGGGCGATGGTCAGGGTGACGCCGGAGGTCAGCAGGATCAGCGTATTGATCAGCGGCAGGCCCCACGCCGGGATGGTCTGGAACTGGCCGCCGATCGCCGCTGGGCCGTTGGTCGGCCAGCCGGCCGAATAACCACCCCACAGCAGCTCGTTGGTCATCACCCCGTCGCCCTCGCCGCCCAGCCATGGCAGCCCCAGCGCACGGGTATAGAACAGCGCACCGAAGAAGGCGCCGAAGAACATCACTTCGGAGAAGATGAACCACACCATCCCCATCCGGAACGAACCATCCACCTGCTGGTTGTAGTGGCCGGCCTGCGATTCACGAACCACGTCGCTGAACCACCAGAACAGGGTCAGCACCAGCATCGCCAGCCCGGTGAAGAAACTCCACTTGCCCCATGTTGCGTCGTTGAGCCAACTGGCCACGCCGACCATGGTCACCATCATCGCGATGGAGCCGATGAACGGCCATCGGCTGTGGGTCGGCACGTAATACGCGTTGGCGTCGGAAGGAAGCTGGGCCATGGTCGTTGTCCGGTTCAGTGGCGCGCTCAGGGCGCGGCGTGCGCATCGGCCGGCACGCTGGCCGGTGCAAGGCGCGCGGAGAGCGCGTCGTTCTTGTAGAAGGTGTAGGACAGGGTGATGGTGCGGATCTCCGGCGGCAGCGAGGGATCAACGATGAAGCGCACCGGCATGTCGCGCTTCTCTCCGGCCTGCAGGGTCTGTGCGGTGAAGCAGAAGCATTCGGTCTTGCTGAAATAGCCCGAGGCGCGCGCCGGCGCCACCGACGGTACGGCGCTGCCGACGATGGCGACCTTGCCATCGTTGCGCGCGAAATACAGCGCTTCGTTGAGCTCGCCGGGCACCACGTCCATGGTCAGCTGTTCGGGATGGAAGGCCCACGGCAACTGCGAGTTCACTCCGCCATCGAACTCCACCCGCACGGTGCGCTTGCCGGCCGCGGCGCCGGCGCTGGCCTGTGCCCCGGGCCCGCGTTCCAGGCGCACGCCGAACACCTTTTCACAGGCGATGCGGTACAGCGGCACCAGCGAGAACGTCAGCAGGAACACCGCCACCGCCACGCCGATCAGGCGCGGCAGGCCGGCATGCCGGGACGGGGCGGTGGCCTGCGGGGCGTTCATCGGCCGATCACCCCGCTTAGGATGAAGCCGACATACACCGCCACCGCTACCGCGCCCACCCACACGGCGGTGCGGCGTGCGCGCTGGCGGCGCAGGGCGATGTCAGCCGATGATGGGTTCGCATCATGCATGTCGCACCTCAGTGACTGATGTCATCGTGGGCCAGGTCGCCCGGGCGGATCACCGGCGGGGTGGTGAAGGTATGCGCCGGCGCCGGTGACGGCACCGTCCATTCCAGCCCACGCGCGCCTTCCCAACTGCGCGCTTCGGCCTTTTCCCCGTTGCGCAGCGAGGCCAGCAGGATCGCGGCCATCATGAACGGGGTGGCGAACATGCCGAACGCACCGATCGAGCTGATCAGGTTCCAGTCGGCGAAGGCCACGCTGTAATCCGGGATGCGCCGCGGCATGCCGGCCAGGCCGAGGAAATGCTGGGGGAAGAACAGCAGGTTGACGAACACGATGGACCACCAGAAGTGGAACTTCGCCCATTTCTCGCTGTACATGCGCCCGGTCCACTTCGGCCACCAGTAGTACACCGCCGCGATCAGCGCGAACACCGCACCGGTGACCAGCACGTAGTGGAAATGCGCGACCACGAAGTAGGTGTCGTGGTACTGGAAATCAGCCGCGACGATGGCCAGCATCAGGCCGGAGAAACCGCCGATGGTGAACAGGATGACGAAGGCGACCGACCACAGCATCGGCGCTTCGAAAGTGAGCGAACCGCGCCACATGGTGCTGACCCAGTTGAATACCTTCACCCCGGTCGGGATGGAGATCAGCATGGTGGCGAACATGAAGTAGATCTCGCCACCCAGCGGCATGCCCACGGTGAACATGTGGTGGGCCCAGACGATGAACGACAGGAAGGCGATCGCCGCGGTGGCGTAGACCATCGCCTGGTAGCCGAACAGCGGCTTGCGGCTGAAGGTGGGGATGATTTCGCTGACCACGCCGAACGCCGGCAGGATCATGATGTACACCTCCGGGTGCCCGAAGAACCAGAAGATGTGCTGGAACATCACCGGGTCACCGCCACCGGCGGCGTTGAAGAAACTGGTGCCGAAGAACTTGTCGGTCAGCAGCATGGTGACCGCGCCGGCCAGCACCGGCATCACCGCGATCAGCAGGAAGGCGGTGATCAGCCAGGCCCAGCAGAAGATCGGCATCTTCAGCAGGTCGATGCCCGGCGCGCGCATGTTGAGCACGGTGGCGATGATGTTGATCGCGCCCATGATGGAACTGATGCCGGCCACGTGGATGGCGAGCACGGTGAAGGCCACGTTGTAGCCCCCCTGCAGCGACAGCGGCGGGTACAGGGTCCAGCCACCGGCCGGTGCGCCACCGGGCAGGAACAGGGTCAGCAGCAGCATGCCGAAGGCCACCGGCAGCAGCCAGAAGGACCAGTTGTTCATGCGCGGCAGCGCCATGTCCGGCGCGCCGATCTGCAGCGGGATCATCCAGTTGGCCAAGCCGACGAAGGCCGGCATCACCCCGCCGAAGATCATCACCAGCGCATGCATGGTGGTCATCTGGTTGAAGAATTCCGGCTTGACGAACTGCAGGCCGGGCTGTGCCAGTTCGGTGCGGATGACCACGCTCATCGCCGCGCCGATGATGAACATGACGAAGCTGAAAAGCAGGTACAGCGTGCCGATGTCCTTGTGGTTGGTGCTGAACAGCCAGCGCTGGAAAAAGCCCTGCGCATGACCGTGGTGTTCGTCGTGCCCAACTGCCGAGTGCGCCATTGCAAAACACCTCTCAGATCGATTTGTCACAGTGGCCGCGATGCGGCCACGGGCGGTTGGGTCAGGCGTCGGTGGTGGGCGCCGGGGCCGGTGCAGCAGCAGGCTCGGCCGGGGTTACCGGTTGCCGTGGCGCGGTGCCGTCGCCGGGCGGCGTGGCGGTCTCCGGCGCATTCGGCGTGGCAGGCGCGGCAGCAGGCGCCGGCTTCTTCTGCGCCAGCCACTGCTTGAAGTCTTCCTTGGACACCGCTTCGACCACGATCGGCATGAAGCCGTGGTCCTTGCCGCACAGTTCAGCGCACTGCCCGCGGTAGACGCCCGGGGTGTCGATGCTGGTCCAGGCCTCGTTGATGAAGCCCGGGATCGCGTCCTGCTTCCAGCCCAGCGCCGGCACCCACCAGGCGTGGATCACGTCGTCGGACGTGATGACGAAGCGCACCTTGGTATCGACCGGCAGCACCAGCCGGTTGTCGACGTCGAGCAGGTAATGCGGATTGCTTTCGCGGGTGGGCACTTTGCCGCTCTGGCGCACGCGGTCGGACTCGCGGTCCAGCCGGCTGGTGAAGTCCACGCCCTCGCCCAGGTACTCATAGCGCCACATCCACTGGTAGCCGGTGACCTTGACGGTCATCTCGGCATCGCGGGTATCGTACATCTTGATCAGGTTGGCGGTGGCCGGCCAGGCCATCACCACCAGGATCACCACCGGGATCACTGTCCAGATGATTTCGGCCTTGGTGTTGTGGCTGAAGGTGGCGGCGACCGCGCCCTTGGACTTGCGGAACTTGAAGATGGCGTAGGCCATCGCACCGAACACGATCACGCCGATGACCGTGACCACGATCAGCGAGAGCATGTTCGATTCCCAGGCCAGTCGCGAGGTCTGGGTGACCCCCCGGCCCATGTTCAACTGCCATGGCTTGGGATCGGCGGACTGCGCCCATCCCATTGCCGGAAATGCCATTCCGGCCGCCACCGTGGCGATCCCGGACACACACCTGCCGCCCCACGCGCTGCTTTGCTTCATTGCCTAGACCCTTGACGTCATCGGTGACCGCCATCGCTGGCGGCGAGCAAGCTTTCAAGCTGGTCCCGGGCCTCAAGCGTCCGTGGGGGACACTGTCGCCGCTGCGTATTCAGATCCCCTGCAGCGCGTTCGGCGCCCTGATCCTGTCGCAGCCGCGTTCCTGCCGCGGGCTACGTCTCGATGGTAGCCCTGCCCTCTCGACACTTACAAGGTCCATTCACGGTAAATACGATGCTGCAGCACAGCAATGTGCCGTCAGCCGATTTGCCGAATTTGGCACATTTTTTCCTGAACGCTCGCATCCAGCTGAATCCTTTACGGGGCGGTGCTATCCGGAATGCTCAAAGGGGCCGGTGAGGGACTATCCGCAGGCCAAAAAATGATTAAAATCGCCAAGTTTTCCACTGGCCGGACCGGCATGAACGCACCTACTCTTTCGCCCGCTGCCCCCGGCTCCGCGCCGCCGGCCAACGTGCTGCTGTCGCCGGAACTGCCGGCATCTCCCTCCGCTTTCCGTCAGGCCATCACCGATGCCTGGTTGAAGGACGAGGCGGCCCACGTGACCGAACTGCTGGCACAGGCCCGCCTGCCGGCCGATGAACAGGCGCAGGTGCAGGCGCTGGCCGCCGACCTGGTGGCCCGCGTGCGCGTGCGCGCCAAGGACCAGGGGGCGATCGAAGCCTTCATGCGCCAGTACGACCTGGGCAGCGAGGAAGGCGTGCTGCTGATGTGCGTGGCCGAAGCGCTGCTGCGCATCCCGGACCAGGACACCGCCGACAAGCTGATCCGCGACAAGCTGGCCGATGCGGACTGGAAGAAGCACATGGGCGGCAGCGACTCGGTGCTGGTCAACGCCTCCACCTGGGGCCTGATGCTGACCGGCAAGCTGGTACAGATCAACGACCTCACCCGTGCCGACGTGCCGGGCGCGTTCAAGCGCCTGATGGGCCGCGTGGGCGAGCCGGTGATCCGCCTGGCCGTGCGCCAGGCGATGAAGATCATGGGCCATCAGTTCGTCATGGGCCGCACCATCGGCGAGGCGCTGGAGCGTTCGCACAAGGGTGACAACGCCAGCTACCGCTATTCGTTCGACATGCTCGGCGAAGGCGCGCTGACCATGAAGGATGCCCTGCGTTACCTGGAGGACTACCGCCGCGCGATCCATGCCATCGGCGGCGACCACAAGGCACATGGTGGCCGCCCGGATGGCGACGTCAATAATGCCCCTGGCATCTCGATCAAGCTGTCCGCGCTGTACCCGCGCTACGAGCACGCCAAGCGCGCCCGCGTGCTGCACGACCTGGTGCCCGGCGTGCTGGAGCTGGCGCAGCTGGCGAAAAGCTACGGCATCGGCTGCACGGTGGACGCTGAAGAAGCCGACCGCCTGGAGCTGTCGCTGGACATCATCGATGCGGTGTTTTCCGATGCCTCGCTGACCGGCTGGGATGGCTTCGGCGTGGTGGTGCAGGCGTACCAGAAGCGCACCCCGTACACGATCGATTTCCTCGCCGACATGGCCCGCCGCAACGGCCGTCGCCTGCAGGTACGGCTGGTCAAGGGCGCGTACTGGGACGCGGAGATCAAGCGCGCGCAGATCGAAGGCTATCCGGGCTACCCGGTGTTCACCCGCAAGCAGAACACCGACGTGTCCTATCTGGCCTGCGCCAAGCGCCTGTTCGGCCATGGCGACGCGATCTATCCGATGTTCGCTACCCACAACGCGCACACCATCGCGGCGATCCGCAGCATCGCCAAGGGCGGTGTGTACGAGCACCAGAAGCTGCACGGCATGGGCGATGACCTGTACGCCGAAGTGGTGCCGGCCGATCGCCTTGGCCTGCCGTGCCGCGTCTACGCGCCGGTCGGTTCGCACGAGGACCTGCTGCCTTACCTGGTGCGTCGCCTGCTGGAAAACGGCGCCAACTCCAGCTTCGTCAACCGCATCACCGACGACCGCGTGGCGATTGCCGAGCTGGTCCGCGATCCGGTGGAAATGGTGGGTTCCTTCGCCTCCATCCCGCACCCCAAGATCCCGCTGCCGGTCGACCTGCTGCGCAGCCAGAACCACCACAGGACCAATTCCATGGGCATCAACCTCGCCAACGACAACGCACTGCGCGACCTTGCCGGGCAGCTCAACCGTGCCGTGAAAGCATGGCATGCCACCCCGCTGGTGCCCGGTGCCAACCTGACCGGCCCGACGCTGCCGGTGACCAATCCGGCCGACAACCGCCAGGTGGTGGGCCAGTGGCAGGCGGCCGACGATGTGACCGTGCAGAAGGCCCTGACCAACGCGGTTGCAGCGCAGCCCGCCTGGAACCGTACCCCCGCTGCCAGCCGCGCGGCGATCCTGGAACACGCCGCCGACCAGCTGGAAGCGCGCATCGCCGAGTTCATGGCGCTGTGCGTGAAGGAAGCCGGCAAGAGCCTGCCCGACGGCGTGGCCGAAGTGCGCGAAGCGGTCGACTTCCTGCGCTACTACGCCAAGCAGGCACGCGAGCAGTTCGCGCATGCTGAAAAGCTGCCCAGCCCGACCGGTGAATCCAACGAACTGCAGCTGCATGGCCGCGGCGTGTTCGTGTGCATCAGCCCGTGGAACTTCCCGCTGGCGATCTTCCTGGGCCAGGTCGCCGCGGCGCTGGCGGCGGGCAACAGCGTGATCGCCAAGCCGGCCGAACAGACCAACCTGATCGGCTACTACGCGGTGAAGCTGCTGCTGGATGCGGGCGTGCCGGAAGGCGTGCTGCAGTTCCTGCCGGGCGACGGTGCCACTGTCGGTGCGGCGTTGACCGCCGACCCGCGCGTGGCCGGCGTGGCCTTCACCGGGTCCACTGATACCGCCCGTGCGATCAACCGCGCGATGGCCGCACGCGATGCCGCGATCGGTGTGCTGATCGCCGAGACCGGCGGCCAGAACGCCTTCATCGCCGATTCGTCGGCCTTGCCGGAACAGCTGGTCAAGGATGCGATCGGTTCGGCGTTCACTTCGGCCGGCCAGCGTTGTTCGGCCGCGCGCGTGCTGTTCGTGCAGGACGACATCGCCGACAAGGTGATGACCATGCTGGCCGGCGCGATGAAGGAACTGAAGGTCGGCGACCCGGGCGAACTGTCCACCGACGTCGGCCCGGTGATCGATGCCGACGCGCTGCAGATCCTGCAGGACCATGCCGTGCGCATGGACGCCGAAGCCCGCCTGATCGCCGCGGCCACGCTCGGCGATGACGCCGCGCACGGCACCTTCTTCGCGCCGCGTGCGTACGAACTGAAGGACCTGGGCCAGCTGCACAGGGAGATCTTCGGACCGGTGCTGCACGTGATCCGCTGGAAGGGCGACCAGCTGCAGGCGGTGATCGACCAGATCAACGCGACCGGTTACGGCCTGACCCTGGGCGTGCATTCGCGCATCGATGAGACCGTGGACCGCATCACCCACGGCATCCAGGTCGGCAACGTGTACGTCAACCGCAACCAGATCGGTGCGGTGGTGGGTGTGCAGCCGTTCGGTGGCCAGGGCCTGTCCGGCACCGGCCCGAAGGCGGGCGGCCCGCACTACCTGCTGCGTTTCGCCACCGAGAAAACCGTCACGGTGAACACCACCGCGGCCGGCGGCAACGCCTCGCTGCTTACGTTGGGCGATTGATTTTTTTCGCCGTGCTGCGGGTGTGGATTTCTGCGGCTGGGTGGTGCGGGTAGATTGCAGGGGACACGCCGCAAGTACGTCCCTGTAGGCTCGCTTTTCGCATCCATGCGAAAAGACGGTCCCCTGCAACCTACCCGCCCCACCCCTGACAGCTTCCCGCGGCCGCCAGCGTGTTGGGAAGAAAGGAGCCGGGTTGTCGCGTGTGGCCTGGCGCCATCGGTAGCGCCGAGCCATGCTCGGCGGAAACCATCAGAGCCCCTTTCTGCCGATATCCGCCGACCATGGGTCGGCGCTACCGAAGGTTCCAAGGCCCCCATGGACCTGTCGAAGGGGGGGCGGGGTGGCTGTGCAGGACCGTCTTTTCGCATGGATGCGAAAAGCGAGCCTCCATGGACGGATTCACGGCGTGTCCTGCACAGCCACCCCGCCCCGCCAACGCAACAGCCCTGCAGCTTTTGACGTTGACGTTGACGTTGACTGCGCTTCTGACCGTGCGCGCGTCAGCGCGCAGCCAGCATCAACCGCCGCCAGTGCAGCAGCGCGACGATCGCGTTGATCCAGTAGCCGACGTACAGCAGCGCCGTCAGCTGCAGGCCCCCTGCGTAGTAAAGCGGCACCGCCAGGGTGTTCACCAGCAACCACACCCACCAGCATTCCAGCTTGCGCCGCATCATCATCACCTGGCCGACCATGCTCAGCAGCAGGATGCCCGCGTCCACGTAAGGCGCCTGTCCGTCCGTATGGCGGCTGAGCATCCAGCCATAGCCCCACGTGCCCCCGACTACCAGCACGACCAGCCATGGCCACGCAGCCGCGTGCAGGCGGGTGATCGGCAGCGGCGCGCCCTGGTTGCCACGCAGCCACTGCCACCAGCCCAGTGCACCGACGGCGATGAAGAACCCCTGCAGCGCCACCTGCCCGTACAACCGCGCCTGCAGGAACACCGCAGCGAACAGCAACCCGGCAATGATGCTCATCCACCAGCCATGCACGCTGTTGCGCCCGGCCAGCAGTATCGAGGCGGCCGCCGCGACGTTGGCGGCGATTTCAAGCTGGAACGCGGGGTCTGAAAAATCCATTGGCCATTGTAGTGTTGACCCGTCCTGCCATAGGTTGACACCTATGGGGTGGATGATCCGGCCGTCGTCAGGCGGCCAAGGACGCCCGGTGCATCGCATCGGGCGTCTGCATTTTAAGGGACAGGTGGGGGCGCTCGGCGTTGTAGATCTCCACTGCCTCAGCCACCATCTGCCGCGCCTGTCCCAGGTCCCGTGGGCGACGGAGCAGAAACTCGCATTTGAGGATCCCGTTGATCCGCTCTGCCAGAGCGTTCTGATAGCAATCGTAGCCGTCGGTCATGGAGCAGGTCAGGCCGTGCTTGGCATGTATCTTCTGATAGTTGTCCGAGCAGTACTGGATGCCCCGATCCGAATGGTGGATCAGCCGTTGCCTCGTTCTCCGGGTTTTCAGGGCCATCTCCAATGCCTGCGCGGTATGTTCGGTCTGCAGCGTCTCATTCACGCTCCAGCCTACGATCTTGCGTGACCACGCATCGGTAACAAGGCTCAGGTAAACGAACTTCCCATCTGTTGGTAGATAGGTGATGTCAGCCACCCACACCTGTTCGCAGCCGCTGGGAACGATGCACCCTTCACCGGATTTGAGCAGATTGGGGTGCTTGCGGAAGCGATGATGGCTATCGGTCGTCTTGTGATACGCGCGACGCTGGGGCACCAGCAAGCGCGCTTCTCGGAGCACGTCAAATAAACGATCGCGCCCCAGAGCGATCCCCGCCGCCTGCAGCTTCGGCTCAATCAGATGGTGCAGCTTGCGCGTACCGACCCGAGGCTGGCGCGCGCGGCAGTCGCTCACCAGCGACAGTGCAGTAGCATCAGCAGCGTCTCGCCGCTGATGGCGGTGCCCGGCCTGATAGAACGCCTGCCGACTGATGCCGAAATGGCGGCAAGCCCTTGCCACGCTTACGCCTTTGAGGCGCCCTTGCGTGAGGACTTGCCGGAAGGCTTTTTTACGATTTTTACCCCGTAATCCTCTTTGAGGACATCCACGATGGCCTCGAACAGCTGCGCCTTCTCGTTTGCCTCCCGCAACTGGACCTGCAGGGCCTTGATCTGTTGTTCCGGCGTTAGCGGCTTGGCCGCCCCGGCTTTGGGGACAGTGCTCATGGGAGGCAATGATGCCCCAGCTGACCAATCCTGCCGACCATGCCGACGAAGCCAGGAAAGCACCGTGCTGCGCCCTTGGATCCCATAACGCTCCTGGGCCTTTTTGTAGGTCAGCTCCCCGCGCTCGACCTGGTCTACCACCGACAACTTGAAGGCCAGCGAGTAATCCCGTTGGCTGCGCCTGATTGTTGATTTCATTGAACATTCCTTTTCCAGAGGGAAAAGGTGTCAACCCAATTCAGGACGGGTCATGTGCAAAGAAAAAGCCCCGCTTGCGCGGGGCTTTCCGGTCCTGCTGTCACACGTTGCCGCGTGGAATCAGAACTTGTACTGCATCGACGCCGCCAGCACGTCGCCGCGGACCTTGTACTTGCCGGTCAGCGAGTTGCCCTGGTTGTTGGTGCCCGGCTGCACGAACACGTTCGGATCGCTGGTCAGCAGGTGGGTGTAGCCGAAGTTGTATTCGACGTTGTCCGACGGGGCCCAGCCCAAGCCGATCGACAGCCACTTGCGGCTGGTATCCGGCACGCGCACGTCGCGGTGGGCGTCGGTGGTCGGGGTCTGGTCCAGGGCCACGCCACCACGCAGGGTAACGGTGTCGCTCAGCTTGAAGTCGGTACCCAGCGACACGAAGGTGGTATCGCGGTAGCCGAATTCCAGCACCGAATCGGGCTGGGCCGAAGCGTAGTCGATGGTCACCTGGTCGAACGCGGTCGACCATGCAGTACGGGTGACATCACCCATCACGGTCCAGCGGTCGTTGATGTTGTGGGTCACGCTCAGCGTGGCCGACGCCGGCAGGGTCACCGTGGCCTTGCCGCTGGTGGTCACGAAGCGGCCCGGCTGGGCAACGGCCAGCACGGCAGCGGCGTTGGACGGCACGTCGAAGGTAGCGTCGCCGCCGGTAATCTTGTGCTCGACCTTGGAACGGTAGCTGATGCCGATGTGGGTGTTCTCATCCGGGCTGAACAGGCCGCCGACGGTCCAGCCGACCGCGTTGTTGTCGCCTTCCACGGTCAGCTTGCCATCGGCGCTGCCCGGGGCGAAGCCCGGTACGCGGGACTGCGCCAACGCGGTGCCGAAGTCGATGTTGTTGCTCAGTTCGATGGTCAGGTGCTCGACGAACACGGACGCGCCGAAGGACACATACGGGTTGACGTCATAGGACATCGCAAAGCCAAGGTCGATCGCCTTCAGGTCGGTCTTCAGGCCGCTGTAACGACCCACCCAGCCGTCGTCGTAGTCGGTCTTGAAGCCGAACGGTGCGGTCAGCGACACGCCGAAGTGGGCCTTTTCGCCGATCGGCATGTGGAAGTAACCGGCCGGGACCGGCGCGATCATGCCGGCGTCGCCGCCGTCACCACCGGTCTGCGGGGCGCCGGTCGGCTTGCGGCCGGCACCTTCGAACTCGGCCTTGAAGCTGATCGCGCTCAGGTCACCCTGGATCACGCGGCCATCGAGCTGGCGCATGCCAGCCGGGTTGGCGGCGATGATCGAGGCATCACCCTCGGCGCTGCCCGAACCAGCGAAGGCGCGGCCGAGGCCCTTGGCACTCTTTTCCGCCAGCTGGAACGCGGCTGCGTTCGCATCGGTGGCGGCCAGTACGCCGGCAATGCCGACGGCCAGCATCGTAATGCGGGCAAAAGTAGAAGCGGTTTGCATCGTTTTATCTCTCCGGAAAGCGGTTGTTTGCTCTGCATGCGCCTGCGTCCCGCCGGGGCCATGGCCCTGCGGGACGCGCCGGATTCCCCTCCCGACATACGACGCCGTATGCGAGTATTACCCAGACGTGTTAATGAAACAATAACAGATAGGGTGCATTGTCAGCTTGAAAACTGAATGCGCAGACCTCCGCCATCGGCTGTCGAGATACCCTAGCCCCCATGTTCCTGTCGCTGCCCTCCCGTCGCAAAGCCGCCTTCCGCTGGGCAACTCCGTTGTTGTTTGCGACAGTCTGGCTGGCTTTCCTCTGGTCGATCTCGCGTCCCCACGAAGCCCGCAACAGCCTGTGGATGGATTGGGGCGCCCTTTCAGCTGGCCTCATGCGGCCGCTGGACTGGTGGGCCACCCTGCAGGACGGCAGCGTGCTGCGGCTGTTCACCGCGCTGTTCCTGCATGCCGACTGGTCGCACCTGCTCGGCAACCTGGTGTTCCTGCTGATCTTCGGGCTACCGGCCGAGCGCGTGCTGGGGCCTTGGCGGCTGATCCTGCTGTTCCTGTTTGGCGGGGCCTTCTCCAACCTGGTGGCGATCTACACCATGGGCACGCCGGACCAGATCATCATCGGGGCAAGCGGCGCGGTATCGGCATTGATCGGGACCTACTTGGCGCTGTTCCCGGGCGCGCGGCTGGGGGTGGTGATTCCGTTGGGCCTGTTCCTGGAGTTCGTCCGCGCACCGGCCTACCTGCTGATCGGCTTCTGGGCGGTGCTGCAGGTGGTGTTTGCGCATATCGGCCCGAGCTTCGGCATGGTGGCCTGGTGGGCGCATATCGCCGGCTTCGGCTTCGGGGTGGTGTACGGCGTGTATGTGCGCGCCGCGATCGCCCGCCGGCTGCGCAAGCGCCAAGGCTTCTGAGCCGCTTCCGGTAGTGACGGCCGCTGGCCGTCCTGTCTTTTCCGTCCGCTGCGCTCGCCGAGCACGGCTCGGCGCTACCAGGCGCAGCCATCGGTAGCGACGGCCGCTGGCCGTCCTGCCTGGGTGGGTGACGACCGTTGGTCGTCACGCCTTTGCCGCGATCAGGGCTTGGTCGGCGGTTCCGTCGGCTTGGCTTCCGGCTTGGCTTCCGGCTTGGCTTCCGGCTTCGCTGCGGCCTTGTCCGCTGCCGCCTTGGCCGCTTCGGCCTTCAACCGCGTGGCGACCGAACCCGGTGCCTTCAACTCGGCCAGTGCGTCGTTGATCGGGCCGTCGCCCGGCAGTACGTCGCCGGCCTGGTAGCCTTCCTCGCCTTCGCCATCCCCATGCAGATGGCCCGGCAGGGTCGCTTCGCTGAAGTCGGACAGGCTCGCCGGCAGGGCGTCTTCGCCTTCCACCGGTGCCGGCTTGAGCTCCACTTCCGGCACGATTCCGGTCGCCTGGATCGACTTGCCGCTGGGGGTGAAATAACGCGCGGTGGTCAGCTTGACCGAATCGCCGTTGTCCAGCGGCAGCACGGTCTGCACCGAGCCCTTGCCGAAGGTCCGGCTGCCGATCACCCGCGCACGCTGGTTGTCGCGCAGGGCGCCGGCCAGCACTTCCGATGCGCTGGCCGAACCGGCGTCCACCAGCACCACCACCGGAGCGCCCTTCAACAGGTCGCCAGGCGTGGCATCGAAGCGCGCATCGCTGATGCTTATGCGGCCGCGCGTGCTGACGATGTTGCCTTTCTCGATCAGGTCGTCGGCCACCTGCACCGCGGCGGTCAGCAGGCCACCGGGATTGCTGCGCAGGTCCAGCACCAGGCCCTTGAGCTGGCCACCGGCCTGCTTGGACAACTGGCGCGCATGCTTCTGGAAATCAGCTGCGGTGTCGGCCTGGAAGGTGCTCAGGCGGATGTAGCCGTAGCCGGGTTCCAGCATGCGGCTGCGCACGCTGGTCACGCGGATGGTTTCGCGCGCCAGGCTGACATCGAACGGCTTGGGCTTGCCGTCGCGCACGATGGTCAACACCACCTTGCTGCCGGCCGGGCCACGCAGCGGTTCGCTGGCCTGGATGGCGCTGATCGGCTTGCCGTCGATGGCGATGATCAGGTCGCCGGCGAGGATGCCGGCGCGTGCGGCCGGGGTATCGTCGATCGGCGAGATGATCTTCAGGCTGGCATTGTCCGGCTGCTGCTGCAGCTCCACGCCGATGCCTTCGTAAGCGCCGTTGGCCTGCTCGTCGAAGGCTTCGGCGTCTTCCTTGTCGAAGTAGGTGCTGTGCGGATCCAGGTCCAGCAGCAGGCCGCGCACCGCGTCCTGCATCAGCTTCTTGTCGTCGACCGGGTCCACGTAGGCCGCTCGCACCGCGTTGTACACCGCCACGAAGCGCCGGATCTCCTCCAGCGGCACTTTCGACGTAGCCGCTTCTTCATTGCTTGCCGCGGTGGACGGCTTGGCGTCGGCGGGGACTTCGGCAGGGGCGGCCGCGGCGGGTTCGGCCTGCTGGGCCAGCGCCAAGGAAGGCATCATGGCCAGCAGCAGGGTGGCGGTTCGGGCTACACGCATGAAGCACTCCTGGGGTCGAATTCGAATGCTCCGGTGAAGTGCGCGCACGACCGATGCAGGTCCCGATTATGCGTCAGGTACCGGTAAATTCCCGTTGAATGTACGGCGACCTCGCGCGCGACGGTTCAGCGACGCTGCAACCAGCTGTCCGGGTTCACCGGCTGGCCGCCACGGCGCAGTTCGAAGTACAGCGCGGTGACGCCCTGCCCGCCGGAATTGCCGACCTTGGCCAGCGGATCGCCCCGCTTCACCGCAGCGCCGGCATCCTTGAGCAGGGTGTCGTTGTGCGCGTACAGGCTCATGTAGCCATTGCCGTGGTCCACGATCAGGATCATCCCGTAGCCGGTCATCCAGTCGGAGAACACCACGGTACCATCGGCCACGGCGGTGACCGTGCTACCGGCAGCCGCGCCGATCAGCACGCCGCTGCTGGTGCGCCCGTCAGGCAGTTTGCCGCCGTAGCGGGCCAGCAGGTTGCCGGTCAACGGCCAGCCCAGGCCCCCCACCCGCGGTGCCGGTGCGGCGGCGGCCACCGGCGGTACCTTGGTGGCGCGCGGCGGCGGCGGCGGACGGCCTTCGGCCACCGCGCGATCTGCGGCGGCCTTTTCTGCTGCTCTTTCGGCGGCGCGTTCGGCGGCCGCGCGCCGGGCCGCGGCACGCCGCTCGGCTTCAGCACGTGCGGCGGCGGCACGCAGGTTGGCCAGCAGGGTTTCCAGCGCCTTCGCGTCCTGGCCCAGGGCCTTTTCGCGTTCGCTGCGGTCCTTGAACTGTTGGTCCAGCGCGGCGACGGCCTGCTCGCGCTGGCGACGGTCGCTGGCCAGCGCGGTGGCCTGCTGCTTCTGCTGCTGGCGGGTGGACTGCAGCTGCTGCTGGCGTTGCCCGATCTGCGCCTGCAGCGTGTCCAGTTCCTTCAGGTCACTGGTGATGTCATGGATGCGCTGGCTGCGCTCGCGCTGCAGGTAGCGGTGGTAGGCCAGCGAGCGGTTGCCGTCGGCCACGGTGTCCTGTGACAGCAGCAGCTTCAACGGCGCGTGGTTGCCCAGCCGGTAGGCTCCGTTGAGCAGGCCGGCCAGTTCCGTGCGCTGCTTCTGCAGCCCACCCTGCAGCGCAACGCGGCGTTTTTCCAGGTCGGCCAGGGCGGTGTTCTGCGCCTGCAGTGCCGCTTCGGTCTCTGCCAGGGTGCGGCCGGTGCGCGCAACTTTTTCGTCCATCTCACGCAGCTGCCGGCTGGCCTGGCCGCGCTGGTTGTCCAGCTGCCTGCGCTCCTGCGCAACGCCCTTCAGTTCGGTACGCAGCTTCTGCAGCTTGCGCTCCGCTTCGCGGGTGGACTGGGCACCGGCGGGCAGCGCCGGCAGCAGGGCAGCGGCGAGGGCCAGCAGCACCCCGCCCGCCAGCACGGGCCAGCGGGTGTTAGCGATGCGTGAGGGAAAAGCAGTGTCGCGCAAGGGCGTTCCAGTGACTTCAGGCAGATGCGGTTTCCAAGGCAACATGGTGACATCTTTGCCGGGCGGCCGGCCAGCCGCATGTGACTGACAAGGAACCTCTCATGAAAGCCTCATCCCTGACCCTGGCGCTCGCTTTCGCACTCGCCGCGGCCGCCAGTCCGGCCGTGGCACAGGAAGACATCAGCAAGGTCAACGGCAGCATCAGCGCCGAATCGGGCCAGCGCTACGGTGACCTGGATACGGTCAACGGCAGCATCCGGGTAGACGACGGCGTGGAAACCGGCGACATCGAAACCGTCAACGGCAGCATCAAGGTCGGCGATGGCGCGCGCACCGGCAGCATTTCCACCGTCAACGGCGGCGTGCGGCTGGCGGGCGGGGTGATCGCACGCGGCAACGTGGAGACGGTCAACGGCAGCATCTTCGCCGACCGCCGCAGCCAGATCGAGGGCAGCGTGGAGACCGTCAACGGTGGCATCGGCCTGGTCGAAACCCGGCTTGCCGGTGACATCGAGACCGTCAACGGAGACGTCACCGTCGGCGTCGGTTCGGTGGTCAACGGGGGTATCCACATCAAGAAGCCCAGCTTCAGCATTTCGTTGACGCCGAACCGCAAGCCGCGGGTGATCATCGGCCCCAATGCGGTGGTCAACGGCGCGCTGCAGTTCGAACGCGAGGTGGTGCTGTACGTGCACCGCAGTGCCATGACCGGCACGGTGACCGGCGCCACCCCGGTGGCGTTCGACACCGATACCGCCCCGGAAAACTGATTCCATGCCAGGCCTGCGCCTGCAGGCCGGCTCCCCTCCCTGCAGGACCTGATGATGCCCCGTAAATTACTGCTCTGCCTCGCCCTCTCCGCGGCACTGACCGCCTGCAAGGGCGAAGACGCCGCTCCGGCGGCCACCGCCCCGGCCGCCGACGCCAGCCCCGCCACCGCGCCGGCCAGCACCCATGCGTTCTCTCCTGAGATCAACGCCGCTGACTTCGCCGAACTGGTCAAGACGCTGGCCTCGGACGAATTCGAGGGCCGCGCGCCCGGCAGCAAGGGCGAAGAACTGACCGTCAACTACATCCGCGACCAGATGCAGCGGATCGGCCTGCAGCCCGGCAACGGCGACAGCTGGTTCCAGGACGTGGCGATGACCGAGACCACGGCTGACGAAACCACCTCGCTGAAGATCGACCAGGCAGGCAAGGCCAGCGAGCTGAAGTTCGGCACCGACATGGTGGTAGGCACCCGCACCGGTCAGACCGAAGTGAAGGTGGACGGCAGTGACATCGTGTTCGTGGGCTACGGCGTGGACGCTCCGGAGCAGCAGTGGAACGACTACGCCGGACAGGACTGGAAGGGCAAGACGGTGGTGATGTTCGTCAACGATCCGGGCTTCCACGTCGACGATGCGAAGCTGTTCGATGGCAAGCGCATGACCTACTACGGCCGCTGGACGTACAAGTTCGAAGAAGCCGCACGCAAGGGTGCGGCCGCCGCGCTGATCGTGCACGACACCGCCGGCGCGTCGTATGGCTGGGACGTGGTCAAGAATTCCTGGGCCGGCCCCCAGTACGACCTGCCGGCCAAGAATGATCCGGAAGCCCGCCTGCCGGTGCAGGGCTGGCTGAGTGCGGATGCCGCCAAGGCGCTGTTTGCCGGTGCCGGGCTGGACTTGGCGCAGGCCTACAAGGATGCCAACAAGCGCGGCTTCAAGCCGGTGCCGCTGAACGCCAAGCTGTCGGTGGACCTGAAGAGCACCACCGCCGAGAAGACCTCGCGCAACGTGGTGGGCGTGCTGCCGGGCAGCAGCCGCGCCGATGAAGCCGTGCTCTACATGGCGCACTGGGACCACCTGGGCAAGCATGAGGGTGAAGCGGACGACAACATCTACAACGGTGCGGTGGACAACGCCACCGGCGTGGCCGGCATCCTGGAAGTGGCCGACGCGATGATGCACCAGGATCCGAAGCCGGCCCGTTCGGCGGTGTTCCTGGCGGTAACGCTGGAAGAATCGGGCCTGCTGGGCTCCAAGTACTACGTGGCCCATCCGACCTTCCCGCTGGACAAGATCGCCGGTGTGATCAACATCGATGCGATGTCGGTGGCCGGCCGTGCCAAGGACATGACGGTGACCGGTTTCGGTAGTTCCGAGCTGGAAGACATCCTCAAACCGCTGGCCGTAGCGCAGGGGCGGACGCTGCATGGTGAGTCGGCAGTGCAGAGCGGGTTCTACTTCCGTTCCGATCACTTCAACTTCGCGAAGGCGGGTGTGCCGGCGCTGTATGCCGATGGCGGCGAAGACCTGCTGGAAGGCGGCGTGGAAGCGGGCCGCAAGGCCGGTGAAGACTACGGCCGCAATCGTTACCACGGCCCGAAGGATGAGTTCGACGCGGCGACCTGGAAGCTGGACGGCACCATCGAAGACCTGCAGTTGCTGCACGGTGTGGGCAAGGAACTGGCCGCCGGCGATCGCTGGCCGAACTGGTACGAAGGCAACCCGTTCAAGGCGGCGCGCGACGAAATGATGAAGGGCAAGGCCGCTCCGGCAGGCAAGTAAGCGCCGGGTTGGCTGATGTGTAGCTGCGGCGCCCTTCGGGGCGCCGTTTTTTTTGCGGCTTTGACGGCCGGCGGCCGTCACTACCGGGCGTGCGTACCGGGCATGAAAAAACCCCGCTGCGTGAGCAGCGGGGTTTCTGGTTTGAACCCTGGCGATGACCTACTCTCGCATGGCTTGAGCCACACTACCATCGGCGCAGCTGCGTTTCACTTCCGAGTTCGGGATGGGATCGGG
>NZ_JAXCXF010000002.1:0-525401 GCF_034046095.1 Stenotrophomonas sp. CFBP8980 | reverse complement strand
GACGTGCTCCGAGAAGCGCGCTTGCTGGTGCCCCAGCGTCGCGCGTATCACAAGACGACCGATAGCCATCATCGCTTCCGCAAGCACCCCAATCTGCGGGGATCCTCAAATGCGAGTTTCTGCTCCGTCGCCCACGGGACCTGGGACAGGCGCGGCAGATGGTGGCTGAGGCAGTGGAGATCTACAACGCCGAGCGTCCCCACCTGTCCCTTAAAATGCAGACGCCCGATGCGATGCACCGGGCGTCCTTGGTCGCCTGACGGCGGCCGGATCATCCACCCCATAGGTGTCAACCTATGGCAGGACGGGTCAATCCAAGGGGGCTGTGATCAGCCCGGGATCAACGTCTCGATCACGTGCTCCACATAGGCCTCGAAGTCCTCGCGCGCCTGCTTGGGCTGCTGCAGCTGCAGCGACAACTGCAGGAAACCGACGTAGGCGGCATAGGCAAGCCGCGCGCGATGCCGGGCATCGGTCGAACTCAGGCCGGCCTGGCGGAACGAGGCGATCAGGTAGTCCATGCGCCGCTGCGACACACGGTCTATCACCGGGCGCACCATCGGATGGTCCAGCGCCTTCAGCAGCTCGCTGTAGATGATGTGCGGCTGCACTTCGTGCGCCACCACCTGGAACAACTGGCGCAGGCGCACGCGCGGGTCGGGCACCTCTTCCAGGCTGCCGAACACCTGTTCCTGCTCGAACAGTTCCCAACGCTCCAGCGCGGCCTGCAACAGGGCATCGCGCGATGGGAAATGCCAGTAGAAGCTGCCCTTGGTCACGCCAAGGCGGCGCGCCAACGGCTCCACCGCAACGGCGCTGACACCTTGTTCTGCAATCAAGTCGAGGGCGGCCTGGGCCCAGTCTTCGGCGCTGAGGCGGCTGTTGCGGCCGGCGCGCGGTTCGCCGGCGGGAGTTTCGGATTCGCTCATCTGCTGATTTAACCATACGCCGGGGTTCGTTGCAGTATGCCCATGTATATGAAGACGTTAAGCGGGATCCAGCCTCCCGTTGCAGCGCACCATACGTGCCAGTATTGACATCGAACCGAAGCGCTCCATACTAGCTCGTATGGTCACTTCCCCTCTTCCCGCTCCGCTGCAGACCCTGCGCCTGGACGCGGCGCATGGCGCGGTGCTGGCGGCCACGGCTGACAGCGCCGGGCGCCGCGGGCCGATCCTGTTCGCACACGGCTTCGGGCAGACCCGCCACGCCTGGAATGCCTCGGCCCGCGCCCTGGCCAGCCATGGTTTCCAGACCCTGGCCTACGACGCACGCGGTCATGGCGATTCCGACTGGAATCCAGCTCACCTGCCCTACCACGGCGATCAGTTCGCCGATGACCTGATCGTGCTGGCTGGCGAGCAATCGCGCCCACCAGTGCTGGTTGCCGCCTCGATGGGCGGCCTGTTCGGGCTGCTGGCCGAATCGCGCTGGCCCGGCCTGTTCTCGGCGATGGTGCTGGTGGATATCACCCCGCGCTGGGACACCGCCGGGGTGGAGCGCATCCTCAGCTTCATGACCGCCCACCCGCAGGGCTTCGCCTCGCTGGCGCAGGCCGCCGACGTGATCGCGGCCTACCTGCCGCATCGTCCGCGCAAGTCCGAGGATTCCCTGCGTGCCCTGCTGCGCGAAGACGGCCATGGCCGCTGGCGATGGCACTGGGATCCGCGGCTGGTGGCCGAGCTGGCGCGCGACAGCGAACAGCACCAGGACGCATTGGCCGATGCCGCACGCAAGGTGAAGTGCCCCCTGCTGCTGGTCAGTGGCGGCCGCAGTGAATTGGTCAACGCCGGCACCATCGCCGATTTCCTCGCGCTGGCCCCGCATGCCAGCCACGTACAGCTGCCGCAGGCCACGCACATGCTGGCCGGCGATGACAACGACGCCTTTACCGCTACTGTGTTGAACTATCTGGACGTGTTACCCCCGGCCTTGGCCACAACATCGTCCGCCGAACCCGAGCACGTCACCGGAGTACGCTCATGAGCATCGTTCTTCCCTTCCTTGCCCTGTTGCTGGCAAGTGCATTCGCGGCCTACCACCGCATGCGCCTGATCACCTGGACGATCATCAGCGTGGCCGTGTTGGCCGTGTGCTGGTTCGTGCCCTACATCAACCAGACCGCTACCCTCGTCGCGGCCGCCCTCGTGGCGGTGATCGCCGTCCCGCTGCTGCTGCCCTTCATCCGCAAGCCGCTGCTGACCGCGCCGATGATGAAGGTGTTCCGCAAGGTGCTGCCGCCGTTGTCGCAGACCGAGCGGATCGCCCTGGAGACCGGCTCGGTCGGTTTCGAAGGCGAGCTGTTCACCGGTGATCCGGACTGGAACATCCTGCTGAACTATCCCAAGCCGCAGCTCACCGCCGAAGAACAGGCTTTCATGGATGGCCCGGTGGAAGAACTGTGCAAGATGGTCAACGACTGGGAAATCACCCACGTCCACGCCGACCTGCCGCCGGAAATGTGGGCCTTCATCAAGAAGAACCGCTTCTTCGGCATGATCATTCCCAAGCAGTACGGCGGCCTGGGCTTCAGCGCGCTGGCCCACCACAAGGTGATCCAGAAGCTGGCCTCGGTGTCGTCGGTGGTCAGCTCCACCGTCGGTGTGCCCAATTCGCTGGGCCCGGGTGAGCTGCTCAACCATTACGGCACCCAGGAGCAGAAGGACCAGTACCTGCCGCGCCTGGCCGATGGCCGCGAAGTGCCCTGCTTCGGCCTGACCGGTCCGTTCGCCGGCTCCGATGCCACCTCCATTCCCGATTACGGCATCGTCTGCCACGGCGAGTGGAACGGCGAGCGCGTGCTCGGCGTCAAGCTGACCTTCGACAAGCGCTACATCACGCTGGCCCCGGTGGCCACGCTGATCGGCCTGGCCTTCCGCATGTACGACCCGGACCAGCTGATCGGTGAAACGCGCGATATCGGCATCACCCTGGGCCTGCTGCCGCGCGAAACCGCCGGGGTGGAAGTCGGCCGTCGCCACTTCCCGCTGAACTCGCCGTTCCAGAATGGCCCGATCAAGGGCAAGGACGTGTTCATCCCGCTGACCCAGCTGATCGGCGGTGCCGCGATGGCCGGCAAGGGCTGGAACATGCTCAACGAATGCCTGGCCGTGGGCCGCTCGATCACCCTGCCCTCCACCGGCAGCGGCGGCGCCAAGGCCGGTGCGGTCATCACCGGTGCCTACGCCCGCATCCGCAAGCAGTTCGGCCTGTCGGTCGGTCGCTTCGAAGGCGTGGAAGAGGCGCTGGCCCGCATCGGCGGCAAGGCCTACAAGATCAGCGCGCTGGCCCAGGCTACGGCGGCGGCGGTGGATCGTGGCGACGTGCCGTCGGTACCGTCGGCGATCGCCAAGTACCACTGCACCAGCATGAGCCGTGAAGTGATCTCGGACATGATGGATGTGATCGGCGGCAAGGGCATCATCCTGGGCCCGCGCAACTTCGCCGGCCGCAGCTGGCAGGCCGCGCCGATCGCGATCACCGTGGAAGGCGCGAACATCATGACGCGCAGCCTGCTGATCTTCGGCCAGGGCGCCATCCTGTGCCATCCGTGGGTGATGAAGGAAATGAAGGCCGCGCAGGATCCGGACCGCAAGGCCGGCCTGCAGGAGTTCGACCGCAGCCTGTTCGGGCACATCCGCTACGGCATCTCCAACGCCGTGCGTTCGTTCTGGTTCGGCCTGACCGGTGCCCGCTTCGGTGCCGCGCCGGGCGATGCCTACACCCGCCGTTACTTCCGCAAGCTGGACCGCTATTCGGCCAACCTCGCACTGATGGCCGACATCTCCATGATGACGCTCGGCGGCAAGCTGAAGTTCAAGGAGTCGCTGTCCGGTCGCCTGGGCGACGTGCTGAGCCATGTCTACATGACCAGCGCGATGCTCAAGCGCTACCACGATGAAGGCGCACCGGCGGCCGACCAGCCGCTGTTGGCCTGGGCCTTCCATGACAGCGTGCACAAGATCGAAGAATCGCTGTCGGCGGCGCTACGCAACTTCCCGATCCGTCCGATCGGCTGGCTGATGTGGCTGCTGATCTTCCCGCTGGGCCGTCGTGCCGAAGCCCCGGGTGACCGCCTGAGCCGGCGCGTTGCCGCCCTGCTGATGGCCCCCAACGAAGCCCGCGACCGCTTGGCCGATGGCGTGTTCATGACCCCGTGCGAGAACAACCCGGGCGGGCGCATCAACAGCTACCTGGCCAAGGCCATCATGGCCGAGCCGGTGGAGCGCAAGTTCCTCAAGGCGCTCAAGAGCAAGGGCATCGAGGCGCTGGACTACAACAAGCAGCTGGACGAAGCCGTGGCCGAAGGCGTGCTGACCCAGGACGAACGCAGCCTGCTGGAAGAGCTGCGTGCGATCACCCTGGAAGCGATCACCGTGGATGATTTCGATACCCACGAACTGCGCTCGGCCGGTTACTACGACCTGCCGCGCAAGGAGACCGGTTCGCAGCAGGCGGCCTGACCGCCTCGCGACCGGACCGTGATCCCGACGGGGTCAGATTCCTTTTCCGCAGGAAAAGGGCTCTGGCCCCTTCTTGTTTCAGTGCAGGTTGCGGCCAGCCAGCCAGATCGCCGCCAGCGCCAGCAGGGCGGGCACCGCCTGGATGTAGAAGATCCGCCGGTTCACCGTCCATGCGCCGTAACAGCCGGCCACCACCACGCAGACCAGGCTGAAAATGGTGATCTCGAAGTAGCGGACCAGGCCGACCAGGATGCCGGCGGCCAGGAAGCCGTTGTAGAGCCCCTGGTTGGCCGCCAGCACGCGCGTGGCCTGTGCCTTCTCCAGCGTGTTGCGGAAGGTCTTCAGGCCCAGCGGGCGCGTCCACAGGAACATTTCCAGCACCAGGAAGTAGACGTGCAGCGCAGCGACCAGCAGCGTCAACGACAACGCGATCCAGATCCAGTACATGGGCAATCCTCGAGTAAGTGCGCAGAGCTTACTTGAGGATCGGCGGCCGGCGGCACATGCGCGGGCCCACTAGCGGTCGTGTGGCAGTTTCTTCTCCTGGCGCAGCACGCCGAAGGTCGCCAGGGTCATCAGCGATGCCACCACGATGCCGCCGGCGAACACGACGTTGGACCCCAGCAAAGACAGGCCCTTGTGCACCCAGGTGAAGCTCAGGTCCGCACCGCGGTAGACCACGGTGTCGATGGCCGCGCCGGCCTTGTAGCGCCACTGGCGGTCCACACGCGTGTAGAGGGTCTCCCGCGCCGGCTTGAACAGCGAGAACTCGCTGGCGCGCGTCACCACCTGCACCACCGCCACCAGCAGCGGCAGCGGCGAGGCCGCCAGCACCGAGAAGCCGACGATGATCGCCAGCGCCGGGATCAACAGCGCCGGTGCCACCCCATGCCGCGACAGCAGCCAGCGCGTGAGCGTCAACTGCACCAGCAGGGTCAACGTGTTCACCGCCAGGTCCAGGTGCGAATAGAAGGCGGTGCGCGCTTCCGGATCAGGAAAGGCCACGCGGACGATCGACACCTGTTGGTTGTACAGCATCGTCCCCACGCCCACCCCGAACACCACCAGCAGCGCCAGCCAGCGCAGCAGCGGTTCGCGCACGATCAGCTTGAGGCCATCCAGCACGCTGCCCCCCATCGGCTGCTCACCGGACACCAGTTGCTGCTCACGCTCGCGCAGGATCGCCCAGTGCCGCAGCCGCCAGATGCACAGCAGGCAGATGCTGAGGAAGCCGGCCGAGACCAGCATCAGGTTGGCGATGCCCACGCGCTGCACCAGGGCCCCGGTGATGACCGGGCCAAGGAAGGCGCCCAGCGTACCGGCCGCGCCGATGTAACCGTAGTACGCCCGCGCCTGCGCGTTGGAAAACACATCGGCCATGAAGCTCCAGAACACCGCCACGGCGAACAGGTTGAACACCGTCACCCAGAAGAAGAACGCCATGCCCCGCCCCGGCACGTTGCTGTCGAACATCAGGTGGAAGCCGAGCAGGGTGACGATGAAGAAGCCATACACGACCGGCATGAAGACGCGCCGTGGCTGTCGGCTGACCAGCCAGCCGTACACCGGCTGCAACACCAGCATGATCAGGAACACACAGGTGAACAGGAACTGCAGGACGAAATCCTGCAATGCGACCCCGTGGCTGCCGAACCAGGCGATCAGCGCCGGCGGGAACACTTCCTGCAGGTCCGACGAGGAAGCCATCGCCTCACGCACCGGGCGCAGCACGTAGTAACCGCTGAGCAGGCAGAAGAAGTACAGGAACGACCACCCCAGCGCGGGCGTATCCTGCAGGGCCTGCACCAGTCCGCGCAGTGGACCGCGTTGCAGCGGCGGATCCAGCGGCGCGCTCACGCGTCACCCCGCACGCGCGCGGGGCGGCAGCAGCAGGACATGGGTGACTCCGGGAGGCTGGGAAGCGCGTACGTTATCCAATGCACTGCAACATCGCCAGCGCCCTCGGCGCGGCAGGCCTGCGCAGGGCAGGATCCCAATGGCGCCCGATCCGGCGTCAAAATCCGAGTATTTTCAGCAAGATGCGCATTCATCTTCGCTTTGTTTGTGCAATGGCGAAAAGCGGGGCTAGAATCGGTCACAGCAGTCGCGCTCGGGTCCCGATCAATGAACAAGAACAGCAGGCGTCGTCCGTTCCGCACGGCGGCCACCGGAATGCTGGGCATGCTGATGCCCGTTGCCCTTTCCACCACGGCGCAGACCTCCGCGCTGCCGCCGATGCCCACCAACATCGAAAGCGCCGTTGCAGCGCCAGCGCATACGCATCCGGCAGCCTACCGTACCGGCCTGGCGGCCCATCCGCAGGCACCGGCGGCCGGCTTCAACGTGGCCCACATCGAATCGATGGCGCAGCAGCTCACCTATGGCGAGCGCGTGCCGGGCATGGCGGTGGCCATCGTGCAGGGCGGTCGCATCCTCAGCGCGCGCGGCTATGGCGTCACCGACGTCAACAATCCCCTGCCGGTCGATTCCCACACGGTGTTCCGCCTGGCCTCGCTGTCCAAGGCCTTCGCCGGCACCATGGCCGGGCTGCTGGTCAACGATGGCACGCTGCGCTGGGACAGCAAGGTCACCGATTACGTGCCGGGCTTCCAGCTGGCCACGCCGGAGGCCACCGACCGGCTGACCGTGGCCGACCTGCTGAGCCACCGCGTCGGCTTGCCGTACAACGCCTACGACCGCGACGTCGAAGCCAACGCCGAGTACTACACCCTGACCCAGAAGCTGGGCTCCACCTCGCTGAAGTGCCTGCCCGGCGACTGCTACGCCTACCAGAACGTGGCCTACAGCCTGATCGGCGACGTGGTCTACGCTGCATCGGGCAGCTTCTACGAACAGGCCGTCGAACGGCGCCTGTTCAAGCCGCTGGGCATGGACGATGCAAGTCTGGGCCTAGCCGGCATCCAGGCCAGCTCGCGCTGGGCGCGACCGCACGTGCGCAGCCGCAATGGCTGGGTCTCGCTGAGCCCGAAGCCGACCTACTACCGGCTCGCGCCTGCGGCGGGCGTCAATGCCAGCGCCAACGACATGGCGCAGTGGCTGCTGGCCCAGACCGGCCACCGTCCGGACGTGCTGCCCGCCCCGCTGCTGGCCACGCTGCACGCTTCGCTGGTCAACACCCCGGGCGAAATGCGTTCGGGCTGGCGCCGCGAGCGCCTGCGCTCGGCCGGCTATGCGCTGGGCTGGCGCAACTTCGATTACGCCGGCCACGAAGTGGTGTTCCATGCCGGCGCGGTGCAGGGTTACCGCGGCCTGGTTGCACTGATTCCCGAACGCGACATGGGCATCGCCATCATGTGGAACGGCGAAAGCAGCCTGCCCAGCGGCCTGCTGCCGACCGTACTGGATTCCGCCCTCGGCCTGCCGACCCAGCGCTGGCTGGACGTGGATACCGACTTCGGGAGCGACAGCCTGATGGCTGAAGGTGCGCCTTCCCAGGACAAGCGCAAGGGCGCCTCGTCCAACCGCGCCAGCGCCTCACCGCGGTAAGCCGCAGCAAAAAAAGGGGACGGGGGGAATTAATTCCAATTAATTCCCCCCGTCCCCTTTTTCGTGGATAAAAAAACCCCCTCTCCGCTGGGCTGTCGGAGAGGGGGCTTCAGGTACGGCTATCGGGACGTGCTTAGATCAGCGGCGCCGGGGTTGCCGGGAGGGCCACCGGAGCGGCCTTCTTGCGGCGTGCCGGGCTCTTGCGGGCGGCCTTCTTTGCGGCCGGCTTCTTCGCAGCTGCCTTTTTCGCGGTCTTCTTCACGGCCTTCTTGGCGGTCGCTTTCCTGGCGACTTTCTTGGTGGCCTTCTTGGTCGCCTTCTTGGCAGTCGCCTTCTTGGCGGTGGCTTTCTTGGCTACCTTCTTGGCGGCCTTCTTTACCGCTTTCTTGGCAGTTGCCTTCTTGGCGACCTTCTTGGCGGGCTTGCGCGCGACCTTCTTCGCTGCCTTCTTGGCAGTCGCCTTCTTGGCAACCTTCTTGACGGCCTTCTTCGCGGTCTTCTTCACTGCCTTCTTGGCAGTTGCCTTCTTGGCGACCTTGCGCGCGGTGGTCTTCTTGGCCGCCGCCTTCTTCACTGCCTTCTTGGCGGTCGCCTTCTTGGCGACCTTCTTGGCAGTGGCTTTCTTGGCGGTGGCTTTCTTGGCTACTTTCTTCGTCGCCTTCTTGGCGGCGGGCTTCTTCTTCGCAGTTGCCATGGGATGGCTCCTCGTCAGTGATGGAGTGTTGAAACGCCCAGGTAAATCGAACCCGCTGAAGCTGCTGGCGGGGCCCGCCGACGCGTCTTCCGCGTCGTGACGGTTGCTGCGATGCGCGCTTCGATCGGCGAGGCTGGCATCGCGGCAGAACGTAACGTGCAATTGCCTGCGGGAAGCTGGGCCGACTGCGCCGCGCGTCGCGGTGCAGTGGGTGTCCGGGTTGTGCTTCGCGCCTGGCGTTTGATCGGTTGCACTCGGTTTTGCAGTAAAGGTCTGCTGGGCGAAACCTAATCACGCTTTTTTGGGCTGTCAACAACCCCCCACGAAAAAATTCACGCCGCAGGTGTTCGGCGATGGCCGCTGGCGGTGCGAGCGGCGGCGTTGCCGATCACCGCTACGGGCATGCATCGACCAGCGCGGCGCGCATGCGCGCATCGGCACGGCGAACGAAAGCACTTTAAACAAGCCTTATTCTGAAACAGCCGCAGGACACGCGCGATGACACGGCGGTGTGGCGCGCAGCGCAGCGGTACCCGTCCCGCCTTCCCCAACGCTTCGCAAACGGTCGCCTTTTTTTTCACACGCGGCGCGTCGAACTTTGCGACGCAAATGCGATTTTGCGCAAAACTTTTCGTCCCCACCGCGCCGGCAGCCAACCCTCCAACCGACCGGCAACCTCGTCGACAACCGCATGCTCATGCCCCAAGCCAGCTTCCGCTGCGTGCTGCGCGCATGAGCGACGTGCCGGAATGCGGACAAAAAAAAAGGACCGCCAGGGGCGGTCCTTTGGTCTGCCACGGCGGCGACGGATCAGTGGTCGTCGTCTTCCAGTACTTCGGCGTAGTCGTCCGGACCCAGCAGGTCCTCCAGCTCGGCAGCCAGGTCGCTCGGCTGCACGACATACAGCCAACCTTCGCCGTACGCATCTTCGTTGATGGTTTCCGGCTTGTCCGTCAGGGCCGAATTGACCTTGATGACGGTGCCCGTGACCGGGCTGTACACGTCCGATGCGGCCTTGACCGACTCGACGACCGCGATGGTTTCGCCGGCCTTGGCTTCGCCGTCCACCTCGGGCAGCTCGACATAGACCAGATCGCCGAGCAGGCCCTGGGCATGGTCGGAAATACCTACGGTGACGCTGCCGTCGGATTCGACGCGCGCCCATTCGTGGGACTTGAGGAACTTGAGGTCGCCGGGGATCTCGCTCATGGCACTGCTCCAGGAATACGGGTGTGGAAAAAACGCGGGTAGTGTAACCAACCGGCCGGCCCTGCTGGCAGGCCCCGGCCGACAAAACAGGATCAGGCGACCGGCAGCACGCCGTCCTGCGCCTGGCCTTCGCGCACGAACGGGAACTTGACCACGCGCACCGGCACGGCACGGCCGCGGATGTCCACGCTCACCTCGCCCAGCTCACCTGCTGGCACGCGGGCGAACGCGATGCCCTTGGCCAGCGTCGGCGAGAACGTGCCCGACAGGATCTCGCCCTGGCCAACGGCGGTGAGCACGGCCTGGCCATGCCGCAGCACGCCCTTCTCGTCCATCACCAGGCCGATCATCTGGCGCGCATTGCCGGCGGCCTTCTGTGCTTCCAGTACATCGCGGCCGATGAAGTCGCGGCCCTCGTCGAGCGAGACCGTCCAGGCAAGCGCGGCTTCGTACGGGGTGATCGCTTCGTCCATGTCCTGGCCGTAGAGATTCATGCCGGCTTCCAGGCGCAGCGTGTCGCGCGCACCGAGGCCGGCCGGCTTGACGCCCGCCTGCAGCAGTTGGTTCCAGAACGCCACCACCGCGTCCTGCGGCAACAGGATTTCGAAACCGTCTTCGCCGGTGTAGCCGGTGCGCGCCACGAACAGGGCGACACCGTCGGCCGAGGTCACATCGGTGGCGGCGAAGCGTGCCAGCTTGGCCAGGGTGGCGGCGCCAGCGGCGTCGACCAGACCGATCACGGCATCGCGCGCCTGCGGGCCCTGCACGGCCAGGATGGCCAGGTCGGGACGTTGCTGCACCGACACGTCGAACGGCAGCGCCTGTTCGGTCAGCCAGGCCAGGTCTTTTTCGCGGGTGGAGGCGTTGACCACCATGCGGAAGAAGTCATCGGCCAGGTAGTAGACGATCAGGTCGTCGATCACCCCGCCACGCTCATTGAGCATGCAGGAGTACAACGCCTTGCCGGTCACCTTCAGCTTGTCGACCGAATTGGCCAGCAGGCGACGCAGGAACGGCTTGACCTGTTCACCGCGCAGGTCGACCACGGTCATGTGGCTGACGTCGAAGACGCCCGCTTCCCGACGCACCAGATGGTGTTCATCCAGCTGCGAACCGTAGTGGATGGGCATGTCCCAGCCCCCGAAATCGACCATCTTGGCGCCGAGGGCGCGGTGGGTATCGTTGAGCAGCGTCTTCTGGGTCATGACCGGTCCGGCAACAGGGAAACAAGGTCGCCATTATCCCAGATAGAGGCACAGCGCTGCGCGGGTCCACGCCATCGCATTCGCGTTGCCGCTCCCACGCTTTGCTGCGCAAACCGCGGGCCCCGTCTCACCAGCACCCATACCCCGCCGCTTCGCGGCCGCCCCTGACTCAGGGGCTCCCTCCACCGGACACGCACCGAGGCCGTCGGTAGCGCCGACCCATGGTCGGCGGAATGTTTCCGCCAACGGCCCGCTGCGCTCGCCGACCACGGGTCGGCGCTACCGCCTTTCTTCTTTTTTCATTGCGCGGCTGGCGGCCACCGCAACCTGTCAGCGGGTCGGGCGGTGGGGCTGGGCGGGGGCGTTGAGCGCCATGGATGGCGCGAAACGAGGCCCGCAGGAGCGGCTTTTGCCGTCCCCCGACCAGCCCCACCGCCCGACCCAGCGCCGGATACATAAAGCCCCACCCGCGAGGGGGTCTCACCCGTTCGCTTCCACCTGCAGCACGCCATTGACCACCGCCACCACCCGCACCCGCGTCCCGGCCGCCAACTCCGGTCCGGTCACCTGCCACGACGCATCATCGATGCTCACCCGCCCCTGCCCGGCCACGATGCCCTGCTGCAGCACCGCCACGCGGCCCACCAGCTGTTCGCTGCGGCGGTTCAACAGCGGCTTGTCGCTTTCACGCCCGCGCGTGCGGCCCCAGCGCCGATACGCCTGGATGGCCACCACGCTCAGCACCACGAAGGCCACCACCTGCCACAGCACCGGGATGCCGGGCACCAGCGCGGTGATCAGGAACACCGCAGCCGCGCCGATGCCGATCCACAGCATGAACGCGCCCGGTGCCATCGCTTCGGCGGCGAACAAGACCAGGGCCAGCGCCCCCCATCCAACCACTTCCCAGCGCATGTCAGTCTCCAAAGCGCGGCGGAACCGCACGCGTGGATTTCTTCTCTTCCTGTTTGGCGAAGGCGTGCTTGGCCAGTTCGGCGACGCCTGCGATCGATCCGATCACGCCACTGGCTTCCATCGGCATCAGCACCAGTTTCTGGTTGGGCGAGGTCGCCAGCTCCTTGAAGGCCTCGACGTATTTCTGCGCGATGAAGTAATTGATGGCCTGCACGTCACCTTCGGCAATCGCCACCGACACCATCTGGGTGGCCTTGGCCTCGGCCTCGGCCAGGCGCTCGCGGGCTTCGGCATCGCGGAACGCTGCTTCGCGCCGACCCTCGGCTTCCAGCACCGTCGCCTGTTTTTCGCCATCGGCGCGCAGGATCTCCGACTGGCGCGCGCCTTCGGCTTCGAGGATCTGCGCGCGCTTTTCGCGCTCGGCCTTCATCTGCCGTGCCATCGCATCGAGCAGGTCACGCGGCGGCTGGATATCGCGGATCTCGATGCGGTTGACCTTCAGGCCCCAGGGATTGGTGGCCTGGTCGACCACGCTGAGCAGCTGGGCATTGATGACTTCGCGCTGGCTGAGGGATTCATCCAGGTCCATCGAACCGATCACGGTACGGATGTTGGTCTGCACCAGGGCGATCATCGCCACTTCCAGGTTGGACACTTCATAGGCCGCCTTGGCCGCATCCAGCACCTGGAAGAACACCACCCCGTCCACCCGCACGGCGGCGTTGTCCTTGGTGATCACTTCCTGGCTGGGCACGTCCAGCACCTGCTCCATCATGTTCACCTTGCGGCCCACCCCGTACACGATCGGGATCAGGAAGTGCAGGCCGGGCGACATGGTGTGGGTATAGCGCCCGAAGCGCTCCACCGTCCATTCATACCCCTGCGGCACCATCCGTACGGCCTTGAACAGGATGATCACGGCCACCAGGGCCAGTACCACGGTAAAGAACATCGTCGGGAACATCGCGCTTCCTCTTCCATGAAAACCGACCTGCAGCATACCGCGCGCGGTGGGTTTGCCGCGCTGGCGGGCTTTTTTTGTTTGCTTGTTGCGGCGGCGGGAGAGGCTGCACGGGACACGCCGCAAGTACGTCCATGTAGGCTACTGTTCGGCTCCTGCCTCACAGTGTCCCGTGCAGCCTCTCCCGCCGCCGCCTGACAGTGGGCCGGTCCGCCGGGGCAAACGAGAAGAAAAGAAAGAGCAGCCAAGCGTTGCTCGGCTTTTTGAAGCAGCGCTCGCGGAGTGTCCAAGAGGCAGGGGCGGGGCTGCGGGGGACGCCGAGCCGCATGGATGCGGCGATGCAGCCTACAGGGGTGAGTGCGCATTGCTTGCGAGGCACTGCCTCGCATGCGCTCGAACGCACAGCCGCCAGCGGATGGGCCGGGCCGCGCAGAGGTACTTGCGGCGTGTCCCGCGCAGTCCCGCCCCCTGCCTCAAGCCAGCAGCCCCCGCCGCTATGCTCTAAATACGCGTGGTCGCCATGAAGCGTTCGCGGTCGTGGGCGGTGCGGCGGCGGATCTCTGCCAGCGCTTCATTTTCGGTGGCTTCCAGCATCGCCTCGAACAGGCGCTGGAAGTGATGGCGCATCGCGTTGCGCGCTGCAACAGGATCGCGCGAAGCAAGCGCTTCGAAGATCGCCATGTGCTCGTCGGCACGGCTGGCGCCATCGTCGTGGCAGACCCGCGAATAGACTTCGGCCACCCGCGGCAGGTCGCTGCGCATGCGCCAGATCTGCTGCACGAAGTACTCCACCACCGGATTGCCGGACAAACGTGCGATGGTCAGGTGGAAGCGGCGGTCGAAGTCGCCTGCTTCGGCGTCGGTGAGGTCGCGGCGGCACAGTGCCTCGGCCAGCACCCGCAGTTCGGCGATGTCCGCATCGTCCAGGTTGCCGGCCGCCAGCGCGGCCGCTTCGGCCTCGAATACCGCACGCGCAGCGGTCAGGTCGAAGGCGCTTACGTCAGGGAAGCCGCCCTGCCCGTCCAGCGGGCGCGGCTTTACATAGACGCCCGAACCGATCCGGATGGCGATCCAGCCCTGCGCTTCCAGGGCGATTTCCGCCTCGCGCACGGTGACCCGGCTCACGCCGAAGCGTTCGGCCAGTTCGCGTTCGCCAGGCAGGCGCGCGCCGGGCGGGAACTCTCCGTCCTCGATCAACTTGCGCAGTTTTGCGGCGATGGTCTGGTACAGGCGGTTGGCGGACATGGGCTGACCCTCGGTGGTTCCCTCCGGCACCGTCCCGGGCCACCGCACGCGGGGCTGGTCCGGTTGGAGCAACGGCGCGATCACCAGGATCGCGCCGTCTCGTTCAGAACTTGTATCGTACACCGAAAAATGCACGTCGCCCGTAGCTCACCACCTCGCGGAAGTTGCCATAGGAAGGCTGGTAGGCCACGCGAGGTTCATTGGTGATGTTCATCAGTTCCAGCGATAGCGACAGGTTCTTGTTCACCCGGTAGCGGGCGCGCAGGTCCACGCTGGTGTTGTCATCGTAGTACCGGTTCTGCTGCGCGGTGTTGCCGGTGAAGTCCTGGTAATACTTGGAACGGAACTTGGCGATGGCCTGGATGTTGAACGGACCGACGTCCCAGTACAACGAGCCGGACAGGACGTGCCGCGAGAACCCGCTCAGGCCGGCCGGGGAGACGATCGCGGGAATCACGCTGCCATCGCTGGCGAGCTGCTCGCCCAGGCGGGAATCCTGGGTTTCGTAGTCCGAATCGGCGTAGTTGTAGCTGACCTTGAAGCCCATCCCGTCAAACGGCTGCGGCAGGTAGGAGAAGCGATGCGTGGCGCTGAGCTCCATGCCGGTCAGCGTGCTGTCCTCATCGGTGGTGACCTGCTGGCGCACCGGCACGGTCACCGACTGGCCGTTGAGGGTGTAGGTCTCATCGACCAGCGCGGTCGCCGTACCCCCGTTGAACTGCTTCCAGTAGACGGCGGCGGCCAGCAGCGTGTCCGGGTTCGGATACCACTCCAGCGAAAGATCACCGTTCCAGCTCATCAGCGGCTGCGCGGCCGGGTTGCCGCTGGCACTGATGTCGTCCAGCGCATCGGCCAGGTTGCCGAAGCTGGCATCCCCGTTGACGTTGATGGTGCGACCGGCGCCCAGCGCGGAGATGTCCGGCCGCGACATGGCGCGGTAGCCCGCCACCCGCAGCAGCAGGTCATCACGCAGTTCGAAGGAGGCATTGACGCTGGGCAGCAGCTTGTCATTGCCTGCCTTGAAAGTCTGGGTGGTGAAGTCGCCGGTCGGCTGCAGGCGGATGGTGCCATCGCCGTTGTCCACCACGGTCAGGCCGGTGCGCACGCCTTCCGAACGCACGTCGGTCTTCACCCAGCGCACGCCGACGTTGCCGGTCACCGGCAGGCCGAACCATTCACTGGCGAACTCGCCCAGCAGGTACAGCGAGCGGGTCTTCTCGGTGATGTCCACGTTGTTGGGATCCTGCATCGACGGGTCGAGCAGGCTGTCGCTGGTGCCGCGGAAGGACTGGTACAGGCACATCGGGTCGAAGTAGGCCCACTCGGAGATCGTGTTGCCGCTGGCGGCATCCATGAAATCCTTCTGCGGGAAGGCAGTACGGCAGCCGCGGTTGGCGGCGATGATCGAGGCCTTGTCGCCGGCAATGCGCTGGTCGTAATCGGTAACCAGGGTGTTGTCGCGCAGCGTGTAATCGGCCTGGCTGGCACGCAACCCGGCCTTGATCCGGGTGAAGAATCCGTCCTCCGGCATGAAGCTGGCATCGAAGCGGCCGGCGCGGATCTGATGGTCGTTCTCGGTCTCGCTGGAGGTCACGCGCGCCGCGCCGGTGTAGGCGTCCCAGTTGCCCGGGTCGAAGGCGGGATCGAGGTAGACGCTCGGCACCTCGCCCTGCCATGCCCAGTCATAGTTCACATAACCGGTGGTGCCGCTGCTGATGCCGGGCACGATCGCATTGGCGGTGTCGCGCTGGTTGGCGCGCAGGCGGGTGGCGCGCTCGTTGTCGACGCGCCGGGTGTGCGAATACGACAGATCGGTGGACAGTTCCCAGGCCGGGCTGGGGCGCACGATCAGGTTGAGGCCGCCACCGGTGTACTCCTCGTTGCGCCAATAGCGGTTGGAGGTCGAATCGATGGAGGTGCTGCCGGACAGTGCGCGCACCACGCCGTTGTCGTCCACCTGGCGGTCGACGATGCCACGACGGGTATTGGAAAGGCTCAGGTCGCTGCGGTTTTCATACCAGTTGCGGTCGGTGTGTTCGACATCGACATTGACCTCGACCACGTCATTGGGCCGCCACTGCACCGCGGCGAACTCGCTCTGGCGGTCGTTGCGCTCCTGCTTCAGGCGGTAGATCCGGCTGCTGGGCACCAGGTAGTAAGGCGTTCCGGCCGCAATCGCGGCAGCCCCCGGCTCGGTGCAGTTGGCGTTGGCGACATTGACCCGCCCGTCGCAGGCGTACCAGGTGGAGCCACTGGTGATGCTCTCTTCCGGATCAGACCCTTCCAGGCGTTGGATGCCCAGCGAGACGCCGAGCTTGCCGCCGTTGCTGAATTCAAACTGGTCGATGTAGCTGGCCGTACCGCGGTAGCCGATGCCATCGTCGTCCTTGTACTTCTTGTCGTACTCCGCCCAGCTGCCGCGCAGGTCCATCTGCACCGAGCGCTTGCCGTATTCCAGCGGTTTCACCGTCTCCAGGCCGATCGTGCCGGCCACGCCGCCTTCGATGATATCGGCGCGCTGCGTCTTGTAGATCGCCACGGTATTGATCAGTTCGGCCGGGAACATGTTGAAGTTCACCGAACGATCGCCACTGCCGTTGGTGATCTCGCGGCCGTTGAAATTGGTGCTGCTCAGGAACGCACCCAGGCCGCGGATCGAGATTTCCGAGGCGCCGGTCTTGTCGCGGGTGGACGCCGCGCCGGTCAGCGTCTCGATGGCGTCGGCCAGCGACGGCGCCGGCAGGTCACCGATGTCTTCAGCCGACAGCACATCGGAAATGACCGTGTCGTCGCGCTTCTTGTTGATCGAGCTCTGCATCGATTCGCGGATGCCGGTCACCTGCACCTGGTCCAGCGTGGTGGCCGCGCCGGTGGCTGGCGGATCGGCCTGCTGGGCCATGGCAGGCGCCGCGGCGAAAAGCGCTGCCAGCAGGGCGGCGGCAAGCGGATGTGGATGGAATGGTGAAACGGGCAGTTCAGTACGACGCATGATGTCCTCCTCCCAAAGGATGTCCCGCACAGCGGGCATGGGGCGCACTTTCGACATGCGGACACACAAATGTCAACCAATTGGACTGATTCTTTCGTCTTACCATTGCTATAGGCCAATTTACGGTAAAAAGATGTGCTGTTGCAGCATGACTTAGCGATGTTCTTGCCCTACTTTGCATCCCAACTGGACTAGCACTACGGCTTACAATCATCTCCTGCTTCGCAGGCCACGCTTCGGAGGGAACACCATGCAGTGTCCGTCACGCCATCTGACCGCCGCGCTGTTGCTGGCGCTGGGCATTCCGTTCGCGTCGCCCGCCGAGGCGGCAAGCTATCTGGTGCACGACACCGGCGAGTACACCGCCGCCTCCGCCAATCTGCAGCCGGGCGATGAGATCGTGCTGGCCAACGGCACCTGGAACAACACGCGACTGCTGCTGAAAGGCAACGGCACCGCGGCCGCCCCGATCACCCTGCGCGCGCAGTCGCCCGGCCAGGTGGTGCTCACCGGGCAGTCCGACCTGCGCCTGGCGGGCCAGTACCTGCATGTGGCCAACCTGGTGTTCCGCAACGGCTACAGCCCCAGCGATGCAGTGGTGGCGTTCCGCGAATCCAGCAAGGCAGTGGCGCGCAACAGCCGGGTCACCGGGCTGGTGATCGATGACTACAGCAATCCGGACCCGGCCGACCAGGACCAGTGGGTGATGCTGTACGGCGCTTTCAACCGGCTGGACCATAGCCAGCTGCGCGGCAAGACCAACGCCGGCCCTACGGTGGTGGTGGTGCGTGATGCCGCCCAGGGCCTGGACAACCAGCATCGCATCGACCACAACTGGTTCGGCCCGCGGCCGGCGCTGGGTGTCAACGGTGGCGAAACACTGCGCGTTGGCACCAGCGACACCTCGCTCAGCGATTCCAACAGCACCGTCGAAGCCAACTGGTTCGAAGGCTGCGATGGCGAAACCGAGATCATTTCCAACAAGTCCGGCGGCAATACGTACCGCGGCAACGTGTTCTACCGCTCGGCCGGGTCGCTGACGCTGCGCCATGGCAACGGCAACCGCGTGCTGGACAACGTCTTCCTGGGTGATGGCAAGGCCGGCACCGGCGGCGTACGCGTGATCAACGCGCAGCAGCAGGTCCGCAACAATTATTTCCAGGCGCTGGCCGGCAGCAGCAACCGCGCCGGCCTGGCGGTGATGTACGGCCAGGCCAACGCCGCGCTGTCGGGCTACTCGCCGGTGGTGGATGCCCTGATCGAGCGCAATACCTTCGTTGACGTGGCCAAGGTCAGCTTCGGCGTGGGCTACAACGCGGCCACCGCGATGGTGGTGCCGCCCAGCAGCAGCCAGTTCCGCGCCAACCTGATCGTCAACCGCACCGGTTCCAATCCGGTGACGGTCGATGGCAGCCTGGCCGGCGTGGCTTTCAGCGGCAATGTGCAGTCGCCGCTTGCCTCCACCGCGCTGCCGGGCGGCGTGGACAGCATGACCGTGACGCTGGTGCAGGCGCCGAACGGACTGTGGTCGCCCTCGCCCGCGCTGGCCGACGTGGGCGCGGCAACCAACCTGGCGGTGATACCGCGCGACGATACCGGGGTCACCTGGTATCCCAAACAAGGGGAATGGACGGATGCGGCCGCTGTCGGCCACCGTCTGCCCGCCAACGGAGCTGATCGATGAAACACACGTGCCTGTCGCTTGCCCTCGCCGTGGCTACCGCTACCGCAACCCTGGCCCTGCTGCCCGTCTCGGCGGCCTTCGCCGCGGCTCCCGCAGCGGCGGAAAGCAGCACGGCCCCGGTGCTGGTGACCGCTGCGCAATGGCAGCAGATGGCCAGCGATGGTGCGCGCTATCCGTGGTTCGCCAAGGAGCAGGCCCGCAACAAGGCGATGCTGGAAAAAATGATGAAGGCCGGCATCGACGTGCCCTTCCCCAAGGACAAGGGCGGCGGCCGCACCCACGAACAGCACAAGCGCAACTACCAGGCGCTGCTGGCCGCCGGCACGCTGTACCGGCTCACCGGTGACAGCCGCTACGTGGACTATGCACGGCGCATGCTGCTGGAGTACGCCACGCTGTACCCGACGCTGGGCCCGCATCCGGAAGGCCGCGGACAGATCCCGGGACGGGTGTTCTGGCAGGTGCTGAACGACTCGGTGTGGCTGGTCAATGCGGTGCAGGGCTACGACGCGATCCGCGACGCACTGCCGGCCAAGGACCGCCAGACCATCGATGACAACGTGTTCCGTCCGATGGCTGAATTCCTGGCCAGTGAGCCGAAGAACTTCGACCAGATCCATAACCATTCCACCTGGGCGGTGGCCGCCACCGGCATGACCGGCTACGTGCTGCGCGACCCGGAATTGGTGGAGAAGTCACTGCGCGGCAGCCGCAAGGACGATGAATTCGGCTTCCTGCGGCAGGTTGACCTGTTGTTCTCGCCGGACGGTTACTACGAAGAAGGCCCTTATTACCAGCGCTATGCATTGGCGCCGTTCCTGCTGTTCGCCAATGCGATCGAACGCAACGAGCCGCAACGCCGCATCTTCGAGCGCCGCGATGGCGTGCTGCTGAAGGCCGTCGACGTGCTGGTGCAGACCAGCTATGACGGCCTGTTCTTTCCGATCAACGATGCGATCCTGGACAAGGGCGTAGACACCGAAGAGCTGGTGGCCGGCATCGGCATCGCCTACGCCCGCAGCGGCGATGACCGGCTGCTGTCCGTCGCCGAACAGCAGGGTCGCCTGCTGCTGACCCCGGAAGGACTGAAGGTGGCGCAGGGCCTGGCCGCCGGCAAGGCCAAGCCGTTCGATTACACCCCGATGCTGCTGCGCGATGGCCCGGACGGTGACCAGGGTGGCCTGGCGATCCTGCGCATGGGCGGTGAACGCGGCCAGGCCCTGGTACAGAAAGACACCATGCAGGGCATGGGCCACGGCCACTTCGACAAGCTCAACTGGCTGTTCTATGACAACGGACAGCGGGTGGTGACCGATTACGGTTCAGCCCGCTTCCTCAACGTGGAAGCCAAGCGCGGCGGCATCTACCTGGCCGAGAACCGCAGCTGGGCCAAGCAGACCATCGCCCACAACACCTTGGTGGTGGATGAGAAGAGCCACTTCAACGGCGACTGGAAGGTCGGCGAGGAACACGCGCCGACAGTGCGCTTCTTCGAGGCCGGCAAGGACACCCAGGTCGCCTCGGCGACGATGCGCGATGCGTATCCGGGGGTGGTGTTCACCCGTACCCAGGCGCTGCTGCAGCACCCGGAGCTGGGCCTGCCGGTGGTGCTGGACCTGCTGCAGGTGAGCGCGGACAAGGCGGCACGCTTCGACCTGCCGCTGCACTTCAACGGCCACATCGTCAGCACCGGTTTCCAAGCCGAACGCTTCGTCGACCAGCGCCCGGTGCTGGGCAGGGAAAACGGTTACCAGCACCTGTGGCTGGATGCGCGCAGCCAGGCCGGCAGCGATCCGCGCACGCTGGCGTGGCTGCTCGACGGGCGCTTCTACAGTTACCGCTTCGGCAGCAGCGCGCCTTCGCAGGCCCTGCTGGTGGAGAGCGGCGCCAACGATCCCGAGTTCAACCTGCGCCGCGAACCGGCGCTGGTGCAGCGCGTGGACGGGCAGCGCGCGGTGAGTTTCTTCAGCGTGCTGGAGCCGCATGGCGAGTACAACGGCACTGCCGAGTACGTGCACGGTGCCGACAGCCAGATCCGCGATCTGAAGCGCGCACGCGGTAGCGATGCCGAGCTGGTCGAGCTGACCCTGGCCAGCGGCGCGCGCATCGCGCTGGGCGTGGCCGATGACAGCAGCGCCGATGTGGAACACACCGTCAGCGTGGAGGGGCGCAGCTACCGCTGGCGCGGCAGCCATGCGCGGATCGACCGCGCCGCCGGCAAAGGGGATGCACGATGAAGGGGCCGGCCGCCATCGACACGTTGCGCAAGGTGCCGGTGCGTTCGGCGGTGCGCTGGCTGATCGTCGGCCTGATCGCGGTCGCCACGGTGATCAACTACATCGACCGCAATGCGCTGGCGGTGATGTGGCCGGAGATCGCCCGCGAGGTCGGCGCGACCAAGGATGACTACGCCCTGCTGGTCACCGTGTTCATGCTGTTCTACGCAGCGGGCCAGTTCCTGTTCGGGCGACTGTTCGACCTGATCGGCACCCGGATGGGCTTCGCCCTGTCCATCAGCGTGTGGTCGATCTCCATCGCGCTGCACGCGGTCACCCATTCGATCCTGTCCTTCAGCCTGGTGCGGGCGATGCTCGGGGTCAGCGAAGCCGGCGCCTGGCCGGGCGCGGTGAAGGCCAATGCCGAATGGTTTCCCGCCCGCGAGCGTGCGCTGGCGCAGGGCGTGTTCAATGCCGGTGCCTCGATCGGTGCGATCGTGTCGGCGCCGGCGATCGCCGCCTTGTACCTGTGGCTGGGCTGGCGCGGCACCTTCGTGGTGATCGGTGCGATGGGGTTCCTGTGGTTGCTGCCGTGGCTGTTCGTTTACCGCGCCGGGCCGGACAAGCATCCGTGGGTCAGCGACGCAGAGCGCAGGCTGATCATGCAGGACCAAGCCGGAGCGGCCGACCCGGCTGCACCGCGCCGCAGCGTGCGCGAACTGCTGGCGCACCGGCAGAGCTGGGGCATGCTGGCCTGCCGCTTCCTGCTGGACCCGATCTGGTGGCTGTTCGTGTCCTGGCTGCCGATCTACCTGGCCGAAACCTTCGGCTTCGACATCAAGCAGATCGGCCTGTTCGCCTGGGTTCCGTTCGTCGGCGCGATGCTTGGCAGCCTGACCGGTGGCTGGTTGTCCGGCCGGCTGATCCGCGCCGGCCACAGCGTGGACCGCGCGCGCAAATGGTCGATCACCCTCGGCTGCGTGGTGATGGCCCCTGCCCTGCTCGGCGCGGTGCTGGCGGCCGAGCCGCTGACCGCCGTGCTGACCATCGCCGCCGTGCTGTTCGGCTTCCAGGTGGCGATCGGCAACATCCAGACGCTGCCGGGTGACCTGTTCGGCGGACGCTCAGTCGGCACCCTGGCCGGGCTGGGTGGCCTCGCCGCCGTGGCCGGCACGCTGATCACCACCTGGCTGGTGCCGGTGCTGACGCGTGAGTCGTACGCGCCGATGTTCATGCTGGTGGCGGCCCTGGTACCGCTTTCGCTCATCGCGTTGTGGTGGATCACCGGTACGGTGCGCCGCCTCGATGCCCCTTCGTCGGATTCCTGAGCGCATGCCTGCGCTCCCTTTTTTCCCCCTCACGTAAACAAGGAGCTTCATCCCATGTCATTCCAGGACAAGGTGGCCATCGTCACCGGTGGCGGCCGCGATATCGGTCGCGACATTTCAATCAAGCTGGCCGCTGCTGGCGCCCGCGTCTGCATCAACTACGCCAACGATGAAGCCAGTGCACGACAGACCCTGGAGCTGATCCAGGCCGCCGGTGGCCAGGCCATCGTGCACCGCGCCGACGTCACCGATCCGGCCGCAGTTGCCGGCCTGGTCGCTGCGGCGCAGGCCGCGTTCGGCCCCCGCATCGACGTGCTGGTCAACGTGGCTGGCGGCATGGTGGAGCGTCGCCCGTTGGCCGATATCGACCCGGCGTTCTTCCACAAGGTGATCGACCTCAACCTGACCTCAACCTACCTGACCACCCACGCGGTTGTTCCGCACATGGGCGAAGGTGCGGCGATCGTCAACTTCGCCTCGCAGGCCGGCCGCGACGGCGGCGGCCCGGGCGCGGCGATCTACGCCACGGCCAAGGCCGGCGTGATGACCTTCACCCGTGCGATGGCCAAGGAACTCGGTCCGAAGGGAATCCGGGTCAACGCCCTGTGCTGCGGCATGATCGCCACCCGCTTCCACGATGAGTTCACCAAGCCGGAAGTGCGCACTGCGGTGGCCGCCGGTACGCCGCTGCGTCGCCAGGGCCGGCCGGAAGAGGCGGCCGACGTGGCGGTCTACCTGGCCTCGGACGCGGCCGCCTTCATGACCGGTGCCAACGTCGACGTCAACGGCGGTACGTTCTTCTCCTGACCGGAGTTTTGCCATGCTGCGCTGGATCACTGCTGTTTCGTTTGCCGTTGGTTCGGCGCTCTCCGCATCGGCTGCCCCTGCGCAGCCGGTGTGGGTTACCGCATGGACCGCCTCGCCCGCGCCGGATCGCCTGGATGGCACGCCGCAGGCTCCCATGCAGTTCGCCGCACAGACGGTGCGCCAGGACATGCGGCTGGGCAGCCGCGCCGATGCGTTGCGGCTGCGCATCAGCAATGAACTCGGGGTTGCCCCGCTGCGGTTGCAGGACGTGACCATGCAGGGGCCTTCCGGCACGGCGCTGCCGGTCACCGTGGCCGGACGCGCGCTCATCGAAGTGCCGGTCGGCGCGGCCCTTTTGACCGACGCGGTACCGCTGCAGGCGGCGGCACTGGATGAAATCCGGGTCACCGGTTACTTCCCGCAGGCGACCCGGCCTGCAGTCCGTCGCACCACCGTGCGGGTCGTCGATGGCCGTCATCCGACCATCGCCGATTCGGTGGCGGTGTCCTACCGGCAGAACGTGTTTTCCGCGGTGCTGGTACAGCGCGCAGATCGGCCGTCGGTGATCGTGGCGCTCGGCGATTCCATCACCGAAGGCGCCACCGCCCAGCGCGGCTCGTACAACCAGTGGCCGGAACGGCTGGCAGTGCGGTTGCAGCGCGCTTGCCCGGACCGCTTCGTGGTGCTCAACCAGGGCATCAGTGGCAACAAACTGCTCGACCACGGCCGCAGCCACAGCGCGCTGTCGCGGCTGGATCGCGATGTGATCGCCACCGCCGATGCCGACCAGGTGATCGTGTTCGAAGGGATCAACGATATCCGCCATGGCGGTGGGCCGGCACCACTGCCCGGCCGCAACGCCGACGACATGCAGGCCGGCTACCGGCAGATTGCCGACCGCGTGCACCTGCACGGCGGGCGTGCGTTCATCGGCACGCTGACCCCGTTCGGTGGCTCGGAGCGCTACGAACCTGTTTCAGCTGCCACGCGCACGGCGATCAATGCCTGGGCGCGCGGGCCGCAAAGTGGCTATGACGGGGTGGTGGATTTCGATGCGGCGCTGCGTGACCCGGCGGTGCCGGAATCGCTGCCGGGCGGCATCACCCGCGACCACCTGCATCCCAACGATGAAGGCTATGCGCGCATGGCCGATGCGATCGACCTTGGGATGCTGGGCTGCCGGAAGCCCTGATCGTCTTGGCCCGGTGGGTGGCGAGGGCTTCGGTGGGTGACGACCGTTGGTCTTCAGCCACCGGGATGACGGTCGTCAGCCGGTGCGCGGGGCGAACATGATCACCGCCATCCCGGCCAGGCACAGGCCCACGCCGAGCAGGTCCCAACGGCCGGGACGGATGCCGTCCACCAACCACAGCCAGACCAGCGCAGTGCCGACATAGACACCACCGTAGGCCGCATACACGCGCCCGCTGGCCTGCGGATGCAGGGTCAGCAGCCAGGCAAACAGGGCCAGGCTGGCCGCCGCCGGCAGCAGCAACCAGGCGCTGCCATCGCGACGCAGCCACACCCACGGCAGGTAGCAGCCGATGATCTCGGCCATCGCCGTCACGACGAACAAGCCGAAGGTTTTCACGAGGCGGTTTCGTCGGCCTTCGCGTGCTGCCAGAGCGCTTCCTGGGCGTCCAGGTCCAGCTCGGCCAGCCGCTTCCCGTCTTCACCGGCGCGCGCTTCCATCGCGCGGAAGCGTCGCTCGAACTTGTGGTTGGCCCCGCGCAGCGCAGCACCCAGGTCGAGGTCGGCGTGGCGTGCCAGGTTGGCACAGACGAACAACAGGTCGCCGAGTTCTTCCTGCAACCGGGCCTTGTTCGCCGCCACGTCGCCGCGTTCGAATTCCTCGCGCAGTTCCTGCAGTTCCTCGGCGGCCTTGTCCAGCACCGGCAACGGGCCGGGCCAGTCGAAGCCGACCTTGGCCGCGCGCGACTGCAGCTTCATCGCCCGCTGCCATTCCGGCAGTCCGCGCGAGATGCCGGCCAACGCCGAGCCATCGGTCTCGCCCTTGGCGGCGCGTTCCTCGCGCTTGATCGCCTCCCAGTTGCGCAGCACCTCGGCGGCGTCGCCCGCACTGGCATCGGCGAAGATGTGCGGATGGCGGCGGACCATCTTGTCGTTGATGCTGCGCGCCACGTCGGCGAAGGCGAACGCGCCCTGCTCCTGCGCCATCTGCGCGTGGAAAACCACCTGCAGCAGCAGGTCACCCAGTTCGTCGCACAGGTCGTCGAGGTCGCCGCGATCTATCGCATCGGCCACTTCGTAGGCTTCTTCGATGGTGTACGGCGCGATGGTCGAAAAGTCCTGCTCCAGGTCCCACGGGCAGCCGCCCTGCGGGTCGCGCAGGCGCGCCATGATCGCCAGCAGGCGGCCCAGTTCGGTGGCGGCGTCGCTCGTGCTCATGCAGTCTCCGGTTCGTCGGGGGGCAGCCAGTCGCGCCATGCCAGGCGGGTATCGCCCAAGGCCATGAAATCACCGTTGAGCAGGCTTTCGCGGCGGTTGTAGCGGAACGGCTTGCCGGTGGCGGTGGACAGCACCGCACCACCGGCGGCGTGCAGCACGCACTGGCCGGCCGCGGTGTCCCACTCGCTGGTCGGCCCCAGCCGCGGATAGACATCCAGGTCGCCCTCGGCGATCCGGCAGAACTTCAACGAAGAGCCCTGGGCCACCGTTTCGATATCGCCCATGCGATCCAGCAGCACCTGCGTGCGCGACGAACGGTGCGAGCGGCTGGCGGCTACCCGCAGCGGTGCGTGCGCCGGCACACGGGTGCGCAGCACGGTGTCATGCACGCCCTGCCGGCGGTAGGCCTGCTCGCCGCGCATGGCGTGCCAGACCAGGCCGGTCACCGGCGCCAGCACCACGCCGAAGGTTGGCGCGCCTTGGTAGACCAGCGCGATGTTGACGCTGAATTCGCCGTTGCGCTTGATGAACTCTCGAGTGCCATCCAGCGGATCGACCAGCCAGTAGGCGCCCCAGTGGCGCCGCGTTTCCCAGGGGGCCGCGGTGGCTTCCTCGGACAGGATCGGCAGGTCCGGGGTGAGCCGTGAAAGGCCGCGGACGATGCGCTGGTGCGCGGCCAGGTCGGCGGCGGTTACCGGGCTGTCATCGGCCTTCATCGTGATATCGAAGCCGGACGCGTAGACCTGCATGATCGCTGCGGCGGCATCCTGGGCAATGGCGATGACCGTTTCGCGCAGGTCGGTGGTGAGGCGGGCGTGGGTCATGGCGCCGTCGCGCCACGCTGCAGCCACTCTCGGGCAATGAACAGGGCCGCCAGTGAACGGCCCTCGGAGAAGTCTTCGCGCAGCATCAGCTGGTCGATCTGCGACAGCTTCCACGGCACCACTTCCAGTTCTTCGGGCTCATCGCCCTGCAGCCGTTGCGGATACAGATCGCGCGCTACCACCAGCCACGATTGGTGGCTCATGTAGGTGGGGGCAAGGGTCATGGCGCGCAGCACGTCAACGCGGTGCGCGCCGTAGCCGGCTTCTTCCTTCAGCTCGCGGTCGGCCGCCTGCTCCGGCGTTTCGCCGGCATCGATGCGGCCCTTGACCAGGCCCAGTTCATAGCGGTGCATGCCGGCGGCGTATTCACGCACCAGCAGCACGGTGTCATCGTCCAGCATCGGCACCACAACCACGGCACCGTGGCCGCGGCTGACCAGTCGCTCGAAGCGGCGCTGTTCACCGTTGGAAAACTCCAGGTCCAGGTGCTGGCGCTGGAACGGGCCGTTTTCCTCATCGGTGATGCGATGGATGATCGGCAGGGGACGGCTCATGCGGTATACCCCGCGCGGGCCGATAGAATGGACGAAGGAAGCAACATGTTCATGAGCCCACGATGCTAGCAGAGACACCCCCCTCCCCGCAGGACGCCCGCCCATCCGTTGTGGAGAACGCCGCATGCGCGTGACCCGCTGCCCCGTGTCGATTCTCCTGCAGGCCGGCCAGACCGTGTCCCTGCCCGAGGACGCCGCCAACCACCTGCTGCGGGTGATGCGACTGCGCGAGGGCGATGCCTGCGTGCTGTTCAATGGTGATGGGCATGACTATGCCGCCACGATTGTCCTCGCCGGCAAGCGTGATGCACAGGTGCGGATCGAAGCAGCCACGCCGCTGGCCAATGAATCGTCACTGCGGATCACCCTGCTGCAGGGCGTGGCGCGCGGCGAGAAGATGGACCTGATCCTGCAGAAGGCCACCGAGCTGGGTGTGGCGGCCGTGGTGCCGGTCAATGCCGAGCGCACCGAAGTGAAGCTGGATGCCGCGCGGGCGGAGAAGCGCGTCGCGCACTGGAACAACGTGGTGCAGTCCGCCTGCGGCCAGTCAGGACGTGCGGTGATTCCGCGGCTGGGCCCGCCGTTGGGCCTGGCAGCGGCGATGGCGGTGCTGCCCGCCGATACACTGCGCCTGACCCTGGATCCGGAAGGCAGCCACCGCCTGTCCACGCTGCAGGCAGCGCCCGCAGGCGGCGTGGTGATCGCCATCGGTCCGGAGGGCGGCTGGTCGCCGCGCGATCGCCAGCAGTTGGCGGCGGCGGGCTTCCAGGGGCTGCAGCTCGGGCCGCGCATCCTGCGCACCGAAACGGCGGGTCTCGCTGCGATTGCGGCTCTGCAGGCACGCCTGGGCGACATGGGCTGAGGCGCTGGTGGGTGGACCTTGCGGGTCTGGTGGGTGACGACCGTTGGTCGTCACGCTTGGGCAAGGGCAAGGACGTGACGACCAACGGTCGTCACCCACCGGAGCTTGTCGTCAGCCACATACCGCAGGGTTCAGTGCAGCGAATCCAGCGCGGTTTCCACCGCGTCCAGGTTCGGCAGCAGCGCGCTCTGCTCGCCCAGGAGCACGCGCATGTGCACGCTGTCGGGAAGGGTTTCTTCGGATGCATCGGCCAGCAGGCCATCTCGCGGCACGGAAATCAGCTGCGGGAAGCTCTGCGTCAGCAGGGCGAAATACGGGCGCTGGGCATTACCGGCCAAGGCCTTGAGCACCACGACCTTGTTGTTGCCGCCGATGCTTTCCTCGCCCAGCCCGGACAGCCGCGCGAAGGACACCAGCGGCACGTCCCAGCCGTGCCAGGCCAGCGTGCCCAGCAGCCAGTCAGGACCTTCGTCGCTCGCCTGCACCTGCACCTTGGCCATCATTTCGGCCACGGTGGCATTGGGCAGCAGCACGCGTTCGGGACCGGACTGGATCAGGACCCCGCGGATTTCATCGTTGTTGGCATGGCTCACTGCGCTTCCCCTTGTTCCGGACGTGCCCAGCGGGCACTGATGGCCTGCGCGAGCTCCTGCGGCTCACCGGCGAACATGCCGGCCGCCACCACGGCGGTGGCTGCGGCCGGGTCGTAGCAGCCCTCGCCCACCTGGCCGCCCACCCATGCACCGGCCTCGGCCAGCGTCAGCGCCGGGTCGACCTGCAGCAGGTCGGCACCACTGAGCAGGATCACCGCGCTTTCGCCCGGCGGCAGCCGCGCCAGTTCCAGGCCCTGGGGTCGGCTTTCGAACTGCAGTCCGCCATCACGCAGCACGGTGGCGGTGTCGTCGGACAGGATGTAGACATGGCCTTCCAGCACATCTGCGCCGGTTTCGGCGAGCAGTACCGGCAACGGGGAAACCCGCGCCATCTGCTTGACCAGATTGCCGTAGCGCGCGCCGTCCAGCGGCATCCGCACCAGCAGCGGAACGTCCAGCGCCGACGGCAGGGCGGCCAGCAGGCGCCGCAGCGCATCAGGGCCGCCGATACCGGCCAGCACCACCACCGCGCCGCGCGCGCCGCGTCGTGGACCGGTGCTGGGCGCGGTGTCTTCCATGTCCACCAGCGAAAGGTGGGCCGAATCGAATACCGGCAACGCCGGCGGCGCGGTGGTCTGGCGGCTCACCGCAGCGGGTGCGGCGTCCTCGTCCAGCAGCGCCCAGCGGCTGTGGTCGGCCAGTGGCGGCGGCACCACCGCACCTGCATCGGCAGGCGTGGCAGGGGCTTCGGCGTCGGCGTCGGCGTCGGCGTCGGCGTCGGGCAGGTTCGTCGCCAGTGCCTGTTCCAGCGCCTGCGGTTCCTGCCACTGCGCGGGTGCTTCGTACAGGCTGTCACCCGCCAGCAGATCAGCCGCGTCGGCCGCTTCGTCCAGGTGAAAGTCCAGCGGCGCATTGACGTGCAGCTGGGCCGGTGTATCCGGCATCCCCGGTTCAATCTGCAGGTCTTCTTCCACTTCCGCACCGGGCGGCAGCACTTCCCGATGACCATGCAGCTTGGCCGCCAGGTGCCGCGCCCAGCGCTGGGTCTCCCAGCCTTCGCGGCGCGCGGCCAGGTCGGCCTCGTCGAACACCAGGGTGAAAGCCGGCGAAGACAGCACGTCGTCGAGCCGTTCCAGGGCGGCTTCCACGGCGGGCTCCAACGCGATCACCACGGCTTGCGGAGCGAGCGCGATCAGCGTTGCAGGATCCAGCGCGTCGGGATCCTCTTCCAGCACCAGCGCCACGTCGGCCTGGACCAGCGCCTCGCGCAGGCGGTCGCGGGCCGCGCCCGGGCGTGCCAGCAGCGCGACGGCCGGCGGCAGGCTTGCATCATTCTCGGACACGGGCGATCCCCAGCAGGTCGTACACGTTACGCATCAGGTCCAGCTCCTGGTAAGGCTTGCCCAGGTAACGCTGCACGCCGATTTCGAAAGCGCGCTGGCGATGCTTGTCGCCGCTGCGCGAGGTGATCATCACGATCGGCACTTCGCGGTAACGAGGGTCGGCACGCATCGCGGTGGCCAGCTCGTAGCCATCCATGCGCGGCATCTCGATGTCCAGCAGCATCAGGTCCGGTACGCGCTCTTCCAGCCGCTCCAGCGCTTCCACGCCATCGCGCGCCACGCTGACTTCGAAGTTGTGGCGTTCCAGGATGCGGCCGGTGACTTTGCGCATGGTCAGCGAATCGTCCACCACCATCACCACCGGCACCTGGCGCTGCTGTTCCAGTTCGGCCACCGGCAGCGGACGCTCCGGGTTGGCGACGAAGCGGCGCACCAGCGGTGCCACGTCCAGGATCACCACCACACGGCCATCGCCGGTGATGGTGGCACCGTAGATGCCCGGCACCGAGGCGATCTGCAGGCCGACCGGCTTGACCACGATTTCGCGGTTGCCGAGCACCTGGTCGATTGCCACCGCGGCGCGCAGGTCGCCCGCGCGCACCAGCAGCAGCGGCACCTGGGCCTGCCCTTCGGCACGGGCCGGGGCCTGGCCGATCAGGCTACCCAGGTCATGCAGGGTGTACTCCTCCCCGCTGTAGCGGTAGGTGCTGTCGCCGGCCTCGAAACGCTCGCGCGAAATGCGGCCGATGCCACTGACCGAACCCACCGGGACGGCGAAGGTGGTCTCGCCGATCTGCACGAACACCGCCTGGGTGACGGCCAGCGTCTGCGGCAGGCGCAGGGTGAAACGAGCGCCCTGGCCGCGTACCGAGTGGATTTCCACGCTGCCGCCAAGCTGGCGCACTTCGTTGCGCACCACGTCCATGCCCACGCCACGTCCGGCCAGCTGGCTGAGCTGGTCGGCGGTGCTGAAACCGGAGGCGAAGATCAGGTTGTCCAGTTCGTTGTCGGCCAGGGTGGCATCGGCCTGGATCAGGCCGCGTTCCAGCGCGCGCCGGCGGATCGCTTCGCGGTCCAGCCCGGCACCGTCGTCGGCCACGTCTAGCACGATTTCAGAGCCTTCGCGATGCAGGCGCAACGAGATCTCGCCTTCCACCGGCTTGCCTGCCGCACGTCGCTGTTCGGCCGTTTCCAGGCCGTGGGCGACGGAGTTGCGCAGCATGTGTTCCAGCGGCGCGACCATGCGATCCAGCACGTTGCGATCGAGTTCGCCGTGGGTTCCTTCCAGCGTCAGGTGAACCTGCTTGCCGGTATCGGTACCGGCCTGGCGGACCACGCGACGCAGGCGCGGCACCAGCCCGTCGAAGGGCACCATGCGCGCACGCATCAGGCCGTCCTGCAGCTCGGAGCTGACCCGCGACTGCTGCTGCAGCAGTGAATCGTACTGGCGTGACAGGTCGTCCAGCACCCCCTGCAGGCCGCCAAGGTCGGCTGCCGATTCGTTCAGCGCGCGGCTGAGCTGCTGCAGCGTGGAGAAGCGGTCCAGTTCCAGCGGGTCGAAGCTGTGGTCGGCCTGCTCCTGCTCGCGCTGGTAACGGGCAACGATCTGCGCCTCGGTTTCCAGGTCAAGACGGCGCAGCTGATCGCGAAGACGCGCATTGGTGCGGTCCAGTTCGCCCATGGCGCCGCGGAAGGCACCGAGCTGCTGTTCCAGCCGCGAACGGTAGATCGCCACTTCGCCGGCGTGGTTGACCAGGCGATCGAGAAGGTCGGCACGCACGCGCACCTGTTCCTGCTGCGGGCGCGCGCCGCCTTCTTCCTCGCCGCCGGCTTCCACCGGCAGTGGCGCGGACAGCGGCAGGCTGGCGATCAGCTCGGCAGCGCTGGGCGCGGCAGCGGCGGGTTCGTCGGCCTCGGCCGGCGTGGCCGGCCGGCCCTGGGTGCGTGCATCGAAAGCAGCCACGAGGTCATCGGCCGCCGCCACCTGGCGATGGTTGCCGGTGAGGGTGAGCATCTGGTGCAGGCGATCGAAGCCGCGCTCCAGCAGCTGTACATCGCTGTGCTCGATGCTGGTGCGTCCGGCGAATACCGCTTCCAACAGCGATTCGATGCCGTGGCCGAGATCACCGATGGGATTGATGCCGGCCATGCGTGCGCCGCCCTTCAGCGTGTGCAGGTCGCGCTGCAGGCCGGCCAACGGCTCACGATCCTCCGGCGCGGTGCGCAGTTCGCTGATCAGGCCGTCGCAATGGTCGAGCAGGTCCTTGCCTTCTTCGACAAAGATGTCGACCAGCTCGCGGTCCAGCACGCTGAAGTCCAGCGCATCGGCGCTGCCGACTTCTGCTTCGACCACTTCGACTACTTCGACTGCTTCGACATCCGAGGCGTCCACGGCGTCCTGCAGGGCAACCTCGTGCGCATCTTCCGGCACCTCGGCTGCGCCGGCGTGGGACGAACCAGCGACCGATGCCGCACCGGGCTCCATTTCGAAGTACGGCTGCTGCACGCCCGCTGCGTCCACGGCTTCGGCCTCGGCGGAAAGCTGTTCCGTTTCCTCGGCATACGGCGCCGTAGCCGGCTCATCGGCATCGATGTACGCGGCGAACGCCGCATCCTCGTCCGCCGACCCAGCATCGCCGGCGACAGAGATGAGCTCGGCCGCGTCTTCCTCTACGGAATCGTCGATGACGTGCAGCCCCTCATCCAGCGCTTCCTGCAACGACACGGTCTCGCCGAAGGCGGCACTGCCCTGCAGTTCGTCGGAAATCGCCTCGCCCGGCTCCTCGCCGGTCGCCTCGAGCGCCTGCCCGAGCGGTTCGACGTACTGGGTGACAGGTTCGATGGCACCGGGCACGTAGCTGTCAGGCAGGGCGGCATGTGCTGCGTCATCCAGGTACAGCGACAGATCCTCTGCGCCGGTCAGCTGTACCTCGACATCGCGGTCCTGGCCCGGTTCGGCGGTAGGCTGATCGCTCTCGCCCGAGGTTGCCGCCGGCACTTCGGTTTCCGCGACGAAGGTCGGCTCGGCGACCCGTTCGTGCTCGACCGGCGACACCGGAAGCGGATCCAGGAACGAAGACAGATCGTTGGCGCCGGTCAGTTCGACCTCAGCCACCACCGGCGCGTCGAACCGTGCGACCTCCTCGTCGCTGGCCCGGTCTTCAACCCGTGCAACCTCATCGCTGACGGACTCCGGCTCGGGCTCGATGACCTGCAGTTCGCCGCTGTCGACCATCGCCTCGGCGATCTGCTCGACCTCGTCCTCGGCCTGCGCTAACGGCTCGGCCGCGTCGATCACCTCAACGTCGGCATCGGCATCGGCACTGACGGCCTCACGTTCTGGCTGCGCCTGTTCAAGTACATCGCCGGCATCTTCCAGTACCGGCCAACGCGCTTCGGGCAGGGTCGCGGCGAGCGCCTGCAGGCGGTCGGCAAGTTCCTGCTGCAGCGGGACGCGGGGCGATTCGGCCTGCAGTGCCAGCATCGTGGCTTCGATCGCGCGCGCAGTCGCGTCCAGCGCATGCACGCCCTCATGGCTGGGCACTTCGGCCGCTGCCAGCGAGCGCTTGATGTAGCTTTCAGCCGCGCCGGTGACGGAGGTGATCTCCGGCACATCGGTCATCGCGAAGGCACCGTTCATGGTGTGCACGGCACGCAGCAGCGGATCGGAAACCGGCTGCGGCTCGACGCGCGACGACGCCAGCCACCCATGCAGGGTGGCCATGTGCGCTTCCACTTCGGCTTCCAGGATCTCGCGCAGCACACTGTCGATGCTGGCCGGCGCACCCTCAAGGGAAGCGGCCGACACATCGGCGGCGAAGGCCGCTTCCAGCGCGTCGATCCCGGCCTGCTCATCCGTCCCGGAAACCGCCGTGGCGACCGGATGGGTGGGCAGCGGCACGTGGAAGGTTTCTTCGCCAGCGCCCACGCGGTCGGCGATCGACTGCAGCGCCTGCAGGTCCGCGCTGACGCGCTGCCCACTGCGCAGTGCGGCATTGAGTTCGGGCAGGGCGTGGTAGGCCTGTTCGACCACGGCCACCACCGCCGGCGTTGCCGGGCGGGAGCCATCCAGCACGCGGTTGAGCATGCCTTCGATCTTCCAGGCGAACTCGCCGAGCGTGCGCGCGCCCACCAGGCGCCCACTGCCCTTCAGCGTGTGGAACACGCGGCGGATCGGGCGCAGGCGGTCCATGTTGTCCGGCTGTGCGCGCCAGGCCGGCAACAGCCCGCCTATGTTGATCAGTTCTTCGTCGAACTCTTCCAGGAACACCTCGCGGATGTCCTGGTCGATATTCTCGGCCTGCTCGTCGAAACCACCGTCGAGCGTTCCGGCGGCAGCAACGGGCGTTTCGGCCAGCACCGGCGCCTGCGGCTCCGGCTGCGGGTTGAAGTCGGCCGCAGCCGCAGCCAGTTCGGCCAGGAAGCGTGCGTCGGCATCGTCGACCTCAGCGGCCTCGGCCGGCGCTGCGTCAGGCTCAATGGCCTGCATCGGCTCGGAGGATGCGAACGCTGCCGGTTCGGCAGCAGTGATCACATCGAATCCTGCCGGCGCTTCGATGACCGACGCTTCCAGCGCTTCCAGCGACAGGACATCGTCAGCACGGCTGATGTCGCCGTCATCGAAGCGGAAGCTGACCGGCTCGAGCGCGCTGTCTTCCGCCTCGACTTCGGCGAGCACCGGGTTGAAGTCAGCGCCATCGATCAGCAGCAGGCCATCGTCGGCGGCGGTGAGATCCACCTGGGCGACCGGTTCGACCGTCCAACGCGTGGCATCGGCGGCATCTTCGGCAAATACCGGATCGAAGTCGGTGAAGGTCGGCGCGCGGCTGTCGTTCTCGTCGGCTGCCGCGTGGAAGCTGCCGAGTTCCCAGGCCGGCACGGGCGGCGGAACCGCGGTGGTGGCGGAGAACACCAGCGTCGGCGCGGTCGATTCAATCGCTGCACGTTCCAACGGCGTGCCATCGGACGCCTCGAGCGATGGCGGCATGACGTCTTCGTCGGCAACGTCCGCGACGGTTTCCTCGCCCTGCGCTTGCGCTGCCTGCACGGTCGGCGCGGCGTCGAAGACGAAGTCCGGCAGTGGCGGCGGCACCTGCGCGGGTGCGGCTGCCAGCGGCGGCAACTCCAGCGTTTCCAGCCCAGGCACCTCGAGCGGCGGCGGCAGCACGGCTTCGCGCTGTACCGGCTGCGGCGCCGGCTCGGCGATCAGCGCGGCAGCGTTGGCCACCGGCAGCGGCCAGTAGCGTAGTGCTTCCAGGCTGCTGCGGGTGATGTCCAGGATGCTTTCGCGTCCGGCGCGACGGTCGCGCAGCGCTTCCAGGTAGTACTCCAGGCTGGCCATCGCATCGGCCAGCGTATCCAGCTGGCGCCCGCTGGGCACGCGCTGGCGCCCGATCAACTCGGCGTCGATGTACAGCTGCACGCCCTTCAGGTAGTCGGCCGGCACCGGCAGGTCGAGCATGCGCAGCGCGCCGCCGACCTCGCCCAGCAGCCGCGGCACGTCCTGCAGCTGCTCGTGGTTCCAGTTGGTTTCGATGAAGGCGACGAAGTGCTCACGGGCCACAGTGAAGTTGGCGATCGCTTCGTGCGCCAGCACTTCCAGTGTGCGCCGGGTTTCAGCGGCGGAAGGGTCATCTTCGCCGCTGCCGGTCGCGCCCAGATGGGCAACCTGGTCATCCAGCGACGCGTCCACGTACAGCAGCGCACCGGCGACATCCAGCAGCAGGCTCTCGTCGATCTGCTGCTCGCCCGCGACCACGCTGCTGAGCGCATCGCGCTGCTGCACCACCACGTTGCGCGCGACGTCCAGGCCCATCATGGCCAGCGTATCGCCCACCGCGGCAAGTTCGTTGACCTGCTGCTGCAGCTGCTGCGGCGCTCCGCCGGTGCGCAGGTGCAGGTCCAGCGCGTCCTTGATGCGCAGCAGTTCTTCCTTCACCGCGTTGCCGACGGTGTCGAGCAGTTCGCGGTTGCGCCCGCTCAGGCTGCCGCGGGCGTGGTCGAGTTCGGCTTCGGTGGCACCCACGCTGTCCGGCGCAAAGGCCAGCAGCACGCTTTCATTGATGCCCGCCATGCCACGCGCGGCACGGATTTCGTTGAGCAACGGCAGCAGCACGATCGGAATGTCGCGGTGGCCGTTCTGCAGGCGCTCCAGGTAATCCGGAAGCAGCACGCTGCCGCGCATCAGGGTCGCGCACGATTCATCGCGCTCGGCGACATCTCCATTGCCGATCGCCACGGCGAGCTGTTCGAGCTCCTCGGCCACCATCGCAGGTGCGTACAGTTCCACCATGCGCAGCGTGCCCTGCACCTGGTGCAGGTAGCCGGCGCACAGGCGCATGCGGGTGGCGTCGGCGGGCGCCTCGACGAAGTACTCGACCTCGTTGCGCACCTGGCGCAGGGTCTCATCCAGCTCCGGCTTCACCCAGCCCAGGGCGGCATGGCTCATTGCATCGCGCAGGGTACTCATGGGCGGACTCCGGTCGCCAGCGAACGCATGCCGCGCGGGGCATGGCATGCAGTGTGGCGGAAATAGTGACGATGCTTCATCAGGTAATCCTTGCTTCCCCGTACTGCCGGCTTACGCCGGCAGCTTGAAGTCGGCGACCGAGCGGCGAAGGTCGGCGGCCAGCTGTGCCAGGTGGCCGATCGATTCGGCGGTCTGCCCCGCACCCTGCGAGGTCTGGCCGGTGATCTGCCGGATCACGCCCATGGTATGGGTGATGTCCGACGCGGCCGAGGACTGCTGCTGGGCGGCCACGGAGATGTTCTTGATGAGGTTGTTGAGGGCGTTGGACACGCGCTCGATCTCGGTCAGCGCGGTGCCGGCGTCCTCGGCCAGGCGTGCACCGGACACCACCTCGGCGGTGGTCTGCTCCATCGAGGTGACTGCTTCGTTGGTATCGGCCTGGATGGCCTGCACCAGGCCTTCGATGCGTCGCGTCGCGCCGGAGGTGCGTTCTGCCAGGCGCTGCACTTCGTCGGCCACCACGGCAAAACCGCGACCGGCTTCGCCTGCCGAAGCGGCCTGCACCGCCGCGTTCAACGCCAGGATGTTGGTCTGCTCGGAAATGTCGTTGATCAGTTCCACGATCGAGCCGATTTCCTGCGAGGACTCACCCAGTCGCTTGATGCGCTTGGACGTTTCCTGGATCTGGTCGCGGATCTGGTCCATGCCCTGGATGGTTTCGCGCACCACGCCGGCACCTTCTGCAGCGATGACCACCGAGCGCTGCGCCACTTCAGCAGACTCGGAGGAGTTACGCGACACCTGTTCAATGCTTGCCGCGATCTCGCCGATGCGGTCCGAGGCGGTGGTGATCTGGTTGGCCTGGTGGCCTGCCGCTTCGGCCAGCTGCATCGCGGTGGCCTGGGTTTCCTGGGTGGACACGGCGACCTTGGCCGAGGTGTCGTTGATGGTGGTCACCAGGTGGCGCAGCTCGTCGACGGCGTAGTTGATGGCGTCTGCGATGGCGCCGGTCATGTCTTCGGTCACCGACGCTTTCACCGTCAGGTCGCCCTCACCGAGCGAGCTGATTTCATCCAGCAGCCGCATGATGGCCTGCTGGTTACGGCTGTTGAATTCCACCTGCGTCTGGTAACGCAGTTCCTGCTCGCGCGAACGTCCGCGCACCGAAGTGCTGACGAAGCCGATGATCGCGATCAGCGACAGCGCGCCGGACACCACGCCGATCCAGAAGTTGGGGAACAGCCGCGTATCGCTGGCCGAGCCGAAGGAAGAGAACGCGTTGAACAGGCCCTTGCTGTCGGCCAGCATGTCCGACGAACCGGCGGTCAGGCTGGCGGCCGCGGCCTGCGCGGCGAACAGCTGGCGTGAGCTGGCCAGGATCGCGTCGGCGTCGGTCTTCATCGCCGTCCACTGCTGCTGGGACTGCTCCAGCGCGGCCAGCGCGGCGGCGCCACGTACCGCGGCGATGCCCATGTCTTCGTTACCGTTGCGCAGGCCGTCCAGCACCTGGCTGAACACGGTGATGTCGCGGGCCAGTGCATCGCCGGCGCCGGCGGCACCAGAGCCACCGGCGCGGATTTCAGTGACCCGGCGCGCCATCGTGCCGGCGACCACGACCTGCTGCAGCGCGCTGTAGATCTGCGCCGACGGTGCACCGGAGGCACTCATCGCGCGCACCACTTCGTTCAACTGGGCCTGCAGGCCCGGCACGGCACCGGTGAAGTTGTTCGCGTTGCCGGCCAGGGTCAGCACCGCCGGCTCACTGGACACCAGCTGGGCGGCACTCTTGGCCAACGGCTGCCAGGTCGCGACCAGCTTGCCGATCGGGGCGGACACGCCCGGTTCGGCGCCGTAGCGGCCCTGCAGGGTGGCCACGTTCTCGTCGATCGCGGTGCGGGTGGCCTTGAACGCGGTGAAGGCCTGCGCGTTGCCGGCCACTGCTTCTCGTCCCTGGTTGGCCAGCTGCTGCGACAGCACCTGCAGGTCGGCGGCCTTGGTGCTGGCGTCGGCCAGGCGGCTGCCCTGCCAGGTGGCCACGCCGGTGTTCAGGCCGAACAGCGCCATTGCCAGCAGCAGCAGGATCAACCACGCGTTGGTGCCACCCAGGCGCACCTTGGCCGCCTTGCTGGAATCGGAAGCAGTACTCATCGTTCAACCTCGATGTTCAATGCAATGCAGGAACGGAAGCCAGCGTTCAGGCCGCGGCTTGCCGGAATTCGGGAGTGCGCGACAGCAGCGAGAGCGAGAAAACGCCCCAGTCGTGGTCGTCGGCATGGAAGGCGCGTTCGACGAAGTGAGCGTAGCGCCCCTCGGCCAGTCCACCGGCCGCCACTTCCTGGTCCAGCTCGAAACTACGCTGGCCGTAAAGTTCGTCGATGGTCAGTGCCACATCGCCTCCGGCCTGGCGCATCACCAGCACGCGCTGGCCTTCCTGCTGCACCGTGCGCGCGCCTTCCAGGAACAGTTTCAGGTCGATCACCGGGAACAGGTTGCCGCGCAGGTTGCCCACGCCCAGCAGCCACGGCTGCGCGCATGGCACCGGCGTCACCGGTGGCATCGGCACGATTTCCACCACTTCGCGGAAGTCCGAGACCAGCCGGCGATGGCCGACGCGGTACCCCACGCCACGCCACAGGTCCTGGGCGAACTGGCGTTCCGGCAGCTGCACCGCATGGGCCAGGCTGCGGCGCTCATACGCTTCGAGGATGTCGAAGGGAGAGCGCATCAGGACACCAGCTCGTTGATCCGCGCGATCAGGTCTTCCTCGCGCGGCGGCTTGACGATGTAATCGGCCGCGCCCTGGCGCAGGCCCCAGGCCTTGTCGGTTTCCATCGCCTTGGTGCTGACGATGATCACCGGGATGTGCTTGGTGGCCGCGTCGCGGGCCAGTGCGCGGGTGGCCTGGAAGCCACTCATGCCCGGCAGCACGACGTCCATCAGCACCAGCTGCGGCAGCTGGCTGCGAACCAGCTCCAGCCCGGCTTCGGCGTTGTCTGCCTCTTCGACTTCATGCCCTGCCTTGCGCAGCCATTGGCTGAACACCGCACGGTCGGTCGGTGAATCCTCGATCAGGACGATACGAGCCATTTTGCCTTTCCCCCCTGGTCAGGCGTTGACGTATGTGCGGATGGCACCCAGCAGTTCTTCGCGCGTGAAAGGCTTGGTCAGGTACTGCTCCGAGCCGACGATGCGCCCGCGCGCCTTGTCGAACAGACCATCCTTGGACGACAGCATGATCACCGGCGTGGACTTGAACAGCTGGTTGCCCTTGATCAGCGCACAGGTCTGATAGCCGTCAAGACGCGGCATCATGATGTCCACGAAGATGATCTGCGGCTGCTGGTCTGCGATCTTGGCCAAGGCCTCGAAGCCGTCGGTGGCGGTCACCACCTCGCAGCCTTCGCGTTTCAGCAGCGTTTCCGCCGTCCTTCGAATGGTCTTCGAATCGTCGATGACCATCACCCGGAGTCCTGCAAGCTCCCCGCCCGCAGTCATGTTCTCAGTCATTACCGTTCCCCATGCGCGGCACTTCGGTCGGTGCCGCTGCGAAGGCGTATCTATATCGCACTTGCGTGACCGCCAGCAAGTTCGGCGACGACTTTCCCGCGTGAGGCCCGTCCGGCCGTGTTGCCGGATGCCGGGATCATGGGCCGCACGCACCGTTGCGCGCAGACAGGCGGGCACGCTGCGGGCGGAGCCGCTACCATCAGCACCTTGCCTGACAGGTGCCGCCATGCCGTTGAACGTCATCGTGGTGATGGACCCCATCGCCCATATCAAGATCGCCAAGGACACGACCTTCGCCATGCTGCTGGAAGGGCAGCGCCGAGGCCACGCATTGCACTACGTGAAGCCCGGCGGGTTGAGCCTGGACAACGGCCGCGCCGTCGCCCTCACCGCCCCGCTGCAGGTGCGCGACGACCCGGCCGACTGGTACACCCTGGGTGAATTCAGCCAGACGGTGTTCGGCCCCGGACAGGTCGTGCTGATGCGCAAGGATCCGCCGGTGGATGCCGAGTTCATTTACGACACCCAGGTGCTTGACGTGGCGGCCATGGCCGGCGCACGGGTGGTCAACAATCCGCAGGGACTGCGCGATTACAACGAGAAACTGGCCGCCCTGCTGTTCCCGCAGTGCTGCCCGCCCACCCTGGTCAGCCGCGACGCCAAGGCGCTGAAGGCCTTCGTGCTGGAACACGGCCAGGCCGTGCTGAAGCCGCTGGACGGCATGGGCGGACGCTCGATCTTCCGCAGCGGCACCGGCGATCCAAACCTCAACGTCATCCTGGAAACGCTGACCGACGGCGACCGCAAGCTGACCCTGGCGCAGAAGTTCATCCCGGACATCACCGCCGGCGACAAGCGCATCCTGCTGGTGGACGGCGTGCCGGTGGATTACTGCTTGGCGCGGATTCCGCAGGGCGATGAATTCCGCGGCAACCTGGCCGCCGGCGGACGCGGCGAAGGCCGCCCGCTGAGCGAGCGTGACCGCTGGATCGCAGCCCAGGTGGGCCCGGAGATGAAGCGGCGTGGCATGCGTTTCGTCGGCCTGGACGTGATCGGCGATTACCTCACCGAGGTCAATGTGACCAGCCCGACCTGCGTGCGTGAACTGGACGCGCAGTACGGCCTGAACATCGCCGGCCAGCTGTTCGATGCCATCGAGGCCGACCTGCCGCGATGAGCGCGATGGTTTCCCCCGGTGCCGGCGGCCGCGAATCACAGCGGCTCGGCGCGACCCTGGCCCTGTCCGTCGCCCTGCACGCCCTGCTGATCCTGGGCGTGGGGTTCGCGGTGCGCGGCGACGCCCCGCTGGTGCCGACGCTGGACGTGATCTTCACCCAGACCCAGACCGCGCTGACGCCCAAGCAGGCTGATTTCCTGGCCGCCGCCAGCCAGGTCGGCGGCGGCGAGCACGACAAGGCGCTGCGCCCGCGCGAGAGCCAGACCGGCGTGGTGCCGCAGGCATTGCCCGGCAGCAGCCCGGTACCGCAGCAACGCCAGGATGCCGCCGCCCCGCCGCCGCCGCAGTCGCGGGTGGTCAGCAGCCGCAATGGCGAAGAGCAGGTCGTGCGGGCCCAGCAGCAGCCGATGCCCGAACAGCCGCGCCCGGATGCGCCGCTGGACGCGCGCGAGCAGCGCGATGCCGAGATGGCCCGGCTCGCCGCCGAGGTGCATCTGCGTTCGGCGCAGTATGCCAAGCGGCCCAACCGCAAGTTCGTTTCCGCCAGCACCCGCGAGTACGCCTGGGCCAATTACCTGCGCGCCTGGGTGGACCGGGCCGAGCGCGTAGGCAACCTGAACTATCCCGATGAAGCGCGCCAGCGCCGGTTAAGCGGACAGGTGGTGATCACCGTGGGTGTGCGCCGCGATGGCAGCGTGGAAAGCGCGCGCATCCTGCGCTCCAGCGGGACCCCGCTGCTGGACGAGGCGGCGCTGCGCGTGGTGCGGCTGGCGCAGCCGTTCCCGGCGCTGCCGCAGACCAAGGACGACGTGGACATCCTGCAGGTGACCCGCACCTGGGCGTTCCTGCCCGGTGGCGAACTGCGCGACGACTGAGGGTGTGTGGGGGTGCCGGGCTGCGCCCGGCGCCTGCTTTTTTCGAGCAACGTCAACGTCAACGTCAACGTCAACGTCAACGTCAACAGCTGCGGGGCTGGTTGTGGGCGGGACGGGGTGGGTTCGTGGGAATCGCCGCAAGTACGTCCATGTAGGCTCGCCATCCGCATCCATGCGGATGAGCGTTCCCTCGAACCCACCCCGCCCCACCTTTGACAGGTCCATGGCGGCCATGGAACCTGCGGCTCTGGTAGCGCCGACCCATGGTCGGCGGATGGTGGGGGAATGAGGTCTGATGGGTTTCGCCGACCATGGGTCGGCGCTACCGCTTTTCTATTTCTTTATTACGCGGCTGGCGGCCCCCGGGAACCTGTCAGGGGCCGGGCGGTGGGGCTGGGCGGGGGCGTTGAGCGCCATGGATGGCGCGAAACGAGGCCCGCAGGATGCGGCTTCTGCCGTCCCCCGACCAGCCCCACCGCCCGGCCCAACCCAGCTGCGGCAACCAGCAGCCACCCGCGAGGGGGTCTTGCCCGTTCGCTACCTCAGCGCTGCTTGGACGCCCGCAACGACTGTTGCTCCACCAGCGTCAACGCCACGTTGTCGCGCAGGTAAGCCGGCTCCACCCGCTCCGGGGCGATCGCTTCGCCGCGCGCCAGCATCGGCAGGGCGATCGCCAGAACATCCGAAGCACGCGGCAAGGACGTGGCGTCCACGCTGCTCAACGCAGTACCCAGCTGCGCGACGATCGCGCCCTCGGCCGCGGCAAAGCCGGTGCCCACGCCGGCGCAGCGGATTCCCTCGGGCAGCACCACCGCCTGTGGCGGGCACACCCGCTCGGCATCCTGCAGCCGGGGCAAGCCGTCGACCTGCTGGTAGCGGGCCACGTACACCTCGCCCATCCGCGCATCGATGGCCGCCAGCACGTGGCCGGCGTCGGCCGGCGCGCGCATCGCCAGTGCCTGCAGCGTGGAAACCGGAACCAGCGGGCGATCCAGCGCCAGTGCAACGCCCTGCGCCAGCGCGATCGCCAGGCGTACGCCGGTGAACGCGCCAGGACCGCGGCCCAAGGCGATCGCATCAAGCTGCGAACGCGCGATGCCGGCCTCGGCGAGCAGTTCCTCCGCCCACGGCAGGGCCAGCTCGGCATGCCGGCGTGGCGCGATTTCGAACCGTTCGCGCACCTGCCCATCCACGTGGACGGCAACGGAACAGGCTTCGGTGGACAATTCAAAGGCGAGCAGTTTCATCGTTTCAATGTTCAGAACAGGGAGAGCGGCATACCGGGCGGCGGCACGTCGTCAGGAGCAGGCCCAGGCGCCGCCGGCAACCATTGTGGGGCAAAGAAGGCCTGTACATCGGCCAATGCGCGGGTGCGCCGGAACGGTGGCAGCGAGTCCAGGAAGATCCGGCCGTAGCCGCGGTTGAGCAGTCGCGGGTCGCACAGGACCAGCACGCCGCGGTCGGTCTCGCTGCGGATCAGGCGGCCGACGCCCTGCTTCAGCGCGATCACCGCCTGCGGCAGCTGCTCGTCGCGGAACGGGTTGCCCCCCTGGGTGCGGATTGCCTCCAGGCGCGCCTCGAACACCGGATCATCCGGTGCGGCGAAGGGCAGTTTGTCGATGACCACCACGCTCAGCGCATCACCGACCACGTCTACGCCCTCGCGGAAACTGGCCGATCCCAGCAGCACGCCGTTGCCGGATTCGCGGAAGCGCTGCAGCAGCGTCGCACGCGGCGCCTCGCCCTGTACGAACAATGGCCAAGGCCCACCGCGCAGCGCTTCGGCCGCCTCACGCAGCGCGCGATGCGATGCAAACAGCAGGAAGGCACGCCCGTGCGAAGCGTCCAGCACCGGCCGCAGAGTGGCAATCAGCGCGGTACCGAACCCGCGCGCAGCCGGATCCGGCAAGCCTTCGGGCAGGTAGCACAGCGCCTGGGTTGGCCAGTCGAACGGGCTCGGCTGGACCAGCGTGCGCGGGTCATCCAGTCCCAGGCGTTGGGTGACGTGGTCGAAGCCACCGCCCACGGTCAACGTAGCCGAGGTGAATATCCACGCCGCCAGCGTGCGTTGCCGGTGCTCGCGCAGTGGACCGGACACGTCCATCGGCGTGCGCTGGCAGCGGAATCCCCGCGGGGTGAGTTCGTACCACAGCACATCACCGGCTTCGCCCACCGCCGGGTCCGGCTCGGCATCGAAGTCCAGCAGCGGCGCGTCATCGCCCAGCCAGCGACCGAGCCGCGACACCGCCTCGCGCGCGCGCGCATGGCAGGCGTCCAGCCCGGAGGAGGCTTCGCGCAGGCCTTCCAGTCCCTGCAGCAGGGCATGCAGTGCACTCATCGCCGCATCGAAACCATCGCGTACCTGCGGCACCGCCAGCGCACGCCACTGCGTGCCGCGCGATGGCAGGCCGTCCATCGCGGTACGCAGGTCGATCAACGCGTGCTCCAGCGCCGAAACCGGCGCCTGCAAGGCGGCCTGCGCACCGGCCACACTGCGCGCTTCCAGCAGGCAGTCACGCGCCAGCTCCTGCCACGGACGCATGCCGAAGCCTTCCCCGAAGAACTGTGCCGCCAACTCAGGCAGCTGGTGGGCTTCATCGATGACGAACGCCTCCGCCCCTGGCAGCAGCTCGCCGAAGCCTTCCTGCTTCAAGGCCAGGTCGGCCAGCAGCAGGTGGTGGTTGACCACCACCACGTCCGCGGCCTGGGCGCGCTGGCGCGCCTGCACCACGAAGCAGTCATCGTAGTAGGCGCAGTCAGGGCCAAGGCAGTTGTCCACCGTGGAGGTGACCATCGGCAGCAGCGGAGAGTCGTCGGCCAATGCATCCAGTTCGGCCATGTCGCCATGCCGGGTACGCCCGGACCAGGCCAGGATGCGCTGGAACTCGGCCGCCTGCTGGGGCGAGCTGAAACGCGGCTCGCCGCGCGCCTGCTGCAGCCGGTAACGGCACAGGTAATTGGCGCGCCCCTTGAGCAACGCACTGCGGTGGCCGACGCCGAGCGCCTGCCGCACGCGCGGCAGGTCACGATGGTAAAGCTGGTCCTGCAGCGCGCGGGTACCAGTGGAGATGATGGTTTTCATCCCCGACAGCAGAACCGGCACCAGGTAGGCGTAGGTCTTGCCGGTGCCGGTGCCCGCCTCGGCCAGCAGCAGGTCGCGCTGCTGCAACGTTTCTGCAATCGCTTCGGTCAGGCACAGTTGCGCCGGGCGTGGCACGAACGCGTCCAGGTGGGAGGCGAGCGCCCCGCCCTGGCTCAGCGCCTCGCGGCTGGCATGGACAAGATCAGGCTTCATCAACGCTGACAGGATACCGGGTGGGGAGGGTTTTCGCCGGGCCGCGCCCGGCAGCGCAGAAGCCGAAGCGAACAGCTGGGGGTCTGTGTGTTGGCGGGACGGGGTGGGTTGGCGGGGGACGGCAAGGACTGCATCCATGCGGGCCTCGTTTCGCGCCATCCATGGCGCTCAACGCCCCCGCCAACCCACCCCGCCCCACCTTCGGCAGATCCATGGACGCCTTGGTAGCGCCGACCCATGGTCGGCGGCATGTTCCCGCCAACGGCCCGCTGCGCTCGCCGACCATGGGTCGGCGCTACCGCTTTTTCTCTCTTTCTTGCGCGGATGGCGGCACCCGGAAACTGTCAGGGGCCGGGTGGTGGGGCTGGGCGGGGGCGTTGAGCGCCATGGATGGCGCTCAACGAGGCCCGCAGGATGCGGCTTCTGCCGTCCCCCGACCAGCCCCACCGCCCGGCCCACTCCCAGCTGTGGCTTCAAATAACAGCCACCCGCGAGGGGGCCTAACCCGTTCGCCGACCTCAGTAGCGCATGATCGGCGGCACGGTGCAGCTGGCAATCTGCGCGTGCGCCGACACGGCGTTCTCTTTCTCGCCTCGCGCCAGGCGCGCCTGCTCGATCGTCGCCCAGTGACGACGGCACAGCGGACCGGTTTTCGATCCAAGCTGCAGGGCCTGGTGCGCGAACTGTTCGGCCGGGGCCCACTGGCCCTGCAGCAGCGCGATCTCGGCGCGCTCCTGTAGTACCGCCGGATCTTCAGCCACCAGGCCCAAGGCCTGGTCCAGGTGACCTGCGGCGGCATCCAGATCACCGCCCTGGCGCTGTGCCAGCGCAGACTGGCGCAGATCATCCACCTGCGGATCGCGCAGCGGCGCCACCGATACTTCCTTGTCATCGGGGCCTGCGGCGGCCTCGACGGCGGCCATGCGCTGGGCCGGCGTCGTGGTATCCACCGGTGCCACCACCGGCGGCGGCGCGCTGACACAGGCCGCCAGCGAGGCACTCAGTGCCAGCGCAACCAGGGACACACGCAGGGTACGGAATGTCATGGGGTCACCTCGGGGACGTCGAAGGCGCTGGCTGCGCCGAAGGTTCTGCGGGAGCATCCGGCTTGGGATCCAGGCCGAACCAGCTGCGCCAGCCGCCGCCCTGCTCGCCGCCTTCTTCCGGCAACGCGGCAGGCGGGGCACAGGACGCGTACGCCGGCGCGTAGCCGACCACGAACGGGAAGCGACGTGCGCCGGGACAGCCCTCATCGGTGGCGCCGGTTCCGGTGGCTTCAACGTACTGGTAGTCCAGACCCTTGTCACTGACCCGCAGCGGCGCGGTCGGCAGGCGCGAGAAGATGCCCGACCAGACCCGCATCGCGCCGGTGGCGCCGAACAGGCCGGTCTGCTCGTTCTGGTCGTTGCCCATCCACACCACCGCCAAGTGGTCACCGGTGTAGCCGGCATACCAGCTGTCACGGCCGTCATTGGAGGTGCCGGTCTTGCCGGCCGCCTGCAGGCGCGCCAGGCCATCGGCGTTCAGGCGCTGGGCAGTGCCGCTGGACACCACCTGCTGCAGGCCGATGCTGATCAGGTTGGCAGCAATCGAATCACCTTCCTGGGCAGGCGCCGGGGTCTTGTCGTAGCGCTTGAGCAGTTTGCCCTGCGGGTCCAGCACGCCGCGCACCGCATGCAGCGGCTGGATCTCACCACCGGATGCCAGGAACTGGTACAGCTGGGCCATCGCATACGGGCTCTGGTCGGTCGCGCCCAGGATCACCGCCGGATTCGGGTCGGCCTTTATCCCGGCCAGCACGTGGATGAGCTGGGTGACCCTCTCCGGACCCACCTGCATGCCAACCCGCACGGTGGCCTGGTTGTACGAATGGGCCAGCGCATCGACCAGCCGTACCGTGCCGTGGCTGCGGTTGTCCGCGTTGCCCGGCGACCAGTTGCGGTTGCGCCCGAGGTTCACGGTGACTGGTGAATCATCCACCCAGCTGGCCAGCGAGTAGCGATCCGGCTGGGCAAGCGCCAGCAGGTACACGAACGGCTTGAGCAGCGAGCCGACCTGGCGCTGCGCCTCGATGGCCCGGTTGAAGCCCGGCGCGGAAACATCACGGTTACCCACAACGGCCAACACGTCCCCGTTGTGCACGTCGGTCAATACAAGGCCGGCCTGGATCTCCGGCCTTTTCTTGTTCTCCAGCGATTTCACCGTGCGGGTGACCGCACCCTCGGCGTAAGCCTGTGCGGACGGCGCCATGCCACTCATCACGCTCATCCCTGCGCCCTGCAGCACCGACTCAGGATAATCGTGGCCGAGCTGGCGACGCACCAGGTCGATATAAGCCGGGAACCGGTTGGCCGCCACGATGCCGGGATTCTTTGGCACGCCCAGTGGCGCCTTCACCGCGCGCTGGTACTCCGCATCGTCGATCAGCGTGGCTTCGTGCAGCTTGCCCAGTACGAAATTGCGCCGGTCCAGTGCGCGCTCCGGATTGCGTCGCGGGTCGTAATAGGACGGCCCCTTGACCAGGCCGATCAGCAGCGCGATGTGTTCACTTTCCAGCGATGAAAGGTCGCGCCCGAACCAGAATTCGGCGCCCGAGGACATGCCATGGATGGCCTGGCTGCCGCGCTGCCCCAGATACACCTGGTTGAGGTAGGCCTCGAAAATGGTGCGCTTGTCATACCGCGCTTCCATGATCAGCGCGAACAGCACTTCGTTGAACTTGCGGGTGAGGGTCTGTTCCTTGCCGATGCCGAGCAGGCCGCTGCGTGCCAGCTGCTGGGTCAGCGTGGAAGCACCCTGCCGGCTCTGCCCACCGGACCGCACCGTCACCCACACCGCGCGGGCGATGCCGGACAGATCGATGCCATGGTGGCGGTTGAAGTCCTTGTCTTCCACCGCCTGCAGGCCGGTGACCAACAGGTCCGGCGCTTCTTCCATGCGGATCAGGCGGCGCTCTTCCTGCTTCTGCCCGTACAGCGTGGCGATGCGGGCCGGATCCAGGCGCGCGGCCTTCAGCGCCTTGCGCCCGTCGGCATCACGCAGCGAGGCGATGCTGCCGCCAGACAGCGTCAGCTCCACCCGTCGCGGCGCCACGCGCCCGTCCACATCGTTGTAACCACGACTGGAAATGGTGAAGCGCGAGCCCTTCACCGCGTAGGTCGCCGGCGCCTCGCCGACGCCGTCATCGCGATACGCCGACGCGGCCAGTTCGGTCTTCAGCGTGGCCGCGTCCATCGCCTTGCCCGGCAGCAGGACCAGCGGACGCGCGTACACCCGCGTGGGGATCTGCCAGCGCAGCTCCCCGAACCGCTGGGTGACCTGATGGTTCAGGTACACCGTATACGGGATCAGGAAGCCCAGCCCCAGCGCAACGGCGGCCATGCTCCAGGTGATCAACCGGCGGCGCCAGGGCGCAGGGCCGGTCTCGTTGTCGTCGTCGAGATCGTCGATGTCGTCGGAATCGTAGCGTCGGGGCACAGGCAGGGCGCGATATTTGAATGCGCCGAGTCTACCCCAGCCCCCGCGAACGCTGCCTGTTCCCGTCCGCGCGGTTGGGTTCAGTTCAAGCTGGCGGCGGCGTCGGGCAGGCTCAGCCGGGCAGTTCGCCGCTGCGGCCCAGCACGCCGTCGCGCAGTCCCTTGCACATGAACACCAGTCGCTGCCAACGCGCCGGAAGGAACAAGGTGTTGCCGATGAACTTGAGCACCAGTCGCGGCACATCCTGGGCGATCCATACCCGCGGGGTATAACCGCGGCGATACAGCAGCACCCGGTTGCGCATGATGAAGTACAGGCGGAACGGTTTGTGTACGATCACCCCGTCCTGCTTCACCCGTGAAGCGAGCAGCTGCTCACCGATGCTGTGCGCCATCTGCGCATCGCAGATGCCGTGCAGGGACAGCCCCGCACGCTTGGCACGAAAGCACCAGTCCAGGTCGATGTTGTCGATGAACAGCGCTTCGTCCATCGGTCCGATCCGCACCAGTGATTCCACCGGAACCAGCGAACCGGAGGTGATCAGAAAATCGCAGGACACCCGCTGGCCTGGCCCGCCGCGCAGTTTGCGGTTGAACGGAAATCCAAAGCGCACGAACGGCGCCAGCTCGCCGCTGCGCGCATCGCGGAACTGCGGCCCCACCGCCGCCACGTCACCGCCCTGCTGCAGCTCGACCAGCGCCGCACCCAGGGTGCGCACCATGCCTTCGGCCAGCACGCTGTCCTGGTCCATCAACAGCACATGCAGGAAACCCAGTTCGCGCGCGCGTTCGCAGGCCCGGTTCAACGCAGCGCCCAGGCCGACGTTGAGCGCCGATGGCATCACACTCACGCGGCGATGCCCTGCCAGCAGGCCGGCCACGTCCACCCCGCCGCTGCCGTTGTCGAACACCACCACGTGGCCCACCTGGGGAACCACGCTTGCCACTACCTGCTGCAGCAGCGCGGGATCCGGTCCATAGGTCACGATCACCGCGCACGTAGACTGTGCGTTGAAACGCGCGGCATATCCCTGTCCGTCCGCATTGCGGACCGCGTTTTCGGCAAGAGGGACAGCAGCAGGCATGGAAGACCGTGGCAGGTGGGTGCAGCGGCAGGACTATAGCGGACACGGCCAGCGGCCGACAGCGCAAGGGCTCAATGCGGAAGGCCGCCTGCCTGCAGGACCCGCGCTTCGAACGCAGGAAGTTCAGCAAGCGTGGGCTGCAATTGCCGGGCCTGAAGGGCGGCACGCGCTGCGAATCGGACATCTCCACTGCCGAGCCGTTCACTGCCGATCGCAACCCAGCGCAGGGCAAGGCGGTTGCGCGCCACCCCCAACCCAGGATCGGTCGGCGCCAGGGTCTGCCATGCCTGCAGGCAGGCGCCGGCGGCCTCCACCCGGTTCTGCCTCAGCGCATCTTCAAAGCAATGGCGGCTGGCCGGCAGCAGGCGCTTGGCCGCCGCAACCACGCGCCGGTCGTCCGGCGCGAGCGACTGCGCTTCGCGCAGCGCGTCGTAGGCGCTGGCACCGGGCGGGGCGATCAACTGTCCGCGCGCCTCGGCTTCGCCCAACTGTTCCAGCAGGCGCCCGAGCTGCTTCGTGCTGGCACCGGGACGCACACCGCTGCCGCGCTGTGACTGCCTTGCCAGGCGGGCACGCTCCACCTGCTGGCGGGCCGCCGTGAGTTCGCGCGAAGCTCCCTGCAGGCGTTGCGCATCGTCCAGTCGCGCCGCTGCCTCATCGAAGCGGTAATCCGCCGCCAGACGCTGGCCTTGCTTCAGCAACGCGGCCGCGAGGCGCCCGCGCTGGAGGGCAACGGCCGGATCTTCCCCCGCAGCGTCCAGCGCAGGTTGCAGCTGGGCCAGAGCAGCATCCAGCCGGCCACGCTGCAACTCACGGCCGGCCTGTCGCGCACGTGATTCCAGCGCGCGCGACAGCGCCTCCTGGCTGGCCGGAAGGTCGGCATGGCCGGGATCATAATCACGTGCCCGCCGTACCAGCCGGGCGGCCTGTTGCACATCGCCGCGCTCGCTGGCCGTGCGTGCACGCAGCAGTAGATCGCTGAGCGCGTCTTCACGCGCCTCCAGCGCCGCCACGTCCAGAGGACGCAGTTCGAGCACGCGCTGGAGCAGCGGCAGCGCATCCTCCGGGGTGTCGTCCAGCCGTCCGGCAGCCAGTGCCTGGCGCGCCTGACCCAGCAGCACGTCAAGCCCGGCGCCCGCTGCCTGCCGGTCGCGAAGCTGGCGCGCAAGGGCCTCGCTGGCCGGCTGTGGCACCTGCAGCTGCCGCGCCAACGCGAGCGCTTCGGCGGCCGAACCCAGGTCATCCCGGGCCAGCGCCTCCGCGCCCAACCGCAGCGCCGCCTTGCCGGTCCGCGCCAAGCCCTCGCGTGCCTGGCTGCGGTCGCCATCCAGCGCGAGCGCAGCCTGGAAATACTCACGCGCGCCGCTGCCATCGTCTGCGCTCAGCCGACCGGCCAGCAACGCGTGATCTCCCTGCTCCAGCAACTGCTGGATGCGCGGCTCATCCCAGAACCAATCGGCCAGCGGCTTGCGCAGCAGGATCAGGGTGAGGAACAGCACGACGGCAGCCAGCAGCGCCCAACGCCAGATCCTGCGCGTGTGCCGTGCCTGCAGCCACCACCAGCGCCCTTCCTGGCGTACGCGCTGCAGCGCATCGTGTCCCTGCCCGCCTGCGCGACGCGAATTCCTTTCCATGTGCGAAGACTAGCCCGGATGACGTGAAGTTCAGCCCAGCCTGCGGACCTGGCTGACGCCAGGCAGCGCATCCATCTTGCCCAGGAGCGCGGAGAGCTGGTCGAAGTCGCTGACTTTCAGCCGCAGGCGCAGGTGGGCCTGGCCACTGTTGCGGACGTTGTCGCTGTGGATGTCCAGCACATAGGCCTCTTCCTGCGCGATCAGGTTGGTGATGTCCTTCAGCAGCCAACGCCGGTCCACTGCATCGATCACCACATCCACCTCATAGCCGCTGCCCGCCTGGCCCCATTCCACCGGCAGGATGCGCTGCGGACTGGCTGCCGACAGGCGTGCCAGCGATGGGCAATCGGCGCGGTGCACGGTCACCCCGCGGGTACGCGTGAGGTAACCCACGATGGGTTCGCCGGACACCGGCTGGCAGCAACGCGCCAACTGAACCAGCAGGTTGCCCACGCCCTGCACGGTGAACTTGCTCTTGCCCAGGCCCTCGCGGCGTGCCGTCGGACGTGGCAGGGCCGGCGGCGCAGGGGGCTGGCTGGCGGCACGTTCGGCCTCCAGGAGTGCCCGGCTGACCTGGTTGGGGCCGGTGTCGCCCAGAGCCACCTGGATGTACAGGTCGTCCGCACTGTCGGCATGGAATTTCTTCAGCACCGTGGAAAGATCAGCCTGCGCCAGGCCCAGGCGTTTCAGCTCCCGGTCCAGCAGCTCGCGGCCGGCCTGCACGTTGCGCGCGCGATCCAGCTTGTGGAACCAGTTGCGCACCTTCTCGCGTGATCGATTGCTGGCGAGGTAACCGTTGGCCGGCAACAGCCAGTCGCGCCGCGGGTCGGCCTCCTTGGCAGTCAGGATCTCCACCCGATCACCGCTGCGCAGCCGATAGGTCAGCGGCACGATGCGGCCGTTGATCTTCGCTCCACGGCACCGATGCCCGACCATGGTGTGCACGTGGTAGGCGAAATCCAGCGGCGTGGCGCCCTGTGGCAGGTCCATCACCTCGCCCTTGGGACTGAGCGCATACACCCGGTCCTCGGTGAGCTCGGCATCCAGCGCACCGGCCAGTCCACTCGCCGAAGCTTCCTGTGCCTGCTCCAGCAGCTGCCGCATCCAGGTGATCTTGCGGTCGAACGCCTTCTCGCCGCCCTTGCCGCCTTCCTTGTACTTCCAGTGGGCGGCCACGCCGAGTTCGGCCTGCGCATGCATTTCATGGGTGCGGATCTGCACCTCGATCGTGCGCCCTTCCGGCCCGACCACGGCGGTATGCAACGATCGGTAGTCGTTGGCCTTGGGGCGGGCGATGTAATCGTCGAATTCGCTTGGCACCGGCGCCCACAGTGCATGCACCACACCCAGCGCGGCATAGCAGGCGCCCACATCGTCGACCATCACCCGCACCGCGCGGATATCGTACAGCTGGTCGAAAGACAGGCGCTTCTTCTGCATCTTCCGCCAGATGCTGTAGATGTGTTTCGGTCGGCCACTGACTTCGGCGTTGATGCCATTGGCCGCCAGGTCACGCGACAGCAGTTTCTTGACGTTCTCCACGTAGCGTTCGCGCGCAACGCGGGTCTCATCCACTTCGCGTGCGATGCGCCGGTAGGTATCCGGCTCCAGATGCCGGAACGCCAGGTCTTCCAGTTCCCATTTCAGCTGCCAGATACCCAGCCGGTTGGCCAGCGGCGCATGGATGTCACGGGTCAGCTGGGCCAGCGCGCGGCGCTGCTCTTCGTCGTCCAGCTTGTCCGCCGCGCGCATCCTCGCCAGCTGCCGGGCCAACAGCAGGGGCACCACGCGCAGGTCCTGGATGATCGCCAGCAGCAGCCGACGCAGGCCTTCGCTGTTGCGGCCCGCTTCGCGCCCGGCATGCAACGCCCATACCTGGTCTGCAGCATCCAGGCCGTCCAGCAGCCCGGTGACGGCGGCCGGGTTGGCCAGCGGCAGGCCGGCAACGCGGCCGCGCAATGCGGGTAGATCGAACAGCAGCGCGGCCACCAGCGAGCTTTCGTCGGCCGAGAGCAATGCCAAAGCGTCGAACGTATCGCCCAGTATCGACCAGTTGGCGTCGACCGTCTCGCCGTGGCCGACCTGGGTCCACGCTCCGAGCAATGCCTCGCGCAACGGTTCGTGGACCGCCGAGGCGGATGGGCGGTTCAACAGGGCATCCAGGCCAGGTACGGAAGCGCGGTTCACGACGATCACAGATAAGACGGGTACGACCTACACTAGCGCCGCACCCGTTCAGGAACAATCGTTGCGGCGACATCCGCGCCCCCATGTTCATTCCCGGCGCGGCTGTCCTACACTCGGCCCAATCCCCATGGAAACCACCCGATGACCTTGCCCTCGCCCCGCCTGCTTGCCTGCTCGCTGGCCCTGCTGGCCGTTTCGTTCTCGGCCTGGGCCCAGCGCACCGTGGAAGGTGACCTGCAGCAGCAGATGAGCCCGGCCGAATTCAAGGCCGCTGGACTGGAAAAACTGCAGCCGGCCGAGTTGGCCTCCCTGAATCGCTGGCTGCAGGGCAAGGTGGAAGCCGCGTCGGCCGCCGCCGTGCAGGTCGCGCGCGAAGAGGGCCGCAGGGCCGTCGTCGAAGAACACCGCGGCTTCTTCGACTTCGGCAGCCGCGAACCGATCACCAGCGTGCTGCCGGGCGAGTTCCGCGGCTTCTCCCAGGGCCGGGTGTATGTGTTGGCCAACGGCCAGCATTGGGAGCAGACCGACAGTGCCAATGTCGGCGGCGTGCGTCGGCAGGACCCGCAGGTCAGCATCGCCCCGTCGGTCAGCGGCGCCTGGTATCTGCAGATTCCCGGCGTGAACACCCGTGCCAAGGTGAAGCGGGTGAAGTGACGCCGCGCCGGGCCAGCGGGGTCCCGCAGGATCGGCTCACTATCGGCGGCCACTCAGTAGCGGACGAAGCGCGACAGGAAGAGATGGGTTTCCGGGTTGGACAGCCGGGTGTACACGCCGGGGTAACCTGTCATTGCGCAGCCGATTCCCCAGCTCACGATCCCGACCTGGACCGCCGGCCCGCCGTTCGGCGTGGTGGCGAACAGCGGTCCGCCGGAGTCACCCTGGCACGAATCACGCCCGGTCACACCGGCGCACACCTGGCGCTGGGGATCGAACATGTCCTCCGGCTCCGGGCCCGGGTAGGCGAACGAACACTCCCAAGGCGCCAATATCGGCACCTGCACCCACTGCAACTGCGTGGCGGGTTCGAAGTCATCACTGGACATGTTGCCCCAGCCGGCGGTCGTCAGCTGCGTGCCGGACCGTTCAAACACATCACTCCCCGGGCTGGGCAGTCGGATGATCGGTACGCCCGGAACGGATTCATCCAACAGGACGACGGCCGCATCGGTGCCGGAGCCGCCCTTGGGTGGCCAGTCGGGATGGACATATATCTGGAAATTGCCGCCCCCACGCGACACACGCCGTACAACGCCGCTGGTTGCGGCACCGAGATGGGCGCGGTTGATCACCAACACCAGGTCGGCCGGGTCGCGGTCCGGCTCGCCACGCGCGTACCCGTAAACGCAGTGCGCTGCAGTCAGCACGGCCGAGGGGCTGATCAGGGTGCCTCCGCAGAAGTGCTCGACTCCATCCAGTCCTGGCCGCTGAATCGAAACCATGAAAGGAAACTGGCCCTGCCGTGCATCCTGCCCGCCAATGATGGAAGGCTGCGCCAGCCGGTCGTCATCCGGTGCAGGCGCAGCCGCCGATGCGGACTCGAGGATCCCGCTCGCGCAGAACAGGCTGGCCAATGCGACGGGGAGGATGGATGGATGCGACTTCATGACAATCCCGGGTGAGCGTCGGCGGTTGTCCGACGCGTCCATGGGAAAGCAAAACACACCCTTCGTGCCTTGATCATCTGCACGGAATCGAGGTTATCAACGAAGATCACGTACTCAATAGGCATGAGCGCTGCGAGTCAGCGGCGGATGCCCCCCAGTTCGGCAGCGCGCTGGGCAACCTTCTTGGCCGAAATGCCACCGCGCCCGATCAGTTCCTGCGCGAACAGTGAGACACGTAGTTCCTCCACGTCCCAACGCAGCGCCTGCCACTGTGGCCGATCCTGCATCCCCTGCTCACGACCCTTCTGCAGCGCCTCCAGGAACGGATGCAGTTCCAGCATGCGGGCCTGGTCTCGTGGCGGATCGCGCTTGGCGCGCTCGGTCCGCAGCAGCATGGCCTTGAGATAGCGCGGGTACTGCGACAGAGCCTCGGCAGGCGTATCACGCAGGAAACCGGCATGTACCAACCCCGCCAGCTGCCGTTCCATGTCATCCAGGTTGCCGCGTGCCCAGCCCATCAGCGGTGCCTCCAGCGCGGGTTTGATCTCGGCCACCAGGCCGAGGATCGACTCTGCCAGCTTCAGGCGCTCCATCGCCTCGCCGAACAGTGCCTTGCCCGCACTGTCACGCCGCTGCGCGAACGCCTGCGGGTCACGGATCGCGTCCAGGCCTTCGGCCAGCACGGCATTCATCGCCGCGTCGACGATGTCACCGCGCAACCGTTCCTGCGACTCGATGGCCGCGTACAACAGGCCGGTTTTCGGTGACACCGGCAACTGCTTGCGCGCCTGCTTGGCCTTCTCGGCCAAGCCGATCTCCAACAGTCGGCGTACGCCGCGTGGATGCGCCTCAGCGGCCTGCTGCGGATCGGCAAAGATGCGCAGCGCCGCCGAATCCACTTCGTCCACCAGTGCCGGGTAAGCCGGCACACCGGCTTCGCCGGGCACCTGCAACGGGATCGGTGCAGACGGGAAATCGCGCAGCCCTTCTGCGGCCATGTCACGCCCTGCACGCGCAGCGAAGGCATGGCCGGCCTTGTCACCAAAGCGTGCGCGCAGTCCCTCCAGGTCACGCGAGGTTGCCAGTACTCTGCCCTGCTCGTCGCGCAGGCGCAGGTTCATGTGCAGGTGGGTATCGACCGCTTCCAGGTCGAAGTCGAGCGCGGCCACCGGCGCGCCCGTCGCACGCGACAGGAACCGTGCCAGCTCGCCGCGGATGTCATCGGCACTGGGCTGCGGGAACGCTTCGGCGAAGGCCCGTGCGAAGTCCGGTGCGGGCACATAGTTGCGCCGCATCGCCTTGGGCAGGCTGCGGATCAACGCCGTGGCCTTGTCCGCCACGAAGCCCGGCGCCAGCCAGCCCAGTTGCACCGGATCCAGTGCATTGAGCAGGTGCAGCGGCACGTCCAGCGTTACGCCATCGTCGTCCGCGCCCGGCTCGAAGCGGTAATTCAGCGGCAGCCGGGCATCGCCCAGCGCGAAATACTTCGGGAACCGGTCTTCTTCGCTGCCTTCGCCCGGCAGCAGATCGACGAGTGACCAGGACAAGCCATGCCGCTGCGCAGGCGGCAGGCTCTTCCACCAGGTATCCAGTCCGGCCGCGGAGTGGATCTCCGATGGAATCCGGTCCAGGTACCAGCGTGCCTGCCAGCCTTCGTCGGCGACGATACCGGCGCGCCGCAGCTTGGCTTCCTCTTCGCGCGCCTGTTCCAGCACTTTCTGGTTGTCGGCGACGAAGCTGGCGCGGGTAGTGATCTCACCGGTCACCAGCGCCTGGCGCACGAAGATGTCGTGCGCTTCGGCCGGCTCGATGCGGCCGTAGTGCACGGGCTTTTTCGGCGCCAGCACCAACCCGAACAGGCTGATCTGTTCCGAGGCCAGCACCTGTCCCTGCGCACGCGACCAGTGCGGATCGAAGTGCTTGCGCAGCAGCAGGTGCGGCAGCTCGGCGATCACCCAGTCCGGCTCGATCGCCGCATTGGTCAGGCCCCAGATCTTCTGCGTATCCAGCAGGGTGGCGGCGAGCAGCCACGGCGGCGGCCGCTTGGCCAGCGTAGAGCCCGGGAACGGCTGGAAACGGCGCTGGCGGGGCGCCTCGAAATCGCCCTTTTCGGTACGGTGGCCGATCTGCGTGGGCAACCCGGCAATCAGCGCGCGATGCAGTGTCTGGTAGGCAGCGGACCGTGCGCGCTCGCTGAAGCCACCGCCTTCCGGTGCCTGTTCCTTCTGCGCGCGTACCGCCACCGGCGCAGGCGCCTGCTCGGCCGGCTTGCCTTCGCGCGCCAGTCGCGCAGCGCGGTGCAGCTGGCCACGCGTGGCCTTGATCGCGGTGGCGTCATCGCTGGCCGCGGCCGGTGCCTTGCTGCCCGCCAGCAGCGGTGCCAGCGAGGCCTCGACAGCCTCTTCGGTCCAGCCCAGTTCCTCGCACAGCAGGCGCAGCTGTCGATGCAGCTCGCGCCACTCGCGCATGCGCAGGAAACCGAGGAAATTGCGCCCGCACCAGTCACGCAGCTTGGACTGGGTCAGGTCTTCATGGGCCTGGCGGTAGGCATCCCACAGCCGCAGCACGCCGACGAACTCCGAGCGTCCATCGGCGAACTGGGCATGCGCGGTATCGGCCGCGCCACGGGCTTCGGGCGGACGCTCACGCGGATCCTGGATGCCAAGGAACGAGGCGATCACCAGCATCGGCTTCAGGCAGCCGGCCGCCTGCGCGGCCACGAGCATCCGCGCCAGTTTGACGTCCACCGGCAGTCGCGCCATCTGCTTACCCACGGCCGTCAGGCGGCGCTCGCCATCCACGGCACCCAGTTCGGCCAACTGCTGCCAGCCATCGGCAACCGCGCGCTCGTCCGGCGCCTCAAGGAACGGGAAATCCTCGATCCGGCCCAGGCCCAGCTGCAGCATGCGCAGGATCACCCCGGACAGGCTGGAGCGCCGGATTTCCGGATCGGTGAAGTCCGGCCGGGCCTGGAAATCCGCTTCGGCGTACAGCCGGTAGCAGATGCCCTCGGCCACGCGTCCGCAGCGTCCCTTGCGCTGGTTGGCGCTGGCCTGGGAGATCGGCTCGATATGCAGGCGATCCAGCTTCTGCCGTGGGCTGTAGCGCTTGACGCGGGCGAAGCCAGGATCGACCACGTAACGGATGCGCGGCACCGTCAGCGAGGTCTCGGCCACGTTGGTGGCCAGCACGATGCGCCGGTTCGGGCCCGGGTTGAACACCCGGTCCTGGTCCTGGTTGGACAGCCGGGCATAAAGCGGCAGCACCTCGGTCTGGCGGTACTTGCGCCGTTCCAGCGACTGGTGGGCATCGCGGATCTCGCGCTCGCCCGGCAGGAAGATCAACACATCCCCGCGCGCGTCGATCCGGGTGATCTCATCGATCGCACTGACGATGGCATCGTTGACCGTGCGCTCGCCCTGCGCTTCGCCCTCGCCTTCCAGCGCGCGGTAGCGCACCTCCACCGGGTAGGTGCGCCCTTCCACGCTGATCACCGGCGCATCGTCGAAATGTTCGGCGAAACGTCCGGTATCGATGGTCGCCGAGGTGACGATCAACTTCAGGTCCGGTCGCTTCTTCAGCAGTTGCTTCAGGTAGCCGAGCAGGAAATCGATGTTGAGGCTGCGCTCGTGCGCCTCGTCGACGATGATCGTGTCATAGCGTGACAACCAGCGATCACTGGCGATTTCCGCAAGCAGGATGCCGTCGGTCATGAACTTGATGCGGCTGTCTTCGCTGACTTTGTCGTTGAAGCGCACCTGGAAACCCACCAGCTGGCCCAGTTCGCTGTTCAGTTCCTGCGCCACGCGGCTGGCCACGGCACGCGCCGCGATGCGCCGCGGCTGGGTGCAGCCGATCATCCCGGCTTCGCCTCGGCCGGCAGCCAGGCACAGCTTGGGCAGCTGCGTGGTCTTGCCCGAGCCGGTTTCACCGGCGATCACCACCACCTGATGGCCACGGATCAGCGCGATGATCGACTCGGCTTCACGCGCGATGGGCAGCTGCGGGTCCAGAGTAATGGCCGGTTTCTGGCTGGCCCTTGCCTGGCGGCGCTGTACCGACGCCTGCAGTGCCTGCTCGAAGGCTTGTGCCAGGCCAGCATCCTGCGGTCTGGATTGCCAGCGCGCGAGCATGCCGAGCAGGCGCCCCCGGTCGCGGGTCATCGCGCCGTCGAGGGCGGTCCGCTGCTGCGACAGGCGGGAGGCCGGGTTTTTTTCAATAGAGTTCATCAATCGATTCGTTTAAAAACTTGATAGCGACCAGACATTAGTTCTGGTCTATCGTGAAGATCATCTCATCCACAAGGAGAAACGTCCCCATGGCAAAGACCAAGAGCATCACCAAGGCCCCGGCACTGGCCAACGCGAAGGCCGCCCAGACCGGCAAGCAGAAGCTCGCTTCGGCAGCACCTTCGGCACCTGGCATTGATATCGGGATCAAGGAAGGCGAGCGCAAGAAGATCGCCGACGGTCTGTCGCGCTACCAGGCTGACGCGTTCACTTTGTACCTGAAAACCCACAACTTCCATTGGAACGTGACCGGGTCGATGTTCAACTCGCTGCACGCCATGTTCGAGACCCAGTACACCGAACAGTGGGCCGCACTGGACGAAGTGGCCGAGCGCATCCGCGCACTGGGCTTCAACGCACCGGGCTCCTACCGCGAATTCGCCGCGCTGACCTCCATCCCGGAAGAGCCCGGCCTGACCAACAGCGCCGACTGGCGTGAAATGGTACGCCAGCTGGTGGTCGCCAACGAAGCGGTCTGCCGCACCGCCCGCCAGGTGCTGGACGTGGCCGACGACGCCGACGACGCCCCCACCGAAGACCTGATGACCCAGCGCCTGCAGACCCACGAGAAATACGCCTGGATGCTGCGCTCCCTGCTGCAGTAAGGCAGCGGGGCGAAGCCCCACTGCGTTCCTGCCCCCGCATCCCTCCTATCCCCCCGCCTGTCGGCGCGCCCCCCTTAGCAGGAGCCATGCGGCTGCGCCGCACGGCTCCTGCCCCCGCATCCCTCCTATCCCCCCGCCTGTCGGCGCACCCCCCTCAACAAAGGGGGGTTTGCACGCGGCCAGATGGCGTGGATGCGTGGATGGCTGGATGGCGCAGCGGCATGGTGTTTGGTGGTTCCCGCCGAGCGTGGCTCGGCGCTACCAGAGCCTGCCTCCCCGCATGCCCGTGGCCACCGGGAACCTTTCGGAGGTGGGGCGGGAGGCTGTGCAGGACCGTCTGTTGCCATGGATGGCAACAGCGAGCCCCCATGGACGGGTTCACGGCGTGTCCTGCACAGCCTCCCCGCCCCGCCCACCACGCAGCCCTGCCGCTTTTGACGTTCGCGCAGAACGCAACGCAGAACAGCACCCCGCGCGAACGGGTAAACTAGCGGGATGCCTTCCAGTCCCGCGCACGAGCTGCTCCGCCGCGTCTTTGGTTACGACGACTTCCGCGGCCCGCAACGGGACATCGTCGAGCACGTCGCTGCCGGCCATGATGCCCTTGTCCTGATGCCCACCGGCGGCGGCAAGTCGCTCTGCTACCAGGTCCCGGCCCTGCTGCGCGATGGCTGCGGCATCATCATTTCCCCATTGATCGCGCTGATGCAGGACCAGGTCGAAGCCCTGCGCCAGCTCGGCGTGCGCGCCGAATTCCTGAACTCCACCCTGGATGGCGAAACCGCCGCGCGCGTCGAACGCGACCTGCTGGCCGGCGAGCTCGACATGCTGTACGTCGCTCCCGAGCGCCTGCTGACCGGACGCTTCCTGTCGTTGCTCTCGCGCAGCCGGATCGCCCTGTTCGCCATCGACGAAGCGCACTGCGTGTCGCAGTGGGGCCACGACTTCCGCCCGGAATACCGCCAGCTCACCGTCCTGCACGAGCGCTGGCCGGATATCCCGCGGCTGGCCCTGACCGCCACTGCCGACCCGCCCACCCAGCGCGAAATCGCCGAACGCCTCGACCTGGCCCAGGCGCGGCACTTCGTCAGCTCGTTCGATCGTCCCAACATCCGCTACACCGTGGTGCAGAAGGACAACGCGCGCCAGCAGCTGACCGGCTTCCTGCGCAGCCACCGCGACCAGGCCGGCATCGTCTACTGCATGTCGCGGCGCAAGGTCGAGGAAACCGCCGAGTTCCTGTGCAGCCAAGGCTTTACCGCCCTGCCCTACCACGCCGGCCTGCCGGCCGAAGTGCGCGCCAACAACCAGCGCCGCTTCCTGCGCGAGGACGGCATCGTGATGTGCGCCACCATCGCCTTCGGCATGGGCATCGACAAGCCGGACGTACGCTTCGTCGCCCATACCGACCTGCCCAAATCCATGGAGGGCTACTACCAGGAAACCGGCCGCGCCGGCCGCGACGGCGAGCCCGCCGAAGCCTGGCTGTGCTATGGCCTGGGCGATGTGGTGCTGCTCAAGCAGATGATCGAACAGTCCGAGGCCGGGGAAGAGCGCAAGCAACTGGAACGTTCCAAGCTGGACCACCTGCTGGGCTACTGCGAGTCCATGCAATGCCGGCGCCAGGTGCTGCTGGCCGGCTTCGGCGAGACCTATCCGCAGGCCTGCGGCAACTGTGACAACTGCCTGACCCCACCGGCCGCCTGGGATGCCACCATCCCGGCGCAGAAGGCGCTCAGCTGCGTGTACCGCAGTGGCCAACGCTATGGCGTGGGCCACCTGATCGACATCCTGCGCGGCAGCGAGAACGACAAGGTGCGCCAGAGCGGCCATGAAAAGCTGAGCACCTATGGCATCGGCAAGGACCTGGACGCGCGGACCTGGCGCAGCGTATTCCGCCAGCTGGTGGCCACCAGCGTGCTGGAAGTGGACACCGCCGGCCATGGCGGCCTGCGCCTGACCGACGCCAGCCGCGAGGTGCTCAAGGGCCAGCGGCAGATCAGCATGCGCCGCGACAGCGCCCCGAGCAGCAGCCGCGAACGCAGCACCCAGCGCAGCGGCAGCGGCCTGTCGGTGCTGCCGCAGGACCTGGCGCTGTTCAACGCGCTGCGGGGGCTGCGCGCCGAACTGGCCCGCGAGCAGAACGTGCCGGCCTTCGTGATCTTCCACGACAGCACCCTGCGCAACATCGCCGAACAGCGCCCGACCTCGCTGGATGAACTGGCCCGGGTCGGCGGTATCGGCGGCACCAAGCTGTCGCGCTACGGTCCGCAGCTGATCGAGGTGGTGCGTGAACAAGGCTGACGGCAGATGCCTCGCGCTGCTCCAGGATTGAACCAGCGGTTCAGGCGGGGCTGCATCTACGCGACGATCCGGCTAAGGTAGCGCCATGTCCGTGGCCTCCCTCCTGCTGCGCGTGGTGCTGATGATCAGTCTGTTGCTCAACGGACTGAACGCGGCCATGGCCGGAGAACACCGCCTGGATGCGCCTGAAACGGCCCCCGCTGCAGCGCCTCCATGCCACGGGCACGCCCCGGCACAGGCCGGCATGCAACCGCCGCACGCCAGCGATCACCAGACCCAGGCAGCGCCGGACGATGCCCACTGCAAGCTGAAGGACTGCGTGCGTACCTGTGCGCAGCAACCGGCGCTGGCCGCCGAGGGACTTGCCCTGTTGGCCGCCGACTACGCCGGCACACAGCCGCCGCAACAGCATGCACCGGGCCATCCCATGCCCGCGCTGCCACGGATCCAACGCCCTCCCATCGGCTGATTCCAACGCCCACGCCCGTGGCGTGACTCGATGCTGTCCCGCGCGCCGCTGCGCCGGACCGGTGATGTCCTGCGTCTGGAGTTTCCTACAATGCGTTTTTCTTCTTCCAATGGTCCGGGCCATCCGGCCCAACCGTCACGCCGCCTGTTCGTGCAGGGCCTGGCCGCCGGTGGCGTGGTCGCCGGGGCCGCCGCCACCGGTCTTCCCTCGCGCGCGCTCGCTGCCGCCGGTCCTGCCCTGGCTACCGCGCCGCAGGTCCTCGGCCACTCCCACATCGAACTGGCCATCGGCGAATCGGCGGCCAATTTCACCGGCCGCACCCGTCCGGCCATCACCGTCAACGGCAGCCTGCCCGCGCCGATCCTGCGCTGGCGCGAAGGCCAGACCGTGGACATCCACGTGCGCAACACGCTGGCCCACCACCCCACGTCGATCCACTGGCACGGCATCCTGCTACCGGCCAACATGGACGGCGTGCCGGGCCTCAGCTTCAACGGCATCGCCCCGGGCGAGGCCTACCACTACCGCTTCACCCTGAAGCAGTCCGGTACCTACTGGTATCACAGCCATTCCATGTTCCAGGAGCAGGCCGGGCTGTACGGCGCGCTGATCATCGACCCGGCGCAGCCGCCGCCGTATGCCTTTGATCGCGAACACGTGATCCTGCTGTCGGACTGGACCGACCTGGATCCCGGCGCGCTGTTCCGGCGCATGAAGAAGCTCGCCGAGCACGACAACTACTACAAGCGCACCCTGCCCGACTTCCTGCGCGATGCGCGCCGCGATGGCTGGGGTGCGGCGCTGTCCGACCGCGGCATGTGGGGCCGGATGCGGATGACCCCGACCGACATCTCCGATGTCAACGCGCATACCTACACCTACCTGATGAACGGCACGGCGCCGGCGGGCAACTGGACCGGCCTGTTCCGCAGCGGCGAGAAAGTGCTGCTGCGCTTCATCAACGGCGGCTCGATGACCTACTTCGACGTGCGCATCCCCGGCCTGAAGTTGACCGTGGTCGCCGCCGATGGGCAGTACATCCACCCGGTCAGCGTCGATGAGTTCCGCATCGCCCCGGCCGAAACCTTCGATGTGCTGGTGGAACCCAGCGGGCAGGATGCGTACACCGTCTTCTGCCAGGACATGGGCCGCACCGGCTTCGCCGCCGGCACCCTGGCGGTTCGCCACGGGCTGCAGGCACCGGTTCCCGCGCGCGACCCGCGCCCACTGCTGACCATGTCCGACATGGGCCACGGCATGGGCCATGCGATGGACCACGGCGGCATGTCCGGACACGGCATGGACCACGCCATGCCCGCCATGGATCACGGCGCACACGCCGGCCATGCTGCGCACGGTGCAGGCGCCGCCATGCCCACGAAGGTCACCCATCCACGCAGCGAGCGCGGCAATCCGCTGGTGGACATGCAGAGCAGCGCCACCGACCCGAAGCTGGACGATCCGGGCATCGGCCTGCGCGACAACGGCCGCCAGGTACTGACCTACGGCGCGATGCGCAGCCTGTTCGACGATCCCGATGGGCGCGAGCCCGGCCGCGAGGTGGAACTGCACCTCACCGGCAACATGGAGAAGTTCGCCTGGTCCTTCGATGGCATCCCCTTCGCCGGGGCCGAGCCGCTGCGGCTGAACTACGGCGAGCGCATGCGCATCGTGCTGGTCAACGACACCATGATGCAGCATCCCATCCACCTGCATGGCGTGTGGAGCGACCTGGAAGATGCGCAGGGCGATTTCCAACTGCGCAAGCACACGGTGGACATGCCGCCGGGCACCCGCCGCAGCTATCGCGTACGCGCCGATGCACTGGGCCGGTGGGCATTCCACTGCCACCTGCTGTACCACATGGAAGCGGGCATGATGCGCGAAGTGAGGATCGAAGAATGAGCGTCTCCTTGAACCTTGCACGTAGTGCCATCGGCCTGACGATGCTGGCGGCGTTGCCCGCGCTGGCGCAGTCGCACGATCACCACGCCGCCCCGGCAGCGTCGGTGGTGGACCACTCGAAGATGGACCACTCCACGATGGACCATTCGCAGATGGACCATTCGAAGATGGATCATTCCGGCATGGATCACTCGCAGATGGGCCATGCGCAGCATGATGCTGCAGCGTTGCCGCGCGAGCCGATTCCCGCGGTCACCGCCGCCGACCGTGCAGCGGCTTTCCCCGTCATCGACCACGCCGCCATGCAGCACGCCCCCTCCATCAACAGCCTGCTGCTGGTGGATCGGTTGGAACACTGGGACGGGCGCCATGGCACCGGACAGGCCTGGGAAGCCACCGGCTGGGTCGGCGGTGACATCAACCGCGTGTGGCTGCGCAGCGAAGGCGAACGCAGCGGCGGCCGCACCGATGCGGCGGACCTGGAAGTGCTGTACGGCCGCAGCATTTCCCCGTGGTGGGACGTGCTGGCCGGTGTGAAGCAGGACTTCCGGCCGGCGGACTCGCGCACCTGGGCCGCGCTGGGCATCCAGGGCCTGGCGCCGTACAAGTTCGAAACCTCGGCCACGCTGTACGCCGGCTCCGGCGGCCAGCTGATGGCCACCGCGGAAGTGGAATACGAGGTGCTGCTGAGCAACCGGCTGATCCTGCAGCCGATGGTCGAAGCCACGCTGGCCGCACGTGATGAGCCGGCCCAGCGCATCGGCCGCGGACTCAACAAGGTCGAAGCCGGCCTGCGCCTGCGCTATGAGTTCAGTCGCCGCTTCGCGCCGTACATCGGCATCAGCCATGAGCGCCTGTTCGGCGATACCGCCGACCGGGCCGACGCAGATCATGTCCGCGATACGCGCTGGGTGGCCGGCGTCAGGATGTGGTTCTAGGACGCGGTGACGCAGGCCCCGGTGCACTCTGTGCGCCGGGGCCTTCTACAATGGGCCATGCCCACCACCCTGCGCCGCGCCTGCGTGGACGATGCCGCTGCACTGTCCGACATCGCCATTGCCACCTATACCGAAACCTTCGGCGATTCGTATCCGCCGCAGGACCTGCACGCCTTCCTGCACGCGCACTACAGCCTGGAACCGCAACGCGCCGAACTGGCTGACCCGCACGCTGCAGCGTGGCTGCTGGAAGCCGATGGACGCGCCGTGGGCTATCTGGCCGCCGGCCCGAACAGCCTGCCGCACACCCTGGCCGCGGCCGGGGACATCGAACTCAAGCGGCTGTATGTGTTGGCCAGCCACCAGAATGCGGGGCACGGCGAGCGCCTGATGGGCGCGTTCCTGGAATGGCTGGACAGCCCCTCACGGCGCACCCTGTGGGTGGGCGTGTGGTCGGAAAACCACGGCGCGCAGCGCTTCTACGCGCGCCATGGGTGCCACAAGGTGGGCGAGTACGATTTCGTCGTCGGTGACTCGCGTGACCGCGAGTACATCCTGCACCGCCCCGCCTAGCCTGCTCAGAAATCGAACAGGTCCGACAGGAAGCTTTCCTTTTTCTTTTTCTTGTAGCCGTGCTGGTTGTACTGGCCCTGCTGCGCGTAGCCGTCGTGGTGGCGCTGGCCCAGGTGGCGCGTATCGCGGTGCTGCACGGCCACCGGCGGCGGTGGCGGCTGGCTGTAAGCCGGGGCTGCGGCCTGCACCGGTGCGGGCGGGGACACGGCCGGCGTCGATGCCGAACGCTCGATGATCTTGTCCAGTTCGCCACGGTCCAGCCACACGCCACGGCACTGCGGGCAGTAATCGATCTCGATGCCCTGGCGTTCGGACATGGTCAGCGCCTGGGTCTTGCAAACGGGGCACAGCATCGCTGGCGCTCCTGCTAGGGGGGAGACCTGCACTGTAACCGCCCGCCGATGACTGCATGGCAACAGCCCTGACGATCGGCACATGGACCTCCGGCGCATGCCCGTGCGCTGCTGCGGCGGCATAGTGCCGCATGATCCGCGCAAGGATGCCCCGTTGACTACGAACTCCCGACTCCCCCGCCTGCCCGCCTCGCTGGTACTGCTGCTCGCCGTCGCGCTCGGGCTGTGGGTGCGCGATATCGCCAAGGCCATCGGCACGCCGATCCCCGCCCTGCCGATGCCCTTCGGTGGCAGCCTGCTGGACAACCTGCTGGCGACCGCCCTCGCCCTGCTGACCGCGACCGTGCTGCTGGCACCGGGCCGCTCGCTGGCACGCAGTCTCGGCCTGCAGTGGAACGGCGCGCGAGGACCGCTGCTGGTACTGCTGGCCACCGTGCCGTGCTGGCTTGGCCTGTGGTGGCTGGGCGCGCTGGCCACCGACATCGACCCGCTTTCACTGTTGATGTTGGCCCTGCTGTTTCCGCTCGCCGAAGAAATCCTGTACCGCGGCCTCGGCTTCGTGTTCGCCCAGCGCGTACTGGGGTGGTCCTGGTGGCTGGCCGCAAGCGTGCAGGCGGTGCTGTTCGGCGCCGTCCATTGGTTGGGGTTCGGTGGCCCGGAAGGCGGGCCGATGGCCGTCCTGGTATTCGCCGTGACCGGCCTCGGCGGCTTCGTGTTCGCGGTGTTGAACCGCCTGGACGGCTACACCCTGTGGAGTGGCTTGGCCCTGCACGTATCGCTGAACCTGGCCTGGAACGTGTTCACCGTGCCAGACGCCATCGCCATGGGCTGGCAGGGCATCGGCCTGCGCCTTGGCGCGGCCGCGTTGGCCGTGCTGGTGCTGTGGGCGCTGCTGCCGCCCCGTGCACGCCGCGCCACGGCGCTGTAACCGGAACTTACCGATTCCTGCACGCCGGACTCACCCATCGCCCGCGCATACTTGCGCGCCGCTGGGGCCTGGAGCCTCCGCTGCCCTTGTTCCAATCGTGTCACGGAGCCCGTGCGTCATGTTGTTGTCAAAGCAGAATGTGCAGCCGCGAGTGCTGCTGATCGAAGATTCCGAGGAAACCCTCGAGCTGAGCCGCCTTACCCTGGAAAGCCAGGCCTGCGAGGTGGTGGGCGTCAGTTCCGCCGAGGCCGCGCTGGGCCTGCTGAACGCCGGCGAGCGCTTCGACATGCTGTTCACCGATGTCTGCCTGGGCGGCATCAGTGGCATCGAGACCGCCAACCGCGTGCGTGCGGCCTTCCCGCGCCTGCCGATCCTGGTCACCTCCGGCATGTGCCAGCACGAGGTGCTGCCGCTGCTGCACCAGGGCATCCATTTCCTGCCCAAGCCGTACAACATGAGCGAACTGCTCGATGCCATCCGCATCTGCTTCCGCCATTCCGGTGAAGGCCTGCCGCACGACGCCCCGCGCGCCGCCTGAGCGGCCTGCCACGGGCGTATCCGCCGAAGCGATGCTAGATTCAGCGCACCGCTTTCGCAGAGGCTGCGCCCGTGACCCGACTGACCGCCAAGGATTTCCATCCGGACCTGCTGGAACTGTATGACGGCTATGTACATGGCCGCCTGAGCCGTCGCGACTTCCTCGACCGCGCTGCCGCCTTTGCGATGGCCGGCGTGGCCGCCACCACCCTGCTGGCGGCGCTGAGCCCGGATTACGCGTTGGCCCAGCAGGTGCAGTTCACCGATCCGGACATCGTCGCCGAGTACATCACCTATCCCTCGCCCAATGGCCATGGCCAGGTGCGTGGCTATCTGGTCAAGCCGGCCAAGGTCGCCGGCAAGCTGCCCGCCATCGTGGTGGTGCACGAAAACCGTGGCCTCAATCCCTACATCGAGGACGTCGCCCGACGCGTGGCGAAAGCCGGCTTCATCGCGTTGGCGCCGGATGGCCTGAGTTCGGTCGGCGGCTATCCAGGCAACGATGTACGCGGCCGCGAACTGCAGGCGCAGGTCGACCCGGAAAAGCTGATGAACGATTTCTTCGCCGCCATCGAGTACCTGCGCGCCTCGCCGCTGGGAACCGGCAAGGTCGGCATCACCGGTTTCTGCTACGGCGGCGGGGTGTCCAACGCGGCAGCCGTCGCGTATCCGGAACTGGATGCCGCGGTGCCGTTCTATGGCCGCCAGGCCAAGCCGGAAGATGTCGCCAAGATCAAGGCGCCATTGCTGCTGCATTTCGCCGAGAAGGACGACAACGTCAATGCCACCTGGCCGGCCTACGAGGCGGCCCTGAAGAAGGCCGGCACAACGTACGAGGCCTATGTCTACCCCGGCACGAACCACGGCTTCCACAACGATTCAACGCCGCGTTACGACGAAGCGGCCGCCGCGCTGGCGTGGGAGCGCACGCTGGCGTGGTTCCGCAGATACCTGGGGTGACGACGCAAGGTGCCGGGGCTTGCCCGGCATCGCTGTTCGGCGATCAGAGCCGGATGCCCGGCCGTGCGCCGAGGGTCCCCATGGTGAAGGTGTAGCCTTCATCCATCAGGAACTGTCGCATGCGCATTTCCGCGAGCTGCGGAGCGCCCAGGCTGCTGGGGCCGTACAAAGCGTAGACCACCGTCCCGCTTTCAATATCTTCCCGGCGTACCGAGATACCGGGGACCGCCGCAGCGGCTGCCCAACCGGCACGCAGCTTGGCCGGCGCGATCGACTGCCCGTTGCGCAGCCTGAAACTCAACCAGCGTGTTTCAGAGTTGTCCTGCCGTTCGTACTTCGCCATCTGTGCGCTGTCCTCCCGAACCAACCTTGACCATACTCGCCTGCAATGTCAGCTCTGAATGAGACGGACAAGTGGGTTGTCGGCGGGGTCAGCCGCAGCTTGGCGGCATGCGGCGTTCGCTGCATCGATGCACGATTTCTTGCAGCAGGTTCGACGGATTTCCTGCCAGCCTGCAGCTACACGCATCCGGAGGATCACGGTGGAGGCAGCAGGTCCGCATTACATCGAGCAGCGCGTCGCCCTGCGGCGTCCATCGATCGCACTCAGCCTGCCCAACGGCATGCCGCTGCTCGAAGTGCGCGATAGCGTGGTCGTGGAGATTGTGCAGAACCGCGAGCTGCCGCCGAACTGGAGGGACACGCCGTTATCGTGCACGAAACGCACCCTGCAGGCCGGCAGCAAGGTGCTGGGTGCGGCGACCCTGGTTTATGCCCTGTGGTCGGTCATCAACTACATCGCCCCGCGTGGTGACTCCAATACCTCGGGGCTGCCTCTGCAGAAGCCTTTCGATTTTGACCATTTGTAGCCCACAAAAAAAAGCGCCTCTGGGGCGCTTTTTTGGTGCTTCCTGCAATGGTGGGCCGTGATGGATTCGAACCATCGACCAAAAGATTAAAAGTCTTCTGCTCTACCAACTGAGCTAACGGCCCATTGCTGCCCCCGGCTTTGCACCGGGGGCGTGCATTCTACCCTGATTCGGGCGCCGAGGTGAAGCACTCGCGCATGTCAGGCGTAATGCGTCGGATCAGCGACGCCGGCCTCGTCGAAGCCCTGTGCGCGCAGCCGGCAGGCATCGCAGTGGCCGCAGGCGGCGCCTTCGGCGTTGGCGTTGTAGCACGACACCGTAAGCCCGAAGTCCACGCCCAGCCGCACGCCTTCGCTGACGATCTGCGCCTTGCTGAGGAACTGCAGCGGAGCGTGCACGGTGATGCCCGCCCCTTCCACTCCCGCCTTGGTGGCCAGGTTGGCCAGCGCCTGGAACGCGGCGATGAACTCCGGACGGCAATCGGGATAGCCGGAGTAGTCCACCGCGTTGACGCCACAGAAAATGTCGTTGGCACCGAGCACTTCGGCCCAGCCCAGCGCCAGTGACAGCATGATCGTGTTGCGCGCCGGCACATAGGTGACCGGGATGCCCTCGCCGCCCGCTTCGGGCACGTCGATGTCATCGGTCAATGCCGAACCCCCGATGCTGCGCAGGTCCACGTCGACGGTCTTGTGCAGGACCACGCCCTGGGCGGCGGCCACGCGGGCGGCGGCCTCCAGTTCGGAGGTGTGGCGTTGCCCGTAGCGCACGCTGAGCGCATGCACGGCGAAGCCCTGTTCCTGGGCAAGGGCGATGACGGCGGCCGAATCCATGCCGCCGGAGAGAAGCACGACTGCCTTCTTCATGGGTGAATCATCCGGTTTGGGGAGGGGAGCCAGCACGCTGTCCCGCGCCGGGGTGAAACGGGAAGACGGGCCAGCTTACCTGCCGGGTTCGTCATTCCACAGGAGTTTGTGCAGCTGCATCTGGAAGCGCACCGGCAGCCGGTCGGCGACGATCCAGTCGGCCAGCTCGCGGGCGGTGATTTCGCCCTTGCTGGGCGAGAACAGCACCATCGTGCGTTCGGAGAGCGCGTGCTCGACGACCATGGCCTTGGCCCAGTCGTAGTCCTGGCGGCTGCAGATCACGAACTTGACCTGGTCACGCGCGGTCAGCAGGGGCAGGTTTTCCAGTTTGTTGCGCGCCATCTCGGCAGAACCCGGCGTCTTCAGGTCGACCACGCGCGATACGCGCGGATCGACCTCGGACACATCCAGCGCACCGGAGGTTTCCAGCGAAACGTCCATGCCGGCGTCGCAGAGCTTCTGCAGCAGGATCAGGCAGCGCTTCTGTGCCAACGGCTCGCCGCCGGTCACGCAGACGTGGCGCACGCCCTGGGCCAGCACCTCGGCCACGATATCGTCGATATCCCACCAGGTACCGCCATGGAAGGCATAGGCCGTATCGCAGTACTGGCAGCGCAGCGGGCAGCCGGTCAGGCGTACGAACACGGTAGGCCAGCCCGCGGTATCCGCCTCGCCCTGCAGCGAAGTGAATATCTCGGTGATTTTCAGCCGCGGCAGCGGCGACTGGACGATGTCACTGGGCGTGGCAACGGCGTTGGCGGGTACTGCGTTCATGCGGAATTCCGGGGACCTGAAACGAAAGCAGCCGAGCATGGCTCGGCTCTACAAAAAGCGGCTACCCGCGCGGGGTTCAGCGGATCTGCTGGCCCAGGCGGATCGACTGCAGGCGGTCCTGCGCGGTGCGCGCGGCGTCCGAGCCGGGGTACTGCGCCACGACCGATTCCAGAGTCTGCTGGGCCTGCTCTACCTGGCCTGCGCCAAACTGGGAAAGGCCGACTTTCAGCAGGCCACCGGAGGCCTTGTCGTGGGTCGGATAGCGCGAGATGAGCTCACGGAAACGCTGCTCGGCCATCGGGAAATTGCGGGTGGCGTAATAACTTTCGCCCAGCCAGTACAGCGCGTTGGGGGCGTAGACACCGCTGGGGTACAACTCCAGGAAACTCAGGAACAGCTGCGCGGAGTCATCGTACTTGCCGGCCTTCAGTGCATCGAAGGCGACGTTGTAGGTGGTGCGCTCATCGCCGCTGACCGCCAGGCTGCCTGCATCGCCATGTACCGAAGGCGGCCGCTCTGAAGTGGCCGCTGCGGGAGGCTGCACGGCCGGAACCGGGGGAAGCGGTGCATTGCCACCGGGAGCCGGGGGGACGACCGGCGCTGCACCACCTTCCAGGCGGTTCAGGCGTTCGTCCAGGTCCAGGAATGCGTCCTGGTTGCCCTGCTTGAGCTGGGCGTTTTCGTGCTGCAACTGTTCGATCGTGCCCTGCATCTGCCCGACCTGCTGGCGGAGCTGGGTGATCTGGTTCAACAGGTCCGTGTTGGCACTGTTGTTGTACAGCTGCTGCTCGATCGCGCCGACGCGGTCGGCAAGGCTCTGCCGCTGCGCGTACGCCGGGGCGGCAGCCATGAAGGCTGCCGCCACGACCAGCATCAGATTGATGCCGATGCGCATGGATTACTGCGCGGTGTAGACGATTTCGACGCGACGGTTCTGCGACCAGCAGGACTCGCTCGAATCGGTGCAGACCGGACGCTCTTCACCGTAGGACACGACGGTCAGCTGCGAAGCCGAACCACCGTTGGCCTGCAGCGCGGAGCTGACGCCGTTGCCACGACGCTCGCCCAGGGCCTGGTTGTACGCGCGCGAACCGCGCTCGTCGGTGTGGCCCTGCAGGGTGATGCGCGAGGACGGACGGTCACGCAGGTACTTGGCGTGGCAGGCCATGATCGCCTGGAACTCGGCCTTGACCGAATCCTGGTCCAGGTCGAAGTACACAACGCGCTGGCGCAGGCAGGCATCGGTGTCCAGGTCGCCCGGGCCGTACAGGCCGGAGGTCGACGGGCCGGTCGGCTGGGTGGTGGTCGGCGTGGTGGCCGGCTCGGCCGGCACTTCCTTCACTTTCTTCGAGCAACCGGCCAGGGCGGCCACGGACAACAGGGAAACAAGCAGAACTTTGGTGGTCTTGTTCATGGCGATACCTTTGAGGCTCCTAAGCCGGTGAATGGGGTAAATCTCGGAAAATATTAACACTCTTTTAGCGCTTGGTACGGTATGGCGACCATGCAGGTTCGCGAACATCGCCATCGGCCAGCACCAGGCGCTGGCGCACACGGGCATCGGCCGACACCGCGTACAGCACGCCGCGGCCACCTTCGCGCGCGGCGTAGAGCACCATGCTGGCGTTCGGCGCGAAGCTGGGCGACTCATCCAGCGAACCGGTGGAGAGCGTGCTCCAGCGCGGCGAACCCAGCGAGCTGTCCATCATCGCGACCTTGTAGCTGTTGCCGGAGCCCTGCGCCACGGCGATCTTCTTGCCATCCCAGGAAACCGACGGCTTGGCGTTGTAGTTGCCCTGGAAGGTAACGCGCTCGGCGCTGCCGCCGCTTGCAGAAACCTTGTAAACCTGCGGCCGGCCACCGCGATCGGAGGTGAAATACACCGCGCTGCCATCCGGGGCCCAGGTCGGCTCGGTGTCGATGGCCAGGTGGTTGGTCAGCTGGGTCAGCTGCTTGCTGCCCAGGTCCATCGAGTAGACCTCCGGGTTGCCCGAACGCGACAGCGTCAGGGCCAGCTTGCGGCCGTCCGGGGAGAACGCCGGGGCACTGTTGATGCCGCGGAAGCTGGTCACCAGCTCACGTGCGCCGGTGGCGATGTTCTGGATGTAGATGGCCGAATTGCCGCGCTCGAAGCTGACGTAGGCCAGCTTGCCGCCATCCGGGCTCCACGAAGGCGACAGCAGCGGTTCGGCCGAACGCACGATGGTCTGCGGGTTGTAGCCATCCGAATCGGCCACCATCAGCGCGTAGCGCATGGCATCGCCGCGGCCACTGGCGGTGATGTAGGCGATCCGGGTCCAGAACGCGCCACGCACGCCGGTGATCTTTTCGTAGATCGCATCGGCCATCTGGTGGGCGACATCGCGCATGGCGTTGCCGCGTGCGGTCATCGCCAGGCCCAGCAGGCGCTCGCCCTTGGGCACGTCATACAGCTCGTACTCCACGCGGTACGCGCCGGCCCCGGCGTCCTGCACGCGCCCGACCACGATGTAGTTCTGCTTCAGCGCGCGCCAGGTGGGGAACTGGATGTCACCGCCGCGGGTGGGCTTTTCCACGATCTGCGCTTCGGGCAGCGTGCGGAACTGGCCCGAACGGTCCAGGTCGGCGCGGATCACCGCGGCCACGTCGGTCTGCGGCGCAGCGGCCGAACCCTCGTAAGGCATCGGTACGACGGTGATCGGCGTGGCCGAGGCACTGCCGCCCACGATGTCGATCTCAAGGCCCTTCTGCTGCGCGAGCGCGGCAAAGGGAAGCAACAGGGCCGCGAACGCGACCATCCAGCGGGGCATCTTTTTCATGGAATGCTCAGTCAAGGAACCACAGCGAGGGATAGCAGGAACGGGGTGAACGGTTTCGCAATCATGAACCAGACCGGTGTGAAAGCAAGGTCGGTACGAGGTCACGGGGCTTCGGTGGGTGCCGGGGGCTTCGGTGGGTGCCGGGGGCTTCGGTGGGTGACGACCGTTGGTCGTCACGCTCCTTCTGTCCAAGGCGTGACGACCAACGGTCGTCACCCACCGGCACTCAATCCGGGCGGAAGTTGAGGATCAGCTCGCGGTTGAACACCTGCTCGAAGCCCGCGTATGGCAGCGGCTGGGCATTCAGCACCGCCGCTTCGATCGAGCGCTTGCCGGCCTCGTCGTAGGGACAGCTGGCGCCGACCTTGGCCGACAGCACGCGGCCACCGCGCAGCTGGGTGATCACGATCTGGCAGCGCTGGCCGGAGGCGATGTTGTCCGGACGGATCCACGCGTCCTGCACCTTGGCCTGGATCGCCGCGGCGTACTTGGCGGTCAGGTCGTCACTGGTGCCGCCTGCCCCACCCGCCGGCTGCGAGGCCGCACTGCTGCTGGCACTGGCATTGGACGCGGCCGCCGCGTTGCGCGCGGCCGCCACCTGGCGCAGCCGCTGCTCGGCCAGCTTGGCTTCCTTCTCGGCCTGCTCACGGCGCGAACGCAGCTCGGCGATCTTCTTCTGCTTGTCCGCCTCGGCTTTGGTTTCGTTGGCCTTGCGCTCGTCCTCGGCGATCTTCTTCTGGCGGTCCGCTTCCTGCTGCTTGGCCAGTCGTGCGCGTTGTTCGGCCTCTTCCTGGCGCTTGCGCTCGGTCAGGTCGATCTGCTCCTGGCGACGCTTCGCCTCCTGTTCCTGCTTGGCCTTTTCCTGCGAAATGGCCAGCGCGCTGACCGCGTCCTGATCGACCTTGTCCGGCTGCGCCACGCGCTCCTGCGCCTGCGACTGCTGCGGCGTGGGCGCGTCCATCGGGCGCGGTTCGGGGGTCGGCTGCGGCGGCGGGATGGTGTCTTCCGGGATCGGTTCGGGCTCTGCGATGGGCTCGGGGATCGGCTCGGGCAGGGTTTCCAGGCGCTCGGACTGGCGCAGGGCCTGCCGTGCCGCCGACGCCTCGGCGCTGGACAGGGCCATGTCGGCCTGCACCGCCGGGTCCCCGGCAGCGGCTTCGGTGTTGCGCTCGGGCGACCACAGCCAGGCCACGATGAAGACCAGCGCAAGCAGCAGGTGGACCAGCGCGGCCAGGCTTACCGGCCAGGCCCAGCCCTGTTCTTCGTCGCGCGGCGGCGGCAAGGCGTCACTGTGCATCGGTGGCCAGGCCAACCTTTTCCACGTTCGCGCGCTTCAGCACGTCCATTGCCGCCACGACCTTTTCATAGGCCACGGCACGGTCGGCGGCGACGATCACGCGGACCGACTTGTCCTGCGCCACGATGCCGCCCAGCCGGGCCTGCATCTCCTCGGCGGACATCGCCGTGGGCTGCTTTTCGTCGGACAGCTTCAGGCTCAGCTGGCCGTCCGCGCGCACGGAAACGACGATCGGATCCTGCTTGCTCTCCAGCGCCTTCGCGTTGGAACGGGGCAGTTCAACCTCGAAGCTCAGCGTCAGCAGCGGCGCGGTGACCATGAAGATGATCAACAGCACGAGCATGACGTCGATGTACGGCACGACGTTGATTTCGGATTTGAGCTTGCGCCGCTTGCGGCGACCGATGGCACTCATGGTGGGCTCCTCGCCTGGGCTCAGTCGTCTGCGCCGGTCTGGCGCTGCAGGATGGAGCTGAACTCATCGGCGAAGGTTTCGAACCGCACCGCCATGCGCTCCACGCGCGTGGTGAAACGGTTGTACGCCCACACTGCGGGGATGGCCACGAACAGGCCGATGGCAGTAGCGAACAGGGCTTCGGAGATGCCCGGCGCCACCGACGCGATGCCGGCCTGCTCACCGCTGTTGATCATGTCGTGCATGGTCACCATGATGCCGAACACGGTGCCGACCAGGCCCACGTAGGGGGCGGTGGAGCCGATGTTGGCCAGCAGCTCCAGGTTGCGCTCCAGGCGGTCCACTTCGCGGGTGTAGGTGGTCCGCATGGCGCGCTGCGCGCCTTCCAGCAGTGCACGGCCGTCCAGCCCGCGACGGTCGCGCAGACGGTTGTACTCGCGGAAACCGGCTTCGAAGATGGCTTCCAGGCCGCCCACGCTGCGGTTGCGGTCGGTGGCGGAGGAGTACAGCTTGCCGAGGTCGGCGCCGGACCAGAAGCGGTTCTCGAACTCATCCGCTTCCCGGGTGGCCTGCGAGAACACGCGGGCCTTGCGGAAGATGATCACCCAGCTGATGAACGAACCGGCCAGCAGCAGCAGCACGATGATGATCACCGGAATGCTGGCCTTGGTCATCAGCTCCCAGTAATTGATGCCGCTGCGCGAGGCCTGTACGGCGGTTTCGGCGGCGGCGCTGGTGACGTCCTCCGGCAGCGCCTCGACCACCGTGGCCTGCAGGCCCAGAAGCATTGCGATCATCGTTGTTCCTCAGTCTGCAAATCAGGATTGTGTGGAGTAAGGGGGTGTTCGTGCGACTTCAGGACCGCCAGCAGCGCATCGTCCATGCCGCGCGGGCGGAAGGATTCCGCATCCAGTGCGGCAATCCTGACCTGCGCGTCCAGCAGCACCTGGCCATCGCGCAGCACCTGCTGGGCAAAGACCATGCTGGCGCGCCGGCACTGCACCAGCGTGGCGCTCACCTGCAGCGCATCGTCCAGTCGCGCCGGCCTGATGAAGTCCATCTCCATGGAGCGGACCGCGAACACCATGCCGTGTTCGCTGCGCATGCGCTCCTGGCCGAAGCCCAGCGCCCGCATCCATTCGGTGCGTGCCCGTTCCATGAAAGCCACGTAGCGGGCGTGGTAGACCACCCCACCTGCGTCGGTATCTTCCCAGTAAATGCGTGTCGGCCAACTGAACCGCGGCTCACTCATTGTCGGATTGCTCGGCGAAAAGGTCTACCGGGGGGGCCTTCGGCTTCAGGCCGAGATGGCGATACGCGCGATGCGTGGCCATCCGGCCACGTGCGGTGCGCACCAGGAAGCCCTGCTGGATCAGGTAGGGTTCGACCACGTCTTCCAGCGTACCGCGTTCTTCGGACAGCGCCGCAGCCATCGATTCCACGCCCACCGGGCCGCCATCGAAGTAGTCGACCAGGGTGCGCAGGAAGCGCCGGTCGAGCTCGTCGAAGCCCTCCGGATCGACCTTCAGCATCACCATTGCAGCCTGCGCCACGTCCTGGTCGATGTGCCCGTTGGCCTTGACCTGGGCGTAGTCACGCACGCGCCGCAGCAGCCGGTTGGCGATGCGCGGGGTGCCGCGCGAACGCCGTGCGATCTCCCCTGCCCCGTCGGCGGTGCAGTCGATGCCGAGGATCTTCGCCGAGCGGCGCACGATGCGCGTCAGTTCTTCGGCGGTATAGAACTCCAGCCGCTGGACGATGCCAAAGCGGTCGCGCAACGGCGCGGTGAGCAGGCCGGCGCGGGTGGTCGCCCCGACCAGGGTGAACGGCGGCAGGTCGAGCTTGATCGAGCGCGCTGCGGGCCCCTCGCCGATCATGATGTCGATCTGGAAGTCTTCCATCGCCGGGTACAGCACTTCCTCGACCACCGGCGACAGGCGGTGGATTTCATCGATGAACAGCACATCGTGCGGCTGCAGGTTGGTCAGCAGCGCGGCCAGGTCACCGGCCTTTTCGATCACCGGCCCGGAGGTCACCCGCAGCGCCACGCCCAGTTCATTGGCGATGACATGGCTGAGGGTGGTCTTGCCCAGTCCCGGCGGCCCGAAGATCAGCACGTGGTCCAGCGCATCGCCGCGTGCCTTGGCGGCCTGGATGTAGATGTCCATCTGCTCGCGCACCGGCACCTGGCCGAGGTAATCGGCCATGCGTTTGGGGCGGATGCTGGCATCGACGGCGTCATCCTCGCGGGTGGCGTCGGCGCCAATGATGCGGTGTTCGGTCATCTGCCGATTATGCGGCAAATCGGGCGCGCGCCGTGCGATTGGGGGGTGATCGAACGGGTGATGCCCCCTCGCGGGTGGGGCTTTAAAGCTGCTTCTGGGGTTGGGCCGGGCGGTGGGGCTGGTCGGGGGACGGCAGAAACTGCATCCATGCGGGCCTCGTTTCGCGCCATCCATGGCGCTCAACGCCCCCGCCCAGCCCCACCGCCCGGCCCCTGACAGGTTCCGGTGGCCGCCACCCGCGTATGAAAAAAGAAGAAAAGCGGTAGCGCCGAAGGCAGCGGCAGGAGCCGCTGCCAACGTCGCCTGCGACGGCCCGTAGGGTGCCGGTCAGGACGACCGGCATAGCCACGCTCGGCGAGCGCAGCGGGCCGTTGGCGGAAACATCCGCCGACCATGGGTCGGCCCTACCATGGCCACCATGGACCTGTCGAAGGTGGGGCGGGGAGGCTGTGCAGGACCGTCTGTTGCCATGGATGGCAACAGCGAGCCCCCAGGGAGGGGTTCACGGCGTGTCCTGCACAGCCTCCCCGCCCCGCCTCCAAGCAGCCCGCAGCTTTTGCGGTTGCCTTTGCCGTTGCTCGCGCCTGAAAGCCGCGCGCAGCGCAATAAAAACTAGATCTCGACCTGAGCGCCCAGTTCCACCAGCCGGTTGCCGGGAATCCGGAAGAACCCCGTCGCCGGCGCGGCGTTGCGATGCATCAGCGCGAACAGCTTGTCGCGCCAGATCGGCATGCCGCGGTTGGCGGTGGCCACGATGGTCTCGCGGCTGGCGAAGAACGTGGTGTCCATCGGATCGAAGTAGATCCCGCCGTGGTCGCACGAACGCATCAGCGCCAGCGGCACGTCCGGGGTCTCCATGAAACCGAACTTGACGTAGACCCGGTGGAAATCATCGCCGACCGATTCAATCTTCAACCGATGCCCCTCCGGCGCGTACGGCACCGGCAGGGTCACCACATGCAGGAACACATTGCGCTCGTGCAGCACCTTGTTGTGCTTCAGGTTGTGCATCAGCGCATGCGGCGCCACGGTCGGATCGGCGGTCAGGAACACCGCCGTGCCCGGCACCCGGACCGGCGGCGCCAGCATCAGCCCCGGCAGGAAGGTATCCAGGCGGATGCCGTCCTTGCGGATCTCATCGCGCAGCAGCTCGCGGCCGCGGCGCCAGGTGCGCATCAGGGTGAACAGCAGGATGCCCAGCACCACCGGGAACCACGCGCCCTGCATCAGCTTGGCGCCGTTGGCGATCACGAAGCCCAGGTCGATGATGAAGAACACCACGCACAGCGCGACGATCCAGTGCCGCGATTTCGGCCACAGACTGCGCGCCACCAGGGCCAGCAGCAGGGTATCGATCAACATCGTGCCGGACACCGAAATGCCGTAGGCCACCGCCAGGTTGGACGAGCTCTGGAACGCCAGCACCAGGCCGATCACCATCACCGCCAGGCCCCAGTTGATGCCCGGGATGTAGATCTGGCCGATGGTGTCATGCGAGGTGTGCTTGATCCGCATGCGCGGGATGTAGCCCAGCTGCATCGCCTGGCGGGACACCGAGAACGCCCCGGTGATCACCGACTGCGAGGCGATCACCGCCGCCATCGTGGCCAGGATGATCATCGGGTACAGCGCCCAGTCCGGCACCGCTTCGAAGAACGGGTTTTTCACCGCTTCGGGATGCTCCAGCACCAGCGCGCCCTGGCCCAGGTAGTTCATCACCAGGCATGGCAGCACGAAGAAGTACCAGGCGTGGCGGATCGGCTTGGCACCGAAGTGGCCCATGTCCGCGTACAGCGCCTCACCACCGGTGACCGCCAGCACCACTGCGCCGAGGATGAACACCCCGTGCCAGCCATGGTCCATGAAGAACCGGATCGCCCACCACGGGTTGAAGGCTTTCAGCACTTCAGGAGCGTCGAAGATGTTGTACAGGCCGATCGCCGCCAGCGAAATGAACCAGATGCTGGTGATCGGCCCGAACGCCTTGCCGATTTTCTCCGTGCCGAAACGCTGCGCGGCAAACACCGCCAGCAGCACCACGATGGTGATCGGCAGGATGAAGCGATGCAGGCCGGGCGCGGCGATTTCCAGGCCTTCCACGGCGCCCAGCACCGAAATGGCCGGCGTGATCACGCCGTCGCCGAAGAACAGCGAAGCGCCGAAAATGCCGAGGATGCCAACCACGTAGGCCGAGCGCGAGCCCTTGCTCAGCGTGCGCTGGGTCAGCGCCATCAGCGCCATGATGCCGCCCTCGCCTTCGTTGTCGGCGCGCATGATGATGGTGACGTACTTCAAGGTCACCACCAGGATCAGCGCCCAGAACGACAGCGACAGCACGCCCAGCACGGTGTCATGGTCGCTGGTCAGCCCGTAGTGGCCGGAGAATGCTTCCTTCAGGGTGTACAGTGGGCTGGTGCCAATATCACCGAACACCACGCCGATCGCACCGACGACCAAGGCCATGCTGCTCCCGGTGGGGGCATGGCCGTGGCTGCCATCTTGCGGGTTGCTGGGGGTGGACATGGCGGGACTCGGTGGGGGTATCGAAAGGTAAGGGCAGGCTCAGCGCAGCGCCGACTGCAGGGCCTTGCGGATGACCATGGCGACGTCGTCGCCCTCGGCATTGGCATCGCGCGCCATGCGCGCCGCCTCGGCCGGCTTGTAGCCCAGCTGCTGCAGCGCGACGGTGGCTTCGGACACCGGATCGGCCGCGGCCGGCCCACTGCTGGAGGGCAGCGCGCCGCCGGCGCCCAGCTGGGCAGCACGGTCGCGCAGTTCCAGCACCATGCGCTCGGCGGTCTTCTTGCCGATGCCCGGGATGCGGGTCAGCGCGGTGACGTCCCCGGACTGCACCATCCGCACGAACTCCTCCACGCTGGCCGCCGACAGCACCGCCAGCGCGATCTTCGCGCCGATGCCGCTGACCTTCTGCACGTCACGGAACAGGCGGCGCTCGCCATCGCGCAGGAAGCCGTACAGCGACACGCTGTCTTCCTTCTGCGCGTAGTGCGTGTACAGGATCACCTCGCGGCCGATGTCGGGCAGGTCGTAGAACGTGCTCATCGGGGCTTCCAGCTCGTAGCCGACCCCGTTGACGTCCACCACCAGCCACGGCGGCGCCTTGTAGGCGACGATTCCACGCAGGCGACCGATCATGCAGCAGTGCTCCTCATTTCCGGCCCCACGCCTGGCGGGCGCTGAGCCCCAGGCGGTTGGCCGTGGCCCGTACGTGGGCATGGGTGATGGCCACGGCCAACGCATCAGCGGCGTCGGCCTGCAGCTTCGTCTTCAGGCCGAGCATGAGCCCGACCATGTGTTGGACCTGTTGTTTTTCCGCTCCGCCGCGCCCCACCACCGCCAGCTTGATCTCGCTGGCCGCGTACTCGCTGACCGGCAGGTCACGCAGCACCACGGCCGAAATCGCCGCCCCGCGGGCCTGGCCGAGTTTCAGCGCCGAATCCGGGTTGCGCGCCATGAACACCTTTTCGATGGCCACTTCCTGCGGCTGGTACTCGATGATCAGATCGGCCAGTCCCAGCACCAGGATCTTCATCCGCTGCGGGAAATCGTCAGCGCCCAGCAACACCAGCGGCTGGTGGTGTACATGGCTGACACGGCCGGCCGCATCGACGTCGATGATGCCGACCCCGGTACGTTGCGAACCGGGGTCGATGCCGAGGATGCGGGTCATCGACGGGCTTAGGCGTGCGCGCCGAGATCGGCGTTGGAGTAGACATCCTGCACGTCGTCGAGGTCTTCCAGCATGTCCAGCAGCTTCTTCACCTGCAGGGCGGTGTCGCCCTCCACGGCAATGTCGTTGTCGGCGCGGAAGGTGATCTCGGCGTGGTCGCTCGGCAGCCCCGCGGCCGCCATCGCATCGCGCACGGCGTGGAAGGCATCCGGGGCGGTAACCACGTCGATGGAGGCGTCATCGGGGTACACCACGATGTCGTCCGCACCGGCCTCGATGGCGGCTTCGGTGATGCGGTCTTCATCGGCACCCGGCGCATAGCTGATCACGCCCAGGCGCTTGAACATGAACGCCACCGAGCCTTCGGTGCCCATGTTGCCGCCGCACTTGCTGAACGCATGGCGGACATCGGCGACGGTACGCACCTTGTTGTCGGTCAGGCAGTCGACGATCACGGCCACGCCGCCGGGCGCATAACCCTCGTAGCGGATCTCTTCGTACTCCACGCCTTCCAGCTCGCCGGTGGCCTTCTTGATCGCCCGCTCGATCACGTCCTTGGACATGTTCGAGGACAGCGCCTTATCCATGGCCACGCGCAGGCGCGGGTTGTTGTTGGGGTCGCCTCCGCCACCGCGCGCGGCAACGCCGATCTCGCGGATGATCTTGGTGAAAATCTTGCCGCGCTTCGCGTCAGACGCGTTTTTGCGGCCTTCGATGGAGGGACCTCTACCCATGGGGGCTTCCGTTTGGCAGCTTCAGGAACAGGGCGCGGATTCTACCTGATCGGGCGCCACAACCGTGTCCACCCTGCCGCAGGACCTGGCGCGGTCAGGCCGCCGCGGAGGCCTGGCCCGGATGAAAGCGTCCGTGGCGCAGGAACTGCGCGGTCTGCCGCGCTGCCTCCAGCGAGAACACCAGCCCGCTGTGGGAACAGCGCACGACACAATGGTCGGCCAGTCCCGGCAAGCGGGTTTCAGCCAACGCCACGGTGCCGTCGGAGTCACCTTCCAGCGCGCCCAGCAGGCTGCCGAGGCCGTGCGGCACGCAACCGGCGACCAGTCCCACCCTCGCCTCGCCCTGCCAGTCCGGCAGCCCGTCCAGCAGCAGTCCGCTGCTGCGCCCGAGCGCTGCGGACCAGCCGTGTTCGGCCAGGATGCGCGCGGTGCCACTGCCGCGCAGCGGCGAGCCCAGGCAGACCACGCGCTGCACCTGCAGGTCCGGCGCCTGACGCAACGCCTCCAGCGCCACCAGCCCGCCCAGGCTGTGGCCCACCAGCGAGACCGGCCCGCGCTGTTGCAGACGTTCCAACAATTGCGGGACGGCCACTTCGGGGCCGCCCAGCACGCTTGAATAGCCGAAAGTCTCGACCTGGAAGCCGCGCGCACGCAGGCGCCAGGCGAGTGGACCGACCCAGGCGCGGGCGTTCCAGATGCCATGCAGGAGCAGGACGGAAGCAGTCATCGATGTAGGCTGGCTGTGTGGCGTGGCATGCAGGTGCATGGTGCCACGATTGAGCGCCAGCACGCAGAAAGCGTCAGTGAAACTACGCCCTCAGCCGGACGACGGTTCACGCCGCAGGATGAACTCCAGATCCTGGGTCTCACCGACCGGGAACAGGTATTCGCCCACCTTGTGGAAGCCGTAACGGGCATAGAAGCGCTGCGCGCCGAAGTTTTCCGACCATACCCCCAGCCACAGCGGGCGTGGGCCGTCGCGCTCCAGCCAGGCCAGCGCGGTCTCCAACAGTCGGCTGCCCCAGCCGCAGCTCTGCTCGGCCTTGATCAGGTACAGCCGCTTCAATTCACCGTCGCCGGGCTGCACGTCCGGGTGCGGCAGGCCGCACGGACCGGCCGCCGCATGGCCGATCGCCACGCCTTCGTGCTCCAGCAGCCAGACCGCGTAATCCGGGTGCGCCAGGATGATGCGCTGGCGCTCCACCGCGTAGTTTTCGTCGAGGAAATCCTGCAGGTGCCGGGGCGGATACAGATGGCCGAAAGTCTCGGTGAAGGTGCGCGCGGCCAGCACCGACAGGATTGCCGCGTCGTCCACGCTGGCACGGCGGATCGCATAGGAACCCAGGACCATGTGCTTGCCTCGTAGCGTCGAGCCGTCGCGACGGCGTGGTGGGAAAGGCTGCCGGCCCGTGCACGGCAGCCCTGGAGCGACCTCAGCCCTTCTTTGGACGCACCTGGATGTGCACTTCAGCCAGCTGCGCATCGGCGATCGGCGACGGCGCATCGGTCATCAGGCACTGCGCACCGGTCGTCTTCGGGAACGGGATCACGTCGCGGATCGACTCGGTACCGGCCATCAGCGCGGCGATGCGGTCGATGCCGAAGGCGATGCCCCCGTGCGGCGGCGCGCCGTAGTTCAGCGCATCCAGCAGGAAGCCGAACTTGGCACGGGCTTCTTCGGCGTCGATGCCGAGCAGCTCGAAGACCGCGCTCTGCATGTCCGGACGGTGGATACGGATCGAACCGCCGCCGATCTCGTTGCCGTTGAGCACCATGTCATAGCCACGCGACACCGCGGTCTTGGCATGCGCGCGCAGGTCGGTGATGTCATCCACCGCCGGTGCGGTGAAGGGGTGGTGCAGGGCGACGTAGCGCTGCGCTTCCTCGTCCCATTCGAACATCGGGAAGTCGGTCACCCACAGCGGTGCCCAGCCATCGGCGACCAGGCCGAAGTCCTTGCCGGCCTTCAGACGCAGCGCGCCCATGAAATCGGACACCTTGTTGTAGCCGCCCGCGCCGAAGAACACGATGTCTCCATTGCCGGCGCCGACGTGGGCCAGCAGTGCGGCGAAGCCGTCTTCGGTGAAGAATTTCTGGATCGGCGAGCTGACCTCACCGGTGTCGCTGATCTTGATGTAGGCCAGGCCCTTGGCACCGTATTTGGCGGCGTGGGCGGCGTATTCGTCGATCTGCTTTCGGCTCAGGCTGCCACCGCCCGGGATGCGCAGCGCGGCCACGCGGCCATCGGCATCGCTGGCGGCCGCGCTGAACACCGGGAACTCACTGGACTTGACGAGCTCGGCCACGTCCACCAGTTCCAGCGCGATGCGCAGGTCCGGCTTGTCCGAGCCATAGCGACGCATCGCCTCGGCCCAGGTCATGCGCGGGAAGCGTGCAGCCAGCTCCACCTGGACCACTTCCTTGAAGATGCCGCGGATCATGTCCTCGACGAAATCCTGCACGTCCTGCTCGCGCACGAAGGCGAATTCCATGTCGAGCTGGGTGAACTCCAGCTGGCGGTCGGCACGCAGGGCCTCGTCGCGGAAGCAGCGCGCGATCTGGTAGTAGCGGTCGAAGCCGGCCACCATCAGGATCTGCTTGAACAACTGGGGGCTCTGCGGCAGGGCGTAGAACTCGCCCGGGTGCATGCGCGCCGGCACCAGGAAGTCGCGCGCGCCTTCCGGGGTGGCCTTGGTCAGGATCGGGGTTTCGATGTCCTGGAAGCCACGCTCGTCCAGGTGGCGGCGCAGCGCCTGCACCAGCTTGATGCGGGTGCGCTGCATGCGCTGCATTTCCGGGCGGCGAAGGTCCAGGTAACGGTACTTCAGGCGGGTTTCTTCGCCCGGATTCTCGTGCGCGTGGAACGGCAACGGCGCGGCCTTGTTGAGCACGGTGATGGCGGTGGCGATCACTTCCACCTTGCCGGTGGCCATCTTGTCGTTGACCGCGTGACGGGCACGCACCACGCCTTCCACCTGCAGCACGTCCTCGTAACCGAGCGAGGCGGCCACGGCGAACACTTCGGCGTTGTCGACCTCCACCGTCACCTGCACGATGCCTTCATGATCGCGAAGATCGATGAAGCACACGCCGCCCTGGTTACGGGCCACGTCGGTCCAGCCGGCGAGGGTGACAGTCTGGCCGATCAGGGTCTCGTCGACCAGGCCGCAGAAGTGGGTACGCATGGGGGAAAGCTCCGCTGTTGTACGCCGGCGCCAGGAAGGACCGGAAAGCCGGTTATTCTGGGGCCGAGCCCCCACCGGGGGCAAATCCTTGGCAGTCACACCGATTTAATCCAGTTCGTACCTATATTCGCGGACCATCGACCGCTCGGGGATGTCGCCATGAACCGCTGGACCCTGGCCTGCCTGGCCACCGCGCTTGCCTGCTCTGCCCCGCTGTTTCCCGCCCATGCCCAGATCGGCACCCGTGCCTATGCGCCGGAGAACCTGGCCCAGCTTTCCAGCAACGACCGGACCCGGGTGATCAGCCAGGAGTACGCCGAACAGTCCAACGGACGCCGCATTCCCGACGACCAGCTGCAGTTCTACCTGGCACAGGTCAACTCCGGCTGGGGCTTTTCGCGCATCAAGCAGGACATCGCCACCTCGCTGCGCGGAGGCGGCAATGGGGGTAGCGGCGGGAACTGGGGCGGCGGCGGGCAGCACAGCGGCAGCATCCGCTGCGAGAGCCAGAACAACCGCGAGCGGGTGTGCAATACAGGCTGGCGCAATGCCCGGCTGGTCCGGCAGATCTCCGGCACGGCCTGCGTGGAAGGCCGCACCTGGGGCACCCGTGATGGCGCGGTCTGGGTCAATGGCGGCTGCCGCGGCGAGTTCGCCCAAGCCCGCGGCTCCAGCGGGGGCAACTGGGGCGGCGGCTGGGGCGGGGCCAACAACAACTACAGCGTCACCTGCAGCAGCAACGACAAGCGCCGCTCCACCTGCGCGTGGGAAGCACGCCGCGGCCGGCCGGTGCTGATCGAACAGCTGTCCGGCAGCGCCTGCCGTGAGAACCAGACCTGGGGCTACAACAATGACAGCCTGTGGGTCAGCAACGGCTGCCGCGCGCGCTTCGGCGTGCGCTGACCCAGCCACGCCGCTTCCGGTAATGACGGCCGCTGGCCGTCCGCTCCCCGTCCTGGTGGGTGACGACCGTTGGTCGTCACGCTCTCGCCGCTGCGCTGGCCGAGCATGGCTCGGCGCTACCCGCCGTTACCCACCCGGCCGGCGGGCTTGTCGGCGCCCCAGGGTGCCGGCGGCAATGCCACCGGCCGCGACAGGTCGAACACCACGCGGAAGCGTCGCCCATCGGGCCGGGTCAGTTCGTAGACGAACTGCCGATCCGGATCGATCTCCATCGCCCAGGTGTTGTGCGTGGACGCCAGCATGTCCGCCTTGCGGAACATCGCCACCGAATCGGTATCGGCCGGGAACTCCTGGCGCTGCGCCGTGCCCGGACGCCTGCTGTCGCCGCCATACAGGCTGATCGCATCCGGGCTGCCGTCGGCATGCCGATGGTCGTGCTTCAGGCGCAGCCCACTTTCGGTTCGGCTCAACACCCAGGTGCGCGAGTGGTCATCGCCGACATGGAACGGGATCCGCAGCTGATGGGCCGGGTCTTGGCAACCACGCACGTGCATCACCAACCGTTTGCCCGCGAACGGGTCCGGCCCGGTGCTGGCCGGGTTGTCTTCCACCACCTGTCCAGCAAAGGCCTTGCCACAATAGGCGGCCACGCTGGCAAGGAAGGCATCGGCCGGCGCGTTGGACACCTCGTGCGCCACCGGATCAGGGGAAGGGTTGCTGCACCCTGCAAGGGCCAGCAGCATAGCGAGGGAAGACGTCCGGAGCAGGTTCATCGCTCCACCCTACCCAGCCACGCGGCATGGCGCAAACCCTCTGTGCTTACTCGCTCTTCGCAGGTGCCGCGGCTGCGGGTTTTTCCGCCAGGTTTTTCTTGTTGGAACCAAAATCGGTCTCATACCAGCCTCCGCCAGCCAGCCGGAACGAGGGCGCGGTGATCTGCCGCTTCACCGTTTCCTGGCCACAGGACGGGCACTGCGTCGGGTCTGCATCAGCAATCTTCTGCAGGCGGTCAAAGGTGTGGCCGCAGTCGGCGCAGGCGAATCCGTAGATCGGCATCGTAGTCGTCAGGTAGGAAATCAGGCGCGCATGTTAAGGCATTGCAAGCGGCCCGGCAGACCCCCTGTGTTAAGGTCGGTGACGTGTTTGCCAAACCTTCCCCACGAAGGTCGCACCCATGTTGCGGCTGACTTCACTGCTGCTTGGCGTGGCTTTGCTGCTCACCGGCGGCGGCCTGCTGGGCACCCTGCTGGCCGTGCGCGGCGGGCAGGAAGGCTTCAGCGCCAACGCGCTGGGCTGGGTGATGTCCGGTTATTTCGCCGGCTTCTTCGTCGGCACCTTCACCGCCCCGCCGTTGATCCGGCGCATGGGCCACAGCCGCGCCTTCGCCTTCCACGCCGCCCTCGCCACCATGGCCGTGCTGCTGCATCCGCTGTGGCTGGACCCGTGGGGCTGGGGCCTGCTGCGGGTGGTCACTGGCATCGCGCTGGTCGGCCTGTATACCGTCATCGAAAGCTGGCTCAACGCCGAGCCCGATCCGCAGCGGCGCAGCCGGGTGTTTTCGCTGTACATGATGATCAACCTGTCCGCGCTGGCGCTGGGGCAGGTGCTGCTGATGCTCGGCGATGCCGGCGCGGCGGCGATGTTCACCGTCACCGCGCTGCTGGTGTGCGCGGCGATGCTGCCGGTCACCGCCACCCGCCTGCAGCAGCCGGACGTGCCCAACGTGCCGCGCCTGAAACTTGGCAACCTGTACGCCCTGGCACCGGTGGCCACCGTGGCCGCCGGCCTGTCCGGGCTGGCGATGGGCCCGTTCTGGGGCCTGCTGCCGGTATTTGCCGGGGACATCGGCCTCAGCGGCGATGGCGTGCCGTTGTTCATGCTGGCCGCCATCGCCGGCGGTGCCCTGCTGCAATGGCCGCTCGGCCGCATCAGCGATGGCCACGACCGGCGCATCGGCCTGATGGCGGTCAGCCTGGCCGCCGCCGGACTGGCGGTGCTGGCGGCCATGCCGCTGATCCAGCAGCAACTGCACGTGATGTTCCTGCTGGTGTTCTGCTACGGCGGGCTGGTGTTCGCGCTGTACCCCTTCGCGGTGGCGCACATGCTCGATTACCTGGCCAGCGAAGACCTGCTGTCCGGCTGCAGCAGCCTGCTGCTGGTGCATGGCGTCGGCGCGGCGGTCGGCCCGGCCATCGCCGGCGCGCTGATGAGCCGCTTCGGAGCCCCCGCGCTGCCGCTGTACTTCGCGGCCGTGTTGACCTGCCTGGCCGTCTTCACCGGCATGCGGCTGCTCTCGCATGCCCGCCTGCGCACCCATCCGGCACCGTTCCGCGCGATGCTGCGCACCACGCCGTCGGCACTGGAACTGATGCCCGAAACCGAAACTCCCCTCCACCCTGAAAAGGAAACGCATTGACTGTTGGAAGCCCTCCCTCTGCTACCGAACCCGTAATCCCCGCTGTTGAAACCGCAGCACCGCCGCAACTGATATTGGCCACCGACCTGGATGGCACCTTCCTGGCAGGCAGCGCCGAACAGCGCCACCGCCTGTACCGGCTGATCGACCAGCATCCCGGCATCAAGCTCATCTTCATCACCGGCCGCGGCCTGGAAGCGGTGATGCCCCTGCTATCCGACCCCTCGATCCCGCGCCCGGACTACATCGTCTGCGATGTCGGCGCCACCGTGGTCGATGGCCACACCCTGCAACCCCTGCAGCCGCTGCAGTCGATGATCGAAGCGCACTGGCCCGGCGAGCACGTAGTGGCTGCCGCTATGCGCCCCTACACCGCGCTGCAGCGCCAGGACGTGCCACAGGAACGCCGCTGCTCGTACTTCTGCGACCCGAAGACGCTCGCCCCGCTGCGCGCGCAGATCGAACAGACCGCACGCTCGCTGGGCTGCGATGTGCTGTATTCGGCCGACCGTTATCTCGACATCCTGCCGCCGGGCACCGACAAGGGCCGCACGCTGGCCGCACTGGCGCGCACGCTGGGCCTGCCGGTCGAACGCATCCTGGTCGCCGGCGATACGCTCAATGATCTGTCCATGTACGTCGCCGGCTTCCGCGGCGTGTGCGTCGGCCAGTCCGAACCGGCCCTGCTGGAGGCCACCGCCGGCCAGCAGCGCACGCTGCACGCGCAGGCGCCCGGCTGCGGCGGCATCCTCGAAGCGATCACCCATTTCAACCTGCTGGACGCGCGCGATCCGCACCTGGCCGCCCCCGCGCCGGTGTCGCACGAAGGCGCCCAGTTGCTGATGGTCTACCACCGCCTGCCCTTCGATGAAGCGATCGAGGACGGCAAGCTGGTGCAGCGTCCGCCGCGTTCGCCGAACGGCATCATTCCCTCGCTGCTGAGCTTCTTCAAGGGCGGGCAGAAAGGCAGCTGGATCGCCTGGGGCATCGATGATCCCAAGCACCGGCCGTTCCAGCGCCACGTGCAGGTGGACGAAACCCAGTACCCCACCCTGCGCGCCACCCGCGTACCGCTGAGCCGGCAGGAAGTGGACATCTTCTACAAGCGTTTTTCCAAGGAAGCGTTCTGGCCGATGCTGCATGTGTTCTGGGAACGCGCGCGCTTCCGCGAAGACGACTGGCAGGTGTTCCTGAAGGTCAACCGCAAGTTCGCCGAAGCCACCGCGGCCGAAGCGGCGCACGGGGCAACGGTATGGATCCACGACTACAACCTGTGGATGGTGCCGGCCTACCTGCGCGAGCTGCGCCCGGACGTCAAGATCGCCTTCTTCCACCACACCTATTTCCCTTCGGCGGATGTGTTCAACGTGGTGCCGTGGCGCCGCGAGATCATCGGCAGCCTGCTGTCCTGCGACTACATCGGCTTCCACATCCCGCGGCAGGTGGAGAACTTCGTGGACGTGGTCCGTGGTGCCGCACCGGTGGAGCGCCTGGCCTGGGAAAACTGCGCCCCGCGCTTCCTTACCTACGGCTGCGCGGTGGGGCTGGACACTATGACCACCCGCCTGCGCGTGGGCGACCGTGACGTCGCCTTGGGTGCCCACCCGGTCGGCACCGACCTTCGCCGCATCCATGACACGCTGGCGCGAAGCGACGTGCGCAACGACATTTTCAAGCTCCGCCGCGAAATCGGCGCGCGCAAGCTGGTACTGTCGGTGGAACGGCTGGACTACACCAAAGGCACGCTGGCAAAGCTGGAAGCCTTTGAACGGGTGCTGGAGCAGCATCCGGAGCAGTGCGGCCAGGTCACCCTGCTGATGGTCTGCGTGCCGGCCGCACGCGAAATGACCGTGTACCGCACCCTGCAGAACCAGATCGAGCAGGCGGTGGGCCGCATCAACGGCCGCTTCGCACGGCTGGACTGGACGCCAGTGCGCTTCTTCGCCAAGGCCCTGCCGTTCGAGCAGGTGGTGGCGCACTACGCCGCTGCGCAGGTGATGTGGATCACCCCGCTGCGTGACGGCCTGAACCTGGTGGCCAAGGAGTTCATCGCCACCCACGGCATCGAAGGCAGCAACGGGGTTCTGGTGCTGAGCGAGTTCGCCGGCGCGGCCGCCGAGCTGAAAGGCGCGGTGCTGACCAATCCGCATGATCCGGCCGATCTGGCCGCCGGCCTGATGCAGGCGCTGCTGATGCCCGAAGAAGAGGCCGAAGCACGCCAGCGCCAGTTGCACGGCATCGTGGAGTACTACGACGTGGACCGCTGGGGACGCGAGTTCCTGGAAGCAGTGGAAGGCAGCAGCAGGGCCGCCTAGCGGCGGCACCCGTAGCGGGCGAGCTTGCTCGCCCTGCGTCAGCCGATCATCCCGTCGGCCAACGCGGCCACCCGGGCCAGCACCGCGTCGCGCTGGCCGCTGTCCACGCTGGCGCCCTGCAGGTAAGCGGTGAGTACCCACGCGGTGCCACCGCCCAGTGGCCACAGCACGCCGATGTCGTTGCGCGTGTCCTTGCCGTTGCTGCCGGTCTTGTCACCGACCCGCCATCGCTTGCCCAGCCCGGCCCGCAGCGTCGCATCGCCGGTCTCGTTGTCGATCAGCCAGTCGGCCAGCTGCTGCCGCGATGCCGGCCGCAGCGCAGCGCCGAGCACGAACCGCCGCAGGCTGACCGCGCTGGCGGCGGGACTGGTGGTGTCGCGCGGGTCGCCCGGCGTGAACCGGTTGAGTTCCGGCTCGTACCGATCACTACGGGTCACCGCGTCACCGTGGGAACGCATGAAGACCGTCAGCGCCGGCGGCCCGCCCAGGTGCCGCAGCAGCAGGTTCGCCGCCGGATTGTCGCTGGTCACCATCGCAGTGCGGCAAAGGTCGCGCACGCTCAGGTCCTTGCCCACGTGCCGGCGGGTCGTCGGCGCATGGTCGATCAGGTCCTCCGCGCGCATCGGCAGGCGCTCGTCGAGGAAGCCCGGCTGGCCATCGGCCCGATGCAGTGCCGCTGCGGCGAGCATCCACTTGATCGTGCTGCACATCGGGAAGCGTTCGTCCTGGCGGTGCCCCACCCGCTTGCCGGTGCGGGTGTCCAGCAGGGTCACCCCGAGCCGCCCGCCGCTGGCCTTTTCCAGCGCAGCGAAGTCCGCAGCCGTGGCGATGCTGGCCGCGGCCGGGCCGGGCGCGCTGCGTGCCAGGGCCGGAACCGCGAGTGATGACGCCAGCGCGACGGCACTGGTCTGCAGGAAATGGCGGCGCGACAGCATGGGCGTTCTCCAGATGGTGAGACCCATGGTGGTCGCTGGCAGACCTTCCGACCAGCACGACGTTTCAGGGGGAGCTCCTTGAAATTCTCATGGCAGTTCCCTCAGGGCCCACGCCCAGCGACCTGATGATCGCAGCGCGCTACCATCCGACATCAATCCAGCTCATTACGACATGGCATGTTGTCACCTTCGCTACCGCTCAACGCCCTGCGCGCCTTCGAGGCCGCCGCGCGCCACCAGAACCTGACCCGCGCCGCGCTGGAGCTGTGCGTCAGCCAGGCCGCGCTCAGCCACCAGATACGCGGCCTGGAAGAACGCCTGGGTGTTCGCCTGTTCCATCGCCTGCCCCGTGGCGTGGCGCTCACCGATGAGGGAGCGGCGCTGTATCCGGTGATGAACGAGGCCTTCCAGCGGATCACCCTGGCGCTGGCCCGCTTCACCGGCAGTGGGGAGAAAGAAGTGCTGACGCTGGGCGTGGTCGGCACCTTCGCCACCGGCTGGCTGCTGCCGCGGCTTGCCGGGTTTGAAGCCTCCCATCCGGACATCGAGCTGCGCCTGCAGACGCACAACAACCGCATCGACCTGGCCGGCGAGGGCCTGGACCTGGCCATCCGCTTTGGTGAGGGCGACTGGCAGGGTCAGGTCTGCACCCGCGTGCTGGCCGCGCCATTCGCGCCATTGTGCGCACCCGGTCTGGCGCGCCGCCTGCGCGTGCCCGCCGACCTTGCCGGTCTGCCGTTGCTGCGTTCCTACCGCGCTGATGAATGGCCGCGCTGGCTGCAGGCCGCAGGCGTCACGGGGCTGGAAGCGCGCGGGCCGGTATTCGACTCTTCATTGACCCTGGCCGCCGCCGCGACCAGCGGCGCGGGCATCGCGCTGCTGCCGCTGTGCATGTTCGAACAGGAACTGGCTGAGGGCCGGCTGCAGCAACCGTTCGCGCAGACTGTCGAACTGGGCAGCTACTGGCTGACGCGGCTGCGTTCGCGCAGTGAGCGCGAACCCGCGCGGCGGTTCGCCGCGTGGCTGCAGGGCGCGGCCTGACACACGGTGCGTGCGGACCAAGGTCCGCACCTGCCAGGCCCGGCGCATCTGTAGGTGCGGACCTTGGTCCGCACGCGCATCGACGATCAACCTTCCAGCAGCGCCAGCCAGGCCGCTTCGGCCTTCTCCAGCTGCGCTGCGGTCGCTTCGCGATCGCGTCCCAGCACCGCCATGCGCGTGGCATCGGCGTAGTTGGACGGATCGGCCAGTTGCCGGTCCAGCTCGGCAAGGCTGGCTTCCAGCTCGGCCACCTTGCCCTCTGCGGCGGCCAGCTTGTGCGGGTTGGGCGCCTTCTTCTGCACCACCTGCACCACCGGCTCGGTCTTCACCGCCACCGGTGCAACGGCCTCGGCCAACTTGGCCTTGGTACCCTGCGCCTGCGGACGCGTACGCAGCCACGCTGCATACTCGTCCAGGTCGCCATCGAACGGTTCCACCACGCCATCGGCCACGCGCCAGAACGTATCGCAGACCAGCCCGATCAGGTGCCGGTCATGCGACACCATCACGATGGCGCCCTCGAAATCACTCAGTGCTTCGGCCAGTGCCTCGCGCATTTCCAGGTCAAGATGGTTGGTCGGCTCATCGAGCAGCAGCACGTTCGGCTGCTGGTAGGCGATCAACGCCAGCGCCAGCCGTGCACGCTCGCCACCGGAGAAGCCATCCACCGACTCGAACGCGCGGTCGCCGGCGAAATTCCACTTGCCAAGGAAATCGCGGAACGACTGGTTCGGCGCGTCCGGGGCGATGTCGCGGAAGTGCTCCATCGGCGACTGGCCCTCGTGCAATGACTCCACCGTATGCTGGGCGAAGTAACCGATCTTCAGGTCCGGATGCGCGGCACGATCACCGCTGATCGGATCCAGTTCGCCGACCAGGGTCTTCACCAGGGTCGTCTTGCCGGCGCCGTTCGGGCCCAGCAGGCCGATGCGCTGGCCCGCTTCCAGGCCGAAGCCGACATTGTGCAGGATCACCGAATCGGCGCCGTAACCGGCCTCCACATGGTTGAGGCGGATCAGCGAGAACGGCAGCTTGGCCGGCGGCGCGAACTCGATGCGGAACTCGCGCTCGGCCCGCACCGCTTCCGTACCGGCCATCTTCGCCAGGCGCTTCATGCGGCTCTGCGCCTGCGCGGCCTTGGACGCGGTGGCCTTGAAGCGGTCGATGAAGCTCTGCAGGTGGGCGCGCTCGTTCTGTTCCTTTTCGTGCGCGATCTGCTGCTGGCGCAGCTGCTCCGAACGCTGGCGTTCGAAGTCGGTGTAGCCGCCGGTGTACAGCTTGGCGCCGCCGTTGTGCAGGTGCAGCGTGTGGGTCGCCACGTTGTCCAGGAACTCGCGGTCATGCGAGATCAGCAGCAGCGTGCCGGGATACTTCAGCAGCCACTGTTCCAGCCAGTACACCGCATCCAGGTCCAGGTGGTTGGTCGGCTCATCGAGCAGCAGCAGGTCGCTGGGCATCATCAGCGCGCGTGCCAGGTTCAGGCGCACGCGCCAGCCACCGGAGAACGAAGACACCGCACGGTGATGCGTGTCAGCGGGGAAACCCAGGCCATGCAGCAGCTTGCCGGCACGCGCTTCGGCATCGTAGGCACCGACTTCGGCCATCTTCGTATGCGCTTCGGCCACCGCTTCCCAGTCCTCGCGGGCGGTCGCGGCGGCTTCTTCGGCCAGCACTGCGGCCACCACCACGTCGCCGCCCAGCACGAAGCTCAACGCCGGGTCCGGCAGTGAAGGCGTTTCCTGGGCCACGCTGGCAATACGCACCTTGCCGGGCAGGTCGACGTCGCCCTTGTCGGCTTCCAGTTCGCCCTGCACGGCGGCGAACAGACTGGACTTGCCGGCACCGTTGCGGCCAACCACGCCCACCCGGTAACCGGCATGCAGGGTCAGGTCGACGTTGGACAACAGCAGCCGCTCGCCGCGGCGCAAGGCGAAATTACGGAGGGAGATCATCGGGGGGGTCCATATAACGGAATGGAATGTGCTGGTGAGCACCTTTCCTGCGACGCAATTCTAACGTTAACGAATACTTGACGTATCCCGGCAGCGCGCCAAGGTCGTTCCTCTCTCTCCCACGGAGGTCGGCCAGCGCCCTTCCGGGCCCCTCCCCACGACGCTGTCCTTGCGGCTAAATGGTTGCTTCTGCAACGATTTTTTGACGTTACCGTCATTTGACAGCGGATTAAATTGTCGTTAATTGCTGTATTGCGCACCGCAACAACGCCGTCCCGCTCCCCGAGATGTCGCCCCGGTGCCTCCCCCAACCGGAGCCACGTCCTGATGACCCGCAAGACCAGCCAACTCGCCGCCGCCGTCGCCCTGGTGCTCAGCGCGTCCGCTTTCTCCGCCGCCGCACAGACCGCCAATACGCTCGACACGGTGATCGTCACCGGCACCCGCGTGGCCGACCGTACGGTCGCCGAATCGCAGTCGCCGATCGATATCATCACCCCTGAGGCACTGCAGTCCACCGGCACCTCCGAACTGGCCACCGCGCTCTCGCGCGCCCTGCCCTCGCTGAACTTTCCGCGGCCGGCGCTCACCGACGGCACCAGCGGCATCCGCCCGGCGCAGCTGCGCGGGCTGTCTCCGGACCAGGTGCTGGTGCTGGTGGACGGCAAGCGCCGCCACACCTCGGCGATGATCAACGTCAACGGCAGCATCGGCCGTGGCTCTTCGGCGGTGGACATCAACGCCATCCCGATCGGCGCCATCGAACGCGTGGAAGTGCTGCGTGATGGCGCCTCGGCCCAGTACGGTTCGGACGCCATCGCCGGTGTCATCAACATCGTGCTGAAGGGCAGCGGCAGCGGCGGCAGCCTGGCCATCGATCACGGCCAGTACTCCGCCGGCGACGGCAACAAGAACCAGCTCTCCGGCGATGCCGGTTTCACCTTCGGCGACGGCCGCGGCCAGGTCCACCTGGCGGGCCAGTACAGCCAGCAGGACGAAAGCAACCGCGCCGGCCCCTACCTGGGCACGACTCCGAATACCGGCAACTTCCCCGATATCGGCGAAAAGACCTTCGTGGTCGGCGATCCGCAGGTTGACGCATCGGCGGTCTCTGCCAACGCCAGCTTCGCCTTCAGCGACAACGTCACCGGTTACGCCAACGCGCTGCTCAGCAACCGCGACATCACCTCCTTCGCGTTCTACCGTTCGCCCAACCACAGCGGCCAGACCGCCTTGCTGGCCCAGGTCTACCCGGACGGCTACGTACCGCAGATCAACCAGTACTCCAAGGACCGTTCGGTCGTGGCCGGCGTCAAGGGCAGCACCGAAAGTGGCTGGACCTGGGACCTGAGCGCCAACCACGGCGAGAACACGCTGGACTTCCACACCCGCAACAGCATCAATTACAGCCTCGGCGCCACCAGCCCGAGCGACTTCTACGACGGCACCCTGAAGTACACCCAGGACATCTTCAACGCCGACTTCACCAAGTCACTGGACTGGGGCCTGGCCTATCCGGTCACCCTGTCCTTCGGTGGTGAATACCGCCGCGAGACCTGGGAACAGCGTCCGGGCGAACCGGACTCCTACACCGGCAGCGGCGCGCAGGGCTTCGCCGGCTTCACCCCAATCAATGCCGTCGACGAAGACCGCGACAACTACGCGGTGTACGCCGGGCTGGAAGCGGACCTGACCGACAAGTTCTCCGCCGGCGTCACCGGTCGCTACGAGGACTATTCGGACTTCGGCGACAAGTTCTCCGGCAAGCTGTCGGCGCGCTACGCCTTCACTGACAAGGTCGCCCTGCGCGCCACAGCCTCCAGTGGCTTCCGTGCGCCTTCGCTGGCCCAGCAGAGCTACCAGGCGGTCACCAGCACGATCGTCAATGGCAGCTTCGTCGAGCGCGGCACCTTCCCGGCCGCCAGCGCCGCTGCACAGGCCCTCGGTTCGGCACCGCTGAAGGCGGAAACCTCCACCTCCTACAGCGTCGGCCTGGTGCTGCAGCCGATCGACCGCCTGTACCTGACCGTGGACGCGTACCAGATCGAGATCGACGACCGCATCGCGCTGTCGTCCAACATCACCACCACCGGCAACACGGCGGTGGCCGACCTGCTGACCGGCCTGGGCCTGCCGCAGGTGACTGCGTTCTCCTACTTCACCAACGGCCTGGACACCCGCACCCGCGGCGTCGATGCCGTGGCCAGCTACACGGTGCCGTTCAGCGCCAGCAGCCTGGAACTGACTGCCGCCTACAGCTACAACGACACCGAAGTGCAGAAGTTCGACGCCTCGCCGGCGGCCTTCCAGGCCCTCGGCATCACCCAGGCGCTGATCGGTCGCGATGAGATCGGCCGCATCGAAGACAGCTTCCCGCGCGACAAGGCCATCGTCAGTGGCACGTGGCGTTCGGATCATTGGGAACTCGGCCTGGCCGCCACCCGCTACGGCAGCTTCACCGTGCGCAACTCGGCCACCGCCACCCGCGACCAGACCTACGATGCGAAGTGGGTGCTGGATGCTTCGGCCAGCTACAAGCCCAGCGAGAACTGGACCCTCACCCTGGGTGCGGACAACCTGCTGGACGAGTACCCGGACCTCACCACCGACCTGCAGAACTCCACCTGGGGCATGCTGCCGTACAGCAACTATTCGCCGTTCGGCTTCAACGGTGCGTACGTGTACGGGCGTATCCGCTACACCTGGTAACGGCGCCCGGGCTCGGCTCGGCGCCGTCGCATGGAACTGCAACAGACGCCGGGCAATGCCCGGCGTTTGCTGTATCCGGGCCCATCGGTGAAAATCGGGACATCCCCCGATTTACCTGCGAGACCTGATGCACCATGACACCGACCTGATCAACATCGTTGCCGTTGGCCTCGGGCTCGCCTTCATCTTCGGCGCGCTGGCCAACAAGCTGCGTTTGTCTCCGTTGGTGGGGTATCTGGTTGCTGGGATCTGCGTGGGGCCATTCACTCCCGGCTTCGTCGCCGACCAGGCGCTGGCCAACCAGCTGGCCGAGCTGGGCGTGATGCTGCTGATGTTCGGCGTTGGCCTGCATTTTTCGCTGAAGGACCTGATGGCGGTGAAGGCCATCGCCATCCCCGGGGCGATCGGCCAGATCCTGGTCGCCACCCTGCTCGGCTGGGGCGTGGCCAGCCTGATGGGCTGGCCGGCCATCCATGGCATCGTGTTCGGGTTCTCGCTGGCCACTGCCAGTACCGTGGTGCTGCTGCGGGCGATGGAAGAACGCCGCCTGCTGGAAAGCCTGCGCGGCAAGATCGCGGTGGGCTGGCTGATCGTCGAGGACCTGGCCTGCGTGCTGGCCCTGGTGATGATGCCGGTGCTGGCCGGCGTGTTCGGTCCCGATGCCGCCAAACAGAACCACAGCATTGGCAGCGTGCTGGCCGACATCGGCTGGACCTTCGTGCAGCTCGGCCTTTTCGTGGCGGTGATGCTGGTGGTCGGTCGCCGGGTCATTCCATGGATCCTGGAGCGCATCGCCGGCACCGGCTCGCGCGAACTGTTCACCCTGGCCGTGCTGGCGATCGCGCTGGGCGTGGCGTTCGGCTCGGCGATGCTGTTCGGCGTGTCCTTCGCGCTGGGCGCGTTCTTCGCCGGCATGCTGCTCAACGAATCCGAACTCAGCCACAAGGCGGCCACCGATTCACTGCCGCTGCGCGATGCGTTCGCCGTGCTGTTCTTCGTCTCGGTCGGCATGTTGTTCAACCCGATGATCATCGTCGAGCACCCGTGGCAGGTGCTGGCGACGGTGTTGATCATCATGTTCGGCAAATCCGCCGCGGCGTTCTTCATCGTGCGCGCGTTCGGCCACCCGACCAGCACCGCGCTGACCATCTCGGCCAGCCTGGCGCAGATCGGCGAGTTCGCCTTCATCATCGCCGGCCTCGGCGTGGCGCTGCAGATCCTTCCGCCCACCGGGCAGTCGCTGGTGCTGGCCGGCGCGCTGGTGTCGATCATGCTGAACCCGCTGGTGTTCGGCCTGCTGGATCGCTGGCAGGCCCGCCAACTGGCCCTGCAACCGGCCGTGCCGGAGCCGGAAGAAGCCGACGGCCCTTCGCGCGACCTGCATGACCATGCCATCGTCATCGGCTACGGCCGGGTCGGCAGCGAACTGGCCCAGGTTCTGCGCGACAAAGGTGTGCCGGTGCTGGTCATCGATGACAACAAGGAACACGTGGAAAGCGCGCACGCCGCCGGCATCGCGGCCATCCGCGGCAGTGCCGCCGCTGATCGGGTGCTCGCCGAAGCACACCCGGAACGCGCCAAGATCGCGGTGTTGGCCATTCCGCAGCCGCTGGAAGCCGGCGAGGCACTGGCCAAATTGCGCGCGATCAATCCGGGTCTGACCCTGCTGGCGCGTGCGCACAGCGACGCCGAAGTGCGTCACCTGCTGGAACATGGGGCCGATGGCACGGTGATGGCCGAACGCGAGCTGGCGTACTCGCTGGCCGAGATGATCATGTCCACCCCGCCGTATCGCACGATGGGCCAGCAGCACAGCATTCCGGTGGTGTGAACGCCGGACCAGCACGGCCCAGCTGCCCCGCTGCAAAATGTCCCCGGCCGACCCGCATCGGCCGGGGATCGCCTTGCCACGCCCTTGGAGAGGCAGCTCCAGCGTAGCGCAGCGCACCGCCGATGGTGATGGCGCGCGGCGATGAGGACCAAGCCGGAAATCATCAGCACTCCGCTTGCAGGCCGCGAGGCGCGAAGCCTGCTGCCCGCTGGACAGGAGCCCTGTCAGAAAAGCCGCATCTGCAGCAGTGGGTCGCTTTCGCCCCTTCCTGAGTCGCTCGCTCCGCCGCCACGCTGCAGGCTGATTCCTGAGGAGCGCGCGCAATGCCAATTGACGATGTCAGCCGTGCAAGAATAGTCAACGGCAGGTTCCTAAACGCTGGCGGGGCGCCGCCCTCGCGTGCCACGCGCCAACGCGCCGCATGGGGAGCACGTGTGGCGCCCCTGCGGCTTCTCGACGGGCCAGCCAACCTGTTCGTCGGCACCTTGCTTGCAACCACCCTGGCCGCGCCGCGCGCGCCGCGCCCGGGCGGTCTGCCGGTAGCTGGATCCAGCGGTACCGGCGTACCTGGTGGGGGTCCTGCAGTGGCGCTGCTGCCGGCCGCCGGCGCCCACTCGGACTATCGCCCACTGACGACTGGACACCGCACAGCGCCCTGCACCGCGCTGACCGGCATCGCCAACAGTGCGGCCGCCGCCTGCATCGCTTCTCCCCGCCTGTGCGGAACCGCATTGGGCGTCGGCGCCGCGACCGCGATCGCGGCAACCCTGTACTGCGCGGCACGCGATGCCCTGGGTGGCCCGGTACCGGTCGACCCGGGCAGGCCGGCGTTCCCGGACGCTGCGAGCCAGGAGCGCCAGGCGCTGCGGGAAGCCGCGCAACAGATCAGCGTAGTGGATGCCAAAGGCGAGGAAGAGCCACTGGAGGCCGCGCTGCTGCGGATCTACCGCGACTGCGACGGCAACCGGACGTGTCGCGCCGAGGGCATCAACCCGCTGTTGGAGCGCTTGCCCGCCAGCGACGTGGCGCGGCTGGTTCGCATCCTGGTACCGGCTGCCCCCGTGAGCCCCAGGCCCGCGCAGGGGACCTGGCCCCCCATGGCCGATGCGGCAGCGTTCGATGCCAGCGGCGATCTGCTGGCGCTGGTGGATGCACTGAGCAATCTGTACTCGCCGGAACAGGCCGCCTTCCAGTATTACCTCGAGCGCATCGTCGCCAGCACGGTGAGCGGCGGCGGCGGGCGCGAGGGCAGTCCGGCCGAGATCCAACAACGCTGGATCGATGCCAACCTGCGCCGGCAGGAGACCATGGTTGAACTGCTCGAGCGCGACGTCGGCCCGGTAGCCCGCCTTCCCTACACACTGTCCGGGCTGGCCCATCTGGGCATCGCCGAAGGCACTACCGGCATCAATCTGCATGTCACCCTTCCCCCCGCCGGCGGACAGCCGCCCGTGCACCGCGTGCTGCTGGTCGCCCATGGCGACATGATCGGTCGTTCCTTAGGGTCCGAAGGCGCCCTGGACAATGGTTCCGGGCTGGCCACGCTCCTGCTCATGGGCACCCGGTTCCGGGACAACCCGGCCCCGGATGGCACCCAGATAGAGCTGCTGGTGACTTCCTACGAGGAGCTGGGCTTCATCGGCGCGCGTGCATACGTCAACCAATGCCTGGATCGACAGGATTGTCCTGCGTTCGTGATCAACATCGACATGACCGGGCGCGGTGGCCACGGCTACGCAATGTCAGGCACCGACGCATTGGCCGGCTCGCTGCACCTGGGCCAGCCTACGCTGTACCTGCAGGCACCGCCGGTCACGCCCATCGAGCAACACGCACGCCAGCAGCTGGAGCGGCGCCTCGCCGCGCATGGCTTCACACCGGCCCCAGCGCAGGACACGCCATGGCTCACCTCGGACAACATCCCGTTCCAGAACGCCTCCATTCCCTGCGTAGGCATCAGCCAGATGAGCGCAGACGATGCCCGGCTATGGAAACAAGTGGAAGACGCGCGCAAGGCATGGAACCTGCGTGATGCGCAGGTGGACTGGACACTCTGGCAGGCGCAACGCAATGGCACGGTCGAGCTGTCGCCCGACAAGGCCCGGGCGCTGAAGGAAACCTACCGGGCTGCAAGCGATGCGTACCATGCGTACCGGCAGCTGCGCGATGCACACCCGAACGCGCTGCCCGTCATGATCCACAGCCAACGTGATCGCCTGCACCGGGTCAATCCGGCGATGGGGGCGGCCCTGGCAGAGGCACTGGAGGATGGAATCCGCAACCTGCAATGGGACGCGCAGGGCAGCCGCGCCGCCCCCCTCCCGCCGACCCACTGAGCGACGCCATGCCCATCGACTCCATCCAGGCCCGTCAGAAGAACGAGGCCCACCATGCCAGGTACGGCGGCGTGGCAGCGCCATCGCATCTGGCGGCGTGCCAGCGCCGCTTTGGCCGCCCGGCTGCCCGGCTGAATGTAGACGGGATCAGCAACCTGTTCACGTTCGCCCTCGCGATGAGCACCGCCCTGCCCGCACATGCAGGGCTCCCAACGGTGCCACGCCGGTTGCCCGCGGCGCCGCCGCCCGCACCGGCCGCTGGCGGGTGGCCGCCCGGCGCCCACGCGCTGCAGGTTCCGCTGGAAATGGGGACCCTCATGGCCGCGCCCGTCCCCGCTGCGGCGCAGGCGCCGCTGCTCGCCCCGCCTCCGTCGGCCATCGTCAATGCCGTTTCGGACGCGGCGTTGGCCGGTTGCCTGCGCAGCCCCCGCCACTGCGGCACCGCGTTGTGGACAGCCGCCGGCGTCACCGCGTTCTGGGCGGGTGCTGCGGCGGCGGGTTACCTGCTGCATCGTCCTGCCGTGCCCGCTGCAGGTCCCGGACCGCTGCCCACCGACCCGGCGGTAACCGCGCACTACACGTTGGATCCAGACCGCCTGCTTCCGCCCATCCGCTTCAACGCCAGTGAACTGGACAGGGCCGTTTCGCCGTGCGATTCGCTCGGTGCGCACGTCAACGGGCGATGGGAGGCGTCCAGCTCGCTGCAACCCAGCCGCACCCAGTTCGGGACACTGGACCATCTACGCAGCATTGCGTTGCTGCAGTGCCAGCAACTGGCCGAGCAGATGGCGGCGCAAGCCGATCCGGTTGCGCCGGCGAAAGTGATAGGAGATCTGTGGGCGACGGGCATGGACGAAGCCGGCATCGAGGTCGCCGGCCGGGGCCCGCTGCAGCCGCTGCTGGACGAGATCGAAGCCATCGACGACCTGCAGGGCCTGGTCGCCCATCTGTTCCATTCCAGCGCGCGCGGTTCCAACCCCCTGTTTGAGTTCAGCGTATTGCCCGACCAGCTCGATCCCTCGAGGAACACCGCCTACCTGGCGCAGTCGGGCCTTGGCCTGCCTGACAGCACCTGGTACGGCAACCCGGATAAACACGAAGTCCTGGAGGCCTACCGTGCCCATGTCTCCGCCACCCTCGTGCTGTCCGGCATGCCGCCCGATGCAGCAGCACGTTCATCCCACGACATCGTCTCGCTTGAACGTGCACTGGCCGCCGCGTCCCTCCCCTTTGCCGCGTACGCGACCGATCCCGGTGCATACCACAACCCGGTAAGCCCCGCAGAGGCCCACACGCAGACGCCGACCATCGACTGGCAGCAGTTTTTCCGGGCACAGGGCGTCGAACCACCCGCCACGTTTTCGCTGGGCATGCCGGGCTTCTTTCGAGGTATGGACGCATTGCTGGGTGGCGTGCCGCTGGACACCTGGAAGGCCTACCTGCGCTTCCACGCCACCGACAACGCCGCTCCCTGCCTGGCCAGTGCCTTTGTCGACCAGCACGACGCCTACCATGGGGGTGTCCTGAAGGGCCGCCGATCGCGGGTGCCGCGTTTTGCCCGCGTCATGGGCATCATCCAGCAGCACGCCGGCGATGCGCTCGGTCCTGCCTACGCCGAGGTCGCCTTCCCGGCAAGCACGCGCCGCGCTGCCGAAGACATAACCGCGCAGATGACCGCCGCACTCAGGCGCCGGTTGCAGCAGTGTGAGTGGATGGACGACAGCAGCCGCGCAAGGGCATTGGGCAAGGCCGCCACGCTGCAGATCGACCTCGGCCATCCGCGGAAATGGCCCATCTGGGACCACGTCGGCACCAGCCGTTCAAGCTTCCTGGCCAATGTCCAGGCGGCCCGAGCGCATGCGCAGCGCCGCAATGTGGCCCAGCTCGGCAAGCCAGTGGATGCCACCCACTGGAAGCTGACCCCACAGACCGTCGACGCCTACCAGGACGTCTCGCTCAACCGGATCGTGATTCCCGCCGCGTTGCTGCAGCCGCCCCTGCTGGATCCCGCCGCCGATGCCCCGCTCAACTATGGGGCCATCGGGGCCATCATCGGGCACGAAATGGGCCACGCATTCGATTCCGTCGGCACCCATTTCGATGCCGAAGGCCAGGAGAACGATTGGCTTTCGCCGCAGAGCCGGCAGCAACTCGGCGCGCTCGCAGCCAGGATGAAGGCGCAGTACGCAGCCTATGTGCGTGACGGACGGGCGCTCGACGGCGAGTTGACCCTCGACGAGAACCTGGCGGATCTGGGCGGGTTGAGCCTTGCGATGGATGCGATGCTGCATGCCACGGCGGGTTCTCCTGATCCGATGATCGACGGCCTGACGCGCCAGCAGCGCCTGCTCGTCAGTTACGCGCTGATGTGCCGCACGATCACCACGAAGGAGCGCGCCGAAGCACAGCGCGCGACCGACAGCCATGCCCCCGGGCAGGTGCGTGCGGATATGGCACCGTCCAATCTTCGCGATTTCGCCCGCGTGTTCAACTGCACCGAGGGAGCGCCGATGGCGCGCCCTGCGAGTGAACAGGTACGGTTTCTGTAGGTGATGGCGCCGGGACCTGCCCGGCGCCCCTGCCATGTTCACTGCCTGCTGAAGACCAGCTGGCCGCTGCCCGCATCCACGCCGATGGTGTCGCCGCTGCTGAACTCACCGGACAGGATCTTCTGCGCCAGCGGATTCTCCAGTTGCGCCTGGATCGCGCGCTTGAGCGGACGCGCGCCGTAGATCGGGTCGAAGCCAACAGTGCCCAACTGTTCAAACGCCGCATCGCTTACCTGCAGCTTGAGACCGCGTTCGGCCAGCCGCGATTCCAGGCCACGCATCTGGATCCTCGCGATCTGTTTGATCTGCTGCTTGTCCAGCGGGTGGAACACCACGATGTCGTCCAGGCGGTTGATGAACTCCGGACGGAAGTGCGCCTGCACCACGCCCATCACCGCGGCCTTCATCTGCGTGTAGGCCTCCGGCGAATCGTCCCCGCTCATGTCCTGGATCTGGTGCGAACCCAGGTTGGAGGTCATCACGATCACCGTGTTGCGGAAGTCGACCGTACGTCCCTGGCCATCGGTCAGGCGGCCATCATCGAGCACCTGCAGCAGGATGTTGAACACATCCGGGTGTGCCTTCTCCACCTCGTCGAGCAGGATGATCGAGTACGGGCGACGACGCACCGCTTCGGTCAGGTAGCCGCCTTCTTCATAGCCGACATACCCCGGGGGCGCACCGACCAGCCGCGCCACGCTGTGCTTCTCCATGAACTCGCTCATGTCGATGCGGATCATCGCGTCGGTGCTGTCGAACAGGAATTCGGCCAGCGCCTTGCACAGCTCGGTCTTGCCCACGCCGGTCGGTCCCAGGAACAGGAACGAGCCACTGGGGCGATCCGGATCGGACAGCCCGGCACGCGAGCGACGCACCGCATCGGACACCACCTTGATCGCTTCTTCCTGGCCCACCACGCGCCGGTGCAGCTCGTCTTCCATGCGCAGCAGCTTCTCGCGTTCGCCTTCCAGCATCCGGTTCACCGGAATACCGGTCCAGCGCGAGACCACTTCGGCGATCTCCTCGGCGGTTACCCGGTCCTGGACCAGCTTGAACTCGGTGTTCTCCGCCTCCTGCGCGACCGCCAGCTGTTTCTCCAGCTGCGGCAACTGGCCATACTGGATCTCGCTCATGCGGCCGAAATCCTGTCGGCGCTGTGCCGATTCCAGGTCCAGCTTCGCCTGCTCGATCTGTTCCTTGATCTTCGTTGCGCCCTGCAATGCGGCTTTCTCGGATTTCCAGATTTCGTTGAGATCGGAGAACTCCCGTTCCAGCGCATCGATATCGTTTTCCAGGTCCGCCAGACGCTGTCGCGATGCCTCATCCTTCTCTTTCTTCAGCATTTCGCGCTGGATCTTCAGCTGGATCAGACGGCGCTCCAGCCTGTCCAGTTCTTCCGGCTTGGAATCGATCTCCATGCGGATGCGCGAGGCGGCTTCGTCCATCAGGTCGATGGCCTTGTCCGGCAACTGGCGGTCGCTGATGTAGCGATGAGACAGGGTGGCGGCCGCCACGATCGCCGGATCGGTGATCTCCACGCCATGGTGCACGGCATACTTTTCCTTCAGCCCGCGCAGGATGGCGATGGTGTCCTCCACCGTGGGCTCGCCGACCAGCACCTTCTGGAAACGACGCTCCAGCGCGGCGTCCTTTTCGATGTACTTGCGGTACTCATCCAGCGTAGTGGCACCCACACAATGCAGCTCGCCACGTGCAAGCGCCGGCTTGAGCATGTTGCCTGCATCCATCGCGCCGTCGGCCTTGCCGGCACCGACCATGGTGTGCAGCTCGTCGATGAACAGGATGACCTGTCCTTCGTTCTTGGCCAGGTCGTTGAGCACACCCTTCAGCCGTTCTTCGAACTCGCCGCGGAACTTCGCGCCGGCGATCAGCGCGCCCATGTCCAACGACAGCACACGCTTGCCACGCAGGCCTTCGGGAACTTCGTCGTTGATGATGCGCTGGGCCAGGCCTTCGACGATCGCGGTCTTGCCCACGCCTGGCTCGCCGATCAGCACCGGGTTGTTCTTGGTGCGTCGTTGCAGCACCTGGATGGTCCGGCGGATCTCTTCATCGCGGCCGATCACCGGATCCAGCTTGCCGCTCTCGGCGCGCGCGGTCAGGTCGATGGTGTACTTCTCCAGCGCCTGGCGCTGTTCTTCGGCACTCTCGGACTGCACTTTCTCCCCGCCGCGCAGCTTGTCGATGGCGACCTGCAGCCTCGCCTTGTCCGCACCGGCCGCACGCAGCGCCATGCCCAGGCTGCCGCCGTCTTCCAGCGCCGCAAGCACGAACCACTCGCTGGCGATGAAGGCATCGCCCTGCTGCTGGGCCAGCTTGTCGGTGTGGTTGAGCAGGCGGTTCAGGTCATTGCCGATGGACAGGTTGCCGGCCTGCCCGGACACCTTCGGCAACGCCGCCAACGCCTCGTCCAGCCGCTCGCGCAGCACCGTCACGTTGACACCTGCCTGCGAAAGCAGCGGCCGGGTACTGCCGCCGGGCTGGTCGAACAGTGCACTGAACACGTGCACCGGTTCGACGATGGAATTGTCGCGGCCCACGGCCAGCGACTGCGCGTCGGCCAGCGCCTGCTGGAAACGCGAGGTGAGCTTGTCCATCCGCATGTCGAATCCTCGATCAGAGAAGCCGGCCACGCCGGCACTACCCATCAGATGCGGCTGCCGCCGCGCGTTTCAAGGGTCCCTGAGATCATCGTCCCCGATAAGGAAACATCGCGTGTAGGGCATGCTCACCGGGCCCTGCCATTGCGCGCGGGATACTGCCCGGGCCTTCACCTCACGGGACCGACATGCATTACGAGCTCTATTACTGGACCGGCATCCAAGGACGCGGCGAGTTCGTGCGCCTGGCCCTGGAAGACGCCGGTGCCGACTACGCCGACATGGCGCGGGTCCACGGCGATGCCGTCATGGATCCGTTCCTGGCCGGCACCTCCGAGGGCGGTCGCCCGTTCGCCCCGCCCTTCCTGAAGGCAGGCCGCCAGGTGGTGGCCCAGGTGGCTGCGATCCTGGACTTCCTCGGGCCGACCCTGGACCTGGTGCCACATGCGGCCTCGCGCCGGGTGCAGGCCATCCAGCTGCAGCTGACCATCGCCGATCTGGTGGCCGAAGTGCACGACACCCACCACCCGATTGCGGCCTCGCAGTACTACGAAGACCAGAAAAGCGAAGCCATCGCACGAGCGGCCTCGATGCGCGGCGAACGCCTGCCGAAGTTCCTTGGTTACTTCGAAGACATGGTCAAGGACAACGGTGGCCGCCACCCGCTGCGCGAGCACTCCTACGTCGATCTTTCCCTGTTCCAGCTGCTGGCCGGGCTGGACTACATGTTCCCGCAGCGGATGCGGGCGCTGTGGCCCAGGCTGCCGCTGCTGGCCGCGTTGAAGGAACGGGTGGAAAAACGCCCGGGCGTTGCCGCCTATCTGGCATCCGATCGCCGGCTGGCGTTCAACGCCAACGGCATCTTCCGCCATTACCCGGAGCTGGACGGCCCGGCCTGACCCTGCCGCTGCGCTCGCGAGCACGGCTCGGCGCTACCCCCGCCTGACCCGGTTGTGACGGCCGCTGGCCGTCATGCCCCTGCCGTGGTGGGTGACCACCGTTGGTCGTCACGCTCCTGCCGTGGTGGGTGACGACCGTTGGTCGTCACGCCCCTGCCGCTGCGCTCGCCGAGCATGGCTCGGCGCTACCGCTACCTCTGCATGGCCACCGGCTGCTTCTGCAATGACAGCAGTCCCAGCAGCACCGCAAGCGCCACGTAAGCCCCGGCGAACTGCCAGCTGATGATCCGCGCCAGGCCCTGCAGGTCCCAGGGCAGGTAGATGCCACCGCGCGGGTCCACCGAGTGGATCAACCCGAACACCGTCAGTCCGGCAGCCACCAGCAGGAAGCCACAGGCGCGGCGCAGGCGCCCGTCCACCATGGCCGCCACCGTGGCGATCCACAGCATCGAGGTGATGATGAAGCCATTACCCAGCGCGAAGATCACGGCCAGCTCCGGCAGGCCGTGGCCGTCCACCTTGGTCAGCATGGCGACCATCTGGTCCGGCGCTATCCAGCCCGGTGCCTTGATCGCCAGCAGGTAGGCCGCGGAGGGCAGGAAGCCCAGCACCATCGCGCCGGCATGCTGCTTCGGCGTGGCCTGGAAGGCCTGGGTGGTGATGTCGATGCCCACGTACACGATGATCGGCGCCAGCACCGCCAGCGGCAGCCACTGCACCAGCCCGGAGACGATGCCAAGCATCCCACCGATGCCGATGAACAGGCCGGTCAGCAGCGTGTAACCGCTGCGTGCGCCCATGTGCTTGTACGCCGGCTGGCCGATGTAGGGCGTGGTCTGGGCCACGCCGCCGCAGACGCCAGCCACCAGCGTGGCGATGGCCTCCACCAGCAGGATGTCGCGGGTACGGTAGTCATCGCCGGCCGCGCGTGCGCTTTCGGAAACATTGATGCCACCGACCACCATCAGCAGGCCGAACGGAAGCAGCAGCGGCAGGTAGGTCATCGCCGTCGGCATGCCTGCAAGGAAGCCAAGCGAAGGCAACGGCAGCACGATCTGCGGGGCGTTCCACACTGGCACTTCAAAGCCCGGCGCACCCAGCCCGGCCAATCCCAGCCCGTAATACAGCACGGTGCCGAACACGAAGGCCAGCAGTACCGCCGGACCCCGCACCGGCAGCTTGCCCTTGGCGATCAGCACGTACAGCAGCAGGCCCAGGGTGACGAAGCCGACCAGCGGGGAACGCAGCGTTTCCAGCAGCGGCAGCAGGCCCATCAGCACCAGCGCGATGCCGGCGATGGAACCCAGCAGCGCCGCCCGCGGCAGCGCGCGGGTCACCGCTTCACCGAAGAAGGACAGCACCAGCTTCAGCAGACCCATGATCACCAGCGAGGCCATGCCGAGCTGCCAGGTGGCGATCGCCGCCGCGTCCGGGTCCAGGCCCTGCGCCTTGAACGCCACGAACGCCGGGCCGAGCACCAGCAGCGCCATGCCGATGCTGGTCGGCGCGTCCAGGCCCAGCGGCATCGCGGTGACGTCGTCGCGACCGGTGCGCGCAGCCAACCGGCGCGCCATCACCGTGTACAGCAGGTTGCCGACCAGCACGCCGAAGGCGGTGCCGGGGAACATGCGGGTGAACACCACCTCGGCCGGGAACTGGAACATTCCCACCAGCGCCATGGCGATGAAACCGAGGATGGAGAGGTTGTCGACCACCAGGCCGAAGAAACCATTGAGATCGCCGGCGACGAACCAGCGCCGCGGAGCGGCAGGAGCAGGAACGGACATGTGGGGGCAGGAAGGGTGTGGGGACCGCCGATGGTAGGCCCCGCAGCACGTGGATGCCAATGAGGGTTGGCAGGGGTCAGGTTCCTTTTCCTGCTGACCCCTTCTGCGCCCCTTCTGCATTCGATATTCAGCGCTTGAGGAAGTTGTCCGCCAGCAGCTCCTTGACCTCGCCGATGCGCCCGGCCAGCACCGCCTTGGCCATGTAACGCGCGGTCCCGATCACCTGCCCCGCCTCCACCTGCGGCGGCATCACCAGCTCGGTCGGGGCGGTATGCACGTCCAGCAGGGCCGGCCCCGGCTGGGCCAGCAGGTCCTGCACGGCCAACGCCAGGTCCTGGCTGCGGGTGACCGTACGGCCATGGAAGCCGATCACTTCGGCCAGCTTGCCAAAGTCCGGATTCTTCAGCTCCGTGTAGTAGTCCAGCAGCCCTTCGACCTTCTGTTCCAACTCCACGAAGTTCAGCGAACCGTTGTTGAACACCACGATCTTGATCGGCAGATTCTCCTGCACGGCAGTAAGCAGGTCGCCCATCAGCATGCTCAGGCCGCCGTCGCCGCACAGCGCCACCACCTGGCGGCCGGGGAAGGCCTTCTGCAGGCCCAGCGCCTGCGGCATCGCGTTGGCCATCGTGCCGTGCAGCAGGCTGGTCAACGTACGGCGGCGTCCGTTGACACGGATATGCCGCAGCACCCACACCATCGGCGAACCGCAGTCGGCGGTGAACAGCGCATCGTCTGCGGCGTGCTGGTCCAGCAGGGCGGTGAGGTACTGCGGATGGATCAGCTCGCCCTCGCCGGGGGCCTCTTCGTCGGCACGCCTGTCCAGGGCCTTTTCGCGGTGCCCGATGCACTCGTCCAGGAAGCCGGTGTCTTCGCGCGGCGGCAGCATCGGCAGCAGCGCCTCCAACGTCGGCCCGATATCACCGACCACTCCGAGGGTCACCGGGTGGCGCCTGCCCAGGTGGCTGCCGTCGTGGTCGACCTGGATGATGGTGGCTTTGTCCGGGTAGTACTGGCCCCAGGCGAAGTCGGCGCCGAGCAGCAGCAGGGTGTCGCACTCCATCACTGCATGGAAGCCGGATTCGATGCCGAAAATACCGGTCATGCCCATGTTGAAGGGGTTGTCTGGTTCAACGAAATCCTTGGCCCGCGAGGTATGTGCGATCGGGGCCTGCAACCTGCGCGCCAGTTCCAGCAGCGGCGCGTGGGCGCCCTGGCAGCCCGCACCGGCGTAGATGCCGATCCGTTTGCCTTGGCCCAGCAGTTCGGCGATCCGCAGCAGTTCGGCATCACCTGGCCGAAGTACCGGCTGGGTGTAATGCACCGCGAACGGCGGATCGTGCTTGACCACCTGTTCGCTGATGTCCGACGGCAGGATCACCACCGCCACGCCCCGCCGGCTGATCGCCGCCTGGCAGGCCAGGGTCACCACGCGGCGCGCCTGTTCGGCGCTGTACACCTGTTCGCAGAACACGCTGCACGTGGAATAGACCGCCTTGAAGTCCACTTCCTGCGGAAACTCCATGCCCAGTTCACTGGTGACCACCTGGCTGGCGATCAGCACCATCGGTGCCTTGTTGCGGTTGCTTTCGAACACCCCGTTGATGAAGTGCAGGCTGCCCGGCCCGCAGGAGCCCGCGCAGGCCGTCAGCTGCCCGCTGATCAACGAATCGGCGCCGGCAGCAAAGGCGGCCACCTCTTCATGGCGCACATGCACCCAGTCGATCTCACTGCCGTGGATGGCCGTGGTCACATGGTTGAGGGTGTCACCGACAATGCCGTAACAGCGCCGCACGCCGGCCTGCTGCAGAGTCTCGACGACGATATCGGCAACGCGCTTGCTCATGGCCTGGGCTTCCTGGGACGGGGGAAGCCTCAGCCTAGACCGCGGCAGGTGACACCGCCGTGGGGATCACCCCTGTTCCGGCAAAGTGAGCTGTATCCAGCCGATCACCGGCCCGCGCGTGGGGTTGCGGTAGCGCACCTGCAGCCAGCCATCGCGCTCGTCCAGCAGCTCCACGCGGTCACCGGCAACCAGGTAACGGCGGGTGTCGGCATCGCCAACGGCGCGGTACAACGCAAGGCGCGCCGGCACCACGCGCGCTTCCCTGGCACGCAATGGCACGCCGCTGACCGGCGGTGACAAGCCATCGCCGATGGCATGCTCCAACACGCGGCCTGCCGCATCAAAGGTGGTCCACACCGCCAGCGGGCCGGCGTCCTCTCCGCCCTCATCCATCGCCAGCACCGCAGCCAGCGCCTGCGGGTCGAGCATCAGCAGCTGCTCGGCGCGGTAGAGGTAGAGCTTTTCGCCTTGGTATCGGTAGAAATCGGTGTACCACATCGGCCCACCGCGGCAGGTGCTGACCAGGGTGCGGGTGGGCACATCCACGCGCAGAGACCAGAACCCATCGCAGTTGGCCGGGGTGCCGGTGGGCGGCGCAAGCGGCTGCAGCCGCGCCGTCCGGGCATCGAATCGATACGCCGCCACCGCTTCGTTGACCTGGCCGACGCTGGCGCGCACCAGCAGGTCCTGCACCCCATCGAAGTCGACGTCCTCGTGGTCCAGCCGCGAGCGGCCTTCTTCGTCCGCCACCCCGTCCAGGTACTGCAGCACAGCGTCCTTGCCGATGCGCACCTCCACGCGGCCGTCGTCCAGCGCGCGTGCCCGCACCGGCACGCCGGGCGCGGCGTCGAACGCCACGCCTTCTGCGTCCTGCGCCTGCGCCTGCATCGCCATACCGGCGCTGCACAGCGCCATCATCAGCAAGCTGGCGCGCATCCGGTTCAGAAGGACACGTCCACCGGCTGGCGCGACCACAGCACCGACTGATGATTGGTGGCGGTCTTCCAGGCCAGGCGGATGGCTTCGATGTCGGCCCGGCGCTGCGGGCTGTCTTCGTGCAGCACCACCAGCACCTTGGTGCGCAGGCGGTTGGGTTCGGGATCACCGCGGAACAACCACTGGCCGTAGGCGTCGAAGACGGTCAGCCCATCCGGGAAACGCGGGGTTACTTCCTTGTCCAGGAAGGCACGCCACTGCGCGTCGCTGATGGTGTTGGCCTGCTCACGCTCACCGGCGCCGCGTTCTTCGCCCACCCCGAAGTACAACTCGCTGCGCACCCAGCCCGCAGCCTGCGCCGGCCGTGCCGCATCGCCCTGCATCGTGGCCGTCGTCGCTGACGTGCCCGGCCCGCTGGCGGGCAGGCTGGCGCAACCGCTGGTGGCCAGCAACACGGCAAAAACAAGGGACAAACGCTTCATATCGATCACTCTCCAAGGGCAGGTGTGCCCATCGCGCCGTGCACGACAGGCAAAACAGCGCAGCAGCGTACACGGCCCAGCCAGTTGCATCTGCAACCACCTACATGCCGTGCGGTCATCTGCTGATGCCTAAAAAAGCGGGACTTGCGTCCCACAACCCATCACGCCAAGATAATATATCGCTATATCCGGATGGATGTAATTGAAACCATCCCCCTCCCCCTTCCCCACGTTGTCACTCCCGGAGCCCGCATGTCCCACCGCCTGTCCGCGTCGCCGCTTGGCCTGTCCATCGCGCTCGCGCTTTCCTCGTTCGCCGCATCGGCACAGGACGCCACCAACCTGGACACGGTGATCGTCACCGGCACCCGCGCCTCTGACCGCACCGTGCTCGAATCGACATCGCCGGTGGACGTGTTGACTGCCGAAGACATCCGCAAGGCCGGCGTCATCAACGGTGAGCTGGGCAGCGCGCTGCAGTCGCTGCTGCCTTCGTTCAATTTCCCGCGACAGTCCAACTCCGGCGGTGCCGACCACGTGCGTGCTGCACAGTTGCGCGGTCTGTCGCCGGACCAGGTGCTGGTGCTGGTCAACGGCAAGCGCCGCCACCACAGCGCCCTGGTCAGCACCGGCAGCAAGATCGGCCGCGGCACCACGCCGGTGGACTTCAACGCCATCCCGGTCAGCGCGATCAAGCGCATCGAAGTGCTGCGCGACGGTGCTGGTGCGCTGTACGGTTCGGACGCGGTGGCCGGCGTGATCAACGTCATCCTGGACAACACCCCGGAAGGTGGCGCCATCGAAGCCAGCTTCGGTGCCCACCACACCGACCTCAAGCCGATCGGCCGCACCCTCACCGACGGCCAGACCGGCAACTTCAGCGCCAACGTCGGCACAGCGCTGAGCGATGACGGCGGCTTCCTGCGCGTCGGCGTGGAATACAAGAACCGCGAAGCCACCAACCGCGCCGGCTTCGACCAGATTCCGCCGTGGGACCAGACCGATGCCAACCTGGCCCTGCAGGGCCAGCGCAACTACGTGCTCGGCGATGGCGCCAGCAAGGACCTCAATGCCTGGTTGAACACCGAAATTCCGTTCGGCGAAACCAGCACGTTCTACGCCTTCGGCACCTACAACCAGCGTGACAGCGAAGGCGCCAACTACTTTCGCTATCCGGATGGCGAAGCGAACTGGAAGGAGATCTATCCGAACGGTTACCAGCCGATCTCCGAAGGCGAGAACCGCGATGTGCAGGCCGTGGCCGGTGCGCGTGGCCAGTGGGGTGAGTGGACCTACGATGCCAGCCTGGACTTCGGCCAGAACAACTTCACCTACCGCATGCGCAACACCTTGAACGCCTCGCTGGGCCCGACCAGCCCGACGCACTTCAAGACTGCCGATTACCAGTACGCGCAGTCGGTGGCGAACCTGGACCTGGGCCGGGTGTTCGAGCAGGGCGAGGGCATCACCCACACCCTCGGCCTGGGCGCGGAAGCCCGGCATGAGCGCTACGAAACCCGTCCCGGCAATCCGGCCAGCTACGCTGCAGGTCCGTTCACTGATCGTCCCACCGGCTCGCAGGCCGGCGGTGGCCTGACCCCGCAGGACGCGGCGGACCTGGCGCGCGACGTGGCCAGCGTGTACGCAAGCGTGTCCAGCCAGATTGGCGACCACTTCTCCAGCGATATCGCCGCGCGCTACGAACACCACGATGATTTCGGCGGCGAACTGACCGGCAAGCTGGGCCTGCGTTATGCGTTCTCCCCGGCCTTCGCGCTGCGTGGCTCGGTCTCGAACAACTACCGCGCCCCGTCGCTGGCGCAGATCGGTTACGAGTCCACCTCCACCGGCTACAACGCGGCCGGCCAGCTGGTGCAGGGCCGCCTGCTGTCGGTGAACAATCCGATCGCCCGCGGGCTCGGCGCCACCGACCTGAAGCCGGAAAAGTCGCTCAACACCAGCCTCGGCTTCACCAGCCGCATCGGTGACAACTTCGACGTCTCGCTGGACCTGTTCCAGATCGACATCGATGACCGCATCGCGCTGTCCGAAGCGATCACCGGCGATGCCCTGACCGATTTCGTGCAGCAGCAGTACGGCGTGACCGGCCTGGAGAGCGCCAGCTTCTTCGTCAACGCCGCCGACACCCGCACCCGTGGTGCCGAACTGGTGGCCAACTGGCGGCATGCGCTGGGCGACGGCCAGCTGCAGCTGACCGGCACCTGGGCCTACGCCAAGACCGAGCTGAAGAACGTACTGCCGACCCCGGCCGCGTTGCAGGCGCTGGACCCGGCGTATGTGCTGTTCGGCGTGGAAGAAAGCAACACGCTGACCGATGCCACGCCGCGTACGCGCGCGCAGTTCTCTGCTTCATGGAGCAACGACCGCTGGTCGCTGACCAGCCGGGTCAGCCGCCACGGCAGTGCCACGCGCGTGTTCAACTTCGGCGGTGGGTTCGAACCGACCCAGACCTACCAGGCTGAGTGGCAGCTGGATGCGGAAGCCGAATACCGCATCACCCCGCAGTGGAGCGTGGCCATCGGTGGGCAGAACCTGACCGACAACTACCCGGACCTGTCCAACGAAGACATCTACTACTACGGCAACCTGCCGTACGACGTGCTGTCGCCGATCGGCAGCAATGGCGCGTATTTCTACGGCCGCGTGCGCTACACCTTCTGACCGCGGGCAGACGACCTGGTGGTGACGACCGGGTGGGTGACGACCGTTGGTCGTCATTGCTTCAGTGGCGTGACGACCAACGGTCGTCACCCACCAATAGCGTCGTCACTCGCCCTGCGATGACCCCATGCTCACGCCTGCGCTGGCATCGTGCCCGGCATGGCAAACGACCTCCCCCTTCGTCCGCCACCGCCGTTGCTGGACGATGCCTGCGCATTGTTCCTCGACGTGGATGGCACCCTGATCGAGTTCGCCGACCGCCCCGATGCGGTCACCCTGCTGCCGGAAGTGCGCGAGGCCATCGGTCGCATCAGTGACCGCCTGGAAGGTGCCGTGGCACTGGTCAGCGGCCGTCCGCTGGAACAGCTCGATGCCCTGTTCGCTCCGCTTCACCTGCCCGCCGCGGGCCTGCATGGCCACCAACTGCGCGACGCAGGCGGCACGGTGCATGACAACGCGGAAGATGAAAGCACCACCGAGTGGCTGCATGCACTGCACCAGCAGGCGATGCACTTCGCCCACGGCCATCCTGGCGTGCTGGTCGAAGACAAAGGCCCCAGCATGGCCCTGCACTGGCGCGGTGCCCCGCACGCCGCCAACGACGTCCGCGCCTTCGCCAACCGCCACATCCGCGGCAATGCCGGCTATCGACTCCAGCCGGGCGACCACGTCGTCGAATTCGTCCCGGTCGGCAGCGACAAGGGACGCGCGGTCCGCCGGATGATGCAGTACCTGCCCTTCCGCGGTCGCCTGCCGGTGTTCATCGGCGATGATCTGACCGACGAACACGGCTTCGAAGCCTCCAACGGGCTGCATGGCTGGAGCGTGCTGGTCGGTGAACGCGAGCCCAGCGTGGCGGTCTTCCAGTTATCGGACATACGCAGCGTGCACGCATGGTTGCGTGAGAATGCGTGGTAGGCCGGCCCCCACGGCCGCAGACGAGAAGCTTCGCCCATGTCCCAACCTGATCTCAACCTCGGTGTCGTCGGCAACGGTAGTTTCGGCGCGTTGATCGACCGCCAGGCGCGTGTTGTATGGAGCTGCCTGCCCACCTTCGACGGCGACCCCACCTTCTGCGCGCTGCTCAGTCCCAACCAGCAGGAAGGCGGCGATTTCGCCATCGAACTGGAAGACCTGGCCAGCACCGAGCAGGAATATCTCAGCAACACCGCGATCCTGCGCACCGTGCTGCGCGACAGCCACGGCGGCGCGCTGGAAATCATCGATTTCGCGCCACGCTGGCGCCAGAACGACCGCTTCTACCGCCCAGTCAGCCTGATCCGCCAGGTGCGCCCGATTGCCGGCAGCCCGCGCATCCGCGTGCTGGCGCGTCCGCTGGCCGACTGGGGCCAGCGCGTGCCCGACTCGACCTGGGGTAGCAACCACGTGCGCTGGGTACTGCCCGACCACGTGCTGCGACTGACCACCGACGTGCCGATCCGCTTCGTGCGCGACGGCCTGCCGTTCGTGCTCAACCACCCGGTGCACCTGGTGCTGGGCGTGGATGAATCACTCAACCGCTCGCTGAGCGGCTATGTGCAGGAATCCTTCCAGCGCACGCGCGATTACTGGCGCGAGTGGGTGCGCTACCTGTCCATCCCGCTGGAATGGCAGGAGGCGGTGATCCGCAGTGCGATCACCCTGAAGCTGTGCCAGTACGAAGACAGCGGCGCGATCATCGCGGCGATGACCACCTCCATCCCGGAGGCGCCGGGCAGCATCCGCAACTGGGATTACCGCTACTGCTGGCTGCGTGACGCAGCCTTTGTGGTGCGCTCGCTCAACCGCCTCGGCGCCACCCGCACCATGGAGCAGTTCCTCGGCTACATCTTCAACCTGGCCACCGCCGACGGCACCCTGCAGCCGCTGTATGGCATCGGCTTCGAGGCCACCCTGGACGAGCACGAGGTGCCTTCATTGTCCGGCTATCGTGGCATGGGACCGGTGCGCCGCGGCAACCTGGCCTGGGTGCAGCGCCAGCACGATGTCTACGGTAGCGTGGTGCTGGCCTCCACCCAGCTGTTCTTCGACCGCCGCCTGCAGGACCCCGGTGACGCACACGCGTTCGCGCGGCTGGAACCGCTGGGCGAGCAGGCCTTCCTGCTGCACGACGTTCCCGATGCCGGCCTGTGGGAATTCCGCGGCCGCACCGAAGTGCACACCTACACCGCCGCGATGTGCTGGGCCGCCTGTGACCGCCTGTGCAAGATCGCCGTGCGCCTGAAGCTGGACGACCGCGCGTTCTACTGGCGCGAGCGCGCCGACACCATCCACCGGCGCATCATGAAGGAGTCGTGGAACGAGGAGCTTGGCCATTTCACCGATGCCTTCGGTGGGCACCGCCTGGATGCTTCGCTGCTGCTGCTGGCCGACATCGGGTTCATCGAACCCATGGATGCACGCTTCATCACCACGGTGGAGGCCATCGGCCGCGACCTCAAGCATGGCGACGCGCTGTACCGCTACGTCGCACCCGACGACTTCGGCGAACCGGAAACCAGCTTCACCATCTGCACCTTCTGGTACATCGATGCGCTGGCGGCGATCGGTCGCATGGAAGAAGCCCGCGCGATGTTCGAGGTGCTGCTGTCGCGGCGCAACCACCTGGGCCTGCTCTCGGAAGACCTTTCCTTCGAGAACGGCGAGGCTTGGGGCAACTTCCCGCAGACCTATTCGCACGTCGGCCTGATCACCGCCGCGATGCGGCTTTCGCGTTCCTGGCAGGAGGCTTCATGAGTCGTCTGGTCGTCGTTTCCAACCGCGTCGCCATTCCCGGCGATACCCGTCCGGGAGGTCTGGCAGTGGGCCTGCTGGCCGCGCTGAAGGAGCGCGGCGGCCTGTGGTTCGGCTGGAGCGGCAAGTCGGTGAAGGACAACAGCGGCGCGCTGCATGAGCAGGTCGACGGCGATATCCGCTACGTCACCATGGACCTCAACAAGCGTGACGTGGACGGGTATTACAACGGCTTCGCCAATCGCACGCTGTGGCCGCTGCTGCACTTCCGCCTGGACCTGGTGGACTACGATCGCGGTACCCGCGAAACCTACCACCGGGTCAACGAGCTGTTCGCCAGCAAGCTGGCGCCGCTGCTGCGCGAAGACGACATCGTCTGGATCCACGACTACCACCTGATCCCGCTGGCGGCGATGCTGCGCGCACGCGGCATCGGCTGCCGGATCGGCTTCTTCCTGCACGTCCCGCTGCCCTCGGCCGATCTGCTGCAGGCGATGCCCGACCATCTGCGGCTGTTCTCCGCGCTGTACGCCTGCGATCTGGTCGGCTTCCAGACCCAGCGCGATGCAGACCGCTTCCAGACCTACCTGCGCTTGTTCGGCGGTGGCCGCGTGCTGGGTGATGGCAAGCTGGAGGCTCCGGACGGCCGCACTTTCCGCGCGGCCGCCTTCCCCATCGGCATCGACACCGAACGCATTGCCCAGCAGGCCAAGGCCGCGGCCAACAAGCCGGCGGTGAAGGATCTGCGCAACAGCCTGCGCGACCGCCAGTTGGCGATCGGCGTGGACCGGCTGGATTACTCCAAGGGCCTGCCGGAGCGCTTCAAGGGTTTCGAGCGCTACCTGGAACGGCATGCCGACCAGCATGGCAGTCTGACTTACCTGCAGATCGCCCCGGTATCACGCGGCGACGTCACCGAGTACCGCGACCTGCGCAGCCAGCTGGAGCAGATCGCCGGGCACATCAACGGCGGCCACGCGGCGCCGGACTGGACACCGCTGCGTTACGTCAACCAGAACTTCACCCACGCCACGCTGACCGGCTTCTACCGTGCCGCCGCGGTGGGCCTGGTGACACCGCTGCGCGACGGCATGAACCTGGTCGCCAAGGAATACGTGGCCTCGCAGGACCCGGACAACCCCGGCGTGCTGGTGCTGTCACTGCTGGCCGGTGCGGCCGATGAAATGAAGCAGGCGCTGCTGGTCAATCCGCACGACCTGGACGGCGTGGCCGATGCCATCGCCACCGCCGCCACCATGCCGCTCAAGCGCCGCCAGGAGCGCTGGAACGCGATGATGGACCACCTGCGCCGCTACGACATCAACCATTGGCGGCAGACCTTCCTGCAGGCCCTGGAGGCCTGACATCCCGGTAGCGCCGACCCATGGTCGGCGAGCGCAGCGGGCCGTTGGCGGACACATCACGGTAGCGCCGACCCATGGTCGAGCGCAGCGGGCCGTTGGCGGAGCCGTTCCGCCGAGCACCGCTCGGCGCTACGTGATCCAGGCCAAGGTCGCCATGCGCCCCGTGCGGCGGTCGCGGCGGTGCGAGAACAGGCCCGGGTCGGCCATCGTCGAGTACGTGCCGCCATGGATGTCAGCCGCTCCTACCCCCGCCGCCTGCAGACGCATCCTCGCCAACGCGTACAGATCCACTTTCCAGTGCCCCGGACGCGTCGCCACGAAGGCCGCCGTTGCGGCAGGGTCATGGCCCACGAATGCATGGTGGACCTCTTCGCCGATCTCATAATCGGCCGGTCCGGCCGCCGGCCCCAGCCAGGCCAGCAGCCCGGACGGCGGTGTCTGCATTGCCGCCACGGTCGCTTCCAGCATGCCATCTGCCAGCCCCCGCCAGCCTGCATGCGCGGCCCCCACCTCGCTGCCATCGCGTGCGGCCAGCACCACCGGCAGGCAGTCTGCGGTCAGGATCGCCAGCACCACGCCGGGCACCGAGGTCACCGCCGCATCGGCCACCGGCTCACTCGCACCGGCCACCGGCGCCGCGTCGAACCGCAGCACGGTGGTGCCATGCACCTGGCGCAGCCAGTGCGCGGGCGAAGGCAAGGCCAGGCCGGCGTGCAGCAGCGCGCGGTTGCGCTCCACGTGCGCCGGCTGGTCGCCATCGGCGGCATGCCGATTGCCCAGGTTGAACTGGTCGAATGGCGGCAACGACACCCCCGCCCCATGCCGCCGCGTGGTCAGCGCGCGCACTCCGGCCGGGGCAGGCCACTGCGGCATCAGCAGGGGCAGCGCGCCGTCCATCAGCGGCGGTCGCGACCGCGCTCGCGCTCGGCGAACAGCTCGCTGTCTTCGCGCAGGGCTTTCAACAGCTGCAGCATGTCGGCCGGCGCCGGCGCGGTGTTGCGCACCGTCTCGCCGGTGATCGGGTGCACGAACTCCAGCGTTTCGGCATGCAGGGCCTGGCGCTTGAAGCCACGCAGCGCGGCGACCAGTTCATCGCTGGCGCCCTTCGGCAGTTTCAGCGCCCCGCCGTACAACTGATCCCCGACGATCGCGTGGCGCAGGTGCGCCATGTGCACGCGGATCTGGTGGGTACGGCCGGTTTCCAGCCGGCATTCCAGCGCGGTGTGCGCGCGGAAGCGCTCGCGCAGGCGGTAGTGGGTGATCGCTTCCTTGCCGTCTTCGCGCACGCCCATCTTCAGACGGTCGCGCGGATGCCGGTCGATCGGCGCATCGGCGGTGCCGCCCGCTACCAGCGCACCCACCACCACGGCCAGGTACTGGCGATGCACCTGGCGTGCGGACAACTGCTCCACCAGCGCAGTCTGCGCCTGGATGGTGCGGGCGATCACCATGACACCGCTGGTGTCCTTGTCCAGCCGGTGCACGATGCCCGCGCGCGGCAATGCTGACACCGATGGATCGCGGAACAGCAGCGCGTTGACCAGGGTGCCGCTGGAATTGCCGGCGCCCGGGTGCACCACCAGGCCCACCGGCTTGTTGATCACCAGCAGGTGTTCGTCTTCGAACAGCACGTCCAGCGGGATGTCTTCCGGCTCGGCGTGGGTCTGGGTTTCCAGCACCGCATTGAGCGTGGCGACCTCGCCCCCGCGCACCGGGTCACGGCCGCGCACGGTCACCCCGTCCAGCAGTACATCGCCGGATTTGATCCATTCGGTCAGCTTGGAGCGGGAGTACTCGGGGAACAGTTCGGCCAGCACCGCGTCGAAACGACGGCCGGCGGCGGTATCGGGGACAACGGCCTGGCGGGCCTGTTCAGCAGCAGATTCGGACATGGCGGCAACTTTTGGAGACGAAATTGGGGGTCCCGTGGACAGGTTTCAGTCGCGGGACAGGACACTAGGCTATCATCGACCCTTCGTATTCCAGCCGCGTCCCGCCTTGACACCATGATCCGACGCTCTTCCCCGCTCTTTGCGCCCGTCCGCCTGACCGCCCTGCTGCTGGTCCTGGTGATCGCCGCCACTGGTTGCAACCGTGGCACCAAGGGGGACAACCCCGATGAAGGCCAGCCGGTCGAGACGTTGTACCAGAAGGCCCACGGCCTGATGGAAGGCGGCAACTGGAGCGGCGCGGAAACCAGCTTCCGCCGTCTGGTGGCCCAGTATCCGTACGGCCCCTACACCGAACAGGCGATGATCGAAACGGCCTACGCCCAGTTCAAGGCCGGCAAGCACGACGATGCGGTCTCCAGCATCGACCGCTTCATCCGGACCTACCCGACCCATCGCAACGTGGCCTACCTGTACTACCTGCGCGGCTTGTCCAACAGCAACCGCGATACGGTTTTCCTGCGTCGCGTATGGTCGCTGGACGCCAGCCGCCGCGACCTGTCCACGCCGCGCCAGGCCTATGCCGATTTCAACATCGTCATCGACCGCTACCCGAACAGCCGCTACGCCGAAGACGCGCGCCGCCGCATGACCGAGCTGCGTGACGTGTTCGCCCAGCACGAGCTGGACAACGCGCTGTATTACCTGCGCCGTGAAGCGTGGCTGTCGGCCGCTGGCCGCGCCAACTATCTGCTGGAAACCTACCCGCAGAGTGCCTATCAGTACGATGCGGTGGCGGTGCTGGCCGAGGCCTACACCCGCGCCGGCAATGAAACCCTGGCCGGCGATGCCCGTCGTGTGCTGGAGCTCAACGCCCCGGACCACCCGTGGCTGCAGAACGACTGGCCGAATTACCCGTGGATGATCCGCAAGCTGAACCCGTTCGCGGGTGAGAAGTCGGCCACCACCGGCATGCGCAATGCGACGATGAACCGCAAGTAATTCCACGCAGCATCTGGTTCACACATGAAAGCCCCGCAGTCGCACTGCGGGGCTTTTTTGTGGGTAAAAGGGCGATCAGTCGGTCGCGCGGCTCCCTTCGCGTGGCGGGATGCGCGCATTGATGTGCTCCACCATCAGGCCGATGACATGCCGACGCTGGTGCGCCGTGATCGGCAGGTCAGGATCATGCGGGAAGTTACGGCCCCGCCATTGGTCAAGCTCTGCATCGAGATCCATCGGGTAGTGCTCGGGCTTGGCGTTTATCACTTCCTGCCCGATCTTCCCCAGCAACGCACCCAGCTGAAGCCCGGCGGCCTTGGCCTGCCAGTCGAATCGCTCCATCGTGCTGGCCCCCACCACTTCGCCGCTGTCACTGTCGCGCAGCACCTGCAGCACGCTGGCCACGGTCAGCGGGACAGTGATTGCCTTCATGTCCAGCCCGGTGCGATCGGTGAACTCGATTTCCAGACCCTGCATCGCCTCCTGGTAGACCAGCGCATGGGTGAACTCGGGATGGATATCCTTACGCAGCTGATCCAGCGAACGATAGCTCGCCGTAGGCAGGGGCCCGGGCTCAAACGAAGCGGCCAGTCTCCTGCCCGCCTTCGGGATCACATCGGTCGCAGAGCGCAGCAACGCATCGATGCACCAGGCATCGTCACCCTCGGTGCAGGTATCGGCGGCCAGCTCCAACAGGCACAGCGCCGTACTCCGCTCATTCGGCAGGCCGCGCGAGGAAACACGGTGCAGGCAGTTCTCGAACCCGATTTCCAACTCCGCGAAGCCGATCGGGGCATCACGCAACTGAGGTTCCACGCCGAAGGGCGCCATCCAGTGCCCGCCCTGGTTGCAGATATCGGATATAGGCAGATCCATCAATCTGTGGGTATCAGAAGCCAGGCTGGCGCGCTGCTTAGGGGAGTGCTGCAGTCCAGCCACGGCGCCCAGGCCGGCCACGATCATCTCGGCAAGTCTCATTCCTGACGCTCCTTACGGGGAAGAGATCCCAAGATAGTCAGCGTTGATCCGTCTTGGGCGATGGCAGTCACAACTCTGATCCCGTCGCGATGCGGATGCAGCAAATCTGCAAGCCTCGTCGTATCGACCGGGACCGGCAGTGACGGCCGCTCCTCGGCGCGTGGTTCCTACACGCCGACACGCGCCTGGATATCATCGACAACCGCTTCTTCGAACGCTGCGTCCGCCGCTTCGGAACCGTCGCCCGCATGGATCCGATGCTGGCCCTGCACGAACGTCTGCAGATTCTTGACCCGGCCTGATTGGTAGAACTGAGCGGCATTCGCGCGCCGCAGGTCCACGCGCAACGGAGGGTGGAGCATGCCGCTGCTGCAGGCTTCATCGCGCAGCACGGCCTGCAGGTCCGCGCGGATGAACACTCCCGGCTCGCCGACGCCATTGTTGTCCACGCGTTCACGCAGGTTGCAGCGGCCGATGATGCCTGCGGCATCTTCTGCGACCCGCCGTCGGACGGGAGGCAGGTGCATCGCCAGCTGCGCGGCGTCGTGGACATTGACTGCTGCCGTGTTCGCCGTCGGCAACGTGACGGCCCGGTGCATGCCTCGCTCGACCAGCGACAGGTACCGGGCAGTTTCCGAACCTACATCCGGCTCCTCGCGGGCCATCTCACGGAAGACACCGGGCTGGAACCCCTCGCCCGTTGCCTGGTTGAATGCCACCTGGCCAAGGCAATGCGCTTCGGTGTCCCGGACATCAAGCCCGATTACATGGCGTGCACGACCGCACTCGGCGATCATGCTGCCTATCTGCCGGCCGGCGTACTCCCAATCATTGTCCGCCCCGGCAGTGAGTCCTGCGCTGGGCAAGGCCTCTTGGCCGGGACGGGCAGCTGCATAGGGAGCGGCGGCGACCGAGCGCAGGCAGGCCAGCACCCCGGCCACCCGCGTGAGTGTGGCGCCCGGCTGGCGCAGCACCGCTTTCAATCCGCACGTGGTTGCCCCAATGGCGCTGTTGGCAAGCTGCAGCACGCGCCCTGCAATCGTCGTGGGGCCGATCAGCGGCGCTGCAGTGGGAGGGGCGCGTCTGGACTGCGGCGTGCACACTGCACCGCGTGAAGGCAGGGTCGGTTCCAGCGCCATCGTGATGCCCTCCTCGAGATTGGAGCCCCCACGCTATCGGCTCCCCTCCGTCCCCTCCATGCAGGTTCCGCTCAGATGGCCAGGGTCAGCTCTGGTATCCGTTGGTGATCGGATAGCGTCGCTCCCGCCCGAATGCACGGCGCGAGACCTTCGGACCTGGCGCGGCCTGGTGGCGCTTCCATTCGCTGATGCGCACCAGCCGCAGCACACGCTCCACCACCTCGGTGGCGTAACCGGCGGCGATGATTTCCTCGCGCGATTGTTCCTGGTCGACGAAGCGGTACAGGATGCCGTCCAGCACGTCGTAGGCCGGCAGCGAATCCTGGTCGGTCTGGTTCTCGCGCAGTTCGGCCGACGGCGGCCGGCTGATCACCGCCGGCGGAATGACCGGTGCGCCGCCCACGGTATTGCGCCACTTGGCCAGCCCGAACACCTCGGTCTTGTACAGGTCCTTCAGCGGTGCGTATCCGCCGCACATGTCACCGTAGATGGTCGCGTAACCCACCGCGTACTCGCTCTTGTTGCCCGTGGTCAGCAGCAGGCCACCGAACTTGTTGGCCAGCGCCATCAGGATCACCCCGCGGCTGCGGCTCTGCAGGTTTTCTTCGGTGATGTCCGGCGTGGTGCCTTCGAACATCGGCCCGAGCGCCTCCATCAGGCCCTTGAACGCGGGCTCGATGGAGATTTCTTCCAGCTTCACGCCAAGCGCCTCGCACTGTTCGCTGGCCAGGTCGTTGGACAGTCCGGCGGTGTAACGCGAGGGCAGCCGCACGGCGGTCACGTTCTCCGCGCCCAGTGCATCCACGGCCATCGCCAGCACCAGCGCCGAATCGATGCCACCGGACAAGCCCAGCCAGACTTTCTGGAACCCGTTCTTGCTGCAGTAGTCCTGCAGGCCGCGGGTGACCGCGCGCCATGCCAGCGCGTCCATGCTCTCATCGCCGTCGTCCATCCACTGCAGCGGCATGAAGCGCCGGGCTTGGCTTTCGTACTCCACCACCAGCCACTGCTCGGTGAAGGCCGCTGCGGCCGGGTGCACGGTGCCGTCGGCGTCGGCCACCACCGATGCGCCATCGAACACCAGCGCGTCCTGGCCGCCGACCACGTTGAGGTAGGCGATGGCGGCCCCGCTTTCGCGCGTCCGCGCGGCCAGCACGGCATCGCGCTGCGCATGCTTGCCACGCTCGTAGGGCGAGGCATTGGGGACCACGACCAGCTGCGCGCCATTGCGCACGGTATCGGCCAGCGGCTCGGCGAACCACAGGTCCTCGCAGATCAGTACGCCTACCGGCACGCCGTTGACGTCGAACACGCAGCTCGGGCCGTCCGGGTCGATATCGAAGTAACGTCGCTCGTCGAACACCGCATAGTTGGGCAGCTCGCGCTTGCGGTAGGTTTTTTCCACGATGCCATCGCGCAGCACGCTGGCCGCGTTGTAGACCACCGCCCCGGCCGGTTCGGGCCAGCCGACCACGGCGGTGATGCCGGTACAGGCCAGCGCGATGCGCTGCATGGCCTTTTCGCAATGCTGCAGGAAACCCGGCCGCAGCAGCAGGTCTTCCGGCGGATAGCCGCTGACGGCCAGTTCCGGGAACAGCACCAGGTCGGCGCCGTGGTCCTCGCGCGCCTGCTCGATCATCTCGATGATCCGGTCGGTATTGGCGGCGACTGCGCCGACCGGGAAATCAAACTGCGCCATCGCGATGCGGATCGAAGCCATTAGGGATTCCAGCCTGTGGTTGCCATGCCGCCATTGTAGCGCCGCGCCCAAACGCAGAAAGCCGCCCGGAGGCGGCTTTCTGTTTGCTCCTGCAGCCGCCGCGCATGGCGCGGCGCTGCAGAACCGCATCGGCCGGGGCCGGCTGCGGTCTTATTTCACCAGCTTGGCGATGGCAGCGCCGAGGTCGCCCGGCGAACGGACGGTGACAACACCGGCCGCTTCCATGGCGGCGAACTTGCCTTCCGCGGTGCCCTTGCCGCCCGATGCGATCGCACCGGCATGGCCCATGCGCTTGCCGGCCGGAGCCGAAGCACCGGCGATGAAACCGACGACCGGCTTCTTCACGAACTGCTTGATGTATTCGGCACCGGCTTCTTCGGCGTCACCGCCGATTTCGCCGACCATGATGATGCCTTCAGTCTGCGGATCTTCGTTGAACAGCTTCAGGCAGTCGACGAAGTTCAGGCCGTTGATCGGGTCACCACCGATGCCGATGCAGGTCGACTGGCCCAGGCCCACTTCCGTGGTCTGCTTGACCGCTTCATAGGTCAGCGTGCCCGAACGGGACACGATGCCGATCTTGCCCGGCTTGTGGATGTGGCCCGGCATGATGCCGATCTTGCATTCGCCCGGAGTGATGACGCCCGGGCAGTTCGGCCCGATCAGCACGGTGTCCGCATGGGCGCGGGTCAGCACGTTCTTCACGCGCAGCATGTCCAGCACCGGGATGCCTTCAGTGATGCACACGATGACCTTGATGCCGGCAGCAGCGGCTTCCAGGATCGCATCAGCGGCATACGGCGGCGGCACGTAGATGACCGAAGCATTGGCGCCGGTGCTCTGCACGGCGTCGGCCACGGTGTTGAAGACCGGCAGGTCGATGTGGGTGGTGCCGCCCTTGCCGGGGGTCACGCCGCCAACAACCTGGGTGCCGTACTCGATCATCTGAGTGGCGTGGAAGGTGCCCTGCTGGCCGGTGAAGCCCTGCACGATCACCTTGGTGTTCTTGTTGATCAAAACTGACATTGGATTTCCTTCGGTGTCGGATCAGGCGGCGTTCTTGACAGCTTCAACGACCTTCTTGGCGCCGTCGTTGATGTTGTCAGCCGGGATGATGGCCATGCCGCTGTCACGCAGCAGCTGCTTGCCTTCTTCCACGTTGGTGCCTTCCAGGCGCACCACGACCGGAACCTTGACGCCCACTTCCTTGACCGCGGCGATGATGCCCTCGGCGATCATGTCGCAGCGGACGATGCCGCCGAAGATGTTGACGAAGATGCCTTCGACCTTGTCCGAGGACAGGATCAGCTTGAACGCTTCGATGACGCGCTGCTTGTTGGCACCGCCGCCCACGTCCAGGAAGTTCGCCGGCTCGCCGCCGTTGAGCTTGATCACGTCCATGGTGGCCATGGCCAGGCCTGCGCCATTGACCATGCAACCGATGTTGCCGTCCATGGTGACGTAGTTGATGTCCAGCTCCGAAGCGGTCACTTCGGTTTCGTCTTCCTGGGTCTTGTCGCGCATCGCAACCAGCGCCTTCTGACGGAACGCGGCGTTGTCATCGCTGTCGAACTTGCCGTCCAGCGCGTACAGGTTGCCATCGTCCAGGATCGCCAGCGGGTTGATTTCAACCAGCGCCAGGTCCTTTTCGTTGAACAGCTTGTACAGGTTGACCATGATGCTGGCGAACTGGCCAGCCTGCTTGGCGGTCAGGCCGAGCTTGAAGCCGAAATCACGGCCGTGGTAACCCTGCACGCCTTCAACGAAGTCGACGTTGAGCGAATGGATCAGCTCCGGGGTTTCAGCAGCGACCTGCTCGATTTCCACGCCGCCTTCCGAAGAAGCAATGTAGGTGATGGTCTTGGTGCCGCGGTCGACGAGGACCGACAGGTACAGTTCCTTGACGATCTCACCGGCGGTGGTCACCAGCACCAGGTTGACCGGCAGCTCGACGCCGGCGGTCTGGTAGGTGGCCATCTTGGTGCCAAGCATCTTGGCCGCAGCGGCCTTCACCTCGTCGGTGGTCTTGCAGAACTTGACGCCGCCTGCCTTGCCGCGACCGCCAGCATGGATCTGCGCCTTGACCATCCAGGGGCCCTGGCCCAGCGAGGTCGCTGCTGCGACTGCTTCGTCCGGGGTAGCCGCGACCTTGCCGGCCGGGACGGGAATGCCGTACTCGGCAAGCAGCTGTTTTGACTGGTATTCGTGGAAATTCATGCGTCACCGTGGGAATAGGAACGACCGCACGCATCTCCTCCAAGGCTCCCTCACGGGCACCGGCACGGACCGCGGCGGGCCCGCTATTGTGGCTGACCCCGGCGCGTGGCGCAAAGACAGCGGGATGACACGCCGCCTGGCGCCGGATTTTTCTGGTTTTTCAGTTATTTGTGGCTGGCCTCCTGGATTGCCCTGACGCCATCCAGGCCACGGGCGGGCGTTCGTTGCGCAGTGATCGGCCGGCCGGGCCCCCATCCATGCCTATACTGCACGCAAGCCAGAAGGGGAGTTTTGGCGTGGCACCGACCACATCCTTGATCGACCGCATCGAGTCCATTCCTCGACGCGAACTGTATTTCTTTGCCCTGTACCGGCTGCTGATCGCCACCGCGATCGCCGGGCTGATGTTCAGCCCGATGGCCGACCTGCTGGGGCAGGCCGAGCACCCCGAACTGGCCGCTTACGTGTCCGGCGGCTACTGGCTTTTTTCGGTGCTGATGCTGCTGCTGGGGCGCAGCGAACGCTGGCTGCGGCAGTTCGTGCTGGTCGGCGTCAGCCTGGACATCGTCGCCGCTTCGCTGCTGGCCCATGCCCTGCCCGGGGCCAGCGCCGGCATCTCGATGTCGCTGCTGTTCAACATCGCCGCCGCCGCGACGATGCTGCCGTTTCCGATGGCCCTCGGGCTGGCAGTGGGGGCCAGCGTCGCCACCGTCGCCGAGTACCTGTGGAAGCTGCTGGAAGGCGGCGCCCCCACCCGTACGCTGGCCGAACTGGCGATGTTCACCACCAGCTACCTGGCGCTGGCGTTCATCAGCTCGCAGGTCGCCCACCGTGCCCGCCGCAGCCAGCAGCTGGCCAACCAGCGCGGCGACGAAGTGGCCAACCTGTACCAGATCAATGAACTGATCATCCGCCGCATGCGCACCGGGGTGATGGTGGTGGACGGCCAGAACCGCATCACGCTGGTCAACGAAGCCGCATCGGCGCTGCTCGGCGATCACGAAGGCGGCAGCGGCGGTGAGCGGCCGGGCCTGACCCGCACAGCGCCTGAACTGGCACGCAGGCTGCATCGCTGGCGCACCGGCGGTAACCAGGAAGAGACCCCGCTGATGCTGTCCCCGGACCAGCCCGAAGTCCAGCCGCGGTTCGCCCGCCTGTTGGCCGGCAGCGATCTCACTCTGGTGTTCCTGGATGACTCTACCGTGGTATCCAAGCGGGCCGAATCGCTGACGCTGTCCGCGCTGGGCCGGTTCTCGGCCAGCCTGGCGCATGAAATCCGCAATCCGCTGGCGGCGATCAACTACGCGGTGCAGCTGCTGGAAGAAGAAGACGGCAATTTCAGCGAAGGCGACCGCCGCCTGCTGCAGATCATCCACCAGCAGTGCCAGCGCACCAACGGCATCGTCGAAAGCGTGCTGGGACTTGCCCGCCGCGAGCGTGCCAATCCGGAGAACGTGGACCTGGCCGCGCTGATCCGGCGCTTCGTGCTGGAGTACAAGCAGGGCCTGTCGCTGGAAACGGACAGCGTGGAATCGATCATCTCCGAAACCTCGGTCGCCGCGATGGTCGATCCGCGCCACCTGCACCAGGTGCTGACCGCGCTGGTCCACAACGCGTTGAAATATGGCCGCATCGGCGAACAACCGGCGCGCGTACGGCTGCGCCTGGCACGGCTGGAAGGCAGCCCGGTGATCGACGTGATGGACCGCGGCCCCGGCATTCCCGACGCTGTCGCCGCGCAGTTGTTCAATCCCTTCTTCACCACGTCCGAGCACGGCACCGGGCTGGGTTTGTACATCGCCCGCGAGCTGTGCCGCGCCAACCAGGCACGTCTGGAATACGTGCCCGTGCCCGCAGGCGGCGCCTGTTTCCGCATCATCCTGTCCGCCCCGCATACCTTGGCGTCAGGATGACGGCCTGCACCATGCGTCAAACATTTGTCGGTATCGCCCCCCTCCGCTATCTTCTCAACCATGAACGAAACCCGTAGCGCACTGGTCGTCGATGACGAGCGCGACATCCGCGAACTGCTGGTGCTGACCCTGGGCCGGATGGGCCTGCGCATCAACACCGCCGCCAATCTCGCCGAAGCACGCGAGCTGCTGGCCAGCAATCCGTACGATCTCTGCATCACCGACATGCGGCTGCCCGATGGCAACGGCATCGAACTGGTCACCGAGATCGCCCAGCACTATCCGCGCACCCCGGTGGCGATGATCACCGCCTTCGGCAGCATGGACCTGGCCGTGGAAGCGCTGAAGGCCGGCGCGTTCGATTTCGTCAGCAAGCCGGTGGACATTTCGGTGCTGCGCGGACTGGTCAAGCACGCGCTGGAACTCAACAACACCGAACGCCCACCCGCGGTCGCCCCGGCCGAACAGCAAGGACGCCTGCTCGGCGGCTCACCGGCGATGGACGCCCTGCGCAGCACGCTGGGCAAGGTCGCGCGCAGCCAGGCACCGGTGTACATCCTGGGCGAATCCGGGGTGGGCAAGGAACTGGTCGCGCGCACCATCCACGAGCAGGGCGCGCGCGCGGCCGGCCCGTTCATCCCGGTCAACTGCGGTGCCATTCCGTCGGAGCTGATGGAAAGCGAGTTCTTCGGCCACAAGAAGGGCAGCTTCACCGGCGCCCACGCCGACAAACCCGGCCTGTTCCAGGCCGCGCATGGCGGCACCCTGTTCCTGGATGAAGTGGCCGAACTACCGCTGCAGATGCAGGTGAAACTGCTGCGCGCCATCCAGGAAAAATCGGTGCGTCCGGTGGGTGCTTCCGCGGAAATCGCGGTGGACGTGCGCATCCTGTCGGCCACCCACAAGGACTTGTCCGAGCTGGTGGACGAAGGCCGCTTCCGGCACGACCTGTACTACCGCATCAACGTGATCGAACTGCGCGTTCCGCCGCTGCGCGAGCGCCATGAAGACCTGCCCGAACTGGCCGCTGCGATCCTGGCACGCCTGGCACGCACCCACGGCTGCGCGGTACCGCTGCTGGCGCCGTCGGCGCTGGAAGCACTCGCTGTGTACGGTTTCCCCGGCAACGTGCGCGAACTTGAAAACATCCTGGAGCGGGCCCTGGCGCTGGCCGAGGGAGACACCATCGGCGCAGCTGACCTGCGCCTGCCGCAGCCGAATGGTCGCAACGGTGGAAGCGCCGCCGCGCCGCCGGTGGAAGCGGTGGTCGACCTGCCGGCAGGCAATGCCGCCCTGCCCTCCTACATCGAACAGATGGAGCGCACCGCGATCCAGCGCGCGCTGGAAGAGAACCGCTGGAACAAGACCCGCACCGCCGCGCAGTTGGGCATCACCTTCCGCGCGCTGCGCTACAAGCTGAAGAAGCTCGGGATGGAATGAGGGTAGTGACGACCGCTGGTCGTCACGGTTCCGGATTGACGGCCAGCGGCCGTCATTACCGTCCTTCGTACTGCACCTCGCTGACCTGTTCCAGCCACGTCACCGGGCTGCCATCCACCGTCTCGGCGATCGCGATGTGGGTCAGTGCAACGTCCTGGCGTGCCCCGTGCCAGTGCTTCACCCCCGGTGGAATCCACACCACATCGCCGGTCCGCAATGCCTGCCGTGGCTTGCCCCACTCCTGCACCCATCCCGTGCCGGCGGTGACGATCAACGTCTGCCCCAATGGATGGGTGTGCCAAGCGGTGCGGGCACCGGGTTCGAAGGTCACCGTCGCCCCGCCCACGCGTGCGGGCTCGCTGCCCTGGAACGGCGCATCGATGCGTACCGTGCCGGTGAAATAGTCGGCAGGACCGGCTGCCGAAGGCTTGCTGCCGGGCGCGCTGACGGTGATGACGGAGGGTTCGGCGGTAGGCGTGACCACGGCCATCATGGCGCTGAGTAGCAGGGACATCGCGATCTCCTCGTTGCGTGTAGAGGGTCAGCGTACGCCACGCTCCTGCGGATATTGCATCGCTCTGCGCGGATGCATCCAGAAACACCGCTCATCAATCCATTGCCGTGCGCAATGCGCAAGGCCATGATGCAGGCCATGCGCCGTGAAAACCTCAACGACCTGCAGGCCTTCGTCCACGTTGCCCGCGAAGGCAGTTTCACCCGCGCCGCCGCGCAGCTGGGGGTCTCCCAGTCCGCGCTCAGCCACACCCTGCGGGCATTGGAACAGCGGCTCGGGGTGCGCCTGCTGACCCGCACCACGCGCAGCGTATCCACCACCGAGGCCGGCCAGCGGCTGCTGGAAACCCTGTCCCCGCGCCTGGCGGAGATCGAAGACGAGCTGGCCGCGCTGGCCGAGTACCGCGACCGGCCGGCCGGCACGATCCGCATCAGCGCCGCCGGCCATGCCGCCGAACATGTAGTCTGGCCACGGCTGGAACGCGTGCTGCAACAGTATCCGGACCTGAAGGTGGAGCTGACCGTGGATTACGGGCTGGCCGACATCGTCGCCCAGCGCCACGACATCGGCATCCGCCTGGGCGACCAGGTGGCCCGGGACATGATCGCCGTGCCGATCAGTCCGCCATTGCGCATGTGCGTGGTGGGCTCGCCGGCCTACTTCCGCCACCACGTCATCCCGACGCACCCGCAGCAGCTGGCCGCGCACAACTGCATCAACCTGCGCCTGCCCACCCACGGCGGGCTGATGCCGTGGGAGTTCGCCCGTGATGGCGAGGAACTCAACCTCCGCGTCAGCGGCCAGTGGACCTTCAACAACAGTGGGCTGATGCTGCGTGCCGCACTGGCTGAAGGCGGCCTGGCGTGGCTGCCATGCGACCTGGCCCAGCAGGCGGTGGACGCCGGCCGGCTGCTGTCGGTGCTGGAAGACTGGTGCCCGGAATTCGAGGGCTACTACGCCTACTATCCCTCACGCCGCCAGGCCTCGGTCGCCCTGCGCATAATCCTGGACGCGCTGCGCGGAGCGCGGCACCCTGATTGACGGTCAGCGGCCGTCACTACCGGCATCAGTTACCGCCCGACCAGCTTGGCGCCCTGCGCGTTGTAACGCTCACCCACGATCGCGATCTCGGCCAGCGCCGCATCGATGCGACCCAGTGCCGCAGCATCCAGCACCAGAGACGCTGCCCCGAGATTCTCCTGCAGCCTCGACAGCTTGGTCGTTCCCGGAATCGGCACGATCCACGGCTTCTGCGCCAGCAACCAGGCCAGCGCCACCTGCGCAGGCGTTGCACCCTTGTCAGCGGCAATCAGACCAATGCGCTCCACCAGCGCTTGGTTGGCCGCCCGCGCTTCGACGGCAAAACGCGGTACCGAATTACGGAAGTCCGTGCTGTCGAAGGTGGTATCGGCGCTGATCGCGCCGGTCAGGAAGCCCTTGCCCAACGGACTGAACGGCACGAAGCCGATACCCAGTTCCTCCAGCACCGGCAGCAGCTCGGCTTCCGGCTGCCGCCACCACAGCGAGTACTCGCTCTGGACCGCGGCAACCGGCTGCACCGCATGCGCGCGGCGCACGGTTGCCGCACTGGCTTCGGACAGGCCGAAATGCCGCACCTTGCCCTCGGCGATCAACTCATGCACTGCCCCTGCCACGTCTTCGATCGGTACGTTCGGGTCCACCCGGTGCTGGTAGAACAGATCGAGGTAATCGGTGCCCAGACGCTTCAGACTGGCCTCGGCCACCGCGCGTATCCGCTCCGGCCTGCTGTCCAGCCCCGCATTCGCTCGGCCGTCCTTGAAACCAAACTTGGTGGCGATGACCAGTTTCTGCCGATACGGCGCCAGGGCCTCGCCCAGCAGCACTTCATTGTCGAATGGGCCATAGGCCTCAGCAGTATCGAAGAAGGTCACGCCCTGCTCCACCGCCGCATGCAGCAGGGCCGTGGCCGCAGCACGATCAGTCGCCGGCCCGTAGCCGAAGCTGAGCCCCATGCAGCCCAGGCCAAGGGCGGAAACGCGCAGGCCGCTGCGACCAAGTTCGCGGGTTTGCATGAGGGGTGCTCCTTCCGGCACTGCCGGACTCAATGAGGGGACGCCTACGGTACGCCGCACCGTGGCGCCCATTGGAGTGCCCGGCACGCTGGCGGTTATGAATGCCGCTCATGACTCGTGGGGTTGCCTACGCCGCGCTGGGCGCGTGTGCGGACCGAGGTCCGCACCGACGGACGGCGTTGCACCCGGTAGCGCCGAGCCGTGATCGGCGGGTGCGCTACAGCCTGCGATGGATCTCACATCCACCCAGTCGCATCATCACGGCGCCAGCCCGTCGTACCGCAGGCTCCTCGGGCTGCCAACGCGTCAGCAGTCGCTGCTGGCCATCGACGCTGGATTCGAGGTCCCAGCTTTCACCATCCAGACCGCCCATCCCAGGATCCGCTTCAGGGATGATCTGCAGGGCGTTGAAGACGGCTTCGATCCGCGACCACTCTGCCGGCTTCAAGGCCCGCGCCGCCGGGCACGTTGAACGTTCCGGCGGCCCCTTCGCATCAGGGGCGTTCATCAGCTGCAGGGAAGTCGCCGACACCCAAGCGGTGCCGTGCGCATCCTTCCATGCGCGCACGCTCACGGTGGGCCAGAAGGAAGGATCCCAAGTGAAACGATAGGCCTGCGCAGGCACTTCGCCACAGCGCAGTGAGGGTTCGCCGAGGCCCTTCATCGTGTACTCGTACGAAAAGAGCCTGACATCTCGCTGCATGGCGGCGTCGGAGCCATCGTCAACCGGGACCGCAATGTACCAGCCGCGTTTTTCCGGGCTCGTGCAGCCTGCGGGTGTGGGCGCCGTCGCGTTGGCGGCGGTGGCACTACAGAACAGGATCGCGCCCAGCAGAATCCTTTTCATTCAATGACTCCTGTCGTTGATTTTTGGCCGGCGCGAGGGGAAGCCGCGCTGCGCGTGTGCGGACCAAGGTCCGCACCTACGGACGGCGCTTCATCCGGTAGCGCCGAGCCATGCTCGGCGGGCGCGGGAAGCCGCGCTGCGCGCGTGTGCGGACCGAGGTCCGCACCTACCCGTCCGCATCCACCCGTCCCGGCTCAGCGGACTTCGGAAATCTCCACACCGTCCAAGCCCTGCGCCAGCGTGCGCGCATCGCCGCCCTGGCTCAGCTTGATCTTCAGGCGCACTTCGTTCTGCGAATCCGCATAGCGCAGCGCATCTTCGTAGCTGATCTCGCCCGCCTGGTACAGCTCGAACAGGCTCTGGTCGAAGGTCTTCATGCCCAGCTGGGTGGACTCCTTCATCACTTCCTTCAGCTTGTGGATTTCACCTTCGCGGATGTAATCCTGCACCAGCGGGGTGCCCAGCATGATTTCCATCGCCACCTTGCGCGAACGGCCATCCGGCGAAGGAATCAGCTGCTGCGCGACCACGCCCTTGATGTTCAGCGACAGATCCATCAGCAGCTGGTTGCGCCGGTCTTCCGGGAAGAAGTTGATGATGCGGTCCATTGCCTGGTTGGCATTGTTCGCATGCAGCGTGCACAGCACCAGGTGACCGGTTTCGGCGAAGGCGATGGCATGGTCCATGCCCTCGCGGGTACGCACCTCGCCGATCATGATCACGTCCGGCGCCTGGCGCAGGGTGTTCTTCAGCGCCGCTTCCCAGCTGTCGGTATCGATGCCGACTTCGCGCTGGGTGATGATGCAGCCCTCGTGGCGGTGCACGAACTCGATCGGATCTTCGATGGTGATGATGTGGCCGGTCGAATTGTGGTTGCGGTAGCCGATCATCGCGGCAAGCGAAGTCGACTTGCCGGTACCGGTCGCGCCGACGAACAGGATGATGCCGCGCTTGGTCATGGCCAGCGTCTTGATGATCGGCGGCAGCGCCAGCTCATCCACGGTGGGAATGCGCGTTTCGATCCGGCGCAGCACCATGCCGACCTGGTTGCGCTGGTAGAAGCAACTGACACGGAAGCGACCGACACCGGACAGGCCGATGGCGAAGTTGCATTCGTGGGTCTTTTCGAATTCCTCGCGCTGCGCCGGCGTCATCACGTTCAGCACCAGGTCGCGGCTCTGCTGCGGCGTCAGCGGGGTCTGGGTGATCGGCGAGATCTTGCCGTTGACCTTGATCGCCGGCGGCATGCCCGCGGTGATGAACAGGTCCGAGGCGCGCTGGTGCGCCATCAGCTTGAGGAAGGAAGTGAAATCGATGGTGTTGGTGGCGGCACTGTTCACGGCAGACTCCAGGAAACGGGACGGGGGCTCGGCACGGCGGCCCGCGGTGCGCGCCGAGCCGACGCACGCCGCCCGCCGTCGCCTGCCTTACTCGAACAGGCGCTTGTCCTTGGCGTACTCTTTTGCCTGGTTGCGCGTTATCAGGCTGCGCTTTACCAGGTCCTGCAGATGCTGGTCCAGGGTCATCATGCCGTGCTGCTGGCCGGTCTGGATGGCCGAATACATCTGCGCCACCTTGTCCTCGCGGATCAGGTTGCGGATGGCCGGAGTGCCGACCATGATTTCCCAGGCCGCCGTACGTCCGCCGCCCACCTTCTTCAACAGGGCCTGCGAGATAACCGCACGCAGCGATTCGGACAGCATCGAGCGCACCATCGGCTTTTCGCCGGCCGGGAACACGTCGATGATGCGGTCGATGGTCTTGGCCGCCGAACTGGTGTGCAGCGTGCCGAACACCAGGTGGCCGGTTTCCGCCGCGGTCAGGGCCAGGCGGATGGTTTCAAGATCGCGCAGTTCGCCGACCAGGATGATGTCCGGATCTTCACGCAGGGCCGAACGCAGCGCTTCGTTGAAGCCGTGCGTGTCACGGTGTACTTCGCGCTGGTTGATCAGGCACTTCTGCGAGGTGTGCACGAACTCGATCGGGTCCTCGACGGTAAGGATGTGCCCATACTCGTTCTTGTTGATGTAATCGATCATCGCCGCCAGCGTGGTCGACTTGCCCGAACCGGTCGGACCGGTCACCAGGATCAGGCCCTGCGGCTGCTGGATCACCTCGCGGAACAGCGGCGGGCAGGCCAGGTCTTCAAGCGTCAGCACTTCGGAGGGAATGGTACGGAACACCGCACCGGCCCCACGGTTCTGGTTGAAGGCGTTGACGCGGAAGCGCGCGAGCGACGGAATCTCAAACGAGAAATCGACCTCGAGGAACTCTTCGTAATCGCGCCGCTGCTTGTCCGACATGATGTCGTAGACAAGCGCATGCACCTGTTTGTGGTCCAGCGCCGGGATGTTGATGCGGCGGACGTCACCATCCACGCGGATCATCGGCGGCAGGCCTGCGGACAGGTGCAGGTCGGATGCTTTGTTTTTTACGGAAAACGCCAACAGCTCGGCGATATCCATGAGCGGCTACTCCCCAATAACGGCTTCGACTGGAAGGATCTTTCCCCGGGCGTCAGTATAGCGTCCTGTCAGACCGGAACGCGTCACGTGCAAAGTCCCCTGCCCGGAATACTGAGCAACCTGCAGAACGCGGCGCAGGCCGCCGGACGGCCAGTGCCCACCCTGCTGGCCGTGTCAAAGACCCAGCCGGCATCGGCGATTGCTGCGTTGGCGGCCGAAGGCCAGCGCGCCTTCGGCGAGAATTACGTACAGGAGGCGCTGGCGAAGATCGAGGCGCTGCAAGGGCTTGGGCTGGAATGGCACCTGATCGGTCACCTGCAGTCGAACAAGGCAGAGCCCGTGGCGCGCCACTTCCAGTGGGTGCAGAGCGTGGACCGGGGCAAGCTGGTCACCGCCCTGGCACGCCATCGGCCGGCTGATCTGCCGCCTTTGAACGTGCTGATCCAGGTCAACATCGACGATGAAAGCAGCAAGCACGGCTGCCAGCCTGCGCAGGTCGACGCGCTGGCGGCGGCCATCGCCGCCGAGCCCACCCTGCAGCTGCGCGGGCTGATGGCCATCCCGGCGCCGTGGCCCGATCCTGCGCAACGCCACCTGGCCTTCAGCCGCATGCAGGCGCTGCAGCACGCGTTGCAGAGCCGATACCCGCAGGCGGACACGCTGTCGATGGGCATGAGCAGCGACTACGCCGAGGCCATCGCCGATGGCGCCACCATGGTCCGCATCGGCACCGCGCTGTTCGGCGCGCGCGTCCGTCCAGCTTGAACTGAAAGGAGCTTCCGCATGACCGATTCCTCCATCGCCTTCATCGGCGGCGGCAACATGGCCCGCAGCCTGATCGCCGGCCTGGTCCGACAGGGCACCGCGGCCGCCGACATCCATGTCGCCGAGCCGGTGGACGCCCTGCGCGATGCGCTGGCTGCTGACTTCGGGGTCACCACGTACGCCACCGCGGGTGAGGCCGCTGCCCAGGCCCGCGCCTGGGTGCTGGCGGTGAAGCCGCAGGTGCTGCGTGAGGTGTGTGCCTCGCTGCAGCCCGTGGCGGCCGCACAGCGGCCGCTGCTGGTCTCCATCGCCGCCGGCATCACCAGCGGCCAGCTGGATCGCTGGCTGGGCGGCGGCATCGCCGTGGTGCGCGCGATGCCCAACACCCCTGCCCTGCTGGGTGCGGGAGTCACCGGCCTGTTCGCCACCGCCGAGGTCAGCGACGGTCAACGCGCGCAGGCCGACCGGGTGCTGTCCAGCGCCGGACGCACGGTGTGGGTGAACGACGAAACGCTGATGGATTCGGTCACTGCGGTGTCCGGCAGCGGCCCGGCGTATGTGTTCCTGCTGGCCGAGGCGATGGAAGCGGCCGGCATCGCGCAGGGATTGCCGGCCGAGGCGGCGCGCACGCTGGTGCAGCAGACCCTGCTGGGCGCATCGCGGATGCTCGCTGAAGCCGGCGAAGCGCCGGCCGAATTGCGCCGCCGGGTAACCTCGCCGGGCGGCACCACGCAGGCGGCGATCGAGGCCTTCCAGGCCGGCGGCTTCGAGGCGCTGGTCGCGAAGGCGCTGGCCGCCGCCCAGGCACGTGGCCGCGAACTGTCCGCCGCCAACGATTGAACCCCGACGGCACTGACGGCCGCTGGCGGTCATGCCGCGCCGCGCTACGCGCTCGCCGAGCGTGGCTCGGCGCTACCGGTCTGCGTGTGCTCAGGCTTGGACGTGCCCTGGTAGCGCCGAGCCGTGCTCGGCGGCTTTCCGTTCGGGCATCACGATGCCTGGCGCAGGCCGCGCTGCGCGCTCGCCGAGCGTGGCTCGGCGCTACCGGTTTACCTTTCAGGCGCCATCGGAAACCGCTCAACCAGGAAATCCACGAAACACTGCAGCCGCGGACGCGGCCGGCGGTCCGGCAGGTAGATCAGGTGCATCGGGCGTGGCACCGGCAGATACGCGTCCAACACGCTGACCAGCCGCCCTGCGGCGATGTCTTCACCCAGCAACGCCGTCGGTTGCAGCACCAACCCAGCACCGGCCAGTGCCGCCTGGCGCAACGCCTGCCCGTCATTGCTGCTCAGCCGCGCCCGCGGCTCCCAGTCCACCGGCTCACCGCTGGCCAGCTGCCAGCCATGGCCACCGCGCCAAGCCAGATGGCCCAGGCAATCATGCGCGGCCAGGTCGGATGGCAACTGCGGCGTGCCCCTGCGGTGCAGGTAGGCCGGCGATGCACACAGGCTCATTGCATAGGGCGGCAGCGGCCGCGCCACCAGTTCCCGCGACGGCAGCGGACCCACCCGGATGGCGGCGTCGAAGCCGTCCTCGATCAGGTCCACGGGCCGGTTGCTCAGGTCCAGCTCGATGTTCAACAGCGGCTGCGCCTGCAGCAACGACGCCAGCGCCGGTGCCATCACGCAGCTTCCCCACGTACTCGGCGCGCTCACCCGCAGCAGCCCGCGCGGCTGCAGTTGCAGGCCGGCCACGCTCGCTTCGGCCTGCTGCACCTGCTCCAGCACCTGCCGGCAGCCGGCCAGGTAGGCCGCGCCGGCCTCGGTCAGCCGTTGCCGGCGCGTATTCCGCTGCAGCAGCGCCGTACCCAGATGCCTCTCCAACTGCTGGATGTACTTGCCGACCATTACCGCCGATACCTGCAGCTGTTCGGCGGCGCGCGCGAAGCTGCCGTGGTCGGCCACCGCCGCGAAGGCCTGCATGCAGCGCAAGGTGTCCATTGCAAACCCCGGGTTCGGAATGAGCAAATCATACGCCGCTTACTGAAACCTCTATGAGGTAGCAGACTGAGCCTGTTCCCAACGGAGAAGCAGCATGAAGATCCTGATCGTCGGCGCGTCCGGCACCCTCGGCCAAGCCGTCGCCACCCATCTGGGGCAGCAGCATGAAATCCTGGCAGCCGGTCGCCATAGTGGCCAGCACCAGGTCGACCTCACCGACGACCGCAGCGTGCAGGCACTGTTCGACGCCACCGGCCCGCTGGACGCGGTGATCGCCACCACCGGCCAGGTCCACTTCGGCCCTCTGCAGGACATGACCGCGGCACAGTTCGACAGCGGCCTGCAGGACAAGCTGCTCGGCCAGGTGCGGCTGGCACTGGCCGCCCAGCACCACCTGCGCGCGGGCGGCTCCATCACCCTCACCAGCGGCATCATCAGCGCCCAACCTATCCGCGACGGCAGCAACGCCACCGCAGTCAACGCCGGGTTGGAAGGCTTCGTGCGCGCTGCAGCGTTCGAACTGGCCGCGCGCGGGCTGCGCATCAACATCGTAAGCCCGACCGTGCTGGAAGAATCGGCCGCCGCCTATGCGCCGTATTTCCCGGGCTTCGAACCGGCACCTGCGCGCCGCGTCGCACTGGCGTACCAGCGCGCGGTGGAAGGCATCCAGAGCGGGCAGACACTCACCGTGTGGTGAAGCAAGCGGCGCCGACCGGGGGCGGCGCGACGCAGCGCTACTCCCAGCGCTGCGGGCCGTCGCCCTGCTCACCCAGCCTGTCATCCGGATTGGCCAGGCGGCAGCGCTTCAACGACAGGCAACCGCAGCCGATGCAGCCGGTCAGCTGGTCGCGCAGGAACTGCAGCAGGTGGATACGCTCATCCAGCTCGGTACGCCAGCGCGCGGACATGCGCGCCCATTCGGCCTTGGTCGGCGTGCGGCCTTCGGGCAGCTCGGCCAACGCCGCACCCACCGCTTCCAGCGGCATGCCCACGCGTTGGGCCACGCGGATCACCGCCAGCCGCCGCAGCACATCGCGCGGGAAGCGGCGCTGGTTGCCGGCGTTGCGCAGGCTGCGGATCAGCCCTTTGCGCTCATAGAAATGCAATGCGGACACGGCGACGCCGCTGCGCTTGGCCACCTCGCCTACACTAAGCTCCTGCGTCGCCATCACTTGACCTCAACCTTGGTTGAGGCGCGATGCTGCCGCCTCCGCTTCGCCAATACAAGTGCCTGCATGAACGCCCCCGCCGCCTCGATCGCCCCACCGGCTGATACCTCCATCCTTTCGCCGCGCTACCGCGCCACCACCCTCGGCATGGTCGCGCTGGTCGCACTGGTCGCGTTCGAGGCCTTGGCCGTGGCGGCCGCCATGCCCACCGTGGCGCAGGCGCTGGATGGCCTGCGCCTGTACGCAGTGGCCTTCGGCGGTGCGCTGGCGACCAGCGTGATCGGCATGAGCGTGGCCGGCCGCCTGTGCGACCAGCAAGGTCCGGCGCGTCCGCTGTGGTTCGGACTGGGCTTCTTCCTGGCCGGCCTGATCGTGGCCGGACTGGCCCCGCGCATGGGCGTACTGGTGGCTGGGCGCCTGCTGCAGGGCGTGGGCATCGGCGCGGTATCGGTGTCGTTGTACGTGCTGGTGGCGCGCACCTTCCCGGAAGTGCTGCGGCCGAAGGTTTTCGCTGCGTTCTCCGCGGGCTGGGTGCTGCCTTCGCTGATCGGGCCGTCGATCAGCGGGCTGATCGTGCAGTACGTCGGCTGGCGCTGGGTCTTCCTGGCGGTACCGGTGTTGGCCCTGCCCGCCGCCCTGCTGCTGGTGCCGGCACTGCGCGCCAGTGCGCAGCATCCGCGCACCGAGGTCGCATCACGGCCGGTGGTGCGTTGGGCGATCGGCACCGCACTTGCCGCGCTGCTGCTGTACCTGGGCGGCCAGCAGCAGGGCATCGTCGCCGTCGCGCTGATGGCTGCGGCGCTGGTCCTGCTGGTGGCCTGCGCACGCCACCTGCTGCCCACCGGTACGCTGCGTCTCGGCCGCGGCCTGCCCAGCGTGATCGCGATGCGCGGCATCGCCGCGTCGGCCTTCTTTGCGGCCGAAGCATTCCTGCCGCTGCTGCTGCAGCGCGAACGCCATCTGTCACCGCTGTGGGCCGGCGCCGCGTTGAGCATGGGCGCGCTGGGCTGGTTCGCCGGCTCATGGATGCAGGGACACCAGCGCCGCGGCTGGACCCGGGCCCACCTGCTGCAGGCCGGTGCGTGGATGATGTGCGGCGGTCTGCTGCTGACCTCGCTGACCCTGCAGCAGGGCGTGCCGCTGTTGCTTGCCCTGGCAGGCTGGTCACTGACCGGGCTGGGCATGGGCCTGATCTACCCCAGCCTGTCGGTGCTCACCTTGTCGATGTCGGCGCCACACGAACAGGGCGCGAACAGTTCAGCCCTGCAGCTCAGCGAAGGGGTCGGCGTGGCGACCACGCTGGCGTTGTCGGGATCGTTGTTTGCCGCCTTCATCGACGGCCGCGAGACGCTGGGCTACCTGCTCTGCTTCGCCGTGACACTGCTGCTGGCGCTGCTGGCCACGGTGGTCGCGCGGCGCATCTGATCGCAGCCGCTGTTGGTGCGTAACGCCGCTGGTGGGTGGCGACCGTTGGTCGTCACGCCGTTGATCAAGGGCGGCCCTGTGACGACCAACGGTCGTCACCCACCCAGCTCCGGACTCCCACCCATCTCCGGATTCCAGATCAGGGCCGTGCGCCCACCTCGTCCACGTCCTCGCGCAGGATGCGGCGGATTTCCAGCACCGCCTGCGGGGTTTCCTGCACGCTGTGGCCGGAGATGATCACTTTCTCCGACACCGCACCGTCCAGGTGCGCGCTCCAGTACGGGACCAGTCCGTCATCGGACTGCAGCAGCGGCACATCCGCCTTGCGATGGGCGATGATCGAGTGATATTTCAAGCCCGGCTGGATCGGCAGCGAGGCCGCCGCCATCACGAACGGATCGCTGGATTTCAGGTTGTCGATGCTGTTCGGCACGCGCAGCTTCTCGCTGCCGCTGCGCTGCGCATCGGCCTGCTGCAGCGTGTTGAAGGCATCCTCGAACGAGCCCAGGATCGTCAGCGGCAGGCGCACCAGGCGGCCGATCAGGCGACCCACGCGGTTACCGGCGATGTCCGTCCCCTTGTGCGGAGCGGCAATGAAGATCGCCCGTTCCACGTTCGGCTGCGGCTGGAACTGCAGCAACGGCCCCAACTTGGTCCTTACCCGCTGCAGGCGCTCGCCCTTCAGGTCATAGCGTGCCATCAGGTCATTCCACAGCACATCGCCTGAGGAACTGAGCATCAAGCGCCCGAGTACGCCGCCCATGCTGTGGCCGATGAACACCTGGTCCTTCGACGCGCGCGACTGCCCACCCGGATCGAAGTGCTTCAGCGTGCTGTTGAACGCACGCGAGATCTCATAGCGGTTCAGGGCGATCGGGGCGTTGGTGGGGTAATACACCTGCCACACCTGGAACTCACGGCGCAGTTCCTCTTCCCCCATGATCTCGTTGGCCACGTTCACCCAGGCTTCGGGACTGCTGCCCAGGCCGTGCAGCATGAAGATGATGCGGCGGTTCGGATCCCACGGCTGCATCAGGTAGATGTGCGGTTCCTTGATGCCTTCGGCCATGCCGAACAGGGTGCGCAGCGCCTGCGTGGCGAACCCGCTCTGCGCCAGCCACAGCCCATACGCGGCGGTGAAATTGCCGGCCAGCGGTACCTGCTGGCCGTGCAGGTCCACGCGCTCGGTGGCCTCGGGCGAATACACGTCCAGCAGCACCTGACGGGTCTGCAGCACCTGCTCCAGCGAATCGCCCTTGAAGCGCAGCAGCGCGGTGGCATTGATCGAGGACATCTCGCTGTACTGGGGCACCTCATGCCTGCGCTTCGGTGCTGCGCCATCCACCGGCGCATCAGCATCCGGCAGCGGCGTGCTCAACTTCGGTGGATCCATCACCACCACCAGCTCCGCGCCGAAGCCATCGCGACGGTAGGTGCTGCGCAGGCCGACGAAACTGATCGTAGCCGCCGACACCAACCGGGTCGGGATGCTGGGCATCGACAAGCGGTCGTAGTCGGAGGTGATGGTCCAGCGCTCGCCGGCCACCGGGGCGTTGTAATCCTCGCCTTCCAGCGCGGAGGCGCGCGCCCGTCGGAACACCACCGATGCGGTCTGTTCGGCGGCGTAGTTGTAGTAGTCGCGCACCTGGGTCTGGCGGTCCTCAAAGGCACGGTCCGACGGCGCGCGCCCGCTGAAGAACAGGTACGCATACGCAAAGCGCGCCGCTTCCAGCCAGGCATCCACCGCCGCATCGCTCATCGGCTCCTTGTCGGCGTGCTTCGGCTTGGGGCTGAGGGCAAGCGCGGTCTGCACCCACAGCTCGGACAACGCGGACATGCGCTGTTCGGCGCTGATGCCATCGGTGTCCAGCAGCGTCTTCCGGCAAGCCACCACGTCCTTGTCGCACTGGCTTGCATCCAACCCAACCACGCTCAGCGTCTCCTGCGAGGCCGCGCTCAACTTGCCCGTGGTCAGCACGTCGGAACGCTTGGTGGTCAGGTAATCAGTGTTGGCGACCTGCTTGACCGTCACCATCGCGCAGCCACTGCCGAACAGCAGCACGGTGGCCGCCAGCAGCAGGCGCACGCTGCGCTGCCAGTTGAAGGGATGTGCCACGGCCGTCATGGTTGCGCTTCCTGTGCGGTACCGGGAACGCCGCGGCGTATCCAGCGGGAGAAATCATTCCGGGCCTGCGGTTGCAGCGCGCGTTCGGTGATCCGCGCACGCGCCTTCAGCGTGGCAAACGGATACCCCGGCGCCAGCGCGCCCTGCTCGAAGGCGTACTCGTCCAGATAGCCCGATGCCAGCAGGCGGTAGTCCAGCGGCAGCCCGGGCGCGATGTGGCGCGCCAGGTCGAACACGATGGTGGTGCAGTTGCTGGTCAACGTGTTGTAGAACGCAGGAGCGGCATCCAGGCTGCGCGCCTGGTCGATATAGCCGGCGAACAGGGTGCGCAGCTGTGCCTGCGTCAGCCCGTGCAGGCGGTACAGATAGACATCCTCCCCGCGTGCATTGGTACGCGTGCGGATGATGTCGGTTTCCTCAGACGCCACCAGGGTCATCTCGAACTTGCGGAAGAAGCCGCCCAGTGCGGAGAACGACTCGTCCCGTTCCTTGCGGATTTCCAGCGAGAACACCAGCTGGCGACCATCGGCGAAGCCGAACGACACCAGCGTGTGGGCGATGGCCGGACCCATCCAGTACGACATCACCAGGTCGGCAGAGCGCAGCTGCTGCAGGTCATATTCACGGCGCACCCAGCGGGCGTCGTAGTCCTGCTCGGTGCGCCAGGTGAAATCGCGCACGTTGTCCAGCACCACGTGGTGCCCATCGAAGGCCACCACGTGCAGGCGTTCGGCCACGTCATCGGCCCAGATGCGGTCCTGGCTGGGGCTCAGCGCCATCCACCACAATGCCGCACAGGCCATCCCCAGCACGTACCCGGATCCGATCCGCTGGCCGGCGCGTCCGCAGGCGACACGCAACGCCATCCATCCCGCAGCCAGCACCCAGGCCAGCGCCAGCAGCGCGCCCAGCCACACCGGCCCGGGCATCTGGTAGAACAGCAGTCCGCCGGCCCAGAGGGCGCCGAGCAGCATGATGATCGCGATCGTCCGACGTGCTGCTGCCTTCACTATGGTGCTGTCACTTCATCCGTGGGGCGCCTAGTTAGCCACAGCCGGCGCTTTGGCGGAATGGGCGCCTGTTCAGGTTGCGCGCGGAGGAGCGTGACGACCAGCGGTCGTCACCCACCGCAGCCAGCGGTCGTCACCCGCTACGAGGTGATAGACAATGGCTGCAACCCCTCGGAGCGCGCCATGGGCATCACATTGGTTGCTGGAATCCCCGTAAACGAGCATCACACCGCCACCTGCCACTGCGGGGCGGTGGAGCTGCTGCTGCACCTGCCGAATGGCATCGTCGAGCCGCGTCGCTGCGACTGTTCGATGTGCCGAAGGCGCGGCGCCATCGCCGCCAGCGTTGCCGAAGAAGGCCTGCAGGTGGTGCGCGGAGGCGAGCAGCTGCGGCTGTACCAGTTCAACACCCACGTGGCCGAGCACTGGTTCTGCAGCGTCTGCGGCATCTATACGCACCACCGGCGACGCTCGAACCCACGCGAATTCGGCTACAACGTGGCCTGCCTGGAGGGGATCAATCCCTTCGCGCTCGGCCAGGTGCCCACCAACGATGGGGTGCACCACCCGGCGGACCGCGAATAGGCCGTCAGTGGCGGCTGCGGCGGGCCGGCGCGGCGACTTTCTGCCACGGTGAAATCGCCATGCGCCCGGCACGCGCGGGGCGCTTGAGGGTCAGTCGGCGCGCGTGCGCTTCCGGCAATGCTTCCGGTGCGGGGGCAACCGGCACCGAGGCGGGAACGGCAAGTAGACGGTCGATGAGCCACATGGCAGGTCTCCGTGGGGGGCGGGTGTGTCCACCCTATTCCCGCCCCGGCGACCGCCATGTGATCCGGCAATGACACCGCGATGACCGCGCTGAACGGCACCGCATACCCGATTCAGGCTGGCGTTTTCCGGCGCGTAGCCCGCATACCAGCACGAAGAACACCGGACACGGCCCAGAGGACCACGATGATGTCGGCCGGGTCACCTTCCAGATCGTCCCGGACGCCGTAACCCGCCATCAGCGCGCGAGGTCCCTGAAAGGTGCTGTCAGCCTGCTTCCGTGACACCACGTGTCTTCACGCAACGTAGCACCGTTGAGGCCGGATTTCGTTCGTACTCATCCCAGAAGCCTGGGGGAAATGCAGCTCTATCCGATGGATCCGGCGTGGGGCAGTGCCATGACAGCGCACCGAAACCCGCCGCGGTAGCCGCTGCCTGATGGCAACGAGTGCCCCACTGGTAGTCCACTACCCTGATCGGTGGCTCGCCCGCGAATTCGACTGTCCGGCGGTCTGCGTCCGGGTGTGGCTCCTGCGCTATCGCCTTGGCGCCGTAGGCTGACCCGTCGCCGTCCTGCAGCCGATACGCAGGGTTGTTGACCACTGCGACAAGGGTTCCTCCGGGACGAAGCACGGAAGCGGCAGCGCAGTACATCTGCGCCAACTCAAGCGCAGTGGTGGCATGGCAGAAGACCCATGAAGCGATGGCGATGTCGAACGCTTCGCGCAACCGCAGGTCACGCAAGCCACGCAGGTCACCCTGCACGAAGGTCATGGCATCACCGCCTTCCCGCGACAGCTGGCGGGCCTGCGCCAGCATGTCGGGGGTGCAATCAACGCCCAAGGCGCGCCGCGCGCCGCCCGCCAGCATCTGCCTGCCGTACCAGCCGGTCCCGCAGCCCCGGTCGATGCCATCCAACCCGGTCAGCGGGCCTGCGACGTGAAGCACGCAGCGCGCTTCCACGGGGCGGCAAGCGGAAACCTCTACGCAGTCCTGGTACTGCAAGACGCTCCCGTCGTACATCCTGCCTGTGCTCATGTCATCTGCCTCGGTTGGGACGTTCCAGTTTTCGCTGGATAGCACACGGGCAACAGAAGGAATGCCGACAATCCCTGCGCTTGCGAATCATTTGTATTCACACATCCTCATCCGGATAATCCGCTGCGTCAGTCCTCGCCGGTTCTGATCCCCGATTCACTTCCAGCCGTCGCCCGAGGATTCCTGCTGCATGCAACGCTCTGCCATCAAAGCCTGGTTCGTGGTCCACAAATGGACCAGTCTGGTCTGCACCCTGTTCCTGCTGCTGCTGTGCCTGACCGGCCTGCCGCTGGTGTTCGGCCACGAAATCGCCCACCTCACCGGCGCCGACCCCGACGTGCCGGCCGCACCCGCTGACGCCACGCTGCGCGACCTGGATGCGCAGGTACAGACCGCGCTGCAGCACTTCCCCGGCAACGTCCCGCTGTTCGTCGGCTGGGACCCGGACGCCCCGCTGATGTACGTCAACACCGGCGCGCGCACCGATACGCCGCCGGCGCAGATGCAGACCGTGCTGCTCAATTCCGTCAGCGGTGAGCAGGTGCCCGCACCGCAGTTCAACGAAGGCGTGATGTACTTCCTGTACCGCCTGCATACCGACCTGTTCCTCGGCCTGCCCGGCCTGTTGTTCATGGGCGCGATGGGGCTGCTGTTCGTGGTGGCGATCGTCTCCGGTCTGGTGCTGTACGGCCCGTTCATGCGCAAGCAGCGCTTCGGCACGCTGCGCACCGGTCGCAGCCGGCGTCTGGCCTGGCTGGACCTGCACAACGTGATTGGCATCGTCACCCTTGGCTGGGCGTTGGTCGTCGGCCTGACCGGTGCCATCAACACGCTCGCCAAGCCGCTGGAACAGGCCTGGCAGACCCAGCAGCTCGGTGAGTTCGCCGCGCAGTATGCCGGCCAGCCCACGCCCACCCAGTTGGCTTCGCTGCAGGCGGCAGTGGATACCGCGCGTGCCGCCGAGCCGGACATGCGCCCGGCCTTCGTCAGCTTCCCCGGTACCGGCTACAGCGGCGACCATCATTTCGGGGTGTTCATGCAGGGCAACTCGCCACTGACCGAACGTCTGTATCGCCCGGTATTGATCGATGCCAGCACCGGCGCGCTGACCGCGCAGCCGCAGTTGCCGACCTACATGACCGTGCTGCTGCTGAGCCAGCCGCTGCATTTTGGTGACTACGGCAAGCTGCCGTTGAAGATCCTGTGGGCGCTGCTGGACCTGTTGACCATCGCGGTGCTGGTCAGCGGCCTGTACCTGTGGTTCAAGCGCGGCAGCACCGCCACCCGCGTGGCCGAGATCGAACGCGCGCAGACGCAGGAGGTGGCATGAAGAGCCCCTTCGTCGCCCCGGCATGGATCACGCTGGCGAGCCTGGTGGGGCTGGTCAGTGCACTGATCGGCGATGGGCTGTTCGATGTTGTTTCGTGGGTGATTTTCAGCGGCCTGATCGCGCTGTTCGTCCGCGCATGGGTGACGCGCGACCGGCGCTGATGCGCTGATGCCTGATACCGCAGGGCGCGGCCCGCCCTGGTAGCGCCGAGCCATGCTCGGCGCCTTTCCGTTCCGGCATCGTGATGCCTGATACACGCCGCGCTGCGCGCTCGCCGAGCATGGCTCGGCGCTACGGCTTGGTGCAGGAAAACCACGCGGCCAATCCGTTGCGCAGCAGGTCATCCCAGTACCCCGGCGGCTGGGCCAGCCGGTCCTGCTCCAGCAGGCAGGGAGCCTGCCACACCAGGTCGGTGAAACCCGCCTGTGCGAACGCCTGTTCATAATGGGCGCGTGCCCAGCGGAACACGGTGATCCGCGCCGGCGGATCGCCCGGAAACTCCATCTCCATCTTCGCGCCCTGCTGCCACGGCACATCATCCAGCACCCGCACGCCGTACTTCGAACAATCACCGTCTGCCAGGCAGTAAGCAGGATTCATCGTCTCCACGGCGATCCTGCCGCCCGCGCGCACGTGCTTGAACGCAGCCGCGGCCATCCGTGCGAGCTCGTCCAGCGACTGCGCGTAGTTGAACAGGAAGGCTGCCACCGCCAGATCGTACTCGCACACCGGTGCCAACTGCAGGAAGTCACTTGCCTGGAAGGTCATCGCATCGCCGGCACCCGCCGATATCCGCCTTCCCAGTGCCACCATCTCCGGCGACTGGTCCACACCGTGCGCGCTGGCGGCGCCGGCCAGTAGCATCGCCCTGCCATAAAAGCCGAAACCGCAGGCCAGATCCAGCACGCTGCGGCCCGTCACATCGCCGGCCATGTGCTGCATGGTCCGCAGTTCGACCACGCGCGTGGGCGATGCGTTGGCATACGCCGCGTACTGGCCTGCGATGTCATCGTAGTGCGCTTTCATCGTGCAAACCCTCTTCTACAGAGGTATCCACGCTACGCAACGTCGCCTGCACGTTGAAGAGGCGAAAGCGAACCCGACCCCTTCCGTCTCAGCGTTCGCACACCAGGTTGACCGACATGCAGTTGTGCACGTAGCCCTCCCAGTAGCCTTCAGCGCGTGCATCGATATCGGCCTGCTCCAGCACCGGTTCATGCCAGCTGACCGCACAAAAGCCCGCCGCACGGATGGCCTGCTCGTAATGTGCCCGTTCCCAGCGGTAGTTGGTGATCAACGCCGGCGGCGTGCCGGGAAACTCCAGCCGCAGCCGCGCGCCCTGCTTCCACGGCGTTTCCTCCACCACCTTCACCCCGTACGCCGCGTAGTCCCCCAAGCCCAGCCGATAGTCCGGATTCAAGGTCTGCACCACCAGTCTGCCGCCATGCTTCACATGCGGAATCACCGCGGCGAACATCCGGCGCAGCTCCTCCAGTGAAGCGGCGTAGTTGAACAGATACGCAGCCAGCACAATGTCATGCTCGCTGCCTGATGGCATATCCATCACATCATGGGTCTGGAAGGTCATGCCATCGCCGCGATAGGTGGACAGTGCGCGGGCGAAATCGATCATGCCCTGCGACTGGTCCACGCCATGCGCACTGCGCGCGCCATGACGCAGGAATTCGCGTCCGTAGTAGCCCGAACCGCAAGCCAGGTCCAGCACGCTTTTTCCTTCCACCTCGCCGGACAACCGCAGCATCGTGCGCACTTCGATGGGCCGGGTCGGCGAGGCATTGGCGTAGGCCATGTACTGGTCGACGATACTGTCGTAGCTTGCGCTCATCACATCCTCCTTGGATTCCAGAATCGTGGTCTGAGACGCTATCGGGTGGCACCGCGCAGTTGAAGAGGCAAAAGCGACGCAGCGCATCGCTACATGCACCTGATCACGCGCCGCGCGCGGTCCCCACAAAGGCATGCACGGCCGGATTATCGACGTCGGTGCGCAGGCAGAAGCTCAGGCTGAAGCGCGCATCCTCCGACTGCACGGGGCGGTAGCAGACTTCCGTATCGCGGAAGCCAGCCATGCTGGCCGGCACGATGGCAATACCCGTCTCCACCGCCACCAATGACAGCACCGCATGCATCCCGTGTGCTTCCTGCACCACCTTGGGCATGAATCCCGCGGACACACATTGGCGCTTCACGTGCGAATGAAACCCTTCCCCTTCCACGGCGGGCCAGCTTACAAATTCCTCAGTGGCAAGATCCTCCATCCGCAAGGAAACGATGGACGCCAGCGGATGTGCGTGCGGCAACGCAATAGCCAGTGCATCCACGTCGAAGTCCTGCAGCTGCATTGCAGGTGAAGTGGGAATGGGAGGTATGAGCACGCCCACGTCGACATCGCCGTTGGCCAGCATGTGCTGCTGCTGGCGCGAGGTCGCCTCACGCAACTCCAGCCGTACTTGAGGGTGGCTGCGCCTGAACGCACGGATCACCTGCGGCAGGCGGCCATACAGCGCGCTGCCGACATAGGCCACGCGCACCCGGCCACTGCGCCCGGCCGCGGCCTCGCGCGTGGCATCCAACGCGTTTTCCGCTTGCTGCAGGGTACGTCGCGCCTCCACGAGCAGCACTTGGCCAGCGGCGGTCAGCCCGACGGTCCGATGCCCGCGCATCACCAGCAGTGCCCCGACCTGCTCTTCCAGCCGGCGGATCGCCGCGGTCAGCGGAGGCTGTGACATATGCAGGCGCGCGGCGGCGCGATGGAAATGTTGTTCTTCCGCAACAGCGACGAACTGGCGCAGCAAACGAAGATCAATCATGGCAACCGCGCGTGGAATGGCCGGCTCAGGTTAGCAGTCCCGGTGCCTGCTACGCGGCTCGATCGCCGACAGCGCGATCTCCGGCCACGCCGCATCGAAAGCCTCCACGCTGGCGGCAGCCACACCCTGCAGATCACGCGGGTAGCTCACGCCGGCGGGCTCCTGCGTGCGGGTCGCGTGGAACTGGCCATTGCTGGCGCGCAGTACCCAGCCACCCTGCCTGCAGCCCGAGGAGGCCAGCCAGGCTACACCGGGCGCCACCGCATCGGGATGCAGCTCATCGGGCTCACCGTGCACCCCCCACATGCGCGTCTTGGCCACCGGCGATACCGCATTGACGATGATGTTGTGCGCCTCGCCCTCTGCGGCCAGCACGTTCATCAGACCCACCGCCCCACTCTTGGCCATCGCGTAGCTGGCCAGCCCATGCTGCACGTACTGCGGGTACAACGCCCGGTCGGACGTGGTCAGCACGATGCGGCCGCCCCCTGCCGCACGCATCGCCGGCCACGCCGCCTGGGCCAGCCATAAAGGCGCTTTGGTGGCGATGTCCAGCATGCGCTCCAGCTGCACCTCGCTGATGTCCTCGATGGGCTGGTAATGCACCCAACCGGCGTTGTGGATGATGAAGTCCAGCCGCCCGTGCTGGCCCAGCACTTCATCCACCAGCGCATGGCACTGGGCGCGCGTATCGATGGAAAGCGCGCGACTGGTGACATCCAGGCCGTGCACACGCAACCGTGCGGCGGCACTGGCCACCCGGTCCGGGTCACGTCCTTCGCCATCGCGGTCGGCGCCGACGTCCTGCATCACCACTTTGGCACCGAGGCGTGCCAGCAGGCGCGTATAGGCCAGGCCCAGGCCACCCGCCGCGCCGGTGACCAGGCCAACCCGTCCGTTGAAATCAAGGGGAGTATCCGTCATCCACACAGCGTGGACTGGCAGGGACAACCGCGCCAATACCATTCACAGGCAGGGGTGATCCGTTATGGGTATCAAAGGGCGTCGAGCCAATGCTGGCAAGGCCGTGAGCCGAACAGGCGGTCTATTCGGCTCACAGGATGAGCCGAATAAACGTCGCATTCGGCACAGTGAGCTCGCCAGCTCCCTTCGTACTATCATCGAATACTGCCAAACCATTCTGGCCAGAATGGCACGCTACAGGCCCACCTAACCCTTCATATCGACAATGACGAACGGCTCCGCCCCCCTGCTGATCATCCTGCCAGGGCTCGATGGAAGCGGCCGCCTGTCCGTCCCTTTCATGGAGGCGCTGGGCGCGCATGGAATCCGGTCCGAGGTCATTGCATATCCGAAGGAACGGGCGATGGGATATGACGCACTGCGGGATTGGCTTCGGCCTCAGCTGCTCGAGCGACCTCCTTTCGTATTGCTCGGTGAGTCGTTTGCGGGTCCCTTGGCGGTAATGCTCGGGGCGACCGGCCTGAGCTCGCTTCGCGGCATCATCCTCTCCACCACGTTTGCACATGCCCCTGTGCCCGCACCGTCAGCCTTGGCCCGCGTGCTGCAGCTGCCGCTCCCGTTGCCCCCTGTCGCGTTGCTGGCCAGGCTTCTGTTTGGACGCTGGCGAACGCCATCACTGGAAAGCGTGCTGCGTGCACGCGCAATGGCGACGCTTCGGATCGATGTTCGAGCGTTGCTCCCCAAGGTCTCCACGCCCGTCCTTTGCCTGCATGCAAACGAGGATCGACTGTTGCAGGCCAGCGCCTTGCGATCAATCGAGCGTGCACAGCGGCAGCCCGCCGAGTCGCAACTTCTGGACGGGCCCCACCTGTTGCTCCAGGCCCAGCCCGTGGAAGCGGCAACCCGCGTGGCAAGTTGGTTGCGCACACTGGACCGTGGCACCCTCCCGCATGCACCCCCAAAGGCGTAGAACATGATCGACCTTCAGGCCACCGACGTCCGGACGTTCCTTCCTTCGCAGGATTTCGCCCTCTCGCAAGCCTTCTATGAAGCGCTGGGCTGCGAGCGTGAATGGTCGGACGACAATCTGGCGCTGTTCAAGCTGGGCCCATCGCGCTTCTACCTGCAACGCGGCTACGCGAAGGAATGGGCGGAAAACACCATGCTGCACGTTTCCGTGCAGGACGCTGCCGCGTGCTTCAGCGCCATCCGCGCATTGCTGGACACCGGCAGCTACCCCGGCGCGCGCGTGGCGCCCCCACGGGCTGAGCCTTATGGTGCGCGGGTAACCTATGTCTGGGATCCCGCGGGCGTGCTGTTGCACCTCGCGCAATGGGATGCAAAGGACTGAGCGTAGCGGGCTCTCCTGCCGCGGTCTTGCCAGTATAGTCAGCCGCATGGAAGACAGAGCCGCGCAACTGGACGAGCTGATCAAGGAACTGAGTGCGCTCTGCGACCTGCTCGCACGCGACAGCGAGTGCGAATGGCGGCGCCACTTCGTTTCCTGCCTCCGGCAGGCCGAGGCACTGTCCGGAACGCCGCACGACCAGCCTTCCCTCAACATGCTCTCGGGCTCGGTCATGTCCGTGTTCGGCGGCATGGGCAGCTTCAACGACTATGTGCCCTTCAAACACGGCCGCCTGATTGCCGGCATGGAAGCGCTGGACGACACTTCCGGGCGGGTCTATCAGGCCGCCCTGGCGCTGCGGGTGATCACAGCGCGCGATTGACGCCGACCGGTTGCGGCGCCTGTCGCACGATCAACCATTCCCCTCACCCACACCACTTCGAGACACCATGGCTGACCCCTACAACACGGCTCAACGTCCTGCTGGCGAAGCGCGCCTGGACGATTCGATGGTCACTACCGCACTGGAGTTGCCCGGCTTCCGTGTGGTGCAGAACATGGGCGTGGTCCGCGGCATCACCGTGCGCTCGCGCTCGATCGTCGGCAACTTCCTCGGCGGCATCCAGACCCTGTTCGGCGGTAATATCACCATCTACACCAACCTGTGCGAGCAGGCGCGCGAAGAAACCTACCGGGACATGGTGAAGCACGCGCGGATGCTGGGCGCCAACGCGATCATCGCCATGCGCTACGACGCCACCGACATCATGACCGGGCTGACCGAGGTGCTGTGCTATGGCACGGCGGTGATCGTTGAACCTACGCGCAGCTGAGCGCCCTGGCCTGTCTGCAGGCCGGAAAACGCTGAGCGTGAAGCAGGGCCAACGCACAGCGCGGAGCGAAGCATGACGACCACCTTCCCTGGAGAGAAGCGCGACAATGCGCCATCGCCGGTATGCAGGCGAATGCCCTAAGTAACGGCTGGACGCCTGCCGCTGCCGCATTGAAGATGGGCTACCCCAAATGGAGCTTGGCATGGATCCGCCAGCACCTTTCCAGTTCGAGGTTCGGTACCGCCCCGGCGAGTACCTTGCTCTACTGCGCGAGCATATCCATACCACGATCATGCCGACGAACCGCCGCTGGTGGAACCTGCTGTTCGTGAACCTGATGCTGGGCACCTTCGCCCTCGGGCTGTTCGCCTGGAAGTCCTTCCGCGTGGGCCGCTGCCGGTTTGAAATGGACGCGCAAGGCTTCACCCGCCACAGCCGGGGTGGACCGCAGTCGGTTTCGTGGGCACAGGTGAAAAAGCTGCACTGGTACCAGCACGCGGTGCTGATGGAACTCAGCGAATCGGAGGTACCGATCCCGTACCGCGTGCTGGAGCCAGGCCAACGTGCGCGGATCGCTGCCTGGGTCGCCACCAGCAGCCGTGAGCCGTAGCACTGCGCGTCCTGTCAGTTGACGGCCCCCGCCGCTGAGCGCAACGCCGGGTCCTGTCCCAGGTCACGATCAAGCAGACAATCGATGAACGCACGTAGCGCCGGCAGCAGGTAACGGCGGCTGGAGTAGTACAGGAACAGGCCCGGCACGGTGGGTGACCAGTCGGCGAGCACGCGCTTCAATCGACCATCCCGCAGTGCTTCGGCAATGCCGTCGTCGTTGTAGGCGTAAAGGATCCCCAAGCCCTGCAGTGCGGCGGGCACCACGATGTCCTGGTGGTTGGACAGCACCCTGCCCTCGGGAACGAACTCCACGCTTTTCCCCTTCCTGCGGAACTCCCAACTGGCGATCTTGCCACTGCCCGGGAAGCGCCAGCCGATGCACGCGTGCTGCTGCAGATCGGCCGGCACCTTGGGCTCGCCATGTAGCGCCAGGTAGCCGGGGGACGCAACCGCCAGCAACTCCACATCCGGTGTCAGGCGCACCGCGATCATGTCTTTCTGCAGCCGCCCGCCCACCCGGATGCCGGCATCAAAGCCCTCGCCGGCAATATCGCTCAGGCCATCGTCGATCACGACGTCGAGCACTACATCCGGATGGGCCTGCGCGAAGCGTCCCAGCCGCGGGGCGATGATTTTCTGCGCTGCCATGCTGAGCGTGTTGATCCGCAGCGTTCCTGCGGTGCGCGCGGTGGTACCTACCGCCTGCGCAACAGCGTCATCCATCTCGCGCAGCATCGGGGCGATCCGCTCATGCAGCCGGCGTCCGGGCTCGGTGGGCGAGACACTGCGCGTGGTGCGGTTCAACAACCGCACGCCCAGGCGCGCCTCCAGCTGCCGCACGATCTGGCTGAGCGCAGAACGGGACAGCCCTAGATGGTCGGCGGCGCGGGCGAAGCTGGCCCGGTCGACCACCGCAGCGAATGCTTTGAGTTCTGCAAATTCGGAGCCGCGCATTGTGCCCTGATTCCTACATAGCCTGATGAGATAGTAGGCGATTCCATTGACGGCAGGAACGGGCCATCCTGAGCCTGTACCCCAACCGGAGCCTGCCCATGATTCACCTGAACCTGCCAGAGCCGATCAGCGCCTACTTCAACGCCGACGCGAACGATGGACGCGCCGTCGCCCGCTGCTTCAACCCGGATGGACGCGTGCGGGACGAGGGCCAGACCCACACTGGCCTGGCCGCCATCGAGGCCTGGAAAGCGCACACCGCCGACCGCTATCGCTACACCGCCACACCCTTCAAGGTGGAGAAGGAGGAGCGTACCTACCTCGTCACCAGCCACGTGGTGGGCGACTTCCCCGGCAGCCCGATCGACCTGCGTTACGCCTTCACCCTGGAACGCGGCAAGATCGCCACGCTGGAGATCCCGGCATGAACTTCGACCTGCAACTGGCCGGCAAGCGCGTGCTGGTCACCGGCGGTACGCGCGGCGTCGGCGCGGCCGTGGTGGACGTCCTGCGGCAGGCCGACGCCCGCGTTGTGGCGGCCTCGCTTTCACTGCCGGCGCAACCCAGGGACGGTGTGCACTACCTTGCCGCCAACGTAGCAACCGCCGCAGGGGCGAGTGCGTTGGCGATGGACGCGGTCCGCCATCTGGGCGGCATCGACATCCTGGTCAACGTCGTTGGCGGATCTTCCGCGCCTGCCGGTGGCTTCGCTGCGCTGGACGATGCCCAATGGAGCAAGGAGCTGGAGCTCAACCTGATGTCGGCCGTGCGCCTGGACCGCGCCCTGCTTCCCGGCATGCTGGCGCAGGGCTGCGGCGTGATCATCCATGTCACCTCCATCCAGCGCGCCCTGCCGCTGCCGGAAGCTACCATGGCCTACGCCGCCGCCAAGGCCGCACTGTCCACCTACAGCAAAGCATTGTCCAAAGAGGTCACGCCGAAAGGCGTACGCGTGGTACGCGTGGCACCGGGCTGGATCGAAACCGAGGCATCCGTTGCGCTGGTCGAACGGGTCTCCGCGCAGGCCGGCATAGACTACGCTGGCGGGCAGAAGATGATCATGGACCAGCTCGGCGGCATTCCGCTGGGGCGTCCGGCCAAGCCGCATGAAGTGGCCGACCTGATCGCCTTCCTGGCCTCCCCGCGCGCGGCCTCGATATCCGGCAGCGAGCATGTCATCGACGGGGGCACCATTCCGACAGCGTGAGGTGTAGATCGCGCGGCCCAATACCCGCAACCAGAACCGCTATCCTTGGGCCCCCAGGACACCCGCTTTCCACACCCAGGCAGGACGCAGCACCATGAAGGTAAAGAAAGCTTCCTTGCTGTGTTCAGCGGCGCTGGCGATGTCTGCTGCGCTGCTCACTGTTGGATGCGGGGGAACGACGCGGAAGACGGTTCTCTCATCCGACAGCCTGAAGGTGGTGGCGGTCACGGAGTCGACGTTGGATATCAACGTCAGCGAGTACCGGCATTACACGACGTACGCGCTGTACGTCGATGGCACGAAGCTTTCAGACAAGGCATTCGCCGACCTGCTGCAGGATGCAGATGCCAGCGACGACCAGATCGTCCACACCGATGCCATCGTGGTCGCCGACGACGCCGTCCTGCTGGCTTCGCGCACCCGCGATGGGTCTACCTGCTGGACAACCCACCTGTCTGCACAGGACGGCAAAGCGAAGCTTTTAAAGATCATCACGAGCACGACTGATTGCTCCCCACGGCCCGCGCCGTCAGGGTGGAGTGCGCTTTACGATGAAGCCAGCAACCTGGTCCTCGTGCGTACACATCCCTTCGCGCTGCATCCGATCTCCGGCTACTGGCAGGTGCTCTGGATCGAGGGCGACGTCGTGGCCCTGTACGCCGACGAGCGCGCGAAGGAGCGACTCATCGTCAGGCTCGTACGGATATCCGCAGACGCAACGCTTGCCGAGCAGCACCTGCCGATGAACACCTATGCGGAGCCCGATCTTCTTCATGCCTCGCCGGACGCACGCAGGCAATGGCTGTTCGACAACTTCTCCGTCAGCCTGAGCGTTCCTGCCTCCATCCAGCTTCGTCCTGACAACGCGCTCAAGACGATCACCCCGGCGGTGTGGGCGCAGTACCAGGAAATGGACCGCCAGAACAACGAGGCCGATGCCCGCGCCCGTGCAGAAGGCCAGGCCCGCACCGACGCACTGTACCGGGAAGTAAGGGAAGCGGAGTCGGCCAAGGGCAACCCCGCGAGCCGGATCCAGTAGACGGCGGCATTGCTACACTCCCCCGCTTTCGATGGATATGGAGCGCAGGGCAAATGGATTTCATCCGACGGCTGTACATGATCACGTTGGCGGCGATGGCGATGGCGATGGCTGCCAGCGCCGCATCGGTCGCCACCGTGGATTCCCGCCCCGCGGTGTCGTCTGTTTATTACGTGCGCCACGCAGTAAGCAGCGGACCGGATGCAGGCGAGGAGACGACGCTTTCCGGCTACTACGAAGCGGCATTGCAACCGGCGTCACGCGCAGGCAGCCAGCTTCGAATCCTGCCCATCTGGTCGCAACGCAGGGACGCGGCGGGTCACGCAAGCTACCTGATGGACCTGGACCCGCTCGACGCTGCCGACGCGGCACAGCTGGCCGTGCTTGAAAAAGGCTTCAGTGCCGAGGCAACGCGGTCTGGCGAGTTCGGCGCGCTGCGTGCGGCGGACCAGAGTGCATGGTCTGCACTGTCCCGAAAATCACCCGGCGCGGCTGAGGCACTGCTCTCCCGGCAGCAGGCAGCGGGACTGCGGCCGGTGCGATTGCCCGCCGCGGTGGCGGTGGGGGACGTGGTGGCAGGAACGCTGCGGATCGAACCCCATGGCAACGTCGAGACGGCCCTTCGGGTTATCGAAGTCACCCCGGAGGCGGTGCTGATGGAGCTGTCCGTTGCAGGCCCCGGCGCGCAGGGCGATGGCCGGCTGGTGGTAGCGCGTGGCGATGGCATGCCGATCGAGCTGCGGATGGAAGTGCGCTACGCGGCCAGCAAGGGCCTGCCCGCTTCCCTCCACCGCGTGCACCTGGCAGACACCGGGCACGACCCGATGCTGCAGATGAGCGAGGATGTCGAGAGCTACGTCAGCTATGTCGAGCAGGTGAACCACACGCTGCAGCGCCCGCCGTTCAGCGGCGCCGCGCCGGATCCTTCAGCCTACACGCACCGCGCGGCAGTGCTCGGCGAGCTGGAGGACTACATGGTGGGCGCGGCCTCGCTGCCCACGTTGATGCCGTGCATGGGGTCGTTCTGGATTCCCGCAGAGGGGGGCGCAGGGCGCTGGCTGGCGATAGGCGCGCGCTCCAGCCTGGAACGCGACCCAGCGGCCAGGCAAGGACAGCACGAGCGCATCCTGATGACGCGCCTGCACGGCGTGGCGATGCTGGATGCGGATGGGGCGGAGATCGCCGGACTGCCGACGAAACGGGTAACGCCGACGCTGTTCTTCCCGGAAAAGTATTCAGCCACTCAGAATGAAGTCAGCTTCCCCTTCCACCTGCCACTGGGCGCGCCGCGTGATGTGTTGGGCCGCATCGAGGCGGTGCGCATGTCTGTCGATGCCGAAGTCTATGCATTCGAGACGACCGAAATACTGCAGCCCGGTGAGCGTTCAAAACTCAATCCTGACATCACCTTGTTGCGCCCCGCTGCCCATCGCGCGACGCTGCTGCAGGGCAGGCAGTCGTGGAAGGCGAAGACCGGCCTGTACAGCGTGGTCGTGCCGCTGGACGAGGAAGGAAACGTCCTGCCCTCCGAACAGATGACCATTGCCCCGCTGAAGCCCGCAGAGCCCACGCGGCTGGCGCAGGTGCCACTGGCCTGGGAGAACGGTAGCCTGCCGATGCGAACCGAGATCGCCACCGCCCGACCCATCGCTAAACTGCAGGTGCGCCACTATCGCTGGAGCTCGGTGCCCACGACATGGATCTTCCCGATGCGGGAGTGATGGCGGGTCGTGCATTCAAGCGTGCGGGCGGTGGATGGGGAGTCCGATGCAGCAGCCGGCGTAAAGGTTGCAATGACCAACGGGGCTTTCCCCTGCCCCGAACGTGCGCCACCATCGACTGCAGGCAAGGCACCCGTCCTTGCGGGGTGGCAGCATGATCAGGCGCATCGGCAGTATGTTCATCTTTGGGCTGTGCAGCGCCGCCGCGCTGGCCGCCACCCCCGGCTATCAGCCCAGCTTCCACCCGGACCAGCTGAAGGGCCCGCCCGCCGGCCGCCCCAACGAGGTGCTGGTGCTGGGTTCGCCGCACCTTTCCGCCCTGCCCGACACCTTCGCGCCGGCCCAATTGGAGCCGTTGCTGGAGCGCCTGCAAGCCTGGAAACCGGACGCGATCGCGGTTGAAGCGATATCCGGCATGCAATGCGATTACATGCGTCGGTTCCCTACCCGTTACGTGGACAGCATCGACAGCTACTGCCCGGACCTTGCCCCGGCCCACGCCGCCACCGGACTGGATGTGCCGGCGGCCAACGCGGAAGCAGAGCGCCTGCTGGCCACCTGGCCCCCCGAGCCGACTGCAGCGCAGCGGCGCCGCTTGGCCGCCGTGTTCCTGGCGGCGGGCGAGCGCAATTCGGCCCTGGTGCAATGGCTGCGGCTGCCGCCGGCGCAGCGCAAGGCGGCCGACGGCTTGAACGATGAGTTGGTCATCTATCTGGACAAGCGCCTGCAACGTCGTGACGAGTCCCTGCTGGTGGCGGCCACGCTCGCCGCGCGGCTCGGCCTGGAACGGGTATGGGCGGTGGATGACCATACGGCCGATTCGGCCACGCCCAAGGAACTGGAAAAGGCCTCCGGCGAGGCGATCATGAAGGCGTGGGACAACCCGTATAACAAGGCGCGCGCCGAGGCAGACGTGGCGCTGCACGCCAACCTGGGCAAGCCCGATGGCCTGCTGGCGATCTACCGCGCGTACAACGCACCGGAAGCCGCGATGCAGGCGTTCCACGCCGACTTCGGCGCCGCCCTGGTGGAGCCTTCGCCGCAGGCATTCGGACGCAACTACGTGGGCTACTGGGAAACCCGCAACCTGCGCATGGTCGCCAACATCCGCGACGTGCTCGGGCAGAAGCCCGGCACGCGCATGCTGGCCATCGTCGGCGCATCGCACAAACCGTATTACGAGGCCTATCTACAGCTGATGCACGATGTACAGCTGGTGGATGCCGGGGACGTGCTGCGCTGAGCTTGCCGACGATGCTCCAAGACTGATGGGAGATCCGCAGGGCGGTATCTGACCCAGTTCAAACCATCGGCCGCCTCAACCCGCCGCGCGCATCCATTCCTCTGCGTCCTTGCCGGCCGGCGTCCGCAGCGGCGTGCCCGGGTCGGTCACCGCACGCCACACTGCCTCGGCTACGTCCTGCGCCTCGGTGACCGGCCCACTGGTATCGCGGAAGCCCGCCAGGATGCCCTGCACCAGCGGCCCGTAGTCCGGGTGTTCCAGACCGCCAAGATGCACGCCCGCATTCGCACCAAAGCGCGTGGTCGGCGAGCGCCCCGGCAGCACCAGCCGCACCCGCACGCCGAAGGGTTCCACTTCGATCGCCATTGATTGGGTGAAGGCATTCACCGCGGCCTTGCTGGCCGAGTACACGCCCACCAACGGCAGCGCCTTCAGGGTCACCGAGGAGGTCACGTTGACGATCACCCCGGCACCGCGCTCGCGCAGCTGCGGCAGCACCGCTTGGGTCATCGCCAACGTGCCCAGGGTATTGGTTTCAAACAGCGCGCGTGCGGTGTCCATCGGCGTCAGCTCCACCGGCACCGGCGCACCGAAGCCGGCGTTGTTCACCAGCGCGTCGAGTGGCCCGGCCTGCTCAATGGCGCGTGCGATGCTGCCTGCATCGGTGATATCCAGTGCCAGCACACGCAGGCGATCGGAAGCAGGGAGCAGCTCGGCGTCGCGGGTGCGCATGGTGGCCACCACATCCCACCCGCGTGCGAGGAACAGACGGGCGGTTTCCAACCCGAAGCCGGAGGAACAGCCGGTAATCATCACAGTCGACATCAGCAAACCTCTACGTGGGAACAGGTGTCCATGGTCGGTCCCGTCCGCAGGACGCGCTACACTCCAGCGTCCATATAACCTCTCTGATCGTCCTGCCATGTCCGATCCCCTGTCCGAGGTTGTCGCCCTGCTGCAGCCGACTGCGCGCTACTCCAAGCGGGTGGAGGGGGCGGGTGAATGGTGCATTCGACGCGATATTCCGGGTGAGCCGTTCTACGCCGCCGTGCTGGAAGGTGGCTGCCAGCTGATGATCGATGGCGGCGCGCCCATCACGCTGCAGGCCGGCGACTTCGTGCTGATACCGGCCGTGCACGCGCTGATGACCGCCAGCCTGGATGCGCCGCCGCACCTGCCCGCTACGCTGCCCACGCAGCTCGGCGAGGACCATTTCCGCATCGGCCGCCAGCACGGGCCGGTGGACCTGCGCATGCAGGTCGGCCACTGCCAGTTCGGGTCGCCGGACGCGGCACTGCTGGTCGCGCTGCTGCCCGCCCTGGTGCACGTGCGCGGCGAAGCACGGCTGACCGCGTTTGTGCAGATGGTGGGCGATGAAGCGCGCTCGCGGCGGCCGGCGCGCGAGGTGGTGCTGGAGCGCCTGCTGGACGTGCTGCTGATCGAGGCATTGCGCAGCCGGGGGACGCCTGCCGCAGGCACCGGGCTTGTAAGAGGGTTGGCCGACGAGCGTCTGGCCGTGGCACTGCGTGCGATGCATGCGCGACCACAACACGGATGGAGCGTGGCCGAACTTGCCGACCAAGCCGCGCTATCGCGCTCGGCGTTCTCGGCGCGGTTCACCAAGGTCGTCGGCGTGTCCCCGATGGAGTACCTGCTGACCTGGCGCATGGCACTGGCCAAGCGCCTGCTGCGCACCCGCGAACTCAGCCTGGAGCAGGTAGCCGAACGGGTGGGCTACTCGGGCGCAGTGACTTTCAGCGTGGCCTTCGCGCGGCAGATGGGAATGTCGCCGACGCGGTATGCGCGTGCTGGGGAGCCGGTGTAAGGTTTGGCACCAGCCACCGCATCGGCCACGAGAGTCATGACGCAATGACTGTTCCTTCGCATCCTGTGGTTGCGCCTGGCCTGGTTGGCACGTATCCGGCAGAGGCAGAAGCCGGCGGCGGCTACGTATGGGATGCGGTGCTTGAATGCCGTGTGTGGAGCCATCCCGAACGCGGCGCACCTGATCTGGCGGACGGCAGTGACTATTACCACGCCTTCGAGACGTATGAGGAGGCGCTGGAGTTCTCCGCGTCATCGAAGGGCGCTGAGAAGCCACTGGCGTTGATCGTCCAGGAGGAATACATCGACGAGCCGGAACCCGGTCGCTACGTGCATGTACGCGAACGTCGTGTTGGGGAGTGGCACGTCCCCTTCCTGTCGCGGCCACGACGTACCGCCGACACCATCCCTCGATTCATGGCTCCCGGTGCCCCACCCAACCGGTTGGACATACTCAGCGGCCTCGCCTAGCGGGGCCGCTTGAGCGCCCACCGTCACTCTGAAAAGGACGTCCCGTGATCCACCACATGAGCCACGAAGAGTATGTCATCGACGTACGGCGCCAAGCCGTGGCGCTGTGTTCGGGCATCCTGGACGGAACGATCAATGTGATTGCAGGCTGCCATGCGCTAAGGAACCTGCGCTGGGAAGTCGAGGTGGAACAGTACGATGAGGACTTCTTTCTCTTCGCCATGATTTCATCGGAGACCGAAACCCTGCCCACCGGGGCCGAGCGTGACCAATGGGCCCCCGCAGCGCTGGCCGAACTGGAGCCGGAACTTCAGGAAGCCATCGAATGGGCCCTGCCGCAAGCCGTTGTGGCGTGCAGATCGGTTGTGCAGCGCTTCGGCCCGGACGGGTCCGGAAGCGGCAGCGCTTGATCGGTTACTAACCCGCCCTCGGATACCATTCGGGTACGCCTGAACTCCATACGCAAGGACGCCGTTATGCCCAGCTCGCGCTCATTCCGCCCTGCCCTGCTCGCCGGCCTGCTTCTGGTAGCGCCGGCGGCGCTCGCCCAGCCGGCGCAGGCCCCTGCCGCCGTACGGCAATACCAGGCCATGCAGACGCTCAAGGCGATGGCCGCTTCTACCAAGAAGCCTGCAGTAAGCGAAATCGCGTCCCAAGTACGCAGCGCCAACAATCCAGATGTGCTGGTTGGCTTGGAGGCCATGACACCCACCCAAGCACTGCGGATCTGTGGCTTCGCCGAACACGCCGTGCTGGTCTCCTCGGACATGATCGGTGACAGCGCCAACCGGACCCTGCTGCAGCAGATGGCGCCGGCGTGGAATGACGCAAAAGTGTTCGCGTTGCAGTGCAACGCCAGGCACGTATCGCTGCGCGGGACCACCATGGCAAGACAGCCAGATGCACAGCCGACCGATGACTATCTGCTGCCCCTGCGCATGCATGCCGAGCTGCTGGTTGGCTACTATGCACGTGTGAGCGTCACCGTAGCCTCGCCCGACACACCGCTGCTGCAGCGCCAGGCCATCCTGCGCGAGGCATTGCCGGCGGCCGACATGGCCGTTCGCTCGCTATCGCTGCATTCACGCGCGCAACATCAGCAAAACGTGCAGCAGCAGGTCAATCAAGTAGCGAACGCAGATAAATCGCTCGTTGCCCCCCTGCTTGCTGTATTCAACACGACCGAATGCAACGATGCATGCAAGCTGCTCAATACGCAGCCCGCTACGCTGTGATGGCTTGATCGGCTGCTTTCCGGATCGACACGACACCTGAGCGCTTAAGCATGCGTTCGGCGTGGCGCTCATGGCTGCCTGCAATGACGTAGACGTCCACTGACTGCCGCACTTTTGCAGATCGGCTCATGTACGCGCACCCCTGCGGCTGTTGGTATGTAGGCGCTGGCGACGTAGAAGCGTCAGTCGGGATTGGCATCCTGTTCGGCAACGCATATTTGGCTCTGTTTTGCCCTTTGGGCACGGCGGAGAATGCACTGCATCGCGCGCCGGTTTCATGGTGGGCGGTGTGTGGGGATCCCTGATCCGCCGGCCATTTTTGCGTTTGCCCCGGTATGCCAACCCGCATCGCCCGCCACCTTGCGCGTCCGCGCAGGTGGCCACACGCCTTGGGAAGGATGACCGATGGAATCGCAGAATCCGCTTAGTGCCAAACGCCTGCACGCCTTGATCGGCGACAAGATCCACGAGTTTCCGCCCTACTTCATAGAGCGGCTGGAAAGGAAGCTGGAGGAGTTCGAAGCCTCCCGCGAAAATCCGGCGGGCGTAGTGCATCTGCACTTGGTGCCCGACTTACCCAACGACGCACGTGTGTTCGACCTGGACAGCTACGCTGACCGCCACAGCAAGGTCGCCGTGCCGAGCGCCACGCTGCAGGGCATCAGCGCGATCCTTGAAATCCTGCATACGGTGCAGGTCGGCAGGCAGGACGGCGGCATGCATGCCGTGCTGAGCGATCACCTGGTGGAGGGCCTGATCACCGCCGGCCGCGCCCTGGTGAACTCATCCATCGAGTCCATGCGGAGTGCAACATGAGTGATATCGAATTCAAGATACCGCCGATCAACAGCGCCGCTGCACGCGACGCAGAGCGCGCGGAGTATCTGGACGTCCGGATGCGGATGGAGGGCTGTGACGAACCGAGCATCGGGCGCGCCCTGCTGCTGGTTGCAGAACTGCACGGCATGTCACGCGTCGCGCAGGCGTGCGGCGTGAGCGTGGTAACCCTGCGCCGCCAGTTGAACGGCACCCGCCCGCTATACCTGGAAACCGTGCTCGGTGTAATGCGCGCAATGAACCTGCAGCTACGGGTGGAAGATCGCGTTACCGCTGATTGATTCCATTGGCAGTGAGTTGCATCGGGTGGATGAAGACTGTCCTTGGTGGGTGACGACCGTTGGTCGTCACGCCCCTGCCCGGCCGACCTACCGGCAACACGCCTCGGGTCAAGCTCACCGAGGCGATGCACTTGCGCCGATCATCCCGGGGTCTGAATCACCCTTCCTGTAGTCATAGGCAGTGAGTTGCCAGAAGGCTGCGGCGCCCTCGCCTCTGACCCATGTGTAGCTCCAGGCCTCCCTGCCTCCCGTAGCATTCGTCTGCGCGATGCTGATGGCTTGCCCCGCGCTTCCCTTTGCTGGCAGTGGTACTGACGAATTGGCTTCGGCAGCGGTGCGCGTGGTCGGGCCCGATGACGCGGTGGAGATTGTCACTTCCACTTCGGCGCCGGGCACCCACGGGCCTTAGCCTGGAGAGTTGTTTCGAATCCAGGAATGAATCGACGTGACCTCGCGCGATCCCGGCGCGTAGATCACCGTCGTGGTCGAGGTGGTGGAGATTAGAGCGGATTGACGGGATGCCGCAGAGGCGTCCTCCGCCTCGGCAGTGGCCGCGGCCAAGACCCCTGCGATGAGACAGGCATGCAGCTTCTTCATCACGTACTTCATCCTTTTCCGTGTTGAACGAGTGGCCGGTGCGAATCGCTTGTTGCTGCATCAGCCAAGACATTCAATGACGCGAGGATGCGCCGGTCAAGCTTTAGGGTGTCCTGCGTGTCCTGGCGCCGCACGGACGGCGCTTCGCAGCTTCAGGCGTGGCTGAAACGACCATTCACCACATCAAGCAGATGGTCCACCGCGCCTGGCCGGCGACTGCCCTGCACGAAACCGGACCAGTCCGCGCGGGCGATGGAGCCCAGCACGATGCTGTCCACGTCGAACTTCTTCAGCGGCCAATGGCGGAACAGGCGCTTGCCGGTCACGCCCTTGGCGATCTCAGCAATGCCGGTGTGCAGGCCGGCTTGGCGCACGCGTCCATAAGCCTGTACCACGCCCTCGCCGGGGCCTTCGAGATACTGAAGAAACCGGCCGCCATCGAAGAGCAGCACGCCACTCACATCAGCGGCACGGTTGAACGCTTCGGCATTGGAGACCAGCGCCTGGAGGTCCTGCGGGTCGATGCGCTTGCTGACCCGGCTCGTGTACACCACAGCTTCCAAGGACATGAAACCTCCTTGCGCTTCTGCGCGTTCTAAGCAAGCAGAAACCTTAGCAGCTGAACATGTTCATAGTTTTGACGGAAGCTGAATAGGGGGCGCGCAGGCGTCGGATAGGTGCAGAATCAAGCTTTCCCACCGGGCTGAGTGCATGAAGACGCCACGAATGAATGCCGCCCAGACGAAGCCGGCTGCGGATGGCACGCCGAATGAGCTTTTCGCTGCCTTGCGCGGGTTGTTGCTTGCGTACCAAAGCGAGCTCTCTGTCGTGCACGATGAGGCTGGGCATTTCTATGCGAACTGCAGAAAGCTTGATGCGAAGGGCAAGGCTCAGTTTTTCGGGGCGGTGAAGGTGTCCGGGCGCAAGCATTCGTTTCACTTCATGCCGGTGTATGACTTCCCAGAACTGCTTGCCGGCCTCAGTCCCGATCTGAAGAAGCACATGCAAGGAAAGTCATGCTTCAACTTCACTTCTTCGGATCCGGCTGTACTGCGCGAACTGCAAGGCCTTGTCGAACAGGGCGCTTCCCGCTACAAAGCAGTCGGTAAGCTTTGAGGTCGCCGTGCACATCATTGCTTCGGCAACGTCCGCTATCGGCCAGGAGCAGACATTAACGGGGCAGCCGCCAGTGGGCTGTTCTGACCTGCCCACGCCAAGCATCTGGACCTTCGCAAGACCTTGTCCAATAACACCAACGACAACAAGCAGTGGCGGGCAAATGAACTGCATCGAGGAAGAAGGGCTCTGAGCTGATCGCCGCGAAATTCACCGCCGCCATGGGCCGCGCTTCACTCTCGCCGGGCAGATTCCGGGGGGGGGGGCGGCGCGCGGGGGCTTTCGCATTGACTGAGCCAGCGTCGGCACATACTTTGATTCACCTCTGCCGATGAGCGCTGGCTACCCCCTGCGCGTGCTGCATGCCTGTTTCCGATTCCGCCCTGACCCGATCGTTCCTGGACCTGTCCGAGAAGGACGATGCCGAGACCCAAGACTATGAATTCCTCTACGGCCTGCTGCCCGGCGGGGACCTGACCTGGGATCAGCTGCTGGAAGCGGACCGGGTGTTGATCGTCTCCGAGGCGGGTGCTGGCAAAACCTACGAGTGCAAGGCGCAGCAGGAGCGCCTCTTCGCGCAAGGCGAGTCGGCGTTCTACCTGGAGCTGGCGAGCCTGGCCAATTCCACGCCGGAAGCGCAACTCAAGCCGGCACAGCGCCAGCGATTGGAGAGCTGGCGGAGCGCGCAGAACGAGCGCGCGGTGTTTTTCCTCGATTCTATCGACGAGCTGCGGCTGACCCCGCACTCATTCGCCCTCACGCTTCGCCAGTTCGCCAATGCCTTAGGGGACGATCTCGACCGGGCCTGTATCGTGCTGACGACGCGACCGGGCACCGACGATCGCGCCATCGTCGAGAACGAGCTGCCTCTTCGGCAGGTCGCGCGCGTCATAGAGGCGGAGGAAGCGTTTGCCGACGTGGCCATGCGAGTGGAGCTGCCCAAGGACGCCAGCGCGATGCCGCGGTTGCGCTTCGTCGCACTGGCGCCGCTGAACGAAGCGCAGATGCGAGCGTTGGCCCATCTCGAAGGCGTGGGCGATCCGGACGAGCTACTGAAAGCTATCGAGGCGGCGCACGCCCAAGAATTTAGCAAGCGGCCGCTGGACTTCGTCGAGCTGTGCGCGGACTGGAAGGCCCACGGCCGCATTCGCGGTCACCGCGACCAGTTGGAGTCGAGCATCGCGGTCAAGCTGCGACCGCGCGCCCGCAGCGAGCGCGATGAACCGGCGGATCTTCAGCCCGACAAAGCGCGCGAGGGCGCTGAGCGCTTGGCTCTCGCGGCGCTGATGACGCGCAACTTCACCTTGTGGCATGACGCCGAAACCGGTCGGGAACACGGCGCCGACGCGCTTGACCCCCAGTCGCTCCTGAGGGATTGGACCGCTGCGGAAATCCAAACCCTGCTCGAACGGCCGCTGTTCGGCTTTGCCTCCTATGGCCGCGTGCGCTTTCACAATCGTTCCGCCATCGAGTACCTGGCGGCCTGCCGGTTGCTCGGGCTGATGAAGCATGGCTTGCGCATGCGCACACTGCAGCGTTTGCTGTTCGTGACCTCCCCCGTCGGCCTGAAACTCGTGCGTCCGACCATGCAACCGGTGGCGGCCTGGCTGGCCTCGCTGTTGGACCCGATTCGCAATGAAGTGCTGCAGCGCGATCCGAGCATCTTGCTGCGTTTTGGCGATCCTGGCGCGTTGCAACCAGCGATGCGCGTCCAAGCCCTGGAGCTGTACGCCCAGCGCTACGGGCGCGGTGGCTGGCGCGGCATGCACGTGCCAGCGCTGCAGGCGCGCCGCTTGGCCTCGCCGGAGCTGGCGCCAACAATCCGCAAGCTGTGGGACGCGGGCATCGAAAACGACGAAGTGCGCGAGACGCTACTCGACCTGATCGAAACCGGCCGGATCCATGCCTGCGCGGACATCGCTTTTGACGTGGCGGTGGATGTCGCGCGCGACGTGCGCGAGCGCCTGGACGGCCTCAAGGGCCTGGCGGCGACCGATGACCCGCGTCTGACCGGGCTACTCGACCAGATCGCCTCCCAGCACGCCGGCTGGCCGCCAGATCTGGCCAAGCTGGCGATCTTGTATTTGTTCCCCGCCAAGATGACCCTGGTCCAGATGTTGGGGGCCCTGCGTGCCCTGAAGTACCGTCGTTTCGACGCGGGCGGCATCTCGAGTTTTCTGCGCGATGCAATCACGCGCGCGCGAACTGCCCCAGCCGGCTTGGAGCTGCTTCGCGACGGACTGACGCATTACGTCACCGCGGACTGTGCATGGGACCCTGTCAACCATCGCATGCGCACCGGTCGACGCGACCTTGTCGGCCCGCTCACGCGGGTGTGCGAGCTGCAAGTCCGGGATCGTGCCGCCGATGGCCCGTTGGCCGAATCTGTCGCCCTGGTCTTGCAGCTGTCGCGCGATGACGACTACGCCGACGATGACACCCGACGCTTGCGCGAGCTGCTTATCACTGCGCGCCCCTCGTTGCGCGCCGCCGTGTTCTGGGAACAAGACGCACTGCTGACCAGCAAGATGGCCGGCAAGGATGCCGATGATCGGTTAGTGCGCATCTTGTGGGCGCCCTCGCTCGCGCTGGATCTGGCCTTGGACCAACCTTGGATGGAGGCGGCCCTGTGCAATATCGCCATACCGCCCGCACGGCGACGCTTAGTGCTGGACTGCCTCATTCAAACGGTACGTGGCACGGCTCCTGCCCTGTCCACGCTCAATGCACTGCGGCCGATGGTGAGCGATGCCCCGGCGCTGGCGGCCCATCTCGATGAAGCCGTAGGCCACATCGAAAATCCCCCGCCGCTGCCACAGTGGGCAAAGGAGAGCCAAAAGAAAAAGCGCGAGCGCGAGCGCAAGCAATTCAAGGATCGCGCCAGTTGGAAGTTGTTCTTCCGCGAGTTGGACGATGCCCAAGGCCAGCGCCTGTCCGCAGATCGCGCCGCCAACTCGGCTATTAACTTGGTCGAAGTGATGTCGCGCGTGCGCGACGACAACCAGCACATCGGTTGGAATCGAGGCTTCCTCGAGCGCATTTTCCCCGACAAGGTTGCGCAGCTTCGCCAGTTGCTGATCGACCAGTGGCGCAAGGTCACACCCACCTTGCCGTCCGAGCGGCCCGAAGAACAACGCAGCTGGTACTACAAAAGCTGGCGGGTGGGACTGATCGGCCTCTATGCAGAGGCCGAAGACCCGGACTGGGCGCGACGGTTGACGAAGGCCGAGGCGCAGTTGGCGATGCGCTATGCGCTCACGGCCATGAATGGGTTGCCAGCGTGGGTGGGCGCGTTGGTGCAGGTACACCCGGAAGTGGTCCGGGACATGCTGGCGCCCGAACTGGAGGCGCAACTGAACGACACCGGCGAGCAGTCCACGCATTCGTCGCTGCTTCAGCACATCGAACACTCCGGACCCAGCGTCATCGCCCTGTTCGTGGACACGATCCGGGCCTGGCTCACCGCTGCCTTGGCCTCCGGCGCCTCCCTCCACGGATCCAACAAGTTCGAACGGGCTATCGACCTGTTGCTCATCCGCGGTACGCCCGGAGATGCGGCGTCGATTGTTGCCGCCGCGCGAACGTTCATAGCGCGTGGCCTGGATCAACAAGGGCTGTTGTTCTGGCTGCCCCTGCTGTTGCGGCTTGCCCCGCGCCACGCTGTGGACGAGATGGAGCGGTTGGCAGCGCCCGTCACGCCCGCCCTCATGTCGATCGTGACCGATTGGCTCGGCGTGCTGTTCGGCCATCACTCACGCGGCGAGGCCGTGACCACGGAGCTGCTGGCGGACCCGGAGCTGTTGTATCGCCTAGTGCTGCTGGCTTACCGCCATATCCGTGTCGCTGACGATCGCGAGAACGATGGGCCTAGGCGATCAGATTCGCGCAGCAGTGCCGAATTCGCCCGAAGCCGACTGGTCCAACTCTTGTTCGAAAGCAAAGGTGCGGTGGCCTGGGAGTACAAGTTGAAGTTCGCGCGAGATCCCCTGGCGGCACACTTCAGAGAACGCGTCACCGCCCTGGCGGAGCAGACCATGGCGCAAGAATGGGATGCACCGCTGTATCGACTGTCGGACGTGGCCGCGCTCGAATCGACCCATGACATGGCGCCAGTTACGCGGGCGGATATGGCGGCCTTGCTGCTCGATCGCCTGGGCGAGCTTGATGACCGGCTGCGCCAGGATTCCTCCCCGCGGCAACTGTGGGCTCGGCTTCGGGAAGAGACGGAACTGCGACGGCTGGTTGCCGCAGAGCTCGAGCACCTGGCCAACGGCGCGTACAGCGTGTCGCAAGAGCAAGTTACCGGAGAGGAGAAGGAAACGGATGTTCGCCTGCGCTCCTCCGGCTATCCCATCGAGGCCGTGATCGAGCTGAAGGTGGGTGACAAGGGCTACTCGGTGGCGGAATTGCGCAAGGCCCTGCGCGAACAGCTGGTGGGTCGGTATATGGTGCCGGAAGCGCGCCGAGTGGGCTGCCTGATGATTTCGCTCGCAACGTCCAGGCAATGGAAACACCCCGAGGACGGACACCTGATCGACGTCGAGGAAGTCATCGCCCTGCTGCAGGCCGATGCGGACGACATCGTCGCCGGGCTGGGATTTGAGTCGCTGCTCGTGGTTCGTCAGCTGGACCTGCGGCCGGTCATACTGCCTTGACTTGTGCGCCCGACACCCCCCTTTAGTCGCGGGCCGAGCGCTGAGCCCGAAGTCGGCTTGTATCGCCAACTTCAACTCGAGCCGTCGAACTTGGCTCAGCCTTTGACCAAAGGCGTCTTTTAAAAGCTGCGACAGCACGTTCCTGTGCGCGTGGTGCTCCAGCGCCACGTCGGCGTACTTGGCCCACCAAGCTTAGAAACAGGCAGGGCTGAAGCCATGCTGCCGGCGCAGCTCGGCGACCCCCATGCCCGCATCAGCCTGCTTAATGAAACCGATGATCTGCTCGGTGCTGAATCGACTCTTCTTCATGTCCATCCTCTTGGGCCGACGGACTTTGAAGCTTCACGTGGTACGGCCCAGCGGGGGCAGGTCAATCGCGCGCACCTGGTGTGCGATACTTGTTCCGTCAACGCATACGACAAAGTAGTCATTTTTCTCTCGCGGGCATGGTGAGCACCCGCACCTTCGATTGGGTCTAGCCGATAGCTGGTGAACGTCTCCTTCGGGTCGCATCACGCCTTGCTTCTAGGCTCGGGCGAAGCCTGACCACACCCTTCAACAGGAGTAGGTCATGGCAATTGTTCATACACACCAGCCCCACGAGCCCTGGAACAAGGGAAAGCTGATCGGCCAGAAGGCGCCGCCCAAGCTGAAAGATATCTGGGCCATCCGGATCAGACTTCAGCTTGGCCACAAGGTTTGAGATCTAGCCCTATTCAATCTGGCAATCGACTCCAAGCTCCGCGCCTGCGACTTGGTGAAACTCCGGGTGTCCGATGTGTCTCACGGCAGGCAGATAGCTTCGCGAGCTATGGTGATGCAACAGAAGACCGGTCGCCCTGTCCAGTTCGAAATTGCCCAATCGACTCGCGAGGCTGTACAGGCTTGGATCACTCATGCTGACCTGAAGGCCTCGGACTTCCTGGTCGCGAGCCGCGTGTCGGACTCGCCCCACCCTTCGACGAGGCAGTACGCCAGGATTGTCCACCGCTGGGTGGAGGAAGCTGGTCTCAAGTCGGGTTCCTAGGGCACGCACACGATGCGCAGGACCAAAGCTTCGTTGATCTACCGCAGGACGCGAAACCTCAGGGCTGCCCAGCTATTGCTTGGCACACGAAGCTCGAGAGCACCGTGCGTTACCTAGGCATCGAGGTCGATGATGCCTTAGAGATTGCCGAGCAGACTGATGTCTGAGTCCATAAGGGTCGCTCCTCGCCCATCGAAGGTCGAGGAGCGCCAGTAGCTGTCTGTTAATGAGTTCGGCCCAAGCAATGTTCGGGCGGACATGCAACGGTGTCCCGTAACGAATGTCAGCCGAAGCTACCTTGCGGCACGCGATGATGGGTCAATTTTCGTTTGGCTCGCCGACTTGGTCCTCGTGAGCGATTCCCGCGACGGGTACGACTTCGATCGCCGAGCTCGCCTGCTTTTGAAGTGAGAGTGGGACACCTCCCGACACGCATTCCATTGTCACGATGTGGCCCTCCCAATCACTTCCGTTCGCGGCGTAGATCGGCACGACACGTCCGCGCACACCATCGATGAAGCGCTTCATCTGCAGCGGAGATGCAAAGTAACCCGGAGCGAGCTCTTCAGCTTCAGCAGCGTTGGAGTAGAACCGGGTCTTGAATCGCTTCGAGGAAGCCGGATCGCCCGGCTGATAGGCGATGTCCTCCAGCTCGCCTTCCAGAAAGCGGCCAAGAATGTACTCGTCGATTACAGGCACAGTCCGCGCGGCAATGCCAACGTGGGTGCTGGTGCTCACGATGACCAAGGGTTTGACCTTGAAGTCTTCGGCCAACGCCATGCCGAGCCGACGCGCATCCCCAATGAAAGCAGTGCGGTTATCCTCAAGCGCTTTGGCCTTTCGCAACGCCTGCTCGGCAGCGCCCAGCACTGTTTTGCGGTGCATGGCGGTGCCTTTGGCATCGGTGGGCTCGAGGATGCACTTGGCTTCCGCCACGAACACGGTGTTGCCGATGGAGAAGATCAGATCGATCTGCTCCTCGCGGCTGCCAGCGGCTCTGAACGTATAGTCCTCCGTAATGCACGCGGCTACAGGGGACAAGATTTTCGATCCCCGAATAGCGTCTATGACAACCTTCCGAATGTGGGTTTCGAACGCGGGTCCTCGTCTGCCTAGGTCCACGCCGGCCTGTCGCATCCACACATCGACTAGCCGCCTCAAATTTGGGGATACGACCGCTGCGAAGATAGGTGCCACGGTCTCCGGCCCAACGGGGACCAGCGGCTGCGCCCAGATCTCCTGTCCCGCATTGCCACGGAACGTGAAGAACTCCACGACTCGCCTGCCTTCCGGCTTGTTGATCCCGGTCGCGGCCGCTAGTGCGTCCACTAGCGCCCCGACCTGCAGCGTGGGCACGTATTCGGGCATCCAGGCATGCACACGATCGTCCCCAACATTACGGGCATGTTTCTCGCCAATGGACTGAACCAGCACATGCGCCGCGCGCGAGATGACCGTCCAGGCGTCGATGAGCGCGGACAAGGTCAATCCTTGGAGAGATTCAAGACGTTCCTCAAGCAACTCTCCGTAATACGGCTCGGCGGCATGGGTGCGCAGGACAGTGAGGTCCTGGATCACCTCGGTAGAGACGCCGTGCTTGGCGACCTTGATGTTTTGCCGCTTACCACGACGCTCGATGCCGTAGACCTCACGGACTCTCAGCCGCGCACCGCTAGCGAGCACGTCGCGCTGGAAGTGCGTCGCCACTACGTTAAAAGCCATTGAGAGCGAAGTCCGGCGCGCCAGGCCTATCCGATAGGCGCGGAGTACATCGATATCCTGCGGCAGGAAAACCTTGACTCGCCCCTTGTCGACCATCTTGTAACTGTTCCAAAGGCAGTCATCCCACACGTCCTCGGCGAAGCGATACAGGATGCCTAGGTTCAGCTCGCGGCCGGCTTCGGTCCACTGGATCTGATTCATTCGAGGATTGCCGGCCAAGCTAGGGTTGGCTTGCAGAACAACCCGGATTGGTAGTTCGATCCCATCCACAAGGCTTTCCACGACCTCGTTGGGCATCCAGTCGAATCCCCCTGGCAAGCTGAGTTTCACCCCCGCCATTTCTTCCATGGCGTAGATCTCATCCGCTTCGCCCTCTCTGTCCGCCTGAAATTTCTCGATCGCGAGCTTGGTCTTATCGCGCGTAACGAATAAGTCGTAGTTTGCGATCGCAAGAAACGCCCGAAGTTTGGTCGTCGCGGAGATCGTGTCGGATGAGGAAAGCTTCAGGATCCCGCGAATCACCGCGAGCTTTTCGTGTAGGGCTAGCCCAGCGGCATGTATGTCGTGATCTACGGCGTCCGGCGCGGGCAGGTCACCGAATGCGCGGTTCCACTTGTCGGGCGTGAATGCCCGCCTCAGCGGCCCGGCGATAGCGCCGTCGCGGACTCGCTTCGTAAATTCCCCCACCTTCATCTCCTATGCCTGGTGCAAGTCCGTGCAATTTACCGGAAGTTGCTCACGGGCACGCAATAAGGTCCGCTTAGGGTCGGTTGCTGCCATGTCGAACCCACGACTGCTTCCGACCAGGAGCAGTCGTCGCGGAACGTAAGCCGAAGGTGGGCCTTGTCGAGCTTTATCGAAGAAGCCAGATCCCATTTTTTTACATTCAGCAAAGGCAGTCTCGGTTCCAGCCGGTAGTGGCACTCGTACCCCGAACCTAAGCTGCCTCTAATTCGCTGAATATCTGGAGCGGAATCCGCACCAGTAGCAACTTGCAGAGCGAGCACACGCTGCTTCCGGATGAGCTTGCACGTACGCCCTGCGCGCCGCCGAAAACTCGGAGGTTTGCTCAAGCCCCTTGAGATACCAGACCGCGAGTGCAAGTACTGCAATTACCAAGATGGCGCCAGCTTTTCCGCCTACATGGACGTTGCGCACAAGGGATGTCTCCGTGCAGGTCGAACTGCTGAAGAAACGAGTACGGACCCTACGCGAACAAGGGGCGACGTTCGCTTTGGGTCGAATTCGGCGGCGGAGGTGAAGTCGCACGCTTGTACTCCCTTAAGACGGGAGATTCCCACGGCTACCACGCTTAGGCACCACCGAACGCCCTGAGCGCTAGCAGACGCTCCATTGCTTGGTCGTCGCCGGTACGTCGCGAACCAGCATCCGATCGGCAAGGGCCCGGACGGGGCGGTGCCGCCCGGGCAGTGGCGTTACCTGCTGGTCGGCGAGAAGTTCTGAGCTCCGCGCGTCTTTCGCCACCGGATCCACGCGATCGCGGCGACGAAGAAGACGCTGCACAGATAACTGCCTTCCGGCCCTTCCGCGCCACCTGTCAGGATGTCGAGGCCTTGCGGGCGCAGCGCCACCAGCAGCGCCGGCAAGTGCGTATCGATGCCGGTGACGGGCAGTTCGAAACCGGTCGCGAGCAACCAGTTCCACCCCGCGTGGCAGCCCATCACGCCCCAGATATTGCCGGTCCGCAGCGCCCAAGCGCAGGCGAACAGCGAGAACAGGAACGTGCCGAGCATGACCCGGGGCGGCTGGTGCGGACTGAAATGCAGGAAGCAGAAAACCAGCGACACCAGCAGCACTGCCACCGCGACATTGGTCTTGCGCGCCACCACCGACAGCATCCAGCCGCGGAAGATGACTTCCTCCACGCTCGCCTGGAACATGAAACTCAGTAGCAGCAGACCGATGTGCAGCAGACTGACGGGCGACCGCCAGGCCTGCCCCACGCCCGCCGCCTGCATGCCGCCCGCCATCCAGATCGCGACGACGACCAGCGCGATCGTGCCGAATCCAACGGCCAGTCCGCGCAGGAAGGTTTTCAGCGGCGCCGGACCGGTCAGCCCGATACTCGCCAGCGAGCGCCCCTCGACGAAGCGTACCCAGGCGAGCACGGCCGCCAGCGTCGGCGCGAAGCCTATCCACAGCAGCGCATACAAGCCAGCGAGGCCGATCGGATCGCCGCGCGGCGTTGACCAATGCTGCGACTGCATCCACCCGTCCAGCGCAATCACCGGTACTGCGTTGAACAGGATCATCAGGATCGGCGTTAGCCAGGCCCAGGGCAGCCAGCCGCGGGCCAGATCGGGCGAATACAGGGCAACGGGGGTCATGCGGGGTTCCAGGTCGACGTGACCGCCGCTGCAAATTGTCATCCACGCGGAGGAGTGGCAACCCGTTTGCGACCAAGCCACAGCAGCCGCCGATGAATCACCCGGATCGCCGACGAAATGGCGCTGAGTCGTCGCCCGTGGTGTCCGCTTTGGGTGGCGCTTTCATATGTTCGATGAAACACAGACAGCTGCCCAAGCAGCAGGAGTGTTGCGAATGAAGCGAAGGACAAGGATTCAGTACACCGACAGCCACAAGGCCCTGATGTGGGACCGCTGGCGGCAGGGCGAGTTGTTGCACCAGATTGCGAGGCTGTTTGATCGGCATCACTTGTCCGTGCGAGGGGCTCTAGCCGAGACTGGCGGGATCCGACCGGCGGTCCGTCGACGATCCCGCGGGCGCTTAGCCTGGTTGAGCGCAAGACGTATCGCGGGCGCTGGTTGCCGGGCATACGATCCGCTCGATCGCATCGACGCTGGGCCGCGCTCCGTCCACGATCAGCCGGGAGATCGGGCGCAACGGAGGCATCGACCACTACGGGGCGAGCCATGCCGACCGAGCTGTCTGGGACCGGGCACACCGCCCCAAGGCTCGTAAGCTGGAGCTGAATCCCACGCTGGAGAGACGGATGGCGGACAAGCTGCAGCAGCAGTGGCCGCCCGAACAAATCGCTGGCTGGCTCGAGCGGACTTACCCGGACGATCCGAGCTGCCAGGTCTCACACGAGACGATCTATCGCACGCTCTTCATCCAGTCGCGCGGCGCCCTGAAAAAGGAGCTGCTGGCGCATTTGCGGCGGAACGGCGACCTGCTCTGCGGCAGCGGGAACAGCCAGATCGCGACGTTAGTCGAGCGCAGCACGCGCTACGTGATGCTGGTGAAGGTCGATCGCAAGGACACGCAGACCGTCGTTGACGCGCTAATGCGTCGAACCGTCAAACTCTCTGAGACGTCGATCGATCTGTCTGTGAAGCTTTTAAGCCTGCGAAGCGCGTGTCAAGGCGGCTCTTAATCATTCACGACGGCCACCTTGTTTCTATGTGAAGCATCTTCACTTTTATCCAAGGGCATGACTCAGTGTTCGGCACGAGAAGTGCCTTCGTGGAATATATCGATTTAATTTTATAGCCACCCACGCTTCTCCAGCCCTGCCGGGCAGCATCAGCCGAACGTCTAAAAGAGAACGCAGGGAAAAGCCCTGTAAAAAACTTCAGCCTGCCGGACCAGATGCATCTTCAGAGAACCGCGCATCACCACTCAAAAGAATGGCCCTCGACATGCAATGCACAGGGGCGGTTTGGATCTCTCCCAGCGCCGCCTGGCAACTTTGGAAAACTTGAACGGGAGTCAAATTGCTACCAACCGATCGCGACGACTAACCACGCAATGTGAAATTAGACCTGCGACCCGGAGAGTTTGGCATCCCGGACACCGACCTACAAAACGACACAGCGTCACGACTTACAGAATCAGCAGCTTGTTAAATCATGCACAACCTGCACATCCAACCCGCCCCTCAGGATATTCCGCAATCACCCAGGTAATGGCAATCCGTATCGCGATCCGTCAGTGACAAGAGAAAGGCCTCATCAACCCCTCGCTTAAGGCCAATCTTGAAAGTGCAGCTCGAGGAGTAACCGACATCGAGGTGATACTCCGGGTGTAGGTGGCCATTCTTTCGGTGCAAATCCCAGTCATACCGAAGATAAGAATCTTCCGCAAGCATGATTTCCCTGAGAAGACTCCATATCGAAAGATGCACTTCCATAGATTCAAAAACCGGGTCGATAAAACCCTCAAAGTCGACAGCATCTAACACGCCGCCACTTGGCATGTGCAGCAGCGCATTTATCTCTGAAGATAGACGATTGTCAATCTCAATACCGCCTCTGGAGAAGAATACGGGCGGACCGCCCTCCTCGCGGATAGAAAAAGGGAAAGATACTGAGAAAATCTTCCTCCCATCCTCCAACACACAGAAAAGTCGACTCATCGACCCTACTGCAATAATTAGCTTCGCGCATCTCACACCTGGGGCTGCAGGCATTCCTGACAGGAACGACTTTATACATCCCATCCACAGTGAAATTATGTCGGCTTTCCGCCTAACAGGCCCGAGAAAAGCCCTCGCCTGAAATGAATCTATCCAAATCTCATAAATAGTCATTTATCGCGAGCACCACTTCTAATCATCCTATTATGAAGAAACACCGCGGTCTCACGAATATTTTCAACGTCAATATCCTCCCCAATGGTATTCTTGATCGAATCCATCAGAGGCTTTCGCAAGAGCGGCAGAACTCCGATATCATCGAATATTTTTTCAGTGACATCAAAGAATGACATTGAACTTGCAACCAAACTTATCGTTGTCTTGATTCGCGCCATCTCGTCCGCGTTCGGTGGCGCTACTTCAATACAGCCCTCAGCGTTAATCCTATCGAGTCCTTCATCGATTAGACGAAGGACTTCACCGTTCAATTTTTCAGAAACTATGAGTCGGGACTGAATGAATGACCTTGTCAGCGTCATATAGAGGGCATTCCTATACATGTATCCATCTGTAATGACCTGACTCACGCAAATCACAAACGGAAACTCCAGCCCCTTAACATTATTACGGTTGCTAACAAAAACCTCACCCTTGCGCCGACTCTTTGTCTCGTATGCCTTATTGACTGCCCAGCCAAACCTCCTCGGAATAGACAAGGACAACTCGTCCGCCAACGCGTACATCGAATTGCCCCCGTCAAGCAGGATTATTCCGACATCGTCCGGAGTAAGGCTCGTATGTTCACTAGCCAAATCCGATATGGCATCAATAATTTTGGAACCAATCGAGGTCCAGAAATCACCCGGGACAGCCTCAACCAGGGCACTATCGATCTTATTATCAATATCCTCGAACCTGCGCAGAGGTTCTCTTGTTAGCCGATACATCGAGCCCGCCGCACCATGTTGAACAATGTACCCGCACGCCACCCATTCCCGGTCCTCCAACCACCTTAGCTTTTGCTTCTCGAATAGCCCCATGCCGATTGCGTGAGCGAACATGAGTGTGCGCGGATCCGTACGATAGCATTTGCTCAGAAGGTAATCTGGCTCGATAGTAGGCGTAACATTCTCGTCGAAAATGCTTTGAAAAATATCCCCGGCGATGTAGACAACTTCCTTGGTTACTCTTGCGCACAAGTCAATGAATGAATCAGGAAAGTCCTGACTTTCATCTATCAATATGAAGTCGAAATATGGCTGAATGGCAGCCATAGCGTTGAGCTCCGCCAATGCCTCTTTACAAGCCCGATCAAAGGTCATGTAAGCACTATATCTATTGAAATGTAACCGGTACAGCTCGCAGATAAGCCGGTAAGTTCCTGAATGAGGATTAGCGCCTGACCCCCACGCATGAACACACCAAAGTCGGTCATTCCACGAAATCTGCTCTTCGACCTTCATGAAATTGAAGAAATCCGGTATTCTCTTTGCCAAATTGTCGGCGAGTATTCGATTATGGCAGGTGAAGACGATCTTGGAGCTTGGCGAATTAACGTAGAGGTCCCTTAGTTTATGAAGGAGAAGCTCAGTCTTTCCAGTACCGGAAAGCCCTTGAATGCGCACGGTTTTGCCTGACGGTCGCTCATAGACAAATCTTGTCTGATCACCATCGAACAGAAGAATCTTGCGCTTAACTCTGTCCAAGAGGCTCGTCGGCAGATCTGCACGTACTCGCTCGATATCGTTGATGCTTCCAGTCAAAAGCGAGACAAGAAGCTCTACAACGCGCTGCTTCCCCGGGTCATGAATCTTAGTAAGCTCTCTCCATTTCTCAGCAGCGTCGCCCTCTGATGCATCGACATCTACCACAAGGTCACGACGCCAAGCTCTGGGCCTACCAATCGCATCCTTGTATCGATACTTATCCGAAATCGACGCCAAATCCTCTAGGAAGTCGTCGACGAACTCGCTGAAGGCTGCCGGATTGGCTCCAAAATCGACGAACGCGATCTTTCGCCGGGGCGACAAAACCACTATGGCGTCGTCATAGCCATACGTGTATCGACTATCGCCTAAGGGTTTCGTCACGACATACGTCTGATCAGAATCGCGCGTAGCACCCAGTTCGACCTGCTCAATGAAGGCTTGATTGGCGTGGTTTTTTTCCGCTTGTAGGAAGAAGAAGCTACTAGTCATAGATCGCGCCAGGGCTGGTTGGATAGGCGGGCCCGAAGACGGCCCTGCCCTGTGATTACACGTCGGGACGCTCATCGAAGCAAGGTCTGGAGAGATGAAATTTCCTAGCTCGCGCAATTCAACGGGATGGCGGGACTGGTTTCAGCGGGAAGGACCGCACCGGACGGTGCCTTGAGAGCGCGCATTCGCGCGAACTAGCATGGGCGCTAGCCGCAGTGTCACCCCGGGGCCTGTACTTGGGGCAAGAGCAGCGCTGCGCGTTAATCAATATCGGCCAGCTTCAGACCTACAAGGATAGGAAGCGACGGTTGTGCAGTAGGAGCGCCCTAGTTCACTGTCAGCAGTCAAGGGAGAAGGCGTCGCGCGAGGGTAAGGCCGCCTAAGCATCCCGCCCCCTGAGCGGGCCAAGGCCCATCTGCGACAGATCGACAGCGACCTGGACACTGCCATCGGCATCGCCATCAGCGGTGCACAGGCTGAAATGGATGGCTACCTGGGTGGCGAACCCTCTGCCACCCGCTAGCCGGCAGAGACCGCAGCAACAGCCGACGTGCTGGCCGCCGCGCTCATCCTGACGCCAGTGCACTTCGAGGCGGACACGCCTGACGACGCCGAGCGACGCCGCAAAGCCGCCTACTCGCTGCTGGCAAAGCACCGCACCGATGCCGGCATCCGCACCCGCAAGGACGCGCAAGTGACGCCCCCCCCCCCCCCCCCTGCTGGAACCGATGAAATTCAGCCCAGCATGCGCTGACAGGAGGAGCGATGCTACGCATGCCAGAAATAGAAACAGCCCAGGTGGTTCGGACACACCTGAGCCGCAAGAGCCAAGCCCGTACCGACCTAGGAACGAACTGATTATGAGTTCCATCGCAAACCAACCGTTGCTGGCCGCAATCAGGGTTGTCCCCAACTCTATACCGGACTTCTCTGACACCGCGAGCTGCGCCCAGATTCTGGTGCAGGACAACCTCAACGCCCCGCGCTTCCAACAGAGTGACGTGCTGCACGTTGATCTAGCTCGGAACCGCTTTTCTTTTTTGCGGCGACAGCGACTACGCAATCGAAGTCGGTGGCAAGGAGATGGTCCGCATTGTGCAGGCACAACTAGACGGCCTGCGGGTCTACGCCATTGGCCGTCCCGGCAGCGCCTACTCCGTAGCCCGTAAGCTGCTGACGATCCTCGGCGAGGTTGCGTTTGTGACCGCCACCCGAAGGGCCAGATGAGCGCTCAACTAATGGCTATTGGGGACAGCGGCCGGCCCGACGCCGGCCAGCCTCCTCTTCATCTACTGGGGCGTCCAGGGAACGAATGCCGGGCGCTGCGGGTGAAGCGCATCTGTCGGCCGCACACCCGCTGCATCGGGGCCCGTTCGTGAAAGTGGTGTCTGAGTGCACGCCATTTACCCGCGCGACGCTGTCAGCGGGTCGGCTAATGGACAATGAGACGCAGGTAGCACTGACCCGCCCTGCAGATGCGGCCGATCAGTTGTGGGGTAACCCTGCCTGCACGCGCCCAGAAACGCCTGCTGCGATCTCTTTCGGGGCCGACCTAGCCGCATTTCCCGTAAGCATTAGCTACTTCAGATTCCCTACAAAAAGAATTTGAAAATACGGCGTGCACTACCCGTTCGAGTAGGTACTATTGGGTTTATCTAAACGAGCGAGTTAGGTAATGGCAAGTAACTGAGGCTTCTTCGCAATTGGAAAACAACAGTGGACCAAGGCTTGTTCAATTGGTCTGAACCATGCGGTTATGCTTCTTGTGATGGCACGAGGGACTGGTAGGGACAACTGCACAACGTCTTGGAGCGCAGAATCCGCATTCAAGTACACCGGGCTTGCATGGCGGCGTGGCAATGATGCCATTGCCGCGCTATGCGAAGCGCAGCTTGCAACCCGGGAACAGGCCGGAAAGCGCCCCCGCTATAAGCTTTCCAAACCAGATACCCTGGAAGATCTGATCTGGCTTCCGAATGAGTTCGTGACGGGCGCAGCAAGTGAAGTTCCGCCATTGCGCAAGCTCCGGGAAGGTCAGAGCGTTGAGCATATGGAAACGCTTGTGGAGCTTTACGGAGGTCAGGACCTAGTGGGAGACGGCGGGATATCCAGAAGCTTGTTCCGAGCACCGTACGACGTGCGCAAGCGCATCTGTGGACGAGGCCCTTTTGACATCATTGGATTCGCCATAAGCAAGCACGTGGATCACTGCAGCTGGAGTGGCCCACTAAAGCGATTCCAGCATGCCAAGGTGGAGGATGATTCACAGCACCCTGTGTGGACATTTCTCCGCTCAATGGAGCGCATGGGTCTCCTTGAGCGAGCGACCTACTTGGTGGAGAGCGACGATCAGGACGCTGAGCTGATTCATCAACTTGACGGCGATGATCTGTCTCAGCGGACCGCCGATGCCGCCGCAGCCCTAGCAGAGGCACTCCCTGGAGGATTTAGCTACGAGGCGCAGCGCTTCGATTTCGTGCTGCCGATCCCCGAGCATATGACCAAAGCAACAATAGTAGGCATCATGCGGCTGAGATATCGCCCCAAGACGACTAAAACGGCGGCTTGGTACGGCCGGCATGTAGAAAGCTGTGCAAGGCATGAAGCGCTCTACAACCGAATCGCCGATGGCGATTTCAGCGGACTGGCCGGCTAGTGTTGATATCAAGGGAGATCAAAGCGAATCAAGGCTAATCAATGGAATTCAAGGGGAGTAATTGTAGATATCAAGGGAAATCAAAGGGCGTACGCACAAGTGCGAAAACCCATCAGTCACACCAAAACCGTTACCTGTCACAGCACTATTCACAGTGACAGGCGCTACCGTGCAACACATGGGGAAAGAACGCGGCACGGGGGCGCAGGGCTGCAGCGGGCTCACGCGATGCGCCCGTTGCATCTGGTGCATCACGTCCACTGGACCGAAAAGCTGCGCAAATTGACACCACGAGTACGCGACGAATCCCTTTGAATCCTCACTGCGCGGCTGTTTGCATGGCTGAAGCCATGTAGGCAATGGTTATCCGGAAACATCAATCACCGGAGAATCGCATACCCCGAAAGCCCCACGTGAGGCGCACTTCGAAAGTAGCCGAGGGGCGCGCGCTGATGGAAACCGCACAACGCGAGAACCGCCAGCCCATCTGCGAGGAAAACGAGGCGCTGCCGGAATCGGTGATGGACTGCGATTCGGTCAGCCTCAAGCCGTGTCACGTCGGTCCGATCGCTTCGCGGCCCCGCCAGCTAACCCAGCAGTCCAATCCGATCATTGAGCAGTTGCTACGCGATGACTTGGTGTTCGCTGTCGATGCTGAGGTGAACAAGGCCATCATCATCGGCGATGGCGTCAAGGCTCTGCTGAGAATCATCAACACGGCCGGCGTGCAGACGTGCAGATCACCACGGTTCCCACCACCCGGGAGGAAGTACTGGCGCTGGAGGGTGTGCTGGAGGACGTGAACGTTGCTCCGAACTACTGATAACCCACGCCAAGCGCGCTGCGCGGGAAGCTCAAGGCGGCCACCGCCGGCAGCGAGCACATCGCCACCGCCAACCGTATCGGCAAGATTGCCACCGCCACGTCCAACACCACGATCCTGGGCACCTGAAGCGTGCTGGATCTGCTGGTAAAGCCGTATGAGGGTGAGGCATTCCGGCGCGGCAACGTGTTGATCGGCGTGATGATGACCTGTGGCCTGATAGCTAAGCCGGCAACGGGGGCTGAGGTTGAACGTGGAGCGCCGCTTCGCTGACGGTGCAACAGTGGAGGGCCGCCAGCTGATCGGGCTGGCGGCCAATTCGGTTCTGAGACACGGGTGGCCGACTTCCGGGAGGCGATCGCGCTGGGTGCGTTCACGCGCACGCTGACCGAGAACCGCGACACTCTGGCGCTGGTGGACCCTGACGTGAACCAGGAGCTGGGCCGCACCCCTAGCGGCACGGCGGAGCTGCGATAGAGGGCCCAAGGGCTGGAGTACCGCATCACACTGCCCGAGACCACCACGAGTAACGACCTGCACGCGCTAGCCCTACGAGGTGACTTCGGAGGCATCTCGATGGGCGTTGTCTCCAAGCGTGACAGTTCCGAGCCGCTGCTGGGCCGGGATTTCTTCGCCGCGGCGCAGGCAGTTAACGAGTCCCAGGCCAAGATCACGATGCGCTGGCGCCACGGCATCAAGGCCAGCGACCGCATCGTGCGCTTGGGGGAACTGGAACATCGTCAGCATCCAGAACGTCGCGTACCGCAACCGCGAGCTACTGATCTAGATCAAGCGAAACCGTATCGCGGACAGATAGACCATGTGGGCGGGGTGGATCGTGCCGCATGGGCGGCATTGGAACCCGACCATCGCCAGCGTGCCGAGCTTGCTGAGGACGTCGGCACTGCCCCCACCATGCAGTAGGCCGGTGGGGGCAGATATATACATTCACTCAGACGGCTCAGTCATCTTCCGGATCGATATCGGAGGGGACCACATCCAGATCGCTCTGCCCCTCGACCTTACTGGCTCCGTCTACGGAAACGGTGACGTGCGTAATGCGACCCTCAAACTGGGCTGCCTCGATCTTCACATCGAACCCTTCACCCTCGTATACCCACAACACTTCGTACTGCTGATCACCATCGCCAATCGAACGCCAATCGCTTTCTGCGATCTCGAAATCGCTCGCATTGACGTACAGCAGTTCATCGTCGTCGACCTCAACGGCCAGCTGCCCCTGGAGTTTCATAGCCCAACCTCGCTGCACTTTGGAGTGAGGGAATATTGAGGCGGCAAGACGGGAAACAAGTAGTTGCTGTTACCGTGCAGTTACGAAAAAGCCGGCTCAAGGCCGGCTTTTTCATTACCCTTTATGGATCAGGGTTTTATGTGGTGGGCGGTACAAGGTTCGAACTTGTGACCCTTGCCGTGTGAAGGCAATGCTCTACCGCTGAGCTAACCGCCCGATGCTGCTGAGCCGCTCATTATAGGGGCTTTCCGGAGAGCGTCAATACTTTTCAGATCACTTCTTCACATCGTCTGGGTCGGCTTTTCCGACGTGGTCAGGCCCGCCAACAGTGTCTCGATCTTGTGCCGTACCGCCTCGCCTTCCTGACCGTCCGCCAGCTGCACGCCGATGCCCGAAGGCCGGTTGCCCTGCGCGCCGGCCGGGGTCACCCAGATCACCTTGCCGGCAACCGGCAGGCGCTCGCTGGAATCGGGCAGGGTCAGCAGCAGGAACACCTCGTCGCCGAGGAAATAGCGCTTCGGCGTGGGCACGAACACCCCGCCATTCTTCACGAACGGCATGTAGGCGCCATAAAGCGCGGCCTTGTCCTTTACGGCAAGGGACAGGATGCCCTGTCGGGCGTTGGTGGCGCTCATCGATTACCCCTTGGGTGCTGCCGTTCGTTGACCTTGTTCCAGGCCAGCAACAGTTCTACCACGGCCAGGTCCGCGCGCACGGTGGTGCGCAGCAGGTCGCGGGTCCGGTTGGCAGCGTCGAACCAGGCTGCCAGCTTGTTCAAACGTTCCGGCGCGGTCAAGCCATCGCTGCTGGCCATCGCCAGTGCCAGGTCGGCGGCAAAGCGCAGCCGCAGCGCGGCGTCTTCGTCGCCGGTCCATTTCTGTGCCAGCGCCACCGCGCCGGTGCGCCCGGCAGCCAGCGATTCCAGGTCCTTGGTGACCTCGCGGCGCAGCTCCAGGCCTTCTTCGCGCAGCCAGGAATCGGCCAACCCGGGATGGCCGCGCGCGGCGTCCAGCGCCTCCATGGCATCGTCCTCGCGGTGGCCCTGCTGTTGCAGCCACGCCAATGCTTCTTCGCGCGGTGGCAGCCTGAATTCCAGCCGCTGGCAGCGGCTGCGCACGGTCTGCGGCAGGCGCGCCGGGTCGCTGCTCACCAGCCACAGGTAGCGGCCGGGCTGCGGTTCTTCCAGCGTCTTCAGCAGCGCATTGCAGGCCGCGCGGTTGATCGCATCGGCCGGGTCCACGATCACTACCTGGGCGATGCCGTACTGCGGGGTCAGCGAGAGCTTCTGGCCGATCTCGCGCACCTGCTCGATGACGATCTCGGTGCGCAGCTTGTCGCCGCTCTTGTTCGGGATGAAGCTGATGATCTGCAGGTCCGGGTGGGTGCCAGCCGATATCAGCTGGCGCGCACGGTCGGCCGGCGGGCCACCGCCCTGGGTGAGCACGTGTTCGGCCAGTGCATCGGCCACGGCACGCTGGCCCAGCCCGGCCGGTCCGCAGATCAGCAGGCCATGGCCCAGCCGGCCGGCGTCCAGCGCGGCGATCATCTGGTCATAGGCGCGCTGCTGCCACGGTGAAAATGCGGCCTTGCCGGTGGTGCTCATGCGCCCTCCCCGTTGTGCAGGAACTGCTCCACGCGGGCCACCACATCGGCTGCCACCTGCTGCTGCACCTGACTGGCATCCACCAGCGCGAAGCGCTGCGGATCCTGCTGCGCACGTTCGCGGAATACCGCGCGCACGCGCTGGAAGAAATCGTCCTGTTCGCTTTCGATGCGGTCCGGCCACAGGTCGCGGCCGTTGGCGCGCGCGCGGCCGGTTTCCACGTCAACGTCCAGCAGCAGGGTCAGGCCCGGCAGCAGGCCGACAACGCGGCGTTCCAGATCGGCGATCCACGCCGCATCCAGCCCGCGCCCGCCGCCCTGGTAGGCGTAACTGGAATCGGTGAAGCGGTCGGTCAGCACGAACGCGCCACGGCGCAGTGCCGGCTCGATCACCTGGCGCACGTGCTGGGCGCGTGCGGCGAACACCAACAGCAGTTCGGCTTCGGCGCTCAGCGGTTCGCCGGCGATCGCTTCATCGGGCTTCAGCACCAGCGCTCGGATGCGCTCGGCCAGCGGCGTGCCACCCGGTTCGCGGGTCAGCACGACCTCGTGGCCATGCGCGCGCAGGCAGGCGTGGATGGCATTGATGGCGGTGGTCTTGCCCGCGCCTTCGCCGCCTTCCAGGCTGATCAGACGCGGGTGGCGCAGCAGCGCGGCACTCATTGCGCTTGGTTCTCCTTGATGCGGTTCTGGCGCAGCTGCTGCAGGTAACGCGCCACGGCGACGTTGTGCTCTGCATAGCTGGCCGAAAAAATGTGCGCGCCACTGCCATCGCCGACGGCGACGAAGTACAGCGCATCGCCGGGTGCGGGCTGCGCGGCAGCGTTCAGCGCGTCGCGGCTGGGCATGGCGATGGGCGTGGGGGTGAGCCCGGCGCGGGTGTACGTGTTGTACGGCGTATCGGTGGTCAGGTGCACGCGGCGGATGTTGCCGTCGTAGGCCGGGCCGATGCCATAGATCACGGTAGGGTCGGTCTGCAGGCGCATGCCCATCTTCAAGCGGCGCACGAACACCCCGGCAATCTGCGGGCGCTCGCTGGCCAGCGCGGTCTCTTTTTCGATGATGGAAGCCAGTGTCAGCAGTTCGTACGGCGAGTTGATCGGCAGGCCGTCGGCGCGCGAATCCCAAGCTTCGGCGAGGGCCTTTTCCATCGCCTCATGGGCGCGCTTGAGCACGTCCACGTCGGTGTCGCCACGCTGGTAGACGTAGGTCTCCGGCAGGAAGCGGCCTTCGGGGTGCTGGCCGCCGAAGCCGAGGCGCTGCATCAGCGCGGCGTCATCCAGTTCGTCGGTGGTGTGCACCAGCGGCTCGGCACGCTTGAGTGCGGCGCGCACCTGGCGGATGTTCCAGCCTTCGATGAGGGTGACGCGGTGCTGCAGCACGCGGCCCTGGCGCATGCGCGTCAGCAGCTCGCGCGGGGTCAGGGTGGCATCCAGCGCGTACTCGCCGACTTTCAGCTTGCCGGCGGCATCCATCTGGCGGGCGAGCAACTGCCATTGTGCGTCCTGGCCTTCGTCCACGCCGGCTTCGCGCAGCTTGCCGAGCACGGTGTTGAAGCCATCACCGCTGGCAATGACGATGCTCTCCTGGTCGGGACTCAGCGGGCGGTCGGCGAACTGGCCCTGCTGGTAGAAGAACCATGCGCCGGCGCCTACGGCGATTGCACCGAGCAGCACCAGGATGGTCAGCACCATCAGACATCCGCGCTTGGCTGCCGCCATGGATTACCTCGAAGAATTATTCAGGTGTGCAGGATACCGCGAACGTGTAGCGCCGAGCCGTGCTCGGCGGGTGCGGAGGTGGGGCAACGGCGACAGCGTGACGACCAACGGTCGTCACCCACCAGGGCCGCAGGCAAAGGCTGACGGCCAGCGGCCGTCACTACCGGGAGCAACCGCTGGGGCTGACGGCCGGCGGCCGTCACTACCGTGGTGCGGGTCAGCCTTGCTGGCCGAGGGCGCGCATCAGGCCGCGGGCTTTGGCGCGGGTTTCGTCCAGTTCCTTGTCCGGGTCCGAATCGACCACGATGCCGGCACCGGTGCGGAAGCTGACTTCGTTGCCCGCTACTTCGGCGGTGCGGATCAGGATGTTCAGGTCCAGGTCGCCGTCGCGGTTCAGCCAGCCGAAGGCGCCGGTGTAGGCGCCGCGCGGCACCTGCTCCAGCTCGCTGATGATCTGCATGCAGCGCACCTTCGGACAGCCGGTGATGGTGCCGCCGGGGAAGGTGGCGGCGATCACCTGCCCCGGGGTGACGTCATCGCGCAGGGTGCCGCTGACATTGCTGACGATGTGGTGCACGTGGGCATAGCTTTCCACGGTCATCAGTTCGTCCACCACCACGCTGCCGGGTGTGCAGATGCGGCCCAGGTCGTTGCGCTCCAGGTCGATCAGCATCACGTGTTCGGCGCGTTCCTTCGGGTGGCCGACCAGCTCCTGGATGCGCGCGGCATCGTCGTCGCCGTCGAAACGCGGGCGGGTGCCGGCGATCGGGCGGGTCTGCGCGTGGCCGCCATGCACCGACACCAGCCGTTCCGGTGATGAGCTCACCACGTGGCGGCCGTGGCCGGTGAACAGGCCGGCGAACGGTGCCGGATTGGCGCGACGCAGCTGGGCATACAGGGCCTGCGGGCTCACCGCATCGGCAAAGTGCGCGCACCAGCGGCGCGAGAGGTTCACCTGGAACACATCGCCGGCCAGCAGGTAATCGATCACCCGCCGCACGCCATCGGTGAAGCGTGCGGGTGCGTCTTCTTCCATGCGGATCGGCGGCTGCCAGCCCTGCCCTGCGGCCGGTACGCCAGCGGCGAGCTGCGCCTGCAGGGTGCTCAGCAGCGCTTGCTGGCCGGCCTCGGCCACCAGGTAGCTGCGCTGTTCCAGGTGGTCATGCAGCACGGCGGCGGGGCAGCGCAGGGCCAGCGCGGTGGGCTGGCCATCGGCGCGCGCCATCGGCGGCAGCACGGTTTCAATCTGGCCGGCCACTTCGTAGTCCAGCAGCAGCGCCCAGCCGCCCCGGAAGGGCAGCGGGGGGGCGGGCGTGGTGGGCAGGCGCTCGGCCTGCCAGGCGGCGTCCAGCAGGTCCAGGAAGGCGCCTGCGTGGGCCTGGCCGGTGTGGTCGCGGACGATGCCATCGGCATCCAGCCGCAGGAACGCCTCGCCGGCTACCAGCAGCAGGTCCCAGCGGCCCTGTGCGGTGCCCGAAGCGGTCGATTCCATCAGCAGCGGGAAGCGCGCCGGGTCGGCCTGCTGCAGGGCGAGCAGGTCGGCCGGGGTGTCCAGTGGCTGGATCAGGATCGGATCGGGCATGTCGGCGCAGCGCCTGGAAAGTGGGGTGTCGGGTGGCGAGCGCCGGGTGGCGGTGGCGGGCACCGGGCAACGGACAGCGGTAGCGCCGAGCCACGCTCGGCGAGCGCAGCGGCAAACGCGACCGCAACAGCCGCCGAGCATGGCTATGCCGGCCGTCCTGACCGGCACCCTTCGGGCCGTCGCAAGCGACGTTGGCAGCGGCTCCTGCCGCGGCCTTCGGCGCTACCAGAACCTGACGAACCTCAGACGCGCTTGAACACCAGCGTGCCGTTGGTGCCGCCGAAGCCGAAGCCGTTGGACATCACCACGTCCACCTTGGCCTGGCGTGCTTCGTTGGGCACGTAGTCCAGGTCGCAGCCCTCGCCCGGCTGGTGCAGGTTGATGGTCGGCGGAATCACGCCGTCCTGCAGCGCCAGCACCGAGAAGATCGCTTCCACGCCGCCCGCCGCACCCAGCAGGTGGCCGGTCATCGACTTGGTGGAGCTGACCAGCATCTTGTAGGCGTGGTCGCCGAAGGCGGTCTTCATCGCCATGGTCTCGCCCAGGTCGCCCAGCGGCGTGGAGGTGCCGTGCGCGTTGAGGTAACCGATCTGGTCCGGGTTGACCCCGGCGTCCTTCATCGCCGCCGCCATGCAGCGCGCAGCACCTTCGCCGCTCTCTGCCGGTGCGGTCATGTGGTACGCATCGGAACTGGCACCAAAGCCGGCCAGCTCGCAGTAGATCTTCGCGCCGCGCGCCTTGGCGTGCTCGTACTCTTCCAGGATCAGGATGCCGGCGCCGTCGCCCAGCACGAAGCCGTCGCGGTCCTTGTCCCACGGGCGCGAGGCCGCGGTCGGGTCATCGTTGCGGGTGGACATCGCCTTCATCGCGCAGAAGCCGCCCAGCGCGGTCGGCGAGGAGCCACGTTCGGCGCCACCGGCGACCATCACGTCGGCATCGCCGTACTGGATCATGCGCATTGCCGTGCCGATGGAATGGTTGGACGTAGCGCACGCGGACACCGCTGAGAACGACGGACCCTTCAGCCCGGCGATGATGCTCAGCTGGCCCGGCAGCATGTTGATGATGGTCTTGGGTACGTAGAACGGCGAGATCTTCTTCCCTTCGTGGAAGTCGATGGTCTGCTCTTCGATGCCCAGCAGGCCGCCGATGCCGGCGCCGATGATGGCGCCAATGCGCTCGGCATTGCCTTCGTTGATCTCAAGACCCGAATCGGCCAGCGCCATGAAGGACGCGCCCAGGCCGTAGTGGATGAAGGGGTCCATCTTCTTGGCGTCCTTGCCGGACACGCGGTACTTGCCGAACTGTTCGTTGTCGGCGGTGATGTCGAAATCCTTGACCTCACCTGCAATCTTGGTGGTGAAACGGTCCAGGTAGGCGTCGGCAACGTGGGTCAGCGGACCGATGCCCGAACGGCCTTCGGTGATGCCCTGCCAACTGCTGGCCAGGTCATTGCCCAGAGGCGAAACCATGCCCATGCCGGTAACGACGACGCGACGCTTCATTGCTTTCTCCTGACCCGGAAATGGTGCGGGTATGACGCGGGGTGGAACGTAATTGGATCCGCGCCCGTATGCAGCAGCGCAAATACACAGGGCCGCATGCGCGGCCCCATGGGATGCCGTGCGCGGTTACGGTCGAGCCGCCGCCGCGCACCAGCCGCCTTGCATCAGGCCTTGACGTGCGCCTTGATGTAGTCGATCGCCAGCTGCACGGTGGTGATCTTCTCGGCTTCTTCGTCCGGGATTTCGCACTCGAACTCTTCTTCCAGCGCCATCACCAGCTCGACGGTGTCCAGCGAGTCTGCGCCCAGGTCATCGACGAACGATGCGCTGGTGGTGACTTCTTCTTCCTTGACGCCAAGCTGTTCGACGACGATTTTCTTGACGCGTTCTTCGATGGTGCTCATGGGGTATTGCTCCAGATGGAGTAGTGGTTCAAAAAGACGCCATCGCAGACGATGGCCGTGGGATAGTGTAGTGGAAACCGGCGGCGCCTTGCATGCAAGTAAAACGCCATCCAGATCAACCACTTGCGGCGCGATCCGTGCGCCCCGTGCTTACGGCATGTACATCCCGCCGTTCACATGGAGTGTCTCTCCGGTGATGTAGTTGGCTGCCGGGCTGGCCAGGAAGGCCACCGCATGGGCGATGTCCTCCGGCGAACCCAGGCGTTCCAGGGCGATGTTGTTGACCAGCGCGGCACGCGCTTCGTCAGGCAACGCCTTGGTCATGTCGGTGTCGATGAAGCCGGGCGCCACCACGTTCACGGTGACCCCGCGCGAGCCGATTTCCTTGGCCAGCGACTTGGAAAAACCGATGATGCCGGCCTTGGCAGCGGCGTAGTTGGCCTGGCCGGCGTTGCCGGTCACCCCCACCACCGAGGCGATGTTGATGATGCGGCCCTTGCGCGCCTTCATCATGCCGCGCATGACCGCTTTGCTGGTGCGGAACACGCTGGTCAGGTTGGTGTCGATGATCGACGCCCAGTCCTCGTCCTTCATGCGCATGAGCAGGTTGTCGCGGGTGATGCCGGCGTTGTTGACCAGGATGCTGATCGGGCCGAATTCCTTGGCGATGTCGGCCAGCACGGTATCCAGCGCGGCACCATCGGTGACGTTCAGCGCGCGACCGTGGCCGCCCTGCGCGGCCAGGCGCTCGCCGATGGCGGCGGCACCGGAATCGGTGGTGGCCGTGCCGATGACCGTGGCGCCTTGGGCGGCCAGCAGGTCGGCGATGGCGGCACCGATACCGCGGCTTGCGCCGGTGACCAGTGCGATTTCACCCTGCAGGGGCTTGCTCATGATGCTGTCCTCGAATGGTGCGGTCGCCCGCGCGCGGCGCCATGCCGGGGGGGCACGACGCAGGCGGGCAACGGGAAGGGGGTCAGGCCGACCATGCCTCGCGGGCGGCTTCGACGTCGCCCGGGGTGGCCAGCGAACGGCCGTCGATGGTTTTGTCGATGCGCTTGACCAGGCCGGTCAGCACCTTGCCCGGGCCGCATTCGGCGATACGGGTGATGCCACGCGCGGCCAGCGCCTGCACGCAGCCGGTCCACTGCACCGGCTGGTACAACTGCTGCACCAGCGCGGCGGCGATGGCGTCCACGCCTTCGTGCACGGTGGCATCGACGTTCTGCACCACCGGCAACTGCGGTGCCTGCCAGGACAGGCCGGCCATGGTTTCGGCCAGCCGGTTGGCGGCTTCGCGCATCAACGGGGTATGCGAGGGCACGCTGACGGCCAGCTTCACTGCCTTGCGCACGCCCTTTTCAACGAGCAGCGCCAGCGCGCGATCCACCGCGGCGGCGTCGCCACCGATGACGATCTGGCCAGGCGAGTTGTAGTTGGCGGGCACCAGTACCTGGCTGCCGGCCGCTTCCTTGCACACGTCCAGCACCAGTGCATCTTCAGCGCCGAGCACGGCGGCCATCGCGCCCACGCCCGCCGGTGCGGCGTCCTGCATGAACTGGCCACGCAGGCGCACCAGGTGCGCACCGTCGTGCAGGCTCAGGGCGCCAGCGGCAACCAGTGCGGAGTACTCGCCCAGGCTGTGGCCGGACAGCAGTGACGGCTGCGCGCCGCCCAGTGCCTTCCAGGTACGCCACACGCCGATGCTGGCGGCCAGCAGGGCCGGCTGGGTGTATTCGGTGCGGTTGAGCATTTCCTCCGGGCCGCCCTGGGACAGTGCCCACAGGTCGACACCGGCGCCATCGGATGCTTCCGTGAAGGCTTCACGCACCTGCGGGTGCAGCTCGGCCAGCTCGGCCAGCATGCCCACGGACTGCGAGCCCTGGCCGGGGAAAACGAAAGCAAGAGTGGAATCAGTCACGCGGTCATCCGCCTGGTTTGAATCGAAGCAGGCCATGATAAAGGCGATTGCCGCCTGCCGTCTGTACGTGCGCGTATGCAGGGCGGGCGGGGGCGTGACGACCAACGGTCGTCACCCACCAGGATCAACGGTCGTCATCCACCACGCACATGGGGCTTTCGGTAGCGCCGAGCCATGCTCGGCGGGGGCACGACCTACCCTGTTTCAGGTCAGCAGTTCCAGCAGATCCAAGTGCCCATCGGCCAACCAGTCCGCGCACACCACCAGCACCATCAGCACGCCCAGCGTGGTGGCGCCATGCACGACCAGGATGGCGTGGGCCAGCGCGCGCGCCGAACGCCCCAGGCCCAGGCTGGCCTTGGCCAAGCGCTGCAGCCGCCCGGTCACCGCATGCGCGTGCTCACGCACCGGCGCCTGCGCACCGTCCATCGCGGCAGCCATCATCGCCTGCAACCGCTGCGGGCGATCGGCGTAGTACTTCGCCACGCCATAGCCGAACATCAACCAGTCGCGCGCCTGCGCCTGGGCCAGGTCCATCACTTCCAGCGGATCTTCTTCGAAATCAATGAAGCCCACGCTCTGCCCGTCCCAGGTCAGGTTACGCGGCAGCGGCTGGCCGAAATACGCGCCGCGCGCATGCGCCGCCGCCATCGCCTGCATGGCGGCGGCCACCAGCGCATCGCGGCCGGCATCGTCGGCCTCGCGCAGGCAGGTATTGAAGGAACTGCCGTTGTCGCCAAGCACCAGTGCGGCATGGCCGCTGCCCAGCACCGAAGGCACGTTCACGCCCTGCGCCCGCAGTTCGCCCAGCCGCCGCGCCTCGGTCTGGCGGGCGGCATCGCCACCGCGGTGCGGCGGCGGGCGTAGTGCATCCAGATGGAAACGACGGGCAACGAAATTAAGCAAGCCCAGCGCAACGGCGCGACTGCCTTCACCGTACTGCTTCAACCACGCCCGCTGCCCTTCAAGGGTAATCGGCTCAACCATGGGCATTCTCCATAACGCAGTACGGCCCCGAGGGGCCGTCACGACGTTTTTACGAAATGGACACTCGCGTTATCAGTAACGCAGCAGTGCCGAACCCCACGTGAAGCCACCGCCGAACGCTTCCAGCAACAACAGCTGGCCGCGCTCTACCCGGCCCGAACGCACCGCGTGGTCCAGCGCCAGGGGGACCGATGCCGACGACGTATTGCCGTGCTTGTCCACCGTCACCACCACCTGGTCCATGGACATCTCCAGGCGCTTGGCGGTGGCTTCGATGATGCGCAGGTTGGCCTGGTGCGGGATCAACCAGTCCAGGTCGGCCTTGCTCAACGCGTTGGCTTCCAGGGTTTCGTCGACCACTGAATCCAGCGCCTTCACCGCGTACTTGAACACGTCGTTGCCCTTCATCAGGATCGCGCCGCGTGCCTGCTCGCCTTCGCCGAAACCGGCCGAAACGCCGACCGGATTCCACAGCAGTTCTTTCTTGCTGCCGTCCGAATGCAGGTGGGTGCTGAGGATGCCGGTGTCTTCGTCGGCCTTCAGCACCACCGCACCGGCACCGTCGCCGAACAGCACGCAGGTGGTGCGGTCATTCCAGTCGACGATACGGGTGAGGGTTTCCGCCCCGATGACCAGCACATGGCGTGCATCACCGGAACGAATGAATTTATCGGCCACGCCCAGCGCGAACACGAAGCCGGAACAGGCCGCGTTGACGTCGAAGGCAGGGCAACCGGTCGCACCGAGCTTGGCCTGGATCAGGCACGCGGTGGACGGGAAAATCAGATCGGGCGTGGTGGTACCAACCACGATCATGTCCAGCTGGCTGGCATCGATGCCGGCCGCTTCCAGCGCCTTCACCGCAGCGTGGTAGCCGAGGTCGCTGGTGGTTTCTTCTGCGGCGGCGATATGCCGCTCTTTGATGCCGGTGCGCGAAACAATCCACTCGTCCGACGTCTCGACCATTTTTTCCAGGTCGGCGTTGGTCAGCACTTTCTCCGGCAAATAGCTACCGGTGCCCGCGATCCTCGAGTAGATCCGCTTGCTCATCGACATTCCTGTTGCGCGGGCGGCCGTTGCCGGTGCCCGGAGGGATACGGCAAAGGCCGCTGCCGGCACGGCAGCGGCCTTCACTCACATCAATCTTCTTCGACGGAAGAAGTCTTGGTCTGGATGACCTTCTTGCCGCGGTAGAAACCATCGGCAGTGATGTGGTGACGCAGATGCACTTCGCCCGTGGTCGGGTCGGTCGACAGCTGCTTTGCGCTCAGGGCGTCATGCGCACGGCGCATACCGCGGCGGGACGGGGTGACACGGGATTTCTGCACAGCCATGGGATTGCTCCAAACTCGGTTCGATGTTCTTCGTCGTTTCGTCGCACAGGACGCCAGCGCCCAGCACACTTTTCGCTTTCGCCGCAGCCGCCGACGATACCCGGCTGCATATTCGCTCGGTCGAGCCAGCCCGACCTTACTTTTTCTTCAACGCTGCCAATGCCGCGAACGGGTTGACCTTGTCGGTTTCTTCCTTCGTCGGGGCCCATTCCTGGTCCACCGCCTCGCCATCGGGCGAGAGGGGTACCACCGGGACCGCCAACACAAGTTCGTCTTCAACCAGCTCCAGCGGCACAAGCTGGCCATCTTCGGGCACCAGCAGGGCCTCGAAGTCCTCCGGAAGGGACGATTCCTCGTCTTCCTCGCGGATCAGGCCGATCTTCTGCACCAGCTTCACCGGCAGCAGGAAACGCTGCAGGCTGCGCTGACAGATCAGCGGCAGCTCGGTATCGATGGTCAATTCCACATAGGATACCCGCAGGATGTCGTCGTGCGAGAATTCCAGTGCATACGAGCACTGACCTTCAGCATCGGCAACAAGCCCTTGCAGGCGGGTGAATTGAGCCAGATCGACCTGGCCGTCGAAGCGCCTTCGCGCTGCGACCATCCGCCAAGCATCCAGCGTTTCGGGCACGTTCGCGGACATAAGCCGCTGAATGTTAAGGACCGTCGCGGCCGCTGTCAATTACCTGCAGCTTCAGGCTTGTGGCGGGCGTCAGCCAGGGGCCAGACTGGCTGGCCCAGAGCCCTGATTCCACGCATGAATACCCTGTTGCTGGCCTCTACCTCACGATACCGCCGCGAGCTGCTGCAACGGCTGCGCCTGCCCTTCGACTGCGCACGCCCGCAGGTGGACGAAAGCCCCCTGCCCGGCGAGGCCCCGGCCGCGCTGGCGGTACGCCTGGCGGCCGCCAAGGCGGCCGAGGTCTCCCGGCGGCACCCGGGCGCATGGGTGATCGGGTCGGACCAGGTGGCCGATCTGGCGGGCCTGCCGTTGGGTAAACCGGGCACGGCGGAAGCCGCCCGGGCGCAGCTGGCCGGGATGTCCGGGGCCGCCGTGCAGTTCCATACGGCGATCTGTCTCATGCGTGACGGAGAACGCAGGGAGGCGCTGGATACCACCACGGTGCGCTTTCGTGTGTTGAATGAGGCTGAGATTGCCCGCTACGTGGATGCCGAACAGCCGCTGGACTGCGCTGGCAGCTTCAAGTGCGAGGGCCTGGGCATCGCCCTGTTCGAGGCCATCGACAACCGCGACCCGACCGCGCTGGTGGGCCTGCCGCTGATCGCGCTGTGCGCACTGCTGCGCCAGGCGGGAATCGCGGTGCCGTGAGCTTGCGCCCCTTGGTGGGTGACGACCGTTGGTCGTCACGCTCTTCGCCGAGGTCGGGAAAGGCCTGTGACAACCAACGGTCGTCACCCACCAGACCCAACGGTCGTCAGCGCGTGGGCACCACGAACGGTTGTTCCTGCCACAGCTCCACGCTGCCGTCGTGGCCATGCAGGCGCAGGCCCAGCCAGTGCCGTCCCGGCGCCAGCGAGCGCGTATCCAGGTGAGCATCGAAGCCCACGTTGGGATGCTGCGGATCATTGGACTGCGGCCACGCCGGACGGATGTCGAAGGCCCGCCCGTACAGCGCATCGGTCACCGCGCGCCCGTCCAGCAGCACTTCCACGCGTGACAGCCCCACGCCGTCCTTGAACGCCCAGCCGCGCACGTGCAGGTCCGCCGCCACGACATCACCGGAGGACGGTGCATCGAACCAGGCCATCGCCGGCGTAATGCACGGACCCTCCTCACGCTGGGCCGGCAGGCGGATCAACAGGAAACGCTGGAAGCCATGGTCGCTGCTCACCACGCGCGGCGGCGGCAGCGGACCGACCTGGCCACAGATCGCGTGATAGCGGTCCAGCAATTCGCGGTAACGCTGGTCGCTGGGCGACAGCACCAGCAGCAGGGGGCCATCGCGCTTGCCATCGTGCAGCTGCCCCCACAAGCCCAGCTGCACGCTGCGCCCATGCTTGTCGTTGAGCGGATGCGGCAGCACCGCGATATCGGCATCGCCCAGCTGGAAGCCCAGCTCCGCGCCGACCTTGAAGTTGCCGGCCAGCACCTTGGTGCCCGGCGGCATCTGCTGCAATTCCTCGCGCACGGCATCGGCCAGCGGCTGCCAGCCGGCGAAATTGCGCGGGTAATATTTGTAACCGGCCAACTGCTCGCGCAGCTGCGGCGAAGACGCCATCAGGTAGTAGCTGAAGGCCAACGCCAGTCCCACCCCGGCGGTCCACCATGCCGTACGGCGCAGCCAGCGCGGCCAGCCATTGAGCACCACCGGCACGGCCACCAGCAGCGCCAGGTAGCCCGGTAACGGCCAATGGAAACTGATGCGTTCCACGTCGGTGAAGAAGCCGAGCACGAAGATCGCCAGCGTGGACACGCCACCAACCAGCCCGAAGTAACGCCATTGCGCGCGCGCACCGCCCCCGGCACGGGTACCGGCCACGGCTACTTTCCACATCGCCAGGCACAGCAGCGGGGTGACCAGCATCGGCTGGATCACCAGGAACCACAGCCCGGTCCATTGGAAATCCCAGGGATGGCGATCAACCATCTGGAACTTCAGCCCTGCCTCATGGTTGTCCGCATTCCATGCCAGCAACGGCAGCCATGCCAGCACGCCAACGGCCAGCGCCACCCAGATGCGCGGATCGCGCAGCATCCGGCGGCCTTGCGGCAACATCAGCAAGGCGATGAAACCGACGGCGATCACGCCAATGAAGCGGTAATGGCTGAGCGCGCCGATCAGCAGGCCCAGCGCCAAGCGCATCGCGGCTGCGGCATCCACCGTGTGCAGCAAGCGCGCGCCAGCCCCCAGGCATAGCACCGCGGCCATCGCCATCGGCACGTCCGGCACGGCCAACATGCCCAGCGTGGCCGACAGCGGCATCAGCAGAGTCAGGCTGCCGGCCTGCCAGCCGGCCACGTTGCCGAACCAGCGCGTGGCGATGCGCGATACCGCCCAAGGCAACCAGGCCCCGATGGCCAGGAAGGGCAGGCGCAACGCCAGCACATGGTGCCCGCCGATCTCCACGCCCAGCCGGGCCAGCCACGCAGTGAGTCCTGGCAGGTCGGAGTAGGCGGCGGCCAGGTGCTGGCCTTCCTGCCAATAGAAGGCCTCGTCGACGAACAACGGCAGGCGTGCGGCCACGACCAGCTTCACTGCCGTGATCAGTGTCCATAGCCACAGAAATATCGTGCGTGCGCGTTGTTCGCCCTGCATTGCTCTATAGAATCGAAGGAAGACCGAGCCAGAGACGACGATGGATTCTTCGCCCCCCGTGCCCCGCATGCTAACCGATGAACTGCGTCAGGCTCTGCTTGATGCGCAACAACAGGTCAACGCCTTGGTACTGGGCAAGGCCCACGAAGTACGACTGGCCTTCGTCGCCCTGCTGTCCGGCGGGCATCTGCTGATCGAAGATCTGCCCGGTCTGGGCAAGACCACCCTCGCCCACGCGCTCGCCTCCAGCCTGGGACTGGGCTTCCAACGCGTGCAGTTCACGTCCGACCTGCTGCCGGCCGACGTGCTTGGCGTGTCGATCCTGGATCCGGGCAGTCGCGAGTTCGCCTTCCATCCTGGGCCGGTGTTCACCCACGTGCTGCTGGCCGATGAGATCAACCGCGCGCCGCCCCGCACGCAGAGCGCGCTGCTGGAAGCGATGGCCGAACAGCAGGTCACCCTGGATGGCCAGACCCATGCCCTGCCGGACCCGTTCTTCGTGATCGCCACGCAGAACCCGGTGGACCTGTCCGGCACCTTCCCGCTGCCGGATTCGCAGCTGGACCGGTTCCTGCTGCGGCTGGCGATGGGCTATCCCAACGTGGACGCCGAACGCGAGCTGCTGCGTGGCGTGGACCGTCGCGACCTGATCGCGCGCGCCACCCCGAAGCTGGACGACCAGCAGGTGCGCGCACTGCGCGAGGCCGTGCTGCAGGTGCATGCCAGCGATGCGCTGATCGATTACGTGCAGGCACTGCTGACCCGCAGCCGGCAGCACGCCGGCGTGCGCGTTGGACTGTCGCCGCGTGCCGGGCTGGCGCTGCTGCGTGCAGCGAAGGCGCACGCGCTGCTGCTGGGCCGCGCACATGTCATTCCCGAAGACGTGCAGACCTTGTTCATCGGCGTGGCCGGGCATCGCCTGGTCGGCGAAGCCGAGTCGTCGGCTGGCGCGGCGCTGGCAAAGGCGATCCTGCAGACGGTGCCGGTGGATTGAACGCGCCCGTGCCTACGCGCCGGCAGTGGCTGATGAACCTGGCGCGCCCGCGCCAGCCGGAAACCTTGCCGCAACGGCTGGACCGCCGCCGCATCTACGTCCTGCCCACGCGCTTCGGACTGTTCGTGGCGGCGGTGCTGGCGGCGATGCTGCTCGGCGCGCTGAACTACAACAACAACCCTGCCCTTTTGCTGGCATTGCTGTTGGCCGGCGCCGGCGTGGCCAGTGCGATCAGCGCGCACCTGACCTTGTCCGGGCTGAGCCTGGATGCGGTCAGCGCCGAGCCGGTTGCAGCCGGCCAGCCGCTGCGCGTACGCGTTGCACTTTCCCAGCGCGAACAGCGCGGCCGCCCGGGCCTGCAACTGGACCACGGCGATGCGCACAGCTGGACCGCAGTCCCGGCCGGCGGCCGGGTGGATGCCGAACTGGAACTGCCCACCACCCAACGCGGCTGGCTGGACCTGGACCGCATCCGCCTGTCCACCACGCAGCCGCTGGGACTGGTGCGCGCGTGGTCGTGGTTCTGGCCGGACCAGCCGCTGCTGGTGTATCCGCACGCCGAAACCCAAGGCCCCGGGCTGCCCGAACAAGGCAGCGACCCGCTGCACAGCCGGATGGATGCGGCCGGCGAAGAACTGCATCAACTGCGCCCCTATCGCGCAGGCGATCCCCGCCGCAGCATCGCCTGGAAGCACTCCGCACGGCGCGACACGCTGCTGGTGCGCGAGTATGAAAAGCCGGCCGGCATCGAGGTGATGCTGGACTGGCGCCAGCTGCACGGACTGGGCACCGAACAACGCATCGCCCGGCTTGCACGCTGGGTGGACCTGGCCGAACGCGAGGGCCGCCGCTATACATTGAAGCTGCCGGGCCAGCCGGCCCTCGGGCCTGCACAGGGCGCTTCGCACCACCATCTCTGCCTGCGCGCCCTTGCGCTGCTGCCGCATGACTGAACCTGCCCCCACCCTGCTGGACCGCCATGCACGTGGCTGGGCCTTGGCAAGCACCGCGCTGGCCCTGCTGCCATTGCTGCTGCAGCTGCCCAGCGTGCTCGCTGCCACCATCGCCGGTGTCGCCCTGCTGACCGCCGTGGTGTCACGTCGTGGCCTGCTGCCGGTAACCGTGCGGCTGTTGCTGGTGCTGGCGATGCTCGCCCTGATCTACGTGCAGATGGGCATCCGCCCCGGCCGCGATACCGGCTGTGCGCTGCTGGCGGCGATGCTGGCGATCAAGTCCAGCGAACTGCATACCCTGCGCGATGCGCGCAGCCTGCTCGGCTTCGCCCTGTTCGCCCCGTTCGCCGCCTTCCTGCTGGATCAGGGCCCGATGACCACCCTGCTGGCCACCCTGGCCGGCGTCTGCGCGCTGCTCGCGCTGCAGCGGCTGGGGCAGGTCGAAGGCCGGTCACCAACGCCGGCACTACGCGTGCAGGTGCGTGGCGTGCTGCGTCTGCTGCTGATCGGCCTGCCCTTGGCGATGGCAACCTTCTGGTTGTTCCCGCGCCTGTCACAGCCGCTGTGGGGCCTGCCGGACCGTGCGGTCAGTCGGCCGGGCCTGTCCGACAGCATGGAACCGGGCCAGTGGCTGGACCTGATGGCCGACGACACCCCGGCGCTGCGCGCGCAGTTCCATGGACCGGTGCCAGCGGCGGAACAGCGCTACTGGCGCGGCCCGGTGATGACCCATTTCGATGGCCGCACGTGGATCCGCGACCGCCGCAATGAAGAGCGCGCGCCGGTTCCGGTGCAGGCCGGTACGCAGCGCTGGAACTACACCATCGACTACGAACCCACCGACCGCCGCCAGCTGGTCGCGCTGGACCTGCCCGGCAGCGCACCGGCCGGCGCGCGACTGACCGCCGATTACAGCCTGGTCAGCGATCGCCCCCTGGCTTCGCTGAGCCGCTGGACGCTGCAGTCGGCGCCGCCGCAGGTGTTCGCCGCGTCCTTGTCGCCGTGGCAGCGCCAGCTGTCGCTGCAGTTGCCGGAAGGATTCAATCCGCGCACCGCTGCGCTCGCTCGCCAGTGGCGCGCCGAAGCCGGCAACGACGACGCCGCGCTGGTGCGTCGCAGCCTGGACTGGATCCGCGCCGAGTTCGCCTACTCGCTGGATGCCGAGTTGCCCGGCCGCAACGCGGTGGACGAATTCCTGTTCGATCAGAAGGTGGGTTTTTGTGAACACTTCAGCTCGGCATTCGTCGTGCTGATGCGCAATGCCGGGGTGCCGGCGCGCGTTGTCACCGGCTTTGCCGGTGGCGTGCGCAACCCGATCGGCGACTACTGGGTGGTGCGGCGCATGGACGCCCACGCCTGGGCCGAAGTGTGGCTTCCCGGGCGCGGCTGGGTGCGCGTGGACCCCACCGCCGCGGTGGCCCCCGAACGCATCTACGACACACTGGAAGATCGCCTGGGCACCGAAGCGGGCGGCATGCAGGGGGCTTGGCTGCAGACCGGACAGGCGATGGACTGGCTGCGCAGGGGCTGGAACGAGATGGTGCTGTCCTTCGACGCCACCCGCCAGCAGCAGTTGCTGCGGCCGCTGGGCATGCCGGACCTGTCGCCGGCACAGCTGATTTCCAGCCTGGTGGTGATTGCGCTGATGGCGCTGGGGGCGATGGCCTGGGTGCTGGCCCGCGGCGAACGCGAGCGCGACCCGTTGCTGCGCGCCTGGCACCGACTGGGCCGCCGTTACGCGAGACAGGGCCTGGCGCGTGAACCGTCCGAGCCGGCGATGGAATGGGCACGCCGCGTTGACGCCCATCGGAGCGATCCTGCCTTGCTGGCGCTCAGCCAGCGTTTCGTCCATGCGCGCTACTCTGGCACTCATGTCGACCACGCTTCATTATTGGCCGACCTGCGCAGGCATCGTCCGTCTTCCGGAGCCACATCATGAACATCAAGATTCTGCTTCCCCTGGCTGCCTCACTGGCGCTGGCGGCCTGCGCGACGGCACCGAAGCCGCTGCAAGGCCAGTTCGCCGCCGTGACCCCGCGCGATACCGTGGCGACCCAGCAGGTGGGCGCGCCGGTGCGTTGGGGCGGCCGCATCATCGAAACGCTGCCGGGCCAGGGCCAGACCTGCTTCCAGCTGCTGTCGCGCCCGCTCAACGCCAGTGGTCGCCCGACCACCAGTTCCACCGACGCCAGTGACGGCCGCTTCGTTGCCTGCCGCGCCGGTTTCTATGATCCGGCGGTATTCGAAGAAGGCCGCGATGTGACCTTCATCGGCCGCGTGGACGGCTACGAGAACGTCAAGATCGGCGAGTACGACTATCGCCTGCCCAAGCTCGCCGCCGATGTGATCTATCTGTGGCCGGAACAGCGCCAGGTCGATGTGGTGCCCTACCCGTACGGTCCTTGGGGCCCGGGTCCGGGTCCGTGGGGCCCGTGGGGTTACGGTCGCTACGGCTGGTGGTGACTGCTGCCTGAGCTGTAATTAGAGCCGCCTTCGGGCGGCTTTTTTGTGGCGCGCGGCACGACGAAGCAGAACCGGTATCGCGGCTTAGCGGCCCGGCGCGCCGAAGTGGCCCAGCGGGGCGCCAGCCAGCAGGTGCAGGTGGATATGGAACACGGTCTGCCCGGCATGCTCGCGGCAGTTCATGACGATGCGGTAGCCGTCTTCGGCCAAGCCTTGTTCGCGCGCGTACTGTGCGGCGGCCAGGGCCAGTTTGCCGATCAGGTGCGCCTGCCCCGGCGTTACGTCATCCAGGGTGGGAATGACCTCGTTCTTCGGGATGAACAGCACGTGCACCGGCGCCTGCGGCGCGATGTCCTTGAAGCCCAGCACGTCCTCGTCTTCGTAGACGATGACGGCCGGGATCTCGCGGCGGATGATCTTGCTGAAGAGCGTTTCGCTGGTCATGGGTTTCGCCTCTTGGGGAGGTGCCGACCAAGGTCGGCACTACGCGCGTGGGTATGCTTCTGTCTTTATTACCGCACTTCGCTGCGCGTGCCGAAGGCATGCGACAACGTGCCACGATCGACGAACTCCAGCTCGCCGCCCAGCGGCAGGCCCTGCGCGAGACGGCTCGGCCGCACCTGCCGCGCACGCGCCAGTTGGGCGAGGTAATGCGCGGTCGCTTCGCCTTCCACCGTGGCACTGGTGGCGATGATCATTTCGGTGATCTCGCCGGCATCGAGCCGCTGGCCCAGCAGCTCCAGCCCGAGTTCGCGCGGGCCGATGCCATCCAGCGGCGACAGCCGGCCCTGCAGCACGAAGTACACGCCGCGGAAACCGGTCGCGTTTTCGATGGCCAGCCGGTCGGCGGGGGATTCCACCACGCACAACTGGCTGCGCTCGCGGCTGTTGTTGGCGCAGGTCGCGCACAGTTCGCTTTCACTGAAATCGCGGCACTGCGCGCAATGGCCGATGCGCTCCATCGCCTGCGCCAGCAGCGAGGACAGCTTCTCGCCGCCCTCGCGCTCGCGTTCCAGCAGGTGGTACGCCATGCGCTGGGCGGTCTTTTGGCCCACGCCGGGCAACACGCGCAGCGCTTCGATCAACTGGTCAAGCAGGGGTGCGGACATCATTCGGCTCGGATAGAGCCGGGCCATGCCCGGCTGCGCTGCATCAGAACGGCAGCTTCATGCCCGGGGGCAGCTGCATGCCGGCCGTGGCCGAACCCATGCGGGTCTTCGACTCGGCATCGATCTTGTTGGATGCATCGTTGAAGGCTGCTGCAACGAGGTCTTCCAGCATTTCCTGATCGCCCAGCAGCGACGGATCCAGGCGCACCTTACGGCATTCCTTGGCACCGGTGAGGGTGACGCTGACCATGCCGCCACCGGCGCTGCCGGTGACTTCAAGCTTTGCGATTTCTTCCTGGGCCTTCTGCAGGTTCTCCTGCATCTTCTGGGCCTGCTGCATCATCTGGGCGATATTGCCGCGCATGGTTCTTTACTCTTCAAAGGGACGGATGGAATCGGACACGAGCCGCGCGCCGTGCTTCTGGATCAGCACCTGCACTTCCGGATCGGCCATGAAAAACGCCTCGGCCGCCTGCTGGCGTTCACTCCGCTGACGGTCTGATCGCTGGTGCAGGGTCTCGGCCGGCGCCTGCGTGGCATCGACCACGATCTTCGGCGGCGAACCCAGCGCCTTGCCCAGCATCTCCGCCAGCGCGCCCAGCGCGCGTTCGGAACTCAGGTACTCAAATCCGGGCGACAAACCCAGTTTCAAGACCCCGTGCTGGAAACTGATGAACGCCGCGTTGGCGGCAAGCTGCCGCGAAGGCCCACTCAGGCCACTGGCAGCCACCAGTTCCAGCCAATCTTCGGCACAGGCCAATGCCACCGAAGCACCGCCCGGGGCTGCTGCTTCGGCCACCCTGGCGGCAGGCGCGATGTCGATGCCTTCGGCGCGGAACGGCTTGGGCGGTGCCGCCACCGCAACAGCGGGCGCAGCGCGCGGTGCCGGTTCGGCAGATGGCTGCCACGGCGCCAGCATGGCCGCGTCCGGGCCAGCCAGTTCAGCCGCCAGTGCATCGTCGCGCTGGTCGCTGTCATCGGCCGCTTCGATCTCCCACGGGGGCAGATCCGGTTCATTCGAGGCCGGCGGCGGATCTTTCACCGGTGCCGGCGGCGCTGGCTCGGGATCTTCCACCGGCGTGGTATCCGGCAGCGGACCGGGCTTGGGCGCTGCGGCCTGCACGCTGGCTTCCACGGCCGGCGCCGGTGCGGCGGCAACGGGTGCGGCGGCGATGCCGGTCGAACCCGCCGAGCCGCTCGCCGCCCCCGTCGAACCACCCGACTGCAGACCTTCGCCACCTTCCGGTGCACGCGGCACCGGCGGCACCGCAGCGGCCGGACGGAAGGCCAGCATGCGCAGCACGGCCATTTCAAAACCGGCGCGCGGGCTCGGCGCCAGCGGCAGGTCGCGGCGGCCGTTGAGGGCCATCTGGTACCAGAGCTGCACCACTTCCGGACGCACCCGCGCAGCAAAGCCGCCCAGGTCCAGGCCATCGGCGGCGATGGCACCGGGCACCAGCTGCTGCACCTGGATGCGGTGCAGGGCATCGGCCAGCGCTTCCAGCACGCCGCTCCAGTCCGGCGAGAACTCCGCCAGCGCCGCCACGACCTGCAGCAGGCGCTGGCCATCACCTTCGGCCAGGGCGTCGAGCATGGCCGCCACCTGGGTGCGATCCACCGTGCCCAGCATGGTGCGCACCACGTCCTCGCGCAGCGCACCGCCGGCATAGGCGATGGCCTGGTCGAGCAACGACAGGCCGTCACGCAGGCTGCCGTCGGCGGCCTTGGACAGCTGCACGATGGCGCTGTCGTCGGCTTCGATCTCTTCGGCCGCCAGGATCCTGGTCATCTGCCCCTGGATCTGGTCTTCGTCCAGGCGCTTCAGGTTGAACTGCAGGCAGCGGCTGAGCACGGTGACCGGCAGCTTCTGCGGATCAGTGGTGGCGAGCAGGAATTTGACGTGCTCCGGCGGCTCTTCCAGCGTCTTCAGCAGCGCATTGAACGCCGCCTTGGACAGCATGTGCACTTCGTCGATCAGGTAGACCTTGTACTTGCCACGCGAGGGCATGTACTGCGCGTTCTCGATCACCTCGCGGACATCGTCCACGCCGGTGTTGGACGCCGCATCGATTTCCAGCAGATCGATGTAGCGGCCGGAATCGATGTCCAGGCAGGCCGGACACTGGCCGCAGGGATCGGCACTGGTGCCCTGTTCGCAGTTCAGCGATTTGGCGAAAATACGCGCGATGGTGGTCTTGCCCACCCCACGGGTACCGGTAAACAGGAAAGCGTGATGCACGCGACCGCTGTCCAGCGCATTGGTAAGCGCGCGGACCACGTGTTCCTGGCCCACCAGCTCGGCAAAACGCTTTGGACGCCACTTGCGGGCAAGGACGAGATAGGACATCAGGCCACCGTCTTCATCAGGACGACCATTGTGCCACGCCTGTCCAGCCCCCTACGTCGGCAACTGCAGGGCCTTGTGTCCAGCCGCGCAGCCAGCTAGAATCTGCGGCCCCTGCAACGGCATTGTCGTTCCGCAGGGGAATCCGGAGAGGTGTCCGAGCGGTTGAAGGAGCACGCCTGGAAAGTGTGTAAGCGTCTAAACCGCGCTTCGGGGGTTCGAATCCCCCTCTCTCCGCCAGACAAATGAAAAGGGCTGCCCATCGGGCGGCCCTTTTTATTTGCCTGGAGGGGAGAGCGGCAGATGAGAAGCCCCGCGGGTTCGACGGATCTGCAGGAGCAGATCCGGACAGCCGAAGGCTGGCCCTGCAGCGCGCAGCGCGGAAGGGCTGGGTGCAGGGATGCACCCAGCAATCCCCCGCTCTCCGCCAGACAAATGAAAAGGGCTGCCCATCGGGCGGCCCTTTTCATTTGCCTGGTGGGGAGAGCGGCAGATGAGAAGCCCCGGGGGTTCGACGGATCTGCAGGAGCAGATCCGGACAGCCGAAGGCTGGCCCCTAGCGCAGCCCTCAATCCCCCGACGCGTACAACAGCGCGATGTCCCGATGGTGCGACTGGCATTGCCGCCCCTCCTGCTTGACCACCGCTCGCTTGGCTTCGACCACCACCACGCAGCCGTTGGCGAAGCGGTACGAACGCTCGCCCGACGCGGTCGCCTCCTCGCGCGGCACCTCGTCCATTGGGCGCTCCGGCGCCGGGGCCGCTGTGTCGGCTGGATGCCCGCCATCGGCCGCCACGGATGCAGGGTCCGCTGCAACGGGGGCTGCAGGCGCCGGCGCCTGTGCCGTGCACGCGGTCATCAGGCACAGCGCCGCTGCTGACCCGGCGATGTGCAGCAGGTGGTGGGTTGGCGCGCGGCGCTGCAGGGCGGTATCGGGTGAAAACAGCATCGGCAGTCCTCGCGTAATGGGTGATCACCCGACACTACCTGCGCGTGCATTGGCATCCTGCGAACAACGCGTTGTGTCCTGCCACACCGGCCTTGCTACGCTGGCCAGCCCTTCCCCTCCGTGTACCGCATGCCCCCTGACCCGCCGTCCAGCCCAAGGCTCTACCAGTTCTACGTCGGCGGCACCGCAGGCCGCGCCAACATCGAACTGCACGACGTGCAATTCGCTGCCGTGCGGCGCGTGCAGGACGCCTACCCTGCCCTGCGCGAGGCCTGGTTCGGCGATCCCGGCAGCCTGCACCTGGATGGCTACAGCGTCATCGACTGGGCCGATGGCTTCGACGTGCATCTCGCGCCCGAGCCCGACCCGTCCGGACTCACGCTGTTCTTCGTCAACATGGGCGGCTATCGCGCAGACAGCCTGGCGGAGCTGCATGCGTTCGGCCTGTTCGTCGCAGCCGATGCCGCCGGCGCCAAGGCGAAGGCGCGGCGCAGCCTGCTGCAAGGGGCCCAGCAGCTGCACAAGGATGACCTGCGCGAGGTCGACAACTGCCTGGCCCTCGGGGAGTTCGGCGGCCTGCACGTGCACCTGCAGCCCAACCCATCAGGCACCCAGCCTCATCCGGAATGGCAGGGCTACCGCCCCATCGCGCGCAGGATCAACATCCGGTGAGCTGACAGCGTTCCATCAGTGTGCATGGCGCGGGCGGGATATCTACTTATAGTAAGTTACCTACAGTAAATAACAGAAGACTCCCATGCACGCACTGATTGTGGTCTCGCACGCCAATCCAGACTCCCTCACCCATGCCATCGCCCACCGCGTGGCCGACGGCATCACCAGCGCCGACCCAGCCGCTACCACGGAGTTCGCGGACCTGACCGCCGAACGCTTCGATCCGGTGTTCAACAGCGACGACCTCGCCTATTTCGAGAAGCGCGCTGCGGCTCCTGACGATGTAGCGCGCGAGCACGCCCGCCTGGAACGGGCGGACACGCTGGTGCTGGTCTACCCGATTTACTGGTGGTCGTTTCCAGGGCTGCTGAAGGGTTGGATCGACCGCGTTTTCAGCAACGGCTGGGCCTACGACGAAGGCCCCGACGGCAAGCTGCAGAAGAAACTGCAGCGGCTGCAGGTGCATCTGGTCGCCAACGGCGGCGCCGACGCGGGGATGATCGAGCGCCACGGTTACGCCAAGGCCATGGCCACGCAGATCGACCATGGCATTTTCGATTACTGTGGTGCCAATGTCGCCAGTTCGGCGCGCCTGTTGGCATCGGATCCCGGCTTCCCGGCCGCGCATCTGGATACGGCCCACGTGATCGGACGCCGCATCGCCAACCCCGGGAATTGAATCGTTGCCGAAGTCCTCCGCCACTGCCACGCCCGCCCCCCGCCGTCGCCTGCCGCGCCAAGCACGCACGCGCCAGTTGCTGGACGTGGCGTGGGCACTGATCAGCGAGGAGGGCACCGACCAGCTGACGCTGGGCAGGCTGGCCGAAGCGGCGGGGGTCACCAAGCCGGTGGCCTACGATCACTTCGGCACCCGCAATGGCCTGCTTGCCGCGCTTTACGAAGACTATGACGTGCGGCAGACGGCGATCTTCGATACCGCCGTTGACGCTGCCAAGGCCACGCTGCACGAAAAAGCGCGGGTGGTCGCGGCCAGTTATGTGCAGTGCGTCCTGACCCAGGGCCAGGAGATTTCAGCCGTCGTGGCTGCGCTCGGCGGCTCGCCTGAACTTCAGGCGGTCAAGCGCAGTTACCAGCATGCGTTCATCGAAAAGTGCCAGCGCATATTCGCCCCCTTCGCGGGCACGGCGGGAGTATCCAACGCGGGCATGTGGGCGGTGCTGGGCGCGGCCGATACGTTGTCGCAGGCCGCAGCCGACGGCGATATCAGCAGGTCACAGGCCAGCGACGAACTGATGCAGACCCTGCTTGCCGTGGTGAAGCGGAGCGCGTGACGCCCCGCCTCTGCTTGGCGCACATCAACTGCTGGACAGCTTCATCAGCACCAGTCCACACACGATCAGCACGGCCGCACCGATGCGCATCGCACTGACCTGCTCGCCCAGGAACACGATGCCCACCACGAACGCACCGACCGCGCCGATGCCGGTCCAGATCGTGTACGCGGTGCCCAGCGGCAGGCTGCGCATCGCCACGGCCAGCAGCCAGAAACTGGCGATCATGCCGACCAGGGTGATGAGCGTGGGGGTGAGCTTGCTGAAGCCTTCGGACTGTTTCATCGAAACGGCCCAGACAATTTCCAGCAGACCAGCGAACAGAAGATAGATCCAGGCCATGGCGGCCTCCTCTGCAGGGGCCAGGCCGTCCTGGACATTTCAACCCGGTATGGGGGAGGCCGTTCCTCCGGGCTGGAGTCTAGCAACAGTTGGATCGCCGCCCCATACGGGGCCTTTCGTGGTTACAACGGGTTCACTCAGATCAGGCATACAGGATATCGGCAAGCACGGTCAGTTGGCCTATGTGACGTGGTCGCTCGGGCGCGACGATATCGTCGCCCACCTTCAACGCGACGCATTTGATCAGCTCGGTCCTGGTCAACGAGGAGCGCTGCAGAACGGTCTCGATGCGCTCATTGGCAAAGGCACTCAACTTCATCGACAACCGCTTGGCCGGCCCGCCTGCTTCCAGCTCTGCTGATCGTCTGGCCAGCTTCGCAAGCCCGGCTGATGTCTCCTGGCCGTGCGCGTAGCGGTTGACATAGAAAAAGAACAGGCGTTTGCGGAAGTCAGGCGTCGCCAGCGGCGTGATGCGGGCGGCAGCGGCATCCAGCAGCTCGACGAACACCGAAGGCACGTTGACCTCGAACGAGCACTGCTGCGCTGAACGCGCATTGGCCACCGCCGGGGTTGACTGCGCCGGGATGAGGATCACATCACCGCAGGCGTTGCACCGTCCCACCAGAATGTCACGCGCAATCGCGCGCCCATCTGAAAAGGGCACGTCCCGGTATTCAAAGGTGGCGGTGACCCGACCGTCCCGGTCACATAGGGCGTCCCTGTGTTCGCCTTCGCGGTAGAGCTTCATGGCCTGATGGACTCTTGTCGGTGAACGCTGATGAACGTCGTATCGGAAAGGAAGTAGAACTTCACATACCAACCGGCGGCGAGGATCTCGTGCACCTGGATGTCGGCGTCCCGGTGGTGGGGCGAGCTGCGGTGATCCTGCCCCCGCGCGCGCTTGAGAATTGCCGCTAGATCCGACGCACTGATCCCCCCGGTCAGCAGCAGGTTCTTGCTGCTGATGTTGCGGCGGACTTCGTGGACGAAGTTGCCCGCTTGCAGGTCTCGGATGACCTGTTGCTTGGCTTCGTTGAATCCCACCATACACCATCCCATACGATACATCTCGTATTTAACGCAGGCGCGAGCACCTTGTTCAGCATAGGCATGGAATGCAGCGCCGGAAGTCAGGCGACGCATCATCATGGTGAGGGGGAACGACGCTGAGTGCGTGCTGGCTAACGCATGCGCGCATGCGCTAGAATGCGCGCCTGCCATCGCCCAGCGATGTGCAGTCCGGACCGGGTTCCAGGCGCTTCGCGCTGCGTCCCCACATCCGTGACAGGTCGCCGGCAAGGTGACCACGTCTCTATGGTGGCCCCGTCGGCCCCTCGCGACGCTAGATCGAAAATCCCGCCAGGGCCGGAAGGCAGCAACGGTATCGATCGACGCGGGCGCCGAGGTCAGCCGGCGGGGTCGCCACCTTTTCAGCCCCACCATTTGCAGCGCCGCGCCATGCCCGGCGGATGCGGTGTGCGCGCGAAACGCCGCCGAGCTTGCCCGACGCCGGCTGCAGGAGCCGGCTTTCCGTTACGGCTCCAGGCTGAAGCCGTCCTGCCGATGATGGCGCAATGCCAGCAGGTGCACGGCGCGATCGTGGATGGCGTAGAGCACCAGGTAGTCATCCAGCACGTACTCACGCAGCTCAATGGTATTGCCGAGCAACTCACGCACCCGTGCCGCCAAAGCCACTACACGCGCCCCCTCCAGATTGCGCGGTTCGAACTGACGTCCGGCTTCAGGAAACCGCATCAGCAGTTCCGGTAGGAAACCCGCTGCCCGATCCAGTACCACTTGTGCTGCGTCGACAGCCCCGAGTTCCAACAGGGCATCCACCGCCGCTTCAAGCGAGCGTTCGTACGCAGGATGGGCGTGCACCGCCCGCACGCGCGGCTCAGCCGCGCGTGGCACGCTTCACTCTGTCCTGCAACCGCACACGTACCGCGGCCGGGTCAGCACCCGCTTCTCCCGCTCTCACGCGCTCCAGCCCCTCCACCACATCGCGCAATGCAGACAACTGCTGCACCTCGCGCTCAAGCCGGTGGTAGTAGTCCAGCTTCCGGGCGTCGACGATGGCGACATAGCTTTCGCCATTGCGGGTTATGACTTTTGCATGCCCGTTGCGGGCATCTTCGGCCAGCGCCGTGAAGCGGGCACGCACCTGATTCAGCGGAACGATGTCATCGCACAGGTCCATGGGCTCTCCAGCCGAAGGGTTGCAAGCACTTTAACGCATGCATTAAACCCGATCAAATGGCCGCCGCGTCACGGCACGCCGAGCCCGGCGGCCCCACGCCTCGTCGTCAGGGCGCCTGCATCGCCGTCGGCGGCGCCAGCGGCACGCATTCGCCCGGTATCGCCACGCGGTGACCGCGCGCGCGCAGCGCATCGCCATCGCTCACGCTGGCGTAGTGGTAGAGCATCATCCGCGCCTGCAGTTCGGCGCTGTATTCGCGCTCCAGATCGTCCACGCCGGTGTGCGACGGGTTGCCGTGCAGGCCGCAGTCGTGGGCGATCAGTTCGTTGTCATCGGCGAACCGCGCGAGCATTTCCGGGATCGGGCGCGTATCGCCACTCCAGGTCAGCGCGCCCTTCAAGCGCAGCCCGTAGGCCGTTTCCGGCCAGTGGTGGCGGGCCGGGAACACCTCCAGCCGCACCCCCTCGTGCCAGAACGCATCGCCGACCACGATCAGCTGGAAGGCATCCCAGAAATTGGCGCCGCCCTCGGCCAGCACGTTCGGGTAGTCGCCGATGCGCTTGTGCAGCAGCGGCACCACCGGCGCTGGCACGTACAGCCGCACCTTGCCGCGGCGTTGCGCGCTGAAGAAGGTATCCACGAACAGGCGCTCGAAGCCGGCAACATGGTCCAGGTGCACATGGGTGACGAACAGCGCCTGCGGCATGTGGCCGTAGTGCGCCTGGAAGGCCGTCAACCCTTCGCCGCCGCAGTCGATGGTCAGCCAAGGCTGGCCATCACGCTCGATCACCGACATCGGCGAACCGAGCTCCACCGCCGACGCATTGCCGACGCCGAGGAAACGCAGCGACCAGTCCATCAGGTTCCCCGGTTCCACGCCAGGTCGTAGGCACGGCGCAGGCGGGCGAAATCTTTTTCAACGTCGTCGGTGCTGCGTTCGCCGCGCAGTTTCAGCAGTGAACGCAGCAGGCGCTTGAGGTTGCGTTCGCGCCAGGCGGTGGCCGGAATGCGCTGCACGCCGCGATCGAAATCGATCAGCCAGCCATGCCCGTTGCCATCGAACAGGATGTTGTGCGCATTGAGATCGGCGTGGTCCAGCCCGGCGCGATGGAAACGTGCAATCAGCCGACCGGTTTCTTCCCATGGCGCGCCACGGCCCGCGACCAGGGCACGATCGGCCAGCGAGCGGACATCTTCGATGCGCTCCATCAGGATCGCGCAGCGGTAACGCAGGCCTTCGCGCATGTAATACGCGGCGATCGGCCGCGGCACCGGCAGCTTGAGTTCGCGCAGGGCGCGCATCAGCCGGAATTCGGCGAAGCTGCGGGTGTGCTGCGAGCCGCGCCACAGGTACCGGTCGTGGCTCAGTTTGGCTACCAAACCGCCGCGCAGGTAGTGCCGCAGCACGCTGGGGCCGAACGGTGCGTCGACGAACCAGGCACTGCCGCGACCGCCCTCGCCTACCGGGCGCGCCCGCTCTCCCCAGTGCTGGGGCGAGAACAGACTGGCGTCGGCTTGCCGCAGCCGTTCGCGGTCGAACAGAATGGCACCCATGCCGCGACCATCACGGCAAGGCGTCAGCGCTTCATTGGCGTCGAATGCGACCATTCCTTCGAGTCTAACAACACCATGGCATCACCGTCCTCTTCCCTGTGCCTTTTGCGTTTGTCCGCGCTGGGCGACGTGACCCATGTGGTGCCGCTGGTACGCACCCTGCAGGCGGCGCGGCCGGGCGCCCGGATCCACTGGGTGATCGACAAGGTGGGCCTGAAGCTGCTGGATGGGCTGCCCGGGGTGACGTTCCATGCGTACGACAAGAAGACCGGACTGGCGGGCATGAAAGCCCTGCGCGCGGAGCTGCCAGCCGAGCGCTTCGATGCCCTGCTGCAGATGCAGGTGGCGTTCCGGGCCAACGTGCTGTCGGCCTTCATACCCGCCCACCGCCGGATCGGTTATGACCGCAGCCGCTCCAAGGACCTGCATGGACTGTTCATCAACGAGCGCATCCCGGACCGTCCCGGCATCCACGTGCTCGACGCCATCGGCAGCTTCTGCGAGCCCCTGGGCCTGAAACAGACCGGGGTCAGCTGGGACCTGGCGGTGCCGGACGAGGCCCACGCGTGGGCCCAGGCGCAGTGGCAGGACGATGGGCGGCCGGTGCTGATGATTTCGCCGTGTTCCAGCCATGAGCGGCGCAACTGGTATGCCGATCGCTACGCTGCGGTGGCCAACCACGCCAGCGCGCGCGGTTGGCGGGTCGTGCTGTGTGGCGGCCGCAGCGAACTGGAACGGCGCACCGCCGATGCCATCCAGGCCCAGTTGGTGCAGCCGGCGCTGGATCTGGTCGGAAAGGACACGCTGAAGCAGCTGCCGGCCCTGCTGGCCCGCGCGGCGCTGGTGATGACGCCGGACTCCGGGCCGATGCACATCGCCAATGCGATGGGGGTGAAGGTGCTGGGCCTGCACGCGGCGAGCAATCCGCACCGCAGCGGGCCGTATTCGGACCGCCGCTACTGCGTGGACCGCTATGACGACGCGGCGCGCAAGTACCTGGGCAAGCCGGCCAGCGCGCTGAAATGGGGCACCAAGATCGAGTTCGACGACGTGATGGAATTGATCACGGTGGAAGACGGCATCGCCGCATTCGAACGCTACGCCGCCCGGTAGTGACGGCCGCTGGCCGTCAATGTGGAGGCGCCGCTACCGCCGCGTCAGCCGGCGCGGTAGTCCTTGTACGACTTCTCTTCCACGTAGGCCGAACCCAGCGCCAGGTTGATCGCCTTCTTGATGCGCGCGCGCTCGTCGTTGCGCAGGTAGACGCTGCGCGCCAGCGCGACGAAGGCATCGCCGAAGTCACCGGCCTTGTCCTGCAGGCGGATGTTGTCTTCGATGTCCCACAGCTCTTCGTTGATCGCTTTCAGGTCGGCACGCAGCTGGGCCACGTCCTTGCCGCCGGCCGGGTGCGCCATCCAGGTCTTTTCCAGCGCTGACAGCTCGGTGCGCACGTTGGCCAGCTTGGCCTCGTCACTGATGCGCTCGGACTTGATCTGCAGGATGGAGATCTTGTCGAGCAGTTCGCCGAAGGCGACGGGGACGAGGATTTCAGCGGTCATGGGAGCACTCTCTGGAAGCAGAAGAGGATGATAACGCGCGTCGGGTGGGCGGCTGGTAAATGCAGTGCAGCTGCGCTGCGCGGGGAAATGGCGGGGGATTGCTGGGTGCATCCCTGCACCCAGCCCTGCGCGCTGCGCGCTCCGGGCCAGCCATTCGGCTGTCCGGTTCTGCTCCTGCAGAACCGTCGAACCCCGCGTCGGTTCTCTCCTGCCCGCTCTCGGCCACGCAAAAAGCAAAGGGCCACCCGTTGGGTGGCCCTTTGCTTTTTGTCTGGCGGAGAGGGGGGGATTCGAACCCCCGAGGCGCTATAAACGCCTGCCTGATTTCGAGTCAGGTACATTCAACCGCTCTGCCACCTCTCCGGTTTCCCCGGCGTACCGGGGACGCGCATGATACGAGGATGCGCGGATATTCACAAGCCATCACCGGCAAGAAAGTGAAACTCCGCTGACTTCGCCGCTTGTCGGATGTCCGCCCCGCCGCGATGATGGCGTTCTCCCTGCTGCATCCCCCTCTCCTGCGCGACCCCATGATCGAATTCGGACACCTGACCCATCCCGGCCTGCGCCGTGCGCTGAACGAAGACACCTACTACGGGGACGGTGAGCTGGCACTGTGGCTGGTCGCCGATGGCATGGGCGGTCACGCCTGTGGCGAGGTGGCCAGCGCGCTGGCACGCGAAACCATCGTGCGCGAGATCCGCCGCGGCGTGCCACTGGCCCAGGCCATCCGCACCGCGGACGAAGAAATCATCCGTGCCTCGCGCCGCCGCAACGACACCCTGCCGATGGGCACCACCGTGGTGGCCGCGCGCGTGCAGGGCAACCGCTACGAAGTGGCCTGGGTGGGCGACAGCCGGGCCTACCTGTGGCGCGACGGCCAGCTGGCCCAGCTCAGCCAGGACCACAGCGTGGTGCAGGAGATGCTGACCCAGGGCAACCTGACCCCGGAACAGGCGCGCGCGCATCCGCATCGCAACGTGGTCACCCAGGCACTGGGGGTCACCGACCCGGCGCATCTGAACGTGGCCACCACCGCCGGCGAGCTGCGCCCGGGCATGCAGCTGCTGCTGTGCAGTGATGGGCTCACCGAAGAGCTGGACGACAGCGGGATTTCCCGCACGCTGGCCTTCGATGACACCAGCGCGCAGGAATGCGTGGATTCGCTGGTGGCCGCCGCGCTGGATGGCGGCGGTTCGGACAACATCACCGTGGTGCTGGTGCGCTGCCACTAAGGCGTGCTGCCGACCGGGGCCGACTTCAGTCGGCTGCTTCCACGAGGCGGTGCCGACCAAGGTCGGCACTACCAGGCCGGGCTCAGGCGACGGCGGCTTCTTCCTGCTTCGGGCCATCCCACAGGGCGTGGCCGGCCTTCTTGCGCAGCCGCTCCAGCCGGGCGGCGTGGGCTTCCAGTTCCGACGCGGTGGCCTGCACGCGCGGGCGCGGCAGCAGCTTCGCCGGGTCGAACCCCGCCAGCGCCAGCGCCGCCGCACTGCCCTCTTCGCCCAGGTCGAAACCGAGGTCGTCCTGGCCGGAGGTCAGCGCGATGTACACATCGCCGAGGATCTGCGCATCGAGCAACGCGCCGTGCAGCTGGCGGTGCGAATTGTCCACGCCCAGCCGCTTGCACAGCGCATCCAGCGAATTGCGCTGGCCCGGGAAGCGCTCACGCGCCAGCGCCAGCGTATCCACCACGGTGCAGCGGTCGGTGATCTTGCCAAACTGGGGCCCCAGCCTGGACAGTTCGTTGTCCAGGAACCCCAGGTCGAAGGCCGCGTTGTGGATGATCAGCTCGGCGCCGTCGATGAAGGCCAGGAAGGCCTCGGCGACCTGCGCGAAGTCCGGCTTGTCGGCCAGGAAGTCGAGCGTCAGCCCGGTGACTTCCTGCGCGCCGGGTTCGAAGTCCACGTCCGGCTTCAGGTACTGGTGGTAGTGGTTGCCACTGGGCCGGCGCTTGAACAGTTCCACGCAGCCGATTTCGACGACACGGTTGCCCTTCTGCCAGGCCAGGCCGGTGGTTTCGGTATCCAGGATGATCTGACGCATGGGCTCAGTTTACCGCCATGCCGGTGTCGCGCACCCGGGTGGCGGCTTCGCGCGCCAGCACGTCCACACGTTCGTTGTCCGGATCGCCGGAGTGGCCCTTCACCCAGCGCCAGTCGATCTGATGGCGCAGGGTCGCCGCATGCAGGCGCTCCCACAGTTCGCGGTTCTTCACCGGTGAGCCGCCGGCGGTCTTCCAGTTCTTGCGGATCCAGCCGGGCAGCCATTCGGTCAGTCCCTGGCGCACGTACTGCGAATCGGTGAAGAGCACGATCTGGCAGGGCTCGCTCAATGCTTCCAGGCCGGAGATGGCGGCCATCAGCTCCATCCGGTTGTTGGTGGTGTTGAGCTCGCCGCCGCTCAGTTCACGCTCGTGCGCCTTGTAGCGCAGCAGGGCCGCCCAGCCACCCGGGCCGGGGTTACCGAGGCAGGAGCCGTCGGTGTGTACTTCAATGGTTTTCATTCGTTTCCAGGATCGATCGGGTCATGCCGGGGGTGGCCAGCGGCCCCTGCCAGCGTACCTTCAGGGGCGTCGGCCCCGGCAAGGCAAACGTGCGTTTTTCGGCGCTGAACAGACACGCCGCGCGCAACGGTGCCATTGTGCCGCCCCCACCGCCCGACGGCCACAGCGGGCCGATGTAACGGGAGGGCTCGCATTCCAGGCCAACCCGCTCCAGCAGCTGGCGCAGGCGCTGCGGGGTGCGCACCACCATGCCATGTCGCCGCCATTGCGTACGGTAGGGGCTGAACGGGTTGAGACTGCTCAGGAACAACTTGCCACCGGGCATCAGCACGCGATCGCACTCGGCCAGCAGCAGGCCCGCATCGGCGGCGGTCACGTGCTGCAGCACGATGGCGTGGACGCTTTCATTGGGCAGCGGCAACGGCAGCGCGCAGCGGGCCTCACCGGCATACCCCGTGCCGTCGCGGTACAGCCGCAGGCCACGTCCGCTCAAGGCCGCGCCCTGCAGCCAGCGCGGGCTGGGGCTGATCCACAACCACGGCTGCGCGGGCAGGCCGGCCAGCTGCGGCAGCAGTAGTTGCTGCTCCAGCTGATACAGCAGCTGCGCCGGTTCGCTGTCGAACCACGTTTCGGGTGTCGCTTGACGGAGGCTCTGCAGCGCGGGCATGGTCCGATTCTATGCGACTCACTGCCCTGCCCGCATTGGCGGACAATTACATCTGGTGCCTGGCCGGCGACGACGGCGCGGCCGTGGTCGTCGATCCCGGCGATGCCGCGCCCGTGCTGGCCGCCGTCGAGGCGGGACTGCGGCCAGAGGCGATCCTGCTCACCCACCACCACGATGACCACATCGGCGGAGTGAGTGCGCTGCAGGCGCGTTTTCCCGGCATCAGGGTGATCGCGCCACACGAACCGCGCATTCCGATGGCCACCGAGCGCGTGGCCGATGGTGAACACGTTCAGGCAGTGGGGCGGAGGTTCCACGTAGTATCCGTGCCCGGGCACACCCTCAGCCATGTCGCGTTTCACACTGATGAACACCTTTTCAGTGGAGATGCATTGTTCAGCCTGGGCTGTGGGCGCCTGTTCGAAGGTACGCCGTCCCAGCTGCTCGCCACCATGCGCAGCCTGGCGTCCCTGCCGGGCCAGCTGCTTGTCTGCTGTGCCCACGAATACACCGTGTCAAATGCCGTCTTCGCGCGGCATGTCGACCCCGCCAACGCTGCCCTGAGGCAGCGCCATGAGGAGGCACTGGCCATGCGCCGCGATGACCGCTCCACCCTGCCCGTGCTGTTGGCAGACGAATTACAAAGCAATCCGTTCCTGCGTACCCACACCGCGCCCATCCGTGCGGCGGTGTCGGCTTATCTGGGGCGGGGAATCACCGACGATGTCGACGTGATGGCCGGACTTCGGCACTGGAAAGACGGCTTTCGCGCATGAGGCGCCGAAGTCCAGCGCTTGCCCTGGGTATCATGCTGGGGCTTGCCGGAACCGCCAACGCGCAGTCGCTGGGCGCAGGCCTGACCCAGAATCTCGCCGGCGCCGCGTCACTGCCACTGGACGCCGCTACCCTGCCGGCCCCCAGCGTGCGCAATGGACAGGACATCTTCGCCAGCTTCCGCGAAGGCCTGGCTGAACCCACCTGCGATGCCGAGGCCACCAGTCCGCGCTGGCAGAAGCAGTTCGCCCATGCGCCTGCCCGGCTGGCCAACCAGAACGATGATGCCCTGGTGCTGTTCGGCTATGTGGTGGAAGAGCTGCGCAAGGCCAGCCTGCCCACCGAGTTCGCCCTGATTCCTTTCGTGGAAAGCGGCTACCGCCCGAGCGCGCGCAGCGCGGCCGGTCCGGCCGGACTGTGGCAGTTCATCGCCACCACCGCGCGCAACCACCGCGTGCCCATGAGCGAAGGCTATGACGGCCGCCTGTCGGCGGTGGATTCCACCCAGGCGGCGGTGCGTTACCTGAAGACCCTGCATGGCATGTTCGGCGGCGACTGGCGCCTGGCCACCATGGCCTACAACGCCGGCGAGTATCGGGTGCTGCAGGGCCTGCGCAAGGCCGGAATGAACGCTACCAACGCGGTGCCGGCCGAGCTGCCGGGCCTTTCGCCGATCACCCACGCCTATGTTGAAAAGCTGCATGCCCTGGCATGCGTGCTGGAAAACGCCGAAGAGCAGCCCTCGGTGATGGCCTCGCTGGACCGCACCGTGCCGGTGCTGAAGAGCCACACCCTGCCCGCTGGCACCAGCGTGCAGCAGTGGGCGGCCCAGCGTTCGCTGGACCCGGCGCGGATTGCCCGCCTGAATCCGGCCGCCAGCGGCCGTGCCCGCCCGCAGAACGCACCCGTCCGCCTGTTGGCACCGGTCACTACGCCGGCCGTGGATGCCTCGGCGATGGTGGCCAGCCTGGATGAGGCTGCAACGCCGGCCGTCGCTGTGGCTTCGGCACAGCCGGCACCGGCCGCTGCACGCAGCGTGGCCAGCGCGGCGGATCGCCCGCGCAATCGTCGCCACACGGTGCGCAATGGCGAATCGCCATGGACCATCGCCCGCCGTTACGGCATGCCGGTGAAGGCCCTGCTCAGCCTCAATGGACTCACCGGCAAGGCCGTGCTGAAGCCAGGTGCCGTGCTGCGCATCGAAGACTGACCGGACATCAGTTCGATCGGACAACAAAAAGCCCGGCAGTGCCGGGCTTTTTGTTTACCGCCGCTGCCACCCCTTACAGGTTGGCCTCGGTGGTCTGTACCACGAAGCGCTTGCGGGTGGACTTGACGAAGGCGTCGGCCGCGGCCATGCCATCGATCTGGCTCAGCTGCTGCTTGAGCTGCTGGCGCTGTTCGGTGGTGACTTCCTTGACGTTGCCCGGGGTCACCTTGGTTACCGCGAACACCACCGCACGCCCCTGCACGTCCACCTTGCCGTAGCTCGGCTTGCCTTCGGCCGGCAGCGACGCACTGAATACCGCGCGGTTGATCTCGGCGGTCGGCACCGGCTGGGTACGCGGCAGGCCCGGCATCGGGCTGACCTGCAGCTTCTCGCTTTCCGCCAGCGCCTGCAGCGTCTGGCCGCCCTTCAGCTTGGCCAGCAGCGCATCAGCGGCCTTCTCGGCGGCCTGGCGGGTACGATCGGCATGCACCGCAGCGATGACCTGGTCGCGCGCCTTGTCCAGCGGGATGGCCTGCTCCGGGGTGTGCTCGGCCACGCGGATCACCACGCTGTGGTTGCCCGCTTCGTCCAGCGCGATCGGATCGCTCGCGGTGCCATCCTGCACCAGGATGTCGGAGAACGCAGCGCGCAGCACGGCCGGGTTGGCCGCGATGCCGGTGGCATCCTGGCGGGTGAACGGACCGACGGTCTGCAGCGGCAGGTTCACTGCCTTGGCCGCAGCAGCCAGGTCGCTGGGGCTCTTGTTGGTCGCATCGACCACGCGCCCGGCCAGCTCGGTGTAACCGCGCTCGGCATCGGCCTTGGTCTGCTCGGCCATCAGCTGGTCGCGCACTTCTTCGAAGGAACGCCCTTCACCGCCGCGCACTTCGCGCACCTGGATCACGTGGTAGCCGAAATCGGTCTTGACCGGGCCGATGATGTCGCCGGCCTTGGCCGCGAACACCGCATCTTCGAACGGCTTGACCATCGCACCGCGATCCACCCACCCCAGGTCGCCACCCTGCTCCTTGGAGCCGGTGTCATCGGAGTTGGCCTTGGCCAGTGCGGCAAAATCGGCGCCTGCGGCTTTGGCTTCGGCGGCCAGCTTGGCCGCCTTGGCTTCGGCGCCGTCACCGGTGCTGATCAGGATGTGGGAGGCCAGGCGCTGCTCCGGCGTGGCAAAGCGCGCCTTCTCTTCTTCGTAGCGCTTGCGCAGGCTGGCTTCGTCCGGGGCGGCGGGCGCCGGCAGCGTGGCACCGTTGATTTCCACGTATTCCAGCTTGACCGACTCGGCCTGGCGGAAATCCTTGGTATGCGTGTCGTACCACTGCTTGATCTGCGCATCGGTGACCGGCGCGGTGTCGGCCGGCTGCTCGGGCAGCATGGCGATCTCGACGTCGCGGGTTTCGCCCAGCAGCTTGAGCAGGCGCTCGGTTTCGGCTTCGGTGACGAAGCCGGAGTTCTGCAGCGCGCTGGGGATGACCGACTGCTGCAGGCTGGTGCGGACCAGCTCGGCGAACATGTCCGGCGTGCGCGGCGGGTTGCCGCTGGCCAGCGCGATGCGGTACTGGTCGCCGTTGAACTTGCCGTCCGGGCCAAGGAAGGCCGGGATGGCCGCGATGTATTCGCGCACGGCGTCATCGCCGATCACCACGCCGGACTGTTCGCCGGCCAGTCGCACCACCTGTTCGTCGATCAGCTGGTCGAGCACGGCGAGCTTGTTCTCGGCGCTTTCGAAGGCGCGCGGATCGAAGTCCTCGCCCTGCTGCTGGCGCACGCGGGCGCGCTCCTGCTCGAAGCGCTCGCGGAATTCCTGCGAGGTGATTTCGTGGTGCTTCCACAGCAGGCGGGCCGGCCACCAGGACGGGGCCGAGGTCCACCAGGAAGGCGGTGCCGATACTTTGGCCACGTTCTGCGCACCGACGCCACCGAGGTAGCTGCTATCGATGACGAACAGGAACGGGATCATCAGCAGCCCCAGGATCACAGTGACGATCCAGCCCGAGGTCTTGTCGCGAAGTTTCTGCAGCATGGGAAAAATCATGGCCTGAGTGGCGAGCCGGGCAGTGTAACCCGCTTCATGCGCAGGCTCCAAAGCACCGGCTGCAAGGGGCGGCGCGGCCCCGGATCCGGGGCATAAAAAAAGCCCCTGGTTTTCACCAGGGGCTCTTCAATCGTGGCGGAGCGGACGGGACTCGAACCCGCGACCTCCGGCGTGACAGGCCAGCATTCTAACCAGCTGAACTACCGCTCCGCGTTGAAACTTTGCAGGCGCTCATTCTATCCGAAGATGATCTGATTGCCCAGCCTCATGAACACTTTTTTTAGAAGTTTTTCACGAGGTGTTACCAAATCTGCAGTGGCGGAGCGGACGGGACTCGAACCCGCGACCTCCGGCGTGACAGGCCAGCATTCTAACCAGCTGAACTACCGCTCCGTGCTGCAAAACTTTTTGCCTTCCACGCCGCCGAAGCGGTGGAGAAAACAAAGCCCCCAGGGTGAACCCGGAGGCCTCGTTGAAAATGGCGGAGCGGACGGGACTCGAACCCGCGACCTCCGGCGTGACAGGCCAGCATTCTAACCAGCTGAACTACCGCTCCACATTTCAAACTTTACCGCGGTGCTGTGGTGGGTGCTGAGGGTTTCGAACCCCCGACCCTCTCCGTGTAAAGGAGACGCTCTACCGCTGAGCTAAGCACCCCAGCGAGCCGCTTAGTTTACAGCATCCTTCAGGGCCTTACCAGCCTTGAAAGACGGATTCTTCGAAGCAGCGATCGCGATGGTGTCGCCGGTCTTCGGGTTGCGGCCGGTGCGGGCAGCGCGGTCACGGACCTGGAAGGTGCCAAAGCCGACCAGCGTCACAGCATCACCGCTCTTCAGTGCCTTGGTGACGGCAGCAACGACGGCATCGACAGCGCGAGCGGACTCTGCCTTGGTCAGGTCAGCGGTCTCGGCAACGGCGTCGATCAATTCGGTCTTGTTCATTCTCTACAGCTCCTTATTGCGGGGGACCCGCGGATTAGCCAGGGAAGCCATCGTTGCGTGCAGCACGCACGACGGCAAATCGGTTCGGTTCGGCGAATTGGATGCAGCTGATTCGCGAGTGCTGCTTTTATACCAGTGGCCCCACACCCGCGCAAGCCGAAAACCCAGCAATGACGCGGGTTTCGGCCGTTTGCGGTACGCGTTTCAGTGCTTGACGCGCGTGGCGGAAGGTGTCTTGGCCTTGCTGCGAACAGTGACGCGCTCCGCAGTCTTACGCGTCTTCTTTGGGGTCAGTGGACGCTCCAGTGCCAGGTCGAGTACCTGCTCGATGTACTTCACCGGAATGATGTCGATATCGCGCGTGACATTGGCGGGGATATCGGCAAGGTCCTTGCGGTTCTCCTCCGGGATGATCACCGTGCGGATGCCGCCACGCAGTGCCGCCAGCAGCTTTTCCTTCAAGCCACCAATGGCCGTGACGCGGCCGCGCAGGGTGATCTCGCCGGTCATCGCCACATCGGCCCGCACCGGCACCTTGGTCAGGATGGACACCAGCGAGGTCACCATCGCCGCGCCGGCGCTGGGGCCGTCCTTGGGCGTGGCACCATCGGGCACGTGCACGTGCACGTCCTGCTTCTGCAGGAACGCGGCATCGATACCGAACTGCACCGCGCGCGAGCGCACCACCGACAGCGCCGCCGAGGCCGATTCCTTCATCACGTTGCCCAGCTGGCCGGTCAGGATCAGCTGGCCCTTGCCCGGCACCAACGTGGATTCGATCTGCAGCAGGTCGCCGCCGACTTCGGTCCATGCCAGGCCCGTCACCAGGCCGATCTCGTTCTCTTCTTCGGCGCGGCCGAAGTCGAAGCGGCGCACGCCCAGGTACTTGTCCACGTTGCTGCCATCGACCTGCACCAGCGCGCCCTTCTTCGCTTTTTTGCCCTTCACCGCCTTCGGCTTGGGCAGGCCGGCCGGACCAGCCAGCGCGATCTCCTTGACCACCTTGCGGCAGATCTTGGCGATTTCGCGTTCCAGGCTGCGCACGCCGGATTCGCGCGTGTAGTAGCGCACGATGTCCTGGATCGCCGCGCCGTCGATTTCCAGCTCTTCCGGCTTCAGGCCGGCCGCCTTGATCTGCTTGGGCACCAGGTAACGCATGGCGATGTTGAGCTTCTCATCCTCGGTGTAGCCGGGGATGCGGATCACTTCCATGCGGTCCAGCAGCGGGCCGGGAATGTTCAGCGAGTTGGACGTGGCCACGAACATCACTTCGGACAGGTCCAGGTCCACTTCCAGATAGTGGTCGTTGAAGGAGTTGTTCTGCTCCGGATCCAGCACTTCCAGCAGCGCCGAAGACGGATCGCCGCGGAAGTCCATCGACATCTTGTCGATCTCATCGAGCAGGAACAGCGCGTTCTTGCTGCCCACCTTGTTGAGGTTCTGCACGATGCGGCCCGGCATCGAACCGACGTAGGTGCGACGGTGGCCGCGGATCTCGGCCTCGTCGCGCACGCCACCCAGGCTCATGCGCACGAACTTGCGGTTGGTCGCCTTGGCGATGGACTGGCCCAGCGAGGTCTTGCCCACGCCCGGCGGCCCGACCAGGCACAGGATCGGGCCCTTCATCTGCTTCACGCGCGACTGCACCGCCAGGTATTCCAGGATGCGGTCCTTGACCTTCTCCAGGCCGTAATGGTCGGCGTCCAGGGTGTCCTGGGCGACCTTCAGGTCCTTGCGCACCTTGGTGCGCTTCTTCCACGGCACGCCCAGGATCCAGTCCAAGTAGTTGCGCACCACGGCCGCTTCGGCGGACATCGGCGACATCTGCTTGAGCTTGGTCAGTTCGGCCTTGGCCTTGGTTTCCACCGGCTTGGGCATGCCCGCTTCGGCGATCTTGCGGGCCAGCTCTTCCAGCTCGCCCGGTGCGTCGTCCAGGTCACCCAGTTCTTTCTGGATGGCCTTCATCTGTTCGTTGAGGTAGTACTCGCGCTGGCTCTTTTCCATCTGCGACTTGACGCGGCCGCGGATGCGCTTTTCCATCTGCTGCACGTCGATTTCGCCATCGACCAGGCCCACCAGCATCTCCAGGCGCTCGCCCACCGGCAGCACTTCCAGCAGGCGCTGCTTGTCGGCCAGGCGCACGCTGATGTGCGCGGCGATGGTGTCGGCCAGGCGCGCGGGTTCTTCGATGCCGGCCAGGGTCTGCAGCAGCTCCGGCGGCAGCTTGCGGTTGGTCTTGACGTACTGCTCGAACAGCGACATCAGCGAACGGGCGATCGCTTCGATCTCACGTGCTTCGCGGCCGTCTTCGGCCTGGATCTCCACGGCGGTGCCCTGTAGCGCGCCGTCACGCTCGCCGACCTGGCTGACCTGCACGCGCGACAGGCCCTCCACCAGCACCTTGATGGTGCCGTCAGGCAGCTTCAGCAGCTGCAGCACCTGGGCGAGGGTACCGACCTGGTACAGGTCGGCTTCCTGCGGATCGTCGGTCTCGGCCGACTTCTGCGCCAGCAGCAGGATGCGCTTGTCCGCTTCCATCGCCTTTTCCAGCGCATGCATGGACTTGTCACGACCGACGAACAGCGGGATGACCATGTGCGGGAACACCACCACGTCACGCAGCGGCAGTACCGGCAGGTCGAGAGTCTCAGTTGGGGAACGGGCCATGGGGGCTCCAGGAAGGGGGGATACGCCTCTCCGGCTCCAGCGGGGCCAGAGACAAAAAAGCCGATGGCCCCGTTATGGGGCCATCGGCGCAAGGATGCAAGACGCTCCTAAAAAATACTTTCAAATCAATCGATTGAAAGAATCATTCAGCGCCAGCGGCCTTCTGTTCAGGTGCTGGCGGGGTCTGGTAGATCAGGTACGGTTCGGACTTGTGCTCGATGACCGATTCGTCCACCACCACCTTGCTGACGTTCTCCTGCGAGGGGAGCTCGTACATGGTGTCCAGCAGCACCGATTCCACGATGGTGCGCAGGCCACGGGCACCGGTCTTGCGCTTGAGCGCCTTGCGCGCAATGGCGGCCAACGCGTCGGGACGGAACTCCAGCTCGACGTTTTCCATCTCGAACAGCTTCTTGAACTGCTTGGTGATGGCGTTCTTCGGCTCGGTCAGGATGGTGATCAGCGCCGCTTCGTCCAGCTCTTCCAGAGTCGCGACCACCGGCAGGCGGCCAACGAACTCGGGAATCAGGCCGAACTTGATCAGGTCTTCCGGCTCCACTTCCGCCAGCAGCTTGCCGATTTCCTGCTTGCGCTCGGACGACTTCACCTTCGCACCGAAACCGATACCGCCCGATTCGGTGGAACGCTGCTGGATCACCTTGTCCAGGCCGGCAAACGCGCCGCCACAGATGAACAGGATGTTCTTGGTGTCCACCTGCAGGAATTCCTGCTGCGGATGCTTGCGTCCACCCTGCGGCGGAACGCTGGCCACGGTGCCTTCGATCAACTTCAACAGGGCCTGCTGCACGCCTTCGCCGGACACATCGCGGGTGATCGACGGGTTCTCGCTCTTACGCGAGATCTTGTCGATTTCATCGATGTAGACGATGCCCTGCTGTGCCTTCTCGACGTCGTAGTCGCACTTCTGCAGCAGCTTCTGGATGATGTTTTCCACGTCCTCGCCCACGTAACCGGCTTCGGTCAGCGTGGTGGCGTCGGCCATGGTGAACGGCACGTTGAGCAGGCGGGCCAGGGTTTCGGCCAGCAGCGTCTTGCCCGAACCGGTCGGGCCGACCAGCAGGATGTTCGACTTGGCCAGTTCGACCTCGTCGTTCTTCTGCCGGCTCTCGATGCGCTTGTAATGGTTGTACACGGCCACGGCAAGCGTGCGCTTGGCGCGCTTCTGGCCGATCACGTACTGGTCCAGGACTTCGAGGATCTCGCGCGGCTTGGGCAGCGAACTGCGCGCCGACTGCGCTTTTTCCTCGAGCTCTTCACGGATGATGTCGTTGCACAGCTCCACGCATTCATCGCAGATGAACACGCTTGGACCGGCAATGAGCTTGCGCACCTCGTGCTGGCTCTTGCCGCAGAAGGAGCAGTAAAGGATCTTGCCGCTGTCCGTGGAACGACCTTGTCGGTCTTCGCTCATGCTTCGCTTACCTGGTTACCCCACCCGTTCGACGGGGGTTCAATTCGAGAATAACACAGGGCCGAGAGGGCACCAGCCCTGCCCGACCCTGCTTGTCCAGTCGGAAAATCGACTGCTTTACTGTCATCAACCCGCCTGGATCGACTCTTCCGGGCGACGCTCAAGGACCTGATCGACCAGCCCGTAAGCCTGCGCCTCCACGGCGCTCTTGAAGTTGTCGCGCTCGGTGTCGCGGGCGATCGTTTCCAGCGACTGGCCGGTGTGCTTGGCCAGGATCTCGTTCAGACGCGCGCGCAACGTCAGGATCTCGCGGGCGTGGATGTCGATATCTGTCGCCTGGCCCTGGAAGCCACCCAGCGGCTGGTGGATCATCACGCGCGAGTTCGGCAATGCATACCGCTTGCCGGCTGCGCCCGATGCCAGCAGCAAGGCGCCCATCGAGGCGGCCTGGCCGACGCAGATGGTGGCCACGTCCGGCTTGATGTACTGCATGGTGTCGTAGATCGCCATGCCGGCGGTGACCACGCCACCGGGCGAGTTGATGTAGATGCTGATGTCCTTTTCCGGGTTTTCCGCTTCCAGGAACAGCAGCTGCGCCACCACCACATTGGCCATGTGATCGTCGATCGGGCCCACGAGGAAGATCAGGCGCTCCTTCAACAGGCGCGAATAGATGTCATAGGCGCGCTCGCCGCGGGCGGTCTGCTCGACCACCATCGGAACCAGATTGAGGGCTTTGGTTCGGTTGTCCATATCGTGAGGCACCTGTGTTGGGAGGAACTCCCCGCGCCTTGCGGCGCGGGGTCTGGCGTGGGCAGGACTCAGCCGCGGATCGCGTCCTGGAAGGACAGCGTTTCCTCGGTGTGCTGGGCGCGCTCGGCGATCCAGTCGATCACCTGCTCTTCCATCACGCGGTTCTGCAGACCCGACATGAGCTGGGGGTCGTTGCGGTACATCTCAATGACCTGGTCCGGCTCTTCGTAGGTCGAAGCGATCAGGCGCATGGTTTCATTCAGGCGCTTCGGCTCCAGCTTCAGGTCGTTGACGCGGGCCACTTCGCCGACCAGCAGGCCGACCAGCACGCGCTTGCCAGCGGCGTCCTTGAAGCCCTCATGGGCGTCGGCCGGCACCTGGCCCGGATCACGGCCACTGCGACGAAGCTGTTCGATCTGCTGGGCCAGCATCGCACGGGCTTCGTTCTCCACCAGGCGCGGCGGCAGCTCGACCGAGCTGTAAGCGGCAATCAGCTGCTCGCCGACTTCGCGACGCAGGCGGTTCATCAGGGCGCCCTTGAGCTCGCGCTCCAGGTTGGCGCGGATGTCTTTGCGGAACTGCTCCACGTCGCCCGCCTTCACGCCGAAGCTCTTGATGAAGGCGTCGTCCACTTCCGGCAGCGACTCTTCGGACACTTCGGTGACCTTGACAGTGACCTGCACGGTCTTGCCAGCCAGCGCTTCAACGCGCCAATCGGCCGGGAACTCGACGTCCAGGGTCTTCTCTTCACCCTTGGCCAGGCCGACCAAACCCTTTTCAATGGTTTCGAACATCATGTTCTGGCCGATGACGATCGTACCCTTCTCGGTACCTTCGGCCGGCAGGCGCTCATCGCCAGCCTGGGAGAAGGTTTCCAGCGCGACCAGGTCGCCTTCCTTCGCGCCACGGCTGACCGGGGCCCAGGTGCGGCGCTGCTGGCGCAGGTTTTCGATCATCTGGTCGATGTCGGCATCGCCGATTTCAGCCACGTGGCGGACCACGTTCAGCTTGGAGACGTCGATCTCGCCGAACTCCGGCACCAGCTCGACGGTAGCCACGAACGACAGTTCGCCCTGCTCACCCTTGTCGATGCGCGGGCTGCCGACCACGCGCAGGGCGTGTTCGCGGATGGCCGCGTCGAAGGTTTCGCGCAGCAGGCCGTCGACGGCTTCGCCACGGACCTGCGCACCGAAGCGCTGCTCGATCACCTTGGCCGGCACCTTGCCCGGGCGGAAGCCCTTGATGCGCGTGGTGCGGGCGATTTCGCCCAGACGCCCACTGATATGGGTGTTGAGGCGATCTTCCGGCAGCGAGAAGCTCAGGCGGCGTTCCAGGTTGCCGGTGGATTCGATCGAAGCTTGCATGTTGACTCCTGCCACCGGCGGCCCTGCTGGCCCCCGGTTCGATGTGATGGACGAAACGGTTGTTCGGACGCGGCGGCGTTGACACGCATGCCCGCCGCAGCCCTTTAGTTTGGACGATAACGGGCGGCACTGCCAGCGGGGGTCGGTCAGGCGGGCGCGCGCGTGAAAAACGCGGCTGGCAGGGGTGGCCGGACCATGGTGCGAAAGGGGGGACTCGAACCCCCACGCCGGTTAAGGCACTGGAACCTAAATCCAGGGCGTCTACCAATTCCGCCACTTTCGCTGGTCTAGCCCGGTATTGTCGCAGGCGCGGGGCGGTCTTGGGTAGGGCGGGCACGATGCACCCGGCCAGCATGGCCTAGAATGCCCCCAAAGTCCGGCGCGCCACATCCTCCACAACGCCAGCCTGAACCCGCCCGCCGAGGAGGCGAGCACCGCATGCAGCAGTCCGCCGCCGCCCCGCTGGGCGCAGACATCATCCAGGACATCGCCGAAATCGGCGCCATCGCGGCGGTGCCGCGGATCCTGGAAACCGTGGCCCACATCACCGGCTCGCGCTTTGCCGCCGTGGCCCGGGTTACTGACAGCCATTGGGTCGCCTGCGCTACTTACGACACGCTCGGCTTCGGTTTGGGCGTGGGTGGACAGCTGGTCCTGGAAAGCACCATCTGCAACGAGATCCGCCAGGCGCCACAGCCGGTGATTTTCGGGCATGCGAGCGAGCATCCGCACTACGCCAGCCACCACACCCCGCGCCTGTACGGGTTGGAAAGCTACGTGTCGGTGCCGATCTTCCGCCCCGACGGCAGCTTCTTCGGCACCCTGTGCGCGATCGATTCGGCACCGGCCAGGTTCGACGAAGCGCAGGTGGTGCGTTCGCTGGAATTGTTCGCCGAACTCATCGGCAACTACCTGCACACCGAACAGCGGCTGCAGCAGGCGGTCGCCGACCTGTCGGCCGCCAACGACACCGCCGTGCTGCGCGACCAGTTCATCGCGGTGCTGGGCCACGACCTGCGCAGCCCCCTGCAGGCGGCCAGCATGGCCACGGAAATGCTTGAGCTGGAACCGCACACCGAACGTGGCGGCATGCTGCTGACGCGGGTGCGCGACAGCATCACCCGCATCGATGGCCTGGTGGAGGACGTACTGGATTTCGCCCGCGGCCGGCTTGGCGGCGGCATCCCGGTGGCGCTCACCTACGATGCCAACGTGGCCGCCCAGCTGATGCGGGTGGTGCACGAAGTGGCCGGCGCGACCGGGCGCAATGACATCATCGCGACCATCGCGGTGGATGCGCCGTTGCTGTGTGATGCCAACCGCCTGTCGCAGTTGCTGGCCAATCTGCTGACCAACGCGGCGGTGCACGGCGCGGCGGACCAACCGATCACGCTGGATATCCAAACCGACGCCAATGGATTGGTGCTGCAGGTCCACAACGGCGGCGTGATCGCGCCGGACAAGCTGGGCAAGCTGTTCACCCCGTTCTCCCGCGAGGCCGGTGACCAGCCGCGTCCCGGGCTGGGACTGGGGCTGTATATCGCCGCGGAAATCGCCAAAGCACACAACGGCACGCTGTCGGTGGAATCCGATGCGGCGCGGGGGACGCGCTTCGTGTTCGCCATGCCCGCCATTCCGCTCGCGCTGGCAGGCTGAGCCCCATAACGCAGGCAAGAAAAAAGCCACCAGGGTGACCTGGTGGCTTCTGTCTGGTGGGCCGTCAAGGATTCGAACCTTGGACCTATTGATTAAGAGTCAACTGCTCTACCAACTGAGCTAACGGCCCGAAAATCGGGAGGCGAATTATGACGTGGCCGCTACATCTCTTGCAAGCTTTTTTTTCGCGCGTGATGCCATGGGCACCATGCGGGCAAGAAAAAAGCCACCAAGCATGTGCTTGGTGGCTTCTGTCTGGTGGGCCGTCAAGGATTCGAACCTTGGACCTATTGATTAAGAGTCAACTGCTCTACCAACTGAGCTAACGGCCCGAAAAACTAGACGAATACTTTAAGCTGCATCGCGTCTTTCTGCAACGGCTGATCTGCTTTCGGCTGACCAGCCTTGAATCAGTGGGGTGGCTGAGGGGATTCGAACCCCCGACCACCGGAATCACAATCCGGTACTCTAACCGACTGAGCTACAGCCACCACTGAAACATCGGATCCAGCGGCGGCAACTGCGTGCCTCTGGAACCTTGATTTCTGCCCTGCACCGTGCCGAAAAGCGACGAATGCCGAAGCAAGTCCGCTATTTTTACGGAGTCGCTCCAGAATTGCAAGCGGTTCTTCACACATGCGGCGCCGCCTGATCAACGGGCTGCAGCTCCGCCCTGCTCCCGCGCGAAGTGGCGGCAGATCCGGGATGAGAAAAAAGGGAATTCGGCGCGCCGATCGCGGCGGTGCTGGAACGTTTGCGGCGTTCACCGTGGGTAGATTCCAATGGCGCGCCCGACAGGAATCGAACCTGTAACCGCCGGCTTAGAAGGCCGGTGCTCTATCCAGTTGAGCTACGGGCGCCCGAACCGGTGGACCAACCCGCTCCAACAGGGCGATGGTTGGTCGGGGTAGAGGGATTCGAACCCCCGACATCCTGCTCCCAAAGCAGGCGCGCTACCAGACTGCGCTATACCCCGGCGATGCTTCCTGCCAGGGCGGGGCCCTCGAGCAGACGGGAATTGTGAACACCCGGCCCCGGTTCTGTCAAACCTGCGCGGGCGTGTGTGGGAGCGAGCAAGCTCGCTCCTGCGGTGTGGTCGCGAGGCGTGTCCGGGAGCGAGCAGGCTCGCTCCCGCGGGGTGCGTTATGCTGGCCGTTGACGGCCGGATGGCCTCCCCTAACCCCCTTTCGCACGGAGATCGCACATGCGCAGCGGCAACCCGGCTCTTTCCGAATCCACCTTCCTTGATCTTGGCAGCGGTACCGTTTCGGCCCGCGGCGACCAGCTGATGACTCTCAACGGCACCGTCAACAAGACCGGCCTGCTGTTGTTGCTGACCGTGCTGACCGCGTCGTTCTCGTGGAGCCAGGCACTGGTGACCGGCGGCGATACGGCCGGCACGCTGTCCTCGGCCGGCATGGGCTACCTGATCGGCGGCGCGCTGGGCGGCTTCGTGCTGGCGCTGATCACCGTGTTCAAGAAGACCTGGTCGCCGGTCACCGCGCCGATGTACGCGCTGGTGGAAGGCCTGTTCCTGGGCGCGATTTCGGCGATGTTCGAACAGCGCTTCCCGGGCATCGTGTTCCAGGCCGTGCTGGCGACCTTCGGCACCCTGGTGGCGCTGCTGGTGGCGTACCGCAGCGGGCTGATCAAGGCCACCGAAAACTTCAAGCTGGGCGTGGTCGCGGCCACCGGCGGCATCGCGCTGCTGTACCTGGCTTCGATCGTGCTGGGGATGTTCGGCATCAACGTGCCGGTGATCCATGAAGCCAGCGGCCTGGGCATCGCCTTCAGCGTGTTCGTGGTGATCGTGGCGGCGCTGAACCTGGTGCTGGATTTCGATTTCATCGAAAGCGGCGTGGAACAGGGTGCACCGAAGTTCATGGAGTGGTATGGCGCGTTCGGGCTGATGGTGACCCTGGTGTGGCTGTACGTGGAATTCCTGCGCCTGCTGTCGAAGATCCAGCAGCGCTGAGCTGACCTGGGGCGCCGGGCCATTCCCGGCGCCTTTCACCGCTACGTGCGTGATCATTGCTACGCCGAGCATGGCTCGGCGCTACCGGGTGACATCGCGCGCGGATCCTGCGCCGCCGGGCGTGGCGCCGTATGACCGCGCGACATCGCGCGCGAATCCGGTGCCGCCGGGCGTGGCGCCGTTTTACCGCGCGGTCAGCGACGACTGCAGCGCGGCGTAGTGCGCCTGCAGGTGATCGACCAGCGCGCGCACCTTTGGCGCCAGCGCGCGGGCGTGCGGGTACAGCGCGTAATAGCGTCGCTGGCCGGCGTTCCAGTCCGGCAGCACGCGGATCAGGCGCCCCGCGCGCAGGTCGTCCTGCACGGTGAGTGCGGTGAACAGGGTGATGCCCATGCCGGCCAGCGCGGCGGCATGAAGCGCCGGCGTCGCATCAACTGCCAGCCGCTGGCCGGCCTCGACTTCAAGCGATGCGCTACGCGGACCCTGCAGGTGCCAAGGCACCCGTGCGGTGGTCGGACTGAAGGCCAGCAGCGCGTGCTGCGCCAGCTCACTGCCGTGGCGCGGCAGACCATGCCGGGCCAGGTAGGACGGTGCGGCCACCAGGATGCGGTCGCAACAGGCCAGTTCGCGCGCCACCATCTGACTGTCCGGCAGTTCATGGGCAATGCGCAACACCAGGTCGAAGCCGCCGCCGACCACGTCCACCAGCTGGTCGTCCGCGCACAGATCCAGCGAGATCTGCGGATGGCGCGACAGGAACGGGGGCAGCCAGTGCGGAAGCCCTGGCTGGCGACCACCTGCGGCACACTGATGCGGATGCGACCACTCGGCTGCGCCTGTGCGGCACGGGCGCGGTTGTCGGCCAGTTCCAGCCGGTCCAGCAGTTCCACCGCTTCGGCGTAGTACTGGCGACCGGCCTCGGTCAACGCGAAACGGCGGCTGTTGCGATCCAGCAGCCGCACGTCCAGATGATCTTCCAGCTGCCGCAGTTGCCGCGACATCGCCGAGTGCGTGGTGCCCATGCGCTCGGCGGCGGCGGTGAAACTGCCTGCTTCGACGATGGCACGCAGCGCTCGCAGGGCAGCGAAATGGTCCATCCAGGGCACGCTCCGGCCGACGCCCGCGTGCTGCGGGCGCGGCCAGCTTATCAGCGTGCGACAGCGCCGGCGTTGTCCACCAGGCCGATGATCGCGTCGGTGGTCATCACATCGCCATAGGTGTCTTCCAGCGTGGCCAGGCTGGCTGCGTGCAGGGTCTTGTGGTTGATCGTCGCACCGGTGGCCAGCTCCAGGTCACGGGTGGCGGTGGCGTCGGAGGACACGATCACCCGATAACCGCGCGGGGCGGCGGCGGCGTCGCGGGCAGCGCCCGACACGCAGGCATGGGTCATCAGCCCGGTGACGATCAGCGTGTCGATGCCGGCGTCCTTCAAGGCCTTGTCCATCACCGCAGCCGAGGCGCCAGCGAAGACGCTCACGTTGTCCTTCTGCACCACGGTGTCCCCCGCCCGCGGCTGCATGTCAGGGTGGAACTGCACGGTCTTGCCACCTTCGGCGAACAGCGGGGCGCCGGCCGGCAGCACGTGCTGGACGTGGATCACGCGGATGCCCTTGGCATCGGCCGCCTGGATCAGCCGGCGTGTGTTCTGCAGTGCGCTGGCGCCATCGGGGATCACCATGCGACCACCCGGGAAGTACTCGTTCTGGAAATCGATGACGATCACCGCGGTCTTGCTTGCCTGCAGGGCGTCGATCGGGGTGGCACCGGCCATCTGGCGGATGGTGGGATGGGCCGGCTCGGCGGCGGCGACCGGGGCGACGGCGGCCATGCCGATCAGGCTGGCAAGACCGAAAGCTGCAATATTCATGGGGAAGTACCTGGGCTACGGAGAGTGCGTCCATGGTGCCGTGCACTGTGCGCACCAAAAACCCCCTGTTGCGCACTCCATCTGTGCATGAAACGCACAGATCGCGGACCGTCCCCGTAAACGCAACGAGGCGCCCGAAGGCGCCCCGCTGGTACTGCTGGGACCGTATCGCAGCCGATCAGAGGCGGCTCGCGATGGCCTGGGCGAAGCTCATCGTATTGCCGGTGCCGCCGAGGTCGCCGGTGAGGGAATCCTTGGCATCCATCGTGGCGACGATGGCCTTGCGCAGGCGCTCGGCATTTTCCGGCTGGCCAATATGGTCCAGCATCTGCGCTGCGGCGAGCAGCAGGGCGCACGGGTTGGCCTTGCCTTGGCCGGCGATGTCCGGTGCGGTGCCGTGCACGGCTTCGAAGATCGCCGCGTTCTCACCGATGTTGGCACCCGGGGCCAGGCCCAGGCCGCCGACCAGACCGGCGCACAGGTCGGAGATGATGTCGCCGAACAGGTTGGTGGTGACGATCACATCGAACTGTTCCGGACGCATCACCAACTGCATGCAGCAGTTGTCGACGATCATTTCCTGGAACTCGATGTCCGGGTACTTGGCCGCCACTTCGCGCGCCACAGCCAGGAACAGGCCCGAGGTCGACTTGATGATGTTGGCCTTGTGCACGGCGGTGACCTTCTTGCGGCCGGTGCTGCGGGCCAGTTCGAAGGCGTAGCGCACGATGCGCTCGGAGCCCTTGCGGGTGATGCGGGTGCCGGAGAACGCGGTCTCGCCGTCGGCCGACACTTCCTGGCCTTCCGCCAGGTAGGCACCTTCGGTGTTTTCGCGCACGGTCACCAGGTTGACGTTGTCAAAACGCGACTTGGTGTTGGGGAAGGTGTGCGCCGGGCGGACATTGGCGTACAGGTCGAAGTGGCGGCGCAGGCTGACGTTGATCGAGGTGAAGCCACCGCCGATCGGGGTGCTCAGCGGGCTCTTCAGGGCGATCTTGTTGCGCGCGATCGATTCCAGCGTGGAAGCCGGCATCAGGTCGCCATGCTTTTCCAGCGCCACCAGGCCGGCGTCGGCGTCTTCGTATTCCAGGCCGGCGTTGAGCTTGTCCAGGACGTACAGCGTAGCGTCCATGATCTCCGGGCCGATGCCATCGCCGCGGATGACCGTGATTTTCTGCGTCATTGATCAAATTTCCGAACAGGGGGAAAAACGCCGTCCGGGGGTGTCCGGTGCACCGGCGCAGGTAAGTTTCAACGGCAATTATGCCTCAGCCGGGCCAAAGCCCCCAAATAGACCAAAGTTCGAGGCCGGCAGAGGCACAATTGCCCGCGCATTCTTCCTCTACCCCCGCCTGTCGGCGCGCCCCTTCAACAGAAGGGGCTGTGTCACCAGACGTATTGCGGGCTCTGGTGCGGCAGGCCGTGACGACCAACGGTCGTCACCCACCACGAAATGACGGCCAGCGGCCGTCACTACCGGTCAGCGAGAAGCTCTGGTAGCGCCGAGCCATGCTCGGCGAGCGCAGCGGCAGGCCGTGACGACCAACGGTCGTCACCCACCACGAAATGACGGCCAGCGGCGGGGCTGGCGCGTGTCAGTGTTCGTGTTCAGCAGGTGCGTCGGCGCCGGCTTCAAGCTGGTCCAGGAAGTCCACCGCGCGGCGCAGGTGCGGGATCACGATCGATCCGCCCACCACCAGGCCTACCGAGAAGGTTTCGAAGAACTCATCGCGCTCTACACCTGCGGCCTTGCACTGGGCCACGTGATAGCTGATGCAGTCGTCGCAGCGCAGCACGAGAGAGGCCACCAGACCCAGCAACTCCTTGGTCTTCACATCCAGCGCGCCGGCCTGGTAGGTCTGCGTGTCCAGCGCGAAGAAACGGCGCACAACCTGGTTCGGTTCAGCCAGGATGCGCTCGTTCATCTTCTTGCGGTACGCATTGAACTCGGCCAGGCGGTCACCGCCCTCGTCCGCTGCGCTCATGCTGCGCCCTGCCCGGCCAGCAGCGGCTCCAGCTTGCCTTCACGGTGCAGGGCCATCATGTCATCGTAGCCGCCAACGTGAACGTCACCGACGAAGATCTGCGGCACGCTGGTGCGGCGGGTCTTGGCCATCATCTTCTCGCGCTCGGCGGCATCCAGGTCGATACGCACCTCGGTCCACTGCTGGCCCTTGCTCTTGAGGAAATTCTTGGCTGCCACGCAGTACGGGCAGACAGCGGTGGAATAAATGGTGATGGCGGGGGCGCCACCAGCAGGCTGTTCAAGTTGGCTCACGGGAAACTCCACGACGGTTCGACTGTCTGTATATGGTAGCGGCCTGATGGAAAATCCACGCCATGGCCGCAACACTGTGGATTAACGATAGGTTTCCCCCTGGCCTGCCACGCTGGGGGACGCTGCCCGAGGACCGACCGCTTGCGACCGCTGCTGCTCTCCGCTGCCCTGACCCTCGCGTTGGCCGTGCCGCTGGCCCAGGCCCAGGATTCGCTGCCCGACATCGGATCGTCGGCCGGTGAACTGCTGACCCCTGCCCGCCAGGCCGAGTACGGCGGCATGATGCTGCGCGAACTGCGCAACTACGGCTACCTGCTGGATGACCCGCTCACCACCGAGTGGCTGCAGACCATGGGCACCCGGCTGGGTTCCAACAGTGCGCAGCCGCGCCAGCAGTACACCTTCTTCATGATGAAGGACCGGCAGATCAATGCCTTCGCCACGCTGGGCGGCTACATCGGCGTCAATGCCGGGCTGGTGCTCACTGCCGAACGCGAAGACGAAGTGGCCGCGGTGCTGTCCCATGAAATCGCCCACGTCACCCAGCAGCATGTGCTGCGCGGCGTGGAACGCGCCCAGCGCGACCAGATCCCGATCCTGCTGGGCATGCTGGCGGCGGTCATCGCTTCCCAGCAGGCCGGGGGCAACTCGGCCGGCAATGCGACCATGGCCAGCATCGCCTCGGGCATGGGGCTGATGCAGCAGCGGCAGATCGATTACACCCGCTCCAATGAATCCGAAGCCGACCGCCTGGGCATCCGCACGCTGGCCCGCAGCGGCTACGACGTGGACGCCATGGCCGGCTTCTTCGAGCGCATGAGCGCCTCGATGCGCGGCAACGACGGCGGTTACAACGTGCCGGACTTCCTGCGCACCCATCCGGTGAACACCACCCGCATCAGCGAGGCCAAGCTGCGCGCCGAGCAGATGAAAAAGGACACGGTGGTGTTGACCACCGAGGTGCCCGGTGGCGTGCGCACCGAACGGGTGAACCCAAGCGATCCCGGCCTGTCCGATCCGATCACCCGCCGCAACAACCTGCTGCTGCCGCCGGGCATGCAGGTGTCGGTGGGCCAGCTCAGCCGCGGTTCCAGCGGTGATTTCGACTGGGCCCGCGAGCGCCTGCGGGTGCTCAGTGCGGTGACCCCGTCCGAGTTGACCCGCGAATACCAGGGCCTGGCCCGGCAGAAGGGCGGGCTGACCCCGGCCCAGCGCTACGGCCAGGCGCTGGCCCAGCTGACCACCGGTACCGGCGGTGCGGCCGGCGCCGCGCGCGCCCTGGCCGAGCTGAACGACGCTGATCCCGGCAACCTGTGGGTGGCACTGGCACTGGGCGAGGCCGAATCGCGTTCCGGCCAGGCCGCCAAGGCCAACGAACGCTTCGAGGCGCTGCTGCGCCAGCACCCGGGCAGCCGTCCGGTGGCGCTGACCTTCGCGCAGATCCTCAACGAACAAGGCGGCCAGGCCGCCGGCCAGCGCGCGCAGGCCATGCTGCGGCCGCTGCTGTCACAAAGCGGCAACGATCCGGTCTTCCAGCAGCGCTTTGCCCGCGCCAGTGAACTGGCCGGCGATGCGCACCGTGCCAGCGAAGCCTACGCCGAAGCGGCCTACCTCAACGGCCGTCCGGAACAGTCGCTGATGCAGCTGCAGGCGCTGAAGCGCCAGCCCAACCTGGATTACGTTACCCGCGCGCGGGTCGATGCGCGCATCGAGACCATCACCCCCACCGTGCTGGAAATGCGCCGCCAGGGGGTCAACGACCCGGAACTGGAGCGCCGCTGACGGTTGCAATGCGGGGGCCGCCGACCGCTGGTCGTTACAGCAGGGCCGGTGGCGTCACAAACATGTCATCAAATCGTAGTCTACTGACGTCACTCCCGATCTGATGAGCAACTTGGTGGCCTCGTGCAGAAACGCATCCTGATCGTCGACGACGAACCCGCGATCCGCGAAATGGTGGCCTTTGCCCTGCGCAAGGGCGACTACGAGCCGATCCACGCCGGCGACGCACGCGAAGCACAGACGGCCATCGCCGATCGCGTGCCCGACCTGATCCTGCTGGACTGGATGCTGCCGGGCACCAGTGGCCTGGACCTGGCCCGCCGTTGGCGCAAAGAGGCGCTGACCCGCGAAGTGCCGATCATCATGCTGACCGCGCGCGGCGAGGAAAACGACCGCGTCGGCGGGCTGGAAGCCGGCGTGGACGATTACGTGGTCAAGCCGTTCTCCGCCCGCGAGCTGCTTGCACGCATCCGCGCGGTGATGCGCCGGGCCCGCGACGACGACGAAGATGGCAGCGTGGCGGTCGGTTCGGTGCGCATCGACGGCGCCGCCCACCGCGTGTTCGCCAACGACCAGCCGGTGCCGATCGGCCCGACAGAATACCGCCTGCTGCACTTCTTCATGACCCACCCCGAGCGCGTGTACACGCGGGCGCAGTTGCTGGATCACGTCTGGGGCGGCAGTGTGTACGTGGAAGAGCGCACCATCGACGTGCACATCCGCCGACTGCGCAAGACGCTGGAACCGTTCGCCGCCGAAAACATGGTGCAGACCGTGCGCGGTGCCGGCTACCGCTTCTCCACTTCCACCTGATCACTGGTACCGCAATGCCGCGTCACATCCGTTCTGCCTGGTTCAAGACCCTGGCCACCCTGACCACGGTGCTGTTGTTGTCCGGGCTGGCGGGTTGGGCGCTCGGTGATGCGTGGATGGGACTGGCGATCGCCGCCATCGGCGCGCTGGCTTGGCACTACTGGCGGCTGCGCCGGGTACTCGGCCGGCTGACCGCGCGCCAGCGCTGGGAGATCGCCGACGGCGCCGGCGTCTGGAACGAACTGGACCGCGTGGTATCGCGCAACCAGCACGAGATGCGCGTGCGCAAGCGCCGCCTGCTGGACATGCTGCGCAGCTACCGTGCCGCAGCCGCCGCGCTGCCCGATGCGGTGGTGGTGCTGGATCGCAACAGCCAGCGCGTGCAGTGGTTCAACGAAGCTGCCACCACACTGCTCGGCCTGCACCATCCCGGTGACCTGGGCCAGGCGCTGGTGCAGCGCCTGCAGCCGATGCCGCTGGCCCACTGGCTGGCCGGTGGACGCAACGCCGAACCGATCCTGGACGTGCCCTCGCCGGTCGATCCGGCGATCCGCCTCAACCTGCGCCTGATCCCCTATTCGGCTGATCACTGGCTGCTGATCGCGCGTGATGTCAGCAAGCTGCTGCGGCTGGAACAGGTGCGCCGCGACTTCGTGGCCAACGTATCGCACGAACTGCGCACGCCGCTGACCGTGGTGCACGGTTACCTGGACATGATGGACCCGGAGGACTTCCCCGGCACCGGCCCGATGCTGGAGGAAATGCGCAAGCAGAGCCAGCGCATGGCCCAGCTGGTGGAAGACCTGTTGACCCTGTCGCGGCTGGAATCGCAGGAAGCCGGCGATGCCGAAGTGGTCGCCATGCTGCCGATGCTGGCCACGTTGCGCCGCGAAGCCGAAGCCCACAGCCAGGGCCGCCACCAGATCACCGTGGAAGACCACGCCGGGGTGGACCTGCTGGGGTCGATCAAGGAACTGCACAGCGCATTTTCCAACCTGGTCACCAACGCGGTGCGCTACACCCCGGCCGACGGCCAGGTGCGGGTGACCTTCAGCCGCGAAGGCGACGGCGTGGTTCTGGCCGTGCGCGATACCGGCTATGGCATCCCGGCCAACCACCTGCCGCGACTGACCGAACGCTTCTACCGCGTGTCCAGCAGCCGCTCGCGCGAGAGCGGTGGCACCGGCCTGGGCCTGTCCATCGTCAAGCACATCCTTGGCCTGCACCACGCCCGCCTGGAGATCCAGAGCGAGGTCGGCAAGGGCTCCACGTTCTCCTGCCATTTCGATGCGTCGCATGTCCGCGCGCGCGATATGGCCGCCTCCCTCCATGCCGAAGATTGACGCCATGAGCAGCCCAGGATCCCTCCCCGTCGTGCCGCAGCCGGACTCCGATTCACTGCGGGATCCGGCGCTGTACATCAACCGCGAACTCTCCCAGCTGGATTTCAACTTCCGCGTTCTGGCGCAGGCGCTGGACCCGCAGGTACCGCTGCTGGAGCGCCTGCGCTTCATGTGCATTTCCTGCACCAACCTGGACGAGTTCTTCGAAATCCGCGCCGCGGCGGTGCGCCACGCGCAGGAGTTCGGGCTGCCGCCGGCGCCGGACGGCATGAGCCCGCAGGCGATCCTGACCGCCATCCATGACCGTGCCGCAGAATTGGTGGACCAGCAGTACCGCTGCTGGAACGAAGTGCTGCGCCCGGCACTGCAGGACGCCGGCATCGGCGTGCTCGGCCGCCATTCCTGGAACCACCGCCAGAAGCGCTGGCTGCGCGCTTACTTCCGCAACGAGATCATGCCGGTGCTGTCGCCGCTTGGGCTGGACCCGGTGCATCCGTTCCCGAAGATCCTCAACAAATCACTGAACATCGTGGTGGTGCTGAAGGGCGTGGATGCGTTCGGCCGCAGTGGCCACCTGGCGATCGTGCGCGCACCGCGCTCACTGCCGCGCATCATCGAACTGCCCGAATCGCTGGGTGAAGGCCGCAACTTCGTGTTCCTGTCCTCGATGCTGTCGGCGTTCGTCGACGAGCTGTTCCCGGGCATGGAAGTGGAAGGCGCCTACCAGTTCCGCGTCACCCGCAATTCCGAACTGGTGGTGGACGAGGAAGAAGTCGAGAACCTCGCGCTGGCGCTGCGCGACGAGCTGGTGGACCGTGGTTACCGGCCGGCGGTGCGGCTGGAGATCGCCCAGGACACCCCGCGCGACATCGTGCGCACGCTGCTGCAGAACTTCGGCCTGACCGAAAACGCGGTGTATTACATCGATGGACCGGTCAACCTCAACCGCGTCATCCAGTTGTACGACGTGGTGCCGCGGCCGGACCTGAAGTACCCGCCGATGACCCCGCGCACGCTACGCGATGGCGACGGCATCTTCGAAACGGTGGCCCGCCAGGACGTGCTGCTGCACCACCCCTTCGATGCCTTCACCGCGGTGCTGGATGTCATCAAGCAGGCGGCGATCGATCCGAACGTACTGGCGATCAAGCAGACCCTGTACCGCACCGGCAAGGATTCGCTGATCGTGGAGGCGCTGATCCAGGCCGCCCGCAACGGCAAGGACGTGACCGTGGTGGTGGAGCTGCGTGCGCGCTTCGATGAAGAGGCCAACCTGGGCCTGGCCGACCGCCTGCAGGAGGCCGGCGTGCAGGTGGTGTACGGCGTGGTGGGCTTCAAGACCCACGCCAAGATGCTGCTGATCGTGCGCCGCGAAGGCCGCAAGCTGCGCCGCTACGTGCATTTGGGCACCGGCAATTACCACAGCGGCACCGCGCGCGCGTACACCGACATCAGCCTGATCACCGCCGATGCGGACATCGGCAACGACGTGCACCTGCTGTTCCAGCAGCTGTCCGGTCTGGCATCCAAGGCCAAGCTGAAGCACCTGCTGCAATCCCCGTTCACGCTGCACACCGGGGTGCTCAAGCGCATCGAGCGCGAGAAGGCGATCGCCGAATCCGGACGGCCGGCGCGCATCATCGCCAAGATGAACGCGCTCAACGAACCGCAGGTGGTGCGCGCGTTGTATGCCGCCTCGCAGGCCGGGGTGCAGATCGACCTGATCGTGCGCGGCGCCTGCACGCTGCGCCCCGGTGTGCCGGGCGTGTCGGACAACATCCGCGTGCGCTCCATCGTCGGCCGCTTCCTGGAACACAGCCGGGTCTACTGGTTCGGCAACGCCGGTGCACCGGAACTGTACTGCGCCAGCGCGGACTGGCTGGAACGCAACCTGCTGCGGCGCGTGGAGACGGCCTTCCCGATCCTCGACCCGGCGCTGGCACGACGGGTGTACCGCGAGGTGCTGCAGAACTATCTGGATGACAACCTCAACGCCTGGGAACTGCAGGCCGACGGCCGCTACGTGAAGCTGGCACCGGCGCACGACGAAGCTCCGCATTCGGCGCAGATGGGCCTGATGCAGGGCCTGTGAGCGCCGCTGGTCCGGCAACGTGAAGAAGGCGCGGTGACGAGCGGCACCCGCCTTCGGCTACCATTCGAACATGCCGCACACATCGACTTCCCCGACCCTGCAAGATGGCGACCTGCTGGCCGCCATCGACATCGGCTCCAACAGTTTCCACATGGTCATCGCCCGCTACACGCTGGGGCAGCTGCGGGTGGTCGACCGCCTGCGCGAGACCGTGCGCATGGCCGACGGCCTGGATGGCAAAGGCGGCCTATCCAGCGAGGCGCGACAGCGCGCGCTGGAATGCCTGGCCCGCTTCGGCCAGCGCATCCGCGATGTGCCCTCGCACCGCGTGCGCGCCCTGGCTACCAACACTGTCCGCCAGCTGCGCTCGCCGCAGGCGTTCCTGATGCCGGCCGAAACCGCGCTGGGGCATGCCATCGAAGTGGTCAGCGGCCGCGAAGAGGCGCGCCTGATCTACCTGGGCGTGGCGCACGCGCAGCCGCCCAAGGCCGACCAGCGCCGGCTGGTGATCGACATCGGCGGTGGCTCCACCGAGTTCATCATCGGCTCGGGCATGCAGACCCTGGAACGCGAAAGCCTGCAGGCCGGTTGCATCGCCAGCACGCGGCGGTTCTTCCCGGGCGGCAAGCTCAGCCGCAAGCGTTGGAAGGATGCGCTGGCTGAAATCGGCCGCGAATTCCAGCCATTCGCCAGCAAGTACCGGGCGCTCGGCTGGGACGAGGCGCTGGGGTCTTCGGGCACCCACAAGGCGATCAGCGAGATCTGCGCGGCGATGAAGCTGAGCAAGGGCGCGATTACCGCCGAGGCGCTGCCGCAGCTGCGCGATGAACTGCTGAAGGCCAAGAAGATCGATGACATCGTGCTGCCCGGACTGGGCAGCGACCGCCGGCCGATCATCGCCGGTGGCGTACTGGTGCTGGAAGCCGCCTTCCAGGCGCTGGGCCTGCAGAAGCTGCTGGTCAGCAAGGCGGCCATGCGCGAAGGCATCCTGTATGACATCGTCGGCCGCGCCGGCGAGAATGATCCACGCGATGTGTCGGTGCATACGTTGACAGTGCGCTATGACATCGACGTGGCGCAGGCTGATCGCGTGCAGAGCACGGCCCTTTCGCTGTTCGACCAGGTCCGGGACAGCTGGAAGCTTGAGGCCGATGATGCCCGCATGCTGTCCTGGGCCGCGCGCCTGCATGAGATGGGCCTGATGATCGCGCACAGCGGTTACCACACCCACGGCAGCTACCTGCTGGAAAACTCGGACATCGCCGGGTTCTCCCGGCAGGAACAGCAGATGCTGGCCGCGCTGGTTCGCACGCACCGCCGCAACGTGCCCAAGAGCGCATTCGAGGCGCTCCCCGAGCGCCTGGTAGTGCCGGCGCGCCGGTTGGCCGCGTTGCTTCGCCTGGCCGTGCTGGTCAACCGCGCGCACGAATCCACGCCGCTGCCGGTACTGGAAATCACCGCGGAGGACGACCGGCTATCGTTGATCGTGCCGCAGAGTTTCATCGATCCACGGCCGCTGCTGCGTGCCGACCTGATCGGCGAAGTGGACGGCATGACCGGCCTGGGGCTGCAGTTCAAACCGTTCGTGGCCTGAGCCAGGAGCGCGGGCAACGGCAATGGCAACAGCTGCAGGGCTGCTTGCTGGTGGGGCGGGGTGGCTGTGCAGGACACGCCGTGAATCCGTCCATGGAGGCTCGCTTTTCGCATCCATGCGAAAAGACGGTCCTGCACAGCCACCCCGCCCCGCCCTCGACAGGTCCATGGCGGCCATGGAACCTTCGGTAGCGCCGACCCATGGTCGGCGGAATGTTCCCGCCAACGGCCCGCTGCGCTCGCCGACCATGGGTCGGCGCTACCGATGACAGTAGCCCATCTGGGGGAGGAAGCCCCTGAGTCAGGGGCGGCCGCGAAGCGGCGGGGTGTGGGTGCTGGTGAGACGGGGCCTGCGGTTTGCGAAGCAAAGCGTGGGAGCGGCAGCGCGAATGCGATGACGCGGACCCGCGCCATGGATGGCGCGAAACGAGGCCCGCAGGAGCGGCTTTTGCCGTCCCCCGCACAGTCCCACCGCCCGGCCCGCCCCAGATGCAGCTCCAAAGCCACCCGCGAGGGGGTCCCACCCGTTCGCCCGGTAACGCGACGGTCGCAATCCGGTCATGCCCGGGACATGCCCAACGACGAGCATGCGCACAAACGGGAGAGCCCCATGCGCTACGCGATCGTCACCGAGACCTATCCTCCGGAAGTGAACGGCGTGGCCCTGACCGTGCAGGGGTTGGAGATGGGCCTGCGCAACGCCGGGCACGAGGTCGACCTGGTGCGACCGCGCCAGCACGCCGACTGCGACGCCGAGCTGCTCGACGGCACGCTGCTGGTTCCCGGTGCCGCCCTGCCGCGTTATCCCGGCCTGCGCTTCGGCCTGCCCGCGCCTGTCCGGCTCGGCCGCCAGTGGCAGGCCCGACGTCCCGATGCGGTCTACATCGCAACCGAAGGCCCGCTGGGCTGGTCCGCCCTGCGCTGCGCGCGCCGGCTCGGCATCCCGGTCGCCACCGGCTTCCATACCCGCTTCGACGAATACCTGCCTGACTACGGCGTTGCATGGCTGCAGGCCGCCGCGCTGCGCTGGATGCGCCGCTTCCACAACCAGGCCGATGCCACCCTGGTGCCCACCCGGGAACTGCAGGATTTCCTCGCCGGCGAAGGCTTCGAACGGGTCCGCCTGCTGGCCCGCGCGGTGGACAGCCAACAGTTCGATCCGGCCAAGCGCGATCCGGCGCTGCGCGAAGAATGGGGTATCGAGGGGAATGGTTTTGCCGCGATCTACGTCGGGCGCATCGCCGCGGAAAAGAACCTGGGTCTTGCGGTGAAAGCCTTCCGCCGGCTGCAGCAGCAGCGCCCCAAAGCCCGCTTCGTGCTGGTCGGCGATGGACCGGCCCGCGAAAAACTGGCCCACGACAATCCTGATTTCCTGTTCTGCGGCGTGCAGCGCGGCGAAGCGCTGTCGCGCCATTTCGCCAGTGGCGACCTGTTCCTGTTTCCCAGCCGCAGCGAGACGTTCGGCAACGTGACCCTTGAAGCCATGGCCAGTGGACTGGCCACGGTGGCCTTCGATTACGGCGCCGCGCGCGAATACCTGCGCGATGGCGAGAATGGCGCGGCGGTGGATACCGACGACCAGTTCGTCGAAGCCGCGCTGCGCTTTGCCGGCGATGACACACTGCGCGCCAGCCTTGGCCAGCAGGCGGCGCGGGACATGAAGCGCCTGCATCCGCAGCAGGTGGTGGCCGAATTCGATGCCCTGCTGTCCGAACTTGCCCACGCCCGGAGGCTGCATGCGCACCACGCCGCTTGACCTGTTGATCGGCCGCGAAACCCGCTGGTGCCGCCGTGCCAACCTGTACTGCCGCCGCCGTCGCATGCGCTCGCTGTTCGCGGTGATCAGCCGGCTGGGTGATGGCGTGTTCTGGTACGTGCTGATGGGGGCGCTGGTGTTGCTGGATGGCATGGAAGGGCTGCGCGCCAGTACCCACATGGCCGCCACCGGCTTGGCCGCGCTGTTGCTGTACAAGGGGCTCAAGCGCTGGACCCGGCGCCCGCGGCCCTACAAGGCCGATCTGCGCATCCGCGCCTGGGTGGCCCCGCTGGACGAGTTCAGCTTCCCCTCCGGCCACACCCTGCATGCGGTCTCGTTCACTGCTGTCGCCCTGTTCTATTACCCGTGGCTGGCGCCGCTGCTGGTGCCGTTCACGCTGGGCGTGGCGGCATCGCGCGTGGTGCTGGGCCTGCATTACCCCAGCGATGTACTGGCCGCCACCGGTATCGCGCTGCTGCTGGCGTGGGCCAGCCTGGGATGGCTGCCGTTGGGCGCGTGATCCCCATCCCCACACGCATCGGAGGTCTTGCCTACAATAGGCGCATGACCACGCTGTTCATTTCCGATCTGCACCTGGACGCGAGCCGTCCGGCCATCACCGATCTCTTCCTTGCCTTCCTGCGCAGCGAAGCGCTTGAGGCGGACGCGCTGTACATCCTGGGCGATCTGTTCGAAGCCTGGATCGGTGACGACACGCCTTCACCGGCGGCCGATGCGGTGGCAGCGGCGCTGAAGGAGGTGTCCGATGCCGGCGTGCCGGTGTACTTCATCCGCGGCAACCGCGACTTCCTGCTGGGCGAGCAGTATGCCGCCCGCGCCAGCATGCGCATCCTGCCCGACCCCAGTGTGATCGACCTGTATGGCACGCCGGTGCTGCTGCAGCATGGCGACCTGCTGTGTACCGATGACCTGCCTTACCAGCAGTTCCGCGCGCAGACCCGCGACCCGGCGTTCCAGGCCCAGTTCCTGGCCCAGCCGCTGGCCGCGCGCATCGCGTTCGCGCAGAAGGCACGCGATGCCAGCCAGAGCCGCCAGTCGGAAATGAAGCAGGGAGATCGTGCACAGTTCGAAACTGTCACCGATGTGGCACCGGCCGAGGTGGATGCGACCTTTGTCCGCTTCGGCGTGGACACGATGATCCACGGCCATACCCATCGCCCCGCTGTGCATTCGCTGATGGCAGGCGACCAGACACGCACCCGGATCGTGCTGGGCGACTGGTATGAGCAGGGTTCGGTGCTGCGGGTCACCCCCGAGGGGATGTCGCTGCAGGCACTATGATGCCTCTGCTCAGCGGAAACCGGCGATCTTCGCGCGGGTGAGTTCCAGCACACGGCGGTTATCCGCTTCATGGCGGTTACCGGTGGCTTGGCCTTCGTACGACAGGTCCGGGCTGGACCAGTACGGAATGCGCCGGCAGCCGGTCGGGCAGTCGTAGGACATCACCGTCCGCCACCCGAGCGCACGCGGCGGCTGGTACCAGTACCCATGGCCGAAGGCGAACGGGACCCCCGCCGGATCGCGCTTGATGTCGTGCCGGGCGCCTGCCAGGTGGCCGATTTCATGGGCAAGGACATAGCCTCCCGTGGCGCACTGCTCCAGCACGGCAATGAACGCGTGGTCGGCGTCGGCCCCGATCTGATCGGCGAGTCCGCAGGCAAACGCACGGTTCATCAGCAGCACCACGACATCGGCCGCGTGCTGGTCGCGCAGCGCGTGCACCTCGTCCATGTAGCCGTCGCCAGGCGAGCGCAGGCGCCTCACGTCCTGCTCCATGTTGCCGCTCTCCACATAGGGCGTGACCACATACCCCGCCAGCTCCACGTCCATGTCCACGCCGCTGCGCTGGTAGGTGAGGTTGGATTCGGCGATGGACAGTTCGGCCAGTGCCCGCAGGTCGCCGGGGTAGCCGGCCACCGCCTCGGCCGTGGCTACCACGAGCAGCCGGATCCTGCTGGTCGGCGCAGTGCCTGCCGGGGCGGCGGCGGCTGCCTTCTGCGGCCCCACCGGGATGTCACCCGGAGGATGCATCGGCAGTTGGCGGGTGGCCAGCGGCAGGGTCTGGTGCCGGCCACCGCCGACCGGAACGATGCGCCACAGGTCTTCGCCCAAATGCACGACCGCGGTGATTCCAGCAGGGGATCGCACCAGGCTGAGCTCGCCCGCGGCAGCCTGTCCGGTGGCGTCCCAGCTGCCGCTCCATGCCACATCGCCGGTAGGCAGCGCGCGGGACTGTTCGCGTCGCACGGCGACCGGCCGCCCCTCGATCTGGAGCGTCAGCGCCGGTGTCCCGGCATGCAGCGCGGAAGCCTCGACGTCCTGCAGTTCCAGCATCGGGGGAGCGGCAGAGGCCGAGGAGCCACCGGCCAGCAGCAGTCCGGACAAAAGAAGGTAGTGGACCATGATGATCTCCAGGAAGCATTCCGACGATCCAGCGCCCCACACCAGGCGCTGCAGACGTCGGCTTGCGTGGAAGCATTACGCGTCGATGAAGGCGCCGCTTCCATCAGGAAACGTCTTCCTTGGACCCTCTGTGGAACCGAACCGAATGTCATCCGGGCGCTGCTGCGCGCCACGCCCGGAGGCGTGACGCTGGGATACCCCGCCCTGCACCGAAGTCAACGCACGCTCAACGGAAGCCGGCGACCACGTACTTGCGCTGCGCCAGCACCCGCTGGTTGTCCGCCGTGGCCGCATCACCGGTGCGGGCGCCGCCGTAGGTGATGTTCGGGTTGGACCAGGTATTGATGCGCGTACAGCCACCTGGGCAGTCGTAGGACATGATGGTGCGGAAACGCTCGCCGCTGCCCAGGCTGAACTGGTAGCCGTGTCCGTAGGGATACGGCGAGCCGGAGGCGTTGGCACGGTCATGGTTGGCGCCCAGCACGTGGCCGACTTCGTGGGCGAAGGAATAATTGCCGGTGGCGCAGCGCCAGCCGACAACGGCGAAGGCATGCGAGGCCGGCGCGTTGAGATAGCCCACGCCACATGCATCCTTGCCGTCGGTCAGCATCACTACGACATCGGCCCGGGCAGCATCGCGCAGGGCGTGCACTTCATCCAGCTGGCCGTCGCCCGGGTTCTGCAGCCGCCCCAGGTCCTCCCCCATGCGCCCATCAGGGAAGCCGGTCGTGCGGTAGTCGGCAAGCTCCATGCGGATGTTGGTCCAGCCATTCCTGAACCCCTCGTTGGATTCGGCCACGGCCAGTTCGGCCTTCGCCCTCATGTTGCCGCCGTAGGCGTTGATGGCCCCCTGGGTGGCAATGACCAGCACCCGGATCGTCGCCCAGCCGCCCGGATCTCCGCCACGGACCTGCGCGTCCGGCGCGTCCGGCGGCGGCGCCGGCAGCGACGGCATTCCCAGCGGATGCAGCGGCGGCAACCCGCGCTCGTCCACCTTGACCAGCGCGTGTCCCCCGTCACCCACCGGACGCACGTCATAGCGCTGCTGGCGGTGTCGGATGGTCCCGGTAACGCTGCCGTCGACCGCGCGCACCAGGATCACCGATGCAGGCGCCGCAGCCCCTTGCGCAGACACGGCGAGCGGCGCGGCAGCATCCTCCTCGGCGCCATACCAGACCACGCTGCCATCGGCCGTCGCTTCTTCGCGGAGGCGGCGAACCTGCAGCACCCGCTCGCCCAGCGGCAGCTCCAGCCGATCACCGGACAGTGCGGCAACGTTCATGCGCAGCGCCTGCACGACATCCGTGCTGGGATCGGCCTGCAGGCGGGCCCACTCGGCGTCTGTGCCGGCATGTAGGGCAGGCCCTGCAGCAGGTTCGAACAAGGGCGATGCAGCGGCACCTCCGCTCACCAGCAGGGCCAGCGCGGTCGCGAGCGGCGTGTAATTCGAATAACGGGACATGGTCTGTTCTCCAAAGCGGATTCCCCTGTAACCGACGCCTCATCAATGGGCCGCAGATCGACATGGCGCCAGATGCGTAGCCGTCACGGCCGAGCCGGTGTACCGATTCCATGGCAACGGCGAACCGTGATGTCCGTGGCGGCATTCCACGTGGGCAGGCAACCGAACCGATGTCCGCCAGCAACGTGACCGGTGTGGCAATACAGACGTGTCCCCGTGGTCGGCACCACCGGCCTGCCCGGGTTCCCTTGCACCCGGCCCCGCGCTACTGTCCGTGCACGGGAGGGTGGTCATGAGCACAGTGCGAGGGGACGGCAGCGCACGCGATAGCGGCCTGCTACGGGTTGGCCTGTTCTTCGACGGCACGCGCAACAACGCACTGAACCTGGCGCGCGGGCGCGGTCCCGGCGGCGGCCGCCCCGCTACGCCGCAGGCGTTGGCGCCGGTATGGCAGGCCGACGACGCCTCGCCCTACCACAGCCGCATCACCAGCAGCTTCAACAATGGGCTGACCAACGTAGCGCGGCTGCATGCGCTGTACCCCGACGGTCGCGTGGCAGGCACGGCCACGCCATCGGTGGCGATCTATACCGAAGGCACCGGCACCCGCGAAGGCCAGGCTGATGACCTGATCGGACTGGCCTTCGGCGTGGGCGCCAGCGGTGTCCGCGCGAAGATCAACCGCGCCCTGCAGGCCCAGCTTCCCGCTGCGCTGGCACAGCTGGCACGGCACTGGCAGCAGCCGCTGCGGGCCATCCGGGTGGACCTTTTCGGGTTCTCGCGCGGTGCCGCGGCGGCACGTGATGTCGCCAACCAGATCGCGGCCTGGGATTCAACGCATTGGCAGGGACTGTTGCGCGAAGCCGGCCTGCGCGTGGATCCGGCATTCGCGCTGCCCCGCCCGGTGATCGGCTTCATCGGCCTGTTCGATACCGTAGTGGCGATCAGGGGCGGCCGTGCCGATGAAGCGCCACGCCTGCATCTGCCTGCGGAGATTGCCGGCAAGGTGCTGCAGCTGAGCGCGCGCGACGAACATCGCGAGCACTTCGCCCTGACCACGGTGGCGCCGGACCACGAAGAAATCAGGCTGCCCGGCGTACACGCCAACATCGGTGGCGGCTACGACCAGACGGAAGAAGGGCCCAAGCTGCTCACCCGCCCACGCAGCCAGCAGGTGCGGCGGCACGGGCTGGATGACTTCGCCCTTCCCCCTGCAGACTGGCTGCATCGCACCGAAAGCCACCAGCGCGCGCTGGCCGAAGCCGTCCGCTGGCAGCAGCAGCTGGGGCTGGGCGCCGATGCGGTATGGGTGGACACGTGGCATCAGTGGGTACGTCAACGCCAGGCAGGCAGCCGCAGCGCGCTGCCCGCGCCGACCTTGTTCGTGTATTCGGCGGTGGTACTGAAGCGCCCGATCGACTGGCGTTACCAGCTGATCGCGCTGCGCCTGATGCATGCGCGTGCCGCGGCGGCGGGCGTGCGCTGGACGGACGCACCCGATGCCTCCATCGACAGCGCATTGCCGACAGACCTGCGCGACATCGCTACGGCATTGATGGCCGGCACGGCGCTGGAGCCGGCGCAGGAACGACTGTTGAAACAGCGTTACCTGATGCAGTCGGCACACTGGAATTTCGACGCGCTGGGTGACACCGCACTCACCTACGCCGCCGATGCCGGGGTCAGCGAGCTGCCGTATCGACCCGGCCCCGGACTGTTCTACATCAACCGCCCCACCGCCGATGGCCAGCGCGTCGTACTGCGCAACGCCTGAGGCCCGCTATCCGGCGCGCTCGGCCTGTTCCATCAGTTCGGCCAGTTCGTCGGCATCGAAACCGGCCAGCAGGCGCGCTTCGATGTTGAACGGACCGTGCAGGTAACCGCCGGCGTAGTCGGCCAGCAGTTCCTTGAAGCGGGCACGCGGTTCCACGCCGGCCCGGTCGCAGTACCAGCGGTACCAGCGGGTACCGGCTGCCACGTGGGCGACTTCTTCGCGCAGGATGATCTCAAGCACGTCGGCGGTCTGCTCGTCGCCGCAGCCACGCAGTTTGGCGATCAGCCCCGGAGTGACATCCAGGCCACGCGCTTCAAGCACGCGCGGCACCAGGGCCATGCGCGCCAATCCGTCGTGGGCGGTCTTCTCGCACATCTCCCACAGCCCGTTGTGGGCGGGGAAATCGGCATAGTCATGGCCGTGCGCCTGCAGCCGTTCGCGCAACATCAGGAAATGCCGCGATTCGTCGTCAGCGCAACTGACCCAGTCAGCGTAGAAGGCCGACGGCAGACCCCGGAAGCGGTAGACCGCATCCCACGCCAGGTCGATCGCGTTGAGTTCGATATGCGCGATGGCATGGATGAAACGTGCGCGCCCTTCCGCGCCGCCCAGCTTTCGCCGTGGCACATCGCGCGGGTGCACCTGCTGCAGGGTGGCCGGACGCCCGGGCATGCGGATCGGCGCCGGCGCCGGCGGATCGGCCGGCAGCTTCAGCCGACCGGCACGGAAGGCCGCAGCATGGGCCTGGGTCAGCGCGACCTTGCGCAGCGGGTCGGCCTCGGCCAGGCACTGCTGCGCGGCGCGCAGCAGGTCACCGGCGACGTCGGAAGCATCGACGTCGCATGGGGCCGTGGCGCTCACGATCAGGCGCGGCGCTTGTGCTTGGCGTCGTCCGAACGCAGTTGCTGGATGCGCTCGAAGTAGCCCGGCTCGATGCCGGTCGGGTAATGCCCGTTGAAGCACGAGGAATCGAAGTTCTGCAGTGCCGGGTTGCCTTCGCGCACCGCCGCTTCCATGTCTTCGATGTCCTGGTAGATCAGCCAGTCGCAACCCAGGTGCGCTTCGATTTCTTCCACGCTGCGGTTGTGCGCGACCAGCTCTTCGGCGGCCGGCATGTCGATGCCGTAGATGTTCGGGTAACGCACCGGCGGGGCGGCGCTGGCCAGGTAGACCTTGCGGGCGCCGGCGTCGCGCGCCATCTGCACGATCTGCTGGCTGGTGGTGCCGCGCACGATCGAGTCATCCACCAGCAGCACCACCCGGTTGCGGAACTCCAGGTGGATCGGGTTGAGCTTGCGGCGCACGGATTTCACCCGCTCGCCCTGCCCCGGCATGATGAAGGTACGGCCGATGTAACGGTTCTTGATGAAGCCTTCGCGGTACTTCACCCCGAGCGTGTTGGAGATCTCCAGCGCGGCATCGCGCGAGGTGTCCGGGATCGGGATGATGGTGTCGATGTCGTGGTCCGGGCGCAGCCGCAGGATCTTCTCGCCCAGCTTGATGCCCATGCGCATGCGCGCCTTGTGCACCGACACGTTGTCGATCATCGAATCGGGGCGCGCGAAATACACGTACTCGAAGATGCACGGGGTGTGTTCGGCCGGCTCGGAGCAGATTTCCGAGAACAGTTCGCCGCGCGCGGTGATCACCAGCGCTTCGCCCGGCTGCACGTCGCGGATGCGCTGGAAGCCCAGCACGTCCAGCGCGGCCGATTCGGAGGCCACGATGTATTCATCGCCTTCGGCGTGGCTGCGCTTGCCCAGCACCAGCGGGCGGATGCCATGCGGATCGCGGAAGGCGACCAGGCCCAGGCCCAGCACCACGCTGACCACCGCATAGCCCCCCTTGCAACGGCGGTGCACGTGCGAAACCGCACGGATCGCCGCTTCCGGGCTGAGCTGCTTCTGTGCATCCAGTTCGTAGGCGAAGATGTTCAGCAGCACTTCGCTGTCCGAATCGGTGTTGACGTTGCGGCGGTCCTGTTCGAACACCTGGCGACGCAGGTCTTCGGTGTTGATCAGGTTGCCGTTGTGCGCCAGCGCGATGCCATAGGGCGAGTTGACGTAGAACGGCTGCGCCTCGTCCATGCCTTCGGAACCGGCGGTGGGATAGCGCACGTGGGCAATGCCGACGCGCCCTTCCAGGGTGGACATGGTGCGCGCATCGAACACGTCGCGGACCAGGCCGTTGGCCTTCTGCACGCGCAGGCGGGTGCCGTCGACGGTGGCGATGCCCGCCGCGTCCTGGCCACGATGCTGGAGGACGGTCAGGCCGTCATAGAGCTGCCCGGCCACGTTCTGGTTGCCGACGATTCCGACGATGCCACACATGTTGCGTAATCTCCGCTGGGCTGCGCCCATCTACAGGGATGTTGGCCGTGCCTGGCCGGGGGAGCCGCCTTACGGGACAGCGGCAGGATCTGGACGCTCGGGCGCCGACTCGATGTTCGCGGGCAGTGCCGGGGCGTTCGCGGACTCGCTCGCCGCGCCCCTGGCCGGGTCCACGTTACGCGGCCATCCGCGTCCCGCCACCACCTCGCCGAGGACACCATTATCGCCTGTCGCGGTCGGCTTTCCCAACAGGCTTTCAGCAAATGGGGACGAACCGCTGGACGGCAAGGGCAAGCCAGCCGGTACCAGCCCATCCAGCGACGATGGCAGGCCCTTGGGCACCATCCGCTCGAGGTTCTGCATCGGCCATGAAACATCCGGCAGCTGGGCATCCATCCACCCCACCACCGGCTGCAGCGCCGCACGCAGGTAGGACTGCTGCCAGGCCGGTTCGGCGGTGAGCGGGGTGAAGGTGGCCATCAGCAGCAGCACCGCGCTGATGAAGCCGCCACGCACCAGGCCCAATGCGCCGCCCAGCATGCGGTCGGCGCCGCCCAGCAGCGCCATGCGCAGCCCGGCGCGGACCAGCATGCCCAGCACGGTGACCGCGATCAGCACGGCGAGGAACACCGTCACATAGCCGCCCACCAGATGGCCGTTGCCCGGCTGTGCCGGCGCTGACCACAGGTGTGCGACGTCATTGCCGAACAGGAAGGCCGCCCAGCCGGCCAGCAGCCAGGACAGCGTGCCGACCACGATGCCAACGAAGCCCCGCACGAACCCCAGCAGGGTCGAGATGGCGATCACGCAGGCCAGCACGATGTCGATCATGCGGGCGGGTTTCCTTGGGCGTCCTGGCCGGGAATGGGCATCAGGGGTGCGGTCTGACCATGCCGGCCACGCCGACCCGGGCGGCGACCTGCGCCTTCAGCTGGTCGGCCTCGGCACGGTTGGCGACCGGCCCGACACGGACCCGGCTGAGCACGCCTTTGTCAGTGCGGACCTGATCGACGAAGGCGCTGAAGCCGGCCGCGCGCGCTTTATCGCGCAGGGCGTTGGCATCGGCGGCCTGGCCGAACGCGCCCAGCTGCACGGCGAACCCCACGCCGCTGGCGGCCGGGGCCGCTGGCGCCTTCACCTCAGGCTTCACTTCCGGCTTGGCCACCGGCGCAGGCGTTGCCGGCTTTGCGGCGACCGCCTTGGTGTCCGGCGCAGGGGTCGGGGTCGGCTTCGGTTCGGGCTTGGGTGCCGGCGCGGCAGCCGCTGCGGAGGGCGTGGTTTCCGGTAGCGCCTGGGTCTGCACCGGGTTGCCGCCCAGCGGCGTGGTGGTGGCGGCCGGCGCCTGCGCGGTCGCGGCGGCGCCGTCACCGTTGGCATCCAGGGTGACTACTTCGGCACGCACGTCGCTGCGGATCTTCACGGCCTGCAGCCGGGCCGATTCGGCCTGTGCGCGGTCAACGAAGGGGCCGACGCGGACACGCCACGCTTGCTTGCCGTTGATCGTGGCGGTCTCGCTGAAACCGGGCAGCTGCGCGCCCTTCAGGTGGGCGATCACCGCATCGGCATCGGCCTTGCTCGCATAGGCACCGAAGCTGACCGCGAAATTGCCGGCGGCCACGGCCGGACCGGTATCCACCGTGGCGGCGGCAGTGGCGGCAGCTTCCTGCAGCGGCGCGGCGCCGCGCAGGCCACTGTCACCTCCCGCGGGAGCGGCCAATGGCAACTCGCGTGTTTCGAACTGGGCATTGGCCGGCGCACCGGGCACTTCCAGCGGCACGCTGTCGGCGGTGCTGTTGCGGGCAGGGCCGGTCACCAGCATCGGCAGGAAGATCACGGCAAGGGCCACCAGGACGATGGCACCGATCAGACGCTGTTTCAGGGACGTATCCACGGATGGCAGGCAACAGGTGGGAACTGCCGATGATTATACGGTCCTGCCGTGATGCAGCGTCGGCAACGGCTGAACGCGGCTCAGGTGGCGGTCTGCAGCCAAGCCAGCGCTTGGGCGGCGGTATGGAAGGAACCGAACACCAGTACGCGGTCTCCCTGCACTGCCTGCGCCAGCACCTGGGCCAGCGCGTGGGCCACCGTATCGGCCTGTGAAGCATCCGCGGCAACGGTTCCGGCGAGTCGGGCCGCCAGCGCGGCGGCGTCCTGGCCGCGCGGGCCTTCCAGCCCGGCCAGCGTCCATTCGCTCACGGCCTCGCCCAGCGCCTGCACCACGCCGGCCGCATCCTTGTCCTGCAGGCCGGCATACACCGCCAGGGTGCGCCCGCTGACAGGTTCGGCCTGCAGCGCGCGGGCCAGCGCGGCGGCCGCCTGTGGGTTGTGGCCCACGTCGACCAGCACCTTGATCCCATCACGCTCGACGCGCTGCAGCCGGCCGTCGATGCGCGCGGCGGCGATGCCTTCGGCGTAGGCGGCGCGTGGCAGCGAACAGCCGGGCGGCAGCTCCAGCGAACGCAGCGCGGCAATGGCCGCACCGGCATTGGCCAGCTGCACCGGGCCGGCCAGCGAAGGCATCGGCAACTCAAGCCGCACGGCGACATCGCGCCAGGCCCAGGTCTGCGCGTCCAGTGCTTCGTTGAAATAATCGCTGCCGGCGCGGATCGCATTGGCACCGATCAGATAGGCCCGCCGCAGCACGCTGGACGGCGGATCGATCTCGCCCAGCACGGCCGGCTTCCAGCCACGCAGGATGCCGGCCTTTTCGGTGCCGATGCTTTCGCGGTCAGCGCCCAGCCAGTCGGCGTGGTCGATGTCCACGGTGGTGATGACGGCCACGTCGGCGTCGATGAGGTTCACCGCATCCAGGCGCCCCCCCAGCCCGACTTCCAGCACCGCCAGGTCCAGTCCGGCCTGCGCGAACAGGTAGAAGGCCGCCAGCGTGCCGTATTCAAAGTAGGTCAGCGTGGTATCGCCACGCGCGGCTTCGACCGCGCTGAAGGCCGCCACCAGTGCCTCGTCGCTGGCTTCTTCGCCATTGATGCGCACGCGTTCGTTGTAGCGCAGCAGGTGCGGCGAGGTATAGGCGCCGACCTTCCAGCCGGCGGCACGCGCGATCGCTTCGACGAAGGCCACCGTGGAGCCCTTGCCGTTGGTACCGCCCACCGTGATGGTGCGCTGCGCAGGGGCACCCAGCTGCAGGGCGGTGGCAACGGTGCGCACGCGCTCCAGTCCCATGTCGATGGTGGCCGGGTGCTGGCGCTCGATGAAAACGAGCCAGTCGCTGAGCGTAGTGGGCAGTGCAGTCACGGTGGGACGTCCAATCGATTAGGTTACAGGGCGCGGTGCTTGGCTTCGCCGAAGAACGGCGTGTGGTGGGCGCAGTCGTTCATGCGCACCACTTCGAGTTGTTCGATGTCTGGACCTTCCAGCAGGTTCAGCGTGGTCGGCGCCTGGCGGAAGCTCCACAGGCGGCTGATCGGCAGGCCGAGGATCCGGCACAGGATGACCCGGTTCACCGCATCGTGGGCCACGACCAGCAGGGTGTCGTCCTCGCCGAGGCCTTCGGCGGCACGCGTCAGGCCACGCCAGCTGCGGTCCAGCACCAGGCGCAGCGATTCGCCGCCCGGCATCAGCACGGTGTCCGGTTCTTCGCGCCAGGCGCGCAGCCGTGACGGGTCTTTTTCATGGATCTCGCTGGCCAACAGGCCCTCCCACTCACCGTGGGCGATTTCCTGCAGCTCCGGTTCGGTCAGCAGCATGTCGGCGCGGGCGCCGAGTGCCAGCTGCGCGGTGCGCTGCGCGCGTGACAGCGGCGAGGCCACCGCACGGGTGATGTCCACGGACTTCAATCGTTCGCCAAGCGCCTGCGCCTGGGATTCGCCGATCGGCGACAACGGGATATCGATCTGGCCCTGGTAACGGCCTTCGGCGTTCCACGGCGTTTCGCCGTGACGGGCAAGCAGGATGCGCATGCGGGGTACGGGTCCTTGGGGGGAGGAGATCCGGCGTTTCGTTCACGTCCTGTGAAACCACGCCGGAGCGCCATCATACCTGCTCCGCCTGAAGCCCCGCCGTGGGAAAACAGGGCGGATCCCGTGGGAATCCGCCCCGTGACCGCTTACTTCGCCAGGTTCAGTTCTTTCAGCAGCTGCGGCGCCGGCGCCACCTCCTGCATGATCCACTGCATGTAGCGGCTGTCCACGGCGATCATGCGGGTCATGACCGGATCAAACACCCAGTTGGAACTGACCGATTCCCAGTTGCCATCGAAGGCCAGGCCGACCAGCTTGCCGTGCGCGTCCAGCACCGGCGAGCCGGAGTTGCCGCCGGTGATGTCCAGGTTGGACAGGAAATTGACCGGCACCGAACCGACGCGCTTGTCTTCCAGGCCGCCATACCGCTTTGCCTTGACCGCATCGAGCAGCGCCTTCGGCGAATCGAACGGGTCTTCGCCGGTTTCCTTCGCCACGATGCCTTCCAGCGTGGTGAACGGGGTGTAGTTCACCCCGTCCTTGCCGTAGCCCATGACGTTGCCGAAGGTGATGCGCAGCGACAGGTTGGCGTCGGGATAGACGAATCCGCCCTGGCTCTTCTTGTAGTCCGCCACGGCCTGCAGGTAGAGCGGGCGCGCGCTGAGCGACTCACCTTCGCGGATCTTCTTCTGCTCTTCCTGCTTCAGCAGCGCCGGCATCATCGCCACCGCGTACTGGATGGCCGGATCGGTGCTCGCTTCGAATGCGGCGCGGTCGGCGGTGAGCCACTTCAGGCGCTCATCCAGGCTGCCCAGCCGGGTGGCACCCAGCTTGTTGACCAGTGCCTTGACCGCGTTGGCATCGCTGCCGCCCAGCCACTGGTTCAGCACCGCATTGTCGCGCTGCGCGGCCGGCAGGGCCACGTACTGGTCCAGCCAGTACTGCTGCAGCTGCTGGTCCATCTTCGCCACGTAGCGGCGGTCCATCTGGCGCACGCCGCCTTCGATGGTCGGCAGGTCACGCTGCTGGTAACCGACCTCGCGCTCGGCGTCTGGCTTGCTGCGCTCAATCGCGGTGCGGTACAGGGTGATCGCCGAACCGACGGCAGAGGTGTTGTTGAACTGGTTGACGAACAGGTCACGCTCGCGCGTGCTGCGGCCGGTTTCCAGGTGCTTGAGCAACTGCGCATGCGCGGCCAGCGCTGGCTTGCCAGCGGTGCCCTGCTGCTTCAACCAGGCCAGCACCTGCGCCTCTTCGGCCTGCTTCTGGCCGGCCGCGTCGATACGCTTGAAGCCTTCCAGCTGGCCGGCGTAGTTCTTGGCGACGTTGTTCATGCTGGCCGCGGTGGCGGCGTACTTCACCTTGACGTCGGCGTCGGCCTTGCCGGCATCTTCGATCAGCTTCAGCACGGCGTTGTAGTGACGGGCGATGGTCGGATAGGTCCAGTCGGCGGTTTCGTTGAATTCGCCAGCCAGTGCGTAGCGGTTGGTGCGGCCCGGGTAGCCGGCCACCATCACGAAGTCATCGGCACCCAGCGGCTGGTCGGCGAACTTCAGGAAGTGCTTGGGCTGGTACGGCACGTTGTCGGCCGAGAACGCCGCTGGCTTGCCGTCCTTGCCCACGTAGGCGCGGTAGAAGGAGAAGTCACCGGTATGGCGCGGCCACATCCAGTTGTCGATGTCGCCGCCGAACTTGCCGACGCTGCCCGGGGGGGCGTAGACCAGCCGCACGTCCTTGATTTCCAGGTTGCGGAACAGCCGGTAGGTGTTGCCACCGGAGAAGCTGTACAGGCGGCAGCGGAAGCCGGCGTCGGCCTCGCAGGCGGCCACCTGCGACTTGTCGAACGCATCCAGTGCGCGGGTGCGGGCCAGCGGATCCTTGCCGGCCGCGGCGATGGCAGCCTTGGCCTGGGCGGTCACATCGGTGATCTGGTCGAGCACGTACACGCGGGCGTTCGGGCCGGCGCTGAGTTCGTCGCCGGTCTTCGGGGCGTTGAAGCCGTCCTTGATCAGGTTCTTTTCGGCGGTCGAATTCAGCTGGATGGCGCCGTAGGCGCAGTGGTGGTTGGTGACCACCAGGCCCTGCGGGGAGACGAAGCTGGCGGTGCAGCCGCCGAGGGCGACCACCGCGCCCATCGGGTCACCGGTCAGGTCGGCCAGCTGTTCGGCGGACAGCTTCAGGCCGGCCTTCTGCAAAGGGCCGGCGATTTCCGGCAACTGCTGGGGCACCCACATGCCTTCTGCGGCATGGGCGACCTGGGCCAGGCCAAGGCTGGCGACGATGGAGAAAGCAAGCAGGTTCGAGCGCATGAAGCGGCCCTTGGGTAATGGAACCGTCGATTCTAGCCCGCCTTCGACTGGTCCATGGCGGCCTCCGGTAGCGCCGCCCCATGGTCGGAGGCCTGCGTGCCGGGCGGGCCTCAGAGTCAAAAGCGGGCTGCGTGCTGGCGGGACGGGGTGGCTGTGCAGGACACGCCGCAAGTACGTCCCTGTAGGCTCGCTTTTCGCATCCATGCGAAAAGACGGTCCTGCACAGCCACCCCGCCCCGCCTTCGACAGGTCCATGGTGGCCATGGGACCTGCGGTAGCGCCGACCCATGGTCGGCGGATTCTGGAGGAATGGGGTCTGATGGATTCCGCCGACCCATGGTCGGCGCTACCAGACCGCCACCCTAGGGGCCGTCGCAAGCGACGTTGGCAGCGGCTCCTGCCGCTGCCTTCGGCGCTACCGTTTTTTTTGCTTTTTTTTACGCGGGTGGGAGCCACCGGAACCTGTCGGGGGTCGGGCGGGGAGGCTGTGCGGGGCCTTGAGCGGCAGGAGCCGCGAAGAGCTACATGGACGTACTTGCGCGTGCCCCGCATAGCCTCCCCGCCCGACCCAACCCAGCTCCAGCTTCAAAGCACCCGCGAGGGGGTCTCACCCGTTCGCCACACCCAACGGGTGCTTCACCCGTGCGGGATTAGGCTGGATACCCATATCCCCCGTGGAGGAAGCCCCATGGCCACCGGATGGGCACAGGACGGCGCCGTGCAGGACCAGATCGACGCCACCGTCGACGATGCCATCGCCCGCGCCCGCAGCCAGCTCAAGCAGGGCCCCGGCCTGGAACACTGCGAAGAATGTGGCGCCCCGATCCCTCTGGCACGCCGCCAGGCCGTGCCCGGCGTCCGCCTGTGCGTGTCCTGCCAGCAGGCCCACGACGAAGACGAAAACGCCCAGTCCGGCTACAACCGCCGCGGCAGCAAGGACAGCCAGCTACGCTGAACCAGCAGCGTCCTCCCAAAGCTCGCGGACGCACCCCGCCGACACATGGTGAGCCGATTCGAGGCGGAAAGAGTGGGAGACAGATGGGGTCAGAGTCCTTTCGCTACGCGAAAGGACTCTGACCCCTGCCTTTGTATTTTTATTACGCGGGCGGCGGCCCCAGGAACCTGTCAGAGGGTCGGGCGGTGGGGCTGGGCGGGGGCGTTGAGCGCCATGGATGGCGCGAAACGAGGCCCGCATGGACGCAGCTTTTGCCGTCCCCCGACCAGCCCCACCGCCCGGCCCACGCCAGTTGCAGCAATAGAAGCCACCCGCGAGGGGGTCCCACCCGTTCGACAACCCCTCAACCGTCGCCCTGGATCCCACCCGGCGCCGTGGAAGGATCCCGCCACCGCCGCACGGTGCGCTGGAAGAACAGGTTGTTCGGCAGCTGCAACACCGTGCCTTCGTGTCCCTCGCCGGTTTCCTGCAGCGTGGTGTAGATCAGGTTCACGTCGATCACCCGGCCCTTCAGCCCCGGCTTCTCGCCGTTCTCCAGCACCTCGATGTAATCGTGCAGGCGGAACGGCCGCGTGGTGAAGATCAGCAGCGTGCAGAAGATGTTCGACAGCACGCTCCAGGCCGCGAAGAACGCCACCGCGCCCACCGCCGCAAAGCCGGTGAAGGCTGTCCACAGCACCGTTCCGGACGTGCCCAGGATGCGCAGGATCACCAGCAGCGCACCGAAGTAGATGACGAAGGTCGTGATCCGGCGCGCGCCCATCACCATTTCCGGCGGAAGGGTGTAATGCGCAGCGAAGCGGCGGATCAACCGTCGCAGCACCAGCTTCAGCAGCCACGCGGCCAGCAGCGTGGCCAGTACCAGCAGGACCATCTCTGCTTGTTCCAGCCAGGCATGGGCCCACGGCGGCAGGTACTTTTCCATCGAACAGACATCCGGTAACGCAGGGGGAGGTCGATGTTACCTGCGCCCGGCCCGGGGATCGACCATCGCCATGGCGCCGGGCAGGTCGGCACAGGCCGCCACTACGCCGTGCTGCAGCAGGCAGGCGCGGTTGCCCTGCAGGCGCACCTGCAGTTGCAGGGGATTGCCCTGCAGCAGGCCGCAGACGAGGATGGCAAGCAGGCCGCTGGCGGCGGGGGTGGACATGGGCCTTCTCCGTGGCCGGGGTGGCCGCTGGGTACCTGGCTTGGATGCAGGCGGGGACCGAAAGGTTTAACGCCACCTCCCGCTCAGCCGCTTTAAACCTTTTCCGCGGGCGCCGCATCCAAGGGTCATGCTCGACACGCTCACGCCCGCACTTGATACAGACCGGCCTGGCTACGACGAACCGGCGGTGGTGCGGGCTGCCGCCGCGGGCGATGTGGCCGCCTACGAGCAGCTGTACCGGCGGTATGCGCCGCGCCTGTTCGCGGTGGTGTGGCGGTTGTGCGGCGGCCAGCAGGCACGTGCCGAAGACGCGCTGCAGGAAGCGTTCCTGCAGGCTTGGAAAGCGCTGCCGGCCTTCCGGATGGACAGCAGCATCGCCACCTGGCTGCATCGGCTGGCGGTCAACGCCGCGTTGATGGAGCTGCGCGCACGCAGCAACCAGGCCCACGACAGCCTGGACGATGCGGACCTGGACCTGCCGGAAATGCACGTGCATGACCGTTGCGCCGGGACCGAGCGCGACCTGGAAAGGGGGCTGGCCACCTTGCCGCCGCGCGCGCGCGCCGTGCTGGTACTGCATGACATCGAAGGCTGGAAACACAGTGAGATCGCCGAACAGCTGCAGATGGCGGTCGGCAGTTCGAAGGCACAGTTGCATCGAGCATGCGGCCTGCTGCGCGCGCGCCTGGGAGACATGACATGACCCACGAAGACCCCCGTATGACCGACGACACCGACCACACCGACGATGCGCTGCAGCAGCGCCTGCGCGCGCTGCCAAGGGAGCTGGCGCCGCCAGGTGACGGTTGGGCACGGTTGCAGGCTGCGCTGCCGCCGCGGCCGGCGATCGTCGCCGCCCCGCTGCGCACGCTGGGCCACGGCCGCTCCGCACGGCGCCGCCTGCGCTGGGCAGTGCCAGCCGGCGCGGCATTGGCCGCCAGCGTTGCCTTGTACTGGGTGGCGCCGATGACGAGGCAGCTGCCATCGCAGACGCCGGCTGCGCCCAGCGTGCTGCAGCAGCAGGCCAGCGCGATGAGCGCCGATTACCAGCAGGCCATCGCAGCGCTGCCACGGGTCGATGCGCCTGAGTGGCGCCCGGCGCTGCGCGAGCTGGACGACAGTGCCCACCAGATCCATGCCGCGCTGGCGCAGAGCCCGCGTTCGCGCCACCTGCTTGAACAGCTTCAGCGCACCTATGCGCTGCGGCTTGAACTGACCCGGCAGGCGGCAACGTCCGCTACCGGCCTGCCCAGCTGATCCGATCCAACAGGAGAATCATGACCATGAACGCTTGTTTCCTACGCCGCCCGCTGCTTTTCGCCGCGTTGGCGCTGCTGTCCCTGCCGGCGTGGGCGGACACCCGCGTCGATGAGCGCCATGCCATCGCCAGTGGCGGGCGGGTCGAATTGAGCAACATCGCCGGCAAGGTGGTCGTACGCGGCTGGGACCGCAGTGATGTGCAGCTCACCGGCACGCTGGCCGAGGGATTGACCCTGAAGCAGGAAAAAAGCGCCAACCGGGTGCGTTGGGAAGTGCAGTACCCGCGGCGCAGCAACAGTGGCGGCGCCACGCTGGAACTGCGCGTGCCGCGTGCGGTGGAGCTGCAGCTGGGTACGGTGAGCGCCGGCCTGGACATCAGTGCGATCGACGTCAAGCGCCTGCAGGCAAACACGGTCAGCGGTGACCTGCGCGCTGCCGGTCGCAGCGGCGAGAGCACACTCAACACCGTCAGCGGTGATATTGACGCGCAGGTGCAGACCCCCCGCATGGACGCGCGGACGGTGAGTGGCAGCATCCGGGCCGCTGGTGGGTTGTCCGGCGAAATCGGCGCCACCTCGGTGTCGGGCCGGGTTGGCGTGGAGGCCGGGCGCACCCAGCGCATGGTGGTGGAAACCGTATCGGGCACGGTCGAGCTTTCCGCGGCGGCCTTGGCACCGGGCGGGCGGATCAGTGTGGAATCGGTCAGTGCGCCGATCTCCCTGCACCTGCCGCGCAACGTGTCCGCGCAGCTGTCGGTCAACAGTTTCAGTGGCTCCATCCAGAGCGACGCCGGCAAGGTGGAACGGCCGCGTTACGGGCCTGGCAGCTCGCTGGATACCCGGTTGGGCAATGGCGATGGGGACATCAGCCTGGAATCGCATTCCGGTGGCGTGCGGGTGCGGCTGGATCGCTGACCCGTTGGCAGGGGCCAGCCTTGGCCGGCCGCGGCGGTGATGCCGCCGCGGTCGCCGACGCGGTCAGCTGGCTTTCTTCAGCGACCAGGTGTTGCCGAGGACTTCGATCTTGCCGCCAGCCTTGCGGAACGCGGCCAGGTCGGCGGCGATGCTGTTGCTGCTGGGCGTGGAGGATGAACCGCCCTTGCGCTCGTTGCGGATGGTGTTGCTGGCCTTCGCGGGGGTCTTTGCCTTGCGGGGCATGGGTGCTCCTGTCAGGTGGAAGGGTGGGGAGGGGTCCAGGCAAGTGCCTGGTGCTGGTAATCCTGCCGTTCACGCTGGCAGTCATCGCCGCCCATCTCGAACTGGCGACAGATGGCGGGGCGCTGCGTATAGATGGAACAACGCAGGTGATACGGGTCGATGGCTGCGCACCAGCCTTCTTCGTTCTGCGCCATGCGGCGACCGCCGTGGCCGTCGCTTTCAACGAACCAGATGGGGACGTCATCGCCCGGCATCAACCACACCGGCATACGGCAGCACACCGCGTCACAGCGACGACAGTCGATGGAGGAGGGGGTCTGCTCAGGTTGTAAGGCCTCGTGGGCCTTCGTAATGCCCAAGGATGGTCTCGATCGCGGCTCGGAGCGGGTGCGTGGTCATGGCAGCGCCAAGGAAAGCATGGCCACAGGGCCCGCAGGGGGCGGCTGCGCACTGGAGAGCGCGGCGTGCGCCACAAGGGCGCACGTCAGCGGTAAGCGCAGGTGAATGTCAAGCCGGTCGAGTTTAACGCGGATCGTGCGGAGATATGTTAATGCGAACCCGCTGCGGCCAGCGCGAGGCCCTGCACGACGCCGAAGGAGGCGTCGCCATGCACCTGCCGCGCCTCCGGGAAGGCGTCTGCGGCGGCCTGCCGCAGGTAGCCGGCGCGGGACATGCCGCCGGTCATGAACACCGCATCCGGTGCCTGGTCGATGTCCTGGCGGACCTGGTCGAGCAGCTCGCGCAGCTGGCCAAGGTAGCCGTGCGCGGCCTGCCCCAGGCCCTCGGCGGAGGTTTCCGCCTGCAGGTCCTTTTCGATGAACGGCAGCGGACTGGCATGCGCGGCAGCGCCACTCAGGCTGATCTTGGCGCGTTCCACCTCACGGTACAGGCGTGCGGTGTTGCCGGTGTCCTGCAGCGCCTGCAGCCGGCTGCCATAGGGGTCTTCGACGTGGTCGTAGCTGTGCTGGCGGAAGTCGCGTTGGCGGGTCATGTCCTGCACCATCGCCGCTTCCACGTAGTGGTGGGTCGGCACCCGGGTGATGCCACGGCCGAACAGCGGCATGTAGGCGGCCAGGCTGAGCGCCAGATCGATATCGGTACCGCCGCGGGCGATGCCCCAGGCGCGGTGGATGCGCGGCGGCTCGCCCCCGCCCACGCGGGCATGGGCGATGTCGGTGGTGCCGCCGCCGATGTCCACGATGATCGCCTCGTGCGGCTGCCCACTGGTGGCGTGGTAGTGCATGGCGGCAGCGGCGGGCTCTTCCATGAAGGCCACTTCGTCGAAACCGGCGCCCAGCGCGGCTTCGCGCAGGATCGCCAGCGCCTGGTCGTTGCCGGCATCGCCGATGGAACTGCGGAACTGCACCGGCCTGCCCAACAGGGCTTCGCGCACCGGTGTGCCCAGCTGCGCGCTGGCGGTGAGCCGGATGTGTTCCAGGATGTGGGTGGCGATCCCGGTGATGGTCTGGCGAGCGCGCGGATGCAGGTTGTAGCCGAGCATCGATTTCGGGCTCTGCACCAGGTTGCCTTCGTTCTCCTCGAAGTACGCTTCCAGCGCGTCATCGCCATACACCGCGTTCTGCAGCAGCTGGCTGGAACTGCGCGGCTCGGCCATGCGCTTTTCCATCCACTGGCGGCGCAGCGACAGCAGTGCTTCGCGGCGCAGGGCTTCGGGCGGGCGGGCCTGGCCGTTGGCACGTGCCTGGGCGGCGGCCGCTTCGATCAGCGCCTGCAGCTCATGTTCCTGGCCGGGTTCCAGCTTGAACTCACCGGGGTCCTGCATGATGCCGGGGAAGTACACCGAGGTGCGGAACTGGTCGGCGTCGCCGAAACGGATCGGCTGTACCTGGCCATCGCGGACGATGGCTGCGGCGGAGTTGCTGGTGCCGAAGTCGATGCCCAGGCGCATGGTGGGATTCCGCTGTTTCGAGGGCCGCGCACTGTAGCGCGCTGGCCGGCCCAGCGGTAGGGCCGGTCCGCCAGGGCGGGCGGTTACAATGGCCGCTGTCGAACTACAGCCAGGTTTTGCCCGATGTCCGCCACCCCCGCCTGCCCGCAATGCACGCTTGAAAACACCTATGCCGACGGCGCCCTGATGATCTGCGCCGACTGCGGCTTCGAGTGGACCGCCGAGGAAGGTGTCGGTTCCGGCGTGGTGGTACGGGACAGCAATGGCAACGTGCTGGCTGCCGGTGACACGGTCACGGTGATCAAGGACCTGAAGGTCAAGGGCTCGTCGATCCCGCTCAAGCAGGGCACGGTGATCCGCAACATCCGCCTGGTGGAAGACGATGCCGAGCATATCGAAGGCAACTCGGACAAGATCAAGGGCCTGGTGCTGAAGACCTGCTTCCTCAAGAAGGCCTGATGCCTCAGCGGCCCAGCCGGGCGCTGGCCTGCTGCCGCCGCCAGCGCTGCAGGCTGTCCAGCTTGTCCTGGTAACGTGACTCCAGGGCTGCACCGCCCAACGCCTGTGCGCGCGCCAGTTCGTCATTGGCGCGCTCCAGCTGGCCGGCCATCAGGTAGGCACGGGCGAGCGCGAAGTGGAACTGGTGTGCGCTGTCGTACAGACGCAGCGCACGCCGGTAAAAGGTGATGGCTGCATTGGCATCACCGGCGCGTTCGGCCTGGGTGCCGAGCACATACTGGAAGAACGGATCACTCTGCCGCACGCTGCGCAGGCGGGCCTGCAGGCGTGCCGCTTCGCTGGTTTCGCCCAGCCGCAACAAGAGGTTGCTCGCATTGGCCAGGCTGGCGGGGTTGCGCGGTGCGATGCGCAGCGCATCGGCGTAATGCTGCCGCGCAAGTGCCAGGTTGCCCTGGCGGGTTTCCAGGACGCCAAGGTTGTTCAGCGCCGAAGGGAAGTCGCTTGCCTGGCCCAACGCGGCGCCGTACCACGCACGCGCGCCTGCCACGTCACCGGCCTCCATCCGTTCGGCACCGCGGTTGTTGTAGAAGTGGGCAAGCGCCCGCGCATCACTGATCGGCCGCGGGCCGTCGCGGTCGTACAGCACGTTGCGGTCCAGGTCGACGGTGCCGCGGCGGCCGTTGAATTCGATGCCCGCGTTGACGTGACCGACGTTGTAGAGCACGCCGGCATCCTGGTACCACGACACCACCTGCGCCACTTCCTGCACCTGCGCCTGGATGCCGATATGGCGCGCCAGGGTGACGAACAGCAGGGTGAAGGACAGGCAGTTGGCGCGACGATGCAGCCATGTCTCTTCGATGGTGTAGGTCGCCCCGGCGTCGTACTGCAGGTCCATGCCATCGCGGTCGAAGATCATTTCCGCCAGTCGAAGCAACTGTGGTCCGCGGCCGCCGCCGGGATCGATGACGCGGGCCTGCAGCAGCGCGGACAGTGCTGGCGGGATGGCCGTCACTTCAGCCGGGGAGGGGGGCGGTACCGTCGGTGGCACGGCCTGCAACTGGGCGGAAGGGATCTCCACCCTTGGCTGGGCCATCGCCGGAGCGGCGGCCAGCGCGACCAGGGCAAGCATCACCACGGCGTGCAACGACAGGCGGCTCATCGCCATTCTCCGCAGGCGCGGCACGCGCCATTGGGCCGAGCATAGACCGGCCCATGCCCGCCGCCGCACCGCTGGTCGGACACATGCCGGTCATCCACAGCGGGTGTGGACCATGCGCGGAGAAAGCTGTGCATAAGTGGCGATGACGCTGTCGTTGCAGGGCGTGTGAAAGGGTGGTGAAAGATTGTCCAGTGCTTGCGTCGTGGCCGCCCGCTGGCACATCCTGAGCGGATGGAATTCCAGCCGATCATCCTGCCCGCCGGGCAGTGGGACGCCCTGCAGGCCAGCTATGCCGCACCCCCGCGGGCCTACCACCACTTCGGCCACGTGCGCGCCTTGCTTCAGCACGCGCAGTGGGCCGCTGCGCAGGCGCGGTGGCAACAGCCGCGCGAGGTCTACCTGGCCGTGCTGTACCACGATGCGATCTATGAAAGCGGGCGCAAGGACAACGAGGCGCGTTCGGCTGAGCTCGCTGCCGAAGCGATCGCACAGTGGCTGCCCGAACAGGACATCGACGTGGCGCGGGTGCGCGAACTGATCCTGCTGACCGCGCGCCACGGCAGCCTGCAGCCCGGCGACGTCGACAACGAGGCGGCGCTGTTCCTGGACTGCGACATGGCCATCCTCGGCGCGCCCGAAGCGGTGTTTGACGCCTACGACCGCGGCGTGGCCGAAGAGTACGCCGGCAGCGTGCCTGCGTTCCTGTACCGCGCCGGCCGTCGCCGCTTCCTGCGCAACCTGGCGCGGCAGCCACGCATCTACCTCAGCGATCTGTTCCACCAGCATTTCGACGCACCGGCACGGGCCAACCTGCTGCGGGTGGCCGGGCCCTGAGAGCGGCCGCTACACTGGCGGCCTGTCCTGTTGGCCTGATTGCGTGACTGATCCCGATCCCCGTCCGATACCGCCGGAAGCGCCCGGTCCGAATGAATGCTGCGGCAGTGGCTGCCCGTTGTGCGTGCTCGACCTGTACAGCGAAGCGCTGCAGAACTACCGGCAGGCGCTGGCGGCGTGGTTGCTGCGGCATCCGGAGGCAGGCGCGCCATGAACCGTGCACGCGACCCTCGCTGTGCCAGTGGCATTGCGATGGTGGCGTTGCTGCTGTTCGTGGCGACCGCCCTGTGGACCCAGTTCGCGCGCGCTGACCTTGACTGGGTCAACGCTACCCTGAGCCTGTATCTGCACGGACCCTGGGGGCTTGCGCTGCGCACGGCGTACTGCCTGCTGGCAGGGGCCATCGTGGTACTCGGGCTTTCCATGTACCGGCACCTGCGCGGTCCGCGCCGCAGTGGCGCAGCAGCGCTGCTGTTCGTGTGTGCCGGGCTGGGCCTGGCAGGCGTTGCGGTGGGGGACAGTTGGCTGCCCGAGCGGGCCCCGCTTGCGTGGCCGCTGGTGCACGGCCTTTCGGCGATGACCGCATTCCTGTGCGCCAGCGTGGCGATGCTGCTGCAGTCCTGGTACCTGCGCCGCGAACCCGGTTGGAGGCGCGCGGCGGCGGTGCTGTGGTGGTGGGCGTGGCTGGCCTTCGTGCTGTTGTGGCTGCACGTGCTGTGGCGTGGACCGCCGCGCGGGGCAGGGCAGAAACTGGTGATCGCGGTGATCGTCGGCTGGCTGCTGTGGTTGGCGTGGTCCAGCTGGCGCCACGCGCGCACCCCACGCTGAGCGGACGCCCATTCCGGCACACCCCCTTGGCGGCTGCCGGGCGTATCGTGGGCGCAGGTCAGGTCCCGGTGGAGTGGTGCATGCGGTTCAGTGGAAGATGCGCGCGCGCGCTGATGGCGTGGTGCGTGCTGGTGCCATGCGTAGCGGCTGGAGTGCCCGCGCAGCAGGCCAGCCATGGACGGTTCCAGCAGGTGCCGCTGGCACAGCCGCATGGCACGGTGCAGCGCGTGGTGCTGTGGTTCCACGCGGCCGGCAAAGCCGACGCCGCGCAGCGCGAACGCGATGCGCTGCGTGATGCCGGCGCGCTGGTGGTAGCGGTGGACCTGGGACAACTGAATAACGCGCTGCAGCGCGAAGGCAGTGGCCCGTGCGCGTTCGGTGCGGGCGACGTGGAGAATTTCTCGCGCTGGCTGCAGGCGTGGCTGCACCTGCCCGGTTATCGCCTGCCGCTGCTGGCCGGTGACGGCGAGGGCGCCCGGTTCGCCTATGTGCTGGCGGCGCAGGCGGGCGACGGGGTATTGGCAGGCCTGCTGACCACCGGCTTCCAGCCGGGTGTGGCACCGCAGCGGATGGCGTGCGGCGCCGGTATCGTCGATGGCACCCTCAAGCCCGTGCCGCTTGCGCTGCCCTGGCTGGCCGCCGATACCGGCGCGCAGTCGCGTGCCTTCCAGCAGACAATCGCTTCGGCACGCACCTTCCGCCGTACCGCTGGCGGCGATGCGCTGCCTGGCCTGCTGGCCGCGGCGCGGGTGCTGGGGGAAGCACCCGGCGTCAACGTGGCGCCTGCCCCGAAGGACCTCGATGGTCTGCCCGTGGTCGAGGTGCCTGCGACCGTCCCCGGCGATACGGTTGCCATCTTCGTCTCAGGCGACGGCGGCTGGGCGGGGCTGGACAAGGACGTTGCCGCAGCGTTGGCCGCGCAGGGCGTGTCGGTGGTCGGAGTGGACTCACTGCGCTACTTCTGGAGCGCCCGCACGCCGGCCGGCTTTGCCGCCGACCTGACCCGCATCGCCGACTATTACCGGCAGCGCTGGCAGCGCCCGAAACTGCTGTTGATCGGCTTTTCCCAAGGCGCCGATGTACTGCCGGCCAGCATCAACCGGCTGGCGCCGGCGCTGCGCGCGCAGGTGGAGCTGATCGCGCTGCTGTCGGTGGGGCGCACTGCGGACTTCGAGTTCCACGTCAGCAACTGGTTGGGCAGCAACGACGATGGCCTGCCGATCGCACCGGAGATCGCGCGCCTGCCCGCCGACAGGACCCTGTGTGTTTACGGGCAGAAGGACGCCGACGCCCTGTGCCCGGACCTGCCACCGGGCGTGCGCGTGCTGCCGTTGCCTGGCGACCACCATTTCAATGGTGACCACGACCGCCTCGCCCGGGAGATCCTCAATGCCGCTGCACGCTAGTGGCGGGGCTCGAGTGAGATCAGGCGGGTGGCATCGAGCAGCGCCGCCGGCAGGTGCACGCCACCGGGTGCAGCCAGGTAGCGCGGCCGCCACTGCGGGGCGAACTTGGATTTGAACCGACGCAGTCCGCTGAAACCATAGAAGCGCTCGCCGTGGCGTGCCACCAGCGTTGCCACGCGTGACCAGCGACCGGCCAGGCGATGGTTGGCCAGCCCGGACAGCGGTGCCATGCCCAGCGAGAATCGGATGTCGCCGCGCTCGCGTGCCCACAGGAACAGTTCGATGAACAGGAAGTCCATCGTGCCCTTCGGCGCATCGGGCAGGTGCCGCATCAGGTCGACCGACAGTTCGTGCCCTGCCGGTGCGTGCCACAGGTTGGCGAAGGCCACGATGCGGCCCTCCGCTTCCACCAGCGCCACCGGGAAACGTGCCAGATAAACGGGGTCGAAGCTGCCCAGCGAAAAGCCTTTTTCTTCGCCGGCCTTGTCGTCCAGCCAGGCACTGGAAACCGCCGACAGTTCGGGCATCAGGGCCGGCACCTCGTCGGCTGCGGCCACGCGGAAGTTCAGTCCGCTGCGTTTGCCCCGGTTCCAGGCTTGCCGCAGGTCGGCTCGGTCGCGCCCTTCCAGGGTGAACTCCTGCAGCGGCACCATCGCCTCTTCGCCCAGTTTGACCAACCCCAGCCCCAGGTCGAGATAGGTCTGCCAGTAGGCTTCGCCGACCTGATAGAAGACCGGCCGCAGGCCAAGGCGATCCGCTTCTTCGCGGAAGCGCCAGATCAGCGTCCGGGCCACGTCCGGTGGCCCCACCGGGTCGCCCATCGCGATCAGCGAGCCGCCATGCCGCTGCATCATCACAAAGCCCAGCCCAGCCTCGTCGCGCAGCACGGCCTTGTCGGCGGTGAGCACCAGGCAGGCCTGGGTATCGCGTGCGGCCGCCAGTACGGGCGCCAGCGCCTGCAGGGTGGCCTCGTCGGCCGCCGGCAGCGGGCCGCGGGTGCTGTGCAGCAACCGGCCGATGCCGAAGATCGCCACGGCCATCGCCACCACCAGCAGCGCGCGCAAGGCACGTGGTGCGTTGCCGGACAGCGCGAACTGCCACCACAGTTCGTTCTGGTATTCCACATGGCTGTAGACGAAGAACAACAGCCACACCACCGCCACCAGCACCAGGCCCAGGTTGCGCAGCCACGGCCACGACCATGCCTGGTCCAGCAGCGCGCCTTCGCGGTAGAACTCGCGGCGCGCGGTCCACAGCGCTACGGCCACCAGCAGCGCGGCTACCGCGATCAGCACCTGCCCACCGCGCAGCCAGATCGGCAGCGGCGCGGCGATGCAGATCACCAGCGCCAGCACCCAGGCGGCGTGGCTGCGGCGTGACAGGCCTTGGCCGATCAGCAGCAGCACCACGCCGGCCAGGCTGCCGAGCAGGTGCGAGGTTTCCAGCAGCGGCAGCGAGGCCGTGTGCAGGTGCCGATGCGGCGCCGGCAGCGTGCCGTCCACGATCAGCGCGGCGCCGACACTGAACACCGCCAGCGCCACGATGTGCGGCAGCCACGGGCGCAGCGCGTTCCAGCCAGCGCGGGTGGCACCGGCGCTGGCACGCAGCGGGCGGCGCAGCGCCGGCGCGGTGGCCAGCAGCGTGGCCAGCAGCAGCGGCAGCACGTAGTAGGTAACGCGGTAGACCAGTGCGGCGGCCAGCACCGCACCGGGTGCCACCTGCGGCAGCAGCTTCAGCAGGCTCCATTCGAACACGCCCAGTCCGGCCGGCACGGTGGAGACCAGCCCGGCCAGCACCGCCACCAGGTACATGCCGACGAAGCCGGGCAGGCCGGTGGGCGTGGAATCGGGCAGCAGCACGTACAGCGCGGCAGCGGCGAGCACCAGTTCGACCACGCTGAGCGCGGTCACCGCCAGCATGGTGCGACGATCGGGCAGCCACAGTGCATGGCCGAACACGGAGAACGTGCGGCCTTCGTGGCCCACTGCCAGGATGGCCCCGGCATAGCCCAGCCATAGCGCCGCGCCGACCGTCTGCAAGGCGCCGACCTGCAGCGGCAATGCAAGGGCGGCTGCGGCCGGTTCCAGGCACAACGCGGCGCCAAGCAGTACCCAGGCGCCGAACACGAAGCCCAGTGTGCTCATCAGCACCACCTGGCCGATCTGCGCCAGGTCCAGCCCCGCGCTGCGATAACCGCGCAATCGCACGGCGCCACCGGTAAGCGCAGCGAAGCCGACCGTCTGCCCCAGCGCATGGGCGAGGAAGGCGGTGATGCCGATCCGTGCCGGATGCACGTGCACGCCGCTGCGGCGCAGCCCGATCGCATCGAAGCCGACCAGGCACGCGTAACTGGCCAGCCCCAGCAGCACGGCGAGCAGCAGTTGCCCTGTGCCGAGATCACGGAACGCCTGGCGTACCGCGCGGTAGCCATGTTCGTCGAAGGCGCCGGCCAGTCCGTGCAGCGCCACTGCCAGCACCAGCAGCGGAAACACCACGGTCAGCAGCCGCTTGACGCGTTGGCGGGCCGGAGAGGCGAGCGGGGCGGATTCAGTCATGGAAGGAAAGTGGACCCGCACGGGCGATGGGCGCGTCAACGGCGCGAAGCTGCGCATCGTGCGCCCGTGCCGGGGGTTTGGCTAGAGGCGGGCGGTTGCGCTGTTGCACTGCCGTTGGCCATCACCACAAGGCGGTCGCGGTGGGCCAGAATGGGGCTTGTCCACAGAAAGAGGAGCACGCCCGTGTTGGAGCGTTTCGATGTTGGTCCGCGCATGTCCGAGATGACCATCCACAACAAGGTCGCCTACCTGTCGGGGCAGATTCCCGAGGACACCAGCCAGGACATCACCGGGCAGACCCGGCAGGTGCTGGAAGAGATCGACAAGCTGCTGGTGCTGGCGGCCAGTGACAAGCAGCACGTGCTGCGGGCGGAGATTTTCCTGGCCGACATGGCCGACTTCGATGGCATGAATGCGGCGTGGGACGAATGGGTGGTGGCGGGCATGACGCCGGCGCGTGCGACGGTGGAAGCCAAGCTGGCGCATGCAGAGTGGAAGGTCGAGATCGTGGTGACCGCCGCGGTTCCTTGATCGGGTTTTGATGTGTTGCCGGGCTGCGCCCGGCACCTGCTCTTCAAGCAACGGCAACGGCAACGGCAAGAGCCTGCAGGGCTGTTGCGTTGGCGGGGCGGGGTGGGTTCGTGGGAATCGCCGCAAGTACGCCCATGTAGGCTCGCCATCCGCATCCATGCGGATGAGCGTTCCCACGAACCCACCCCGCCCCACCTTCGACAGGTCCATGGGGGCCATGGGCCCTTCGGTAGCGCCGACCCATGGTCGGCGGAGGGTGGGAGGAATGGGGTCTGATGGTTCACGCCGACCATGGGTATCCCGGTCGTCCTGACCGGCACCCTGCGGGCCGTCGCAAGCGACGTTGGCAGCGGCTCCTGCCGCTGCCTTCGGCGCTACCGCTTTTCTCTCTTTTTTTACGCGGGTGGCGGCCACCGGAACCTGTCAGGGGCCGGGCGGGGAGGCTATGCGGGGCCTTGAGCGGCAGGAGCCGCGAAGAGCTACATGGACGTACTTGCGCGTGCCCCGCATAGCCTCCCCGCCCGGGCCACCCCCATCCCCAGTTCCAGCTTTCAAGCCACCCGCGAGGGGGGCTCACCCGTTCGACCCACCAGATCGATGCAGTCCACCGGACACGGCGGGATACACAACTCACACCCCGTGCAAAGATCGGCAATCACCGTGTGCATGTACTTGGCCCCGCCGACGATCGCATCCACCGGGCAGGCCTGGATGCACTTGGTGCAGCCTATGCAGTCGGCTTCCACGATCACCGCCACCTGCGCTGGCTTGTGCTCGCCGCGGCTGCGGTCATACGGCCGCGCCGGCACGCCCAGCACGTGCGCCAACGCGCGCGCACCGGCATCACCGCCCGGTGGGCAGCGCTCCACGCCGGCTTCGCGGCGGGCCATCGCCGCGGCGTAGGGGCGGCAGCCGTCGAACCCGCACTGGCCGCATTGGGTCTGCGGCAACAGGCGGTCCAGCCGCTCCACCAGCGGGGGAGGCATCAGGCTCATGCGGGGCGATGGCGGCGCAGGGGAATCATCGTTCCAGTGGTTTTCCGCGATACCAGCGGTCGTGGGCGAGGGCGAGCATCGGCGCGTCCTCGCAACTGTCACCGTAAGCATGGATGCGCGTGTAACGGGATAGATCGAAGCGCTGCCGGATGTGCTGAGCCTTGCGGGGGCCGCAGTCACCGCCGGCATAACGGCCGGTCAAACGGCCCTCGCGGTTTTCCAGTTGGTTGCAGATCAACTGAAGTCCCAACTGGTCGCACCAGGGCCGCAGGTACAGATCAAGCGACGCCGACACGATGGCTACGGTGTGCCCCTGCGCCTGGTGCCAGCGGATCTGCTCAAGCATTTCCGGGCGCATCATCTCCGGCAACGCATCGCGTGCGTAGCCGGCGGCCAGCAGCGCGATGTCATCGGCGTGGCGGCCACTGAACACCAGCGCGGTGACGCGGGCGCGGATGCGCTCGGCGCTGATCAGCCGCAGGCGGAAAGCGCCCAGCCAGGGCCCCACCAACCACCAGGCGCGCGCCCGTTGTTCGGGTGTAGCCACCCGCCGCAGGAAGCGGCGGTAGCTGTCGGCCGTGGTGACGGTATGGTCGAAGTCGAACAGCGCCAGCTCCATCGCACCCTCCGGCGTGGCCAGTTGCAGGTCAGCGGACCGGCATGCCTGGCAGCGCGGCACTGTCGGCATCCAGCAGTGCCAGGGCACCGCCGTCGAAACCGGCCGACAGGATCATCCCTTCGCTCAGGCCGAAGCGCATCTTGCGCGGCGCCAGGTTGGCGATGAACACCACGCTGCGGCCGACCAGCTTTTCCGGTTCGCCGTAACTGGCGCGGATACCGGAAAAGATCTGCCGGGTGCCCAGCTCGCCGGCATCCAGTTCAAAGCGCAGCAGCTTGTCCGAGCCCTCCACGAATTCGCAGGCCAGCACCTTGCCGATGCGCAGGTCCAGTTTGGCGAAGTCGTCGATGCCGATGTATGCCGGCGCGGCGTCGCCCTGCGCCGCGCTCATGGCAGCAGCAGGCTTGGCTTCGGCCTTGGCGGCAGGTGCGGCAGCGGCAACAGGGGCAGCGGCGATCGGCTGCAGGGTGTCCTTGGAGGCGTCGGTCATGGCGTCGATTTTCTTCGGGTCGATTCGGGTGAACAGCGCAACGTAGTCGTTGATGCGATGCGCCAGCAGCGGCTGCGCCAGTGCGGTCCAGTCGCTGACCGGTGCGGCCAGGAAGGCTTCGGCCTGCGCCGAGGTGGCAGGCAACACCGGCTTGAGCGCGGTGACCAGCACCCGGAACAGGTTCAGGCCCTGGGTGCACACCGACTGCAGCTGCGCATCGGCGCCTTCCTGCTTGGCGATCACCCACGGCTTTACGTCGTCGATGTAGCGGTTGGCTTCGTCGGCCAGCGCCATCGTCTGGCGGATGGCGGCGGCCGGATCGTTGCGCTCGTAGGCTTCGCGGATCGGCGCGAGGGCCTCGACGAAACGCTGGTACTGCGCCGGGTCGGGCAGCTGCGCGGCCAGCTGGCCATCGAAGCGTTTGCTGATGAAGCCGGCGCAGCGGCTGGCCAGGTTGACGAACTTGCCCACCAGGTCGGCGTTGACGCGGGCGATGAAGTCGCCCAGGTTCAGGTCGAGATCGTCCACCCCGCCGGAGGATTTGGCGGCGTAGTAGTAACGCAGCGCTTCCGGTTCCAGCCCGGCATCCAGGAACGTCCGCGCCATCACGAAGGTGCCGCGTGACTTGCTCATCTTCGCCCCGTCCACGGTCAGGTAGCCGTTGACGTGCAGTCGGGTTGGCGCGCGGTGGCCGGTGGCATGCAGCACCGCCGGCCAGAACAGGCCGTGGAAATTGACGATGTCCTTGCCGATGAAGTGGTGCAGTTCGGTGGAGGTGCCGGCGCGCAGGTGCGATTCGAAATCCACGCCGGTCTTCGCGCACAGCGTCTGGAAGCTGGACAGGTAGCCGATCGGTGCATCCAGCCACACATACAGGAATTTGCCCGGGTGGCCGGGGATCTCGAAGCCGAAGTACGGCGCATCGCGCGAGATGTCCCACGCGCGCAGGCCGCCATCGGCGTTCATCCATTCCATCAGCTTGGCCTTGACCCCGGGCAGGGCGACATCGCCGCCCAGCCAGTCGCGCAGGAAGCCTTCGAACTTGCCCACTTCGAAGAAGAAATGCTCCGAATCGCGCACTTCCGGGGTCGCCCCGGAGATCACCGATTTCGGCTCCTTCAGGTCGGTCGGGCTGTAGGTGGCGCCGCAGACTTCGCAGTTGTCGCCGTACTGGTCGGCGCTGCCACAGTTCGGGCAGATGCCCTTGATGTAGCGGTCCGGCAGGAACATGCCCTTGGCCGGGTCGTAGAACTGCGCGACCGAGCGGCGGCTGACGTGGCCTTCCGCTTCCAGCTTCAAATAGAACGATTCGGTCAGCGCCTTGTTGGCAGTCGAGTTGGTCGAATCGTAGTGGTCGAAGTCGACCCCGAAGGCGGCGAAATCGCGCTCGTGGCCGGCCTGGATGCCGGCGATGAACACTTCCGGGGTCAGTCCGGCCTTTTCGGCGGCCAGCATGATCGGGGTGCCATGGGTGTCGTCGGCACAGACGAACCAGGTGGTCCCGCCGCTCATTCGCCGCGCACGCACCCAGATATCAGCCTGGATGTAGCCCACCAGGTGGCCCAGGTGCAGCGGGCCGTTGGCGTAGGGCAGGGCGGTGGTGACGAGCGCGGTACGGGTCATGGTCACGGCGTGCAGCGAGGGGAATCCCGGATTATCGCACAAGGGGGTCGGATGGCCTTCCAGAAAAGGGCGATCCGACCTCCGTGACCGCCTGCGCTTACTCGCGCTGCCAGGTCTGGGCGCGGCAGATGAACGCCACGCAGCCGGACACGTCCAGGCGGGTGCCACCGGGCTGCAGTTTCATCTTGGATTTGTAGGTCTTGCCGTTGGCCGGGTCCAGGATGGTGCCGCCGGACCAGCTGGCGGTGCCGTCGGACTTCAGGTTCCAGAGGATGGTCATGCCACGCACGGGCTTGTCCTTGTTGGTGCCGCTGCAGTCGCTGCAGACCGGGTTCGGCCCCTTGTCCGATTGCAGGATGTCGACCACCTTCCCGCTCAGCGTGCCGTTGCCCGCCTGGGTGATCTCCACGATCGACTTCACCTTGCCGGTCTTGTCATCGATGGTCTTCCAGCGGCCCACCGCCGAATCGGCGGCGTTCGCTGAAAGCGCGGCCACGCACAGCGGCAGCGCCAGCAGCAGGGTCTTGAAGGTCTTGCGCATGGTCCCCTCCCAGGGCTTTGGTTCAACGCCGGCGCGGGTGCCGGCCTGTGCCGACTGTATACCCATCCGGGTAGGTATGGTGCAAGGGCCCGGTGGTGACGGCCGCTGGCCGCCAACCCGCAGATGCTGACGGCCAGCGCCCGTCACTACCGGGTCTCGTACAGCTCCAGCGGCAGGTCATCCGGATCGGCGAAGAAGGTGAAGCGGCGGCCGGTGTACTCGTCCACGCGGATCGGCTCGCACTTCACGCCGTGCCGGGCGAGGTGCGCGATGAACGGTTCCAGCGCCTCCAGCCGGAAGGCCAGATGGCGCAGCCCCTGCGCCTCGGGCCGGCTGGGGCGCGGCGGCGGGTTGGGGAAGGAGAACAGCTCCAGCTGGCTGCCATCGGGCAAGGCCAGGTCGAGTTTCCAGGAGTCGCGTGCGGCCCGGTGATGCTCGGCCAGTACCACCAGGCCCAGCACATCGACATAGAACGTGCGCGAACGCGCATAGTCGGCGCAGATCAGCGCGACGTGGTGAATGCCTTGCAGGCCGTGGGACATGGGGCGTGCACCTGGGAAGGCTGGCCATGATCTCAGATCAGGCCTCTGGACGCAGCCGCCACCCCGTTGCCAGAAGGACGAAAAGCGAAAGCCGCTGGACGCTGGGGGAGGCAGCCTAGGGTCTCCTCCGATCGCAGAGAACCGTTATGACCGCCATTACCGATGACCCGGTGAGATACACGTCGTTTCTTTCGGTCAAACTGGCGGCCAAGCCGCCTGTAAAGAATGCGCTGCCGTCCATGCTGGCGGTCAGCAATCCACCGTCCGAACAACGCGCTTTGCTCCAGAAGCGCACGCTGGAGCCAGCGCCGGCTGTACCCGGTTCGCCACATGCATCGGCTGCGCCATCGGCGAATGCAGCGGCGGATGCCGGTGACTGGAAGGACTTCGTCAGTCATCTACAGCAACAGGGCACGGTGCCCGGCGCAGGACGCGCGGATCCTGACCAGGGCGTCATGAGGACGTCGAACGTCAAGGTGAAGCAGATGCTGGCGTATCTTGGCAATCAACCGTCGGCAACGCGTGCCGGTGTCGACCCGTTGGTTCGCCCAGCGCCCGCGACAGTGGCTGCGGGAGCTGGCTCGGCTCCGGTCTCGCCAGCGACCGGCGTGTCGACCCATGCAGCAGCCGATGCCGGTGACTGGAAGGACTACGTCGGTCATCTGCAGCAACAGGGCAAGGTACCTGGCGCGGGACGCGCCGATCCTGACCAGGGCGTGGTGAGGCCGTCCACCATCAGAGTGACGCAGATGCTCGCGTATTTTCGCAACCAGCCGCCAGCAACGCCTGCTGATATGGCGAAGGTGGTGAGCCCGCCAGCGCCGGCGGCGGCCATGGATGTTGCAGCGGCCGCGGAGCCGGCAACCGTGCCATCGATGTCGCTGCTGCAGGATGACGAACCGGTGTCCGCCGATGATCCGTGGAACGTGACCGAGCCTCTGGAGCAGATGGAGCAGATGGAGCAGATGGAGCACCAGCACCGTGCCGCCGGAATAGGGGCCGGGGTGATCGACCCGCAGCCGCTGGAAGAAGATCGCACCATGGACGGAGAACCCGGCGTGCTGGCTGACGCGCAGCGTCCGCGCGGCACTGAGCTTCCGATGATCCACGAGGAGCACGACGAGGATCCGTTCCACCCGTCCGAACTGTTCGGGACGATGCCGCGCACAGAACTGGACAGGCTTCGCAGGGAAGCGATGCTGCGCGGAAACGCAGCGCTTGAAGAGGAGGATGCCGAGCAGGTGATGAGTCCGCAGGGGCGCCGGGGAACCGTGAGATTTGACGAGATCGAAACCAGCCGGCTGCTTGAGGTTGACGCCGAGTCGGGCGAGTCGGTATCAGTGACAGACGCGTTCTTCCTGACCAAAGAGCACGATGGGAAATGGGGGCGGAGTCAGTCCAAGCAGTCGATATCGCCGGAGCGGGTCAGCGACAACGCAGGCACCGGCCCACGCCTGGCCGCGTTCGCACCGCCGCGCGTCCCGACTACTGCCGATGAGAGCGGCTTCGTCGTACATTCTGCGTTCCACGAAGATCGGTATGACCAGCCGGCCCACGCCGAGATCGGTGAAACCTTCTGGGCCGACCTCGGTCGGGACGACGAGCCGGCCGAGCCAGGCGTAGGCGAGGCGTTCCTTCAGCTGCAGCAGCTGCAAGAGCTGCATCGCAAGTTGGAAGCCGCCCTGCGCCACAACCAGCAATTGAAAGAGGAGGTCGGCGTCTACTTCTGACCTTTGGCCTGTGCCGGATCCCGTGCCCTGCGGCAGCGGGATCCGGCCCCATCAGCGGCCGGGTTGCGCCTGCCAGCGGCTCATCCGCTGTTCCAGGATGTCCAGCGGCATGGAGCCGTCCTTCAACAGCTCTGCATGGAAGGCGCGCAGGTCGAAGGCGCCGCCCTGCGCCTGCCGGGCGCGGTCGCGCAGCTCCACGATCTTCGCCTCGCCCAGTACGTTGGACAGCGCTTGTCCGGGCTGGGCCATCATCCGTTCCACTTCGGCGTTGGCATCGTCGACGGCCATGCCGGTGTTCTGTTCCAGATACTCCACCGCGCGCTTCTTGTTCCAGCCCTGTGCGTGGATCCCGGTATCGGCCACCACCCGTGCCGCGCGGGTCAGCGCCGCGTGCAGGTAGCCGATGTGGTCGTAAGGATCGGCGTAAAGACCCAGCGGCTCGCCCAGCGATTCGGCATACAGGCCCCAGCCTTCAACGAAGGCCAGATCGCCGCCCAGACGACGGAAACGTGGCAGCTTTTCGATTTCCTGCTGCAGTCCCAGCTGCGCGTGATGGCCCGGCACGGCTTCATGCAGGTACAGCATGGGCACGCTCCAGCGCTTGCGTGCGGGCAGGTTGCTGGTGTTCACCGACAGCACCGCGGGGCGGCTGCCATTGACGCCGGGCTGGTAGGACGCCGCAGCCGAGGAAGCGGCGCGCTCGGCTTCGACTGGCTGGATCTCCAGCGCGGCCTTGGGCAGGGTCTGCAGCACGCTGGGTAGTTTCGCGGCCACCTGTTGCTGCACCTGCCGGTAGCGGCCCAGCAGCGCATTGGCATCGCTGTACTGGAACTGCCTGTCGCTGCGCATGCGCTGCAGCAGCTTGGCTTCGCTGCCGCGCAGCTTGTTGTCCTTCATCACCGCGGCGATCTGTGCATGCAGGGCCTGTGCCCGCTGTTCGCCCCAGGCATGCAGCTGAGCCGGGTCCTGGGCGGTGGCGGTGGCTTGGCGCAGCGTGCCGGCATACCACGCCGCGCCATTGGGCAATGCGCCCAGGCCCGCGGTTTCGCGCGTGGCCGGCAGGTATTCGGTGGCGATGAAACCACGCAGCGCGCGGTAAGCGGGCATGATGCGGTACTCGATCATGCGCTTGTAATCGGCGCTGATGCGGGTTTTCTCTTCGGCCGGGATGGTGTCCGGCATGGTCCGGATCGGCGTCCAGAAGATGCTTTCTTCGGCAGTCGGCTTGATCACCGCATCCAGCTGCGGCAGCACTTTTTCCATCAGGTCGCGCGGCTGCACCACACCGGCGGCCATGCCCTGCCGCATGTTCGCGGTGGCCTGTTCGAACAGGGCCGGGATGCCCAGCGAACGCTTTGACCAGTCGTCGTAGTCCTTGACCGTATTGAACGGCTGCGCCCCCGCGCCGGCGCCGAGGATGGCCATGATGCTGCCCAGGTTGTAGTACTGGCTGATCGGCAGCATCCACGAGGGGTACTGCTCGGCCGCCAGCGATGCCCTGGCGTCGCGGACGAAGATCTCATAGCTCAGCAGATCCTGCCCCTGCAGGCCGCTGCTGCCGATCTTTTCCACCTTGCCCAGCCATTGCGTAGTGAAGTCATGCGACTGCTGGCGCCAGGCCGCAGACAGGATATTCGGTAGCTCGCCGTTGTAACGCGCGTCCCCCTGGAACGTGGCCTGCAGGGGATTGAGCCGCATCGAGGCGTCCCAGTACTCGTCGTACAGGCGCTCCAGCTGGGTCGCCTTGCTGGCCGGTGCAGCCGCGGCCTGCCGGCTGGCCGCAGCGGCCGGGCGTGCACGCGGCCTGGCCTTGGGCTTGGTCGCCTGGCGGGTCTGCGCCGCCGCAGGGCGGGTGGCTTTCTTCTTGGCGGCTTCGGCCGGCGGCGCGGCGCTGAACAGCATCAACGAGGCAAGTGCGACTGCCAGGGCGCGGGCAAGCTGGGGCATCGGACATTTCCGTGGAACACAGACCGTGGAGCTTGCACGATCTAGACGCATACGGCCAGCATCGAGCGCGCAGTCAGGAAACGCCGCGTTGTCGCTCAGTCAGCTGCCGCGTCGGCCCGTAGCTGTTGTGCCCGGTCCGCACCCAGGTATTGCGTGATCGCATGCCGCATCAGGTACAGCAAGGGAATGAGGGCAATGGCGAAGCCCATTTTGTAAACGTAATTGACACTGCTGACTGCCAGGAACAGCGAGGTCGGCCACTGTTGCGGCCCCAGCACGAAGGCGATCCAGATCACCACGAAGCTGTCGATCAGCTGTGACACGGCCGTTGATCCGGTGGCCCGCAGCCAGACATGGCGTTCGCCGGTCACGCGACGGATGCGGTGGAACACCGCTACATCGATCAGCTGGCCCACCATGAAAGCGACCAGTGAGCCGGCGATGGTCCACATACCCTGGCCGAAAACCACGGCAAACGCCGCCTGGTAGTCCGGCACGCCCTGCGCGCTCATCGAGCCGACCCACCAGCCGGCCGGTGCCAGCGAGATCGCCGCGTAGGCGAACAGGAAGCCGTAGCAGATCAGGACCGCCGCCAGCCACGAAATGAAGCGCACGCCGCGCTTGCCGAAGAACTCGTTGATGGTGTCGGTCATGACGAACACCACCGGCCACAGCAACGTGCCGGCGGTGAAGCTGAGCGAGCCGGTCTGGCCGAACAGGTTCCAGTCCAGCGGTGCGATGCCGAAGGTGTCTTCCAGCGCGAAGATCTTCACCCCGATCAGCTCGGCCAGCACCGCGTTGGCGCAGAAGAACGCGGCCAGCGCGATGAACAGCAGGACCGCACGGTCGTGCAGCGGCCGCGCGCTCATCAGCCGCGTTCGCCGGCGCGGGTGAACGGCACGGTTTCCGGCGCGACGGCACCGCCGGAGATGATGAAGCTCATCGCCTGGTCCACGGTCCAGTCGGTCGGCGTCAGCAGTTCCACCGGCACGATCTCCAGGTAACCGGAGGTCGGATTGGGCGTGGTCGGCACGTACACCGCGGCTAGCTCGCGGCCGGTGCCCTGTTCGCGGATGACCCGGGTGACCAGGCCCACCGCCTTCATGTCACGGTGCGGGAAGTCGATCAGCACCACGCGCTGGGTGGTGCCCGGCTCGGTCTGCAGCATGTCCAGCAGCTTCTTGGCACTGTCATAGATGATGCTGGCCAGCGGAATTCGTTTGATCACCGCGCCGACCCAGCGCAGCAGGCGCTGGCCGACCACCCGGCGGCTCAGCACGCCCACGGCCAGGATCACCAGCAGGGTGGCCAGCAGCGCCACCACGTTCTGGATCCATTCGACGTGGACCCAGCCCAGGTAGTGCGGGAACCGTGTGGCGATGGGTTCGGACATCGCCACCACCAGCGGACTGGAGATGCCGGACAGCAGCACGAAGACGAACTTCACCACGACCCAGGTCAGCCAGATCGGCAGCAGGGTCAGCAGGCCGGTCAGGAACAGCCGCTGCAGGGAAGGGCGGGGGGTGAGAGTGGGAGCTGGGAGTGACATCGGCGCATTGTAGCGGTCGCGTGCCGCCGGTTAGGCTCTGCTGTGTCATAGGACGTGGCAGGGAGGTGGGTTGCGATGGTGTCGAGGATGGCAAAGGGGGTGAAGTGGTCGGTGGTCAGCGTGCTGGGCGTGCTGGCGGCGGCGGTGCTGCTGTGGTGTGCATCGCATTTCTGGCCGATGCCCGACAACCAGCGCCGCGCGTTGGCGCTGATGCGCACGCAGGTCCCGGTCGAAGGCCGCAACGGCTATGCGTTGTTGTGGATGCTGGACTTCGATGGCATGGACGACCGCTCCCGCGCGTCGGCGATGGCGGTGGACGCCGCGCGCTGGCAGGTTGATCCGGACCTGGCCGGCGGCGTGCGGATGAGTGCCGAAGGCGATCATCCACGCGCGGCCTATCCACAAGGACGCCACTGCAGCGGGCCCACCGGCACCTGTCTGCAGCAGGTGCGCACCGATCCGCAGCGTTTCGCCCAGGCCCACGCCGGGCATGCAGGCCTGCACGCGCGCGTGGCGCAGGCGGCGGCATCCGGGCACTTCACAAGCCCATGGGACAGCCAGGTCGCCGCGATCATGCTCCCGTTCCCGGCGTTGAATGGAATGACCGATCCGGTCACCGCGCACGCATTGGCCCATGTCCAGGGCGATACCGCCGGTGCCTTGCAGGGTCTGTGCAGCGGCCTCCTCGCTGGCCGCCGTCTGCTGTCCGGCAGCGATACACTGCTTGCCAGCAGTGTCGGCATGGCCATGGTGGAACTCAATGGTGGCGTGCTGGGCGAGGTGCTGGCCGAACTGCCGCGCGACGCCTCGCTTCCCGCTGCCTGCAGCGCGGCGCTGCGGCCGATGACGGCGGCCGAAACCAGCCTGTGCCGACCGCTGCAGGGCGAGATGCGCTACGCCGACATGGCGATGCATTACTCTGCGCGATCGCCGGGTTCAGTGCTTGTGCTGGATCCCGAGCGCTCCCTTGCGCGCATCGCCACGGCGCATGCATGGGCGTGCGACCCCGCACAGCAGCAGCGATTGGGCGAGGACAGGCAGATCGAGACGCCCACGCCGGCCACGCGCGGCTTTGACTGCGTAGCCAACCTGGCAGGTTGCGCGATGAGTGATATCCCCGCGCAGCTTTACCTGCGCTATGCCGACCGCAGCCAGGACGCCGCCGCGATGGTGCGGCTGCTGGCGGCGCAGCAGTGGCTGCGCACGCGGTCGGATTCACCCGCCGATGCGCTGGCCAGGCTGCCGGTGGCGCTACGTTCGGCAACCCGCGCTCCCCATGCGGATGCCGAGGGGCGCTGGCTTCAAGTCGCGCGGCGTGACACCTCGCGCTCGCCCGACGACCGCCTGCTGAGGGTGCCGCTGCGCTGGGATCCAGAACCCTCACGGCAAGCTGCGAAGTGAGGCGGACCCTGCGCAGGTGTCAGCCTGTGGCGAGCACCACCGTCCACTCTGCTTCCAACGGTTTATCCTCCCCCACGCTGCGCGGCAGCAGGGTGACGGTCTCGCGATCTTCGGCAGACAGCGCCTGGTAGAGCAGGTCGCTGTCATTGAGTGGCTCGCCACTGAAATAGATCTGCGTCACCAGGCGATCATGCTGGCCGCGGATGTCGAAGTGGATGTGCCGCGTGCGAAACTGATCCGGGCCGGTCCCGATGGGATACGCTCCGGGGACGATGGTCAGGAAGCGGAACCTCCCCTCCGCGTCGGTTTCCTGTCGACCAAACCCCTGGAACGCAGGGTCAAGCGGCGCAGCCTCGTTGGCGTCGGTGGCATGCGCGTAGCGCCCGTGGGTGTTGGCCTGCCACATCTCGATCCAGGCGCCTGCCACCGGCTGGCCCAGGGTGTCGACGACGCGTCCACGCAGGTCGATCCGGGTGCCCTGCGCAACGCCCGGCTGTCCATCGACGCGGGTAAGGTCCGCGTCCTCGTCCAGCGGTCGCTGGATGGGATAGTACGGACCCATGATGTCCTCCACGGTGATCCGGCGTTGCTGCTGCGCGGCGGCGGTGGTGGTGAACAGGGCGGTGGCCGCCCACCCGGCGGCCTGCAGGGCGTGGCGTCTGCTGATCGTTGCTGACATTTCGTTTCTCCGATGAAGATCGGCGCACCGCATGTGCGCCGCACTTCATCATCGATATGCCGCGATGCGGTGCCGTGTGCTCCATCTCGGTATAAGCACAAGCGTTCGATTCGGCGGTACTCGCCTCAATCGACAATTGCGCCGCCGCGCGCCTGCGGCTTGAGCCGGATGTAGACCTGCTTGCGCACGCGTGCGATCACCTCTCCGGAAGCATCCAGTACGTCGTTGCTGTACCAGCGCAGTTGCTTGCTGCCATCGGCAGCGGCCGAGCGGATTTCCGCGAGCATTGCGTCATCGATGCGGAAGGTCGCACGTACCGTCCCGCGGCCGGGTTTCAGGAATTCGATCTCGCCGGCGCGATCCCAGACGTAGTAGTCGCGGCCCAGGTTGTTCATCAGCCCCAGCATCCAGAACGGATCGGTCATCGCGAACAGGCTGCCGCCGAAATGGGTGCCGACATAGTTCCGGTTCCACGGACGCATGCGCAGTTCGACGACGATGTTGCGGTAATCCGGCGACACCCGGGTTACGTGGATGCCGGCGAACAGGAAGGGCGGCCACAGATTGATGCCGTGGCGGAACAGGCTGGCTTTCATGGTGGACCGGCGCCGAAGTGGGGAGGCCAGTGTAACCATGCGGGTGCGTATGGAAAAGTCTGATGGGGAGGGCGGGGTTTCAGCCCTCATCCAGTACATAGCCGTCGCGGCCATTCGCCTTGGCCCGATGCAGTGCGGCGCCTGCGCCGGCCACGAACGCCTGCACGGACAGTTCCGGGTCCGGCACCCGGCAGAATGCGCCGATGCTGAGGGTCACCTTCGAGGCGGCCGGATCGGTCGCGGCAGAGGCAAGCCGACGTACATCGCCGATCAGGTCTTCGGCCACCTGGCGGGCACCGCCCGGCGCGGTATCGGGAAGGATCATCGCCAACGTATCGCCGCCAAGGCGGGCAGCAGTGTCGCGTGGCCGGCGGGCATGGGCGGCCACTACGCGGGCTGCCGCGACCAGCATCTGCTCGCCGGCCTGATGATCGGGCCGGAGGAAGTTGCCCATGCCGTGCTGAACCTCGATCAGCACGACGGTGAGCGGACTGCGCGCGCGTTGCCCGGCCTCGTGCTCCTGCTGCAGGGCGTGGTCGAAGCGCTGTCGTTTCCCCAGGCCGGTGAGCGGGTCCAGCCCGGCCCGTCGACGCCAGCCGGCGATCGACCACGCGGCGACTGCCACGATGCAGGCAAGCGCCACGACCCACGCGGCCGCGGGCGCCCACCACAGGTTGCCGGACCGCAACAATCCCAGTGCAAGCAGCAAGGGCAGGACCAGCCCGACCGCCACGCCCACCACGGTTGCGGTGCGTCCGCCACAGACCCCAAGCACGCACAGCGCCACCACCAGCGCACTGATGCCGTCCTGCCAGGGCCCTGCCATGACCTGCAGCGTGCGAGACTGCAGCAGCATCGAGGCCACGTGGGCCTGGAATTCGGTTGCGCTGATCCCGGATCCACGGGCGCCTGGGGGCCGCAGTCGCGGCGCGATGGCGGCGGCAGGTCCCACCAGAATGCGCCGGCCGTGCAGCAGGGAAGGCGCTATCCGGCCTTCCAGCACCTCGACATAGGACAGCTGTGGTACGCCCGGTGGGCCGGCGTAGCGAAGGCGGACGTAGTCGTCGCCGACCCATTGGAAAGGCGCGGCGTGCTGTTGCCGAACCGGCAGGCCCTTCTTGCGCTCGGGCAGGTCGGCAAGTGCGACGCCCAGCGCTGGCCAATGGGCTGATCCGATGCCGGCATGCAGGAAAATACCGCGTGCCACCCCATCGGCGTCGACGTGCACCTCTGCGTGGCCCAGCGCGGCCGCATTGGCGGTCATCCGTGCAATGGGTAGCCGTTCTTCGGCCAACCGGCCGTCGCGGGCCGGTACCGCCAGCACCGGCAACACCACCTGGCCGTTGCGCGCGATCGCCGCCGCCAGGGCGGCGTCGGCGCCCGCATGACGGTCAGGTTCGGACAACGGCAGGTCCAGCAGCACCCGCTTGCTGCCGGCCTGGGTCAGCCGGTCCAACAGGCGCGCGTGCACGCTGCGGGGCCAGGGCCACGGGCCGATCTGCTGCAGGCTTGCCTCATCGATGGCGACGATCAGCAGGCTGGGGTCGGCTGGGTAGCTCCAGCGGGCGACGTAGTGATCGAAGATCGCCTCGTCCACTGCGCCCAGCCATCGGCCATGGCTGGCGGCAGCAGCGGCCAGCCCGGCAGGCAGCGCCAGCAGCAGCCGATAGCGCCAGGCCAGCGGCTGCCGCTTCATCGCCGCCGCCAGCCGCATGGGGTTACCCCTTCAGCAATCACGCGATCCTCCCCCGGGAAAGATCGGTGGAGCGATGCCCTCGGCCGGCTGGCCGGGTTTCATTCCCCCGAATGAACCGTGACGTCTAGGACGCCACCGGATCAGTATCGCGTGCCGGCCGCAGGCCGGTTCTGAACGTATTTACCTTCAGAACAGCAGCGCGGCCATCTTCCGCCGGTACTGGCTGACCAGCGCCGGGTCGGTGATCACGTTGAAGGCATCGATCAGCGCTTTGCGAGGCAGGCCGTCATCGAAACTGCGATCCACCCGCAGCATCTCCAGGAACTGCTCCAGTGCGGCCGCGTCTTCGCCTGCCAGCAGCAACTGCACGCCGCGCAGGTGGCGGGCGGCGAGGTCGCCGCCATCGGCTGCGATGCGCGCTTCCAGGGCTTCCGGGGCCGGCGCATCCTTCAGCGCCGAAGCGAACGAAAGGCGGGCGCGGGCGCGCACGGCGCGGTCATCGGTGGCCAGGTTGGCCGGCAGTCCATCGATCAGGGTGCGGGCTTCGTCCACCCCGCCGATCTGCAGCAGGGCGACGGCCAGGTCCAGACGCAGCTCGTCCTTGCCCGGTTCGGCCGCGATCTGCGCGCGAAGCACGTCGACCTGCGCCTGCGCATCCAGCGGCTCCGGCTCGGCTTCGGCCAACGGCTCGGCCGGGGCGATGCCGTGCTGGGCCAGGAACTCACGCAACTGGCCTTCGGTCACTGCGCCGGGGAAACCATCCACCAGCTGGCCGCCCTTGACCAGGAACACGGTCGGCACCGAACGGATCTGGAACGCCGCGGCGATCTGCTGTTCCTTGTCCACGTCCACCTTGGCCAGCTGGAAGGCACCGTTGTATTCACCGGCCAGCTTTTCCAGCAGCGGTCCGAGGGTCTTGCAGGGCTCGCACCAGGCCGCCCAGAAATCGACCAGTACCGGCGTCTGCAGGGACTTCTGCAGCACTTCGGCTTCGAAGGTTTCGGTGACAGCGTCGAATACGTTCGGCAGTTCGCTCATGGAAACTCTGGATCTACGGCGGGAGATCGATTCTATGGTGGCGGACGCTTGCGGCTTCAACCCACCGCCGGTTCGATGTTCCACAATAGGGTCCCCGATTTCCCGAGTGCCGCTCCATGCCGACCCTGCTTCCGCGCCGTCTCGAGAACCTGCTCGGTCCCGCCGCGGCGGTGGGGTGGGTGCTGTCCGTGGCCGGTTTCGGCGTTGCGCTGGACGGCTTCGAGCAGGGGCGCCATCCCGTGGCGCTGCTTGGGGCGGGCGGCATCGCCCATGCACTCGGCTTCAACCTGCTGGGTTGGGTGCTGCCGGGCCTGCTCGCCACGGCGATGGCGCTGTGCCTGCTGGCGCGCCTGCCGGCCGGCAGCAGCTGGCTGCTGCGGGTGGCCGGCCAGCTGCTGGTGCTGGCCGGACTGGCCTTCGTCGGCATGGGCCTGTTCCCGTTGGACGTGCAGGACCTGGACGGCCCGGCCAGCCAGGCGCATGCCAGCGCATGGATGGTGTGGGCACTGGCGTTCATTGCCGGCACGCTGATGCTGGGCGTCGGCAGCTGGCGCAGATCGCCGCCGTTGGCGCGGCTGGCGCTGGGCTGCGGGCTGGTCGCGGCGGTCACCGCTTTCGCCCTGCAGGGGCTGGTGCCGGCACCGCTGGCGCAGCGGCTTACCTTTGCGGCGTGGGCGTCATGGCTGCTGCTGGGGCTGCGCCTGCTGGGCCCGGCCGAGACCCGCCGGTAAGCCGCCGGGAGCGGTCGGGGGGCCGCCTGTCGGCCGGATTGGAGGCTTTTGCCGCACTGCGGTACCCTGTGCCGCTTTGCCGCCGCACTTGTGTGTTCCATGACCAGCGTCGAACCCAACGCCTACGACCCGCAGCAGGTTGAATCCGCCGCCCAGCAGTTCTGGGACGGTACCCGTGCCTTCGAAGTCAACGAGACCTCGGACAAGCCGAAGTACTTCTGCCTGTCGATGCTTCCGTACCCGTCGGGCGCGCTGCACATGGGCCATGTGCGCAACTACACCATCGGTGACGTGATCAGCCGCTACAAGCGGATGACCGGGCACAACGTGCTGCAGCCGATGGGCTGGGACGCGTTCGGCCTGCCCGCCGAAAATGCCGCGATCAAGAACAAGACCGCGCCGGCCAAGTGGACCTACAAGAACATCGACCACATGCGCAGCCAGCTCAAGTCGCTGGGCTACGCCATCGACTGGTCGCGCGAGTTCGCCACCTGCAACCCGGACTATTACGTCCACGAGCAGCGCATGTTCACCCGCCTGATGCGCAAGGGCCTGGCCTATCGCCGCAATGCGGTGGTCAACTGGGATCCGATCGACCAGACCGTGCTGGCCAACGAGCAGGTCATCGACGGCCGCGGCTGGCGCTCCGGTGCACTGGTGGAAAAGCGCGAGATCCCGCAGTGGTTCCTGCGCATCACCGATTACGCCCAGGAGCTGCTGGACGGACTGGACGAACTGGATGGCTGGCCGGAATCGGTCAAGACCATGCAGCGCAACTGGATCGGCCGCTCGGAAGGGCTGGAGATCCAGTTCGCCGTACGTGATGCCGAGGGCAACACGCTGGACCCGCTGCGCGTGTTCACTACCCGCCCGGACACGGTGATGGGCGTGACCTTCGTGTCCATCGCCGGCGAACATCCGCTGGCGCTGCATGCGGCCAGGAACAACCCGCAGCTGGCTGAACTGCTGGCTGGGCTGAAGCAGGGCGGGGTGTCCGAGGCGGAACTGGAAACCCAGGAAAAGCGCGGCATGGATACCGGCCTGAAGGCCATCCATCCAGTGACCGGCGAGCAGGTGCCGGTGTGGGTGGCCAACTTCGTGCTGATGGGCTACGGCACCGGCGCGGTGATGGCCGTGCCGGGCCATGACCAGCGCGACAACGAATTCGCCAACAAGTATGGCCTGCCGATCCGCCAGGTCATCGCACTGAAATCGCTGCGCAAGGACGAAACCGCGTACGACGCCAGCCGTTGGCAGGACTGGTACAGCGACAAGAGCCGCGAAAGCGAGCTGGTCAATTCCGGCGAGTTCGATGGCCTGGATTTCCAGGGCGCCTTCGAAGCCCTGGCCGAACGCTTCGAGCGCAAGGCCCAGGGCCAGCGCCGCGTGAACTACCGCCTGCGCGACTGGGGTGTCAGCCGCCAGCGTTACTGGGGCTGCCCGATTCCGGTGATCTACTGCGACAAGTGCGGCGCGGTGCCGGTGCCGGAAGAGCAGCTGCCGGTGGTATTGCCGGAAAACGTGGCCTTCTCGGGCACCGGTTCGCCGATCAAGACCGATCCGGAATGGCGCAGGACCACCTGTCCGGACTGCGGCGGCGCGGCCGAGCGCGAGACCGACACCTTCGATACCTTCATGGAATCGAGCTGGTACTACGCCCGCTACACGTCCCCGGGTGCCCGCGATGCGGTGGACAAGCGCGGCAACTACTGGCTGCCGGTGGACCAGTACATCGGTGGCATCGAGCACGCGATCCTGCACCTGATGTACTTCCGCTTCTATCACAAGCTGCTGCGTGACGCGCGGATGGTGGACAGCAACGAGCCGGCGCGCAACCTGCTGTGCCAGGGCATGGTGATTGCCGAAACCTACTACCGCGCCAACCCGGACGGGTCCAAGGACTGGATCAACCCGGCCGACGTGGACGTGCAGCGCGACGAGCGTGGCCGCATCACCGGCGCCACCCTGGTGGCCGACGGCCAGCCGGTCGTGGTCGGCGGCACGGAGAAGATGTCCAAGTCGAAGAACAACGGGGTGGACCCGCAGACCATGGTCGGCAAGTACGGCGCCGACACCGTGCGCCTGTTCTCGATGTTCGCCGCACCGCCGGAACAGTCGCTGGAGTGGAACGAAGCCGGCGTGGACGGCATGGCGCGCTTCCTGCGCCGGTTGTGGGCGCAGGTGCACAAGCATGCCGCCGACGGTGCGGCCCCGGCGCTGGACGTGTCCGCGCTGGACGCCGGCCAGAAGACGCTGCGCCGCAAGACCCATGAAACCATCGGCAAGGTCGGCGACGACTATGGCCGCCGCCACAGCTTCAACACCGCCATTGCCGCGGTGATGGAACTGATGAATGCACTGGCCAAGTTCGATGACGCCACGCCGCAGGGCCGGGCGGTGCGCCACGAAGCCCTGCAGGCGATCGTGCTGATGCTCAACCCGATCACCCCGCATGCCAGCCATGCGCTGTGGCAGGTGCTGGGCCATGGCCAGACGCTGCTGGAAGACCAGCTCTTCCCGCAGGCCGACCCAGCTGCCCTGGTACGCGATGCACTGACCCTGGCGGTGCAGGTCAACGGCAAGCTGCGCGGCACGATCGAGGTCGCCGCCGACGCGGCGCGCGAGCAGATCGAAGCCCTGGCGGTGGCCGAACCGAACGCCGCCAAGTTCATGGAGGGCCTGACCGTGCGCAAGATCATCATCGTGCCCGGCAAGATCGTGAACATCGTCGTCGGCTGACCCCGGTCGCGCCGGCTGACGCCAAGCGCCGGTGGGTGACACCCAGCCCTGGTGGGTGACGACCGTTGGTCGTCACCGCCTTCCCGGGCCCCGATGATCAACCGTCATTCACGCCTCATCGGGCAGGCTGTATTGCCGCAGCCGCCCGGCTACTACAGACTGTGTCCATGACCCGAATCCTGCTTGTCCTTCTCTTCGCCCTCGGCCTGGCCGGTTGCGGCTTCCACATGCGCAACAAGCTGATGCTGCCGGCCGACACGGCAGCAGTGAAGGTGGTCTCCACCGCGCCCTACAGCGAGCTGGCCAAGCTGCTGCGACGCAGCCTGCGGGCGTCCGGGGCGACCTTGGCCGATGACGACTCGACCGCGCCGGCCGCGCAGCTGCAGGTGCTGTCCGAGCGCTGGGGTGACCTGCCGATCGCCATCGACGCACAGGGTCGTGCGCAGGAATACAGCCTGCGCTACGCGGTCATCTTCATCTTCCGCCGCGAAGACGGCAGCGAACTGGTGCCGCAGCAGGTGATCGAGCTGTCGCGCGATTACGTGTCCCCGCCGACCGACGCCACCGGTACCACCACCGAGCGCGAGATCCTGGCCGATGAGCTGCGCCGTGAGATGTCGGCCTCGATCATCCGCCGCATCGACAGCGTGGTGCGCAATGAACTGCGCGAAGGCCGCAGCATCTCGGCCCCGGTCGAGGCGGTCGACGGCCAGGTGATTCCGGCAGGCCCGGCGCCGGCCGGCGTCCCCGCGATCAAGACCACCATCCCGACCGCCAAGCCTGTCCCCGAACCGGCCGCCCCGCCGGTGCAGGACTGAGCCGGTACCCGGATGGAACTGCGCCCGGAGCAGTTGGCCAGCGCTGCTGGCGGGCAGCCGCTGGCGCCCGTCTATCTGGTTGCCGGGCCTGAAACCCTGCGCGTTCTGGAAGCGGCCGATGCGGTGCGGGCAAAAGCCCGCGCCGAGGGCATCAGCGAGCGCGAAGTATTCGATGCCGATGGGCGCGATTTCGACTGGGGGCGGCTGCAGGCGGGCTTCAACGCGCCCAGCCTGTTCAGTGCGCGGCGCCTGATCGAAGTGCGGTTGCCCAACGGCAAGCCGGGCAAGGAAGGCGCCGAAGTCATCAGTGACTTCTGCGCCTCGCCGCCACCGGACGTGGTGCTGTTGATCACCGCCAACGAATGGAGCAAGTCGCACCAGGGCAAGTGGGCCGACGCCGTAGGCCGTACCGGCGTGATGTCGGTAGCGTGGGCGATCAAGCCGCACGAGCTGCCTGAGTGGATCGAGCGCCGCCTGCGTGGCAAGGGCCTGCGTGCCGATCCACAAGCGGTGCAGCGGCTGGCCGAGCGGGTGGAAGGCAACCTGCTGGCGGCCGCGCAGGAAATCGACAAGCTGGCCCTGCTGGTCGAATCCGGCCAGGTGCTGGACGTGGACAAAATGGACGCGCTGGTCGCCGATGCGGCCCGCTATGACGTGTTCCGGCTGGTGGAATCGACTTTCTCCGGCCAGCCCACCGCAGTGCTGCGGATGGTGGCCGGGCTGCGCGCCGAAGGCGAGGCGGTGGCCGCCCTGATGCCGATCGTCATCCGCGAACTGCTGGCTGGTGCTGCGTTGGCCCAGGTGCAGGCGCGGGGCGGCAACCTGGCCGCGGAAATGAAATCACGCGGCATCTGGGAGTCCCGCCAGGCGCCGTACAAGCGCGCGCTGCAGCGGCACCCGGAAGCCAAGCGCTGGGAGCGCTTCGTTGCCGAAGCCGGTCTGGTGGACCGCATTGCCAAAGGGCGCGCCGACGGCGATCCGTGGCTGGCGCTGGAACGCCTGCTGGTGGCGGTGTCCGAAGCACGCGCGGTACGCCTGCTGGCGCGCGCCTGAGCGCTGGCCATGGGCCTTCGCATCTATTACGGCGGCACGTTCGACCCGGTGCACAACGGGCATCTTGCCATTGCCCGTGCCGCACGCGATGCCTTGAACCTGCCGATACGGCTGCTGCCGGCGGCCGACCCGCCGCACCGTCCGGCACCCGGCGCCAGCGCCGAGCAACGTTGCCGGATGCTGCAGCTGGCGCTTGCCGATGAAACCGGGTTACTGCTGGACCGCCACGAACTGGAGCGTGCCGCCCGCCATCCGCAACGTCCGTCCTACACCGTGGATACCCTGACCGAACTGCGCCAGGCGTTCGGCGCGGATACGCCGCTGGCGTGGCTGGTGGGGGCGGACAGCCTGATGTCGCTCGCCACCTGGCATCGCTGGCAGGACCTGTTCGGGCTGGCACATTTCATCGTCGCCGAGCGCCCCGGCAGCAGCTTGCCGCAGGTGGTGGAGGGCGTGCTGGGCCAGGCACTGCACGGCCGCTGGACCGACCAGCCGCAGGACCTCGAGGGTGCAGCGGCAGGACGTGTGCTGCGCCTGCATCAGCCGCTGCGCAGCGAGTCGGCCAGCGAGGTCCGCGCCCGCATCGCCGCCGGCGGGCCCTGGCAGCCCCTGGTGCCACCGGCGGTGGTTGATTACATCGCCGGACAGCGGCTTTATGGCTGCTGACCTCGGTGAATGCCTCCCGCGCCGGTCCCACGTATAATCCCCCCTACGTTTATCGAGTCGACCCGCTTTGAGCAACCAGCCCCAACCCCAGACCATCAAGGTCGAACTGCCCAATCCGCCGCCCTCCGTGGAGCAGCTGTTGGCCTGCGTGACCGACGCCACCGAAGAGCTGAAAGCCAAGGACGTGGTCACCATCGACGTGCGCGGCAAGTCCAGCGTCGCCGACTACTTCGTGATCGCCTCGGGCACCTCGTCGCGTCACGTGAAGTCCATCGCCGAGGAAGTGGTCCGCTTCGCCAAGAAGCTGGACATGATGCCGTTGGGCGTTGAAGGCGAGCGCGAAGCCGAGTGGGTGCTGGTCGACCTGGGCGATGTCGTGGTCCACGTCATGCTGCCGCGCGTGCGCGAACTGTATGCGCTGGAGCGCCTGTGGACGGTGGGTGACCAGCGTCGCCAGCACGAAGAAGAAGAAGGCCAGGACGACGAGGTCTGATCGACCGACCTGCTGCCCGTGGTGTACCCCCGACGGCGCCGATGGCGCCGTTGGGCGTTATGAGGATGCCTGATGAAAGCGCGACTGATCGCCACCGGTGAACGCGCCCCCAGCTGGGTGGCGCAGGGCTTTGCCGAATACCAGAAGCGGCTCTCGCACTGGCTGCCGTTCGAGCTGGTGGAGATCGAGCCGGGCCTGCGTGGCAAGGGCCGCGATGCGCGCCGTGCGACCGATGACGAAGGCAAGCGGGTGATTGCCGCGCTGCCGAAGAATGCCTACGTGGTGGCGCTGGACGTTCCCGGCCGGCAGCTCAGCTCGGAACAGTTGGCGCAGCGGCTGGAGCACTGGCGCGGGCAGGGCAGGGACCTGGCGTTCCTGATCGGTGGGCCGGAAGGGCATTCGTCGGAGGTGTCGGCACTGGCGGATGAAAAATGGTCGATCGGCCCATTGACCCTGCCGCACATGCTGGTGCGCCTGGTCGTCGCCGAACAGCTGTATCGCGCCGCGGCGATGTTGGCCAACCACCCCTACCATCGCGCGTGAAGAGTCGTTATACTGGTCGTCTGCCCGAATAGCTCAGCCGGTTAGAGCACTTGACTGTTAATCAGGGGGTCGTTGGTTCGAGTCCAACTTCGGGCGCCATTTTGAAAACCCGCATCGCGAGATGCGGGTTTTTTTTGTTCCCGCGCATGGAGGACGATTGGTTTTCCTGATCAGTTGGCGCAACGCATTGGATGACCTATCTCCGCAGATCACCGACGCCACAGAGCGCGTTCCGCCTGACGGAATAGTGAGCCGATCCCCGCTTCTGAATGATGATGCTTGACGGTAGTATCGTGTAACGTTAGTATTTTGGCGAGGCACGGACAGGCCATGTCCATCCAGTCGTTCCAGTGCATGGATACCGCCAGCTTCTTCGACGGCTGCAGGGTCAAGAGGTTCGAATCGTTTGAACGCGTTGCGATGCGAAAACTCGCGATGTTGGACGCAGCGAAAGTGCTGCAGGATCTGCGGATCCCGCCGGGTAATCGCCTTGAAGCGCTGGCCGGGGACCGACGAGGGCAGCACAGCATCCGCATAAATGACCAGTTCCGTGTCTGCTTCATCTGGTTGGACGTAGGCCCGGCTGCCGTTGAAATCTGCGACTACCACTGACCGAGGTAACGTCATGCGCTCCGTTTCCTATCCCCACCCGGGTGAGATCCTCCAGGACGAGTTCCTGGAGCCGCTGGATGTCACCCAGTATCGGCTGGCAAAGGCCATCGGCGTGCCGCAGACGCGCATCAGCGAAATCATCGCGGGACGTCGCGCGATTACCGCCGATACGGCGTTGCGGCTGGCGAGGTTCTTCGGCACATCCGAGTACTTCTGGATCAACCTGCAGTTCGGCTACGACGCCGCCGAGACGCGCATCAGGCTGGCCGATGTGCTGGAGCAGATACGACCCTACGAAAAGGCCGCCTGAACATCGCTTACGACGACCCACTCTGGCATGCTGCGCCCATCCCTTGGCCGGAGCGTCACGATGGGCGAGATCATGACAGCGGTGATCGCCTTTGCCTGCCTAAGCGCGGCATCGATCGGCATGATGTTCGTGTATCCGCGCTTGTCAGCGCGGCACCGCGATGACGAGACCAATACCGTGCTGCGCCTGGTCGCCAACATCTTCGTGGTGATGACCTCGCTGGTGTTCGGCCTGCTGATCAATTCGTCGAAGAATACCTTTGAAACCATCGATTCGAACGTGCACGGTTTTTCGACCAGCCTGATCATGTTCGACCGCTCGCTGCGCACGTATGGCGTGGAAGCCGAAGAAACCCGACGGCGGCTCAGGGAATACATCGAGACCGCCATCGCCCATCCTGCGCGTAGCGAAGATGCTCTCATCCATCACCATGACCCGGCGGCCAACGCGCTGGACCAGGTCGGCGGCGCGCTGGACCGCATCGCACCGTCGGATCGTTTCCATGAGGGCTTGCTGGCCGATGCGCGGCAGCAGTACCAGACCTTGGTGCGCCAGCGCTGGAGCATTGTCGAGCAATCCGAAGCCAGCGTGCCGCGGTTGATCATCTGGATGCTGATGGCATGGTTGACGCTGATCTATGGAAGTTTCGGCTATCGTGCCCCGCACAACCCGATGGTGGTCGGCATGTTTCTTGTATCGGCCGCTTTGATCGCGACCTCGGTGTATTTCGTGCTGGACATGAGCGTGCCGTTCCATGGGCCGATCCAGGTGTCCGCCGCGCCGTTGCACCATGCGCTGGCCGAAATCCAGCCCTGAAGCAATGCAGCGCGCAGCCTTGCCCCGGTAGCGCCGAGCCACGCTCGGCGGTAGGCTTCAGCGGCCAGCATCGGCATCAGGAGCAGTAAGTCATGGAGAAACAACAAGCCGCCGCCATCGCAGAGGCGGTGCTCGACGCCCACCTGCAGGCACAGCAGTACCGTTCCGCGGCATTGACGGCGGCCTCGCGCCAGCGGGCCCGAAATCGGGATATCGCCTGGTTCGGCCTTGCCGGCCTGGTCGTGGGCATGCCGCTTGCCTGGCTGCTTGGTGCCGCGCCCGGCCACGGCGCGCTGCTGGGCGTGGGGGCAGGGTGCGTGCTGGGATGCATCGCGCGCGTTCTCCGATCCACGCGTCGCCGTTAGTCATACTGCGGGCCGATGCGCGCGCCCAGAAAAAAGCCCGGGCACGAGGCCCGGGCTTGGTCACATCACGCAGTGAAATGGATCAGTTGAACGTGTACTTCGCGCCCACCGTGAAGTAGCGGCCGATGGCGCCGCTGAAGTGCAGTGGGTTGTAGTTGATGCCACCGTAAGTGGCCGGATCCAGCGGTGCGGTGCGGTCGAACACGTTGGCCACCGAACCGAAGATCTCCAATCCATCCATCGCCTTCCAGTTGGCCGACAGATCGAAGGTGGTGAACGAAGCGACCTCGCAGTTGCCGGGGGCCGGGCTGCCATCGGCGCGGAAGTTCAGGCAGTCGTCTTCCTTGGTGCCGCCGGTTTCGGCCAGGTTGTCCATCGAACTGATGTAGTTGACGATGCCGCTGACCGACCAGTCGTGGTAGTTCCAGGTGGCGCCGAAATTGATGCGGTCCTTCGGCGTGCCGATGCAGTTGGTGACATCGCAGTTGCCGTGGGTGCCGGCGTATTCGTGGGTGGTGTCACCCTCGGTACGCTCGAACTTGCTGGTATGGCTCCACTGCAGGTCCAGCCGCAGGTCGCCGGCCGTGCCCAGCGGGATGTCCTGGCGGATATCGGTATCGATACCCTCCACCTTCGACGCACTGGCATTCACGTAATTCGTGTTGATGGCCAGGATCGAGCCGGTGCCCGGCACGCCGTTGAGCAGGTCGGTATCGCGCAGCACGTTGCCCGATGCGATGGCATCGGCCGTCGAACCCTGCGCGATTTCATTGCTGCGCTTGATACGCCAGGCGTCCACCGTGATCGACGTGGTGCGGGTCGGCTGCAGCACGATGCCCAGCGAGTAGCTCTTGGACTCTTCGGCTTCCAGCAGCGGGTTGGGGCGGGTGATGATCGCCACCGGCTGCTGGCCGCAATCGTCCTGGGTACCACCCGGGGCCGGTGTGCCGCCCGGGCAGCGGACCGGATCAAGCGCATTGGAGAACGCGGCCAGGCCACCGTCGCCGTTTTCGGCCGGGTTCGGTGCACGGAAACCTTCGGCATACGTACCGCGCACGGCGATCCAGTCGATGGGGGTCCACTTGAAGCCCACCTTCGGGGTCACCGAATCATCGCCGCTTTCGTATTTGTCATAGCGCGCGGCGGCGGTCAGTTCCAACGACTCCAGCACCGGCGCGGCCAGCTCGGCATACGCGGCGTAGACGTTCTGGGTACCGTCATAGGAGGAGAAGCCCAGGCCGATGATGTCGCCGGTATCGGTGTACGTCTGCGGCGACAGGCTGTTGGTGGTACGACGCCATTCGGTGCCCAGCGCCAGGCCCAGCGGGCCGCCAGCCAGGTCCATCAGCGAACGGTTCACCTTGAAGTCGAACATGTCCAGGCTGCTCTTGGCGGTGGCCTGGATGGTCGGGGAAATGTAGTCGTACAGGCTCTGCGGATTGCCTTCCGCGCCGGCACCGATGTTCCATGTGCCGGCCGGGCAGGCCAGGTCGCCCAGCACGCACTGCACGGCGCTGTAACGCAGGAAGCCGTCGCGCTTGTTGACCAGGTTGGTGGACGAATGCAGGTAGCCGGTGTCGTAGCTCCATTCGCCCCAGGTGCCCTTTACCCCGGCCAGGAAGCGGATGAACTCGTTGTCGTTGTTGGTCTTGCGCGGGCCGACGTCGAAGGCGTTGTAGCGCACGCGCACCGGTTCGCCGTACGGGTTGTCGGGATGCCCGACCGCCAGCACGGTGGCGCCGGGGCCGCTGTTGGCGTTGACCGGGCCACCGGGATAACCCCACGCCCCGGACACGTTGGAGGGGGTGTTGTTGAAGGTGGTTTCCTTCTTGGAGTAGCCCATTTCCACGTAGGCTTCGGCGCTGTCGTTGAAGGCGAAGGTCGCACGTCCGAATACGTTGACGTACTTCTCTTCCGGGCTCAGGTCACGATAGTCGGCCATGTCCCACAGGCAGCCGCCGCCTGGATCCTGCGGGGCGACACTGGAAAGGCCAGAACACCCGGGCAATGATTCCAGCAGGCCGGTGGTCGGGTTGAAGATGCTGCCGGTCGGCGAGTTGCCGCCGCCGCTGCCGTTGCCGGTGATCGCGCCACCAAGGAACTGGCTGCCGCCGGCGCTGTAGCCCCAGCGACGCAGGTCGCCGGTGCCGATCCAGTCGCGGTTGCGGCGGTCGCTTACGCGGATGCCATCGGACTTGCCCACGTCGATGCTGGCAAAGGCGTTCCAGCCATCTTCGGACAGATTGCCGGTACCGGCGGTCAGAGTGGCCTTGCGCGCATCGCCGTCACTGTCGCCGGACAAGCCATAGGAGCCGCGCAGGATCACGCCTTCGAAGTCACTGCGCAGGATGATGTTCACCACGCCGGCGATGGCGTCCGAACCATAGGTCGCCGACGCGCCGTCCTTCAGGACTTCCACGCGCTCCACGGCATCCAGCGGGATGGTGCTGAGGTCTGTGAAGACCTTCTGTCCGTCATCGGCCAGGCCATAGGTGGCCATGCGCCGTCCGTTCAACAGCACCAGAGTGGAACCAGCGCCCAGGCCGCGCAGCGAAATGCCGGCGCCGCCGCCGGCGAAGCCGTTGCCGAAGGTCTTGGGGATGGAGCCGGAGCCGTCCGAAGTCAGGGTCTGCAGGTATTCGGCGACCGTGGTCTTGCCGGTACGGTCGATCTCCTGGCGGGTGACCACCTGTACCGGCGAGGGGGTTTCGGTATTGGTGCGCGGGATGTTGGAGCCGGTGACGGTGATCCGGTCCAGGTTGGTGGCGGGGTCCTGCGCGAAGGCCGTGGTGGATCCGGCGGCCGCGATCAGCAGGGCGCTGCCAGCAAGGACGTGGGTGATGGACGTGGCAAGCGACGTGCGGCGGCTGGCACGTGGAAGGGTCGGGTATTTCACAGCTCTCTCCTGACTGGGAATACGTAGTGGCGTGTCCTACCGCAGGCCCCCTTGCCCCGCGATGTCGCCAATCTAGGTTTCTTTCAGGTGACGCAAGAGTGAAATTTTGCTTAATCGGGACCGCTTTGTGACGTGCGTCAGGAAGCAGGACAGGGGGTGACATCCGTCACCCCCTGTCGCGCCTTACTCTGGCAAGGAGAACTCGATCGGCACCAGGCCCACCGAGGACGTGGCCACGCCGTCCTGCATGGACGGTTCGAATCGCCACTGGCGCAGTACCTGCTGGCGCGCAGCAAGGTCCAGCGCACGCGAACCGCTGCTGCGTTCGATGGAAACCGCAGTGGGGCGGCCCTCGGCACTGACTTCCACCCGCAGCAGGACGGTGCCCTGCTCACGGCCACGCAGCGCGGCGATCGGGTACGTCGGCGGCGGGGCGGAGCGGTACCGCAGCTGTGCGCCAGGGCCGCTGCGGGTAGGCGTAGCGGTCTGCAGGGGCACGCTCGGAACGGGGGCGGGCTGCGGTTCGGCGGCGGGCACGGCGTAGGCCGGGACCTGTTCGGTGACGGTGGTGGGGGCCGGCAGGGGCGTCGGCTGGGGTTTCACCACGGTCTGCGGCGGTGCGACCTGCTGGACGACTTCCGGCGGAACCGGCGTGGGAGGCAGTGGCTTGTCCGGGGTGATCCAGCGGATCTGCGGGGCGTCACGTTGCAGGGGGGCAGCCACGTAGGCGGCGGGGATGACCAGCAGCATGAAGGCCAGCACGTGCAGCGCGATGGCGGTGCTCCATGCAGCGATGCGGGCGGGGTCGAAGCGGAGCGGGACTACCGGGTACGTACGAACCATGGTTCACCTCCATGCAAGCCAGCAGGGGGACGTCATCGGGGCCGGTGGGTGCCGGTGGCTCAGCAATAGCGCGGGAAGCGCGGCCTGCCCAGCGGGGCAGGCGCGTTCGTTTTGTCAGCAGTCAGGTAAAGCGGGGGTGCTGCGTAGCGACGACCTTGGTCGTCACTCTCCGACAGCCGTGACGACCAACGGTCGTCACCCACCAAAAGCGGTCGTCGCCCGCCCCACGCCGGCTCAGCGGCCCAGTTCGAACACCACGTCCAGGTTCACCGATACGGTGGTTTCACCAGCGGCCACCGGGGTGCTGGCCATGTCGGCGGCCATCGGCGCGGCGGCTGCGCGCATCATCACCGGACGGAAGCCGCCGCCGCTGCTTTCGGAAATGCTGACGATGCGGCGCACCTGCAGGCCCAGCGACTTGGCGTAGGTCTGCGCACGGGTCTGTGCCTTCTTCAGCGCGGCCAGGCGGGCTTCGTCATACACCGGCTCCGGTTGGTCGATCTCGAAGCTGGGGCCGTTGATCTGGTTGGCGCCCTGTGCGGCCAGCGCGTCCAGCACCTTGCCCAGCTTGGCGATGTCACGCACCTTCAGGCTGACGGTGTTGCTGGCCTGGTAGCCGGTGATCTTCGGTGCCTCGTTTTCGGCGTAGCGATACTGCGGGCTCAGGTTCACTCCGCTCGTCTGCACGTCGCGCTCGGCGATGCCGGCGGCCTTGATCGCGGCCAGCACCGTGTCCATCTTCTGCGCGTTCTCGCGCATGGCGGTGTTGCCGTCCACGGCCTGGGTAACCACGCCGGCGGAAAGCGTGGCGATGTCCGGCACGCGGCTGGCTTCGGCGTTGGCCGATACGTTGAGCAGGGTGCCTTCCACCGGGGCGATGGCAGGTGCCGGTACGGCGGCTTGAGCGGTCACGGAAGCTCCCAGGGCGAGGGACAGGGCGAGCAGCAGGGGCGAGAGGACAGGGTGACGCATGGATATCTCCTTGAAGGCCATCGAGGTTGCTGGCGAGGGGATGAACGCGTTGTGAGCCGGAACGGGGTTGCGCATGACCGCAGCAGGTTGCCTGCGATTCAGGCCGTGCGCGCAGGGTATGCTGTGTCGATGCTCTATCTTGCCTCCCGCTCCCCCCGCCGCAGTGAATTGCTTGCCCGCCTTGGCCGTCCGTTCCAGACCCTGGACCTGGACGTGGCCGAAGTGCGCGCTGCTGGCGAAACGCCGCGCGATTACGTGCAGCGCGTAGCCGCCGACAAGGCCCGCGCCGGACTCGCCCACATGCTGGCCGCCGATCCCGAAGCGGTGGTGGTCGGGTCGGATACCGAAGTGGTGCTGGGTGAGCGCGTGTTCGGCAAACCGGCCGATGCCGAGGATGCCGCCGCCATGCTGGCCGCGCTGTCCGGCCGCACCCACCAGGTGATGACCGCCGTGGTGCTGGCTTCTGCCGGCGGCCTGTCGGTGGACCTGGTGGTGTCCGAGGTGACCTTCGCGGCGCTGGATGATGCCCGCATCGCCGCCTATGTAGCCACCGGCGAGCCGTTCGGCAAGGCCGGTGCATATGCCATCCAGGGAGAAGCAGAGCGCTTCATCACCCATCTGGCCGGGAGCTATTCCGGCGTGATGGGATTGCCGCTGTACCAGACCGACCGGCTGCTGGCCGGCGCGGGCTTGCCTTCCTACCCTGTTGCCGCCACGGAGGCTGCCGTACATGTCTGAAGAAATACTGGTCAACGTGACCCCCCGCGAAACCCGGGTGGCGGTGATCGAGAACGGCATGCTGCAGGAGCTGCACATCGAACGTGGCTGGCGCCGCGGGGTGGTTGGCAACATCTACAAGGGAAAAGTGCAGCGGGTGATGCCCGGCATGCAGGCCGCGTTCGTTGAAGTGGGGCTGGAGCGCGCCGCGTTCCTGCACGCCAACGACGTGGTGCGGCCGGCCCCGGTGGCCAGCCCGGACACCGATGGCACCACCTTGCCACCGCCCTCCAGCGTGCCCATCGTGGAGCTGCTGCGTGACGGCCAGGACATCGTGGTGCAGGTGGTCAAGGACCCGATCGGCACCAAGGGCGCGCGCCTGACCACCCAGATCAGCATCCCCTCGCGTTACATGGTGCTGCTGCCGCAGTCGAAGGTGGTCGGCGTTTCTGCGCGCATCGAAGACGAAGGCGAGCGCTCACGCCTGAAGGCGCTGGTCACCGAACTGTCGGCCCAGCACGGCGGCTACGGTTACATCGTGCGCACCAACGCCGAAGGCCAGCCGGCCGAGGCGATTGCCGAAGACGTGGCGTACCTGTCGCGGGTATGGAACGTGGTCGAGCGGCGTGGCCGCGAAGCCGCTTCGTGCAGCGTGATCTATGAAGACCTCAGCCTGCCGCTGCGTTCGGTGCGCGACCTGATCCGCAAGGACGTGGACAAGGTGAAGGTCGACTCCAAGGAAACCTTCGTGCAGCTGCAGGCCTTCGTGGCCAAGTACATGCCGGTGCTGGCCGAGAAGCTGGAGCTGTACGCCGGCGACCGTCCGATCTTCGACATGTTCGGCGTGGAGGACGAGATCGGTCGCGCGCTGGACAAGCAGGTGCCGCTGAAATCCGGCGGCTACCTGGTGATCGACCAGACCGAAGCGATGACCACCATCGACGTCAACACCGGTTCGTTCGTCGGCCAGCGCAACCTGGAAGAAACCGTTTACCGCACCAACCTGGAAGCGGCGCAGGCCGTTGCCAGGCAGCTGCGCCTGCGCAACCTCGGCGGCATCATCATCATCGATTTCATCGACATGGTGGACGCCGAGCACCGTCGCCAGGTGCTGCGCACGCTGGAAAAAGCACTGGCCCGCGACCATGCCAAGACCACTGTCTACGACTTCTCGCCGCTGGGTCTGGTGGAGATGACGCGCAAGCGCACCGTGGAAAGCCTGGAGCGCCAGCTGTCGGAAACCTGTCCGCAATGCAGTGGCCGTGGCAGCATCAAGACCACCGAGACGGTCACCTACGAAATCTTCCGCGAGATCACCCGTGCGGTGCGCCAGTTCGAAGCGGCGCGCCTGCTGGTGATCGCCTCGTCGAAGGTGGTGGCCCGCATAACCGACGAGGAATCCACGGCCGTTGCCGAACTGGAAGAATTCCTGGGCAAGAGCATCCGCTTCCAGGCGGACGACCAGTACCTGCAGGAACAATTCGATGTGGTCCTGCTCTGATCTTTACCGGCCGGTTGCCGGCCAGGGCCGATGAGCGCGCCGCCGCGCCTGCGACTGCGAAGGATCCGCCGTCTTGCCCTGTACGCGTCCGCCATCACTCTGGTGGCGGTGGCGTTGCTGGTCGGTACCTTCAGCCAGCTGCTGCCGCTGGCTGAGCGCCACCCGGAACAGATTGCCGCCTGGTTGACCGCACGTGCCGGCCAACCGGTGCGCTTCGATGACCTGAAAGCGCAGTGGACGCGGCGTGGTCCGCTGTTGCAGCTTGACGGCCTGCGTATCGGGGCCGGCGATGGCCTGCGCGTAGGCCAGGCCGAAGTGCAGGTGGCGATGTACGCCGGCCTGCTGCCAGGGCGTTCGTTGACCGAACTGCGCCTGCGGGGGCTGGCGCTGACCCTGCAGCGTGCCGACGATGGACGCTGGAGCGTGCGCGGCCTGCCGAGCCGGCCGGGCAGTGATCCGCTGGAGTCGCTGCGGCGTCTTGGCGAGCTGCAGGTCGAACGCGGCCGCCTGACGGTCGATGCACCGTCACTGGGGCTGCAGGCGACCCTGCCGCGGCTGGACGTGCGGCTGCGGGTCAACGGTGACCGCCTGCGCGTCGGCGTGCGGGCATGGGCCAATGAAGATGCACTGCCGTTGTCGGCGGTGCTGGACGTGGACCGCCGCCTTGGCAATGGCGAGGCCTGGCTGGGCGGGGATCCGGTGGACCTGCAGGCGTGGTCGTCGCTGCTGTCCGGCGCCGGCGTGCAGGTACTACAGGGCCGCGGCGAACTCAACGCGTGGGTCGCCCTGCGTGATTTCCGCCCGGTGATGGTCACCACTGATTCGGACCTGTCCGCGCTGCACCTGTCCGGCGCGCCCACGGCCCACGTGGCGCGGCCGACGCTGGAGGTGGAACGCCTGCAGATGCGCGCGCGCTGGCGTTACAGCGAAGGTGGCTGGCGCGCACAAGCGCCCCTGCTGCGGGTGCGTGCCGATGGCCGCGAACAGGTGCTGGACGGCCTGCTGGTCGGTGCCGGGCAGCACATGGCGCTGGTCGCCGACAACGTGGATGGCAATGTGTTGCTGCGCGGACTGGCACTGACCGATCGGGTCGATGCCGGTCTGCGTGACTGGCTGTACCGCGCCCACCCGCAGGTGCGCGTGCGTTCGCTGCAGGCCCGCGGCGAACGCAACGGTGCGCTGTGGGTGCAGGGCGATCTGGAAACGCTGGCGTTTTCCAGCGTGGACGGCGGGCCGGGACTGGCCGGCGTGGGTGGCCGCTTCCAGGGCGACGCCGAAGGTTTTTCACTGCAGTTGCAGCCGCAGCAGCAACTGCAGTTCGACTGGCCCAAGGGCTTCGGCGTGCGCCATGACGTGCGCCTGGCCGGTGAAGTGGTGGGCTGGCACGACGAAGCCGGTGGCTGGCGCATCGGCACCCCGGCGCTGCGCGTGCAGGGCACCGATTACGCGGCCGACCTGCGCGGCGGGTTGTGGTTCCAGGGCGACGGCACGCGGCCGTGGATGCAGCTGGCGGCGAAGATCGACGATGTGCCGATGACCGCCGCCAAGCGCTTCTGGATCCGTTCGAAGATGAGCGCCAACGCGCGCGATTGGCTGGATACCGCGCTGCAGTCCGGGCGCGTGCGCAACGGCATCGGGCTGGTCACCGGTGATCTGGATGACTGGCCGTTCGACCGCAACAACGGCCGTTTCGAGGCCACCGGGCATATCGAGGACGGCACCATCCGGTTCCAGAAGACCTGGCCGGACATGACCCAGGTGGATGCGGAGATCGCCTTCATCGGCCCGGGCTTCTCGCTCAAGGGCCGCGGCGACCTGGCCGGCGTCAACGTGGATGCGATGGAAGCCGGCATCGAAGATTTCGGCCAGACGCCGCTGTACGTGCGCGCGCAGAGCCGCAGCGAAGCCAGCCGGTTGTTGGCGATGCTGCGGCGCAGCCCGCTGCACGGCCAGTACGGCGACACCCTGGATGCACTCAGCGCCAGCGGTCCGGCCAACGTGGATTTCGACCTGCTGCAGCCGCTGCATCCCGGCCAGCCCGGGCACCTGCAGGGCAGCGTGGCACTGGACGGGGTGAAGCTGTCCGACAAGCGCTATGCGCTGGATTTCGAGGACGTGCGCGGCAGCGCGAAGTACGCCGGTGGCGGCTTCGGTGCCGACAACCTCAGCGTGCGCCACCTCGGCGCGCCGGGTACGTTGAGCCTGCGCGCCGGCGGCTTCGTGCGTGATCCGCAGCTGGCCTTCGAATCGGAGCTGGATGCCAACCTGGACGCCGGCACGCTGCTGGACCGCGCTCCGGAAATGGCGTGGCTGAAGCCCTATATCGAAGGCCGTTCGGACTGGAAAATCGGCGTGGACATGCCCAAGGCGGTGGCTGCGGCGCCGTCTGCGGGCGGCCAGGCAGCGCCGACTCCGCCGGCACGCCTGCACCTGCAGTCCAACCTGGTGGGCACTACGCTGAGCCTGCCGGCGCCCTTGGACAAGCCGGCCGCCGAGGCGCTGGATACCCGCGTGGCGGCGCAGCTGCCGATGGGCGATGGTCGCATCGACGTGGCCTTCGGCGAGCGCCTGGCACTGGCCGCGCGCACCCAGCAGGGCCAGACCGGGGTGCAGGTCACGCTGGGCAGCGCGCGGGTGGACCGCGACCCGCCGGCCAGCGGGCTGGCGGTCAATGGCCGCAGCGGCTCGCTGGATGCGCTGGAATGGATATCCCTGGCGCGTGGTTCGGCCGGCGATGGCAAGGACGCTGGCCCCCCCAGCGACCCGATGCCGCTGCGTTCGGTGGATGTGCAGGTGGCCCAGCTGCTGTTGATCGGCGGGGTGTTCGAACAGACCCGCCTGCAGCTGCGGCCGACCGCCCAGCACCTCGACGTACGCCTGGACGGGCCGTCGCTGGCCGGCCAGCTGCAGGTGCCCAACGCGAGCGGCGGCACCATCAGCGGCACCCTGCAGCGTGTGCATTGGAAGTCGCTGCCGGGCCCGGCGCAGCCGCGTCCGCGCGATGGCGCGCCGATCGTGATGCCCGATGGCCAGGTGATGGCCGCGCGTGTACAGGCCAGTGCCAACGACACGGATCCGGCCGCCATTCCGCCGCTGTCGCTGGACATTGCCGACCTGCAGTTCGGCAAGATCAACCTCGGCCAGGCGGTGGTGCGCACCCAGCCGGTCGCCAACGGGCTGCGCGTACAGCAGCTGGATTTCCGTTCGCCGAAACAGGCCATCGACGTGCGTGGCAACTGGCTGGGCAAGGGGCCTGCGGCGCGTACGGATCTCACCGCGCAGGTGCGCAGCGAAGACCTCGGCGACCTGCTGCGTGACCTGGATTACGGCGGCCAGCTGCGCGGCGGGCAGGGCAGCATCGACCTGCAGGCCGGCTGGGCCGGCGGTCCTTCGGACTTCCAGCTGGGCAACCTGCAGGGCAGCATGAAGGTCGATGCACGCAACGGCCAGCTGCTGGAACTGGAGCCGGGCGCCGGCCGCGTGCTCGGCCTGCTGAGCATCACCCAGCTGCCGCGCCGGCTGATGCTGGACTTCCGCGACTTCTTCTCCAAGGGCTTTGCGTTCAACCAGATCGCCGGCACGCTGGCCTTCGCCGATGGATCGGCCACCACCGACAAGGTGATGATCGAAGGTCCAGCCGCCAACATCCGCATCCGCGGCCGTACCGACCTGCGCGCGCAGCAGTTCGACCAGACCATTGATGTCAATCCACGCTCGGGCAACCTGCTGACGGTGGTGGGCGCAGTGGCCGGCGGCCCGGTGGGCGCCGCGCTCGGCGCAGCCACCAATGCGGTGCTGTCCAAGCCGCTGGGCGAAATCGGGGCCAAGACCTACCGCGTCACCGGCCCCTGGAAAGACCCGAAGGTGGAGGTGGTGGAACGCGATGCGTCCGTGCCGCCCCCGCCCAAGCCGACCGCGCGCTGAGCGCGCCGGCTTTCCCCCCAGCATGACGCGGCTTGCCATGGCCGCGTTTCGCCCCCAGATTGAACACCATGACCGATAACGCCCTCACCCTCGCCACCGACCGCCTGCTGCAGCCCGCCGGGCTGGACGCGGGCACCCTGGAAAACACCTTCGGCCACCTGCTGGGACCGGGCATCGACTTCGGTGACCTGTATTTCCAGCACGCCCGCCGCGAAAGCTGGAGCGTGGAAGACGGCATCGTCAAGGACGGTGCGCATTCCATCGAACAGGGCGTCGGCGTGCGCGCGATTTCCGGTGAGAAGACCGGCTTCGCCTACTCCGATGACATCCACCGCGATGCGCTGTCCAACGCCGCGCAATCGGCCCGCGCGATCTCCCGCGAGGGTGGGGCGCAGACCGGCAAGTCGCTGCTGCGCGGCGATGCCCGCGCCCTGTACCCGGCGCTGGATCCGGTGGACAGCATGGGCAACGAAGCCAAGGTGGAAGTGCTCAAGCGCCTGGACGCCTACCTGCGTGCCGCCGACCCGCGCGTGAAGCAGGTGATGGTGAGCCTGTCCGGCGGCGTGGACACCATCCTGATCGCCCGCAGCGACGGCGTGCTGGGTGCGGACATCCGCCCGCTGGTGCGCTTGAACGTGCAGGTGATCGTGGAGCAGAACGGCCGTCGCGAATCGGGCTATTCCGGCGGTGGTGGTCGCTATGACTACACCGAACTGTTCGCCAGCGGCCGTCCGGAAGCCTTCGCCCGCGAAGCGCTGCGGCAGGCGCTGGTGAACCTGGACGCGGTACCCGCACCGGCCGGCGTGATGCCGGTGGTGCTCGGCCCGGGCTGGCCGGGCGTGCTGCTGCACGAAGCGGTCGGCCATGGCCTGGAAGGCGACTTCAACCGCAAGGGCACCAGCGTGTATGCCGGTCGCCTGGGCGAGCGGGTGGCCTCGCCGGGGGTGACCATCGTCGATGACGGCACGCTGGAAGGCCTGCGCGGCTCGCTCAACATCGATGACGAAGGCCAGCGCACCCAGTGCACGACCCTGATCGAAGACGGCATCCTGGTCGGCTACATGCAGGACTCACTCAACGCGCGCCTGATGGGCATGGCACCGACCGGCAACGGCCGCCGCGAATCGTTCGCGCACCTGACCATGCCGCGCATGACCAATACCTACATGCGCGCCGGGCAGCATGACCCGGAAGAGATGATCCGCTCGGTCAAGAAGGGCCTGTACGCGGTGAACTTCGGTGGCGGCCAGGTCGACATCACCAGCGGCAAATACGTGTTTTCGGCCACCGAGGCCTACCTGATCGAAGACGGCCGCATCACCGCGCCGGTGAAGGGCGCCACGATCATCGGCAACGGGCCGGAAACCATGCAGAAGGTGCGCATGATCGGCAACGACCTGGCGCTGGACCAGGGCGTCGGCATCTGCGGCAAGGATGGCCAGAGCGTACCGGTCGGCGTGGGCCAGCCGTCGCTGCTGATCGATGGACTCACCGTAGGTGGCACCCAGGCGTGATGCCAGCGGTGCCCCTGCCCGGTGGCGCCGCGCGCTTCCCGGCGGTATCCCGGCCCGGTAGCGCCGAGCCATGCTCGGCGGCTTTCCCGGCAGTGCAGGCAGGTAGCGCCGAGCCATGCTCGGCGGCTTTCGCGGCAGTGCAGGCCTCAGTCCTGGCTGTCGTCCGCGTCGTCTTCCACCGCTTCGGCGTCTTCGCCGCTGTCGGCCACGATCAGCCCCAGCGCGGCCGGCAGCATCAGCGTACGCAGCACCTGGAAGATTTCCCGGTAGGCGCGCGGCGGCTTGTTCTTGGCTTTCTCGGCCTGGGCGTTGCGCACCAGCGTGCGCAGCTCCTGGCGATCGGCCTGCGGGTATTCGTCCAGCAGCTTGGACAACGCGGCGTCGCCATCGCTCATCAGCTTTTCGCGCCAGTCTTCGGCCCGGTGCATCATCGCCACTTCGCGGCGGCCGGTATCGCTGTTGGCGTCCAGCGCTTCGCGGATGGCATCCAGCGTGGACTCTTCCTCGCGGCGCATGTGCTTGGCCAGGAACGCCAGCTGCCGCTTGTGCGCGATGTGGGCGGTGATCCGCTTGCATTCGGCGATGTGCGGGAGCAGGTCTTCCGGCACCGGCAGGCGGGCCAGCTGTGCAGGAGTCAGCGAAACCAGCTTTTCGCCCAGCGCAAGCACGTCCAGCGCTTCGTTGCGCTTCTGTTTGCGGCTTTTATCGTGGAATTCACCGGTTTCTTCGTCGCGTCCGCGCATCGTCTTTCCTACTTTCGTAAATACGTCGCCCGGCGCAGTGCCGGGCCCAACCTGTACAGGATAAAGCATTGAACGTCATCGCCCCTGAAGCGGCCGCTGCCGCTGGCACCGAGGCCCGGCTGGAACAGCTGGCCGATATCTCCCAGCAGCTGCTGGACCACGCCCGCCGGCTGGGCGCCAGCCAGGCTGAAGTGTCCTGCAGCGAGGACCGCGGGTTGGACGTGAACGTGCGCCTGGGCGAGGTGGAGACGGTTGAATCCACCGCCGACCGGGGGATCGCGGTCACCGTCTACTTCGGCAAGCGCAAGGGCAGTGCCAGCACCGCCGACCTGCAGCCATCCAGCCTGGTGGCCACGGTGGAGCAGGCCTGCGCGATCGCCCGGCATACCGAAGACGATGCCGCCGCCGGGCTGGCCGACGCCGAGCTGATGGCCCGCGAATTCCCGGAACTGGACAGCTGGCACCCATGGGCGCTGCAGGCCGACCAGGCCATCGACCTGGCGCTGGCCTGTGAGGCGGCCGGCCGCGACAGCGATGCGCGCATCAGCAACACCGATGGCGCCTCGGCATCGACCGGGCAGAGCCTGTCGGTGTATGCCAACTCGCACGGCTTCTTCGGCCGCGAGCGCGGCACTCACCATTCAATCAGCGTGGCGCTGATTGCCGGCCACGGCGACGGCATGCAGCGCGATGGCTGGTACACCAGCGCGCTGGCGCGGGAGGATCTGGAGGACCCGGCCGCAGTGGGCCGCAGGGCCGCCGAGCGCACCATCGCCCGGCTGCAGCCGCGTTCGATGGCCACCAGCAGCATGCCGGTGCTGTTCGCCCCGGAAGTGGCGCGCAGCCTGGTCGGCCACCTGCTGTCGGCGATTTCGGGCGGCGCGCTGTACCGCCAGTCCAGCTTCCTGCTGGACAGCCTGGGCACTTCCCTGTTCCCGGCATGGATGCAGATCGACGAGCTGCCGCACCTGCGTCGTGGCCGCCGCTCGGCCGCCTTCGATGGCGACGGCGTGGCGACCCGGACCTCGGCGATCGTGCGCGATGGCGTGCTGCAGCGCTACATCCTGGGCAGTTATTCGGCGCGCAAGCTGGGCCTGCAGACCACCGCCAACGCCGGTGGCGTGCACAACCTGCAGGTGGCCGCCAGCGCACCGGGGCTGGACCTGCATGCCATCGCCCGCCAGATGGGCAACGGACTGCTGGTGACCGAGCTGATGGGGCAGGGCGTCAACGGCGTGACCGGCGATTACTCGCGTGGTGCCGGCGGCTTCCGCGTGGAGAACGGGGAAATCCTGTACCCGGTGGACGGCATTACCATCGCCGGCAACCTGCGCGACATGTTCCAGTCCATCGAGGCGATCGGCAGCGACGTGGACGTGCGTTCGCATATCGCCATCGGCTCGCTGTTGATCGGCAAAATGACGGTGGCCGGTAACGACTGACGTCGTTATTGGCGTACTCTTGCCGGGCTGCGACGGCCCACGGGGAGTGGGTCGCGCCGACCCTATACCTTAAAAGGAGTTTTCCGTGAGCGAATTCGACAACGTCACCGCCCCGCCGCCGCCGCCGTCCAGCGTGGAGCCGGCCCCGGCCGACCAGCGCACCATGGCACTGGCCGCGCACCTGCTGGGCATCTTCACCTGGTTCATCGGCGCGCTGGTGATCTGGCTGATCAACAAGGACGACGCCAGCAAGGCCTTCGTCACCGACCAGGCCAAGGAAGCGCTGAACTTCCAGATCACCATCGCCATCGCCATGGCGATCTGCGTGGTGCTGATGATCGTCTTCATCGGCGCGCTGCTGATGCCGGTGGTCGGCGTGTTGAACGTGGTGTTCTGCATCATCGCCGCAGTGAAGTCCAACAACGGCGAAGCCTACCGCTACCCGTTCACCCTGCGCCTGATCAAGTAATCACGGTGGGTGACGACCGTTGGTCGTCACGCTCTGAACAAAATGCCCGGCCATGCCGGGCATTTTTTTAGCAATGTAGCGCTGCGCGCTCGCCGAGCATGGCTCGGCGCTACCCGGTTCCCGGATCGGATCGTGGAGTATCAGCCTGCGTTCGGCGGCACCGGCGTGTTGAGCAGCTGCTGTTCCCACAGGTAGGCGATTCCGCTGCCGGTGGCGTGCTGCTTCAGCACTTCGGTCAGTTCGGCTGCGTGCTCGGTACGTGCCCAGTCGCGCTGCCATTCGGCGGCCAGTGCCATCCAGGTCATCATGTTGGCGCCGGCCGCGATCATGCGTTGGATCGCCACCTGGTGGGCCTCGACCGAAACCGCGCCGGAGGCATCGGTGATCACGGTGACATCCCAGCCTTCCCCCAGCGCCTGGATCACCGGCATCGCTACGCAGATCTCGGTCCACAGGCCGGCGATGATCAGCTGCTTGCGGCCGGTGGCCTTTACCGCGTCGACCACCTTCGGGTCTTCCCAGGTATTGATGAGGGTGCGGTCGATGACCTCCTGGCCGGGGAAAACATCGGTGATGTGCGGGAAGATCAGTCCACCGCGATCGGCGATCACGCTGGTCAGGATGGTCGGCACCTTGAAGGCCTTGGCCGCCTTGGCCAGCGCCGTCGCGTTGTTCACCACGGCATGCGGGTCGTGGCTGTTGAGGTTTGCCAGCTGGTAGGGCTGGTGGTCGATGAGGACCAGCACGGAATCTTCAGGGCGGAGCAGCGAGGAAAGGCCGTTGCGGAAGCTCATGGAGTGATCCTGTTGTCGAGGGGTGTGCAGCGAACCCGAACCTTGTCATCCCCCCGTCCGGGGCGGTAGAACCCTTTCCTGCCAAGCTGTGTCGCACAATGGGGAACGCGGGACGGGCCCGGCGTGTGTCAGGCTGGCGAGTGGATCCGGGAGGTCACGGTGGATATCGAAGAACTGCGCACGTTCGTGGAAGTGGCCAACGCAGGCGGCGTTTCGCCTGCCGCGCGCCGGTTGAATGTGTCCAAGTCGATCGTCAGCCGGCGGCTGGCCCGGCTGGAGGCGGAGCTGGGCGTACAGCTGCTGGCACGCACCACGCGCGGTGCGGCGCTGACCGAAGCCGGCGCGACGTTCCGCGACCACGCCGCCAAGGCCTGCGCGGAGATCGATGCGGCGCGCGATGCGATCCTGCCCAGTGGTGATCTGCGCGGGCGCCTGCGGGTTGCCGCTCCGCTGACTTTCGGACCGACCCACTTCGCTTCAGTGTTCGCCGAAATGGCGCGGCGTCATCCGCAATTGCATGTGCACGCGTCCTACAGCGACCGCTTCGCGGACCTGGTGGCGGAGGGTTTCGACTGCGCGATCCGCGTGGGTTACCTGCCCGATTCCAACCTGATCGCCCGCTGCGTGGGACCGCTGTACGGGAAGCTCGTCGCCAGTCCGGCGTATGTGGCGGCGCATGGCGCGCCGGAAACGCCGGACGAACTGTTGGCCCACGAGGCGTTGATGCAGGGCACCGAAGCCTGGCAGTTCCGCGATGGCGATGCCGTGGTGAGCGTGCATCCGCGTGGGCGTTTCAAGGCCGACAACGGTACCGCGCTGATTGCCGCGGCGGTGGCTGGCCTGGGCATCGCCTGGCTGCCCGATGGACTCACCCAGCCGTACCTGGACGCCGGCACGCTGGTGCCGGTGATGCCGCGCTATCCGCCGCCGGCAGCGGGAATCTATGTGATCCGTCCGCCGGGCCCGCACCCCTCGCTGAAGGTGCGGGCGCTGACCGAACTGCTGATTTCCTGCTTCGACGAAGGGCCGCAGGAAGCGGCGTTTCACCGCTAGCTGCTGCGCCAGCCGCGGGTCAGGATGAAATCGAGCACGCCGATGACCAGCAGCGACAGCCCCATCAGCGGGAACAGGATGCCGCCGATGCACAGCAGCGCGAACACGACCGCGACCGTGCGTTTCGCGTGCGGCAGGGGAGGGATGCCGATGCCACCGGCGGGACGGCGTTTCCACCACATCACCGCGCCGCTCACGCACAGCAGGAAGATTGCCGCGCAGGCCATCAGCAGCACCAGCCGGTTGAAGGTGCCGTATTGCTGGCCCAGGTGCACGTTGATGCCCCATTCCAGTCCCCGGCCCAGCGCGCCATAGTCGGCGTAGCCCATGTCCAGCAGGATGCGGCCACTGTACTGGTCCATGTGCACCACGCGTTGCAGGCTGACCTGCTCGGGATAGACCGATGCGGAGTACACCCCCATCGGGCCACGCGGCAGTGCCACGCTGAAACCGCGTGCCATGCCCAGCCCGTTGAAGCGCTCCAGCGCGGCATCGATGCCGATGGCTCCGGGCTGCGGCGAAAGATCCCCGGGCACCATGCCGCCGTGGCCTTCATGGCCCTCGTGCGCCTGCTGCGGTGGCGGCGCGGCGTGCCGTGCAGGGGCGTGGTGCGAGGTCGGCAGCCTTGCCTGCTCCATCGACCAGCTGGGGACGGTGGTATCGGCCAGGCGCTGGTCGGACATCGGCACGTCCACGCGCACGCCCGCCGGGTAACCAGAATTGTGGCCGTTTGCCCAGACGTTGACCTGCTTGCCCCAGACCAGTGACCACGGCATGCCGGTCAGGGCCAGGAACAGCAGCACCGCACCCACCCAAACGCCGGTCACCGCATGCAGGTCACGCCAGAACAGGCGCTGTGCAGGTCGCCCGCGCACGCGGGTGAGGCCGCCACGCTGCCCGCGCGGCCACCACAGGAAAACCCCGGTGATCACCAGCAGGATCGCCCAACCCGCGGCGATTTCGATCAACGCGCTGGCCCGGTTTCCGATCAGATCCAGGCTGTGCAGCCGGCGTACCACGCCGGAGAACGTGCCCTTGTCCGGCAGCGAGCCCAGCACGCGCGCGGTGCCGGGGGCGACGTAGTACACATCGCGCGCTCCATCGGCCTGCTGCACGCCGATTTCCACGCTGCCATCGGCGCGCTCGGGCAGGGTGTAACGGAACGTTCTTCCTGCTGCGATGGCTTCAACGGCGGCGATCTGGGCACTCGCTGATGTGGGCATGCCGTGCGCGGGTTCCACCACTTTCAGATCGTGGTGGATCCAGCGGTCGATCGGTTTCTGGTACAGATACGCCACGCCGGTCACCGCCAGCCATGCGATGAACGGCAGCACGAACAGGCCCGCATAGAAGTGCCACCGCCACACCGCGCGATGGAAGCGCCAGCGATCAGTCGGCCGTGGAGAAGGCGTGGTCTGCATGTCAGATATCCCGTGTCCAGCTCAGGTAGAGCGCGCGTCCATCACCGGGTGAATAACCGGAGGATCCGCTGTCATACCAGGCATACACATAGAAGTGGTCGGTCGCGTTCTTCAGCTGCAGGGCCACGCGGTTACGCTCATCCACATGGTAGGTCGCGCTCAGGTTGACCAGCACGTAGCCGCCATGACGGCCCAGCGCATTGGTGCGTTCCACGAAGTAATCGCCTTGCCCGTTGCCCCATGCGCTGAAGCTCCAGTCCGCACGCGGCGCGTACTCCACGCCGGCACTGGCCAGCCAGTTCGGCACGTTCTCGATCTGCCGGCCACGGGTCTGCGGCGCGCTGGGGTCGGCCACGGTGATGACCGCTTTCTGGCGCGAATACGAGCCCCAAGCCCGCCACTGGTCGTTGGGCTGCCAGCTCAACTGGGCATCCCAGCCGCGCCGCAGCGTCCGGCCGACATTGCCGACCTCATTGGCACCGATCGCGCCGTTGACGCCCAGGATGGTGGCCACTTCATCCGATGCGCGCTGCTCCCAGTACGCCACGCGGGTCTGCAGCCCCGGCAGCGGCGTCCACTTGAGCCCACTCTCCCAGCCTTCATTGCGTGAGGGCAGCACGTTGTTGGCCTGGATACGGTAGGCACCGTTGCCACTGCCGATCTGGAACGTGCGGCCCCAGTTGGCGTATGCCACGGTGCGGGCGCCCAGATCGTAGGACACACTCAACTTCGGCTGTTTGATCAGCCCGTAGTTGTAGGCCGGCGCATGGCTGCCATCGGCGCGGTTGTGGAACCCGCCGTCGATGTGGTCCACCCGGTAGGCCGGTACGATCTTGAGGGCTTCAACCGGCTTGACCACGGCCTGCACATACGCGCCCTGGGTATCCAGGTTGAAGCGCCAGTCACGCAGGGTGGTCTGGCGCTCGCGCGCCACGGTGCGGTAACGGGCGGCGAGATTGTCCTGCCACTGCGCGTCCACGCCGGCATCCAGCACCAGTTCGGCCAACGCCGTGGAAGGTCGCCAGGTGGTGTTGAGGATCACCCCGCGGTGCGTCTCGTCATTGAAGCGCTCCTGCTGTGCGCCGCCGGCGGTGAAGGTCACCCAGCGCTGGTTGCGGTAGTCATTCTGGTAGGCCTTGGCATTCCAGCTCCAGCCGTTGCCCAGCTGGCCATCGGCATGCAGTGCGGTCTGCACGGTCTGGCGTTCACTGCGGTCATCGCGGGCGTAATACGGGGATTGCGTTGGATTGGCCTGCACTTCGGCGTAGCTCAGGTAGCCGGCTTCCAGTGCGGTGTTCTTGTAGTAGCGGGTGCTCAGCCCCGCACGCCATTGGCCTTCTTCGTTGGTGTAGAACCACTTGCCGGCAAAGCTGCGCTGGTTGGATTCGGCATGGTCGCGCTCACCATCGGAGCCGCGCCAGCCGACGAAATAGTTCTGCGCCCACGCGCCCTTTTCGAATCCTTTGGCGATCTGGACATCGCGGGTGCCGAAGCTGCCGACGGTGAGGCTGGCCTGCCCGTCGTTGCCGCCTTGGCGGGTCAGCACATTCACATCGCCGGCGATGGCATGCAGGCCATAGCGGGCATCGTTGGTGCCGCGGACGATTTCCAGTGCGCTGATATCCTGCGGGAACACCGCATCCAGGTGCGGCATGCCGCCGGCATTGTCATTGCTGGGAATGCCGTCGATCAGCAGCTTGACCGCGTTGATGCGGCCTTCGCCGTTGAAGCCGCGGAAGGAGAAGCGACCGGCATCGGTGCCCATCTTGAACTGGGTCACCTGCACGCCGGGGGCGTTCATCAGCAGCTCCCAGCTGTGGTCGACTTTCTGCTGCTGCAGCAGGTCACCGCCGATGACATCCACCGAGGTGAACATCAGGCGCGCCGGCAGCTCCCGGTGCACCGTCGCGCGGGCCTGTACGGTGCCCAGCGTCAATGCGGTTCCATCCTGCGCGATTGCCGGCGTAGGCACGGTGGTCGCGCACGCCAGTGCCGCCAGGATCGCCGTTGGCAGCGGGTGCTTTGATTGAAGTTTTTTCATTGTCCACAACATCGAAATGCCGCGACCGGGTGCGGTCGAGACAGGCAGAAGATCCGGTGCGTCAGCCCGGTGGAAGAGGAATATAGGATTCAGTCACGCGTCGAAACGCAGCGTGCAGCCGCAGGCTGGGGAACTGAATCAGCAGACGATGGCGGGCGGACCGCGGGCGCCCAGCGTGCCCAGCGCAGGAGCGGGCCGGGTCGGGTGACGTGCCGTGATCGTGCAGAAGGCCGTGGGCCAGACGGTGAGCAACAACAGCAACGCCACCAGCAGGCTGATCATGCGCGCGGCGATCAGGCAGTAGTCGCACTCCATGCCCATCTCATGCTTGGCGTGGGGATCGGCGGAAGAGGGTGCTACGGATTCGCTCGACGCCGCGTGGGACGGCGCTTGCGGCGCCGTCATGTCGTGATGCATGGCGTGATGCATATCGTGCGCGCTGGCCGTGTGCGGGTTCGCGGCAGCGTCCATGGGCCCCGGGACAGCGATCGGCGCGGGTTGCTCCGCCAGCGCCCGGCTGATCAGCGGCGCCACCATCACCAAGGCCATGGCCAGGCATGCCCAAGCGTGGAGCCAGCGGTGGAAGAGGGGCGAGCGCACGTCCCGGATTCTAGGGGAAGCCGGCGGGATCAGGGCGTGAGGCAGCCGTTCAACTGCCCGCTGCGACGCTTTGTCACACCTCGGCCAAGGGTCACCCGTGCCGGGATGCTGCCAATTGGGCCGCTGTTGAATATAGTGAGGCCGGGGGCGCCCTGCGCAGGGGGATGGATCGCAAGGCCCGCGCCGAGACCCGTGGTTCGAACCGCTGACAGAAAGGATGCATCGTGAGCCCGGAAACCATCCTTGCAGGCGTCGCCGCCACAGTCGTCATTCTGGGGCTGATCGGATCGTTCTGGCCCAAGCGCAAGCCACCGCACATGGTGTTCAAATGTGGGCGTTGTAACACCGCCAGCCGACACAGCAATCGCACCATCGAGGCATGGCGTCGTGGAAAGACACGGTTCTTCTGTCCGCCCTGCCACCTGAAATGGCTGCAGTCGCAGCCCCTGCGTGAGCACGATACGTATGCCGGCCATGGACGCAGCGGCGGTTCGGGGTGCCTGGGCGTCTTTGTGGTGCTGGGCTTTCTGCCCGCCGGTGGCATGCTGGCGTGGGCCTTCGTATGAACAGGAAAAGCGCGTGAACGCAGTGGTCATTCCACTCCGCCGTTGGTTTCCACCACGAAACACGCGCCGGATGAGCCAGTGGCCGGCTCAAGCCTGATCGTCCACCCATGCGACAGGCAGATTTCCAGGCAGATGGACAGGCCCAGTCCCGCGCCGCGACTGTCGCGCGCAGTGCCGCGCCAGAAGCGTTTGAACAGGTGTGCGCGATCCGCTTCGGCGACGCCGCATCCCCGGTCGCACACGCTGAAGCCATCCGGCTGAAGTGCGATGGTGATGGTGCTGCCTGCCGGCGAATGATGCAGTGCGTTCTCCAGCAGGTTCTTGACCAGCACGAACACGGCCGAAGCGTCGGCTTCCACGACAGGGGTGGGCATGCTGGCCGGCAGCACCACCACGTGCACCGCGTGCTGCGCTGACAGCCGCGCCAGGTAGTCCACCGCGTCGGTGACCACTGCGCCCAGCTGGATGGGGGCGAAGGTGTAGTTGTGGCCCTCGCTGACTTCGGCCAGGTGCAGAAGTTGATGCACCTGGCGCGCCATCTGTTCGGTATCACGCAACAGCAGCGGTGTGTTGGGCGCGCCGCTGAGTTCGATCTCGGCCTGCAGCAGGGCAAGCGGGGTCTTCAGCTCGTGGGCGGCAGCGGCGAGGAAGTCCTGCTGCACGCGGAAGCCTTGTTGCAGGCGTTCCAATGCGGCGTTGAACGCCTCGATCAACGGCACCACTTCGGATGGCAGCCCGTCGCTGCGCAGGCGGGCGCCCAGGTTGCGTGGACCGACCCGCGCCGCCACGCGTGAGGCCTGCCGCAGCGGCCGCAGCATGCGGTTGACGGTGAGGGTGATCACCAGCGCGAAGGTCAGCAGGGCGAGGATGACCACCGCCGCGCCGGCACGAAGGTACAGCTTGTCTGCGTGGTTTTTCAGGGTGATCACCAACCGGTCGCTGCGTGCGATGTTTGCCACGTAAGCGCGTCCGGCATGGTCGATCCGGGCGCGGATCACCTGCAGCGTGATGTCGCCGCCGGGGTTGGCAACGGTCATCCGCGTTGCGCCGGCAGGCAAGGCCATCAATGCGTCCAGCGCCGGACTGGCACGGCTGCTGGCGACCGTGCGGCCCTGGGCGTCGGTGATCCAGTAGGCCGCGTCGCGGGGCATGGCGTCGTAAACGTTGCCGGCCTGTGGCGGCAGCACAACGTGCAGCTTGCCAGCGGCATCCAGCCGAAGGCCTGCGCGCACCTCATCGACTTCTTCCAGCAGCTCCTCGCGCACCGCGTCCTCCGGCGTGCTCGTCCTTACCCAGGCCGTGACCGCGACAGCGGCGGCCGCCGCGGCCAGCATTGCCAGCAGCGTGGCCAGCATCAGGCGTGCGCTGAGGCTACGCGGCAGCATCGGCTGCCCGCAGGGCAAAGCCCAGGTTGCGCACGTTCACCACACCCAGGCCCGATTCGATGGCCGCCAGCTTGCGCCGCAGCCGGTGCAGCGCCACGTCCAACGCATTCGGGGTCACCGCTTCACCGACACCCCACGCGGCCGCCTCCAACGTGCTGCGGCGGACCACCTGCCCACCGGCGTGCACCAGCGAGAGGATGATCTGCAGCTCCGCTGGCGCCAGGCTGATCTGCTCGTCGCCGCAGCGCATGCAGCCTTCGGCAGCCTTCACGTACAGGCCCTGGTGGGACACATCCAGCGCGCGCAGTTCCGATGGCCGGCGCATCAAGGCGCGCACGCGCGCGGTCAGTTCTTCAATGGCGAACGGCTTGGGCAGGTAATCATCGGCCCCGGCATCCAGCCCATCCACGCGATCGTGCAGGCCGTCGCGTGCGGTCAGCATGAGGCAGGGAATGCGGTTGCCGGCCGCCCGCATGCGGCGCACCAGGTCCAGCCCATCGCCATCGGGCAGGCCGCGATCGATCACCGCCGCTGCGTAACCGTTCCTTGCAATCGCATGCCACGCGGTTTCCACGCTGGGGTAGATATCCACTGCGATGCCCGCTGCCCCCAGCCCGCGCTCGACCAGGCTGGCCAGGCGCGGATGGTCTTCGATCAGCGCGATCCGGTTGGGCAGGGCGGCGAGGGGAGGCGGTGGCATGGCAGGCAGGTACCGGGAAGCGGGAGGTCAGAAGCTGCGGGTAATGCCGATCCGGAGGCCCGCCGAGCCGTCCGTATCGGGCTCGCTCAGGGGGCTTTCGGTGATTTCGTCGGGCAGGAACCGGTAGTCCACGCCGCCCATCACGCGCCACTTTTCACCCAGCGGATGCGAGAAGCCGACGCTGATCTGCGGTACCACCGCCGATCCCGGCTGGTAGCGGGCCACGCCGCGCGCGACCTCCTTCTCCAGCGTGCCATGGTAATAGTTGACCAGGCCGTCGGACATCCAGCGAACGCCGACCCCCGGGACGATGGTGGTACGGCCCCAGGTGAGAGCGTACGCATAATCGGCGGCGATTTCGTAGCCGCCGCTGGTATCGGTGACATCGGCCAGTGCGCTCAGCTTGAACTCGCCGGCACGGCTGCTCCAGCTGGCCGCCAACCCCGCATCCAGAGCGTCATCGCGGTCCTCCAGCAGATCCCGATCGACTCCGTTGCGTGCCAGCTCGCGTCGTCCGAGATCCTTGATGTCGAGGCCATCGAAGCGGCCGGCCAACACCGCATCCAGGGTGAATGATTCGCCCTTCACCAGGTGCACGCCACCACTCACCCCGCGCCAGAAGATCCGCTCGCCTTCGAAGGTGATCAGCGGCAACGGCCGCACGCGGGTGCCTTCGCCGGCATACGGGCTCTGCCTGGCCGCGGCAGCCACGCCGATCGACCAGCGGTCGTTGTCGACCTTGGCCAGCAGGTCGCCGGTGCTGGAGGAGTTCTGCGCGAGGGCCAACGCCGGCAGCAGGAAGGGAACGGACACGACGTACTTGAGCATCGGAAGGACTTCGCTGGGGAGAGTGCGGCGAGTCTTGCGGGGGCTGACTTACAGGCGACTTACCGGGGGTACCTGGGTGGTGGATGGTTCAGGCAGCGGCGCACGCGAACGGTAGCGCCGAGCCATGCTCGGCGAGCACGGCGGCAACAGCATGACGGCCAGCGGCCGTCACTACCGGGTCGGGCCTTGCGGCGGCCAACCTAACACTGTTAGATTCGCCCCCTAACAACGTTAGGTAGAATCGTTTTGCGCCAACCGATTGCCCGCGAACAGATCGTCGGGGCGGCCTTCCGGATACTCGACGAGGCCGGCCTGGAGGGCCTCACCCTGCGCAAGGTCGCCTGCTCGCTGGGGATCCGTGCGCCGTCGCTGTACTGGCATTTCAAGAGCAAGCAGGCGCTGATCGATGCCATGGCCGACGCGATGATCGCCGACGTGGCGCAGGCCATCCCGGACGGCCAATCCTGGCGCCAGACCCTGCTGCAGATCGCACGCGAGTTCCGCGTCGCGTTCAAGGCGCGGCGTGATGGCGCGCGGGTGTATGCCGGGACCTTCCTGGCCACCGAGAACGTGCTGCGCGTGGGCGAGGCCAGCATCGCCGCACTGGTGGGCGCCGGTGCATCGGCCTGCTTTGCCGCCACCACGGCGATGGACCTTGTGTACTACACGATGGGGTATGTCATCGAAGAACAGTCCTGGCCGGGCGACGGCAGCATGGAAGCGCTGGGCGAGGCGTTCATGGCGCTGGCCGAGCAGCGTTTCCCGCATTGCTGGGAAGCGCGAGAGGTCTGGCGCGAAGTCGATTTCGATACCCGTTTTGAACAGGGCCTGGGGCTGATGCTGGACGGCATCGAACTGCGGCTTGGCCGCAGCCCCTGACTCCCGCATTCCTTTTGAACCTGATGCCTCCACACGGAAAGCTACTCATGCGTGCACCCTTCTTGATCCTGCTGGTTTGCCTGCTCGCCGGCTGCGGTGGCAAGGACGAAGCGGCCGATGAAACCGCCGCCGACAGCTCCGCGCTTCCAGTATCGCTGGCCCCCGCGCAGCAGCAGGCGATGGCGCGCACGGTGCTGGTGTCCGGGCCGGTCACCGCCTACGAGGAAATGCAGCTTGGCGTGGAAATCAGCGGCCAGCGGGTCACCGCGCTGCCAGTTGACGTGGGCCAGTGGGTGAAGAAAGGCCAGGTGCTGCTGCAGCTGGACCATCGCACGCTGGACAGCGAACTGGCACAGGCCGATGCCTCGCTGCGGCAGGCGCAGGCTTCGCAGGAACTGGCACGGATGAACTACGAGCGCAGCGCCAAGCTGGCCGCCCAGCAGTTGATCAGCGCCAGCAGCCTGGATGAGCTGCGCGCCAACCGCATCAATGCTGAAGCGCAGACCGCCACCGCTCGCGCCGCGCGCGATGCAGCCAAGCTGCGGCGTGACTTCGCCGACCTGCGCGCACCGGCGGATGGCTTGATCTCCAAGCGGCTGGTGCAGCCCGGCCAGGTGGTATCGGCCGGCACCGAGCTGCTGCGCCTGATCCGCGATGGTCGCCTGGAATGGCGCGCCGAACTGCCGGAAAACCAGCTGGCCGACGTCGCCGTGGGCAATACCATCGAACTGCGCTACGCAGGCCAGGTGGTTACCGGCAACATCCGCGCGGTCACTCCTGGCGTGGATGCACAGACCCGGACCGGCACCCTGTACGCCGACCTGCCCACGCCCGGTCCGCTCAAGCCCGGCGTCTACGTGGAAGGCCGCATCGTCACCGGTGATGGGCAGGCGCTGACGATCCCGACAGCAGCGATCGTGCAGCGTGATGGCCACAACTACGTGTTCACCGTTACCGACAAGCATCAGGCCAGCCGCCATCGCGTCAGCACCGGCCAGGCCGTGCAGGGCCGTACCGCCATCCTGGAAGGCCTGAAGGCCGGCGACCAGGTGGTAGTGGACGGCGCGGGCTTCCTGGGTGAGGGCGACCGCGTGCGCGTGGTCACCACGCCGAAGGCCAGCGATGCGAAGGCGGCTGCGCAATGAATTTTTCCGCCTGGGCGATCAAGCGCCCGCTGCCCGCGCTGCTGATCTTCTTCGTGCTGTGCGTGGCTGGACTCTGGGGCTTCTACCAGCTACCGGTAGCGCGCTTCCCGGACATCGCCTTCCCGATGACCACCGTGACGGTGACCCAGCCTGGCGCCTCGCCGAGCCAGCTGGAAGCAGAGGTCACGCGCAAGGTCGAAGACTCCGTCGCCACCGTCAACAACGTAAAGCGCGTGATGTCCTCGGTCAGCGAGGGCGTCAGCACCACCACCATCGAGTTCCAGCTGGAAGCTGACCTCGCCACGGCGCTGGACGACACACGTGATGCGGTCACCCGCATCCGCACCGACCTGCCGCAGGACATCCAGGAGCCGGTGATCTCCAAGGTCGATATCGGCGGCTCGCTGATGACCTATGCGCTGGTTGCGCCGCACATGAGCAGCGACGAAGCCAGCTGGTTCGTCGACCGCGATATCGCGCGCGCCATGTACGGCGTACCCGGCGTGGCCCAGGTCACCCGGGTGGGCGGCGTGGAGCGCCAGGTACGCGTGGACCTGGACCCCAACGCGCTGATCGCCATGGGCATCACCGCCGGCGATGTATCCCAGCAGCTGGCGCGCATCCAGGTGGAGCGCGCGGGCGGCAAGGCCGAGATAGAAGGCGCCCAGCAGACCATCCGCACGCTGGGTACGGTAGGCGATGCGCAGGCACTGCGTGACTACTCCATCGCGCTGCCGGATGGCCGCGCGGTGCGTCTTTCCACGCTGGCCACGGTGACCGACGCGGCCGCCGACCCGACCGAAGCAGCGCTGCTGGACGGCAAGCAGGTCGTGGCGTTTTCGATGTCGCGTACGCGCGGCTCCAGCGAGGTCAAGGTGGAAGCCGGCGTGCATGCCGCGCTGGACAAGATCAAGGCGGACCATCCCGGCATTGATTTCCGGCTGGTCACCACCGCCATCGACGAAACCCACCGCTCCTACGATTCGTCGATGACGATGCTGTGGGAGGGGGCGCTGCTGGCCCTGCTGGTGGTGTGGCTGTTCCTGCGCGACTGGCGTGCCACCTGGGTGGCCGCGCTGGCGTTGCCGTTGTCGATCATTCCGACCTTTGCGGTGATGTACTTCTTCGGCTTCACGCTGAACATGATCACCCTGCTGGCGTTGTCGGTGGTGGTCGGCATCCTGGTCGACGATGCCATCGTGGAAATCGAGAACATCGTGCGCCACCTGCGCATGGGCAAGCCGCCACTGGAAGCCGCGCGCGAAGCCGCCGGTGAGATCGGCAATGCGGTCATCGCCACCTCGCTGACGCTGGCGGCAGTGTTCGTCCCGGTGGCGTTCATGCCCGGCATCGCCGGCAAGTTCTTCCGTGAGTTCGGCTGGACAGCCGCAACCGCGGTGCTGTTCTCGCTGCTGGTGGCGCGCCTTCTCACCCCGATGATGGCCGCCTACCTGCTCAAGCCACACGGCGAAGAGAAACCGGATTCGCGCCTGATGGTCTGGTACCTGGGCTGGGTGGATGCAGCGCTGCGCCACCGTGGCCGCACGCTGTGGCTGGCCACCGGCCTGTTTGTCGCCTCGTTGGGGCTGGTGCCGTTCATCCCGGCCACCTTCATCCCGCAGTCCGACCTGGGCCGCAGCAACCTCAACCTGGAACTGCCGCCCGGCACGCGCCTGCAGGACACCGTGGCGGTGGCCGAACGTGCCCGCGCGCTGCTCAAGGACATGCCGGAACTGAAGCAGGTCTACACCGCCGTGGGCAGCGTGCTGGACCTGGGTGACCCCGGTGCCACCGGCGTGGGCGAGCCGCGCAAGGCGACGCTGGTGCTGGACTGGGGACCGGCCGACGACCGCGACCGCGACCAGCGCGCACTCGAACGCGAGGCCCGGCACAAGCTGGCCAACCTGCCCGGCGTGCGCGTGAGCTACGTGAGTTCCGAACCGGGCAACCTGCTGCAGTTGGTGCTGTCCGGTGATGATCCGCAACGCCTGCAGGAGGCCTCCACCGCGCTGGAGCGCGACCTGCGCGGCATCCAGGGACTGGGCAGCGTGAGCTCCACCGCCTCGCTGCTGCGGCCGGAAGTGCAGATCGTTCCGGACTCGGCGCGCGCCGCCGATCTGGGCGTGGCAACGGCCGACATCGCCGAAGCCGCCCGCATCGCCACCGCAGGCGACTACGAACAGCGCCTGGCCAAGCTCAACCTGCCGGACCGCCAGGTGCCGATCCGCGTGGGCTTCGCCGAAGCGACGCTGGCCAACCCGGCGTTGATCAGCCAGTTGCGCGTGCCCGGGCGTGATGGCCCAGTGCCGCTGGCGGCGGTGGCCGATATCCAGCAGGGCAGTGGCCCGTCGCAGATCTCGCGCTACCAGCGCCAGCGCAATGTCACCCTCACCGCCGAACTCAACGGCCGTCCGCTGGGCGAGGTGATGGCCGAGGTGCAGGCATTGCCCGGGGTGAAGCAGTTGCCGCCGGGCGTGAGCTTCCTCAACACCGGCGATGCCGAAGTGTTCGTGGAGCTTTTCATCGGCTTCATGCTGGCCATGGCGGCGGGCCTGGTCTGCATCTACATGGTGCTGTTGCTGCTGTTCAACCATGCGCTGATGCCAGTCACCATCCTGGCGGCGGTGCCGCTGTGCGCCGGTGGTGCGTTCGGTGCGCTGCTGATCACCCAGAACATGCTGTCGCTGCCGGCGTTGATCGGCCTGCTGATGCTGATCGGCATCGCCACCAAGAACTCGATCCTGCTGGTGGACTACGCGGTGATCGCCGAGGACGAGCACGGCATGAGCCAGCACGATGCCCTGGTGGATGCCTGCCGCAAGCGTGCACAGCCGATCATCATGACCACGCTTGCGATGGGCGCGGGCATGATGCCCATCGCGCTGGGATTTGCGGGTGACTCCAGCTTCCGCGCGCCGATGGCGATCGCGGTGATCGGTGGCTTGATCACCTCCACGCTGCTCAGCCTGATCGTGATCCCGGCCGCATTCACGGTGGTGGATGATCTGGGTGAGTGGATGTCACGCAGGTTCCGGCGGAAGTCCTCGCATCCTGCCACCTAGCCCGGTAGCGCCGAGCCATGCTCGGCGGGAATCCGTCACCGTTCGGCCCGCTGCGCTCGCCGACCATGGGTCGGCGCTACCGATCTGCGTCCCACCGCGTAAACCGTCACCGCGCTGCCGGCGCCTTGCTCTGCATCTGTTGCGGAGTCTGCAGCAGCGTCCGGGTAGTCGCACGCAGCACCAGCGTGGACGGTACGCTTACGCGGCTGGCAGGCGGGTCATTGTCCAGCATTTCCACGCACTGGCGGCCCAGCAGGGTCATGTCCTGGACAAAGGTGGTAAGGCGGTTCTGCTGCCATGCCGCCATGGGAATGCCATCGCAGCCGATGACCTGGATGTCCTCGGGCACGCGCAACCCGGGCACGGTCCTGATGGCGTCCAGTGCGCCGATGGCCACCAGGTCGTTCACGCAGAACAGCCCGTCGGGCCGAGCCCCGGATGCCAGCAGCTGCACCATTGCGGCGTAACCTTCTTCATAGGTGAATCCGGCCACGGCACGCTGCGGTGTGGGCAGTCCGCGGGCGACAACGCGCTTGCTGAAGCCGCTTTCGCGTTCGCGCTGTGATGGGTTATCGCGCCCGGCCAGGTACGCCAGCTGCGTGCAGCCCCTGTCCACCAGCGCGTCCGCAGCATCCCGGCCGATGGTCCGGTTCGAGGTGGATACCACCCGTAGCGTGCCGAACTGCCGGGAGTTCACCGCCACCACCGGAATGCCAAGCTGATCGAGCCGGGCGGCGACCTTGGCCGAACGCACCGCCAGTACGCTGATGGCGCCATCGATCCGGTAGCGCGACAGGTCGTCGACGCGATCCCCCAGGTTCTCGTCGCTGCCGGCATCGACCAGTACCGCTTCCAGCCGACGTTCCTTCAGGGCGGTGGTGATGCCGTGGAGAATCCCTGCGTATACCGGATTGTAGAAGCCGCCCATGACTACCGCGACCAGGCCTGAGCGGCCTGTCTGCAGGATCGCGGGCAGCGCGTTGGGCCGATACTTGAGCTGGTCCGCTGCGGCCAGGACCTTTTCCCGCACCGGCAGGGACACGGACGCCCCGGGCGTGAAGACCCGGGAGACCGTGGACTGGGAAACGCCGGCCAACCGTGCCACGGACCAGGAAGAGACCTGCGGTCGCCGTTTTCCGTTCGATGTCGAGCCTGCAGGACACATGGGTGCACCGTTTGATGATTTGGTTTTCACTTTCGCGGGCGTAGTCTTGCATAGCTATGCAAACAAAGTTTCATCCCCCGAAGCGGCCCGCTGCGCCCGATGCGACGCCCGGCCTGCTCACCCGGTCTCCCCGGGGACCCGCCTGCACCGGTACCCAGGCGCCAGGCACGCGTCCCCCTCTCTCCCGGAACTGAAATGAACTCCTCGGAAAAACCCCTCGTTCGCGCAGGTCGGTGGCTGTTGTCGCTGGTCCTGGCCGTGTTCGGCCTGTGCATGGTCGGCGGCGGCATCTGGCTCATCGCGTTGGGCGGCAACTGGTACTACGCCATCGCCGGGCTGCTGAGCCTTGGCAGTGCCATCGGATTGGCGCGGCGACGGCCATCGGCCTCGCTCTGGTTCGGCGCCTTGTTCCTGCTCACACTGGCGTGGACCGTCTGGGAGGCCGGTTCACGCTACTGGGCCTGGGTGCCGCGCTTTGCGTTGGTGCTGGTGCTTGCCATCGGCTTCTCGCTGCTGCTGCCTACGCTGCATGCCCGCATGACCCGGCGCAGGGCAGGGGCGGTCACCGGTGTGCTGGTCGCCGCTTTCCTGGTTGCAACCGGGCTGGCCTTCGTACCGCAGGGTGTGACCGAAGCAGAGAATGTACCCGCCGTCGCAGGCAACGCATTCGAGGCCGCCACCGGGGCCGGCACGGACAGTGCGTTGCCGTCCACCGATTGGCCCGCCTACGGCGGCAACCAGGCCGCCATGCGCTATTCGCTGGCGAGCCAGATCACGCCTGGAAACGTGAAGAATCTCGCGGTGGCATGGACCGCGGAAGTCGGCGAGGTGCCGAGTGATTCGCGCTGGGGCGTGCAGAACACGCCGCTGAAAATCGGCGATTCTCTGTACGTCTGCGGCTACCTCAATACGGTGACCGCACTGGACGCTGCCACGGGCAAAGCGAAATGGACCTTCGACCCGGGCGTGACGTCCAAGGCAGTGCCCTACACCCCGGCCTGTCGTTCGCTGGCGTACTTCGCCGAACCGGCCACCGACACCGCGACCGCGGGTGCCACCTGCGCGAGCCGCATCATCGTCGGCACGCTGGATGCGCGCATCATCGAACTCGACGCGCGTGACGGCAAGCGCTGCGATTCCTTCGGCAGCAACGGCGAAGTGAAGCTCACCGAAGGCATGGGCGAGGTGTACCAGGGTTACGTGGCCATTACCTCTGCGCCTGCGGTAGTGCGCGATACGCTGATCGTCGGGCACACCACCATCGATGGGCAGCGCGCTTATGGTCCTTCCGGCGTCACCAAGGCCTACGATGTGCGCACCGGCAAGCTGAAGTGGGCATGGGACGCGGCAACCCCGATGGATACCGCGCCGCGCGTGGGCGAGGACGTGTACAAGCGCGGCTCGCCGGACGTGTGGACCTCCTTCACCGGCGACAACAAGCTGGGCCTTGTGTACCTGCCGGTCGCCAATGCATCGGGCGACTATTATTCCTCCGAGCGCACGCCGGAAGAACTGAAATACTCGCCCTCGTTGACCGCGCTCGACGTGGAAACCGGGCAGCCGCGCTGGACCTTCCAGAACACCCACGCCGATGTGTGGGACAACGATCCGGGTTCACCGCCGACCCTGTTCGACTATCCGCAGGCAGACGGCACGCGCATCCCGGCGGTGATCTTCCCGACCAAAAGTGGCGACGTCTACGTGTTGAATCGCGAGACCGGCAAGCCGCTGTTCCCGGTGGAAGAGCGACCGGTGCCGCAGGGTGGCTTCGAGCCGGCGGCGCGTTCAAAGACGCAACCGTTCTCGCTGTTCAACAGCCTGGCCAAGGGAGACATGACGCCGGAGAAGACCTGGGGCCTGACCCCGCTGGACCAGCTGGCCTGCCGCATCCAATACCACCAGGCGGATTATCGCGGGCAGTACACGCCGCCCAGCGTGGACAAGCCGATCATCAACTATCCCGGCTATAACGGTGGCTCGGACTGGGGTGGCGTGGCGCTTGATCCGGCACGCGGCCTGATCATCGCCAATTACAACGACATGCCCAACTACACCCGGCTGGTCAGCCGTGCAGAGGCGGACAAGCTGGGTTGGAAGGCCCCGCAGATCATCAACGATCCCGGCTACAAGGCGCATGGCGAAGGCGCAGGCGATCCGCAGGAAGGCCTGCCGGTTGCCGTGGATGTCAATGCGGGCTGGCAGATGAAGTTCACCGGCATGCTGTGCAAGGAGCCCCCGTACGGTGGCATCCGCGCGATCGATGTGCGCGACGGTCGTACCGTGTGGGATCGACCGCTGGGTACGGCCCGCAAGAACGGTCCCTTCGGCCTGCCCACGGGGCTGCCCATCGTCATCGGCACGCCGAACAACGGCGGCTCGGTGGTCACAAAGTCCGGCCTGGTCTTCATTGCGGCGGCAACCGATGACCTGATCCGTGCCATCGACATCACCACCGGCAAAACCGTCTGGTCTGCTCCGCTCCCTGCCGGTGGCCAGGCGATGCCGATGGTCTACGAGGCAGGGGGCAGGGAATACGTGGTGATCACGGCGACCGGCCACCACTTCATGCACACCCCACGCGGCAACTTCGTGGTGGCCTACGCATTGCCGCAGTAGCACGACGTAGGCGCGACAACTGCCGGCGCCCGATCCTCTTTTCCTGATGGAAAAGGGGTTCTGGCGCCGCGCAGCGGGGCGGCGCTCATTCTGCACGGCGGTCATTCACCGCCGACGTTTGCAGCAGTGGACGAGCGGCAAGGAGTGATGGGTTTTTAATGCAGGCCCACGAAGGACTCCAAACCTCACCCCGCCGTAGGCCACACCAGCGTCCGATGGATCTGCGCCCCCGCCCATGCGCCGTCCGCCACGGCCAGTGAAACCGAGTGCGGCATGCGCGCAACGTCGCCGCAGGCGAACACACCTTCAACGCTGGTCTCCTTGGCCTCACTGGTCTGCAGCTGGGTACCCATCGGCGTCTCCATCAGCGCACAGCCCAGGGTCTGCGCGATCGGCGTGGAAGGCGCGTTGAGCGAGGCGGTGAACAGCCCCGCAAAAGACAGCCGCCGCCCGTCCGCCAGCACCACATCGGCATGTCCTTCTATGCGTGCGATGGGCGTTTCTTCGATGCGTACTCCACGCGCAACAAGTTCCTCGCGCGCAGTCGCATCCAGTTCGATGGCCCCGTTGAGCAGGAACGTAACGTTGCCCCATTCGGGCAGCAACTGCGCCTGGTGGATCGACATCGGCACCGCGGCAATCACCCCGATCTCGCCCTGGTCCAGCTCATAACCATGGCAGTAGGGGCAGTGGAATACGCTCTTTCCCCAGCGCTCGCGGATGCCATCGATCGGCGGCAGCTCGTCCGATACGCCGGTGGCCAGCAGCAGGCGACGGGCGCTGAAGGTGCCGGATGCCGCAGTCGTCACACTGAAGGCATCTCGCGTCCCCGATGCATCCAGGGCCACGTCTTCCACCCAGGTGAGGGTGGGGTAGGCCTGCAGTTGCTGCCGTGCGCTGCGTGCGATCTCGGCGGGGTCGGCGCCGTCCTGGCTGAGGAAGCCGTGCGAATCGGCGGCCGCCTGGTTGCGTCGCTTGCCCGCGTCGATGATCAGCACGCGTCGCCTGGCACGTACCAGTTGCAGGGCCGCGGCCATGCCGGCGTAGCTGCCGCCGATGATGATGACGTCTTGGGTGTTCATGGATGCTTGCTCCGCAGATGGTGGGCGTGACGGCGTTTGAAGTCGGCGGCGAGATCGGCCAGTGACACCGCGGCAAAGCGCTCCAGCAGCAGCGCTTCGGCCTGGACGAAGGCATGGTCCAGGGCGGCGTTGACGGCCTGTTCGACCAGGCACTCGGGGTTTTCGTGGCGGTTGCCGATGGCGAACAAGGCCGGCTCACCGAGTGCCTCGTGCAGTTGGCGCAGGCTCACCTTGCTCAGGTCAGCCTTGATGCGCCAGCCGCCGGCGTGGCCGCGCACGGCGGCGACCAGCCCGGCTTCGCGCAGCAGGCCCATGGTGCGGCGGACCACCACCGGATGGGTGCCCAGGCAGGTCGCCAGCGCGTCGGAGGTCATTGGTCCGGGTTGCTCGGCCATGTGCAGCAGGGCATGCAGGACGGCGGAAAGTCGACTGTCGCGTTTCATGTAACTAATGATGTTACCTTTGGCGTGACAGGTCAAATCGACGAGGCAGGCACATGTTTTCCGATCCCCACGCCATTGCAGGCTATGCAGAAGGTGCGATGCAGAAGGTCCCGGGCCTGCTGGACATGCAGCGCATGGCGCGCCTGTTGCTGGAAGAACGCGTACCGGCAGATGGCACGGTGCTGGTGCTCGGTGCGGGCGGAGGGATGGAGTTGCGTTGCTTCGCGGAGGCGCAGCCCGGGTGGCATTTCCGCGGCATCGATCCGTCTATGCCGATGCTGGACATGGCGCGCCAGACGCTGGGGCCGTTGGCATCACGCGTGGCGTTCACCGAGGGCTACATCGACGATGCGCCTGATGAACCATGCGACGGCGCGGCCTGCCTGCTGACTCTGCATTTCCTGCCGGCCGGGCAGCGGCTGCACACGCTGAAGGAAGTACGGCGCCGGCTGAAACCGGGCGCGCCGCTGGTGGTGGCACATCACAGCTATGCGCAGGATGACGCACAGAAGCGCCGCTGGCTGCAGCGCTTTGCCGCGTTCTCAGCCTCGTCGGGCATCGCGCTGGACGTGGCGCACACCGTGGACAGCATGGCCCGCCTGCTGCCCGCGCTGTCACCGGAGCAGGACGTGGCCCTGCTGCATGAGGCCGGCTTCGGCACGGTGGAACTGTTCTACGCCGCCTTCAGTTTCAGGGGTTGGGTAGCCTACGCCGGGTAGTCCCCGCTTGCTGCCGGTCAACCGCGTTCGCTGGTGATGGTGGCGCCTTCGCGCATCGCGAGCGTCACCGGGGTGCGCTCCACCACGTCCAGCAGGCGCGCCCACTGGGCGTCGGTCACGCTGGCCGATGCGCGCAGCGTGCGATGCACCAGCAGCTTGCCTGCCGCGTCGCGCGTGGAGGTCAGCTCGGCATTGAACTCGCCCAGCTCCCAGCCCTTCTTTTCGGCATACATGCGCAGGGTAATGGCGGTGCACGCGGCCAACGCGGAAAGGTACAGGTCGAACGGGGCCATGCCCTGGTCCTGGCCTCCCAGTGCCGCGGGCTCATCGGCAAGCAGCGTGTGCTGGCCGCTGCTGATGCGATGGGCGAAGTTGCTGCCGGTGGAGGTGACGTGGACGTGGGCCATGCGGGTGCTCTCTGTGCGGAACGGCGGGCCTGCGATGGTAAGGCGGGGCAGCGGCCAGTACATCGCCCGGTGGGGGACTGGTCGAAATGTAATGTTATTCTGTAACATTGCCCCGCTCATGACCTTGTCCCCATCCGCATCAGGCGTTTCCACCCCATGAAGATCCAAGCTCTGGTCGCTGCCACGGCGGCCATCCTGTTCGCGCCCGAGTCGCGCGCGCAGTCCTCCAGCTCCGCCCTGACCCTGGGCAAGGTGGATGTGCACCAGCACACCGAGGGCCAGCTCACCGCGCACCAGGTGCTGACCTCGGTGGACGTGCTGGGCGCGGACCAGATCGAGGACAAGAACGTGTCGCACAGCTGGGAGCTGCTGGGGCAGATGCCCGGCATCCAGCTGACCGAAACCCGGCAGGGTGCGGAGTCGGGCAAGGTGAGCTTCCGCGCCTTCAACGGCGAGGGTTACCTCAATGCCATCAAGACCCTGATCGACGGTGTGCCCAGCAACGTCAACAGTGGCAACCAGCGCTTCATCGACATGTTGTTCCCGCTGGAAATCAGCTTCATCGAGGTGGTGCGCGGCACCAACGATCCGCGTTACGGGCTGCACAACATCGGTGGCAACGTGAACTTCGGTACCCGGCAGGGGGGCAACTATACCGATGCCCGGCTCGGCTATGGCAGCTACAACACGCGCGACGCGCAGTTGGCGGTTGGCCGCGAGCGCGATGGATTCGCGCAGAATTACTTCATCGGGACCCAGGCGTCTGATGGTTACCGGGACCACGACGCCTCCGAAAAATACGCGCTGGGTGGCAAGTGGTTCCATGGGAATCTTGAAGACGGCATGCGCATCGGTCTGACCGCGCGCGCCTATCGCCACATCGCCGATGAACCCGGTTTCATGACCGCCGACGAGCTGCGAAGCGACCGTCGGGGGTCGCAGCGGCGCAACCTCAATGACCGCGATGTGCGCGACATGCAGCAGGTGGGCGTACATCTGGACCTGAAGCTTGCCGAGAGCCTGTTCCTGGGCAGCAAGCTGTACTACAACCGCTATGAAGACGACCGTCGGGTGACCTTCAGCGACCTGCCTACCGGCAACGCGCCGCGCCAGCGCCGGGTGTGGGACGAGAAGCAGACCGGCATGCTCACCACGCTCACCTGGCATGCCAGGGACAGCCTTACCCTGGAAGGCGGGGTGAACTACGAACACCAGGACAACGGCTACCAGCGGCAACGCTTCAGCTACAGCGAGCCGACCGATTTCAACAGCGCGCCGGCGCGCATCCAGAATGATGACCGGCATACGTTCGACAACTGGGGCGCCTACGTACAGGCGATCTACCAGCCGATCGAGCCGCTGAAGATCGTGCCGGCGTACCGCGTGGACCGCTTCGATGGCGATACCCGGCTGCCCGGCGGCGTCACCGGCCCGCTGCAACGCTACGCCACGATTGAACAGCCGAAGCTGAGCGTGGTCTATGCGCTGGCGGAGGACACCAACGTGTATGCAAATTGGGGACGCACCTTCCAGGTACTGACCGGCTCCACCGCGCCTGCCTACCTGACGCCAGGGCAGGCGGCGATGCGTCCGTCGACCAATACCGGCATGGAGCTGGGCCTGAAATTCAGTCCGTTCGTGGGCAGCCAGGCACGCATCGCGGTGTGGCAGCAGGACGCGGCCAACGAGGTGTCGAACATGCCGGCCACCGGCACCACGGTGACGCTGGGCAAGACGCGTCGCCGCGGCGTGGATGCGCAGATCAGCACGCAGTGGGGCGACAACTGGACACTGTGGGCGTCGCATGCCTATCAGGAAGCTAAGATCACCCGGGATGATCGGGATGCGGCCCTTTCGCTGCAGGGCCGCGAAGTGGCCGCCACCCCGCGCTACATCAGCAACATCGGCGTCGATTACCAGGCCAGCGATGCGCTGCAGTTGGGCCTGCAGGCGCGTGCGCAGGGCGATTACTACCTGGAAGAACGCAACGTGGCGGGCAAGTTCGGCGGCTTCGCGGTGCTGGACCTGAGTGCGCGCTACCAGATCACTCCGGCGTGGAGCGTGGACCTGCAGGTGAAGAATGCCACCGGCCGGTCGTACGCGTATGCGTGGTATGACAGCTTCTTCTGGGAGCAGGCGCAGCCGATGTTTTCGCCTGCTGCAGGGCGTTCGGCGTATGTCGGGTTGAACGTGAAGTTGTGAGGGGTAGGAACGTGACGACCAACGGTCGTCACCCACCAACGGTCCTCACCCACCGAAGGCGGGGTAGCGCCGAGCCATGCTCGGCGAGCGCAGCGGAAGGCGAAAGCGTGACGACCAACGGTCGTCACCCACCAATGCGGTCGTCAGTGGTCGCGTTCTATGGCCAGGCGGCCGAGGGCGCGCAGGGCGTTGGCTTCTTCGCCGTAGGCGGCCAGGGCGTCGTGCATCACCGCGCTCAGTTCGTCCAGCTTGGCCTTGGCGCCGTCCATGCCCAGCAGGGCGGGGAAGGTGGATTTGTCCTGCGCGACGTCTTTGCCGGCGGTCTTGCCCAGCTGCTCCGAGCTGGCTTCCACGTCCAGGATGTCATCGCGTACCTGGAAAGCCAGGCCCAGCGCATCGGCGAAGCGATCCAGGCGCGCAAGATCCGCCGCCGGTGCGTGGCCGCACAACGCGCCCATCCGTACCGCGGCGCGGATCAGCGCACCGGTCTTCAGGGCATGCATGCGGGTCAGCGCGTCCAGCGACTGCAGCTGGCCGGTGGCATCGATATCCAGTGCCTGGCCGCCGCACATGCCGGCGGCGCCAGAGGCGTGAGCCAGCGCCTGCAGGCAGGCAACACGCAGCTCCGCAGGCAGCGCCGCTTCGGCCAGCAGGCTGAAGGCGCGGGTCTGCAGGGCATCACCGGCGAGGATGGCGGTGGCTTCGTCGAAGGCGATGTGGGTGGTCGGCTTGCCGCGGCGCAGGGCGTCGTCGTCCATCGCCGGCAGGTCGTCGTGCACCAGCGAATAGGCGTGGATCAGTTCCACCGCCATCGCCGGGGCGTCCAGCTGGTGCGGGTCGGTGCCGAACACTTCACCGGCCGCATGCACCAGCAGCGGACGCATGCGCTTGCCGCCGCCCAGCACCGAATGGCGCATGGCCTGGTGCAGCCGGCGCGGGGCGTCGGCGGGCGAGGGCAGGGCGGCGTCGAGCTGGCTTTCGATGCGATCGCGCAGGCGCGCGAAGCTCGCTTCAACCGTCATGGGACGGCGGGTCGAAAGGCTCGGCGTTTTCCGGCTGGGCCGGATCGGTGAGCAGGCGCACGCGCAGTTCGGCCTGTTCCAGCGCCTGCTGGCACTGGCGGTACAGGCCGACGCCGCGTTCGTAGGCGCTGAGCGAAGCTTCCAGGCTGAGCTCTCCGGTTTCCATCTGCTCTACGAGCTGCTCCAGCGACTCGAGCGACTGCTCGAACTGGGCTACCGGGGAGGCGTTTTCGGGGGTTTTCTTAGCCATGCGACAAGTGTGGACGGCCCGCGCGCAGGGGTCAATTCACCAACCGCCCGGACGCCAGTGCAGCTGGGCATCGTGCTGCTGCAGCCAGGCCTGCAACGGCGCGGACAGCACCACGTCGGCAGCGGCCTGCAGCTGGCCATTCGCGAACAGCAGTGGCAGCTGGCGGCGGCGCCACGGGGCCAGGTGTTCACGCTGCAGGCAGTCCTTCAGCGCGTGCTGGTGGCGGCGGCCGGGCAGCTGGATGCGTTCGCCCCCTTGCCGGCCCGTCACCTGCATCGGTGCCTCGAATGCCGCCGCGCCCTTCAACCGGAGTTGGCCGCCGTCGGGCAGCGCCAGCGGTGCGCGGCCATCCCACGTGGCGTGCCATCCGGCCGGCAGCTGCGGCAGCTCGGCCGGCAGCAGGTACCAATGGCCGCGCCACAGGCGGATGCTGTGCTGCTGCCAGCGCACCTGCGCATCGCGATCCGGCGCGGCAGCCAGCAGTTCGTGCTCCAGCTGGGATACCACCCGGCACGGCAGCGCGGGCACACCGTGGGCCAGCACCCAGCCCCGCAGCACGCGGGCACGGCGTTGCGGTGATACCTGCCGCAGCAGCTCCACCGACAGCACGCGCGATGCCACCTGCAGATGCTGCAGCAGCTCCTCGTCTTCTTCGTCCAGCATCCGCCGCGTCTCGCCACACAGCGCGGCACTGGCGGCCAATGCCTGGCCGGCATGCGGCCAGCGCTGGCGCAGCAGCGGCAGCACGTGCAGGCGCAGGAAATTGCGGTCCGGCCCGTCGTCGGCGTTGCTGGGGTCGTCGATCCACTGCAGTGCATGCTGCCGTGCGTAGGCCAGCAGCGCGCTGCGCGGAACCTCCAGCAGCGGCCGCCACAGCCGATGCGTGCCGAGTGCCGACTCGGCCGCCATCGCCGCCAACCCATCCACGCCGGACCCGCGCAGGGCACGCAGCAGGAAGGTTTCGGCCTGGTCATCCTGGTGCTGGGCCAGTGCCAGCGTCTCACCATCGCGCAGTTCGGCGGCGAACGCGGCACGTCGGGCCTGCCGCGCGGCGGCCTCCATTCCCATGCCGGCGCGCAGATCCACGCGGACGTGGTGGATATGCAGCGGTACGCCCAGTGCGTCGCACTGTTGCTGGCAGTGCAGCGCCCAGTCATCGGCCGCAGCCTGCAGCCCGTGATGCACATGCACAGCGCGCACGCCCACGCCCGCCGCCGCAGCCGAGCACTGCAGCCAGTGCAGCAGCACGGTCGAATCCAGCCCGCCGCTGTAGCCGACCAGCAGGGGGGTATCGACACGGGCGAGGGCAGGGAACAGGGGCATGGGCAGCACGAAAAAAGGCGACGACCAGTATGGTCGCCGCCATCGTATTGCTCCAGTCCCGCTGCGCGCTTACTGGGCGGGCGGGGAACGCTCGAACTTGGCCGGCGCCGGCAGTTCCACCGGAACGCCGTTGCCATCACAGGTGCCGGCCTGGCACAGGCGCTCACGCAGGCGGGGCGTGGCCTGCACGATCATGTGGTATATCGCGTTCTGTTCCAGCGTGCCGCGGATCGCCTTGCTGCCGGGGCCGCGCGCCCAGATGCCCACGTCCTCGCCACCGTGCGATTCACTCTTGCCCGGCACCAGCGCTTCCTGCATGTAATCGGGGTGCTCGGTATCCACCGCGGTCAGGTCCGGCCGGCCGGTGGCCGGATCGAAGCTGGACGGGTTATGCGGGTAGCGCTTGGCACCGGCCGGCTGCTGGTTGGTGGCGCCGGTGAAGCCGGGGCCGTTGGCGTAGCTCAACGTGGTGTAAGGCTGGCCGCCACCGTCGCGGGCCAGGTCCAGCGCGCCCAGGCCGTCTTCGCCGCCCTTGTCCTTCACCTTGCCCAGGATCGGGTTGCCGCGTGCCGGGTAGCCGACGAAGTTGAGGGTGTGGGAGTGGTCGGCGGTGACGATGATCAGGGTGTCGTCGTCGCGGGTCATTTCGGTGGCCACGCGCACCGCATCGGACATCGCCACGGTATCGGTCAGGGCACGGTAGGCATTGCCGCTGTGGTTGGCGTGGTCGATGCGCGCCCCTTCGATCATCAGCACGTAGCCCTGCTTTTCCTTGGACAGGTTGGCGATGGCGGTACGGGTCAGTTCGGCCAGGCTCGGCTCACCGCCGGCGTCGTTGGCACGTTCGTACTCGTACTGCATGTGGTCCGGCTCGAACAGGCCGAAGATGGCCGGCGCGTTGGCCGCTGCCTTCAGCTGGTCGGCGTTCCACACGTAGGCACCCTGCGGGTTGGCCTGCTGCCATTCGCTGACCAGGCTGCGCCCGTCCAGGCGCTGGCCGACCTTGTCGTCGTACTCGGGATCGCGCTCTCCCACCGTGGTGAACTCGCCGCGCCCGCCGCCCAGGATGACCTGCGGACCGCGGCCGAAGCGCGAGGTGGTCAGCAGCTGCTGGGCGATGTCCTTGCAGCCGGCGGCCTTGGCCTCTTCGGTCAGGTCGGTATCGTTTTCCCAGTTGCGTTCCGGCGAATGCGCGTAGGTGGCCGCCGGGGTGGCGTGGGTCAGCCGTGCGGTGGTGACGATGCCGGTGGCCATGCCGGCGCTGTCGGCCAGCTGCAGCCAGCTCAGCAGGCCCTTCTGCAGGCTGTCGGCGCAGTCCGGACGCTTGCCGGCGCTGACCCCGATGGCGCCCATGTGGGTCTTCACGCCGGTGGTGATGGCGGTCATGGTGCCGGCCGAATCCGGGGTCTGCGAGTCGACGTTGTAGGTCTTGCTGAATGCCGTGGCCGGGAAGTGCTCCCAGGACAGCAGGTTCTCCTCACCGGATGCGCCCTTGCGCTGGCCTTCGAAGATGCGCGCGGCGGCCACGGTGGTCAGGCTCATGCCATCACCAAGGAACAGGATCACGTTCTTGGCTTTGCCGTTCATGGCGCCATTGCCAGCGGCCTGGGCCGCGCCACTGCGGTACCACCACTGCGGGGTCTCGCCATCCGGGTGGGCCACCGTGGGTACGGTGATCGACAGGCCGGCCGGGCGGGATGCCGGCGGCGTGCTGGAACAGGCGCCCAGCAGCAGGGTAGCGGCGGTGGCGGCGAGCAGGGAGGTGGTACGGATCATGGACAGCGCGTCCTCACGAAACGAAACAGGTGTTCATTATGACCGGGTGGACAAGGCATGCCGATGACACGCTGATTTGTCCGCACGCTGGTCGTACGCCGGGCCCGCTTGGGCTAAGGTGCGAGCATTGTTCTCTCCCCCTGGAATTTCCATGAAGCTGGTCTCTGCCTGGCTGCGCATCCCGTTCTGGCAACGCGTGGTCGCAGGCTTCGTCCTTGGTGCCCTGGCCGGCTGGCTGATGGGGCCGGCGGCTGAAACCTGGTTCGGCCCGCTGGGCGAGCTGTACGTGACCCTGATCAAGATGATCGCGGTGCCGCTGGTGTTCTTCGCGGTCATCAATGCGATCTCTTCGCTGCACGGACAGAAATCGGTGGCCGCGCTCAGTGGCCGCACCTTCCTGTGGTTCGTCATCACCGCCGCGCTGGCCGTCGGCATCGGCCTGCTGGTGGGCACGGTGATGCAGCCCGGCACCGGTGGCCTGCAGCTGGCGATGGCCAACAACTACGTGCCGCGCGAAGTGCCCAGCGTGGTGCAGGTGCTGCTGGACGTGGTGCCGTCCAACGTGTTCTACGCGCTGAGTGGCATCGGCACGCGGGTCAATGCGGCCGGCGAAACCGTGTTGGCCGCGGGCCGCGGTTCGATCCTGCCGGTGATCTTCTTCGCCGGACTGGTGGGCTTTGCCATCGTCAAGCTGGGCGAGAAGGTCGGCCAGGCCCGCCAGCTGGTCGGGCAGATGAGCGAGATCATGATCCAGGTGACCCGCTTCGTGCTGGAAGTCACTCCGATCGGGACCTTCGGCCTGATCGCCGGGCTGGTGGGCAGTTACGGCTTCGAGAAGCTGCTGCCGCTGGGCAACTTCGTGCTGGCGCTATACATCGCCTGCGCGCTGCACATCGTGGTGGTGTACAGCGCGCTGCTGCTGTCGCATGGCCTGAACCCGCTGAAGTTCTTCCGCGGTGCCGCGCCGGGCATGCAGGTGGCCTTCGTCAGTTCGTCCAGCTTCGCGGCGATGCCGGTGGCGCTGCGTTCAATCACCCACAACCTGGGCGTCAACAAGGACTACGGGTCGTTCGCGGTGCCGCTGGGCGCCAGCATCAAGATGGATGGCTGCGGGGCGATCTACCCGGCGCTGTGCGCGGTGTTCATTTCGCAGTACAGCGGCGTGCCGATGTCGCCGGAGCAGTATCTGATCGTGCTGATCGCTTCGGTGCTGGGCAGCTTCGGCACCGCCGGCGTGCCGGGCACGGCGGTGGTGATGGCCACGGTGGTGCTGAGCGCAGCCGGGTTGCCGCTGGAGACCATCGGCTATCTGTATGCGATCGATCGCATCCTGGACATGATGCGCACGATGACCAACGTCACCGGCCAGATGCTGGTGCCGGTGCTGGTGGCCAAGGAGACCGGGCTGCTGGACCAGAGCGTGTACGACAACCCGTCGACCAACGTGGGTATCGATGACCCGGATCCCGCGCCGCGGGTGTGAGGGTACGCGTGATCGGATTGACGGCCAGCGGCCGTCACTACCGAGGCATTGCCGGTACCTGAAGCGGGGGCGTACGCGGTTGTGTCATGACCTGTAACAGGTCTGTTACACCCCGGCGCCGGGCAGGCGCAGCAGGCCTCTCTGCGGGTTCAGGCGCACGCTGCGCTCAACCGAGGTGTAACGGTCGGCATCCAGCTGGCCCCCTGTTGCCAGCCGGAATCCCTTTGTTTCAGGGCCCTGCGTACTTGGCACGAAAGCTGCGTCCTCCCTTCCCGTACGTAACGGGAGAGCGGCATGGACAGCAGCACGAAGCGCAGGATGTTCCTGGTGGCCAGCTTGGCCGCGCTGGCGGTATGCCCTGTGCTGGTGCATGCCTCCGGTGCCCGCCAGGGCGTCACCCAGAAGCCCGGCGAGATCGTCTTGCTGCGCGATGTGCACACACGCACCGCCTATCGGCCCGCCCCTCCGGGTGTGGCGCTGATCGCCGATCCGTCGCCGCAACGCGAAGTGGCTGCCGCCCTGGGTACCTCCAATGGCATGGCTGAACTCAGTGACGATGACTTCGCTGGCCTCGGTGCGGGCCAAGCGGTCCACACCCCGCATGCCGGCACCACCACCGTCGAACGGGTCACCAGCACCGCGCTGGGCGGGGCGGTGGGACGGCTCGGCAGTTCCAACGGCGGCATCATTTCCGGCAACCAGATCAGCGGGGCGATGAGCGGCCCGCTGGGCGCAGTCGGCAACACCACGCGCGGCATCGGCGATACGGTACGCGGCGCCCTGGCGCAGTTCCCGATGGGCGCCCCGGCAGGTGGCAAATGAAGACGCGCGCGCTGCTGCTCGTCGCCTTGCTGCTGCCGTCGCTGGCCCAGGCTGACGACTACGCCGGGATGCTCGGCTACCTCAACCAGTCGCGCATTGACGGCCGCGCGCTGGCCGGCGCCAGTGGTGCCATCGCGGTCAACCAGGTGGCCGGTGACATCAACACCCAGGCCAACCTGGTGGGCATGGCCCAAGGCAACCAGGCGCGGGTGGATATCGATGCGCGCAGCACCTCATCGCGCAACAGCGTGCTGCTGGACGGACCGCTGCACGCCAGCGCGCACCTCGATGGCCAGGCCCTGCAGGGCGCCAATGGCATCGCAACGATCAACCAGACCAGCGGCATCGCCAACGCCAGCATGAACGTGGTGCGCGCGACGCTGGCCCGGGAAGGAATACGCGAGTCCGACGATGAGGCCCTGGCCGAATCAAGCGTGACCGCGTCAGCAGGGGGGCAGGGCAGGGCCGGCAACGGCCTGGCCGCGGGCACCCGCAGCGTCGGCGTGGCAGCGTCGGCACTGCAGGGGTTCGACGGTGTCCTGCAACTCAATCAAATCGCGGGCGCAGGAAATGACACGGCCAACATCCTCGGTATGGCAGTGCACGGCAACCCGTGAGTGGTACCCACCCGTTACACCACTGATGAGAGAGAAGGCACCATGAAAGCGATCGTTAAAGGGACTGTACTCGCCATGGCCATCGCAGGCGTGGTCGCCACCGCACACGCGGCGGATGACCAGAACGCAAGCGCCACCATCAACCACAACCACAACGTCAATGAAAACTGGACGTTGAACGACACCCGCAACGTCACCCGCAACAACGTGACCAGCAACACTGACACCGATACGGACACGGTGAACGACACCCGCAACGTGGTGCGCAACACCACCCGCAACACCAATACCACCAACAACACCAGCACCACCGACAACACCGCCAACACCACCTCGAACGTGCGGTACTCCAGCACCACGACCAACACCAGCCGCTCCAACGTCGATTACTCCGACGTCGACCACACCCGCGACGTATCGGTCAACGAGACCAGCAACATCTCGGCCGACGAGCGCAAGGAAAAGAACAACCACGGCGTGGACGTCAACCTGGAGAAGGACCTGCGCCTGAGCTCGGACATCAATTTCTCGGGTGATCCGGAAATCACCGGCGACATCGACCTCGACTCCGCCGCCATCGCGGTCATCGACAACCGTCAGTCGATCAGCGCCAACGAAGCCTCCAACGAGATGCTGGACAACACCGCGTCGATCTCCGATGACGTGGCGTCCGGTGCATCGGGCAACCTGGGCTTCAACGTCGCCGCCGGTGACAACAACGCACAGGACAACGCCGCTTCGCTGTCTGCGGCCGATGCCTCCTTCAGCTTCGGCATGGCCGATGCGGAAGTGTTCGTCCACCAGGCGGTGGGCGGCAACACCACCCTCAACGAAGGCGTCACCAACGCCGCCGGCCTGGGTGGCAATGCGTTCTCCGGCGCGTCGGGCAACATCGGGGTGAACGTCGCTTCGGGCAACAACAACGCGCAGAAGAACGCGCTGGCCGCCTCGGTCGCTACCGCCGCGATGGCGCAGTCGAGCATCTCGTCCAACCAGGTATCCAGTGGCAACTCGGTGTCCAACGCCGGTTACGTGCAGCGCTTCAGTGACACCACTGAAGTCAGCCTGCGCGGTCGTGTGGCAGGTGCCACGCTGGCCTTCGGTGCAGGTACCTATGAAGGTACCGGCAACGCCTACCAGCAGGACAACTACTACCTCGACAGTTGGGATGGCGCGCTGCCGCACACCAGCGGTGACAGCACCGGCCACATCGACCTGGACAACGAAATCCAGAACGCCACCGACAACCCGTACCGTGACGGCGTGGGCGGCATCGCCTTCGACACGGACGAGGAAGGCACCAGCCAGTTCGTCGAACTGGGCGTGGCCGACCTCTATGCCAGCCTGAGTGGCACCGTGCGCACCTCGCGCTGGGTGGCGGTCAATGCGACCAACACCGCGGGCCTGTCCGGCAGCGCGTTCTCCAATGCGTCGGGCAACATCGGCGTGAACGTGGCCTCCGGCACCGGCAACCTGCAGGCCAACAGCCTGGCCCTTGCCGTGGCGCAGCCGTCGACCGGCGGTGGCACCCCGGGTGGCGGCGGCGGCGAGTAACACGTGGCGTGACCGCTTTCGCAGGCTTGCTGCGTTGAGCGCAACAAACCCGGTCATCCGCCAATGACCGGGCTCCCCGGGAGCCCCTGTCCCATCTCCCCCTTTGGGGCAGGGGCTCCTACCTTGGAAGGAGCCGTTGCAATGCGAGTTGCCTGGTCCACCTTGTTGTTGCCTTGCCTGATGCTGCTGGCGGGCACCACGCCGGTACGTGCCGGCGACGTGGCCTTCAGTGGCGTGCTGCCCAACGGCGGCCTGCTGCAGCAACGCGTGGAGAGCATGCAGGAACGGCGCTTCCGCCACCTGGTCCGCCAGCACACCGATTACAGCTGCGGCGCCGCCGCGCTGGCCACCATCCTCAAGTACGCCTATCACCTGGACGCCGACGAGGCCACGGTGATCGAGGGGATGATGAACGTGTCCGACCAGACCCTGGTGCGCGACCGTGGTTTTTCGTTGCTGGACATCAAACGTTACGTTGAATCGATGGGCATGCGTGGGCGCGGTTACCGCGTCGACGAAGCCCGCCTGCGCAACCTGCGCGTTCCTGGCCTGGTGCTGATGGACGTGCGTGGTTTTCGCCATTTCGTGGTCATGAAACAAGTCCGCGGCGACTTCGTCGAAGTGGCTGATCCGATCCTCGGCAACCGCAGCGTGCCGCTGGCGGAGTTCCTGGAGGCCTGGCCATCACGCGCGGTCTTCATCGTGATCGGCAGTGATTTCGATCGCAACACCGTGCTGCTGCAACCCAGCGAACGGCCCAGTGCACGCGCGCTGTATGCGCGCCAGGGCCCCATCACCGATGCCGAACTGGTCGACTTCGGCTTCAGCCACGCCGACCTGTTCTGAAGGAGTTCCACCATGAACATGCGCCTGATCGTCATTGCCAGCGCCCTGGCCGTCCTGTTGCCCACTGCGCTGCACGCGCAGGAAAAGCGCAGCGGCAAGGGACTGACCGAAATCCCCGATCCCGAACTCAACCTGATGCGTGGGCGTTACACCGTAGGCGGCAACAACGTCGCCTGGTTCGGCGTGACCATGGCATCGCAGTGGCAGGCATCCAGCGGCGCGGCGATGGAAGGCGCGCTGAAACTCGGCATGGACTTCCGCCAGGGCGGTACGCCGAAGGTGAGTTTCACCCCGACCGTGAGCGTCACCGCGGCCGACGCGCCGCTGCCGCAGACGGCCGCCGACACCGCCAGCGCGGCCGTTGCCAGCGTGGACAGCAGCGGGTTGGCGAATGTGTCCGGCCTGGTGCAGAGCGTGCAGGTCGCCGGCGATGAGAACAGTGCGCGCAACGTCACTTCGCTGACCATCCGTGATGGCGAGGTACCCGCCGTCGCCGACAGCGGCGCGCGCAGCGCGACCGCACAGCAGGGCGGCGCCAGCGCCACCGCGTCCTTCGACAACAACCAGGCCCGGCTGGAACTGCAGCTGGAAGGCGTGGGCGCGGTGCAGCAATGGATCCGCAGCGGCAGCGTCGGGCAGACCATCGCGCTGGGCGGCAATGCACAACAGGTCAGCAACCGCCTGCAGATCGAACTGGTCAGGCAGAGCATCGCGAGCAATACCCCGTTGACCCAGAACATCGCCCAGGCGATGGCGCTGACACGCGGGATCGGGCCGGGCCAGTAACCGCGGCGCGGCAAGGGGGATGGCACTCAACGGACGAAGGACATGCACAGCAATCACCGCATCACCCCGCTGGCGCTGGCGGCGCTGGCCTGGATCGTGTTCGCCGACAACGCGCACGCCCAGCCGGCCACGGCGGCCGGCAACGAACAGGCCGATGTGCAGGCATTGATGGCCCAGCTGGAAACGCTGAAGGCCAATTACGCGCAGGAGGTGCGTCGCCTGCGCGAGCTGGACATGCAGGTGCAGGCCATGCAGGCGCGGCTGTCCGGCAAGGCCGGCGGCGTGGCGCAGCAGGGGCCATCGTTGCCACCCGAACCGGCACGCGCGCCCGCCACGGCGACCGCCGGCGCCGAAGGCGGCTACGCCAGCAGCGCAGCGGAAGCGCAGCAGGCCAAGCAGGCGGCGCGGCGCAGCGTGGACGATGTGAAACAGCAGCAGCAGGCGCTGTTCTCGCGACGTTTCACCGTTGAAAACAGCCTCACCTACGCGCGCTACGACCGCAAACAGCTCACCCTCAACGGCTTCCTCGCCCTGGATGCGATCTTCCTCGGCAACATCGGCATCGAGAACGTCGAATCCGATTCGCTGACCTACAACCTGGCCGCGCGCTGGGGTGTCAGCCCCAACCTGACCGTCAACATGGACGTGCCGTGGGTGGCACGCACGACGGTCTTCCAGAAGGGCGGTGCGGGCGGATCGGCGGCGGCGGTGGCCGAAGAGGAAACCAGCGGCAATGGCATCGGCGACGTAGCCCTGAGTGCCAACTACCGGCTGTTCGGCGAACGCGGCTGGAAACCGGAAACAGTGCTGACCGCAGGCGTAACCGCGCCCACCGGACGCGAGCCCTATGGCGTGGACTGGACCGTGCTGGAGCGCGATGACGATGATTACATCCGCTTCGCCGTGCCAAAGGAGCAGCCCACCGGTAACGGGGTGTGGCAGGCCAACGTGGGCCTGTCGATCGTCAAGACCGCCGACCCGGCTATCCTGTTCGCCAATGCGGGCTACATCCATTCCTTCGAAGCCAGCTTCGACGATCTCGACGGCAACCCGGACACGGTCAATCCCGGTGACGTGAAGCTCGGCGGCTCCTACTACTTCGGTGCCGGCGTGGCGTTCGCGTTCAACGAGCGCACCAGCCTGAGCATCTCCTTCAGTGACAAACTGAGCGCACGTGCGTCCACCCGTTATCGCAACGGGCAGTGGATGAAGGTGATCGGCAGTGATGCCAACGCGGCGACCTTCAACCTGGGCGTCACCTATGCGCTGAACCAGAAGACCACGCTGGTGAGCCTGCTCGGCATTGGACTGACGCCGGACGCACCGGACTTCACCCTGGCATTCAAGGTGCCGTACATGCTGTAAGTCCGCGCGGGGCGTCGAGGCGACTCGACGCCGGCAGGGCTCAGCGCAGCGCCGGCAGTTCCACCTGGTGCTTGCGGCACAGCCGGTACACGGTGACCCGCGAGACCTGCATGTGGCGTGCGCAGGCGGACACATTGAACTCATGTTCGCGCAGGGCCTGCAGCAGCAGCTCGCGTTCCACCTGCTCGCGCGCATCCTGCAGCAGGGCGCGTGCGGCGGCGGGCAGGGTGACCACCAGGTCCAGGTCGGACGGCTCGATCAGCTCGCCGTCAGCGACGATCGCCGCGCGCTGCACGCGGTTGAGCAGTTCGCGCACATTGCCCGGCCAGTCGAAGCGTTGCATGGCCTGGCGCGCACAACTGCTGAAGCCGCGCGCGCGGCCCGGGTGGCGGGCACGGAACTGGCGCAGGAAATGCTCGGCCAGCACCAGCACATCGCCACTGCGTTCGCGCAGTGCCGGCATCGCCAGCCGCAGCACGTTGAGGCGATAGAACAGATCACGACGGAAGCGCCCTTGTGCCACGGCTTGTTCCAGATCCACGTGGGTAGCGGCCAGCACGCGCACGTCCACCCTCAGGGGCTGGCTGCTGCCGACGCGTTCGATGGTGCCCTCCTGCAGTACACGCAGCAGGCTGGTCTGCGCATCCAGCGGCAGGTCGCCGACCTCGTCCAGGAACACGGTGCCGCCGTTCGCGCTTTCGAACAGGCCCAGCCGCCGTTGCGCCGCACCGGTGAAGGCGCCGCGCTCATGCCCGAACAGTTCGGACTGCACCAGGTTGGCCGGGATGGCGCCGCAGTTGACCGCCATGAAGGGATGATCGGCGCGCGCGGACATTGCATGCAGCGCATGCGCTGCCAGCTCCTTGCCGGTACCCGTTTCGCCGGTGACCAGCACCGGCAGGTCCACCGGGGCGAACTTGAACAGCGATGCGCGGGTGGCCAACAGGGCCGGACTGTCACCGATCAGCCGCTGCGCCGGGCTATCCGCCGCGCTGGCCGTATCCGGCTCGTCGCGCTGCAGGTGGTCCACCAGCCCGGCCAGGTCCTGCGGCATCACGTACCGATGCGGGCAGGCGTCGAGCAGCGGCTGCCAGCTGGGCGGGGGACAGGTGATTCCGCCGGGCAGGGCAGCCAGCAGCGGCAGGTGATCGTGCTGCTGGATCCAGGCCTGGACCGGAATCAGCGCATCGGCGGGAATCTGCCGCAGGTCGATCATGCCGACCAGTTGATCGCGGGCACGCAGCCCGACGGCCTGTGCGTTGTGCGGATCCACGCTGCGCACCTGCCAGCCGGCCGCCGCCAGGGCGGCGCGTTCGGCGGCCAGCGGATGGCCAAACCAGATCACGCACCGTGACTGAATCTCCGAGACCGCCGCCATGCCTCACCTGTCCTTGTAGAGGGGCGGTCGACTACTCAGGAACACGTGCGTGCCGCCCCCACGCCGCCATCCCGGCCTGGCATTGCTGCCCGACCGCCGCCGGATCCATTCCGGGGATACCAATGCAAACGCGGTTGGCAGCCGATAGCGGCCATTGGATTGGAGATCCGCCCATGAAAAAAGCCGCTGCAGGGCAGCGGCTTTCAACATGCGGCGCGGTATGGCGGGGCTTACAGTTCGACCCGGCGCGCCTGCATGAACTTGTTGCCCCAGTAGCCGGTCAGCAGGGTGTCCACGCGGACGTCCTTGCCGGTGCTCGGCGCATGCAGGAAGCGGCCTTCGCCGACATAGATGCCGACATGGTCCACGCGACCCTTGCGGCCGAAGAACACCAGGTCGCCTTCGGTCAGCGCCGTGCGGTCGGCGATCAGCTGGTTGTTGCGGTCGCTGGCCATGTCGCGGGAAACACGCGGCAGTTCCACGCCAAGCGCGGTGCGGAACACGTAGCCGACCAGACCGCTGCAGTCGAAGCCGCTGTCCGGGGTGTTGCCGCCCCAGCGGTACGGGGTGCCCAGCAGGGTCATCGCGCGGCGCAGGACCGACTGGATCTTGCCGTTCTCTTCGGCGCCGCCGACCACGATCGAACCCGATGCGCTGGTGTCGTAGTTGGCGAGCAGGCGGCTGAGGTCGCCGGCAACCATCGCCGAACGGTCCATCAGGGGAATGCTGTCATTGGCTGCAAGATGCGGCAGCAGGGCGGCCAGGGTGGCGCTGGCGGCGGCATCGGCGCGGCTGCGCGTCGGTGCGGGTTCGGTCTTGGCTTTTGCAACGGCTACGGCGGCTTCGGCGGTGGCCGGTGCATTCTGTGCCCAGGCCGGCGCGCTGGTGAGCACGAGAGCAAGGGAGAGCAGGGCGGCGCGCTGGATGCGCTGGGTCAGGCGGGGTGAATTCACGGCGCGCTGGCCTTCACACATCAGTTCGTCGGTCGTCACTCGGCGGTCACAGGGTTGGAAGCGATGGGCAATCATGCCCTGCCAAAGCGTGGAACAAGTACAAATTTCGTTAAAGTTTCGTTTGTTTCAGTGTGATGTCCATCACGTTTTGGATCATTTCCCCTGTTCAGCTTAGTGCAGGACGCGTTTCGCTCCTGTGTAGTGGTCTTTCCAGTAGTGGCCGCCCAGGGAATCCAACCTGACGGTTCCACCGGAACTTGGCGCATGCACGAAGCGGCCTTCCCCGACATAAATTCCGACGTGGCTGACATTGCCACGGCTGCCGAAAAACACCAGGTCGCCGGTCGCCAGCCGCTGGGGCTCGATCTTCGGGCCCTGCACGGCGGCCAGTTCGCGCGAGGTCCGCGGCAGCTTCAGATCCACCATCTCGCGGTAGACATAAGTGACCAGGCCGCTGCAGTCGAAGCCGGATTCGGGCGTGTTGCCTCCGTAGAGGTAAGGCGTACCGACCAGCCCGATGGCGCGCATCAGCACCGCATTGGCGACCTGCGGGTTGGCCGGGGACGTACTCGGCCAGACCTGCGTGGCGGGCGGCGGGGCGGCGGGGCGGCGGGTCTTTCCGCCACCGCAGGCCGTCAGTGCGGCGGCGGCGATCAGCAGCGCCACGGTGGCCACGCGGCGGTGCCGTCCGGTCGAAACTGGCGTCATGTGCGTGATCTCCGGATAATGCGCGACCTCAGATAGGCCGTCATGATGGCGGCGTACCCGTCGGGCGGCAACCCGCCCCCACCGCCTGCCCTTGGCAGTTACCAGACAGAGTTGCGCATGAAGATCGAAAAAGACCGCGTCGTCCGTTTCCACTACACCGTGTCCGAAGTCGGCCAGGAGCCGATCGAGTCCTCCAAGGACCGTGAGCCGCTGGCGATCCTGGTGGGCCACGGCAACATCATCCCGGGCCTGGAAAAGGCCATGGAAGACAAGGAAGCCGGCGCCACTTTCGGCGTGGACGTTGTTTCGGCCGATGCCTACGGCGAGCGCCGCGAGGGCCTGACCCAGCGCGTGCCGAAGAAGCATTTCGGCAAGGAGAAGTTGGTGCCGGGTGCGCAGGTCGTGCTGCAGACCAACTTCGGCCCGCGCGCGGTGACGGTGCAGAAGGTGGGCATGAGCGTGGTCGACGTTGACCTGAACCACCCGATGGCGGGCAAGGACCTGCACTTCGACGTGGAGATCATCGACGTGCGCGAAGCCAGCGAAGAAGAGATCCAGCACGGCCACGTGCACGGCGATGGCGGCCACCAGCACTGAGTGCTGAGCGCATCTGAACCCGTTCGAACGGCCCGCGCAAGCGGGTCGTTTTTTTTTGGGGCAACAGCAACATCAACGGCTGCAGGGCTGTGTGTTGGCGGGGCGGGGTGGGTTGGCGGGAATCGCCGTGAATCCGTCCATGGAGGCTCGCCATCCGCATCCATGCGGATGAGCGTTCCCGCCAACCCACCCCGCCCCACCTTCGACAGGTCCATGGGGGCCATGGAACCTTCGGTAGCGCCGACCCACGGTCGGCGGAATGTTCCCGCCAACGGCCCGCTGCGCTCGCCGACCATGGCTATGCCGCTCGTCCTGACCGGCACCCTTCGGGCCGTCGCAAGCGACGTTGGCAGCGGCTCCTGCCGCTGCCTTCGGCGCTACCGCTTTTCTCTTTTTCTACGCGGGTGGCGGCCACAGGAACCTGTCCAGACGCCGGGTGGGTGGGGTTGGCAGGACGCTGAGCCGCATGGATGCGGCGATGCAGCCTACAAGGACGTACTTGCGGCGTGTCCTGCCAACCCCACCCACCCGGCGTCGAACACGCAGCCTGCTTTCAAACAACAGCCACCCGCGAGGGGGTCACACCCGTTCGACCCACCCCCACCGCATAATGGCGCCCCGCACCCCCGGATCCCCCGTGACCACCGCGACTCCTGCCTTGCAGCCGCTGCCCCCCGCCGACCGCATCACCGTGATGGACATCCTGCGTGGCGCCGCCTTGTTCGGCATCCTGTTGATGAACATCGAAGCGTTCACCGGTCCACTGGACCTGTCCTTCACCGGGGTGGATCCGCACTGGCACGGCATCGATTACCTCGCCGATGCGCTGGTGTATGTGTTCGTGCAGGGCAAATTCTTCCTGCTGTTCTCGCTTTTGTTCGGCGCTGGGTTCGCGGTGATGGCCCAGCGTGCACAGGGCGCCGGGCGGGACTTCACCCCGATCTACCTGCGTCGCAGCAGCGCCCTGCTGCTGATCGGCGCCTGCCATGCGCTGCTGGTGTGGTCCGGCGACATCCTGCTGGTGTATGCGCTGCTGTCCTTCCTGTTGCTGGGCACGCGACGCTGGCCATTGTCGATGCTGCCGGCAATGGGTGGGCTGGTGTATGCCTTCGCCGTGGGGCTCAGCCTGCTGTTCGCGCTGCTGGTGTGGGCGGCGGCGCGCGGTGGCAGCCCGCTGGACAGCGCAGGCAGCATGCGCGCGGCGCATGAGGTTCTCGAAGCCCAGCGCCTGGCATATGGGCAGGGAAGCTGGGCGCAGGCCAATGTGCAGCGGTTGGCCGACCTGCGCCACATGATCGGCGGCATCCTGATCACCGGCCCGGAAATCTTCGGCATGTTCCTGATCGGGGCCTGGTTCGCGCGCAGCGGTGCACTGGCCGATCCCACGCGCTTTGCGCCTCTGTACGCGCGCCTGCGCTGGATCGCCATGCCCGTGGGCGTGGTGCTGATGCTGGCCAGCGCCGCGTGGCATCCCTACCTGGCGCCCGGCGAGTTCACCGTGCAGACCGGGCTGTCCTACGCGCTGGCCGCGGTGGCCAGCCTGTTGATGGCGCTCGGCTATCTGGGCTGGATCGTGCACGCGCGGCACGCACTGGGCTGGCTGGCCGCCCCGGGGCGGATGGCGCTGACCCATTACCTGCTGCAGTCGCTGCTGTGCACTTGGCTGTTCTTCGGCTATGGCCTGGGCTTCTTCGAACAGCTGCCGCGTGCGTGGCAGCTGGTGTTCGCCGTGGCGTTGTTCGCGCTGCAGGTGGGCATCAGCCACCTGTGGCTGGCACGCTTCCGCCATGGCCCGATGGAATGGCTGTGGCGGGCGATGACCTACCTGCACTGGCCGCCGCTGCGGCGCACGCAGCCGACGCGCTGATCGGGCACCGTCACGTCTGGCGCGCGGCCGGCCGTGGCATGCTTTGCACTGCCCCCCTGTTGACGCAACGAAGCGAGCGAGCCCGATGACAAACACTGCGCATGACTACGACCTGATCGTCCTGGGGGGCGGATCCGGCGGCCTGGCCGCTGCCTTCCGCGCGGCACAGCACGGCAGGAAGGTAGCAATGCTGGAGCCCGGCGAACTGGGCGGCACCTGTGTCAACGTCGGCTGCGTGCCGAAGAAGGCGATGTGGCTGGCCGCCGACCTGGCCGGGCGCATCGGCCTGGCCCGCGCGATGGGCTTCGACGTCCCACTGCGTCCGGCGCTGTCCTGGAAGGAACTGGTGGTGCATCGCCAGGCCTATATCGAGAACATCCATGTCAGCTATCGCAAGCGCCTGGACGAGACCGGCGTAGTGCGCGTACCACGTCGTGGGCGGCTGGTGGATGCGCATACGGTGGAGTGCAGCGACGGGGTGCGCATCAGCGGCGAGCACATCCTGCTGGCCACCGGCGCCCACCCGCAGCGCCCCGACATCCCCGGTGCGGAACTGGGCCTGGTGTCCGATGACTTCTTCAATCTGTGCGACGCACCGGCGCAGGTCGCGATCGTCGGCGGCGGCTACATCGCGGTGGAGCTGGCTGGGTTGCTGCAGGCGCTGGGTAGCCGGGTAACGTTGCTGGTGCGCGGTGGCCGGCTGCTGGACCGCTTCGATGGCGAACTGGCGGCACAGCTGGCCGAGAACCTGTGCCACCAGGGAGTGCGCATCCAGTTCGACTACCGCCTGCGTGAACTCCAGCGCGACGATGATGGCCAGCATGTGCGCGTGCTGGGCCACGATGGTCCGTTGGACAGCGTGTTCGACACGGTGTTCTTCGCCATCGGCCGGCGTGGCAACTCCACCGATATCGGCCTGGAGCAGGTCGGTGTGGCGCTGGGTGACCGCGGCGAGGTGATCGTCGATGAGTGGCAGGACACGTCCGTGCCAAGCATCCACGCGGTGGGGGACATCGGCGGCAAGGTGGGCCTGACGCCGGTGGCGATCGCCGCTGCGCGGCACCTGATGGACCGGCTGTTCGGCGGCAAGCCGGACGCGAAGATGGACTACGAGAACGTCCCCAGCGTGGTGTTCTCGCATCCCCCGTTGGGCATGGTCGGCCTGGGCGAAGAGGAGGCGCGCGCCCGCTACGGCGAGGTGCGCACCTACCACAGCAACTTCCGGCCGATGCTGCAGGCGCTGGCCGACGGCACCCAGCGCAGCATGTTCAAGCTGGTCTGCGTGGGCGCCGAGGAGCGGGTGGTAGGCGTGCACCTGCTGGGCGAAGCGGCTGACGAGATCCTGCAGGGGTTCGCCGTTGCGGTGAAGATGGGCGCGACCAAGGCGCAGTTCGACGACACCGTGGCGATCCATCCCACCTCCTCGGAAGAAATCGTGCTGATGCGCGGCTGAGCGCGTAGTGCCGACCAAGGTCGGCATGCAGCAGGACGAGCAGGGCGGCGCGCATGCGATAATCGCGCGCTGCATGAGCGCTCCTTCGCCTATCGCCACCTCGTCCACCCGCATCGCGCTGGGAGGCATCGGGCTGGCCGCCATCGGTGCGGTGGCCGCGTCCGGCAAGGCCGTCATCGTCAAGCTGGGCCTGCGCCATGGCGTGGATCCGACCACGCTGCTGGCACTGCGCATGGCGATGGCGTTTCCGTTGTTCCTGCTGCTGGCCTGGTGGTCCTCACGCCGTGCCGCATCGCTGGGCTGGGCGGACCGCGCGCGCATCCTGTGGCTGGGTTTCACCGGCTATTACCTGTCCAGCTGGCTGGATTTCCAGGGGCTGCAGTACATCAGCGTGACGCTGGAACGGCTGATCCTGTACCTCAACCCGACCCTGGTGCTGCTGATCAACGTGCTGCTGGCACGGCAACGTCCGGGCCGTTGGCAACTGGCCGCGCTGGCGCTCAGCTATGCCGGCGTGCTGGTGGCCTTCGGCCATGACCTGCAGCGCGAAGGCGGGCAGATCGTGCTCGGCAGCCTGCTGGTGCTCGGCAGTGCGATCAGCTATGCGCTGTACCTGTTCGGCAGCGGGCAGGTGGTGGCGCGGATCGGCGCGGTGCGGCTGACCGCACAGGCCAGCTGCGTGGCCTGCGTGCTGGTGCTGCTGCACTTCGGCCTGACCCATCCGTGGCCGCTGCTGTTGCAGGCACCGGCACCGGTGCAGTGGCTGTCGCTGGTCAACGCCACGGTCTGCACGGTGCTGCCGGTGATGGCGATCATGCTGGCGGTCAAGCGCATCGGCTCGTCGCTGGCCGCGCAGGTCGGTATGCTCGGACCGGTTTCCACGATCGTGATGAGTCTATGGCTGCTCGACGAACCGATGGGTCCGGCGCAGATCGTCGGCACCGTGCTGGTGCTCTGCGGGGTGCTGCTGGTGACCCGCCTGCGGCGCTGACCCCGGAACAGGCACGCGAGCGCATCCTTGCGGTCATCCGCGCCATTCCGGCAGGGCAGGTGATGGGCTACGGACAGGTCGCCGCACGTGCCGGGCTGCCGGGCAGGGCACGACTGACCGCGCGCGTGCTGGGCATGAACGATGATCCGCAGCTGCCGTGGCACCGCGTGCTGCGCGCCGATGGCCGCATCGCCATGCCGGAAGGTTCACGCGGCTGGCGTGAGCAGAGCCAGCGGCTGCGTGCCGAGGGCGTGGTGGTGGAGCGAGGCCGCGTGCGCATGCCGGCGCTGGACCCGGCGCAGGCGCTGGATGCGGAGATCTGGGGGCCACGCTGAGCGCGACGGTGGGCTGAACGCGTGAGCGGCGGAAGGCAACGCCATCCACGGGCGCTGCCGTTATGATGGAGGCCGTTCCAGAGGATGCCCCCATGCTTCCGCGACTGCCCACCGTTACCAAGGCGTTGCTGATCGCCAACGCGATCCTGTTCCTGCTGCAACAGCCGTTCCTGCTGGGCGATGCGACCTTCGCACCGTTCATGCTGCAACCGCTGCAGGGCAGCTTCGATGCGTTTTCGCCCGGCGGCAATTTCCAGCCGTGGCAGCTGCTGACCTACGGTTTCCTGCATGGCAGCTTCGGCCATCTGTTCTTCAACATGCTCGCCGTCTTCATGTTCGGCGCGCCGCTGGAACAGACCTGGGGCGAGAAGCGCTTCCTGACCTTCTACCTGGTCTGCGTGGCCGGCGCCGGCCTGTGCCAGCTGCTGGTGGGCAGCCTGATGGAAAATCCGGCCACGGTGCTGGGGGCTTCCGGCGGCGTGTTCGGCCTGTTGCTGGCCTACGGCATGCTGTTCCCGAACCAGCGGGTGATGCTGCTGTTCCCACCGATTCCGATGAAGGCGCGCACGTTCGTGATCCTGTTCGGCGTGGGTGAACTGGTGCTGGGCGCCACCGGCTGGCAGCCGGGCGTGGCCCACTTCGCGCATCTGGGCGGCATGTTGTTCGGCTGGTTGCTGATCCGCTACTGGCGCGGCCAGCCGCCGTTCAAGCCGCGCCCGCCGGGCCCGCCGAAGCGGCCGAACCACCTGCGTTCGATCAAGTAAGACAGCCCAGGGTAGTGACGACCGCTGGCCGTCACGTGCGGGATGATCGGGTTGACGGCCAGCGGCCGTCACTACCGGGCTCACCGGATGGCGGCCTCGATGGTGGCGATGTCGATCTTGTGCATGGTCATCATGGCGTCGAAGGCGCGCTTGGCCAGCGCCTTGTCCGTACTGGTCACCGACTCCAGCAGGATGCGCGGGGTGATCTGCCAGGACACGCCCCAGCGGTCCTTGCACCAGCCGCACGCGCTTTCCTGGCCGCCGCTGCCGACGATGGCATTCCACAGCCGGTCGGTCTCGGCCTGGTCTTCGGTGGAAACCTGCAGTGAAAACGCTTCGGTCTGGCGGAAGGCGGGGCCACCATTGAGGCCGACGCAGGGCAGCCCGCAGACGGTGAACTCCACGGTCAGCACGTCGCCCTGGCTGCCTGATGGAAAGTCGCCGGGCGCATGATGGACGGCGACCACCTTGCTGTCCGGGAAGGTCTCCGCATAGAAGGTGGCCGCGTCCAGCGCGCCGTTGTCGTACCAGATGCAGACCGTGTTCTTGTGGACCATGGTGGTGCTCCCGAAGGGACGAGCGTGCAGCGATAGCACGGCCGATGTTAATCCCGGATCGTGTTCCACGGAGGCGCCGCCACGTTACCCTGTGGGCAGGGCGGACACGGACGGAACGCAGGTGAAGATTCTCATCCTCGGGGCTACGGTGTGTTCGGTGGGCGGCTGGCCCGGCTGCCGGCGGACCTTCCCGATCTTGAACTGCTGACCGCAGGGCGCAACCTGGCCGCGCCAACGGCGTTCTGCAACGCGTTTGCGGGCGATGCCTGCCTGCGCCCGCCTTCGCTGCAGCCGTTGTCTCCGCTGTTCCATCGGGTGTTGAACCGGATGAAGTCCGGCGAGCACCGCGGCGGCATGATGGTACGCGCCAAGGGGCTGCGTGCAGGCGTGTCCGTCGTGCAGAGCTGGCACTTGTTGGCCGAGGGCGATGACGGCCCCTACATTCCGTCGGTGGCCATCGAGGCGATCATCCGCAAGCTGCTGCAGGGAGAGCGCCCTGCGGTGGGTGCGCGAGCGGCCACGCATGCGCTGCAACTGGCGGACGATGAGCCGCTGTTCGAAGGCCGCTACACCCACACCGGATTCCGTCATGACGGAGCCGGTGCCAGCCTTTACCAACGCGTGCTGGGTACGGCGTATGCCACGCTGCCGGCGAGCGTGCAGGCCCTGCATGCGCCTTCGGCGGCGAAGCGTTGGCACGGCACCGCGCGCGTGGAGCGGGGCAGCGGGATGCTGTCGCGGTTGTTGGCAGGGAGGTTCGGGTTCCCCGCCGCAGGCGAGCAGGTGCCGGTCATGGTCGAGGTCACCGATGAGGCCGGTGGCGAGCGCTGGACGCGCACCCGGAGGAGAATGCGGGTGTCGCGAGTGGCTGGAACTCCGCTTTCGGCTGTCGTGCCTGTGTGACCGAGGCGGGCTGATTGCGTAACGGTGCGCCGTCATCGACCATGAAACGCCCTCATGTCGTGTTCTTCGTAGGCCTGCGGTTCAGCTGCTTGTTCAACTTGTGTTGCAGATCTGCGGTGGACCGCGGCCTGCTTCCCCTTGGACAAGGAGTTTGCATGAGCAGCATCAAGCGGGCCGCACCATTGAAGCGGACCAGCATCGTCGTGGCCCTGATGTCGATCATCGGCGCGGCCTCCGCACAGAGCACCACCGGCTCGCTGTACGGCAGCGCACCGGGCGCTGCGGGCGCCTCGATCATCGTGGAGAGCGACAGCGGTTTGAAGCGCACCGTGGAGGTGAATGCCAACGGCCGTTACACCCTCGGTTCGTTGCCGGTCGGCAAGTACACCGTGACCCTGCAACGCGATGGCAAAGTGGTGCAGCAGCGCGACAACGTGCAGCTCAAGGTCGGTGCGGGCACCGATGTCTCCTTCGCCGAAGCGGCTGCCACCACGCTGGAAACCGTGACCGTGACGGCGGCCCAGCTGCCGAAGATCGATGTCACCAACACCGTCTCGCGCTCGGTGATCACCTCCGAACAGCTGGATGTGCTGCCGCTGGGCCGCAGTGCCGAAGCGATCGCGCTGCTCGCGCCGGGCGTGGTTGCGGGCAGTGGGGCGTTCCTCAACGGTTCGCGGTCTTCGCTGTCCTTCGGCGGCGCCAGCGTCACCGAGAACGCGTATTACCTCAACGGCTTCAATGCCACCAATCCGCTCAACAATATCGGCGGGGTGAGCCTGCCCTACGGTTCGATCGACCAGCAGGAAACCTTCACCGGCGGTTACGGGGCCAGTTACGGACGCTCAACCGGCGGGGTGATCAACCAGCTCGGCAAGCGCGGGACCAACCAGTGGCATTACGGTGTCCAAGCCACGTGGCAGCCGGGTTCGCTGGCCGAATCGCCACGCGACATCCGCTACCCCGACGCTTCGCTGCCGCCCGGCTATGAACTGCAGGATCCGACCCTTCCCGGTTCGCTGTACCGTTCGCGGCGCGGCGACCGGACCGACCGGACCACCTATAGCGGCTATGTCAGCGGCCCGCTGATCGAAGACCGGCTGTTCTTCCATCTGGCTGGCGAAGTAGACAAGTCCAGCGGCGTCCTGACCCACAGCATCGAATCGGCACAGCAGGTGAAGCGTCATTACACCATCAATGCGCCGAAGTTCTACGGCAAGATCGACTGGAACATCAACGACAGCAATACGCTGGAGTACACGCGCATCCAGAATACGGATCGCTACGACGCCTACTACCGCGCCTACGACTACCCGACACGCCAGGAAGGCGAGCGCACCGGCACCTTCGCCAACACCACCAAGCTCAAAGACAACTTCGATATCTTCAAGTTCACCAGCTACCTCAGCGACGACCTGACGCTGAGTGCGCTGTGGGGGCGCAGCAGGCAACGCAACCTGGACGCGAACCCGCTGGATTCGTCCAACCCGTTCATCAGCGGAGCGAACAACCAGGATCCGTTGATCACCGGCGGCACGCCGATCCGCAACGACCAGGTTGCGATCAATGACAAGGCCTCCAATGCGGGCAGCAGTACGCGTGGCCTGCGCGTGGATCTGAAATACCGCATCGGCGACCATGAGCTCACCGCCGGCATCGACAACATGACGTTCAACGCCAGCAACGAAGGCCAGGCGATGACCGGTCCCGGCCATGCGTGGATCTATTCGCGCGTCGCCCCGGGCTCCTCGCCGTCGCCGGGCTTCGGTATCACTCCGCCCGGTGGTGACGGCTACTTCGTGCAGAAGTACATCTTCTCCACCACCACCAGCATGTCGCTGCAGCAGAAAGCGTATTACCTGGAAGACCGGTGGCAGGTGACCCCGGACTGGCTGCTGACCCTGGGCCTGCGCAACGACAAGTTCACCAATTACAACAGCGCCGGTGTCGCCTATGTGGAAAGTGGTGACCAGTGGGCCCCGCGGCTGGGCGCGGCCTGGGATGTGTTCGGCGATTCCTCGTTGAAGGTGTTCGCCAACCTGGGGCGCTACTACCTGGCGCTGCCCAACAGCGTGGCCATCCGTGGTGCATCGGCGTCGACGTATACCCGCGAGTATTTCACCTACAGCGGCATCGATGCCAACGGCAACCCGACTGGCCTGACCCCGCTGGGACCAGGGCCGGTCTCTTCCAACAACGAATACGGGCAGACGCCGGATCCACGTAGCGTGGCGCCGTCGGACCTGAAGTCGCAGTTCCAGGACGAGCTGATCCTCGGCTTCGAAAAGACCCTGGGCGAATCCTGGAACAGCGGCGCCAAGGCGACCTATCGCCGCCTGCAGACCGCAATCGACGACACCTGCGATTCCGCCCGCATCGGTGACAAACTGGACGCGATGGGGGTGGATTCCAGCACACTGGATATCCCCGGCTGCGTCATCTTCAATCCGGGCAAGAGCAACACCTTCCTGGTGAAGAAGCGTGACGGCTCGGGCTATGTCCCGGTGAGCATGAGTGGCGAGGATTGGGGGCTGGGTGGGCAGAAGGCCAAGCGTGACTACGTGGCGGTGGACCTGTTCATCGAGCACCCGATGCGCAACAACTGGTACGGTCGCGTGGACTACACCTGGTCGCGCAACTTCGGCAACACCGAGGGCCAGGTGAAGTCGGACCTGGGTCAGAAGGATGTGTCCAAGACCCAGGACTGGGATTCGTCGTACCTGATGGAGTACGCCGGCGGCTACCTGGCCAACGACCGCCGCCACCAGCTGAAGGGCTATGGCGCCTACCAGTTCACCGACGAATGGACGGCCTCGGCCACGCTGCGGGTGATGTCCGGTGCACCCAAGACCTGCCTGGGATACTACGGCGCCGATGAGAGTGACCCGATCAGTTATGGATCGTCGTACCACTACTGCAATGGCAGCCCGTCGCGTCCTGGCGATGCCGGTCGCCAGCCGTGGACCGCCCGCGTCGACCTCGGCGTGATGTATCGCCCCGGGTTTGCGCAGAAGCGGCTCGCGTTCGGGCTGGATGTGTTCAACGTGTTCAACCAGCGCCGCCCGCTGCAGTCCGAGAGCAAGTATGAGGAGGGCCCGTACACCGTCTCCAACATCTACGGCATCGGGACCTACTTCACTGCGCCGCGCTCGGCCCGGCTGACCGCCTCGTACGATTTCTGACGATCGAACGCTGCATCGGCCACTAAAAAAAGGGCGCCCCTCCGGGCGCCCTTCCTGTTGCGGCCCAAACAGCCGGCTCAACGCCAGACGCGGATCTGTTCGGCGTCGGTACGCTGCATCGGCTGGCCCGGCTTGCAGGTGAAGCTGGCGCCGAAGGCCGGCAGGTTGGCCAGCGGGCCATTGGTGCGCCACTTGCCCGGTGCTTCGATGTCCATGCTGGCGCGTGCCGCTGCTTCGTTGGGCGACAGCTGCTGCGGCCACAGGGCGGCCCAGGCAGTGAAGAAGCCCTGCTGGTCGGCCGGCTTGGCGTTGGCTTCGACGGCGCGGTAGGCCTCCCAGGCAAGTTCCAGCCCGGCCAGGTCGGCCAGGTTGTTGTCCGCGGTGAGCGCGCCGTTGACCTTGGCACCCTTCACGCCCGGGAAATCGTAGGCGCTGTACTGCGTGGCCATGCGCGTGCCGAGCAGGGTCCAGGCGGTCTTGTCGGCCGGGGTCCACCAGCTGCGCAGTTCGCCGCGCGCGTCGATCAGCGCGCCCTTGGCGTCGATCGCACGGGTCAGCTCATGGCCGACCAGTGCGCCGTAGCTGCCAAACTTGTTGGCCGCATTGGACTGGGCGTTGAAGATCGGGCCCTGCAGGGCGGCGGCGGTGACGATCAGGCGGTTCTGCGCCAGGTCATACGCCAGCGACGGCTGCTGTGGCAGCACGTCCCAGCGACGGTCTGCGTTGCCGCGGCCGATGCGCTTCATTTCTTCGCGGTGGCGCCAAGTGGAAGCGATCAGCATGTTGCCGCCGAAGCTGCCACGACCCATCGGCTGCACGCTGTAATCCAGGTCGCGCAGCGGGGTGCCGATCTCGATCTTCAACGCGCCCAGCTTGGCTTCCGCTTCGGCCTTGGCTTCGGCGCTCAGCCAGGTGCTGCGCTTGACTGCTTCGATCTGCGTTTCGCGCAGCTTGTCGATGATCCAGGCCGCCTGGCGGCGGTCTTCGGCGCTCAGGTGCTTGGCGGCGTACTCGCGGCCGAGCATCGGGCCGGCGGCGACGTTGATCGCATCCAGCACCTGCTCCCAGCGCGGGGCGGGCAGGGTCTGTGCACGCAGCACACGGCCACGGAATTCGAACTCGGCGTCACGGTAGGCCTTGGACAGGTACGGTGCCATCGCATCGCCCACGCGCCAGCGCAGGTAGGCCTTCCACTGGTCCGGCTTGATCCGGGTGACCATGCCGTCCAACGCCTGGAACAGCGCGGCGTCGGACAGCGACACCAGGTCGTCGTTGACGCCCTGTACCTTCAGGAACGCGTCCAGCTGCAGGTTCTTGTAGCGGCCGTTGAGGTCGCGGGTGGAGATCGGCGCGTAGTTGCGGAACGGGTTGTTGAGGTCGGCCAGCGACTGCGCGTTGCGCGCCAGCTCGGTTTCCAGCGCGATCACCGAGGCGACTTCGGCATCCAGCTTGGCCGCAGGGGTGCCGGTCAGCGCCAGGATCTGCTTGACGTAGGCGCGGTAGCGGCCCATCACCGCGACGGTGTCGGCGTCGGTGCGGGTGTAGAAGGCCGGGTCCGGCAGGCCCATGCCGCCCTGCATGAAGTAGCCGATGTGCCGGTCCAGCGCCTTCAGGTCAACGTCCGGGCTGAAGTTGAACGCCACCGGGATACCGACCTGGTGCAGGGCGGCGATCGAAGCGGGGACATCCTTGGCGCGCTTGATCGCGTTGATGCGGGTCAGCAGCGGGGCGATCGGGTTGGAGCCATCGGCTTCCACCGCCGCTTCATCCAGGCCGCTGGCCCAGAAGTCGCCGAGCAGCTTCTGCACGTTGCCCTGCGGGCTGGCCATGGCGGCGTCCAGCAGTTCGCGCTGCTGCAGGCGGCTGCGCTCGACCAGTTGCCCCAGCGCGGTGGTGGCGCCGGTCTGCGGAACCGGGTTGGCCTTCAGCCAGGCGGCATTGGCCGCGTCGTGGAAATCGGTGCACTGGGCGCTGACGGCCGGCGCACGTGCGGCCTTCTTCTTGGCGGCGAGCGCATCGTGGGCGGGGACCAGCATGACCAGGCTGACGCCCAGGGAGATGGCAAGCGGACGAAGAGTGGGCATGTAGAGCAAATCCATGATGGATTAAGGGCGGGCGAACTATAGCAAGCCGGACATGTGCACGGCATGCACGCCAGCGCCGATCACCCCGCGGCCGGCATCGCCAACGAAAAGGCCCGGGTTTCCCCGGGCCTCGCTTTCAACGCGGCGTCAGCCGTGGCTTACCAGATCACGACCTTGGCATCGCCAGCGCGCGACATCGGCGAACCGGCCTTGCACTGGAACGCGGCGGCGAAGGTCGGCAGGTTCGACGGCGCGCCCATCGCACGGAACTGCGCCGGTGCGTGCGGATCGGTGGCCAGGCGGACCTTGGCGTTTTCCGGGGTGTACTTGGTGCGCCACACGGTGGCCCAGTTGAAGAAGAAGCGCTGGTCGCGGGTGAAGCCATCGACCTTCGGATCTTCCTTGCCGGCCGACGCCTTCTGCAGCGCATCGTAGGCGGTTGCGAGGCCGCCCAGGTCGGCAATGTTCTCGCCCAGGGTCAGGCTGCCATCGACGGCCTGGCCATCCACCTTGTACTCGTTGAACTGCTTGACCAGCTTGCCGGTCAGGCCGGAGAAGTTCTTGCTGTCCGCTTCGGTCCACCAGTTCTCGAAGTTGCCGGTCGGTCCGAAACGGCTGCCCTGGTCGTCGTAACCATGGGTCATCTCGTGGCCGATCACCGCACCGATGCCGCCGTAGTTCAGCGCGTCGTCGGCGTTGGGGTCGAAGAATGGCGGCTGCAGGATGGCGGCCGGGAACACGATCTCGTTCTGCAGCGGGTTGTAGTAGGCGTTGACGGTCTGCGGGGTCATGCCCCACTCGGTCTTGTCCACCGGCTGGCCGACCTTGGCCAGGTTGAACTTGTAGTTGAAGGCGTTGGCGGCGCGGACGTTGCCGAGGAAGCTGTCACGGCCGGTTTCCAGGCCGGACCAGTCACGCCACTTGTCCGGGTAGCCGATCTTCGGGGTGAAGGTTTCCCACTTGGCGATCGCCTTGGCCTTGGTCTCATCGCTCATCCAGGTCAGGCCCTGGATGCGCTCCTTGAGCGAATCGGCCAGGTTCTTCACCAGCGTTTCCATCTTCGCCTTGGCTTCCGGCGAGAAGGCGACCTTGACGTACAGCTGGCCGAACGCTTCGCCGGCACCGTTTTCGATGGTGCCCAGCACGCGCTTCCAACGCGGCTTCTGTTCCTTCTGGCCGTTGAGGGTCTTGCCGTAGAAGGCGTAGTTCTCATTGGCGAAGGCATCGCTCAGGTACGGCGATGCGCTGTCCACGGTGTGGAAGCGCAGGTAGGCGCGCCACACGGCCGGATCGGTATCACCCAGTGCCTTGCTGACTTCTTCATGGAAGGCGGGGATGGCCAGCGAGAACTTCTCCGGCGCGGCCACGCCCTGGCTCTTGAAGAACTCGGTCCAGCTGAAGTTCGGGGTCAGGGTATCGGCTTCGGCCAGGGTGACCGGGTGGTAATACAGCGAGACGTCGCGCGACAGTTCGACGCTGGACTTGGAGGCCTTGGCCAGGCGGGTTTCGAACTTGATCACCTCGGCCGCCTGGGTGGCGGCGTCGGCGGCCGGCACGCCGGCCAGCTCCAGCACCTTGGCCACGTGGGCCTGGTAGGCCTGCAGCTTGTCGGCCTTGGCCGCGTCGGTATAGAAGGTCTTGTCCGGCAGGCCCAGGCCGCCCTGGCTGGCGTACGCCATGTTCACGGCGGAATTCTTGAAGTCCGCTTCGGCGCCGAAGCCGAACAGCACGTTCTCGCCCTTGGCGGCGGTGTCACGCAGGTAGGCCGCGATGGCGGCCTTGTCGGACAGCGCGTCGATGGCGGCCAGGTCGGCCTTCAACGGCTCGATGCCCTGGGCGTTGATCTTGGCTTCGTCCATGCCGGTGGCCCACAGGTCACCGACCACCTTTTCGATGTGGTTCGGGTTCTTGACCTGCGCGACCTGCTCGGCCAGCTGGTGCTGGGCGGCGACCGAACGCTCGTCGAGGATGGTGAACGCGCCCCAGCTGGTACGGTCGGCCGGGATTTCATTGGCGGCCAGCCACTTGCTGTTGACGTAGTCGCCGAAGGCGGTGCACGCGTCCAGCGTGGTGTCCAGGTCGCTGGGCTGGAAGGCGTTGTACGCCGGCAGCTTGGCCTGGTCCAGGGTGTAGGTGTGGGCTTCGGTGGCGGCGGCCGGGGTGGAGGCGGCGCCTTCCTTGGCCGGGGTTTCGCTCTTGCCGCAGCCGACCAGCGCGGCCGAAACGGCCAGGGTCAGCAGGACGATCTTGGGAGTACGGGTCACTTTTGTATGGCCTCCAGGCCGCGTGATGTCTGGGAAGGTTCCCAGAGGACGATAGGCCGGACGATACGCCTCCGGCCCAGCCTGCAAGGGTGTCGAAGGTCATGCCGGGGCGCAAGGGGCTCCGGTGGACAGGCTCGGCAAACGCTGGGCGGCGCCCGCATCAAGCCGCCACGCCACGCAGGCCAGCAGCGGCACGTGACCCACCGGCTTGTATCATGGCAGCCGACCGTCTTTAAGATTCCGGAGCACCGCAGTGAACAACCCGCAACGCCGCCCCCACGCCAGCCAGGTCCAGAAAGGACTGAGCCCGCATGCGCGCATCCGCAACGTCGTCGCGGTGGGCTCGGGCAAGGGCGGGGTCGGCAAGAGCACCACCTCGGTGAACCTGGCGGTGGCCCTGCAGCAGCTGGGCGTGCGCGTGGGGCTGCTGGATGCGGACATCTACGGCCCGTCGGTGCCTGCGATGATGGGTCTGTCCGGCCGCCCGGAAAGCCCGGACAACAAGAGCATCGAGCCGCCGCGCGCGTTCGGCGTGGACACCATGTCGATCGGCTACCTGATCGAGGACGAGACGCCGATGATCTGGCGCGGGCCGATGGCGACCTCGGCGATGACCCAGTTCTTCAACGACACCTTGTGGGACGACCTGGACGTGCTGCTGATCGACCTGCCGCCCGGCACCGGCGACATCCAGCTGACCCTGACCCAGAAGATTCCGCTGGCCGGCGCGGTGATCGTCACCACGCCGCAGGACATCGCCACCCTGGATGCACGCAAGGCGCTGAAGATGTTCGAGAAGGTGGAAGTGCCGGTGCTGGGCATCGTGGAAAACATGGCCGTGCACACCTGCAGCAACTGCGGCCACGTGGAGCATCTGTTCGGCCACGGTGGCGGGGAAAAGATGGCGGCGCAGTACGGTGTGCCGCTGCTGGGATCGCTGCCGCTGCAGATCGACATCCGCGAGCAGGGCGACGCCGGTACCCCGATCACCGCCGCACAGCCCGAGTCCACCGCAGCACAGGCGTACCGGCAGGCCGCCAGCCGGCTGCTGGAGGAACTGGCCAAGCGTCCGCGCGCGTCCATCCCGATCCTGTCCTCGCTGCTCTGAGCGGGTCGGGCCTGTAGAATCAGCTCCCGGGCGCGCGCCCGTCCCTCCCAGCCAGGACTTAGCATGAGCATCAAGAGTGACCGTTGGATCCGCCGCATGTCCGAACAGCACGGCATGATCGAGCCGTTCGAAGCCGGGCAGGTGAAGCAGGCCAACGGCGAGCGCATCGTCAGCTATGGCACGTCCAGCTATGGCTACGACGTGCGTTGCTCGCGCGAGTTCAAGGTCTTCACCAACATCAATTCCACCATCGTGGACCCCAAGCACTTCGACCCGAAGAGCTTCGTCGACGTGGTGGGCGATGAGTGCATCATTCCGCCCAACAGCTTCGCGCTGGCGCGCACGGTGGAGTTCTTCCGCATCCCGCGCGATACGTTGGTGGTGTGCCTGGGCAAGAGCACCTACGCGCGTTGCGGCATCATCGTCAACGTGACCCCGCTGGAGCCGGAGTGGGAAGGCCACGTGACCCTGGAATTCAGCAACACCACGCCGCTGCCGGCGCGCATCTACGCCAACGAAGGCGTGGCCCAGATGCTGTTCTTCCAGGCCGACCAGGATGACATCTGCGAGACGTCGTACAAGGACCGTGGCGGCAAGTACCAGGGCCAGACCGGCGTCACCCTGCCGCGCACCTGATCATCCGTGGCGTGCCGGCCCGGTTGGACCGGCACCGCCGGGCCGTGGCTTACTTGCCGCGGCCGAACAGCATGCCGATGCCCACCGCCACCAGGCCGACCGGCCACCAGGTGGTGAGCAGGCGGGTGAAGTTCATGTTGGTCCAGCCGAGGTTGGTGGCGAGCATGAACAGCCCGACCAGGATCAGCAGGATGGCAGCGACTAGATTGAAACGCATCGGAGTCTGCGAACGCTCAAGGGTGGGGCGGATATCCTAGCTTGTCCTTCCAGTGTGCGACACGCCGTTGCAGTTCGTCGGCGTCATGCCGATGCGCCTGGCCACTGCCCCAGACCGGTCCGGGCCAGGCCGGGTCGCCTTCATGGCGGCCGATCACGTGGAAATGCAGCTGGCGCACGATGTTGCCCAGTGCGCCGATGTTGATCTTCTCCACCCCGTCTTCGGACTTCAGTGCCTTGGAGGTGCGGTTGAGTTCGGTGCGCAGCTTGTCCTGCTGCTCGCCGTCCAGTTCGATCCACTCGGTGACACCGCCCAGCCGCGGCACGATCACCAGCCACGGGAAACGTTCGTCGTTCATCAGCCTGATCTGGGACAGGGGGCCTTCGGCCACCAGCACGCTGTCATTGGCCAGGCGCGTATCCAGTTCAAAATCGCTCATCCAAGATGCTCCGTGAAGAAGTCCAGGGTGCGTTGCAGCGCCAGGGCGGCGCTGTCTGGATCATACGCATGTCCGACGTCGCGGTTGAAGCCATGGTCGGCCGGGTAGACGAAGGTCTCCATCTTCGGCAGCTTCTCGCGGTGGGCGGCGATGGCTTCCGGCGGGATGCTCTTGTCCAGCGCGCCGAAGTGGAACATCACCGGCGCCTTCGGTGTTTCATCCAGGAACTGCACGTTGCGCGCCCCGTAGTAGCTGACCGACGGCAGGCCCAGACGCAGCGCGGCGAGCAGGGCGATGCTGCCACCCCAGCAGTAGCCCACGGTGCCGACCTTGCCATGGCCGGCCAGCCGGGTAGCCGCGGCGCGGACCAGCACCAGCGACTTTTCCACGCCGATGGCGTTGACCGCATCCAGGCCTGCCTTGACCCCTTCGTTGTCGTAGGGGAGTTCGAGCGGCTTGCCCGCGTCGGCATCGTCGAGCAGGTCGAAGAAGGAGGGCGCCAGTACCGCATAGCCTTCGGCGGCGAAACGCTCGGCCACCGAGCGCATGTGTTCGTTGACTCCGAAGATTTCCTGGATGACCACCAGGCCGCCGCGCGGGGTGCCCTCCGGCAGCGCCTCCCAGGCCCGGGCCTTGCCGTGGTGGGTATCCAGGGTGATCCAGTTTCCCATGGTGTGACGCCTCTTCAGTGTGATTTCGACAGCATTATCCTCCTCTGGGACGTCAGCGCGGGGTCAGCTCAGCGGCATCCCAGGTGTTGTGGGTGCTTGCCCTGCGCCCTGAGGTCGGCAAGAAAGGCCTCGAATTTGGCCATCGCCGCCTGCAGGTTCGCCTCGACGTATTCCACGCGGCGGACCACGGGCTGGCCGTTCTCGTAAAGCCGATAGGAGCAGGTGTAATGGTTGTCAGCGGCGCGGGCGCCGGGCAGGCCGGCGGCCAGCAGCACGGCGGCCAGGCAGGTGGCGGCAAAGGGTTTCATCGGGGGCTCCTGTTGAATGGATGCCGGCACCGTGCCGGCCCGGCACGCGGGCGGTGTCTGTCGCGCGCCCGTCCATCCTGTGACTGTCTGGGCTGTCTGACCATGCGAAATGCTGTGGAATCCACGTAGGTGACTAGCGTGTCCTTGCCGTGGCCCACCTGTGGGCCGGGCAGGGTTCAGGGGCGCCCGGCGGGCCCGGTATACTTGTCCGATCCAGGCCCCCAGGCCACGCCCGGCCCAGGCCCCCAGAGTCCCGATCCATGTCCCAGCTGAACCCCAAAGTCGGCTTCGTCAGCCTTGGCTGTCCGAAGGCCCTCGTCGATTCCGAGCGCATCCTCACCCAGTTGCGGGTAGAGGGATACGACATCGTCCCGACCTACGACGCCGCCGACGTGGTGGTGGTCAACACCTGTGGCTTCATCGATTCGGCGGTGACCGAATCGCTGGATGCGATCGGCGAGGCGATGAACGCCAACGGCAAGGTGATCGTCACCGGCTGCCTGGGCAAGCGCCCGGAGCAGATCCGCGAGGCATACCCGGACGTGCTGGCCGTGTCCGGGCCGCAGGACTACCAGAGCGTGATGGAAGCGGTGCATGCGGCAATTCCGCCGCGTCACGACCCCTTCGTGGACCTGGTGCCGGACTACGGGGTCAAGCTGACCCCGCGCCATTACGCGTACCTGAAGATTTCCGAGGGCTGCAACCACAAGTGCAGTTTCTGCATCATTCCTTCGATGCGCGGCAAGCTGGTTTCGCGGCCGGTGGATGAGGTGCTGCGCGAAGCCGAACGCCTGGTGCGTGGCGGTGTGCGCGAACTGCTGGTGGTGTCCCAGGACACCTCCGCCTACGGCGTGGACGTCAAGTACGCCGAGCGCATGTGGCGCGACAAGGCCTACCAGACGCGGATGAAGTCGTTGTGCGAAGGTCTGTCCGAGCTGGATGCCTGGGTGCGGATGCACTACGTGTACCCGTATCCGCACGTGGACGAGATGGTGCCGCTGATGGCGGAAAACCGCATCCTGCCGTACCTGGACATTCCGTTCCAGCACGCCAGCCCGCGCATCCTGCGGCTGATGAAGCGTCCGGGTGCGGTGGAAAAAACCCTGGAGCGGGTGCAGAACTGGCGCCGCATCGCGCCGGACATCACCGTGCGCTCGACCTTCATCGTCGGCTTCCCCGGCGAAACCGAAACCGAATTCGAGGAACTGCTGTCGTTCCTGGACGAGGCACAGCTGGACCGTGTCGGTGCGTTCGCCTATTCGCCGGTGGAAGGCGCCACGGCCAACGACCTGCCCAACCCGGTGCCGGAAGAGGTGAAGCAGGAACGCCTGGCGCGTTTCATGGAAAAGCAGGCGCAGATTTCCGCCTCGCGGCTGGAAGCCAAGATCGGCACCGTGCAGCAGTGCCTGGTCGATGCGATCGAGGGTGACATCGCGGTGGCGCGTTCCAAGGCCGACGCACCGGAGATCGACGGGCTGGTGCATATCCAGAATGCCGATGAGGTGACCCTGCGGGTCGGCGATTTCGTCGACGTCGACATCACCGAAAGCGACGAGCACGATCTGTATGGCGACGCGTTGCCGCCGGCTGCCGTGCCTGCCGCACGCAAGGCGCTCGACCTGAAAATGCTGTGACCCAGGCAGACGCGCCGGATCCCGGGTGGGTGGCGACTGTTGGCCGTCACTCTGCGGAGTCCGGCGCGACCCGCCGCCGCTTCGTCGCGCCACCGCGCGAGGCGGTGGATGCGGCCCGCTTCGCGCATCCTCTGTTTGACGCACTGGCGCCGTTTACCCGGCTGCTGGCGGATACGGAGTGGCCTTCCATCGAAATGCTCAACGCCGTGCTGCCATTGCAGGACAAGCGGCTGGTCGAGCAGGACGCGACCTTGCTCGCCGATGGCTGGCACTATGAGCAGCGCATTGCCGAAACCGGCCAGATTGCCACGCGCGCCTGCAATTGGCACGACCTGTTCAACGCGCTGGTCTGGGCGCGCTACCCGTACATCAAGCGGGCGCTCAATACCCGCCAGTGCGTGCATATCCAGCAGATGGGCCCACACGCCCGCAACCGCACGCAGGCCGCGCTGACCCAGTTCGACGAGTCCGGCGTGATCGTGCGGGTGCGTGACGCGCGCCTGCTGGCGGCGTGGGATGCGCACGAGTGGCAGGCGCTGTTCGTGCAGGGGGCAGGGCAGTGGGCGAGCGGGGACATCGGCGTGGCAGCGGTGATCGGCCACGCGCTGATGGAGCAGGCACTGCTGCCGACGCGACTGCTGGTAGGCAAATGCCTGGTGGTGCAGGGCGAGGATGACGCTGCCTCCATCGCGGCCGTGGCGCGTGCGCTGGACGAGGGTGCGGTGCTGCAGGATCCGCTGGAGTTGCGGCCATTGCCGCTGGCCGGCATCCCGGGCTGGCACCCGGCGCAGGACGCCGGGTTGTACGAACAGACGGCGTATTTCCGTCCGTTGCGGGCCGGGCGCGGGTATCCGCCGCCGCTGTAGGTCAAGGGTTCCCCGCGCGCGTCCCGCGCGTTCTGGTAGCGCCGAGCCATGCTCGGCGGCTTTTGGGGTGGCCGCGCTATGCGCTCGCCGAGCGTGGCTCGGCGCTACCGGTCCTGCGTTCCGGCGCCGTACCGCACGGACAGGATCGCGAAGCCATGCCGGCCGCCGGGCAGTTCGACCTCGAACTCATCGTCTACGCGCTTCTTCAACAGCGCCCGTGCCAGCGGGGAGTCAATGCTGATCCAGCCGGTGGCGGCATCGGTTTCGTCCGGCCCGACGATGCGGTAACGGCTGATCTCCGCCGTGTCCACATTCTCCAATTCCACCCACGCGCCGAAGAACACCGCCTGCGGGTCGCTCGGTTCGCCATCGACCACGCGCAGCGCCTCCAGCCGCTTGCTGAGGTAGCGCACGCGGCGGTCGATCTCGCCCAGCTGCTTCTTGCGGTAGGTGTACTCGGCATTCTCCGAGCGGTCACCTTCGGCCGCCGCCGCGGCCAGCGCCTTCACCACTTCCGGGCGGCGCGCGCGCCACAGGTCCTCCAGCTCGGCTTTCAGCCGTGCATGGCCGCCGGAGGTGATCAGCGCGGTGCTCTTTTCTGCGGGGGGACGCCAACGCGACATCTACTGCTCTCTACGCAACTGCAATGCGACAGCTTACGGGCCTTCAGCGCTTTCCGCCGAAGATGCCACCGAGGATCCCGCGCACGATCTGGTTGCCCAGCCTGGTGCCCACCGTGCGCGTGGTCTGCTTGGCCATGGTTTCGATCATGCCCTGGCGTCGCTTGGTGCCGAAGATCGCATCCTTGATCGTCTGGCCGAAACCGCCGTCGTGCGCGTCGTCCTGCTCGCGCGTGCGCGCCTTGGGGGTGGCGGCCTGCTCGACGCTCTTCTGCGCGCGCTGGGCCAGCAGTTCGGCCGCCGATTCACGGTTGATGGCGGTGTCGTAGCGGCTGCCGACCGGGCTGCCGGCACGCACCTGCGTACGTTCGGCGTCGGTGACCGGCCCCATCCGGCAGCGTGGCGGGGCGATCAGGGTCTGCTGCACCGGCATCGGGATGCCTTTGTCCTGAAGGGTGGACACCAGCGCTTCGCCGGTGCCCAGCGAGGACAGCACGCGTGCCACGTCCAGCTTGGGGTTCGGCACGAAGGTTTCGGCAGCGGTCTTCACCGCCTTCTGGTCGCGCGGGGTGAAAGCGCGCAGCGCATGCTGCACGCGGTTGCCCAACTGGCCGAGGATGTTGGATGGCACGTCATCAGGGAACTGCGAGCAGAAGTACACGCCCACGCCCTTGGAACGGATCAGCCGCACCACCTGTTCGATGCGCTGCACCAGGGCAGGGGGCGCATCGTTGAACAGCAGGTGGGCCTCGTCGAAGATGAAGACCAGCTTGGGTTTTTCCAGGTCGCCCACTTCCGGCAGGGTTTCAAACAGCTCCGACAGCAGCCACAGCAGGAAGGTCGAATAAAGCTTCGGCTTCAGCACCAGCTGGTCGGCGGCGAGGATGCCGATGACCCCGCGGCCATCGTGGTTGACCCGCATGATGTCGGCCAGTTCCAGTGCCGGCTCGCCGAAGAACGCTTCGCCGCCATCCTGCGACAGCCGCAGCAGGGCACGCTGGATCGCCGCCACCGACTGCGCACTGACCAGTCCGTATTCGGTTGAAATGTCCTTGCGCTCTTCGGCCACCAGCCCCAGCAGCGCACGCAGGTCGTCCAGGTCCAGCAGCAACAGGCCACGGTCGTCGGCCAGTTTGAACACGATGTCCATCACCCCGGCCTGGGTGTCGCTGAGTTCCAGGATGCGGGTGAGCAGGGTGGGTCCCATCTCGCTGACGGTGGTGCGCACCGGATGGCCCAGCTTGCCGTACAGGTCCCAGAAGATCGCCGGACTGGCGGCCGGCGCGTAGTCGGCCACGCCTATCTGCGCGGCGCGCTGCAGCAGCGTATCGCCGCCGGCGCCGGCCACGGCCAGGCCGGACACATCGCCCTTCACGTCGGCCAGGAACACCGGCACGCCGATCCGCGAGAAACCTTCGGCCAGCGTCATCAGGGTCACGGTCTTGCCGGTACCGGTGGCGCCGGCCACCAGGCCGTGGCGATTGCCGAGCTTCGGCAACAGGGTGACCGCTACGTCGTCGGTGATGCCCTTGCCGAGCAGAATCGGGTCCATGGTCCATCCCTTGTGATGAATGCGCGCAATGTTAACCGGCTGCACGGTGCGGGCCATCTCCGGGTTGCCCGGATCGTGGCGGCACCGCTACTCTGCCTGCCTGATTCGCACACAGTGCCAAAAATGCCCGTTCCTGTCCTGCTTGTTCGTGGATTGCCCGTCCTGGCCCTCGCCAGCCTGCTGCTGGCCGTCCCCGACGCCCATGCGCAACGTGTTTCCAACCGTGACCGGGCCAAGGCCGAAGCGCTGCAGCAGCGCATGGGCGTGGCCGAGAAGCGCTATACCGACGCGCTGCTGCGCGTGGCCAATGCCGATCCCAAGGGCGCCGCCGAGGCTGATGCCGCGCTGGAAGACATGGAAGACGTGCTGAGCGAGTGCGTGGTACAGAAGGGCTGCCAGATGAGCACCCTGCTGGCCACCTACAAGCGCCTGCTCAAGCGCGACGCCGACGCCGAGGGCCAAGACAGCGTCGCCGACGAAGCCGGTGACACCCTGCAGGCCGATCCGGACCACATCGGGCCGTTGGCGGCCGACGTGCCCGAAGCGGCGCGCGCGGCGGCGCTGCTCAATGACAAGCGCCACGCCTTCGACAGCATGGTGGAGTACAACCCGGCCATCCAGGCGGGTATCCGGCGCTGGCTGACCGATATGCGTCCGGCCCTGCTGACCAGCTACGAGAATTACCAGAACGTGCGCGCGGTGATGTGGCCGGAATGGGAGAAGCGCGGCCTGCCCGAAGCGCTGTTGTTCGGCATCATGGCCAAGGAGTCCAATGGCCGCGTGCACGCCTCTTCGCGTGCCGGCGCTGCCGGCCTGATGCAGTTCATGCCGGCCACCGGCCGGCGGTTCGGGCTGGGTCCGGATGGCACCGGCTTCGACACCCGCTTCGATGCGCGCAGCGCAGCCGAAGCCAGTGCGACGTACCTCAACGAGCGCATGCGCCAGCTCAACAACAACATCGAACTGTCGCTGGCCGGTTACAACGGCGGCGAAGGGCGCGCGCTGCGCGTGTTCCGGCAGAACGCTGGACAGAGCTTCTGGGTGGACAGCGTCTACAACGAGTTCCCCGCCGAGACCAAGGACTACGTGCCGATGGTCATTGCCGCAGCCTGGATTTTCCTGCATCCGCAGCAGTACGGCGTGGAGTTCCCGAAGGTCAACGCGCAGCCGGCGACGGTGCGCCTGGCCAAGTCCACCACGATCTATGAGCTGACCATCTGCCTGGGCAGCCAGGGTACGCGCGATGGCTACATGCGCACGCTGCGCAACCTCAACCCGCGTTACGAAGCGGACGGCTGGATTCCGGCCGGCACGCTGATCAACGCGACCACCCGCATCGCCGGCCTGTACACGCGCAACTGCGTGAGTGGCCCGCGCGCCGATCTGGCACGTACCTTGATCACGGCCGATCTGAACGCGGCGATCGTTCGCCCGAGCGCAGCCAGCTTCACCGGCAGCGTGGCGGTGGGCGGGGTGGTGCCGGTGGCCGCAGCGGAAGCCAGCGTGGTGGGCACCGCCCCGACCGCGCCGGTAGTGACGCCACGTCCCGCTGCGCCGCGCGCGCAGCCAGTGCGTTCGCACAAGGTGGGCCGGGGTGAAACCCTGGGCCGGATCGCGGCGAAGTTCAGCTGCGATGTGCCAACCCTGGCCCGCGCCAATGGCCTGAAGGCCCCGGCCTACAGCCTGCGCCAGGGCCAGACACTGAAGCTGCAGGGCTGCGGCAACTGACCAACCCGGTAGTGACGGCCGCTGGCCGTCATGGGGTTCCGCTGCCGTGGTGGGTGACGACCGTTGGTCGTCACGCGGCTGGATCCCGCCGAGCATGGCTCGGCGCTACCGATTCACCGGGGGGTAGTGACGGCCGCTGGCCGTCATGTTGTTCCGCTGCCGTGGTGGGTGACGACCGCTGGTCGTCACGCTTGTGGATCTATTGCAGGTCGCGCAGGTTCAGGCGGCGCAGCGTTGGATTCTTCCACGCGGTGATGCCCGCCACGCTCAATACCGCAAAACCGCCCAGCACCACCGCCGGCACCAGCCCCAGCCACCTGGCCATCGTGCCGGCATAGAACGCGCCGAGTTCGTTGGACGAACTGATGAAGATGCCGTTGATCGACGACACCCGGCCGCGCATTTCTTCCGGCGTGGCCAGCTGCAGGATGGTCGAACGCACCACCACCGACACGCCGTCGAACGCACCGTAGAACAGCAGGATCAGCGCCGACAGCCAGAAGTGGTGCGACAGCCCGAAGCCGATCACGCACAGCCCGAAGCCGGCCACCGCGAACAACAGCACGCGGCCGGCATGCTTCTGCAGCGGGTGGCGGGCCAGCCACAGGCCGACCGCGATGGACCCCAGCGCAGGCGCTGCACGCAGAATGCCCAGCCCTTCGGGCCCGTAATGCAGGATCTCCTGCAGGAACGCAGGCAGCATCGCCACCACGCCACCCAGCAGCACCGAGAACATGTCCAGCGCCATCGCCCCGACCATGATCCGGTTGCCGATCACGAAGCGCGCGCCTTCGGCGATGCTGCGGAAGATCGGCGCGGCCGGGCCGGTGTGCACCGGTTCGCTGACTTTCAGCGTGGCCAGGCAGGCCATCGCCATCAACGCAAAGCCAGTCGCAGCGCCGTAGGCCACGCCCTTTCCGCCCCAGCCTACCAGTACGCCGCCCAGCGCCGGCCCCACCACCATGCCGGCCTGGAAGAACACGCTGCCCAGGCCTGCGCCGCGGGCAAACTGATGCCGCTCCAGCACCCGTGCGAACAGCGCGTTGTAGATCGGCGACAGGAAGGCGCGGACCATGCCGGTCAGCGCGATGGCGGCATAGATCGGCCACACACCGTGGAACGGCAGCCAGCCCAGCGCCACCGCGCACAACACCAGTGCGGTCGCCACCAGTCCGGCGCAGGCCACCATGCCCAGCCGGCGTCGCGGCAGATGGTCGACCAGATAGCCGGCAAACGGGGCCACGCAGAAGAACGGCAGCACTTCGGCCAACCCGACCAGGCCCAGCGAAAACGGATTGCGGGTCACTTCATAGATGTGCCAGCCCACCGTGACCGCAACCACCTGGTAGGACAGCATCGCGAAGATGCGGTAGGCCAGCAGCTGGCTGAAGCCCGGCCGCGCCAGCAGGGTGCGCGCGGTCTCTTCGGTGGGGGCCGGGAGGCTCACGGGCGCGTGGAGTGCAGCTGGGCCTGCGCGGTTTCGCGGATGAAGGCCAGCATCGCGGCCACGCCGTTGCTGCGGGTGGGCGACAGGTGCCGCGACAGGCCGATGTCCTGGATGTAGCTGGGTTCGGTGTCGATGATCTCCTGTGCGGAGCGCCCGGAGTACACGCGCAGGGCCAGGAAGATCAGCCCGGACACGATCGCCGAGTCACTGACCGCACGGAAGTGCAGGGCATCGGCATTGCCCTCCGGCACGATCCAGACCATCGACTGGCAACCCAGCAGGCGGTGCTCCTCGGTCTTCCATTCTTCCGGGAAGACCGGCAGCTTGCGGCCCAGGTCGATCAGGTACTGGTAGCGCTCGGACCAGTCGCCGAAGAAGGAGAACTCCTCGGCGATGGTGGTCTGGGCCTCGGCGGCGGTAGGTTCAAGCGGGAACGGGGAATCGGTCATTTCATTCTTCATCTGGCGGGGTGCGGCCGGCCGGGATGGGGCCGGCACGAGGGCGATCAGGCGCGCTTGCGCACCCAGCGCACGCCCTGCGCGGTGTCTTCCAGCACGATGCCTTCGGCGGCCAGCTGGTCGCGGATGGCGTCGGAGCGGGCGAAATCACGGTCCTGTTTGGCAGCGGCGCGCTCGTCGATCAGGGCCTGGATGCGGGCATCGTCGTCGCTGCTGCCGCCAGCGGTTCCGAACCATGCGGCGGGATCCTGCTGCAGCAGGCCCAGCGCCAGGCCGGCGCCCAGCAGGTCCTGCTTCAGCTGGGCGCGCTCGGTGGGATCGGTGGCCTTGCGTGCTTCACCGGCGATGCGGGCCAGTTCGGCCAGCGCCAGCGGTGTGTTGAGGTCATCGTCCAGCGCGGCTTCGACCACGGCCGGGATGCGTGCAGCAGCCGGCAGGTTGGCGAGGTCGCGCAGGGTGCCGTACAGGCGGTCCAGGGTGCGCCCGGCCTGCTCGATCACCGCATCGGACCAGTCCAGTGGCTGGCGGTAATGCGCCGAAAGCAGGGCCAGGCGGAGGGCTTCGGGCGGATGCTTCTGGACCAGGTCGTGCACGCGCTCGATGTTGCCCAGCGACTTGCTCATCTTGGCGCCGCCGAAGTTCAGCATGCCGTTGTGCAGCCAGAACCGCGCGAAGACCTCACCGCCGTGGGCGCACTCGCTCTGCGCGATTTCGTTCTCATGGTGCGGGAACTGCAGGTCCACGCCACCGGCGTGGATGTCGATGGTCGGGCCCAGGTGGGCGGCGGCCATGGCCGAGCATTCGATGTGCCAGCCAGGGCGGCCACGGCCCCACGGCGAGTCCCAGCCGGGCAGATCGTCGCTGGAGGGCTTCCACAGCACGAAATCGCCGGCTGCGCGTTTGTACGGGGCCACTTCGACGCGGGCGCCGGCCAGCATTTCCTCAGGATCACGGCGGGAGAGCTTGCCGTAGCCGTCGAAGGTGTCCACGGCGAACAGCACGTGGCCTTCGGCGGCGTAGGCATGTCCGCTGCCGATCAGCCGGGCGATCATCTCGATGATCTGCGGCATGTGCGCGGTGACTTCCGGTTCGATGTCCGGCGGCACCACGCCGAGGGCGGCCATGTCCTCGCGGTAGGCGGCGGCGAACCGGTCGGTGATGGTGCTGATCGGGACGCCCTGCTCGCGCGCGGCGGTGTTGATCTTGTCATCCACGTCGGTGATGTTGCGGGCGTAGCGCAGGGTGCCGAAGCGACGGCGCAGCAGGTCGGCCAGCACCCCGAACACCACCGGGCCGCGCGCGTTGCCGATGTGCACGTAGTTGTAGACCGTGGGGCCGCACACATACAGGGTCGGACAGGCCGGATCGAGCGGAGTGAACGTTTCCAGCTGGCGTGTCAGGTTGTTGTGCAGGCGCAGGGTCATGGTGGGGGCGCTGGGGGACAAGCCGTCGATTCTAGCGCTGCAGGGGCTCCCGGGGTACCGCGCGGGGTCATCCGGGCACGCCATGGGCTGGCCCCCTGCGGCGCGGACGGGTAATGTTCAGCCCCTTGGCGTCCGTGCTGCCTACACTATCGATGTGCCCTCGAACCCGTTGCCGATGAGATACCTCTTCCTTCCCGCACTGGCTGCCTGCCTGCTGGCCGGCCCTGCCATGGCCCAATCGGAAGAGGCCGAGCCGCGCAACCGGGTGGTGATCGTGGAGAACATCAAGCTGGATTACGCCCAGGTGCTCAACGTCGAGCCGGTGTTCCAGATCCTGCGTGCCACCCGCACCGAAGAGCATTGTGAACCGGTCACCACGCGCAACCTGCCGCCGGTCAACGTTACCGGTGAAGAGCCGGTGGAAGAGAAGGGCCGCTTCGGGCGCCTGTGGGATTCGGTGCGATCGATCTTCAAGCCCGGCGAAGAGGGCAGTGACGAGGTGGCCGCCGTGCCGGCCGGGGCCCAGCCCAGCAACGCGCCGATCCTGACCCGGGACTGCCGCATCGTGCCGGTCGGTCGCGAGTTCCGCCGGCCCATCGCCTATGACGTGGATTATGTCTACAAGGGCACCAAGTACCGCTCGCGGCTGCCGGAAGACCCCGGCAACCGGCTGAAGATCCGCGTCTCGATCACCCCGTGGGTCGGAGCCGAGCAGGGCTCGCCGGCAAATCCCTGACGCCGGCTCTTGCACCGCACCATCGGCCATGCCACCATGGGCGGAAATGAACGCCACCGACTTCCAGCACGACTCCAGCGCCGCCCGCCAGGCCAGCAGCATGACCTCGCGTGCCCGCCGACCGGAATCCCACATTTCCGCTGGGTGACCGGAGCTTCGTGCTGTCTGTTCGGTAAAAAACCCAGCCCCCCGGCTGGGTTTTTTCGTTTCCGGGTTCTGAAAAGTTGCATCCGCACCCATTCCACACCGCAAGGATCGATTGATGTCCCTCACGCACTTCCTGAACACCCAGGACTGGAGCCGCAGCGAACTCGATGCGCTGTTGACCCAGGCCGCGCTGTTCAAGCGCAACAAGCTCGGCGACCAGCTGAAAGGCAAATCGATCGCGCTGGTGTTCTTCAACCCGTCCATGCGCACCCGCACCAGCTTCGAACTGGGTGCTTTCCAGCTTGGTGCCCACGCGGTGGTGCTGCAGCCGGGCAAGGATGCATGGCCGATCGAGTTCAACCTCGGCACCGTGATGGATGGCGATACCGAAGAACACATCGCCGAAGTGGCCCAGGTGCTCGGCCGCTACTGCGACATGATCGCGGTGCGTGCCTTCCCGAAGTTCGTGGACTGGTCGGTCGACCGCGAAGACACCGTGCTGAAGAGCTTTGCCAAGTATTCGCCGGTGCCGGTCATCAACATGGAAACCATCACCCATCCGTGCCAGGAACTGGCCCACGCGATGGCGCTGCAGGAGCACTTCGGCACCCAGGACCTGCGTGGCAAGAAGTACGTGCTGACCTGGACCTACCATCCCAAGCCGCTCAACACCGCGGTGGCCAACTCCGCCCTGACCATCGCCACCCGCATGGGCATGGACGTGACCCTGCTGTGCCCGACCCCGGATTACATCCTGGACGAGCGCTACATGGGCTGGGCCGAGCAGAACGTGGCCGAGAACGGCGGCTCGCTGCAGGTCAGCCATGACATCGAAAGCGCCTACACCGGTGCCGACGTGGTGTACGCCAAGAGCTGGGGCGCGCTGCCGTTCTTCGGCAACTGGGAACCGGAAAAGCCGATCCGCGACCAGTACAAGCACTTCATCGTGGACGAGCAGAAGATGGCGCTGACCAACAACGGGGTCTTCAGCCATTGCCTGCCGCTGCGTCGCAACGTCAAGGCCACCGATGCGGTGATGGATTCGCCGCAGTGCATCGCCATCAACGAGGCCGAGAACCGGCTGCACGTGCAGAAGGCCATCATGGCCGCGCTGGCCGGCCGCTGATTTCTTTCTGATTCGAACATTCCGCCGGGCATCACCTGGCGCTACCAGGACCTTACCCCCATGAGCAACAAAGACGTCGTCCTCGCCTTCTCCGGCGGCCTTGATACCAGCTTCTGCGTGCCCTACCTGCAGGAGCGCGGCTACAACGTGCACACCGTGTTCGCCGACACCGGCGGCGTGGATGACGAAGAGCGCGACTTCATCGAAAAGCGCGCCGCCGAGCTGGGTGTCACCAGCCATGTCACCGTCGATGGTGGTCCTGCGATCTGGGAAGGTTTCGTCAAGCCGTTCGTCTGGGCCGGTGAAGGCTACCAGGGCCAGTACCCGCTGCTGGTGTCGGACCGTTACCTGATCGTCGATGCTGCGCTCAAGCGCGCCGCCGAACTGGGTACCAACATCATCGCGCATGGCTGCACCGGCATGGGCAACGACCAGGTGCGTTTCGACCTGGCGGTGAAGGCGCTGGGCGACTACCAGATCATCGCCCCGATCCGCGAAATCCAGAAAGAACACACCCAGACCCGCGCTTACGAGCAGAAGTACCTGGAAGAGCGCGGCTTCGGCGTGCGCGCCAAGCAGCAGGCCTACACCATCAACGAGAACCTGCTGGGCCTGACCATGTCCGGCGGTGAGATCGACCGTTGGGAAGCGCCGGGCGAAGGCGCCCGCGGCTGGTGCGCACCGCGCAGCGAGTGGCCGGAGCAGGCCCTCACCGTCACCCTGAAGTTCGTCGACGGCGTTGCCGTGGCGCTGGACGGCAAGGCACTGCCGGGCGAGAAGATCCTGGCCACGCTCAACAAGCTGTTCGCCCCCTATGGCGTGGGCCGTGGCGTGTACACCGGCGACACCGTGATCGGCCTGAAGGGCCGCATCGTGTTCGAAGCGCCGGGGCTGGTGTCGCTGCTGGCCGCGCACCGTGCGCTGGAAGATGCGGTGCTGACCAAGCAGCAGAACCGCTTCAAGCCGGACGTGGCGCGCAAGTGGGTGGAGCTGGTGTACGAAGGCTTCTACCACGATCCGCTGAAGACCGACCTCGAGGCGTTCCTGAAGTCCTCGCAGTCCAAGGTCAACGGTGAAGTCGTGCTGGAGACCCGTGGCGGCCGCGTCGATGCGGTGGCCGTGCGTTCGCCGCACCTGCTCAACACCAAGGGCGCCACCTATGCGCAGTCGGCCGACTGGGGCGTGGAAGAGGCCGAAGGTTTCATCAAGCTGTTCGGGATGAGCTCCACCCTTTATGCGCAGGTAAATCGCGGCTGATTGCCGCTGAGGGACCTGCCGGCCGTTGGCCAGCAGGTCTTGCTGACATCGTTGCCGGCCAGCGGCCGGCACTACCGGGATCGTTGATTCATGTTGGAACAGACGCTTCATCACCTGCAGGCGCTGGTGTCTTTCGATACCCGCAATCCGCCGCGTGCGATCACCACGGGGGGAATCTTCGATTACCTGCGCGACAACCTGCCCGGCTTCCAGGTGGAGGTGATCGACCATGGTGACGGGGCGGTCAGCCTGCATGCGGTGCGTGGTACGCCGAAGTATCTGTTCAACGTGCACCTGGATACCGTGCCGGACTCGCCCCACTGGAGCGCGGATCCGCATGTGATGCGCCGCCTGGACGACCGCGTGGTCGGGCTGGGCGTGTGTGACATCAAGGGCGCGGCCGCGGCGCTGGTGGCTGCCGCCAATGCCAGCGAAGGTGATGCGGCATTCCTGTTTTCCAGCGACGAAGAAGCCAACGATCCGCGCTGCATTGCCGCCTTCCTGGCCCGTGGCCTGCCCTACGAGGCGGTGCTGGTGGCCGAGCCGACCATGAGCGAGGCGGTGCTGGCCCACCGTGGCATCAGCTCGGTGCTGATGCAGTTCGCAGGCCGCGCCGGCCACGCGTCGGGCAAGCAGGATGCGGCCGCCAGCGCGTTGCACCAGGCGATGCGCTGGGGCAACCGCGCGCTGGACCATGTGGAATCGTTGTCCTCGGCACGCTTCGGCGGGCTGACCGGGCTGCGTTTCAACATCGGCCGCGTGGAGGGCGGAATCAAGGCCAACATGATCGCGCCAGCGGCCGAGCTGCGCTTTGGTTTCCGTCCGCTGCCGTCGATGGACATCGATGCGCTGCTGGCCACTTTCGCCGGCCTGGCCGAGCCGGAAGCGGCGCTGTTCACCGAAACCTTCCGTGGCCCCAGCCTCCCGGCCGGGGACATCGCCGATGCCGAGAACCGGCGCCTTGCCGCGCGTGACGTGGCCGATGCGCTGGACCTGCCGATCGGCAACGCGGTGGATTTCTGGACCGAAGCCTCGCTGTTCTCCGCCGGTGGCTACACCACGCTGGTGTTCGGCCCGGGCGACATCGCCCAGGCCCATACCGCCGATGAGTTCGTGACGCTGGAACAACTGCAGCGCTATACCGACGCCGTGCACCGGATCATCAGCGCCGGCGCGTGACCCCCCAATGCCGTCGTGCCCCGGCACGGCGGAACTGCAACGCGGCCCCCGCCGCCTGTGATGAAACCGAAATGTCCCCAGCCCTCCAGCCTCATCGCCAGACCCGCCAGACCATCGTGCGCCTGCTTTCCAGCATGGCCAGCGCGAAGGAAATCAGCCAGTACCTCAAGCGTTTTTCGCAGCTCGACGCCAAACGCTTCGCGGTGGTGAAAGTGGGCGGGGCGGTGCTGCGCGATGACCTGGAGGCGCTGACGTCCTCGCTGTCGTTCCTGCAGGAAGTCGGGCTGACCCCGATCGTGCTGCACGGTGCCGGCCCGCAGCTGGACACCGAGCTGGCCGCTGCCGGCATCGAGAAGCAGACCATCAACGGCCTGCGGGTGACCTCGCCGGAAGCGCTGGCGATCGTGCGCCAGGTCTTCCAGCAGTCCAACCTGCGGCTGGTGGAAGCGCTGCAGCAGAACGGTGCGCGTGCCACGTCCATCACCGGTGGCGTGTTCGAAGCCGAGTACATGGACCAGGCCACCTATGGATTGGTCGGCGAAGTGAAGAAGGTCAACCTGGCGCCGATCGAAGCCAGCCTGCGCGCCGGCTCGATCCCGGTCATCACCAGCCTGGGCGAAACCCGCAGCGGGCAGATCCTCAACGTCAACGCCGACTTCGCCGCCAACGAACTGGTACAGGAGCTGCAGCCGTACAAGATCATCTTCCTGACCGGCACCGGCGGGCTGCTGGACGAGGAGGGCAAGGTGATCGACTCGATCAACCTGTCCACCGAGTACGAACACCTGATGAGCCAGCCGTGGATCCACGGCGGCATGAAGGTGAAGATCGAGCAGATCAAATCGCTGCTGGACCGCCTGCCGCTGGAGTCCTCGGTGTCGATCACCCGGCCGGCCGACCTGGCCAAGGAACTGTTCACCCACAAGGGCTCGGGCACGCTGGTGCGCAAGGGCGAACGCGTGCTGCGCGCGACCGCATGGGAGGAACTGGACCTGCCGCGCCTGCGCGGGCTGATCGAATCCAGTTTCGGCCGCGTGCTGGTGCCGGATTACTTCGACAAGACCCGTCTGCTGCGCGCGTATGTCAGCGAAAACTACCGCACCGCGGTGATCCTCACCGACGAAGCGGAAGGCGTGTACCTGGATAAATTCGCGGTGCTCGACGACGCACAGGGCGAGGGCCTGGGCCGGGCGGTGTGGAACGTGATGCTGGACGAGACCCCGCAGCTGTTCTGGCGCTCGCGCAACGGCAACCCGATCAACCACTTCTACTACGCCGAATCCGATGGCTGCTACAAACAGGGCACGTGGAAGACCTTCTGGTTCGGTGCTGATGGCTTTGACCGCATCAAGGCCTACGTCGACCATTGCGCGCAGCGTTCGCCGAGCCTGCTCGGATGAGCACGGTCACCGGGTGGACCGCTGCGCCGACGCTGTCAGGCCGCCATGTCTCGCTTGAACCGCTTCAGGCCGCACACGTGCCGGGCCTGCAGCGCGCCGTGGAAGGCACCGGGCTGGACCAGCTGTGGTTCACCCAGGTGCCATCGGTCGCGGGCGTGGCTGACTATGTCGAGGCGGCGCTGCAGGCGCAGGGCGAAGGCAAGGTGCTGCCGATGGTGATCCGTGATGCAAGCGGAGAGATCGTCGGTACCACGCGCTATTACGGACTGGATGCCAGCGTACCCAGGCTGAGCATCGGTTACACCTGGTATGCACCACGCGTGCAGCGCAGCGGGGTCAATACCGAGGCCGAACTGCTGTTGCTGCGGCATGCCTTCGAAACGCTCGGCTGCCTGGCCGTGGTGTTTGAAACCAGCTGGTTCAACCATGCCTCGCGCACGGCCATCGCGCGCCTTGGCGCCAAGCAGGACGGCGTGCTGCGCAACCATACCCGGCATCCCGACGGTACGCCGCGCGATACCGTCGTTTTCTCCATCATCGATACGGAATGGGCGGCGGTGAAACGCCACCTGCAGTTCCGCCTGGATACCCACGCATGAATGAAACAACCTTCACCCTGGGCATCGTCGGCGCCCGCGGCCACACCGGTGCGGAGCTGATCAAGCTGGTGGCCGCGCATCCGCGCCTGCAGCTGGCTTTCGTGTCCTCGCGCGAGCGCGCTGGGCAGCGGCTGGCCGGGCACCACCCGGAAATCACCGGCGAGCTGCAGTACGAAAACCTGGACGCCGATGCGGTCGCCGCCAAGGGTGTGGACGCGGTGATCCTGGCGCTGCCCAATGGCCTGGCTGCACCGTTCGTCGCCGCGCTGCAAGCCGCCAAGCCGGACACGGTCATCGTGGACCTGTCTGCTGACTACCGCTTCGAGGGAAGCTGGTACTACGGCCTGCCCGAGCTGACCCGCGGCAACTACAACGGTGAGAAGCACATCAGCAACCCGGGGTGTTATGCCACCGCGATGCAGCTGGCGATCCACCCGCTGCTGGACCTGCTGGCCGGTCCGCCGCAGTGCTTCGGTGTTTCCGGTTATTCCGGCGCCGGCACCACGCCTTCGGACAAGAACAATCCGGAACTGCTGGCCGACAACCTGATGCCGTACGCATTGACCAACCACGTCCACGAACGCGAGGTGTCCGCGCACCTGCGCGTGCCCGTGGAGTTCATGCCGCACGTGGCGCCGCACTTCCGCGGTATCACCATGACGGTCAATATCTGGCTCAACCAGGCCCAGACCCGCGAACAGATCGCCGCGCGCTTCACCGATGCCTATGCTGGTGAGCCGCTGATCGAAGTGGTCGACGAAGCGCCGTGGGTGAGCCGCATCGCCGGCCGCCACGGCGTGCAGGTCGGCGGATTCACCGTGGCGCCGGGCGGCAAGCGGGTGGTGGTGGTGACCACGCTGGACAACCTGTTGAAGGGCGCAGCCACCCAGGCCATGCAGAACCTCAACCTCGCCCTGGGCATCGACGAACTCACTTCGATCCCGCACTGATTGAATCAACGGGCGGCCCACGCCGCCGATGGAGCACAGCATGGCAGACCTTCTGTGGCAGAAGCCGGGCGTCGCGGTCGACGCAAAGATCCAGACCTTCCTGGCCGGTGATGACGTGATCCTGGATCGCGAATTCTTCCTGCATGACATCGCCGCCAGTGCCGCGCATGCCGAGGGCCTGCAGCACATCGGCATCCTCGGTGCCGACGAGCTGGCCGGGTTGCAGCGCGAACTGGAGGTGCTGGCCGATGACTTCCGCGCCGGCCGGTTCGTGCTGGACGAACAGTACGAAGACGGCCATTCGGCCATCGAAGCGCGCTTGACCGATCGCCTCGGCGATGCTGGCCGCCGCATCCACACCGGCCGCAGCCGCAACGACCAGGTGCTGGTGGCGACCCGGCTGTGGCTGAAGGAAAAGCTGCAGCGGGTGGCGCAGCTCAGCGCGGAGATCGCCAAGGTGGCGCTGGACCGTGCAGAGGCCGAGAAAGACCTGCCGATCCCGGGCTATACGCACATCCAGCGTGCCGTCGTTTCCTCCGCCGGCATGTGGTGGGCCGGCTGGGCCGAGGCGTTCATCGACAACGCCGTCCGCGCCCGCGATACACACGCGCTGGTGGATGCCAATCCGCTGGGTACCGCCGCCGGCTACGGCGTGAACCTGCCGTTGGACCGTGAACACACCACTGCCGCGCTCGGCTTCGCGCGCATGCAGGTATCGCCGATCTACGCGCAGCTGTCGCGCGGCAAGTTCGAGATGGCCGCGTTGGAAGCACTGAGCGGCGCCACCCTGGACCTGCGCCGCATCGCATGGGACCTGTCGCTGTTCACCAGCGCGGAATTCGGCTTCGTGGCGCTGCCGCCGCAGTACACCACCGGCAGCTCGATCATGCCGAACAAGCGCAATCCCGATGTCATCGAGCTGATGCGCGCCACCCATGCCAGCGTCGCCGCTGCCCGTACCGAGATCGAGCAGCTGCTGTCGCTGCCGTCTGGCTACCACCGTGACCTGCAGGGGTCCAAGGGCGCGATCTTCCACGGCTTCGGCCGTGGCCTGGCCGCGCTGGAACTGCTGCCGGCGCTGCTGGCCAACCTGGAATGGCGCAACGACAAGCTGCTGGCCGGCATCGATTCGGGCATGTACGCCACCGACGTGGCGGTCGAGGCGGCCGTCGCCGGGGTGCCGTTCCGCGAGGCCTACAAGGCCGCTGCGGCCGGCGCCGACAGTGCCGGGCAGGGACGGACGCCGGAAGGCAGCCTGGCCGCCCGGGTCTCGCCCGGCGCCGCCGCCGATCTGCGCCTGGACGTCCTGCGCGCGCGCTGGCAGGCGCTGGCCTGACGGCCGGCACCGTCTACCTGGTGATCGCGATGCGCCGGCCGGACTTCGATCCGGCGGCGGTGCAGCCGCATATCGCCTTCCTCGATGAACTGAATGCCGCCGGCCAGCTGCAGCTGACCGGCGGTTTCAGTGACGGCAGCGGCGGGGCGTACGTGCTGTGCAACGTCGCCAACCTGGAGCAGGCGCGTGCCATCGTCGCGCGCGATCCGCTGGTGACCCTGCAGTCTTCGGACCTGACCGTCCACGAATGGACCACCCGCTGAGCCCCTGATGAGCGACCCTGCCGCCATGACCGCATCGCCGTTTCCCGAACAAGCGTTGCCGGACTGGCGGCGCGCCGTGCTGAAGGTCGGCAGCAGCCTGCTCGCCGCCGATGGCGGCGGGCTGTCCCCGCGCTACGCATTGGGGCTTGCCCAGTTCGTATCGGCCAACGTACTGGCCGGCCGCGAGGTGGTGATCGTGTCTTCCGGCGCGGTCGCCGCCGGCCGCGCGATCCTGCCGCGGGTGGAGGCCAATGGCGCGGCGATGGCTGCCCGCCAGGCGTTGGCCGCACTCGGCCAGGCCCAGCTGATCGGGCTGTGGCAACGCTTCTTCGAACGTCCCGTGGCGCAGGTGCTGCTTACCCATGATGACCTGCGCAACCGCCGTCGCTACCTCAACGCCCGTGCCACGCTCAACGAGCTGCTGCGGCTGGGCGCGCTGCCGGTGGTCAATGAAAATGACACGGTATCGGTGGACGAGCTCAAGCTTGGCGACAACGACAACCTGGCCGCTACTGTGGCGGCGCTGGTGGATGCCGATGTGCTGTTCATCGCCACCGACATCGACGGCCTGTACAGCGCCGATCCGCGCCGGGATGCGTCGGCACAGCCGATCGCGCACGTGCATGAACTGACTGCCGAGGTGCTGGCGATGGCCGGGGGCAGCGGCAGCAGCGCCGGCACCGGCGGCATGCGCACCAAACTGGAAGCCGCATCCAAGGCAGCGCGGCTGGGCATCGAGACGATCCTGTTCAATGGCCGCAACGGCGATGTGGTGCGTGCGCTGGCACAGGGGCGCTTGCAGGGAACGCGCCTGCATGCAGCGCAGAGTCGCGAGGCCGCACGCAAGTACTGGCTGCGGCACGCACCCGTGGAACCCGGGGTGATCTGGGTCGACGATGGCGCGGTGCAGGCAATGCGGGCCAAGGGGGCTTCGCTGTTGCCCGGCGGCATCACCGGCGCGCACGGCGAGTTCCGCCGCGGCGACATGGTGGAGATCCGCTCCCGGGCGGGCGATGCAGGCAGCGAGGTCAGCGTGGCACGCGGCATCACCCAGTATGCGGCCAGCGACATACGCCGCATCGCTGGCCGCCATTCGCGCGACATCGAAGCGGCACTGGGCTACAACTATGGTGGAAACGTCGTGCACCGCGACGACCTGGTGCTGGTATGAACCACGAGGCGATTCCCATGAGTGACATCGAACAACAGGCACGCGCCTGCCGTGCCGCCGCCACCATGGTGGCCGGGCTGGACACGGCGCAGCGCGGCGCGCTGCTGCGGGCCATGGCTGCGGCGCTGGAATCCAACGCTGGACAGATCCTGGCCGGCAATGCGCGTGACCTTGCCGCAGCACGCGCGAAGGGCATCGGCAACGCCATGCTGGATCGCCTGATGCTGGACCCGTCGCGGCTGTTCGCCATGGCCGAGGCAGTGCGCGAGGTGGCCGGGCTGCCGGACCCGGTGGGCCAGGTGACGCGCGACGACGTGCGCCCCAATGGGATCCGCGTGCAGAAAGTGCGCGTGCCGTTGGGGGTGATCGCGATGATCTACGAGGCGCGGCCCAACGTCACCGCCGAGGCCGCGGCGCTGTGCCTGAGGGCCGGCAACGGGGTGATCCTGCGCGGCGGCTCGGAGGCGATCCATTCCAATACCGCGATCGCCGCTGCGCTGGGCAGTGCATTGGCAGCCCATGGAGTGCCGGAGGCGGCGGTGACGGTGCTGACCGACCTGCGCCGCGAGGCGATGCTGGAACTGCTGCAGCTGCACGAGCTGATCGATCTGGCGATTCCGCGCGGAGGAGAAGGCCTGATCCGCTTCGTCGCCGAGCATGCGCGCGTGCCGGTGATCAAGCACTACAAGGGCGTCTGCCACCTGTTCGTGGATGCCAGCGCCGATATCGGCCAAGCCCTCGAACTGCTGGTTGATGGCAAGTGCAGCCGGCCCTCGGCGTGCAATTCGCTGGAAACCCTGTTGGTACATCGTGATATCGCCGGGGAATTCCTGCCGCGCGCCGGCGAGGCCCTGGCTTCGCGCGGCGTGGAGCTGCGCGCCGATGCGCTGTCACAGCCGTTGCTGCCGGGCAGCACGTCTGCTTCCGATGAGGACTACGCGGCCGAGTTCCTGGATCTGATCATCGCGGTGAAAGTGGTGGATGACGTGGAGGCTGCGATCACGCATATCCGCCGTTACACCTCCGACCACACCGAAGTGATCGCTACCCAGGACGCCGCCAATGCCGAGCGTTTCATCCATGCGCTGCAATCGGCAGTGGTGATGGTCAACGCCTCTTCGCGCTTTTCCGATGGCGGCCAGCTCGGCCTGGGCAGCGAGATCGGCATCTCCACCACGCGCCTGCATGCGTACGGCCCGATGGGTCTGGAAGCGTTGACGGTGGAACGTTTCGTGGTGCGCGGGGAAGGGCAGGTGCGTACGGCAAAGGTGTGACGACCAACGGTCGTCACCCACCGGGGCGGGTCGTCACCCGGTAGCGCCGAGCCATGCTCGGCGAGCGCAGCGGCGAAGGCGTGAGGTTGACGGCCAGCGGCCGCCACTACCGGAAAGCAGGTTGCATCAGCACCTGTTCGGTCATGCCGACCGGGCGTGCATCATCGTCCATGTGCAGCGTGACCGCCTTGGCGCCGGACAGCTGGCGTGCCAGCGCATCGGTGGCTCCCAGGTCACGCGCGATCTCCGGCAGTTCGACATCCACGCGCGGGGCGCGGCGCTCCTTGCCACCGAAGCGGTAGCGGTTGTACTCCGCCCACAGGATCAGCAGCGCCGCGCAACCGATCAGCAATACCGGCAGGGCGATGACCAGGAACGGATCGAGCTGCTGCTTGCGCTCGTACAGCTGGATCCAGGCCAGGCGGCCACCCACCAGCCAGGACATCAGGGTCAGCACCGGCGCCCACAGATAGAAATAGAACGCCCAGAACGCGAGGGTGACGAAGCCCCACGCGGTGCGCTGCAGGCGGGGTTGCTGGCGCGGCTTCTGGATGAGGCGCGAATCAAAACGACGGGACGGCTTGTTGGCGTTCATCGAATTCCCCGGTCCGGGCTGACCCAGGTGGCGCGCTTCCTGCCTCGTTTCAGCAGTGTCTTCGGCAGTGCCACCAGGGTGGTGAAGAGGCTGATCAACCAGTAGGCCATCGGGTACCAGATCACCCAGAAGTAATTACGGCCGATGTTGATTTCGTAACGACGGTCGATGATCAGGCTGCTGGCAAACTGCAGCAGGCAGACCAGGGCCAGGATCACCCCGTGCCACTGCGGCAGCAGCGTCTGGATGTACAGCGACGGCGGCAGGTCGACGACCTTGCCCAGCGCCCACAACACGATGATCAACAGCATCACATAGGCCCACAGCACGCTGAAGATGTACTCCACCAGCACGCCCCACATGCGGCGCTTGCGCCAGTTGAACAGGCTCATGCCATGCCGCAGCAGCACCTCCACGCCGCCCTGTGCCCAGCGCAGGCGTTGCTTCCACAGCCCGCGCAGGGTTTCCGGCATCAGGATGAAGCACAGCGCGTTGGGTTCGTACCGGATGTCCCAGTGGTCCAGCTGCAGGCGCCAGCTGATGTCGATGTCTTCGGTGACCATGTCATCGGCCCAGTAGCCGATGCGGTGCAGGGCGGTGCGGCGGAAGCCGGCGATCACCCCGGAGATGGTGAAGATGCGCCCGTACACGCGCTGGGCCCGCTTGATCATGCCGATGATGGAAGAGAATTCGGCCACCTGCAGGCGGCCCAGAAGTGTGGAGCGGTTGCGGATGCGCGGGTTGCCGGTGACCGCGCCCACGCGGGAGCCACGGGTGAGATGCCAGACCATCCAGTGCATGGCGTGCTCTTCCAGCATCGCATCGCCATCGATGCAGACCAGGTACTCCGAGCGCGCCGCCAATGCCCCCATGCGCAGCGCATTGGCCTTGCCCAGGTTGCGGTCCAGGTGCACCACGCGCAGGCGCGGATGGATCGCCGCCAGCGCATCCAGGCGCGCGCCGGTGTCGTCGCCGCTGCCATCGTTGATGGCGATCACCTCGAAGTCCGGGTAACGCTGCGCCAGCGCCGCGCCGATGGTGTCGTCCAGGTTGTCCGATTCGTTGTGGCACGGAATCAGCAGCGAAGTGAACGGGTACTCGTCCATCGGCGGCGGATCATTGCGGTCGCGCGACTTCCGCTCGCGGCGGAGAAAGTAGTACAGGCCTCCCGACATCCAGAAGAACGCCATCACCATGGGGTAGAAGAAGGCGAACTGGAACAGGTAGTAGACAGGCGTGTGGTCCATGTCACCGCTCCGGATAGGGGAAGTTGCGCGCCGACATCGCCGCGCGTGCATCGGCGGTGGACGGCTTGTCGGCGATGAAGTCATCCGGGTACCAGGCCAGGTGACGCACGCCCTGTGCCTGCAGGCGACGTACCTGCGCACGCAGGCGCTCGCCGGGGATCGCGGTCCGGGTACGCCAGTCAACGGTCTGCAGCTCGAACAGGGTGTGCTTCAGCTCCGGATCGTGTTCACGCACCGCGGCCACCAGCCGGTCCAGCCAGCGCTCGGGGTGGCGGCTGCCTTCCATCCAGGGCATCGCCATCAGGGCGGTATGGTCGTAGGCGGCGTTGAACAGGTCCAGGCGCTGGGCGAACCATGCCGCGCTCTGCGGCTCCAGCACCGGCTGCGCGTACAGGTTGCGCACGGTGCCCAGCTTCGGCCGCCAGCGCTGCGCACGGTCACGCAGGGCCAGGGTGAAGTCGATCAGCGCCTGGGTGCGGTTGCCGTCCAGGCCTTCCTGCGCCAGGCCGGTGAGTTCGGTATCGCGTACGTAGGCATCGTCGTGGAACAGCAGCCCTTCGAAGTAGGAGTTGATCGCCAGGTCTTCGTAGATGTCCAGGATGATCTGGCGCGCGGCCGGCTTGGTGAAGTCCATCCGGTACATGCCGTCTTTTTCCGGACTGGCGATGCCCAGCGCCTGCTTCTGCGCCGGATCGGGCAGTTCATAACCCAGCACCGGCAGCCACGCGTACACCTTGACGCCTGCGCGGGTCTTCAGCTGCCATGCCACGCGGTTGAACAGGTCCGCGCGCATCGGCAGGTGGCGATTGGGGAAATACAGCGCATCGGCGGTGTTGTTGCCGTCCGGGTCGGCGAAGGCCTGCAGGTAGACGTGGGTGGGGCCGATCTTCTTGACCCGGTCGATCAGCATGTCCAGGTTGCGCGCCAGCTGCGCCGGATCCTTGTCATACACCGCGTCCAGGTCGATCTGAAGGGCGCGGGTGCCGTCCAGGGTGGTGTTGCGGCGCAGTTCGAAGGCCAGTCCAGTGACGTTCGGATTGCCGCTCACCAGCAAGCGTGCCAGGCCGTGCAGGTCGCGGGTGACCGGCGTGCTGCGGCCTTCCAGGTCGAAGGACACCGGCATGCCGAGCTGCTCGGCGATCGCGTTGCTGAGCTGGTTGTAGGCCGCGTACGGCCAGACGATGGCCTGCGGGCGCACGCCGAGGTTCTTTTCAATCAGTCCGACACTGCGCGAAAGGTCATCGCGCAGGCGCTTTTCGTAGGCGGCCGCGGACTCGTAGCGGCCGGTGGCCGGGTCGTAGGCACGGGTGATCACCGCAGGAGTGGAGTTGCCCTGTGGGTTGGACTGCACCCCGTGGTGCTGGTTGTCGGTATGGCTGGCCAGCTCGATCAAGCCGCTGTCCTTCATCTCGCGCAGCTGCTCCCAGGTCAGGAAATCATCGCGACCGAACGGACGGTAGCCGTAATCGATGGTGCGATCCGGCGCCATGTCCACGTAGTCGGTGATCACCGCCACCAGAGCGGGATAGTCGTACGCACGCAGCAGCGGGTAGACCTTGCTGTAGACGCTGCGCAGGCCGTCATCGAAGGTCAGCAGTACCGGCTTGGACGGCAGCACCGCTTCCCCACGCGATGCCTTGACCAGCTGGCTCAGCGACACCGGGTGGTAGCCGTGCGCGGACAGCCAGTCCAGGTGGGCAGCGAAGTTCTGCGTGCTCACCGCGTAGGCATCCGGATCGCCCTTGGCCGCCACGTCATCGCGGATGTCGTGGTAGCTCAGCACCAGCAGGCCGTTGCCGGCCGCATCCAGTTCCGGGCGGGTCTGGGCCTGCAGCGGTGCGCACAGCGCCAGCAGCACCAGCAGGATCATCATCATCGGCAGTCGCAGGTTGCTCACTCGCATCTCATTCTCCCCAGCGCAGGCCGGCTTCCAGGCCGACATGCCGCTCGCGTTGGCCGTCATACACCGGACGCGACCAGCGCACCCCGTACTCGAAAATGCGCCCCGCGCCGATCTGCCACTCGTGGCGATACTCCACCGAGGGCACCAGTGCGCTGCCGAAGTCCTCCTGCCAGTAGTCGCCTACCGACACGGTCAGGCGGTGTCGGAAATGCTTCTCGTAGTGCCGCCACAACTGCTGGTCGATGCGCAGGCCGATCTCCACCGAGCGGTCGCGGGAGGGATTGAAGTAGGGCACGTCATCGTGGCTGCCACGGCTGGCATACAGGCTGCCCAGCCCATCCACCTGCAGGGTCGGGCGGCTCAGCAGGCGCTGTTCCACCGAGGTGCTGATGGCGTCGCGGTGGTTGCCATCGTCATAGCGGTACTGGCTGGCGCCGATCCGCCACTGCGTGCGCTCGTTGCGGGTATAGGTAGTGGCCAGCGCCACGCTGTCGGCGGTGATGCCGGACACGCGGGCCTGCATCGAGGCATCGGCATCGTTGCGTGCGGCGCTTGCGCCAATGTGCCACTGGTCGTTGAACTGCCAGCCGAGCCCCGCGCGCAGGCCGGTATCGCCAACGTCGTCATTCGGATGCAAGGCCACCAGTTCGCCGTCCAGCTGGTCGAAGCGGTAGTTCACCCCGGCGCCGAACCACCACGGGTTGATGCGCTGGTTCTGGAAGTCCACCGAACGGCGGTCGGCGAAGGCCAGCACCCGCCAACGATCAGCCAGGATCGGCGAGGACGCCTGCACGCGGTAACTGCCGTCGTCGTTGCCCAGCGGCGAAGCGCCACCCCCGCCACTGCTGCGGCCGACTTCCGCGTTGGCTTCCAGCTGCCAGCCGCGGTGTGCGCGCCAGGCGCGGTCCATGCGCTGCACCGATGGCTGGTTCGGATAGCGGGCCAGCAGGTCGTCGTGTATCGGGCGGGCACGGTCGTCGCGCTGTAGCGCGATGTGGGACTCGGACATGCCGATGCGCGGAGAGACGTCGCGCGGATCCAGCGTGTAGGCCATCTGGTGGCGTTCCAGCGCACGCCGCGGCCAGCCGCGCATCTGGTAGACGCCGCCCAGCGCAGTCTGCAGGCCCCCGTTGCCCGGCCCGGTGGCGACCAGCTGCTCCAGCTCGCCCTGTGCGGTCGGCAGGTCGTTGCTGTAGGCGCGGATCATTGCAAGGTTGAGGTCGGCCTCATAGCGGGCCCAGTTCGCGTAGGGGGCACGCGCATTCGGGCCCCAACGCCAGATCGGCTCGTCTTTCTGCCAGCTCACCAGGTAGTCGATGGCAGTGCCGGCCTGCTCGGTTTCCAGGTACGCATAAGCCAGTTCCGAGCGTGCCTGGAAGCGCGAGGGGTCATTCTTCACCGCCTGCGACAGCACCGGGATCGCCTCGTCCGGATGCTGGGTGGCCATCAGCGAATCGCCCACCGCCGGCAGCACGTAGTCGGGCAGCTCCACGCCATCGGCGCGCAGGGCGAGATATTCCTCGCGCAACTGGGCGTGGCGGGACAAGCGGTTGAGCAGGATCAGGCGGTCCAGGCGGATGCGCCGGGGGGGCTGCGCCAGTGGGGTACCGTCGCGCTGCAGGTACTGTTCCATCAGCGCCAGGGTGTCTTCGGCTTCATCCAGGCGGGTGTCTTCGCTTTCGCCGTAGGCCATGCTCCAACCCACCAGGCGGGCCAGATAGTCCGCTTCGAAGCGCTGCTTCTGAGCCGCATCGAACAGCTCCGGGCGCGCCTGGTACAGCTGCCAGGCCCGGCTGGCGTTGCCGATGTCGCCCAGGGTCAGCACCTGCAGCTTGTACAGCAGGTCATCACCGGGGCTGGACTGCTGCGCGCGCTCGATCGCCGCCAACGCGTCCAGCCACTGGGCCTGGTCGCGATGGCCGCTGATTTCAGCCATCTGCCCGGCGCGGTTGGACGGGGCAGGGGCGGCGTGCGCGCCTGTCGCCAGGACGAGGCAGGCCAGGCCGACGCAACGCGCCAGCGGACGATGGACAAACATGAAACCCCCAGAAGCTGGTTCGTGCGATGAAGAATTAGAAAGTGTGACGCACATCACGTGCCAACGGCCTGAAGCACGGAACCGCGAAGCGCATCCTCCTCCCCAGGCGCAGTGCAGGGGCGGCTGGAAGCTCGCCCGGGAAAGGACATTCATGCTGCGGCCCCCCGCAGAAAGACATCCTGCGGTACGCGCAGGGTCAACTACTGACGTGCTGCGTCAGTTACGACGGATTATGGCGTGATTGTCGTGGCTGGATTTTTCGCCCAGCGATGTGTCTCACCACAGGTCTTCAAGCTTGCGCGGCTTGCAGGCGAACCACGACGCGCACAGCATCACCAGCGCGCAGCAGAACAGGAAGCCGAATGGCAACGTCCAGCTGCCGCTCACGTCGTGCAGCCAGCCCACCAGGAACGGACCCAGGCAGCTGAAGCTGTAGCCCACGCCCTGCATGAAGCCGGACAGGGCGGCCGATCCGGTCGGGGTGCGCGTGCGCAGGTTGATCAGCGTGAGCGCCAGCGGGAAGGTCGACGGACCGAGTCCCAGCAGGCAGGCCCACAGCAGCGGGGCCTTCATCGGCGCCAGCAGCAGCCCGGCGAAGGCCACCACGAAGGAGCCAAAGCCGATCAACACCAGCGGGAACGGGTTGGCCATGCGCACCGCAAGCGAGGGAATCACCAGCGAAGGCAGCAGGCCCAGCGCGGAGAACATCGCCACCATCACCCCACCGAAGGCCGGCGAGGCGCCCGCTTCCACCACGATGCGCGGCAACCAGGTGAACATCGAATAGGTCATCAGCGAGGTCATGCCGAACATCAGCGTCATGCCCCAGCCCAGCGAGGTCGCGGAGACCCGGCCGTGCGGCTGCGCACTCGGATCCGGGCCGTCGGTGATCACATCGTGGCGCGGGGTGCGGCGCACCAGCATCAGCCACGGCAGGGCCGCGGCCAGTGCCAGCAGCGCCCACATGCCCAGCGACACGCGCCAGCCGGCCGCGTTGGCCACCGGCACCGCCAGCAACGCAGGCAGCATGGTGCCCAGCTGCAGCGCGCTGATGTACAGCGTGCTCATCGTGCCCACCTTGTTGGCGAAGTAACGCTTCACCAGCGGGGGCACCACCACGTTGCCGATGCCCATGCCGGCCAGCGCGATGATCGAGCCGCCCAGCAGGCTGCCCACGCCGACCGCGCTGGAGCGCAGCAGCAGGCCGACCAGCGCCAGCAACATCGCCAGCAGCGTGGTGCGCTCCAGCCCGAGGCGGCGCGCCAGCATCGGCGTGCACACGCCGAACAAGGCGAACGAAGCGGTCGGGAGCATGCCGAGCACACCGGTCATGGTGGTGCCGAAGCCGAACGTCTGGCCCAGCACGTCCAGCAGGGGGGTGACCGAGGTGACCGCGGTACGCAGGTTGACCGCGGCCAGCACGATGGCCGCGAAGACCAGGGCGCGCCCGTGCAGCAGCGAAGGCGCAGGCGACGAAGCGGAAGCGGTGGGGCTCATGGTGGATCCTTGCCGGTGGCGCGCGCGGCGGCCTCCGGATGCAACGGCGGCACCGGGCGGACGCCGGTGCGGCAGGGTGGGGGAGGGCGCCATTGTACGTCGCCATAAAACGACAGGCACAAAAAAACCCGGGAGACCGTCGTCTTCCAGGTTTCTTCGTGACCAACAAAGTGGTCGGGGAGACAGGATTCGAACCTGCGACCTCTACGTCCCGAACGTAGCGCTCTACCAGACTGAGCTACACCCCGAAGGGTAGCCGCCTATCATATCGATTCCCGCACTGGGCGGCAAGGGGAATCGCATTTTTCCTTCGGTCGTTCCGACCACCGGAGTGGTCGGGGAGACAGGATTCGAACCTGCGACCTCTACGTCCCGAACGTAGCGCTCTACCAGACTGAGCTACACCCCGAAGGAGCCGCCTAAGATACCGTGTGAAGGCCAAGGCGGCAACACTTTTGTTACGTCATTTACCGTCGCGGCCGTCGATGCTGCCCGATTCGCGGGCTTCGAACCACATGCCGTTGAGGATGGCCACGACCGAGGCCAGGCCGGTGCCGAGGATCCAGGCGAAATACCACATGGTGTGCTCCTTCAAGAGGTGCCGGCCGTTGGCCGGCACGTGGGAATCAATACGCGTTGGGGTTGTCTGACATGTCTTCCGCAGTGGTCTTGCCCTTCATCACCCGGTAGACCCAGGTGGTGTAGGCCAGCACGATCGGCAGGAAGATCACCGTAGCCACCAGCATGATGAACAGCGTCAGGTGGCTGGAGGATGCATCCCACACGGTCAGGCTGGAACCGGGCTGGCTGGAGGACGGCAGCAGGAACGGGAAGATCGCAAAGCCGACGGTCAGGATGATGCCGGTGATCGACGCGCCCGAGGCCAGGAACGCCAGCCCGCCACGCCGGGCACGCAGCAGCACCGCGCTGGCCAGCGCACCGAGCAGGCCGACGATCGGTGCCAGCAGCGTGGCCGGCATGCTGCTGTAGTTGCGCAGCCAGCCGCCGGCAGCGGCCCCTTCAGCGGCGGTTTTCAGCAAGGGATTGGTTGGCCCATCGGTCACCACCTGCGAGGTGATTTCATAGCCGGGCAGGCCGAAGGCCACCCAGGCGCCGGCCAGCGCAAACAGCACGAAGCTGAGCAGCGCCGCCACGCTGCCATAGCGGGCCGAGCGTTCGGCCACCGGGCCGTCGGTCTTCAGCACCAGCATGGCCGCCCCGTGTGACACCAGCATCGACACGCTGACCAGTCCGGCGATCAGCGCGAACGGGGTGAGCAGGCCGAAGAACGAGCCGGTGTAGAAGATCCGCATGCTGTCATCGAAGTGGAACGGCACGCCCAGCAGCACGTTGCCCACCGCCACGCCGGCGATCAGGCCGGGCAGCAGGCCGCCGACGAACAACACCCGGTCCCAGTTGTCGCGCCAGCGCTTGCCGGGCATCTTGCTGCGGTACTTGAAGCCCACCGGGCGCAGGATCAGCCCGAACAGCAGGGCGAAGATGGCCAGGTAGAATCCGGAGAAGCTGACCGCGTACAGCGGCGGCCAAGCGGCGAAGATCGCGCCGCCGCCGAGCACCAGCCATACCTGGTTGCCTTCCCACACCGGGCCGATGGTGTTGATCACCAGTCGGCGTTCTTCATCGGTCTTCGCCACGAACGGCAGCAGCGTGCCGACGCCGAGATCGAAGCCGTCCATCACGGCCCAACCGATCAGCAGGATGCCCAGCAGCAACCACCAGATGATGCGCAGGGTGGTGTAATCGAGTCCAAGGAATTCCATCGGGGTTCTCCTGCCTTATGCCTGGCCTGGGGCCGGGGCGGCATTGTGGGAAACGGACACGCGCGGCGCCTGCAGGGACGGCAGGATCTCGTCGGGACCGGTGCGGATCCCCTTCAGCATCAGCTTGACCTCGATCACCAGCAGCACCGTGTACAGCAGCGTGAACACCGCCAGGGTGGTCAGGATGTCATGCAGGGCCAGGCCGGAGGCGGCGTAGAAAGTGGGCAGCACGCCATCCACGGCCCATGGCTGGCGACCGTATTCGGCAACGAACCAACCGCATTCGATGGCGATCCACGGCGCCGGCAGCGACCACAGGGCCAGCGTCAGGAACCAGCGCTTGTCCTGGAAATTGTTGCGGCAGGAGTAATAGAACGCCAGCGCGAAGAAGGCGATCAGGTAGAAACCCAGCCCGGCCATGATGCGGAAGGTCCAGAACAGCGGCGCGACCCGCGGTACCGTATCCATCGCTGCCTTGCTGATTTCTTCCGGCGTGGCGTTGCCGATGTCCTCGCGGTAGCGCTTCAGCAGCAGGCCGTGGCCCAGGTCCTGCCAGTGGCGGTCGAACATCTCGCGCGCCTGCACATCGTTCTTGTCCGCACGCACCCGCTGCAGCGCACCGTAAGCGATCTGCCCGCCGCGGATGCGATGCTCGGCCCGTTCCACCAGTTCCAGGATGCCGGGGATCGGCTGGTCCACCGAACGGGTGGCGATCAGGCCCATCAGGTACGGAATCTTGATCGCGAAATCGTTCTGCTGGGTGGTCTGGTTGGGAATGCCGAAGGCAGTGAAGTCCGCCGGTGCCTGCTCGGTCTCCCACATCGCTTCGATCGCCGCCAGCTTCATCTTCTGGTGCTCACTGGCGGCATAACCGCTCTCGTCACCCAGTACCACCACCGACAGCGAAGACAGCAGGCCGAAGGCTGCGGCCACGGCGAAGGAACGGCGTGCCATGTCACGGTGCTTGTTGCGCAGCAGGTACAGCGCGCTGATGGACATCACGAAGATCGCACCGGTTACGTAGCCGGCACTGACGGTGTGCACGAACTTGGCCTGCGCCACCGGGTTCAGCAGCACCGCGGCGAAATCCACCACCTCCATGCGCATCGTTTCCGGGTTGAATATCGCCCCGGTGGGATTCTGCATCCAGCCGTTGGCGATCAAGATCCACACCGCTGACAGGTTGGTTCCCAGCGCCATGAACCAGGTCACGGCCAGGTGCTTGACCGGCGTCAGCCGCTTCCAGCCGAAGAAGAACAGGCCGATCAGGGTGGCTTCGAGGAAGAACGCCATCAGGCCTTCGATCGCCAGCGGCGCGCCGAAGATGTCGCCGACGTAGTGGCTGTAGTACGACCAGTTCATGCCGAACTGGAACTCCATCACCAGCCCGGTGGCCACGCCGATGGCGAAGTTGATGCCGAACAGCGTGCCCCAGAACAGGGTCATCTGGCGCCAGACCGGCTTGCGGGTCATGACGTACACGCTCTCCATGATGGCCACCATGAAGGACAGGCCAAGGGTCAGCGGAACGAAGAGGAAGTGGTACATCGCGGTCAGGGCGAACTGCAGCCGCGACAGTTCTACGACTGTCGAATCAATCATGGCCTGGCTACCTCGTGGGATAGTGCCGTGGGGGTGCGGGAAGGGTGGTCTACGTGGAGCGATGATGTGACCGACTACTTCGAACAGCCTTGATTCAGATCAATGTAGAAAAGGATCCCCGCCGTGATCGTATGCCAACCGCAGTGTCCGTGCGACCGTACGCCGCAGGGGCGCGGTGAGCTGCGCCTACAATGCCCCCAGACCGTTGCCGCCGAGCCACCGTGAGCCAGGACACCGAAACCCAGCTGAGGCAAGCCCAGCGCCATGAGGCGCAGCAGCGCAGACTCCGCCAGCACTGGCTGGATACGCTGGGAGCGGCGGCAGGCGGCCGCCGCCGGCTGGCCGCCATCGCGATAAGCGTGTCCGGGGTGCTGCTGGTGGCCCAGGCCGGCGCCATTGCCTGGCTGGTCCAGCACGTGCTGCTCGAGCGGGCGCCGCTGGCCGATGGCCTGTGGGTGCTGGCCGCCCTCGGTGGGGTGCTGCTGTTGCGTACCCTGCTGGGCAGCGTGACCCAGGCGTGCGCCGGCGACGTGGCCGATGCAGCGCGACTGGCGCTGCGCGAGCGCGCCTACGCCAGCGTGCTGGGCAAGGGGCCGCTGTGGCTGCGGCAACAGCGCAGCGGCGAGTTGGGCGAAGTGATGCTGGCCCATGCCGATGCCATCGAAAATTATTACAGCGGCTTCCAGCCGGTGCGCATCGAGGTGGTGGTGGTGCCGCTGATCATCGCCCTGGCGGTGGCCTGGGTGGACTGGGTGGTGGCGATCATCTTCATCGCCACCGCGCCGCTGGTGCCGTTCTTCATGATGCTGGTGGGCTGGGGCGCCGAGGCGGCCGGGCGCGCACAACTGGGTGAACTGGCGCGGATGAGCGGGCACTTCGCCGACCGCATCAAAGGCCTGGGCCTGCTGCGCCTGTACGGCCGCGGCCAGGCCGAACTGGAGGGCGTGGCCGACGCGGCCGAGGGCGTGCGCGAGCGCACCATGAAAGTGCTGCGGATCGCGTTCCTGTCCTCCACCGTGCTGGAGTTCTTCGCATCGGTCAGCGTGGCGATGGTGGCGCTGTACCTGGGGCTGAGTTACCTCGGCATGATGTCCCTGCACGCGCAGGTGCCCACGCTGGGGGCCGGCCTGTTCTGCCTGCTGCTGGCACCGGAGTTCTATGCGCCGCTGCGCCGCCTGGCCGCGCACTACCATGATCGTGCCAACGCGCTTGCCGCCGCCGCCGAAATCGAGCGTCTGCTCGGCGCGCTGCCGGGGCCGTCTGCGGCGCTGGCTACGGTGCGGCCACTGGCCAGCGCAGCTGCCGAGCCGCTGCAACCGCATGCTCCGTTGCTGCAGGCGCGCGCGCTGGTGCTGCGTCCCTTGGGTACCGGTCACGATGTGCTGAGGGACATCAGTTTCCAGCTTGAATCCAACCAGCGACTGGCGGTGGTGGGCCCCAGCGGCAGCGGCAAAAGCACCCTGCTGGAAGCCTTGGCCGGCTGGCTGCCGCCGCGCGAGGGCAGCCTCTTGCTACGCCCCGGAGTGGAGGTCGGCTACGCCGGCCAACGCCCCTACCTGTTCCACGGCAGCATCGCCGACAACCTGCGCCTTGCCGATCCCACCGCCAGCCTGGCCACCCTGCGCCACGCGGCCGAGGCCGCGCAGGTGCTTGCCTTCGCCGACCACCTGCCCGACGGGCTGGACACGGTGATCGGCGAGCGCGGATTCGGCTTGTCCGGCGGTGAGGCGCGGCGCATCGGGCTGGCCCGGCTGCTGCTGAGAAACCCCGGCATCGTGCTGCTGGATGAACCCACCGCATTCCTTGATCCGCATACCGAAGCGGCCCTGCTGCATGCGCTGGCGGTGTATGCGCGCGGTCGCAGCGTCATCATCGCCACCCACAGTCCGCTGGCCATCGCCTGGGCCGACAGCACCCTGCGGCTGCCCGCCGGCCACCTGCACCACGACCCGCGGCAGGTGCGCGCATGAGCGCCGCGCAACGCGACCCGCTGCGCAAGGTGTTCGCCCGGCACATGCCGCGGCTGCTGCTGACGGTACTGCTGTTATGGACCACGATGCTGGCCGGGACGGCGCTGCTCGGGCTCTCCGGCGGCTTCCTGACAGCGGCCGCGCTGGCGGGCGCGGCGGGACTGGGTAGCGGTTTCAATTTCTTCTCACCGTCTGCCGGCATCCGTGGCCTGACCATGGCGCGCATCGTGTCGCGCTACTTTGAAAAGCTGGTCGGCCACGATGTGACGTTGCGCATCGCACGCGATGCACGGGTGTGGTTCTTCCGCCGCGCCCTGCCACTGGCACCGGCGCGGCTGGGCAGCACGCGCACGGGTGAGCTGCTGGCCCGGCTGCTGGGCGACATCGCCGAGGTGGACGGTCTGTTCGTGCGCGCGCTGGGACCGCTGTGCGCGCTGGCAGCCCTGAGCCTGGTGGCCATCGGATCGGCGTGGCTGATCCTGCCGCAGGCAGCGGTGCTGCTGGCGGCCATGGCGGTGCTGGTCGGCGTGGGCGTGCCGTGGCTGGGCGTGCGCGGGCGCGCCGGCGAAGAGCGGGACCGCGCCGCGCACCGCACGCAGCTGCGCAATCTTTCCTTCGAGGGCATCGAGGGCGCTGCCGACCTGGCGGCGCTGGATGCGCTGGACCACTGGCAGGGCAGGGTGGAAGTGGCCGCACGCCAGCTGCGCGCGCGCGATCGTCGGCGACGCTGGCGCCTGTTGGCCGGCACCACGTTGCACGGCGTGGTGACCGGCGGCGGGCTGTTGGCGATGCTGGCGCTGGCGCTTTCGTCGCATGAGCAAGGGCGCGTCGATGCGCCCATGGCGGCCGGACTGGTGTTTCTCACCGTGGCCATGATCGAGCTGTGGGCCGGCCTGGGCCTGGCCTGGCAGGCACTGCAGTCCGGCCAGGTGTCAGTGTCCCGGCTGCAGGCCATCGTCGACCAGCCGCCTATGGTCAGCGAGCCTGCATTGCCGCGGCCCCTGCCGACGGTAGCGGCGGCGGTAGGCTGGGAAGCCGTTTCGTTCACCTGGAAGGACGGCGGTCGCAGCGTGCTGGACGGTGTGGACCTGCTGTTGCAGCCGGGCCGGCGCATCGCCATCCGCGGCGACAGCGGCAGCGGCAAGACAACGCTGTCCAGCCTGCTGCTGCGCCTGCATGACCCGACCAGCGGACGCATCACCCATGGCGGGACCGACATCCGCCATTACGCGCAGGACGACTGGCACCGGCAGCTGGCGTGGCTGCCGCAGCACGCCCCGGTATTCGCCGGCAGGGTGTCCGACAACCTGCGTCTGGGCGACCCCCACGCCAGCGACGCCAGATTGTGGGCAATGCTGGAGCGGGTGCGGCTGGGTGACTGGGCACGTGCGGTCGGTGGCCTGCAGGGCTGGGTCGGCGAGAACGGCGCCACGCTGTCGGCGGGGCAGGCGCGCCGCTTGGCACTGGCGCGCGCGCTGCTGCGCGATGCCCCGATCCTGATACTGGACGAACCTACCGAAGGCTTGGACGTGGATGCCGCGCATGCACTGCTGGCCGACCTGCCCGCGCTGCTTGAAGGACGCAGCCTGCTGGTCATAACCCATGATCCGCTGCCTGCCGGCGTGGTGGACCAGGTGTACCGCCTGCAGGGCGGGCGGCTGCACGCGGTGGAGCCCTCCTGAGCCCGACACCGGCAGGTGATTCCCGGAGCTGGCGCGGCAGCGTTGTCCGATGGAACCAATCCTGGCGTTCAGCACACTGGCGTTGCGCCACCCCGTGGCGTGCGCGGGCATCGGTCCGCGCCACTGTCCCCAGGAGGAACCTCCATGCGCCTGACCTTGTCCCAGGCCCTCTTCGCCAGCGCTGCCTGCTCGCTGCTGCTGTCGCCCTCGGCCGCCGGTGCGCAGGCCAGCACTGATGACCCGGCGTGGTCCATCGAAAAACCACGCCAGACCCGGATCGGCCCTGGCTACTCGCAGGAGCTCATCGAAGTGAAGTTCCGCAATGCCGACCGCACGGCGCCAGGCAAGGCCGGCTGGACCTCCCGGCGCAGCGGCGCACTGCCCCGGCTTGATGCATTGACGGCCGAGGGCGGTCCGGTACTGCGGGTCACCCCCCTGTTCTCTGCGGATGTCGTGCACGACACATCCGATCGCGTGGACCTGCCTGCACTGGGCCAGTGGTATCGCATGCAGTTGAAACCGGGCCAGGACGCGGCCGTCATCATTGACCTGTTGAACGGCATGGACGCGGTGGAAATCGCCTACGCCGCACCGCTTCCGGCGCCACCGCCATCGGCCGCTCCGGCGCCCGCCACGGCGCAGTGGGCGTCACCGCTGTTCATTGAGCGGCAGGGGTATGCGCTGGCTGCCTCGTCCGGTATCGACGCCGTCCACGCACGCACGGTGCCGGGGGGCGACGGAACGGGCATACGCGTGGTCGACATTGAATACAGCTGGAACTGGCAGCACGAGGACCTGACCAAACTGCGCGTGCCGGGAACCTGGATCAGGCAGGGGGCCAGCATCTCTGATCCGTTCAATGACAACAACCACGGCACATCGGTGCTTGGCGAGATGATCGCCGATGACAACGGGTTCGGGGTGCGCGGGCTGGTCAGTGGGGCCACGCCGCACTACGTCAATGTCACCAGTCCACAGACCGGCTACAACGCAGCCAATGCCGTGGCGCTGGCGGCGGCGAAGCTGGGGCCGGGCGATGTGATCCTGATCGAACAGCAGTTCCCCGGCCCGGCGCCCTGCAACGGCTACGTGGCGCCGGAATGGATCCCCTCGATCTACGACGCGGTGGTCTCCGCGGTCAGGCGTGGCATCCACGTGGTGGAGACCGCAGGCAACGGCAACGTCAACCTGGACTCCGGCTGCTTCGGTCCGGGTTTCCCGCGCGGGCGGCCTGATTCGGGCGCCATCCTGGCGGGCGCGGGTGGCGCGGCGGCCACGCAGTGGTGCAGAGATGCCGTGGTACCCCGCTCACGACTGGGTTTCTCCACCCACGGGCGCCGGGTCAACCTGCAGGGATGGGGCGGCTGCGTGGCCACCACCGGAGGCCGCGACCTGTACAGCGGTGGGCCCAATGCGGGCTACACCCAGCGCTTCAACGGTACGTCCAGCGCGGGACCGATCGTGGCTTCGGCGGTCGCGGCGGTATCGGGTGCGGCCAAGGCCAGCGGCAAGACGCTCACGCCGCTGCAGATGCGCAGCCTGCTCGTTGAAACCGGCACGCCACAGGTCGGCAGCAATGGCCACATCGGCCCTCTTCCCAACCTGCGTGCGGCACTGGACCGGCTTGCTGGCATGCCATGACAGGACGTCGACCGGCGAACCCCGATGTCTGCCAGGGCCATCTGCCCGGCAGGCGTCGGGTGTTTGCCCGAGGTCGCTTCATGGTCGAGCGCTGCACAGTCGAACTGTGTCCTTTCCCTGGAGCGCGCAATGAAACATGCAGCAGCAAACGCCCGTCGCCTGAGCTGTGTCCTGGCCCTGGGTTCAACGCTTTCCGTGGCTGCCAATGCAACTGAGCCGCTTGTCGCCGGGATCACCCGCGCAACGGACCTGCGGCTGGTCCCCTCCGCGTCGCGCGATGCGGGTGAAACCACGCCCATCGTCGTGTCTGCACAAGATGCCACCTACATCAAGGTCCATCTGGGCCGGTTCGATCTGCCGCGGGGGGTGACGCTGGAGGTTTCCAGCCCGGACGGAACGCAAGTCCACCGTTACAGCAGCCAGGCTCGTGATGCCCACACCGTTGATGCGGGCCTTGATGAGGACGGTCGCTCCCGGTTCGGTGTGATGTCCATTCACGGCGACACCGCCATCCTGCGCCTGACCGGCACGGCGGAAGAAGCGTGGGACGGCCATCGCGGCGTGCAGGTCGCGCACTACGACGCAGGGTTGCCCCTTGACCAGGTTGCCCGGGCCGCTGCGGCCAGCCCCGCGGCGGGCGCGGCCGCAGGGACGCGCGCGATCTGCGGCGCCAATGACCTGCAGCCGGTCGCGTGCCTGGCAGGAAATGACCGCCAGGCGTACAACGCGGCCAGGCCGGTGGCACGATTGCTGATCGGTGGGCGTTTGCTATGCACCGCGTGGCGGGTGGGCAGCGACAACCGACTCTTCACCAACAACCACTGTTTCAACAGCGCCGCAGGGGTCGCCTCCACGGAGGTCTGGTTCAATCATGAGGCAGCGCGATGTGGCAGCGGGATCCCAGCGGCGGTGACGAAAGTGAGTGGCGCCACCCTGCTGAAAACCGACGCTGCACTCGACTACAGCCTGTTCACGGTCAACCAGTTCGCGACCATCGCACGCTTTGGCCACCTCGGTCTGGATGTCGGCACGCCGCGGCCCGGGCAGGAGATCTTCGTCCCGCAGCATCCTGGCGGTCGCCTGAAAGAGCTGTCGGTCACCAGCGATGCGCAGGGTGGGGGGCGTTGCACGCTCATCAGCACCACGGTGAACAGCGGGCGCGATGCCAGCTACAGCTGCGATACCCAGGGCGGAAGCTCCGGATCGCCTGTCATCGGGCGTGCCAGCAACCGCGTGGTCGCACTTCATCACCTCGCTTGGGGAAACTGCACCAATTCCGGGGCAAGGATCGACCTGATCTGGCCGCAGGTAAAACAGTACTTCAACAACGTCGTGCCGTAGGCACTAGCCGGCACGTCAGCCGAACGCGCGCAGCAGTGCCATGGTGCACGCTGCGTTTGCCACCACGCAGATCCAGAACACCTGCTGGAAGGAAACTTTCCGGTTCTTGTGGCGCAACAGCGACTGGGCAAACAGGGCGCCCGGCCAGCCGCCAAGCAGCGCAAGCACCTGCAACGTGCGCTCCGGCGTACGCTGCTGGGCGCGGGTCGCCGCGCGCTTGTCGCGCCAATAGAGGACGAAGGTCCACACGCTGGCCAGCAGCATCCAGCCAGCCAGCCACTGCGGCAGCCAGCCGGCCACCGTGCAGCCCAGCAGCATCCCGGCCACCAGCAGCGCCAGGGCGGTCCGCAGGCTCAGTGCGGGTGCAGTGGCCGCAGGCTTTGCGCGCTTGCGTGGCGCGGCGCGGCGACTCACAGTTCGCCGAGAAAGCCCCGCACCGCGGGACCGAAACGCTCGAAATCAACCAGGAATGCGTCGTGTCCCTGCGGCGAATCCAAGCCGATGAAGCGTGCTTCGGCGCCACCCGCGCGCAGCCCGTCGGCGATCTGCTGCTGCTGCTGTACCGGGAACAGGATGTCGGTATTCGCACCGATCGCCAGTGCCTTCTCCACCTTGATCCGCGCCAGGCCGGCCAGTACGTCGCCATCACCTTGGTCGGCCAGGTCGAACCAGTCCATCGAGCGGCTGAGGTACAGATAGCAGTTCGGATCGAAGAAGCGGACGAAGCGACGAGCGTGGCCTTCCAGGTAGCTTTCCACCTGGAATTCCAGCCCGAAGGGATCGTCGTCGGCCTGGTCCGAATCCAGCCGCACGCGACCGAAGCGACCATCCCACTCCAGCGCCGAGCGGTAGGTGATCACCCCCAGCTTGCGTGCCATGCGCATGCCCGATTCGGGATAGTGATCGTCATCGTACTGCCCCCCGTTCCACTGCGGATCCAGGCGGATGGCTTCGCGCTGCAGCGAGCGGATGGCGATGGAAAACGGCAGGGCCTGGGCACTGCCTGAAATGTTGACGTGGCTGCGCGCGATGCCCGGATGCAGCAGCAACAACGCCAACGCGGTCATCCCCCCCATCGAGTTGCCGACCAGGCAAGCCAACTGCGTGATGCCCAGTGCACGCACCACCTCGACAGACGCGCGTGCGCCGTCTTCGACCGACAACTCCGGGAACGTCAGGCGATAGGGCTCGCCGGTCGCCGCGTTGATGCTCGCCGGGCCGGTGGAGCCCTTGCAGCTGCCTAGCGAGTTGACGCAGATGACGAACCAGCGCTCGGTATCGATCGGCTTGCCGGGGCCAACCATGCCTTCCCACCAGCCAGCGGCCGGGTTGGCGGTGTTGCTGGCGGCGTGCGCGTCGGGCGAGAGCCCGGTGACGATCAGGATCGCATTGCCGGCATCGGCATCCAGCGTTCCCCAGGTCTCATACGCCACGCGTCCATCGATCAGCGTGCCGCCGCGCTTGAACGGGAAGGGCGAGGGCAGGGCGTGGAACAGCGTGCCGGGCGGAATGAATTCAGTCATGGCCGCATTCTATCCCCAGCGCTGTCGCCGCTGCGCTCTGCGGTAGTGACGGCCGCTGGTCGTCTCGCTGTTGTTCTGGTGTGGGTGGGTGACGACCGTTGGTCGTCACGCTGTTGCTTGCCGCTGCGCTCGCCGAGCATGGCTATGCCGGCCGTCCTGACCGGCACCCTCCGGGCCGTCGCAAGCGACGTTGGCAGCGGCTCCTGCCGCTGCCTTCGGCGCTACCGCAGCGGCAGTGGCAGACGGCCCGATCAGCGCAGCGTGGCCAGCGCCTGTCCCAGCTGCACGGCGTGTTCGGCATCCAGGTGCGGGGCGAAATCGGCCACGCCGGGCGGCAGCAGGACGATCACGGTGGAGCCATAGTTGAACCGCGCCATTTCGGCGAAGCGCTCCAGCGTGATGCCTTGGCCGCGGTAATCCTTGCGCGTGATGCGATCGCCGTAGTGCGGGATCTCCTCGCCACTCCAGACGGTCTCCACGCCGGACACCAGCAGCGCGCCGACCATCACGCTGACCATCGGACCGAAACTGGTATCGAAATGGCAGACCAGCCGCTCGTTGCGGGCGAACAGCCCGGGCACCTTGTTGACCGCCGCCGGGCCCACGCTGAACAATCGACCCGGCACGTGCACGGTTTCGCGCAGGGTGCCGGTCCACGGCATGTGCACGCGGTGGTAGTCCTTAGGCGACAGGTACACCGTGGCGAACAGGCCGTCATTGAACGGCTTCGCATCCTCGGCGCTGCCGAGCAGTTCGGCAGCGGTAAAAGACTGACCCTTGGCCTGGAAGATGCTGCCGCCTTCGATGCGGCCGAGCTGGCTGATGCGGCCGTCCGCAGGCATCACCAGGTTGCGCGGATCGGCATCGGCGACGCGCGAGCCGGGTTTCAACGCCCGGGTGAAGAACTGGTTGAACGTCTTGTAGCTGCGCGGGTCCGGGTCGGCCGCCTCGCCCAGGTTCACCCCGAACTTCGCGGTGACGGTATCGATCAACCACTGCGACACGCGCGGGTTGTCCGAGTACGCCAGCGCGCGCGCCATCGAGGACAGCAGACGGTGGGGCAGGGCGTAGCTCAGGGTGGTCATCAAGCTCATGGGGCGGATTTCTCGGTCAGCTTCTGCAGGTCGCGGGCGATCGCCGGCGCATTGAACGGGGGACGGATGATGCCGGCCAGCCGGCCTTCGGCATCCAGCACGGCCAACGTGGCCGAGTGTTCCATCGTGTAGTCCTCGGGGTCTTCATCGAATGCCTTGCCGGGCACCTTCTGGAACACCAGGCCCAGCGAGGTCGCGAACTTTTCCAGCGACGGCACGTCGCCGGTGGCGGCCAGGGTGTCCTTGTGGAAGGCGTGGACGTATTCGCCGAGCCGGGTGGCGCTGTCGCGCTGCGGGTCGACCGACACGAACAGCACGCGCGGGCGCAGGGTCTCAGGCACCGTCTCCCACTGCTTTTGCGCCTCCGCCAGTTCCAGCAGGGTGGTGGGACAGACATCCGGGCAGAACGTGAAGCCCAGGAAAACCAGGGTCCAGTGGCCCTTGAGCTCGCCGGAGATGAGGCGGGTGCCGTCGGACTGGGCCAGGTTGAAGTCCGGCAGCGGTCGCGGCTGGGGATAGAACGTGATCGCTTCGGTGGCGGGCTGGCCGGTGGGCGCCTTGGGCGCGAACACCTTCTGCGCGGCCAGCAGGCCCAGGCCCGCGGCCAGGGCGATCAGCAGGATGATGCCGACGTTGCGATTGAACATGAGGGCCTGCGCTGCCGAGGGATCGGCCCCCATCATAACGGCAGCGGGGCGGCGGTTTCCCCTGCAACGGATGCCGAGGCAGGCGCCAGACCCTATAATCGGGGGCCAATCTACCCGTCGTACCGCCATGACCGCCGAACCGGCCGCCGAACTCCACACGATCATCGACCTGATCCGCTACGGCACCAGCCGTTTCAACGCCGCAGGCCTGACCTTCGGGCACAGCTACGACAATGCGCTGGATGAAGCGACCCAGCTGGTGCTGCACGGCCTGCACCTGCCGCACGACCTCGGGCCGGCGTACGGGCAGGCGCGCCTGCTGCAGTCGGAAAAGCAGGAGGTGCTGGCGCTGTTCGAGCGTCGTATCGACGAGCGCGTGCCGGCCGCCTACCTGACCGGGGAGGCGTGGTTTGCCGGGCTGAGCTTCAAGAGCGACAGCCGTGCGCTGGTCCCGCGTTCGCCGATCGCCGAGCTGATCGAAACCGGTTTCGAACCTTGGCTGGCTGGCCGCCACGTGGACCGCGCGCTGGACCTGTGCACCGGTTCGGGCTGCATCGCCATCGCCATGGGCCACTACTACCCGAACTGGGAAGTGGACGGCGTGGACCTGAGCGATGATGCGCTGTCGCTGGCCCACGAGAACAAGGAACGCCTGCAGGCACACAACGTGACCCTGCTGAGGTCGGACCTGTTCACCGGCCTGGCCGGGCGCCATTACGACCTGATCGTGACCAATCCGCCGTATGTCACCAATGACGAAACCGACGCCCTCCCGCAGGAGTATTCGTACGAGCCTGAAATGGGCCTGCGCGCCGGCGACGATGGCCTGGAACTGGTGTTGAAGATCCTGCGCGATGCGCCGCTGCACCTGAGCGAAGACGGCCTGCTGATCTGCGAAGTGGGCGAATCCGAACAGCACCTGGTCAAGCTGCTGCCGGAAGTGGACTTTGCCTGGGTGGAGTTCAAGGTCGGCCAGATGGGCATCTTCGCGGTGGAATGCCGTGAGCTGATCGCCCACAGTGCGCGCATCACCGAGCTGGCGGCGCAGCGGCCGTGAGTTCCAATTCGTTCGGCAAGCTGTTCACCGTCACCACCTTCGGCGAGTCGCACGGTCCGGCCATCGGCTGCGTGATCGACGGCTGCCCGCCGGGGTTGGCGCTGGACGCGGCCGAATTCGCCCACGACCTGCAGCGACGCGCCACCGGCAAGAGCCGGCATACGTCCGCGCGCCGCGAGGCCGATGAGGTGGAGATCCTGTCAGGCGTGTACGAGGGCTTGACCACCGGCACCCCGATCGCGCTGCTGATCCGCAATACCGACCAGCGCAGCAAGGATTACGCCAACATCGGCCAGCAGTTCCGCCCGGGCCATGCCGACTACAGCTACTGGCACAAGTACGGCATCCGGGATCCGCGCGGTGGCGGCCGCTCGTCGGCACGTGAAACCACCATGCGCGTGGCGGCCGGCGTGGTCGCCAAGAAGTGGCTGGCCGAGCGCTTCGGGGTGACCGTGCGCGGCTACCTGTCCCAGCTGGGCCAGATCACGCCGAACGGCTTCGACTGGTCGGCGGTGGAAGACAATCCGTTCTTCTGGCCCGACGCCGCGCAGGTGCCGGAGCTGGAGACCTACATGGATGCGCTGCGCAAGTCCGGCGATTCAGTCGGGGCGCGCGTGGACGTGGTGGCCGACAACGTTCCGCCAGGCTGGGGCGAACCGATCTACGGCAAGCTGGATGGCGAACTCGCTTCGGCGCTGATGAGCATCAACGCAGTGAAGGGCGTGGAGATCGGCGACGGCTTTGCCAGCGCCGCCCAGAAGGGCACCGAGCACCGTGACCTGCTGACCCCGCAGGGGTTCGCCAGCAATCATGCCGGTGGCATCCTCGGCGGTATTTCAACCGGGCAGCCGGTGACGGCGTCGATCGTGCTCAAGCCCACCTCCAGCCTGCGCCTGCCCGGCGCCTCGCTGGACAGCGAAGGCAATGTCATCGAAGTGGTGACCACCGGCCGGCATGACCCCTGCGTGGGCATCCGTGCAGCGCCGATCGCCGAGGCCATGATGGCGCTGGTGCTGATGGACCAGGCGCTGCGCCACCGCGCGCAGTGTGGCGATGTCGGCAGCATCACCCCGCGCATCCCGGGCCACATCGATGGCTGATGCGCGCCCCGTCGTCTGGGTCAGCCAGCCGCTCATCGATGCGGTGATCGAGCCGCTGCGTGCGCAGGTCGAGCTGGTCACCACCGACGAGGTGACCACGTGGACGCCGGAGCAGCTGGCAGAACGGCTGGTGGGCGTCGATGGTGCCATCATCACCCTCAACGAACGTATCGGCGCGGCCCAGCTGGCCGCTGCTGATCGCCTGCAGGTGATCGCCAACGTCGGCGTGGGCTACAACAATCTGGATGTCGATGCGCTGAGCGCAGCCGGCATCCTGGCCAGCAACACCCCGGACGTACTGACCGAGACCACCGCGGACATGGGCTTTGCCCTGTTGATGGCTGCGGCGCGCCGGATCACCGAATCCGAACGCTGGCTGCGCGACGGCCAGTGGGGCCAGTGGTCGTTCCAGACCATGCTGGGCGCGGACATCCATGGCAGCACGCTGGGCATCCTGGGCATGGGCCGCATCGGGCAGGGCATCGCCCGGCGCGGTGCGCACGGCTTCGGCATGCGCGTGCTGTACCACAACCGCTCGCGGCTTCCGGCTGCGACCGAAGCGGACGTCGGCGCGCAGTATGCCGAGCTTGATGCTCTGCTGGCGCAGAGTGACCACCTGGTGCTGGTGCTGCCGTACACGGCAGCCTCGCACCATCTGATCGATGCGGCCGCACTGGCGAAGATGAAGCCCACCGCGACGCTGGTGAACATCGCCCGCGGCGGCATCGTCGACGAGCTGGCGCTGGCCGATGCACTGGCCCACGGCAGGCTGGCGGCGGCCGGGCTGGATGTCTACGAAGGCGAGCCGCAGGTGCGTCCGGAGCTGCTGGCGCTGCGCAACGTGGTACTGACACCGCATATCGGCAGCGCCTCGCTGGGTACCCGCAAGGCGATGGTGCAGCTGGCGGTGGACAACCTGCTGGCCGCGCTGGGCATGGCCGGTGAAGCGACGCGCATGCCAAGCGCGATCAATGCCGACGCGGCGCTGGCCGTGCGCGCTGCTTCGGGCGATAAAAGCAAAAAACGATAGGGAGCCTCCGCGCCTGCACGAGGAGGTTCCCCGAACCCGGCCGCATTGCGTGAACCCCCTCCTTTTTTGAGAATGCCCCATGAGTACCGAACAACGTTCCTTCCATGTCGCCGTCGTCGGCGCCACCGGTGCGGTCGGCGAAACCATGCTGTCGATCCTGGCCGAGCGTGACTTCCCGGTCGGCACGCTGACCCTGCTCGCCTCCTCGCGCTCGGCCGGCGGCGAAGTCGAGTTCAACGGCCAGAAGCACATCATCAAGGACCTCGCCGACTTCGATCCGACCGGCGTGGACATCGCGTTGTTCTCCGCCGGTGGCAGCGTGTCCAAGGAATACGCGCCGAAGTTCGCCGCCGCCGGTGCGGTGGTGATCGACAACTCCTCGGCGTTCCGTTACGACGATGACGTGCCGCTGGTGGTCTCCGAGGTCAATCCAGACCAGGTCGCCAACCGTCCGCGCGGGATCATCGCCAACCCGAACTGCTCCACCATGCAGATGCTGGTCGCGCTGGCGCCGCTGCATCGCCGTTACGGCATCGAGCGGATCAACGTGGCGACCTACCAGTCGGTGTCCGGCGGCGGACGGTCGGCGCTGGAAGAGCTGGGCAAGCAGACCGGCCAGCTGCTCAGCTTCCAGGAAATCGACCCGCAGCGTTTCCCGGTGCAGATCGCCTTCAACCTGATCCCGCACATCGACGACTTCCTGGACAACGGCTTCACCAAGGAAGAGATGAAGCTGGTCTGGGAAACCCAGAAGATCCTCGGCGACAGCAGCATCCTGGTGAACCCCACGGCGGTGCGCGTGCCGGTGTTCTATGGCCACTCCGAAGCGGTGGCGATCGAAACCCGCGACAAGGTCACCGCCGGCGAGGCGCGTGAACTGCTTGCGCAGTCGCCGGGCGTGGAAGTGGTGGATCGCCACGAAGCGGGCGGCTATCCGACCCCGGTCACCCACGCCTCGGGCACTGATGCGGTGTACGTCGGCCGCATCCGCGAAGACCTTTCGCACCCGCGCGGCCTGAACCTGTGGATCGTCTCGGACAACATCCGCAAGGGCGCTGCACTCAATGCGGTGCAGTTGGCCGAGCTGGTCGCCGCCGAACCGCGTTGAGCAGGCGGGGGGCGTGCCGGTCACGACCCCCCACTTTGTGGCGGCCAGCCGTTATATTGGCCGCCATGAACAACGGGGCCCGCGGCGTCATGCGACCGCTCAAGTATCTTTCCACCCTCCTGCTGGCGCTCGCCAGCAGCTCGGCGATGGCGCTGGGGCTGGGTGACATCCGTGTGCTGTCCCGTCCCGGGCAGCCGCTGGTAGCTGAAATTCCGATCATTTCCGCCGATCCGTCCGAACTGCAGAACCTGCGGGTCGGGCTGGCTTCGCCGGTGACGTTCGAACGCGTGGGCCTGCAGCGCCCGACCGGCCTGGTCAGTGAACTGCAGTTCGAACTCACCCGTACCGCACAGGGACGGGCGGTGGTGCGCGTCACCTCGGCTTCGCCGGTGGAAACCCCCGCGCTGGCGTTCCTGATCGAGGCCGACTGGGGCCAGGGCAGGCTGGTGCGTGAGTATTCGGCGTTGATGGACGCACCGACCAGCGCGGTTGCACTGAGCGAGCCGGAGATCGAGGCGCCGGCCGGCGCGATGTCCAATGCGATCATCCGCGAGCCGCAGGCCGCACCGGCGCAGTCGCCGCCGGAAACCTCGACTGCAGCCGCTGCACCTGCCCCTGCAGCGCGCACCGCCAGCACGGCTGCACCACGCGCGCCGGTGCCCGAGGCCACCGTCGCTGCCGGCGATATCGCGGTGCGGCAGGGGCAGACCCTTTCGCAGATTGCACAGTCGCTGGCCGTCGGCCAGCAGATCAGCCGCGAACGCGCGATGATCGCCCTGCTGCGGGCCAATCCGGAAGCCTTCATCCGCGGCAACATCAACCTGCTCAAGCAGGGTGCGGTGCTGCGCGTGCCCGATGCGGCCTCGCTGGCCGCCGTTGATGGCAGCGAGGCGGCAGCGATGGTGAGGGAGCATGCTGCGCAGTGGCGGCAGTCGCGCACCATTCCGCAGCCGGCCGCGGCTGATTCGAATGTTGTGGCCGCCACGCCGGCTCCCGCCGCAGCGGCGGCCCGCGGCACCGGCGCGCGTCTTGAAATCGCTCCGGCGGTGGCGGCTGCCGCTGCCACGGCTGGCTCAACCACCGGCACCGGTGATGGCAACGAGGGTGACATGCTCGGCAACGAACAACTGCGTCAGGCAAGGGAAGACGTCGCCACGCGCGATGCCGAGATCGATGAACTCAAGCAACGCGTCGCGGATCTGGAAAAGCTGAAAGCGCAGCAGCAGGCGCTGGTCAGCCTGAAGGACACCGAGATCGCGGCCGCACAGGCGCGCTTGGCAGAGGCCCCACAGCAGGCGTCCAGCGGCCCTTGGTTCTGGCTGGCGCTGCCGTTGTTGCTGCTGGTGGCCGTGGGCTGGTGGCTGTCGCGTCGCCGCAAACCCTCGCCACTGCCGCCGCTGCGCCGTGACGACCACGACGACAGCGCGCTGTCGGCCGCCGTCCCGGCCGGTGCCGGGCTGGATGTGCTGGCCGAGCGCGCGGGGTGGGAGCAGGAGCCTCGGGAACAGGCCGACGCCGAGACCGACGCCGGCAGGGTGGTCGACGTGCTGCCCGATGCGCACATCGAAAGCCGCACCGACACCGGCATTGCCGGCGAAGCGCCGGTGCATTTCGATCTGGAACCACCGGCCAGCGTTTCGACCGCGGCGCCGCCTGCCGAGGAACCCTTGCTGGAGGCAGAACCGGTCGTTGACCCGGTGCCCGCCTACGCCCGCCATGCCGAGCAGCAGGAGGCCTTCCGCGGCGTCTTCGAGCTTCCCGCCGGGGACGCGCCGGTGGCGCCGGAGATGTCGGACGATGCAGCGACGCACGCCCCCGACGCGATCGCCGCCGCGCCAGCGCATGCCGGTGGCCATGACCGCCTCGAACTGGCCATCGCCTATCTGGACCTGGGGGATGCGCAGACTGCGCGCTCACTGCTGGAAGAGGTGGCCCGCAGCGATGATCCCCATCTGCAGGCGCAGGCGCGCGAACTGTTGGCGCGCCTCGGCTGACCCCTGGGCTGTACGGAGTATCGACCATGCAACGCGACCATCGCATCGACTACATCGAATTCGCTTCGCAGGATCCGGCGGCGAGTCGCGCGTTCTTCCAGGCCGTGTTCGGCTGGCAGTTCCAGGATTACGGCCCGGACTACACCGCCTTCGATGACGGGCGGCTGCAGGGCGGCTTCTATCGTGCCGCGCCGGTGTCCACCGACACCGCAGGCGCGCCGCTGGTGGTGCTGTATGCCGACCAGCTGCAGCCGGTGATCGAGGCAGTCCTCGCTGCGGGCGGTGAGCTGCTCAAGCCGGTCTTTTCGTTTCCGGGGGGCAGCCGGTTCCACTTCCGCGAGCCCGGCGGCAACGCGCTGGCGGTATGGTCCGAGCGCGATCCAGCCGGCTGACGCCGGCACCGGCGGCCGGCTTGGCGTCTTTTCACAGATTCAGAGGTAGCAGCATGCGTTACGCCTTGGGCGTGGAGTACGACGGCAGCGATTACAAGGGCTGGCAGAATCTCGGCGAAGCCGGCCCGAGCGTGCAGGCCAGCCTGGAAAAGGCGCTGTCGTCGGTCGCCGATTCGCCAGTACGCGTGGTCTGCGCCGGCCGTACCGATGCAGGCGTGCATGGTCAGTGCCAGGTCGTGCATTTCGATACCGATGCCGTGCGCGAACCGCGCGGCTGGACCCTGGGCACCACCGCGCGGCTGCCCAGGTCGATCGCGGTGCGCTGGTGCACGCCGGTCGCCGATGACTTCCATGCGCGCTTTTCCGCACGCGCACGACGCTATCGCTACCGTCTGTTGAACCGTTCGATACGACCGGCGCTGCAGCGGCAGACGCTCAGCTGGGAGCGGCGCCCGCTGGATGCCGGGCTGATGCACCAGGCCGGGCAGGCGCTGCTCGGCGAGAACGACTTCAGCGCCTTCCGCAGCATCCAGTGCGAAGCGTTGCACGCGCGTCGCCAGATGCAGTCGGTCAGCGTGCTGCGCAACGAGGAGGTGATCGAAGTGTCGGTGCAGGCCAATGCATTCCTTCATCACATGGTTCGCAATATCGTGGGTTCGCTGATCCTGGTGGGCAGCGGGGAGCGTCCGGTCGAGTGGATCGGTGAGCTGCTGGCCGGCCAGGACCGTACCGTCGCCGGGCCCACTGCACCCCCTCAGGGCCTGGTGTTCCTGGGCCCGTTGTACCCCGACAACTGGCACCTGCCTGCCGAGGTCACCCTATGAGCCGCTCCTACTACCGTACCCGCATCAAGTTCTGTGGCATGACCCGCGCCGGCGATGTCCGCCTGGCCGGCGAGCTCGGCGTGGATGCGGTGGGCTTCATCTTCGCCCGCGAGAGCAAGCGCCGCGTGGCGCCCGCCGAAGCACGTGCGATGCGCCAGGCGATCGCGCCGATGGTCGATGTGGTGGCCCTGTTCCGTGACAACACGCGTGAGGAAGTGCGTGAAGTGCTGCGCACCGTGCGTCCTACGCTGCTGCAGTTCCACGGCGATGAAGACGAGGGTTTCTGCCGCGGCTTCAACATGCCCTACCTGAAGGCCATCGCGATGGGCGGCCGCGAAGAGGTCAACGCACGCACCCTGCAGCTGCGCTACCCCAGTGCGGCCGGTTTCCTGTTCGACAGCCATGCGCCGGGCGGCGGCGGCGGGACCGGCGTTGCCTTCGATTGGACGCGCATTCCGAGCGGCCTGCACCGACCCTTCCTGCTCGCCGGCGGGCTGACCCCGGAAAACATCTTCGACGCGGCCGTGGCGACCCTGCCGTGGGGCGTGGATGTGTCCAGCGGGATCGAATCCGAGCCGGGCATCAAGGACGGTTACCTGATGCGCAAGTTCGTCGAAGAAGTCCGTCGCGCGGACTGCGCAAGTCTCGATTGAGCGCACCCTGCTGCCGGTTTACCGATCAGCAAGTTCGGCCTTCAGCCAGGCCACCAACGCATCGACACGCGGATCCGCACGGGCAGCCTGCCGCGCCAGCACCCAGGCGCCGGCGGTGGCGGTGAATCCCCACGGCGCGATCAGTCGCCCGCCTGCCACATCATCGGCAACCAGGGGTTCCGGCGCGATCGCCACGCCCAGTCCCGCCACCGCCGCTTCCAGCAGGTAATACAGGTGTTCGAAGCCCTGGCCTCGCCGTAGCGCGCGCGCGTCCAGCGCATGCGCAGCGGCCCAGGCCGGCCATGCCTGCGGCCGCGAGGTGGTATGCAGCAGTTCCTCGGGCAGCAATGCGGACGCCGGCCGACCCTGCAGGCGTGCCGCTGCCGGGTGTTGTGGGGAGAGCACCGCGCCGACCCGTTCCGGTGCCAGTTCGATCACCTCCCAGCCGTTCGGCCACGGCGGTTCAGCCAGCAGCAGCACGGCATCCAGCCGTGCCTGGGCTTCGCTGAAGCTGCCGTCCAGCGCCGACCAGTGGACGTTGAGCGCGGGCAGGGCGGCCTGCAACCGCGGCAATCGCGGGATCATCCAGCGCGCCAGCACGCTGCTGCTGCAGCCAAGCACCAGGGCGTCGTGCAGGGCCGGGCGATGCAGCTGGTCCACTGCGGCGTGCAACCGTCCAAACGCATCCTTGCAGGCGGCCTGCAGGGTCTGGCCGCTGGCGGTCAGGCGCAGGCCGCGCCCGTCGCGCTCGAACAACGCCAGGCCGAGATCTGCCTCCAGCAGCTTGATCTGCCGGCTGATCGCGCCGTGGGTGACATGCAGGGCCTGCGCTGCGCGTCCGACGCCGCCCAGCCGGGCCGTCGCTTCAAAGGCGCGCAGGGCATTGAGTGGGGGCAGCGGGCGCGTTGTCATGTGAGAAATACTGACATGATGTGGCGGAAATATCGATATTCCCCGTGCAACCCGTGCGCTAGAGTGGCGGTCCACCTGCTCGACCCGGTTGCCCTCATGTCGCTCCCCCCGATTCCTGACTTCCATGCCTATCCCGATGCCAACGGGCATTTCGGGCGTTACGGTGGCAGCTTCGTCGCCGAGACCCTGGTCGGACCGCTGCAGGAGCTTGCCGCGGCCTACGACCAGGCGCGCAAGGATCCGGCCTTCATCGCCGAATACGACCACGACCTGGCCCATTACGTGGGCCGACCCAGCCCGATCTACCATGCGCGGCGGCTCAGCGACCACGTCGGCGGCGCGCAGATCCTGCTCAAGCGCGAGGACCTGAACCACACCGGCGCGCACAAGATCAACAACACCATCGGCCAGGCGCTGCTGGCCTCGCGGATGGGCAAGAAGCGCATCATCGCCGAGACCGGCGCTGGCCAGCACGGCGTGGCCAGCGCGACGGTGGCCGCACGCCTGGGCCTGGAATGCGTGGTGTACATGGGCGCCACCGACATCGAACGGCAGAAGATCAACGTCTATCGGATGAAGCTGCTGGGCGCGACCGTGGTGCCGGTGACGTCGGGTTCGGCGACGCTGAAGGATGCCCTCAACGAAGCGATGCGCGATTGGGTCACCAACGTGCAGGACACCTTCTACATCATCGGCACCGTGGCCGGCCCGGATCCGTATCCGCGCATGGTGCGCGATTTCAACGCCATCGTCGGCCGTGAAGCACGCGAACAGATGCTGCTGGAATACGGCCGCCTGCCCGATGCGATCACCGCCTGCGTGGGCGGAGGCAGCAATGCCATCGGCCTGTTCCATGCGTTCCTGAATGACCGCGAGGTGCAGATCTTCGGCGCCGAAGCGGCCGGTGATGGCATCGAGACCGGGCGCCATGCCGCCTCCATCGCGGCAGGCCGCCCGGGTGTGCTGCACGGCAACCGCACCTATGTGCTGTGCGATGACGATGGCCAGATCATCGAGACCCATTCGGTGTCCGCTGGCCTGGATTACCCGGGCGTCGGGCCGGAGCACGCGTTCCTGGCCGACAGCGGCCGCGCCACGTATCTCGGCATCACCGATGAGGAGGCCCTGCAGGCCTTCCACCTGCTGTCGCGTACCGAGGGCATCCTGGCTGCGCTGGAGTCCAGCCATGCGCTGGCGCAGGCGATCAAGCTGGCCCGTGAGCGTCCGCGCGACCAGCTGGTGCTGTGCAACCTGTCCGGCCGCGGTGACAAGGACGTGCATACCATCGCCGCGCGCGAAGGCCTGATCCTGTGATGTCTGCCATCCCTGTATTGATCCAAGGACGTGCCTGAAATGCCTGTATCCCGACTTGATGCCCGTTTCCAGCGGCTGCGTGATGCGCAGCGCAAGGCGCTGATTCCCTTCATCACCGCCGGCGATCCGTCGCTGGAGGCCACCGTCCCGGTGATGCACGCGCTGGTCGAGGCCGGCGCCGACGTGCTGGAACTGGGCGTGCCGTTTTCCGATCCGATGGCCGATGGCCCGACCATCCAGCGCAGTTCGGAGCGCGCGCTGGCGCGCGGCGCCGGGCTGCGTTACGTGCTGCAGGCGGTGGCCGAGTTCCGCAGCCGCGACACTGAAACGCCGGTGGTGCTGATGGGCTACCTGAACCCGGTGGAGATCCACGGTTATGCCCGCTTCGCCACTGAGGCCGTTGCCGCTGGCGTGGACGGGATCCTGCTGGTCGACCTGCCACCGGAAGAAGCGGGGGAGGCCAACGCAGCGTTCGACGCGGCGGGCCTGGCGCTGGTGCTGCTGGCCTCGCCGACCACCAGCGATGCACGTGCCGATACGCTGCTGGGCTTGGCGCGCGGTTATCTCTATTACGTGAGTTTCGCCGGTGTTACCGGGGCATCGGACCTGCTCGACCATGAGGCGGCGGGGGCCCGCCTGCAGGCGCTGCGCGACCGGGCCAGCGTGCCGGTGGTGGCCGGGTTCGGGATCAAGGATGCGGCCAGTGCGGCGTCGATGGCGCGCCAGGCCGATGGCGTGGTGGTGGGCAGTGCGTTGGTGTCGGTGTTGGCGCAGGCGACCACGGTGGAGGAAGCGGTGCAGGCGGCGGGGGCGTTCCTGGCGCCGCTGCGGCAAGCGTTGGATGCTTGAGGCGTCTGCAGGGCTAGCGGGGCGGTGGGGCGGGGCGGCCGTGCAGGACACGCCGTGAACCCGTCCTTGGGGGCTCGCTGTTGCCATCCATGGCAACAGACGGTCCTGCACAGCCACCCCGCCCCACCTTCGACAGGTTCCTGATGGCCTTGGTAGCGCCGACCCATGGTCGGCGGATCATGGCGGCGGGGTGGTGGATGGCGTGGTTTTGCTGCAAACGTACGCCGGGGCACGGTTTTATGGGGGTGCACGGGTGGGGAAGGGCTGAGCTAGACTGTCGGCCTTTGCGGCCTTCGGGCCGCCCTGAACGGAAGTAGCAACCCGCATGAGTTGGCTCAGCAAGTTGATGCCGTCGGGCATCCGCACCGACAACGTCCCCAACAAGAAGCGCAGCGTGCCCGAAGGCCTGTGGGAGAAGTGCAGCAGCTGCGGCAGCGCGCTCTATGGCCCGGAGCTGGAAAAGAACCTGGAGGTCTGCCCCAACTGCGGGCACCACATGGCGATCCGCGCGCGTGCGCGGCTGGCTTCGCTGTTCGACGCCGACAGCATGACCGAGATCGCCGCGCGGCTGGGTCCGAATGATCTGCTGAAGTTCAAGGACCAGAAGAAGTACGCCGAGCGCATCAAGATCGCGCAGAAGAACACTGGCGAGTACGACGCGCTGATCGCCATGCGCGGCCTGCTCAAGGGCCGTCCGCTGGTCGCGTCCTCGTTCGATTTCGCCTTCATGGGCGGCTCGATGGGTTCGGTGGTCGGCGAGCGTTTCGCGCTGGCTGCGGAAACCGCGCTGGAGATCGGTGCACCCTACATCTGCTTCTCCGCCAGCGGCGGGGCGCGCATGCAGGAAGGGCTGTTCTCGCTGATGCAGATGGCCAAGACCTCTGCGGCGCTGGGCAAGCTGCGCGCTGCCGGCCTGCCGTATATTTCGGTGCTGACCCATCCCACCACCGGTGGCGTGTCGGCATCGTTCGCGATGCTCGGCGACATCAACATCGCCGAGCCGCAGGCACTGATCGGTTTTGCCGGTCCGCGCGTGATCGAGCAGACCGTGCGCGAGAAACTGCCGGAAGGCTTCCAGCGCTCGGAGTTCCTGCTCGAACACGGTGCCATCGACCAGATCTGTGATCGTCGCGAGCTGCGCGACCGGCTCTCCGAGCTTCTGGCGATGATGCGCCGCGAACCTGCGCCGACGGAGGCTTGATGGGAACGCGCAAGTATTTCGGCACCGACGGTATCCGTGGCCGGGTCGGCCAGGGCGTGATCTCGGCTGATTTCGTACTGCGGCTGGGCAATGCGTTCGGCCGCGTGCTGCTGGCCCAGCAGGCGGCGGGCAACCGTCGCCCGATCGTCGTCATCGGCAAGGACACGCGCATTTCCGGTTACATGTTCGAAGCGGCGCTGGAAGCCGGGCTGGTTGCTGCGGGCGTAGACGTGCAGTTGCTGGGGCCGATGCCCACGCCGGCTGTTGCCTTCCTGACCCGAACGCTGGGGGCGGACGCCGGCATCGTGATCAGCGCCTCGCACAACCCGCATCATGACAACGGCATCAAGTTCTTTTCCGCCCAGGGCGAGAAGCTGGACGATGCCACCGAACTGGCGCTGGAAGCGGGCATCGATGAGCCGTTCACCACCGCCGAATCGGAAAAGCTGGGCAAGGCGATGCGTGCGCGCGAGGCGATCGGCCGCTACATCGAATTCTGCAAGGCCAGCGTGCCGCGCGACTTCGACCTGCGCGGCGTCCGGCTGGTGCTGGATTGCGCGCATGGCGCGACGTACCACATTGCACCGCTGCTGTTCCGCGAGCTGGGGGCGGAGGTGATCGCCATCGGCGCGGCGCCGGACGGGGTCAACATCAACGACGGCGTCGGCTCGACCCACATCGACAACCTGGCGGCCAAGGTGCGCGAAACCGGTGCCGACCTGGGCATTGCCTTCGACGGTGACGGTGACCGGGTGCTGATGGCCGACGACCAGGGCAACCCGGTCGATGGCGATGACCTGCTGTTCATCCTGGCCCGCGCCTGGCAGGCCGATGGCCGCCTGCGCGGTCCCGTGGTGGGCACGCTGATGACCAACTTCGGGCTGGAACAGGCGCTGGAAAAGCTGCAGATTCCGTTCGTGCGCAGCAACGTCGGCGACCGCTACGTGCACCAGGCGCTGGTGGAAGGCGGCGGCGTGCTCGGCGGTGAAGCGTCGGGGCATCTTCTGTGCCTGGATCGCGCCACCACCGGCGATGCCATCGTCAGTGCGCTGCAGGTGCTGGTTGAACTGCGCCGCAGCGGGCAGAGCCTGCGTGAGGCCCTGCAGCCGCTGTCCCGGGTGCCGCAGAAGACGGTCAATGTGCGGCTCGGCAACGTGTCGGCCAAGGCCACCGTGCAGGCCGCAAGCGTGCAGCAGGCGCTGGTGCAGGCGCAGCAGGCGGTCGCCGGCAGGGGCCGCGCGTTCCTGCGCCCGTCCGGCACCGAGCCGGTGGTGCGGGTGACCGTGGAGGCCGACGAGGCTACGCTGATGCAGGAAACGCTGGATCGTTTGTCCGATGCAGTGAAGGCCGCCGCTGCGGCCTGACCCCGTTCCGCGGCGCCGCCGGGCATCGGCGGCGCGCGCGGAGTGCGCAGGATGTGCCTCAGCGGCGGCGGAAGCGGGTCAGTTCGTCCCAGGCTTCGCGCAGGCCGGCGCTGTCCGGCTGCTGCACGGGCAGCGGCAGGTAGTCCGGCCCCAGTGCCGTGCTGTTGCCGAATTTGTCGAACACATAGGTATCCGGACCCTGGCGGATGCCACGCTGCGACCAGCTTTCCACCAGCAGCGAACGCGGTGCCATCGGTGCCGGTGCCAGCAGGTCCTGGCCGGTGCTGAAGTCTTCCAGCGGGTTTTCGCAGCCCAGGGCATGCCGCATCAGCGTCGGCACCCAGTCCTCATGCGAACTGATGCGCGCCTGCCGCGATGCCGTCATTCCCGGCCAATGCAGCACGAACGGCACCTGCAGTTGGAAGTCGGAGAAATTGCCGTTGTGGCCCCAGTAGTTCAGGCCGAGGTCGTTGAATTCTTCGGCGTGGTCGCCGGTGACCAGCACGATGGTGTTGTCCTCCACGCCGGCTTCGCGCAGTGACTGCAACAACTGGCTGACCAGGCTGTCCGCATAGTGGACGGCGGTGCGGTAGCGATTGCGCTCCGGGGTGGCATCGTGGTCCTGGTCCAGCGCCAGGAAGTTGATGTCCTGGGCCATCGGCGTGTCCAGCGCAGGGTAACCCTTGGGCAGGTGGTACGGCGCATGCGTGGCATCGAGGAAGGCGAAGCCGAACCACGGCGTGCCGGAGGGGGTCGCGGTGATTTCCGCACGCAGCGTGTCGACCACGTGGCGGTCACGTTCGGCGACGCTGAGTGCCGCCGGTGCGGTCTGCAGCAGCTCCCGTACGTCGGCGAAGGCGGTGCGGTCGAACTCCGGGCTGTACAGCGGCGCGCTGCCATGCAGGTACATCGCATAGCCCTGCTGCTTGAGCACGTCGAACAGGACCGAGCCGCGCTGCTCGGCCAGCATCGGCTGCCAGTAGCCGCCTGGCAGGCCGTACAGCAGGCCGAACAGGCCGAAACGGGTGGCGTTGCCGGTGCTGTAATGGCGGTCGAACACCTGCGATTGCCGGGCCAGCGCCCAGGTGCCGGGCATCGTCTGTGGATCCAGTGCGTCGGCGCGCAGCGATTCCAGCACTACCACCAGCACGTTCGGTCGCCGGTGGCTCTGGCAACGCAGCGGGGCGCTCGGGTAGGCCAGTTCACTGAGCTTCGGATCGGTCAGTGCGGCGGCGCGATCGACCACCGGCACGCCCATCGCACGCATCTGCCGCTTGGCCGTGATCGGCTGCGCCCAAGGCAGGTAGGCCCACTGGCTGATCACCGCGCGTTCGCCGCGTGCGTCGTAGTAGGCCGTGGCGATCTGGCCTGCGGTCATCAGCACGGCCGCTGCCGTCCACCCGGCCAGCACCCAGGCGCGACGCGGACGCATTGGCAGCAGCCGCCAGCAGCCCCAGGCCAGCAGCGCCTGGGCAGCGAACACCGCCGCGACCACGCCGGCAACCTGCAGCCAGTTGCTCCAGGACAGGCTGACCTGGTCCTGCATGGCGCCGCCGAACACCATGTTCAGCACCATCGCATTGAGGTGGAAGCGATACAGCGCGAAGACCTTGGCATCCACCAGCAGCAGGCACAGCCAAAGGCCCTGCATGACCACCGCCGTGATCGTGAGCGGCCGCGCGCTGCGCGTCCACAGGCCTGCCAGCAGCGCCGGCAGCATCACCAGCGCGCCGAAGGCAAGGAAATGACCGGGTACGGCCAGGGTCAGGTACAGCTTGCCGAGCATTCCGCCGGGATTGGACATCCATGGGATGTTGGCCGCGCTGATGCCGATCGCCAGCACAGCGCCCACGGCGGTCATCAAGCTCGCCCATGCAAGGCGCTGCCACTGCGGGAATGAGGTGGGGGAAGAGGGGCGTGCAGGCATCGAGGGGTTCATCGTGCAGGGGAGGGCAGCACGCAGGCGTCTGTCGTGGAGGGGGCGCATTGTATCGGCTTGTATCGCTGCGCCGATGGCCGCTGCCGGAAGGCGACGCTCAGGGGCCGGGGGGCAGGCCCTTGCGACGGGCCTTGAAGCCGTTGAACAGGGGAGCCAGTGCCGGCAGGTAGCTGCAGGCAATGCGCCTGCGCAGCCACGAAGCCGGGCGGTCGCGCACGGCGAAGCGATAGATGTGCCCGGCGTCGCCCCCGATGCGGTTGCGACCGAACGGGTGCGTCGTATGCAGGTAACGGAATCCATGCGCGCGGGCGATCTTTACGTGGTCCGCGTCGAAGTCGCCGTAGGGCCAGCACAGTGTGTCCGAGACGCTGCCCAGTTCCTGCTGAAGCACCTGGCGTGCTTTGGCCAGATCGGCATCCAGCCCGCTTCTGCGCTGGCTGCGGTCCAGGTCCGCGCGCTGCAGCCAGCGCGTGTGCGAGTGCGTGTGGCAATGCACTTCGAAGGTGCCGGCGGCGATGGCCGCGCGTGCCTCGTCCCAGCGCATCATCACCTGGTCGGCCTGCCCTTGGCGGAATATCGCATCTTCGCATCCACGATGGTCCGGCGTGGCGGGCAGCAATGCGCCGGAGTGACCCGCGTGCGGACGTACCGATCCCTGGCCCATCCAGCCGGTGACGACGAAGACCACGGCATGCATGCCATGTGCCTGCAGGATCGGGTGGGCGTACACCCAGTTGTCCAGATAACCGTCGTCGAAGGTGATGACGATGGACTTGCGCGGGACCGGCTTGCCCACCAGGAAGCCGGCGTACTGATCCAGTGTCAATGACGTCCAGCCGGTGTCGGCGAGCCATGCGATCTGGCTTTCGAAGTTCGCCGGGGACACGGTGATCATCCCCGGCGAAGGGCTGACATGATGGTGCATCAACACCGGCACGCTGTGGGCCTTACGCATGTCCAAGTTCCTCCAACCATTGGTAGTAGCAGGCTTCCGTCGCGCGGCAGTGCCCGACGGGGCTGAATCGTTCGTCGCGGCGCATCCAGTCCCAGCCGGCACGGCCCATCTGCCTGCGCAGCCCCGGCTGCTCGACCAGGCGTTGCAGGGCCATGGTCAATGCGGCTGGATCACCCGGCTCGACCAGCAGCGCGTTGGAACCCTCGCGCACCATCTCCGGTACGCCGCCAACGCGCGTGGCCACGATGGGCACGCCGACGAAGGCGGCCTCCAGGAACACGGTGCCGGCCGCCTCTTTGTGCGTGGCCAGGGCAAACACGTCCAGTCCTGCCATCAGGCGCTGCGCGTCGGAACGGTGACCCAGCAGATGCACCTGCCGCTGCAGCCCCAGCCGCTGGCTGGCGGTGCGCAGTTCGGTCATGACCGGCTCGCCATCGCCGATCACCACCAGGTGAAGCGAGGGATGGGCGTGGCAGAGCGGCGCGATGGCGTGCAGCAGGTCCATGTGGCCCTTCGGGCGACGAAGCACTGCGACGCAGCCGACCACCACATCACCGGCGACGAATCCAAGCTCGGCCCGCACCCGGGCGCGGGTATCCTGCAGGCACTGCCAAGGATCCGGTCCGCGTACACCCTGCCATTGCGGTGGAATCGCGATGGGCGGTACCACGCCGATGCGCCCCTCCTGGATGCCCCGCGCGACCAGCTGCTGCTTCACGAAACGGCTGACGGTCAGCACGCGGTGGGGCAGGCCGGTGTAGGTCAGCAGCGAGTTCACCGGACTCATCAGGTGGCGCGAGCGCACCACCAGCGGCGCGCGCGCCAGGCGTGCCCCGGCCGCGGCGATAAGGGCGTCGCGGCGGCTGGTCGTGTTCACTACGTCGAAGCGATGCGACCTTACCAGCGCGGCTACCCGGTCGATGCCCCGCAGCAGCCGGAGCAACCCGCCCATCCGCAGCCGGTGCACGATGAATCCATTGGCTTGCGCCAATGCGCCCAGGCGGGCGCCTGGCTGGCATAACAGCGAGACATCATGGCCGCGCGCCCGCATCGCGATCATGTGGCGGAAGATGTAGATCTCCTGGCCACCCAGGCCCATCGCCGCTTCGGTATGCAGAATGCGCAGGGGACGTTGCATGTGAAGCCAGTGCACGCGTTCGGGGCAGGGAGGCCAGCGTGACGCGGAAGATGCGGGCGCTTGGGCGGCGGAGCGTGCGCCGGAGATCAACGATGTTCGCTGCGACATACGGGGGCGATATCGGCCGGGTCGGTGGGGTGTTCCGCGTGGCCCGTCGTGCCTGATGCGACACGGTGGTGGCGCGCCTGGGGCAGCCTGGGAGGCAACGTGCCGCAGCCTGATCTGTCACAATGCGGGCACGGAAACGCGGCCCGTAGGCAGCGTGTGCCGCTGTCCAGACCCATGACCAACCAGGTACCGTTGTGAGCCAGATCCCCACCCTCGACATCACCCGCTTCGACAGCGACCGCGAGGCCTTCGTGGCCGAGCTGGGCGCCGCCTACCGCCAGTGGGGCTTCGCCGGCATCCGCAACCATGGCATTCCGCAGGCCGACATCGACGCGGCCTACGACGTCTTCAAGGCCTTTTTCGCGCTTCCGGAAGAGGTCAAGCGCCGTTACCACGTCGCCGGCAGCGGCGGCGCGCGTGGCTATACCCAGTTCGGTGTGGAAACGGCGAAGGGCTCCAGCCACTTCGACCTGAAGGAGTTCTGGCACATCGGGCGCGAGATTCCCGATGATTCCAAATACCGCGAGGTGATGGCGCCGAACCTGTGGCCGAGCGAAGTGCCGGAGTTCCGTGAGCGTGGCTATGCGTTGTACCAGGCGTTGGACCACCTGGGTTCGCGGGTGCTGTCTGCCTTGGCGCTGCACATCGGCCTGCCGCAGGATTTCTTCGCCGACAAGACCAACAACGGCAATTCGATCCTGCGTCCGATCCACTACCCGCCGATCACCACCGACGACATCCCGAACGTGCGCGCGGGCGCGCATGGTGATATCAATTTCATCACGCTGCTGGTCGGCGCAAGTGCCGCTGGCCTGGAAGTGCAGTCGCACGATGGCAAATGGGTGCCGTTCACTTCGGATGCGGACACCATCGTGGTCAACATCGGCGACATGCTGCAGCGCCTGACCAACCACGTGTATCCCTCGACCATCCATCGCGTGGTCAATCCGCCGGGCGAGCTGGCACGCCAGCCGCGTTATTCGGTGCCGTTCTTCCTGCACCCGAACCCGGATTACCTGATCGACGTGCTGCCCTCGTGCATCACCCCGGAAAACCCGAGCCGGTATCCGGAGCCGATCACCGCCCATGGCTTCCTCGAAGAGCGCCTGCGCGAGATCAAGCTGAAGTAGTGCCGGCCGCTGGCCGGCAATCAGGCAACGTCAACGTCAACGTCAACGTCAACGTCAAAAGCTGCAGGGCTGCTTGTTGGCGGGGCGGGGTGGCTGTGCAGGACACGCCGCAAGTACGTCCGTGTAGGCTCGCTTTTCGCATCCATGCGAAAAGACGGTCCTGCACAACCACCCCGCCCCACCTTCGACAGGTCCATGGCGGCCATGGAACCTTCGGTAGCGCCGACCCATGGTCGGCGGACTGTGGGGGAATGGGGTTTTGATGGTTTCCACCGACCATGGGTCGGCGCTACCAGAGCGCCGTAGCGTGTCGGGTGGAGGGAGCCCCTGAGTCAGGGGCGGCCGCGAAGCGGCAGGGTGTGGGTGTTGGTGAGACGGGGCCCGCGGTTTGCGCAGCAAAGCGTGGGAGCGTCAGCGCGAATGCGATGACGTGTCCCCACGCCATGGATGGCGCGAAACGAGGCCCGCAGAGCGGCTCTTGCCGTCCCCCGACCAGCCCCACCGCCCGGCCCCAACCACGTATCCAGCTGTAAGCAGCCACCCGCGAGGGGGTCCCACCCGTCCGCACCGCGCAACAGCCTGTTGCCCATTCGGGGCATCCCAGAATCCACATCGCGTGCGATCCTGCGCCCCTGTCCCCGCCAGCGAGATCGCCCGCATGACCACCATCATCGCCCCCCGCGTGCACGACATCGGCGGGCTGGAAGTACGCCGCGCCGTGCCGTCCCTGCAGGCACGCAGCGTCGGCCCGTTCGTGTTCGTCGACCAGATGGGCCCGGCCCTGCTCACTGCCGGCACCGGCATCGACGTGCGTCCGCATCCGCATATCGGCCTGGCCACGGTAACTTTCCTCTGGGCCGGTGCCATCGGCCACCGCGACAGTCTCGGTTCGGACCAGGTGATCCGCCCCGGCGATGTCAACTGGATGACCGCCGGCCGTGGCATCTCGCATTCCGAACGCACGCCGCCGCCAGAACGCGAACACGGCCATCCCCTGCACGGCATGCAGACCTGGATCGCACTGCCCAGGCAGTACGAGGAAGTTGAACCGGCCTTCCACCACCACAGTGCCGCCACCCTGCCCCAGCAACGCCGCAATGGCGCCTGGCTGCGGGTGATCGCCGGCCGCGCCTATGGCGAAGAATCCCCGGTCAAGGTGTTCGCCGATACGCTCAACGTGGCCATCGACCTGGAACCGGATGCGGAGATCGACATCGACACCGGCCACCGCGAGCGCTCGCTGTACATCCTGGAAGGCCAGGCGCAATTGGACGGTGTGGATGTTCCCGCCCAGCACCTGATCATCCCGGCCGAAGGTGCCCGCGGCCGGCTGCGCGCGAAGACGCCGGTCAAGGCGATGCTGATGGGCGGTGAGCCGCTGGATGCACCGCGCCATCTGTGGTGGAACTTCGTCTCCAGTTCCCAGGAGCGCATAGAGCAGGCCAAGCATGACTGGGATAACGGCCGCTTCGGCACCATCCCCGGCGACGCAACGGAGTTCATTCCACTTCCGGCAAAGTAGGCCTTCATCGAACATTGACATCGCCTTCACCGCCCTGACACGTAAATGGCGGCGTCCCGGCACCGCCGGGGCCCCAATGGAGGCTGCTGCGATGAGCATGGGCAAGCGTCTTGCTGCCGAGTTCCTCGGCACGTTCTGGTTGGTCCTGGGGGGCTGCGGCAGCGCGGTCCTGGCCGCGAACTTCGGCGGCGATGGAAATCCACTCGGCATCGGCTTTCTCGGCGTCGCGCTGGCCTTCGGGCTGACCGTGGTGACCGGGGCGTACGCGTTCGGCCACGTCTCAGGCGCACACTTCAATCCGGCCGTGAGCATCGGGCTGTGGGCCGGTGGCCGCTTCGCCGGCAAGGACCTGGGCCCGTATGTCATCGCCCAGGTGCTGGGCGGATTGCTCGCCGGCTTCATCCTTCTGCAGATCGCCAAGGGCAGCCCGGCTTTCAGCATCACCCCGGGACAGGCCGGTGCTTTCGCCAGCAACGGCTATGGCGCACTCTCGCCCGGCGGCTACAGCGCGGCCGCCGCCTTTCTTTGCGAGGTGGTGCTCACCGCCGCGTTCCTGGTGGTCATCATGGGCGCCACCCATGGCCGCGCGCCCGCAGGATTCGCCCCGCTGGCGATCGGCCTGGCCCTGACCCTGATCCACCTGATCAGCATCCCGGTCACCAATACGTCAGTGAACCCGGCCCGCTCCACGGCCGTGGCGCTGTTCGCCGGCAGCGGGGCCGTCTCCCAGCTGTGGTTGTTCTGGGTCGCTCCGCTGCTGGGTGGGTTGATCGGCGGCATGATCTACAAGTGGCTGGGCAGCGCGCGCGACTGACCCGCTACCGCATCGTCTGCCGTGCAAAGCGCAGGAATTTGGTTGCCGATGAAACCGCGATTTGTGCAGTTGCTCACGTTCCGTTAAGGTCAAGGAACACCCGCCAGCTGGGCTGGCGGGCCGACGCGGCATCCGGGGATGGATGCCAGGTCGCAACGGCGACCACGCAGGCCCGCCGCTGGCGGTGCCGTCGACTTGAACGCCTCTGGGGGAACTGCATGAAAACCGTCTCTGCCGCCATATTGCTGTGCCTGTGCGCCATTGCCATCACCGCTCACGCGCAAAGCGCACCCAAGTGTCCGTCGCTGCCCGCCTCCAGCAACCTGCAATGGCAGGAGCAGGCCACCGGCGATTTCCTGGTGTGCCGCGCCAGCACCAGCGACGGCCGCGAAGTCATGAGCCTGATGCTGACGGGGAATGATCCAGCGCTGCGCTTCCCGCGCGCGCTGCGCCAGGAAAAGGACAGCTTCGCCGGCGAAGAGCTTTACTGGTACTTGCCCGACCTCGGCGGTCAGGAACCCCCGGGCTTCGCCGACCGCCGCGTCAGCGTGGTGAAGATCGACAAGAACCGATACGCACAGCTGGCGCTGTATCCCGGCGACAGCGAAGAGCGCGCCGGCCTGCAGCAGATGATCCGCAGCATGAACCTCAATCCGGCAGCCGTGGCCGCCGGTCGCTGATCATGCGCCCCCTGTCGGCGGGGCCGGCGGATGACCGGCCCTACGCCACGGAAGCCTCAGAAACGGCCTTCCTGGAAGTCCACGAAGGCCTGCATCAGCTCCTGCCGGGTATTCATGACGAACGGGCCGTGCCGCATCACCGGCTCGCGCAGCGGACGACCCGCCACCAGGATCAGCCGCGCACCGCTGCCGCCCGCAGCCAGGTGCAGCGCATTGCCGCCGCCCAGCACCGCCATCTGCTGCGCTGCCACCGCTCGCGCGTCCTCGCCGCTTCCGATCTGCAGCTCGCCCTCGAACACATAGGCGAACACGTTGTGGCCGTCGGGCAGCACGTACTCCCACGCCGCGCCGGCGTCCAGGGTGATGTCCAGATACACCGGATCGGTGGCCGGCTGGATGATCGGGCCGGCGGTGCCGTCGACCTCACCGGCGATGATCTTGACGCTGACGCCGGCCAGCGGCGTGACCTGCGGGATGCGATCCGGGGCGAACTCCTGGTACTTCGGCGCGGTCATCTTGTCGCGCGCCGGCAGGTTCACCCACAGCTGGAAGCCGCGCATGCGGCCACTTTCCTGCTCGGGCATCTCTGAATGCACCAGCCCACGGCCAGCGGTCATCCACTGCACGCTGCCCGGGGTGAGCAGGCCTTCGTTGCCGTGGTTGTCCTTGTGCCGCATGCGCCCGTCGAGCATGTAGGTAACCGTTTCGAATCCGCGGTGCGGGTGGCTGGGGAAGCCGGCCAGATAGTCTTCGGCCTTGTCGGTGCCGAATTCATCCAGCAGCAGGAACGGATCCAGGTCCGGCAGAGCCGATCCGCCGATGACACGGGTAAGGCGTACGCCGGCGCCATCGGACGTAGGCGCGCCTTCGATGATGCGCAGCACGCGGGCCGCGGTCTGGGTGCTCATGGAAACTCCAGCAAAGTGTCTACCTGCAAGATGGCGGCTGTCGCCGGCAGCGCCAAGCCCTCGCGCCGCAACCCATTGTTCCAGCGGTGCCCGCCACGGCCGGGGAGCCGCCGTGACCGCGTTACGACCAAAGTACTAGCTGGGAAACACCCTGTCTGCATTGACCCGGCACTGGGCAAGGCGGACCCTTGTGATGTTCTTAAGGGAGAGTTCACCTCATGAAAGGCTTCTCAAAGCTGGGCTGGGCACTGCTCGCACTGCTCGGCGCATTCTGTCTGGGCACCGTGGCACTGCGCCGCGGTGAACCGATCAACGCCTTGTGGATCGTGGTTGCCGCGGTCTCCATCTACCTGATTGCCTACCGCTTCTACGGCCTGTTCGTAGCCAGCAAGGTGCTGCAGCTGGACCCCACCCGGGCCACGCCGGCGGTGCTCAACAACGATGGCCTGGACTACGTCCCGACCAACAAACACGTCCTGTTCGGCCACCATTTCGCCGCCATCGCCGGCGCCGGCCCGCTGGTCGGCCCGGTGCTGGCCGCGCAGATGGGCTACCTGCCCGGCCTGCTGTGGCTGGTGGTCGGCGTGGTGCTGGCCGGTGCGGTGCAGGACTTCATGATCCTGGTGCTGTCCAGCCGCCGCAACGGCCGTTCGCTGGGCGACCTGGTGCGCGAGGAAATGGGGCCGGTTCCCGGCACCATCGCGCTGTTCGGTGCGTTCCTGATCATGATCATCATCCTGGCCGTACTGGCGATGGTGGTGGTCAAGGCGCTGGCAGAAAGCCCGTGGGGCATGTTCACGGTGATCGCCACGATGCCCATCGCGATCTTCATGGGCGTGTACATGCGCTACATACGTCCCGGCAAGATCGGCGAGATCTCGGTGGTCGGCCTGATCCTGCTGCTCGGCTCGATCTGGTTCGGCGGCATCGTCGCGGCCGATCCGGTCTGGGGCCCGGCCTTCACCTTCACCGCCAAGCAGATCACCTGGATGCTGATCGGCTACGGTTTCATCGCTTCGGTGCTGCCGGTGTGGCTGCTGCTGGCGCCGCGCGACTACCTGTCCACCTTCCTCAAGATCGGCACCATCATCGCGCTGGCGGTCGGCATCCTGATCGTCATGCCCGAACTGAAGATGCCCGCGCTGACCCAGTTCGCCGCCAGTGGCGATGGCCCGGTGTGGAAGGGCGGGATGTTCCCGTTCCTGTTCATCACCATCGCCTGCGGTGCGGTGTCCGGCTTCCACGCCCTGATCGCCTCGGGCACCACGCCCAAGCTGCTGGCCAATGAAGCGCACGCGCGCTACATCGGCTACGGCGGCATGCTGATGGAATCCTTCGTCGCGGTGATGGCACTGGTCGCCGCCTCGATCATCGAGCCCGGCATCTACTTCGCCATGAACAGCCCGGCCTCGGTGATCGGTGCCGATGCGGTATCGGCGGCGCACTACATCACCACCAACTGGGGCTTCACCATCACCCCGGAGCAGCTGGAAGCCACCGCGGTGGCCATCGGCGAGCCGACCATCCTGCATCGCGCAGGTGGCGCGCCGACCCTGGCCGTGGGTATCGCGATGATCCTGCACGAAGCGATCCCCAGTGCCGGCGATGCGATGATGGCGTTCTGGTACCACTTCGCCATCCTGTTCGAAGCGCTGTTCATCCTGACCGCCGTCGATGCCGGTACCCGTGCCGGTCGCTTCATGCTGCAGGACCTGCTGGGCAACTTCATCCCGGCGCTGAAGAAGACCGAATCGTGGACGGCCAACATCCTGGCGACCGCCGGCTGCGTGGCGCTGTGGGGATACCTGCTGTACTCCGGCGTGGTCGATCCCTTCGGCGGCATCCAGACCCTGTGGCCGCTGTTCGGCATCTCCAACCAGATGCTGGCCGGTATCGCACTGATGCTGGGCACCGTGGTGCTGTTCAAGATGAAGCGCGACCGCTACGCCTGGGTCACCGCCGTGCCTGCCGTGTGGCTGCTGATCTGCACCACCTACGCCGGGCTGATCAAGATCTTCGACAGCAACCCGGCGCAGGGCTTCCTGGCCCAGGCGCACAAGTACCAGGACGCCATCGCCAGCGGCACCCTCACCGCCCCGGCCAAGACCGTCGGGCAGATGCAGCAGATCGTGGTCAACGCCTACGTCAATACGAGCCTGACCGTGCTGTTCCTGCTGGTGGTGCTCTCGATCCTGTTCTATTCGCTGAAGACCATCGCGGCCGCACGCCGCACGCCGCAGCGCACGGACAAGGAAACCGAGTACGTGAAGCTGCTGCCGCACCAGATGGCGGACCTGTGATGAGTACCGAACTGGTACCTGTCGGCCAGCACCAGGCCCATCGCCGTATCTGGCGGCGACTGGTGCAGACCGCGCGTCTGTGCTGCGGCATCCCGGACTACGACAACTACGTCCGGCACGTGCTGGAAAATCATCCGGACCGCACGCCGATGGACTACAAGACGTTCTTCCGCGAGCGGCAGGAAGCGCGTTATGGCGGCAGGAACGGCGGACGCTGCTGCTGAGTCAAACTGAAAACGGCGGGGCTTCGGCCCCGCCGTTTTTTCATGCCCCGGCCATCCATTTCAGGATCAGGCCGGTGACGTACGCAAGCCCGGTGCCGGTGGCATAACCCACCGTCCCCAGCAGCACGCCCACCGGTGCCAGCGAAGGATGGAATGCGGCAGCCACCACCGGTGCCGATGCCGCCGCGCCGATGTTGCCCATCGAACCAACGCCGAAGAAGAACAGCGGCGCGCGCAGCAACTTGGCCACGATCCACAGCACCAGCACATGGGTGGCCATCCAGATCAGGCCCAGCACGAACAACCACGGACGATCCAGCAGCGACAGCAGGTCCATCTGCATGCCGATGCAGGCAATCAGGAAATACAGGAACACCGTGCCCAGCCGCGAGGCACCGGCAGATTCCAGCCGGCGCGCACGGGTGAAGCTCAGGGCCAGGCCCAGCGCCGTGGACAGCAGCACCACCCAGACGAACGGGCTGTCCAGGCTGAACTGGCTGGACCAGGCCACGTTGGCCCTGAACCAGCCCGCCAGCGGCGTGGCGATGGCATGCGCCAACCCCACCCCGCCCAGCGCCACGCCGACGATCACCATCAGGTCGGTCAGGCTGGGAATGCGCGCGTTCTGCGCCTCGTAGGCACTGATGCGCGCCTTCATTTCATCGATGGCGCGGGTGTCGGCGCCGTTGCGCGCATCGATCTGCTGCGAGCGGTTGGCCAGGAACAGCAGGATCGCCATCCACAGGCTGGCGCAGGCCACGTCCACCACCGCGAACTGGCCGAAGGTGGTGGCATCGGTGCCGAAGATCTCGCGCATCGCCACCATGTTGGCGCCGCCGCCGATCCAGCTCCCCGCCAGCGCGGCCATGCCCGCCCAGGTATCACCGGCCACCGTCTCCGGATGGATCAGCTTCATCACCTGGAAGGAGACAATCGCACCCAGCATGATGCCGGCCGTGCCGGCGCAGAACACCACCAACAGCTTCGGACCCAGCTTGGCGATGCCCTTGAGGTCGATGGACAGCGTCAGCAACACCAGCGCCGCAGGCAGCAGTACATCGCGCGCGACCGGGTTGTACAGCGCGGTGCCATGGCCATCGATCAGTCCGACGGTGTTGTAGATGGCCGGGATGAAATAGCACAGCAGCAAGGCGGGCACCCACGCGAAGATTTTCTTCAGCAGTGGCGTGGGGCCACTGGCTGCCCAGAAAATGAGCGCAAGGGTGGCGGCGATGAGCCCCAGGCCGACGATGTCGCTGGAGATCAGGGCGGTAGCAGGTTCGGTCGGCATGCAGTCCTCTGTCGATCGAAAAGTGACGGGCGAAAAAAATGCCGCAGGAGGCGGCACCCGCTGAGCTTACCATCGGCCCTGCAGCGAGAGTAGCGGACCGGGGTGCCGGCCCTGGCCGGCAGTCACTGCAGGCGCGAGGCACTCACATCCAGCGTGGCCAGGGTGCCGCGCGGCTTCACCGGTTCGAACCGCAGCGTCCAGCCCAGGTGTTCGCACAGGCGTGCGACCAGCTCCAGGCCGATGCCGCCGTGTTCGTTGCGCAGCCCGCGCGCCATCCGCGCGTGGATCGCGGCGATCTCCTCCGGGCTCATGCCATGCCCGGGATCGCGCAGGGTCAGCACGCCATGCGATGAAAGCTCCAGCTGGATGTTGCCACGCCCACTGTTTTCGATGGCGTTGCGCAGCAGGTTGCCGATCGCCGCCTGCACTACCGCAAGCGGTGCCACCAGGTCCACCGGCGCAGCCTGCAGGCTCACGGTCAGGTCCTTGTCGCCCAGCAGGTGGCGATGGTCCTCGATGATCTGCGGCAGCAACGGGGCCAACGCGATGCGTTCGGCACGCGCGGCCAGCCGCGCCGGATCGCGCGCCAACACCAGCAGCAGTTCGATCAGTGCCTCCATGTCTCCTGCGGTGCGTTGCACGCGCAGTATCTGCTGGCGCGCACGCTCGGGCAGGCCGGGCTGTTCCAGCGCCAGCTCGGCTGCCCCGGTGATCACCGCCACCGGCGTACGCAGCTCATGGCTTGCGGTGCTGATGAACACCCGTTCGCGCTCGACGAACTGCTCGTTGCGCGCCAGGTAATCGTTGAGGGAATCGGCAATGGTGTGCAGCTCGGCGCTTCCACGCGTATCCACGACGATGCGCTGCCCCGGCGCCCCCGGCTTCAGCGCGGCGATATCGCCGGCCAGCAGGCTCAAGGGGCGTACCACCCGCTGCATGCCCAGGCGCGCCATGATCACCGTGACGATCACCATCACCAGCCCGGCCAGCAGCACCCAACGCGTGGCGAACTGCTCCAGCGCTTCGAAGTCGGAGATATCCAAGGCCAGTGCCACCCGGCCCATGGTGTCGGTCTGCCGCACCATCACCGCCGCCTTGCGCTCGCCGATCGGGATGCCGTCATGCAGCCCGGGGTGCAGGCCGCGCAGCGTTGCCGGGGTCCCCGGCTGATCCAGACGGAACAGGCTGAGCGTGTCTGAATCCTGCCAGCGATAGTCCGGATCGCTTTTGCTGTGCAGGATGATGCTGTCCAGCTCGGAGTTCAGCAGCGCGCGCCACGCCGCGTGTTCGGCATGTTCATGCACGTTGTTGCCCACGCCGAACACCGCCAGCGAAATCAGCGCAAGGTAGGTCAGCAGCCAGCCCAACACGCGCCGATACAGGGGGGCGGGCCTAGAGGCCATCGATGGCCTCTGCTTCCTGCACGGCCAAGCGATAGCCGACCCGCGGCAGGGTATGCACCAGCTTGCGCGCGAACGGTCCGTCCACGCTGCGGCGCAGTTCGTAGACGTGGGATCTGAGCAGGTCGCCATCCGGGGGTTCATCGCCCCACAATGCGAACTCCAGCTGCTGCCGCGTCACGGCGGCGGGACTGGCACGCATCAGCACTTCCAGCAGCTTGCGGCAGGCCGGATACAGGCGCAGCGCCTGGCCTGCGCGCTGGGCTTCCAACGTGGCCAGGTCCAGCACCAGGTCGGCCACCTGCAGGCGTCTGCGTGGGTTGCGCCCCTGCGCGCGCAACACCAGCGCGTCCAGCCGGACTTCCAGCTCGGGCAATGCGAAGGGCTTGGTCAGGTAGTCATCGGCGCCGGCGCGGAAGCCGGCGATCTTGTCCGGCAGTTCATCGCGGGCCGTCAGCATGATCACCGGCACTTCCGAGGCGTGTTCGGCGCGCAGGCGACGCAGTACTTCAGGGCCCTCCATGCGCGGCAGCATCCAGTCCAGGATCAGCGCGTCGTAGACCTGCGTGGTGGCCAGGTGCAATCCGGTGATGCCGTCCGGCGCTACGTCCAGCACATGCCCGCGCGACTCGAAGTAGTCGAACAGGTTGGCGACCAGTTGCCGATTGTCCTCGATCACCAGCAGACGCATGCGCGTATCCCTCCCGTAGTTCCCTGCATGGTAGCGCCGCCGATGTCGGAATCCCGTGCCCCCGCGCTTCCGACGAATTTCCCACGCGCCCGGGTGGATAGTCCGGCTTTACCCGGACGCTCCCCCTTTGTCGCTGTCTTCCTTCCCTTGCGGGCGCTGGCGCCTGCCCCTGCTCTGGCTGCGCAGACAGAACTGGGCCTGCTGGCCTGGCGGGAGCAGAACCTGCTGCAGGCGGATCGGAAGGTACGCGAGTTCGGCTTGAAGCGCCCGTGGGACCTGCAGTGGCGTGATGCGGGCCGCTGGCCTGCTGCTGCACCGCAGGCACGCTGGCTGCTGGTGCAGGATGCGGCGATGAGCCCCTGCGTGGATACCGCGCAGGTCATCGACATCGGCATGTCCAACCGCAACCGGTGGCGACTGGTGCCGGGAACCGCATGGTCCAGCGGCTGTCATGCGGCGATGATCGGCGCCAGCAACGCCGAAGAATGATCGAAAGCGCCACGCATTCGCGCTTTAACCAAAGGCGAACGGGGCTCCGATTTTTCTCCGACAGCATGCTCCCTAGCATGGCCGAGGATCCTCAGATGGCCTCGACCATGCACCGCACCGCTGTTCCCGGATATTCGCTCCTACGCGTTCGGCAGATCGCAGGCAGCGGATTCACTGCAGGCCATCTTTGGTTGCCCTTGATCGCCGCATCCCTGCTTTTCAGCGTGCTGGTGCTGGTCGGCGACCAATGGATCGCCGACCGCATTTTCGCGATGGAAGGCCACCAATGGCTGCTGCGCGAGGCGTGGATGACCAGCACGCTGATGCACAAGGGTGGCAAGTGGCTCAGCGCCGCCGCTACGCTCATGGTGCTGGTGCTGTGTCTGTACCAGTGGCGCCAGGGCAAGGATCGCCGCCTGCGCTGGGCCCTGTTGCATCTGGTACTGGCCATCGCGCTGGGCACCGGCGCGGTATCTCTGCTGAAATCACTGACCCACATGGACTGCCCTTGGGACCTCGTGCGTTACGGAGGCGAGCGCCCGTTCGTCGGCCTCCTGCAGGCCCGCCCCGCCGTCCTGCCCGCCGCGGCCTGCTTTCCCGCCGGCCAGGCCAGCGCGGGCTATGCGTGGGTCAGCCTGTACTTCTTCGCGCTGCTGTGGCGCCCGGCCTGGCGCTGGCGCGGGCTGGCCGTCGGCCTGCTCGCCGGCATCGCGCTGGGGTTTGCCCAGCAGCTCCGCGGCGCACATTTCATGTCGCACGACCTCGCCACCCTGACCGTCTGCTGGCTGCTTTCGCTTGGCCTTTATGCACTCATCCGCGGCTACCTGCAGCGCCCGGCCTCTCGCCCGGTGGGCGCGCGCGCATGAATGCCAATGTCGCACGCACACTGCGCCTGCCTGCCATGGCTTGGCTGCAACGGCGGCCCCGGCTCTCCAGCGAAGCGCTGATCGCGCTGGCCAGTCTGTTTTTCGCCATCGCCGGCAATAGGCTGTTCTGGACCAGCGCGATGGCCACCCATCCCGGCAGCCTCCGCTATGCGCTGTCGCTGCTGCTCCTGCTGCTGGGCACGCATGCCTTCCTGCTTGGCCTGCTGGTCTGGCGCTGGAATGCCAAGGTGGTGGTCAGCGCGCTGCTGATGCTGACGATGCTGGCTTCCCACTACATGGGCCTTTACCACATCTACCTGGACGCGGACATGCTGCGCAACGTGCTGGCCACTGACCGCCGCGAAAGCAGCGAACTGCTGACCGCCTCGCTGGCCGGTCCGTTGCTGCTGGGGCTGGTGCCCACGCTCGCGGTCTGGCGCCTGCAGCTCACCGAACGGCGCTGGACCGACGCGCTGTCGTGGCGGGCGGGATTCCTGCTGCTGGCGGCCTGCGTTGCCTTGGGCGGCGCACTGCTGTCGTTCCAGGAGATTTCCGCCTTGATGCGCAGCCAGCGCGAAGTGCGCTACCTGGCGACCCCGGCCAACGTCCTGCTGGGATTGCCCCGTGCGCTGCGCGGCGACAACCCGGTGCAGCGCGCGCCCAAACTGCCGATTGGTACCGATGCCCAGGTCCTGGCACGTGCGTCGGGCAGCAGGCCGCGACTGCTGCTGGTCGTCCTCGGCGAAACCGCGCGTGCGCAGAACTGGGGCCTGAATGGCGGCGCGCGCCAGACCACCCCGGAGCTGGCGCAGAAGCCGGTGATCAATTTCCCCGACATGCATTCCTGCGGCACAAGCACCGAGGTGTCGGTGCCCTGCATGTTCTCGCCCTGGGGGCGCGGCGACTATGACGAGAAGAAGATCCGTGCGCACCAATCGCTGCTGCATGTGCTGGACCACGCCGGCATCGGGGTACTGTGGCGCGACAACCAGTCCGGCTGCAAAGGCGTCTGCGAAGGGCTGCCGTTGCAGTCACTGGCTGATGCAACCACGCCGGGGCTCTGCGCCAACGGGCGCTGCCTGGACGAGATCCTGCTGCAGGACCTTCCCCAACAGGCGCGCGCGAAACCCGGTGACCGGGTCATCGTGCTGCATCAGCTGGGCAACCACGGCCCTGCCTACTTCGAGCGCCATCCCCCGCGGTTCCGCCGCTTCACCCCCACCTGCGATACCGTCGACCTGGGACGTTGCACCCGCGAACAGATCGCCAACAGCTACGACAATGCGCTGCTGTACACCGACCACGTGCTTGCCCAGGCCATTGGTACGCTGCAGGGAATGGAAGACTACGACACGGCGATGATCTACGTGTCCGACCACGGGGAATCGCTGGGCGAGAAAGGTCTGTTCCTGCATGGGATTCCATACGCAATCGCCCCGGAAGAGCAGACCCATGTCCCGATGACGATGTGGTTCTCGCCTTCGTTCGCGCGCAACCGCGGGCTGGACCTGCAGTGCGTGCGCCAGCGCGCTGGCCAGTACACCGACCACGATGCGCTGTTTTCGTCTGTGCTCGGATTGATGCAGGTACGTACGGCCCTGTACGCGGCGCAGCGGGACCTGTTTGCCGCTTGCGAGGGGTGATCATCGGCAGGCGCCTCCGGCGCCCCCGACCTCTGCCCCTTGCGGCAGCGGGCCCGGCCCACTAGCCTTCAGCGGTCGTTCACCGCCCAAGGACCACCCGTGAAACACCGTCATCTCCTGCTGGCTTCGGCAATCGCCGCCGCCACGCTGTCGCTGGTCGCCTGCAAGAAGGAGCCCTCCCCGGGCACCGGACCGGCAACCGCAACCGCGCCGGCCGGCGAAACCGCCGACCAGTTCGTGGCCCGCATCAATGCCGAATACAAGGCCGCGTACCCGGAGATGACCTCGGCGCAGTGGTTGTCCTCGACCTATATCAACAGTGATTCCGAGCGCGTGGCGGCCAAGGCCAACGAGCGCTCCTTGACCCAGCTCAACAGCTGGATCGAACAGGCAGCGAAGTTCGAAGGTCAGCCGATGTCCGATGACAGCAAGCGGGCCCTGCAGCTGCTCAAGCTGATGTCGTCGATGCCCGCCCCACGCGACCCGGCAAAGCTGGCGCAACTGACCCAGATCGCCACCCGCATGGAAGGCAGTTATGGCGCCGGCAAGTACTGCACCGATGCCAACGATCCGAATTCCTGCCGCCAGCTGGGCGACCTGGAGCAGGTGCTGTCCAGCAGCCGCGACTACGACCAGCAGCTGGATGCGTGGCAGGGCTGGCACGGCACCACCAAGAACATGCGTGGCGACTACCAGCAGTTCGTCGGCCTGGTGAACGAAGGCGCCAAGGGCCTGGGCTTCGCCGATGCCGGACAGATGTGGCGCAGTGGTTATGACATGCCGCCAGAGCAGATCGGACCGGAAACCGACCGCCTGTGGGAACAGGTCAAGCCGATGTACGAGCAGCTGCACTGCTACGCACGCGGCAAGCTGGATGCCACTTACGGCAAGGACAAGGCCGAAGTGGGCAATGGCCTGATCGCTGCCCACCTGACCGGCAACATGTGGCAGCAGGACTGGTCCAACCTGTGGGACCAGCTGCAGCCGTACCCGGGCGCCGGCAGCCTGGACATCACCGCTGCGCTGGAAAAGCAGTATCAGGGCAACCTCAGCGGCGCGCTGGCCAAGGCCGGCAGCAATGCCAACGTGGAAGGCCTGTACAAGGCGCAGCGTGAAGCCGAACTGCGCACCGCGCGGCAGATGACCGAACGCGCGCAGGACTTCTACGTGTCGCTGGGCATGCCGGCGCTGCCGAAGTCGTACTGGGAAAACACCCAGTTCATCAAGCCGCAGGACCGCGACGTGGTCTGCCATGCCAGCGCCTGGGACATGAACATGGACGGCGATGTGCGCACCAAGATGTGCATCAAGCCGAACGAAGAGAACTTCACCACGATCTACCACGAGCTGGGCCACATCTATTACGACCTGGCCTACAACCCGCTGCCGCCGCTGTTCCAGGGCGGTGCCAACGATGGCTTCCATGAAGCGATCGGCGACACGATCGTGCTGGCGATGACGCCGAAGTACCTCAATTCCATCGGTCTGGTCGACAAGCCCGAAGAGAGCCGCGAAGCGGTGATCAACAACCAGATGCGGATGGCACTGTCCGGCGTGGCCTTCCTGCCGTTCGGCCTGATGATCGACCGCTGGCGCTGGGGCGTGTTCGATGGCTCGATCACTCCGGACAACTACAACAAGGCCTGGTGGGACCTGAAGGCGCGTTACCAGGGCGTTGCCCCGCCGACCACCCGTGGCGAGGAGTTCTTCGATCCGGGCGCCAAGTACCACGTGCCGGGCAACACGCCGTACACCCGTTACTTCCTGGCGCGCATCCTGCAGTTCCAGTTCTACAAGGGCCTGTGCGATGCATCCGGCTACAAGGGTCCGCTGCACGAGTGCAGCTTCTACGGCAACAAGGAGGCCGGGCAGAAGTTCTGGTCGATGCTGAGCAAGGGCGCCAGCCAGCCGTGGCAGGCCACGCTGAAGGAACTCACCGGCGGTGACAAGCTCGATGCCGGCCCGATGATCGAGTACTTCACCCCGGTCAATGCCTGGCTGAAGGAACAGAACCAAGGGCAGGTCTGCGGTTGGCAGGCCAGCGCCGCGGCACCTGCGGCACCGGCCGCGCCTGCACAGCGCTGACCCTGCGGTGGCGCCGGGCACGGCTCGGCGCTACCCTCCTGATGCCGGTAGTGACGGCCGCTGGCCGTCACTACCTGCCGCTGCGCTCGCCGAGCATGGCTCGGCGCTACCTCCGGACTCCATGCAACGCCTGATCAGTTGGCCTTGCCGGCCGCCATCTTCGCGGCAAGCGCGTCCTTGAACTCATCGAAACTGAGCCCCTGTGCATTGGCCTCGGCCTGCGCGGCGTCGCGCAGCGCGTCCGAGTACACCAGACGCACCGGCGTGCCCTTGCGTTCGTGCAGCTCACCGGCCTGCATGATCAAGGCCAGCACCTGGGCGGCACTCTCACTCTGGCCGGCGATGCGGCCATCCATGCCCAGCACCCATTCGCCATCGCGCCGCACGATGCCGGCCAGCAGCGTGCGCTGCTGGTCGCGCAGTTCGGCGTGCGGCTCGACCGGCGAGGCGTTCGCGGCTTCGCGGTTGGCGGCCTGGGTTTCGCGGCGCCGGCGGATGTCACGGCGCAGTTTGGAGGTGGTCGACATCAGGGGCTTACGGTCAATCGGGCCGGCAAGGATACCGCACGCCACGCGCGGACCTGCTTCACGGCGGCCCCTCGCCCGTGGCCACCCGCAGCGCCTGCTCAGCGCGCTCGCGCCGGTGTTCCCGATACCAGAACACGAAGCCCACCGCGAAGAAGGCCGCCTGGCCCAGCGCCAGCTGCAGCGGCGAATGGCTGAGCAGCGGCGACACCAGCCCGGCCACCAGAGTGCTGACCATCAGCTGCAGGAAGGCCTGCAATGACGAGGCCAGCCCGCGCTGGTGCGGATACATGTCCAGCACCGCCAGCGCCAGGATCGGGAAGATCAGCGCCATGCCCAGGCCACCGATGAAGATCGGCAGCACCGCCCACGGCAGCGCCAGCTGCGGGGCCATGGCAACGTAGCCGGTGTTCAGCACGGCCGAAACCGCACAGCAGATGAAGCCGATGCTGACCTGGCGCGTCGGCGTGGTACGGCCGGCCATGCGCCCGGACAGGAACGAACCGGCCGTCATGCCGCCGATGGTCGGGATGAACAGCCAGGCGAATCCGCCTTCGCCCAACCGCAGGTGCTGCATCACGAACATCGGCGCGGAGGCGATGTAGAGGAAGATGCCACCGAAGTTGATGCTGCCGGCCAGCGCCAACCGCATGAAGCGCGGGTTCGAGCCGATGCGCAGGTAGTCGCGCACCAGCCCGCGCGGCGACAGCGGCGTGCGCGCGTCGATCGGGTGGGTTTCCGGCAGGAAGCGCGCGGTAGCCACCAGCAGCAGCAGCGAGAACACCACCAGGAACCAGAAGATCAGCGGCCAGCCGGCACCGCTGAGCAGGATCCAGCCGCCGATGATCGGCGCGATGGCCGGCGCGATGCCGAAGATCATCGACACCTGGCTCATCAACCGCTGCGCATCGTGGCCGTGGTACAGGTCGCGGATCACCGCGCGGCCTACGATCATGCCGACGCCGGCCGACAGGCCCTGCAGCGCGCGGAACATCAGCAGCGTGGTCAGGTCGGTGGACAGCGCGCAGCCGACCGAGGCGCCCACGAACACCACCAGCCCGCCGAGGATCACCCTCTTGCGCCCCCAGGCATCGGAAAGGGGGCCGTGGGCCAGGCTCATCAGCCCATAGAACAGCAGGTAGACGCTGACGGTCTGCTGCACCGCTACTTCATCCACCCCGAGCCGCTGCGCCAACTGCGGAAATGCCGGGAAAATGGTGTCGATGGAGAACGGGCCGAACATCGCCAGGCCTGCAAGCAGCAGGGCCAGACGGCGGGTCGAAGGCGAGGCGGCAGTCATGGGAGCGTCCGGAGGATCCGCGCAGGCCATGCGCGGCGGGCGCCCGGTCCGGCCCAGGCAGGACAGGAAAGCGGCGCCGGATGAATACGAGAATGGCGCCATGATAGGCCGTTGTCCGGCCCATTACCATGCGATCCGCGCCGAATCCGTCCGGTGGGTCGCACCGCATTCAGCCGTGTGTATCGGCCCGCCGCGCCCCCGGCTTCCACGCGGGCCGCTATAATCGACGGGCAACAAGGTGGGAGAAGCAGGACACCGCTGCCGAAGGCGCAAACGCCCGTAATCGCTCAGGCCCGTGACCACCCGCATCAAAACTCTGGAGAGACCGGTTCGATCCGGCGCCGAAGGGGCACGAAGCCGCGCACACGCGCGCTTCCAAACTCTCAGGCAAAAGGACAGAGGGGCGCCCCGCAGGCTGCTGATCGGCAGCCTGCCCACGTGCGTGCCCTTTCCCGACGGATCCTTCGCCATGTCCCAGAACACCCCTTCGTTGCGCGAGCTTGAACACCACAACGCGTTCGTCGAGCGCCACATCGGCCCCAACGATGCGGAGATCGCGCAGATGCTGAGCGTGGTCGGCCATGCCTCGCTGGATGCGCTGACCGACGCCATCGTGCCAGCCCGGATCAAGTCGCCGGCGCCGCTGGCGCTGCCCGAATCGATCACCGAAGTGCAGGCACTGGCCAAGATCCGCGCCATCGCCGACCAGAACACCGTGCTGCGCAGCTTCATCGGACAGGGCTACTACGGCACCCACACGCCGAACGTCATCCTGCGCAACATCCTGGAAAATCCGGCGTGGTACACCGCCTACACCCCCTACCAGGCCGAGATTTCCCAGGGCCGCATGGAAGCGCTGATCAACTTCCAGACCCTGTGCGCGGACCTGACCGGCATGGAAATCGCCAACGCCTCGCTGCTGGACGAAGCCACTGCGGCGGCCGAAGCGATGACCCTGGCCAAGCGTTCGGCCAAGTCGAAGTCGGACACCTTCTTCGTGCATGACGCGGTGCATCCGCAGACGCTGGAACTGCTGCGCACCCGCGCCGAACCGCTGGGCATCGTGCTGCGCGTGGGTACCCCGGCCGAAGCGCTGGAAGCGGAGGCCTTCGGCCTGCTGCTGCAGTATCCGGACACCTTCGGCCAGGTGGCCGACCACAAAGCGCTGGTCGATGCCGTGCACGCCCGCGGCGGCCTGGTCGCGGTGGCGACCGATCTGCTCGCATTGACCCTGCTGGCCGCCCCCGGCGAATGGGGCGCGGACATCGTGGTCGGCAACAGCCAGCGCTTCGGCGTGCCGTTCGGCTTTGGTGGCCCGCATGCCGCCTTCATGGCCTGCCGCGATGCCTACAAGCGCTCGATGCCGGGCCGCCTGATCGGGGTCTCCATCGATGCACAGGGCAACCCCGCCTACCGCCTCACCCTGCAGACCCGCGAGCAGCACATCCGCCGCGAGAAGGCCACCTCCAACATCTGTACCGCCCAGGTGCTGCTGGCGGTGATGGCCTCGATGTATGCGGTGTACCACGGCCCGGACGGGCTGACCCGCATTGCACGCCGCACCCACCGCCTGGCCGCGATCCTGGCCGCTGCGCTGCGCAGCAACGGCGTGGCCGTCGGCAGCGACTTCTTCGATACGCTGCATGTCACCGGCATCGACGCCGCGGCCATCCACGGCGCCGCGCGCGCGGCCGGCTACAACCTGCGTGCCATCGACAGCAGCTCGGTCAGCATCAGCCTGGACGAGACCGCCACCCGCGAAGATGTGATCGCGCTGGCCGCGGTGTTCGGCGCACAGGCCGACGTGGATACGCTGGACAGCAGCACTGCCGACGCCATCCCTGCCGCCCTGGTCCGCCGCAGCGGATTCCTGACCCACCCGGTGTTCAACACCCACCACAGCGAGCACGAACTGCTGCGCTACCTGCGTTCGCTGGCCGACAAGGACCTGGCGATGGACCGCACGATGATCCCGCTGGGTTCGTGCACCATGAAGCTCAACGCCACCGCCGAAATGATCCCGGTGACCTGGCCGGAGTTCGGCAACATCCATCCGCTGGTGCCGGCCGACCAGGCCGTGGGCTACAAGGCGCTGATCGAAGGCCTGGAAGCGATGCTGGTGGAATGCACCGGCTACGACGCGGTCAGCCTGCAGCCCAATTCCGGCGCGCAGGGCGAATACGCCGGCCTGCTGGCAATCCGCGCGTATCACCGTTCGCGCGGCGATGACCATCGCGATATCTGCCTGATCCCGGATTCGGCGCACGGCACCAACCCGGCGTCGGCGCAGATGTGCGGCATGAAGGTCGTGGTCACCAAGACCGATGCAAACGGCAACGTCGATGTCGACGACATCCGCCGCAATGCGGAAAAGTACAGCGACCGCCTCGCCGCGCTGATGGTCACCTACCCGTCCACGCACGGCGTGTTCGAGGAAGAGATCGTGGAGATCTGCGAGATCATCCACCAGCACGGCGGCCAGGTGTACACCGATGGCGCCAACATGAACGCACTGGTCGGCGTGGCCAAGCCCGGCAAATGGGGCTCGGACGTGTCGCACCTGAACCTCCACAAGACCTTCTGCATCCCGCACGGCGGCGGTGGTCCCGGCGTGGGTCCCTGCGCGGTGAAGTCGCACCTGGCCCCGTTCCTGCCACGCGTGCTCGGTGGCGAAGGTGATGTCGGCATGGTCTCGGCGGCATCCTTCGGCAGCGCCTCGATCCTGCCGATCAGCTGGATGTACATCACGCTGATGGGCAGCGAAGGCCTGCGCAAGGCGACCCAGGTCGCCCTGCTCAACGCCAACTACATTGCCACCCGCCTGGCCCCGCACTTCAAGACCCTGTACACCGGCCGCAACGGGCTGGTGGCACATGAGTGCATCCTGGACGTGCGCCCGCTGGAAAAGACCAGCGGCATCGGCGCCGAGGACATCGCCAAGCGACTGATCGATTTCGGCTTCCACGCGCCGACGCTGAGTTTCCCGGTCGCCGGCACGTTGATGGTGGAGCCGACCGAAAGCGAATCCCAGCACGAGCTGGATCGCTTCATCGACGCGATGATCCAGATCCGCGAAGAGATCGCCGCGATCGAAGATGGCCGCCTGGAGCGTGAGGACAATCCGCTGAAGAACGCACCGCACACGGCCACCGCAGTAACCGCAAGCGAGTGGACCCACGCCTACCCGCGCGAACTGGCGGCGTTCCCGCTGGCCAGCCTGAAGCAGTCCAAGTACTGGCCGCCCGTGGCCCGGGTGGACAACGTGTACGGCGACAAGAACGTGATGTGCGCCTGCATCCCGGTCGATGCGTACAAGGATGACGAAGTCGACGCCTGATCGGCCTCCCGGGGCATCCACGGTCAGCCACAAGGCCCGCGCAAGCGGGCCTTGTGCGTCATGGGCAGTCGTTCGCCATCGCCATCATGCAGAACGACGACAAACAGGCGCGCAGGCCCCTGACGGGTGCGCACCTGCTTCCCTGATGGGTCTGATGCGGCGGTAGCGGGACGATGCTGGCACGTTCCGGCGCGACAGCCCGGAACGGCCCCGCATCAATCGGGGGCACGTCCGCTTCCTGCAGCGCAGGAAGCCTCTCCTCACCAGTGGAGACATTCCATGAAACGCATCAGAACATTGCCCGCCATCGTCCTGCTCGCCGGGTTCCTTGCCGCGCCGGCCGCCCTTGCGCAGAACAACGCCGAACAGCGCGGCATCATCGACTGCGGCATTCAATATGCAACCTGCATGATCACCCAGAACATCTTCACGTGTTCAGCGGAATTCGCTCTGTGCATGCTGGGCGGTGGCGGTGGCAGCGGCTCAGCCGCCATGGACCGCCGTGACTGACGGCGTCCCAGGCGTAGCGGTACGGATCGCTACGCCTTCATGGCCGCTCAGCCTGCGCTGCTGCGAAGTCGCCGCGCGGTGGCGCTGCAGCCGGCAATGAACAAGGTCAGCACCACCATCGACAGGAACTGCAGGCGGGTCTGGTCGCCGTACAGCAGCAGCGCGAAGATCAGCGCCAGGATGCCCAGCGCCAAGGCCGTCAACCAGGGGAAGGCGGCCATGCGGAACGGCAGCGACACACCGGCGCGGTCCGCCCGCCGACGCAGCACGAGCTGCGACAGCAGCGACAACGTCCACACCAGCAGGCAGGTGGAACCGACGATGTTCAGCAGCACCGGCAGCACCCTGTCCGGAAACAGCAGCTCCATCACCGTGGCGGCAAAGCCGAACAGGACGCTTGCCAGCACCGCCAGCACCGGTACCTGGCGACGGTCGGCCCATCCCAGCATGGATGGCGCTTCATGGCGCTGTGCCAGCGAGAAGATCATCCGCGACGCCCCGTACAGATTGGCATTGAGCGCCGATAGCAGGGCGATCACCGCAACCAGCGTGATGGCCGTCCCGGCGCCAGGGATATTGGCCGCTTCCAGCACGGCGGCGAACGGCGACTTCAATGCCTCGCTGGTCCACGGCACCACCGCGATGATGACGCTCAGCGAGCCGATGTAGAACACCAGGATGCGCCATGCCACGGTGCGGATCGCGCGCGCGATGCTGCGCTCGGGATCCTCGGTTTCGGCCGCGGCGACCGCCACGATCTCGGTGCCGCCAAAGGCGAAGATCACCACCAGCAGCGCCGCGCCCACGCCGGCGAGCCCGGTCGGGGCAAAGCCGCCATTGCCGGTGAAGTTGGACAGGCCCGGTGAGGTCGCATCCGGCAACCAGCCCAGCAGAAGCGCCGCACCGATGGCGATGAAGCCAAGGATCGCGGCCACCTTGAGGATCGCGAACCAGAACTCGAACTCACCGAAATTCTTCACCCCCAGCAGGTTGATGGCGGTGAAGAACAGCATGAACGCCAACGCCGCCATCGGCACCGACAGCCCGGTCCATACGGTAGCCAGCAGGCCGGCCGCGCCCACCGCTTCGGCGGCGATCACGATCACCAGCTGCACCCACCACAGCCACCCGACGGTGGCACCGGCGGTCGGCCCCAGGGCGTCGGCGGCATACACCGAAAAGGCGCCGCTGGTGGGCTTGTTGGCCGCCATTTCGCCCAGCGCGTTCATCACGATGATCACCAGCGCACCGGCCACCAGGTAGGACAGCAGCACGGCCGGGCCGGCCAACTGCACGCCGACACCGGAGCCGAGGAACAAGCCGGCGCCGATGGCACTGCCCAGCCCCATCATGATCAGCTGGCGGGGCTTGAGCGCATGCCCAAGGCGGGTGGTTGAAGCAGGAGCGGCAGACGTCGGGTTGGCGGGCATCGAAGGACACTGTGTGCGGCAACAAGGCCGTCACATTACCTTGTCCAGCGCGCCGGTGGGATAGGCCGGATGGGCTGCGGGCTCAGCCGCCGGCCAGTTCGGTGATGCGGGCCCGGTAGGCGCGCGGGGAAACCCCCGCCTCCGCCTTGAACTTGCGGGTGAACGCGCTCTGGTCGCTGAAGCCGCAGGCCTGGCCGATGCTGGCAATGCTGTCGTTGCCATGCAGCAGATGCATGGCCATCTGGATCCGCAACCGGGTAAGCACCTGCTGTGGGGTCATCTGGAACACTTTGCGAAAGCTGCGCTCCAGCTTGGACAGCGAGAACCCGGTGATGTCCAGCAGGGTCTGCATGCGCACGTTTTCGGCGTAATGCGCATTGAGGTGCGCCAGCGCCAGCCGCAGGTGCTCGTACTGCGCGCCCAGGCTGTGCTTCTGGCCGAGATCGCGGGAAATGCCGATCAGCCCCTTGATCTCTCCCTCAACGACGAGCGGACGCTTGCAGGTCAGGCACCAGCCCGGTTCGCGGTTGGCGAACAGGTGCAGTTCCATCAGGTTTTCGATCACCGCCCCGCCGATCACCCGCGCATCCTGGTCGGCGTAGTCCGCGCTCAGTCCGGTCGGATAGATCTCCGCCGCGGTGCGGCCGATGACCTCCTTGCGCGATTTCAACCCGAGCCGGCGCAGCATGGTCTGGTTGATGTGGGTGTAACGCCCCTCGCAGTCCTTCATGAAGAACAGCACGTCCGGGATGGCGTCGAACAGGGCTTCGATGTCGGCAGGTTCAACACGCATGGACACAGCATAGCCGACCGCCGTTTTCCCTGCGCACTCACCTGGCCGGGACCCGGGGTTAACACCTGTGCCTCCACAGTCAATGGGAGCACCCCGCCAATCCCCCAGGAGATCCCTCGATGGCCGCCAGCAAGCCCACCGGCAAGCGCGCACCCGCCCAGCCCACGTCGTCGTCATCACCGCCCAGCGAAGCGCTGGAGCAGCGCGGCCAGGGCGATGAACTGCACCAGCTGGCCGGTGGCTCCCACCCGGTCCTCACCAGCAACCAGGGCATTCCGGTTTCCGACAACCAGAACTCACTGCGTGCAGGGCCGCGTGGCCCCAGCCTGCTGGAAGACTTCCTGCTGCGCGAGAAGATCACCCACTTCGACCACGAACGGATCCCGGAACGCATCGTGCATGCGCGCGGCAGCGCTGCCCATGGCTACTTCGAGCTGACCCGTTCGCTGGGCAAGTTCACCCGCGCGAAGGTGCTGACCGAAGTCGGCGTCAAGACGCCGGTGTTCACGCGTTTTTCCACCGTGGCCGGCGGCGCGGGCTCGGTGGACACCCCGCGCGACGTGCGCGGATTCGCGGTGAAGCTGTATACCCCTGAAGGCAACTGGGACCTGGTCGGAAACAACATCCCGGTATTCTTCATCCAGGATGCGCTGAAGTTCCCCGACCTGATCCACGCAGTGAAGATGGAGCCGGACCGTGCCTTCCCGCAGGCCGCCAGCGCCCATGACACGTTCTGGGATTTCGTGTCCCTGATGCCTGAATCCATGCACATGATCATGTGGGCGATGAGTGATCGCACCATTCCGCGGTCGCTGCGGATGATCGAAGGCTTCGGCATCCACAGCTTCCGCCTGCTCGACGAGGCCGGAAACTCCACGTTCGTGAAATTCCACTGGCGGCCCAAGCTGGGCCTGCAGTCGACCGTCTGGGACGAAGCCCTGAAACTGCAGGGTGCCGACAATGATTTCCAGCGCCGCGACCTGTTCGAGGCGATCCAGCGTGGCGACTTCCCCGAATGGGAACTGGCCGTGCAGCTGTTCACCGAAGAAGAGGCCGAGCAGTTCCCGTTCGACCACCTGGACCCGACCAAGATCGTCCCCGAATCGCTGGTGCCGCTGCAGGTGATCGGCAGGATGGTGCTGGATCGCTGGCCGGACAACTTCTTCGCCGAAACCGAACAGGTGGCGTACTGCCCGGCCAACGTGCCGCCCGGCATTGATTTCAGCAACGATCCGCTGCTGCAGGGGCGCTTGTTCTCTTATCTGGACACCCAGCTGATCCGCCTGGGCGGGCCGAATTTCCACCAGATTCCGGTCAATGCACCGAAGTGCCCGTTCGCCAACCACCAGCGCGATGGCCACATGCAGATGCAGGTGCCCAAGGGCCGGGTGGCCTATGACCCCAGTTCGCTGGAAGCGGACACGCCGCGAGAGACGCCGGGCGGTTTCCGCAGCCATGCCACCGCCGATGACGGGCGCAAGGGCCGCACCCGCGCCGAGAGTTTTGCTGACCACTTCAGCCAGGCGCGGATGTTCTTCCGCAGCCTGGAGAAGCCGGAACAGGCGCACCTGGCGTCCGCGCTGGTGTTCGAGCTGTCCAAGGTGGAAACCGCAGCGGTGCGCGAGCGCACTGTCAGCCAGCTGCGCAACATCGATGACAGCCTGGCCCAGCGCGTGGCCGATGGCCTGGGCATGGACGAACTGCCCGCACCTGCCCCGGCTGCGGTTCCCGCGCAGGACCTGCCCAACGCCCCGGAAGTGCGCACCATCGGGCGCGGCAAGGACACCCTGCAGGGCCGGTGCATCGGCATCCTGTTCGACGAAGGATCCGATGCCGGCGCCATCGCCGCGTTGCGCGATGCGGCGCAGAAGGCGGGCGCGGATGTGAAGCTGGTGGCGCCCAAGCTGGGCGGCGGTGTGCTGAGCGACGGCAAGCGCCAGGCCGCCGATGGCCAACTCGCCGGTACGCCGTCGGTGGTATTCGATGCGGTCGCGGTGGTGCTGAGTGCGGAGGCCGGCAAGGCGCTGTCCAAGGAGTCCGCCGCCATTGATTTCGTCAGCAACGCCTGGGCGCACCTGAAGGCCATCGGCCACGACGAGGGCGCCAAGGCGCTGCTCAAAGCCGCTGGCGTCGGCAGTGATCCGGGCATCGTGCAGGCGTCCGATGCCAAGGGGTTCATTGCGGCCGCCGCAACCCGCCAGTGGGCACGCGAACCGAAACTGCGCCTGCTGGCCTGATCCCCTGAGAGGAGCAACGTCATGACCCAAGGTGATAAATCCGCCTACACGGACAAGCAGAAGCGCAAGGCGGCGCACATCGAAGAAAGCGAAAAGGACAAGGGCCGCTCGGCCCCTGATGCCGAACGGATCGCGTGGGCCACGGTCAACAAGCAGGATGGCGGTGGCAACAAAAGCGGCAGTGGCCGCAAGGATGCCAAGGACAGCTGACCCGGCCGGGGCGGGACGTCAGCGGGCGGTTCGGGCCGGCGGCGTCGGTGCTGCGCCGCGCCGTACGCCGGCTGCCTGCACACGGCGTACGGCGGCGATCGGAACCGCTTCCGCCCGCCGCTGCGCCGGCCACCACAGGAACACGAACGCGCTGCTGGTGCCCAGCAGCCGCGCCTGCCCCGGTAGTGCGGTGGCATCACCGATCAAGTGCACGGTCACCGTATCACCGGCGCGACGATCGCGGATGTCGTCGCCACGCTGGGATACGTACCCGGCTGCCGCCACCGCCATGAACAGCGTCACGGCTACGGTCATCGCGGTCAACGGACGCATCCGCGTGGCCTCCCAGCTGGTGAACACCGAACGCCCCAGCAGCAGTCGCCACAACCGGTTGCGACCTATCAAGCGAGCAACCGTGTCCGGATTGCGCAGGCGCAACGTCTCCGGCCAGGTGACCAGCAATACCAGCAGCATGCCCAGCAGCAACAGGCCGATGTATACCGGGTCGCGCACGCCGGCGACCAGGAAGTCACTGGCCTGCAGGTAATCCAGGATCGATACCCCGAATCCGCGATAGAACCAATAGCTGCACCACAGGCCCAGTGCCGAGACCAGCAGGTAAGCGGTGGTGAACAGCAGCGCCGGCTCGCGCTGCATGCGGCGGGAAGCCTGCAGCACGATCGAATCTTCGTTGCCCTCCGAAACCGGTATCAGCGACCAGTCAAACGCCCTGGGCGACGTCCCCGCCCGTGCGCCTGCCGGCGTTGGATTGTCACTGCTGTCCATGGCATCCCCCTGTCTGCTGCGTAGCATCGGCCAAGTTGCAGCGCAGCGGTAGTGTCTGGCTCGCTCGACACCCCGAGAGCTCACTCGACACCTGGCCACGCCGGGCGCTCAGCCACCCGTCAGCCTTTTCACGGTGGCTGCGCATGCCCCATGGGCATGGTGGGAACATTCGAACAAGGAGTCCCCGATGCTGCCTACGCGCTTGCCCCTCTCTTCCCTGCTGATCGCCTGCCTGGGCCTGGCGGCTACGCCCTTCGCGATGGCCCAGTCAGCGGATGCGTCCGCGTCCAGCGCAGGCGCTGCCGCTACCACCCCGCCGGTGAACATCGAGCCACGCTCGCCCCTGCATGCGCAGGTGTTGCTGGACCGGGCCAACTTCTCGCCCGGCCAGATCGACGGCGAGGTGGGCTCGAACCAGCGCCGTGCCGTTACCGGCTTCCAGGCTGCACGCGGGCTCAAGGTGACCGGTGAGCTGGACGAGGCAACCTGGCAGGCGCTGCAGGCCGACAGCACCAACATCCTGGTGCGCTACACGCTCACCGCCGAAGACGTGGCCGGTCCATTCCAGCCTACGCCGAAGGGGCCTGCCGCGCAGGCGCAGCTCGAAGCGCTGGGCTTCGGCTCGGTGGCCGAAGCGCTCGGCGAGCGCTTCCACGCCTCCCCGGACCTGCTCAAGGCGCTAAACCCGGGCATGGATCTGGGCAAGGCCGGCACGTCGATCCAGGTGCCGAACATCGGTAGCGGCGCCTTGCCGAAGGCGGCGAAGGTGCTGATCGACAAATCCGATTCCACCCTGCAGCTGTTGGATGACCAGGGCAAGGTGCTGGCGCAGGTTCCTGTCTCCTCTGGCAGCCAGCACGATCCGCTGCCAATCGGTGAGTGGAAGATCCTCGGCGTTGCGCGTGATCCCACCTTCCACTACAACCCCAAGCTGTTCTGGGACGCGAAGAAGGGTGACAGCAAGCAGACCCTGCCGCCGGGCCCGAACAATCCGGTGGGCGTAGTGTGGATCGACATTTCCAAGCCCCATTACGGCCTGCATGGCACGCCCGAGCCGGGCCATGTCGGCAAGACCGAATCGCATGGCTGTGTGCGCATGACCAACTGGGATGCGCTGCGCGTGGCCGATGCCGTGGGACCGTCGTTGACCGTGGTGATGCAGGAGTAAGCCGATGCGCGTGATGCCGTTGATCGCAGTGGGGTTGGTGGTGGGTATCGGCACCGGTTGGTGGCTGTTCGGCCAGCGCGGCGCGGCGGTGGACATCGCGCCGGTGGATCCGGCGTCGGTGATCGCCGTGCCGGGTGAACCGGCGCGGTCGCCTTCGTTGACGCCCGAAGCCGTGTCCGGACCGTCTCGTTCATCGCTGCAGGTGGCCGCTGCGGCGCCGGCCCTGCCGGTTGCACCGGCGGTCGCCACGCCTGCCTCCTCACCCGCGTCCCGCGGACTGCTGTTGCCGGTGCAGGGCATCGCGCCTTCGCAGTTGCAGGACACCTTCACCGATGCGCGCAGCGAGGGCCGGGTGCACGATGCCATCGACATCATGGCGGCCGAAGGAACGCCGGTGCTGGCGGTGGCGGACGGCCATGTCGAGAAGCTGTTCGATAGCGACAAGGGCGGACTGACGATGTACCAGTTCGATCCCGACGGCGTGCACTGCTACTACTACGCGCACCTGCAGCGTTACGCCGACGGGTTGATGGAGAAGAAGCAGATCAAGCGTGGCGAGGTGATCGGCTACGTGGGCAGCACTGGCAACGCCGATCCGCAGGCACCGCACCTGCACTTTGAAGTACATGTGCTGGGACCGGAGAAGCAGTGGTGGAAGGGAGATTCGATCAATCCGTATCCCTTGCTGACGGGGCGATGATCCCAGGAACGGGCATACCGCGCGAAGAGCCCGCTGCGCTCGCCGACCATGGGTCGGCGCTACCGGGGTAGCGGGTTTCTGGTAGCGCCGAGCCATGCTCGGCGGATTCCATCAGCGCGCGTCAGACGCGCAGCTCACCCTGATCTTCGCCATCCCACCAGGTGATGCGCGAGGCACGCACGTGCAGCAGCACGATGCCCGGGGTATCGATGCCCTGCTCGAACCAGCGCTCCAGGTCCTTGACCCAGTGCTCGGCGAAGGTGGCCTTGTCCGTATGCAGGTGGCAATGGCCCTGAACGGCGACGAAGATCGGCGGCTTGCCCAGCAGCGACTTGGCACCGGTGAATGAAAGTCCCACCTTCGGATCGCGGCGGATATCGGCCACCATGCGCGTGTTTTCGAAGGTGAAAAACCAGCTGTCACCGTCGTAGTCGACGTCGCCGTTGTTGCTCATCGGCCGCGCCGCATGCTCACCCCCGTCGGTGGTGGTCTGCAGCATGACGAAATCGATGTCGGCCATCTTCTTGGCCAGGTCCTGCAGGGTGTAGGCGCTCATCGGTGATTCCTGGTGGGTGATGCACCGAGGGTGGGGCGGCCGCGGTAAATGCACCGTGTAGGGCCAGCGAGGGCGATGTGCAGTGTCGCCGATGAGGGCATGCAGTTGCGTGCCCGGGGGAGAGAAAACACCCCTGGTTCTCCGCCGCCCCCCGTGGGGCAACAACAGACTGACTTCGATATGCGTTACAGGATGCCAGTCCCGGCGTGTGCTGTTGCATCCCCCCGCGCATCCTCGAGGCGGTGGCGCGCTCGCGATATGGGTAATGTGTAAAACACCTGCACGCAAGCGCTGGCGTCTCGAATGCAGTCACGACGTGCCCTGACGGCGTCGCCGACACATGAGTCTTCCGTGCGCGAGGTCACTCCTCGCTCCAGTCATCTGGTCACAGACTCACAGTTGCGCACACCATGTGCGCGAATTCTGGAGGAGTCGATGACCATTACAGCCACGTCATGTGTGACCGCCCTGCTTCTCACCGCAAGCGTGCTTGCAACCAGTACGAGTGCACATAGCGCCACCGCCAGCCAGAATCCCGGGGTGGCGGCCTGCTCGGCCGCGTTTTCACAATCGCCCGCCAGTCAATCCTGCGTCTCGCGAGGCATCGGCGGGAGGGACGATGGATACTGCGTGATGAGGGCCGTATGCACCACAGCCGATGGCTCGCCAAGTCCCTCAACCGGCGCATTCTCGCTGACGGAGATGGCGACACTGCACAACTGCGATGGAAAGCTGAGGGCTGGCGGCTGCTGATTGCCCCGCCCGATGCGGTGAGCCCCGCAGATGCGGGGCTCACCGGGTATGCACTAATGCTCGCTCTGGATCAGGCAAACGGGTCCTGCAGGACCATGGTGTGGTCACGGTCCGGACCGGTCGACACGATGCTGATCGGGCAACCGGCCAGCTCTTCCAGCGAACGCAGGTAAGCACGTGCGGCCGGCGGCAGGTCGTCCCAGTTGGTGATGCCGTGGGTGTTCTCGGTCCAGCCCGGGAATTCCAGGTACACGGGCGTGCACTCTTCCCAGCCCTGGCCATCCAGCGGCGCGTACTCGGTGCGCTTGCCACGGTATTCGTAGGCGATGCAGATTTTCAGCTTTTCCATGCCATCCAGCACGTCCAGCTTGGTGATGCACAGGCCGCTGATGCCGTTGATGGCCACCGCGCGCTTCAGCGCCACGATGTCCATCCAGCCGCAGCGACGCGGCCGACCGGTGGATGCACCGTACTCGGCGCCACGGTCACGGATGCCCTGGCCGATTTCATCGTCCAGTTCGGTCGGGAACGGGCCACCGCCCACGCGCGTGGCGTAGGCCTTGGCGATACCCAGCACGTAGTCGATGGAATCAGCGCCCACGCCGGCACCGGCCAGTGCACCACCGACGGTGGTGTTGGAGCTGGTGACGTACGGGTAGGTGCCGTGGTCGATGTCCAGCAGCGCGCCCTGCGCCCCTTCGAACAGCACCCGCTTACCCTGCTTGCGCAGGTCGTGCAGGATGCCGGCCACGTCGGACTTCATCGGCTGCACGTACTCGCCGAAGGCCAGCGCTTCGTCGAAGGTCTGCTGGAAATCGACCGCGTCGGTGCCCAGGTACTTGGTCAGCACGAAGTTGTGGTAATCCAGCGCAGTGCGCAGCAGTTCTTCCAGCTGCGCCGGGTAGTGCAGGTCAGCGATGCGGATGCCGCGACGCGCCACCTTGTCTTCGTAGGCCGGGCCGATGCCACGGCCGGTGGTGCCGATCGCCTTGCCACCGGCAGCGCGTTCGCGCGCCTGGTCCAGGGCGATGTGGTACGGCATGATCAGCGGCGCGGCCGGGGAGATCTTCAGGCGCGAACGCACTTCCACGCCGGAGGTTTCCAGCTCGGCGATTTCCTTCTGCAGCGCGGCCGGGGAGATCACCACGCCGTTGCCGATGAGGCACAGCGCATCGGCGCGCAGGATGCCCGACGGAATCAGGTGCAGGACGGTCTTCTTGCCATTGATGACCAGCGTGTGGCCGGCATTGTGGCCACCCTGGAAACGTACTACGGCACCGATTTCCTCGGTGAGCAGATCGACGATCTTGCCCTTGCCTTCATCGCCCCACTGGGCACCAAGCACTACGACAGACTGACCCATGACGGGCTCCTCGAATTGTGTGCGGCCATCGGGGCCGCGGACGGGTAAACCGTGGCGAGGCTGGCCAGCGCGGGGTGGCGGCTCCAACGGGGAGGCGCCGGCGATGGAGGGCCCGGACACGGAAAAAGCCGAACGGGAGGCCCGTCCGGCTTTTGTGCATTATCCGGGTTTCGGGGGGCAGGTGCCACCCTGTGCCGGCGCCATGGGTCAGCCCGTGTTGGGGTCGGCGGCGGCCTGCACCGGCGCCGCCTGGGTGAACATCCGGTCAAACGGGGCCGAGGGGCGCGGCTCGCAACCGAAGGCCTCGTCGAATGCTTTGAGCGAACGCCCCAACTCGGCCCGGAACGGGCCCGGCGGATGGTGATCCTCGCTGATCTTCGCCCGGAGCTGGGCCGCGGTGGGGTTGGCTGCATGCAGTCCGGCCGCTGCAACGAAGAACCGTCGGTGATCGAACGCCCTGCCCTCGCGCGCGGCCTCAGCCTCCCCGGCACGCCGGCCGGCGCTTAATCCACGCAGGTCACACGCCGCTTCGCCACGCATTCGCTGGGCATCGAGCTGGGGCTCGCTGCTCCACAGGTCCCCGATGCGCTGGCCGATGGCCGCGTTCTCCTGTTCCATCATCGCCGCGCCCACTGCACTGAGCGTGCACCCATCAACCATCAAGTGACCCAGTTCATGCCCGAACATCACGCCCAGCGTCGCCCATTCGTGCTCCGCTGATGTCGCCCCTGTCTGCACGCTTCTCAGCAGCGCCGGCGTGGTGAACACCTGCCCGTCCAGCACGTTGGTGCCCATTGCAAGGTGGTGGGCCGGACTGCCGGCGCGGCTTGCTCCGGCCGGATCCTCGATGATCTCGATATCTTCCCGCACCTTGAGTCCGGCAAGGCGCTGCAGGTTGATCGCAAACGAAGGCGACGCCACGAAACCGCTCCACTCCATGTCTCGCCCGTCGTCCAACCGCAGGCTGGCGTCGTGCAGTACCTCCTGCAGCAGGCGTATATCCTCCACCGGCAATGACGATGCTGCCAGGTCCTCCAGATAGACCTGCTTCACACCCTCGAACAGGGCCCTTGCCCGGGTTTCCAGTGCGGGGGCGGCGCTGCTTCCGTACCACGCCCCCAGCAGGCGGCGCCCGCCACGGGAATCCTCCAGCCGGTGCAGGAGCTGTCCGGGCTCGCGCCCAGTCTGCAGCAGATGCTCCATCCGTCGTGCCTGCTGGCAGCGCAGGAAGGCTTTCCACTCGGGCAGCGAACGGCTGCTCAGCAGGCCATCCAGGCTCCGGCAGGTTTCCACGCTGGTGAACAGCGCGGTCATGGGATCCAGCCTGAGCGCGCTCCACACCTTGGCCCAGGGGAAACCCGGCAATGCGAGGATCGCCTGGGACAGGCTGTAGGACCCCATACGCATCGGTTCCATCGGCACGCGGGCCAGCTCGGCTTCCATGTCGAAGATACCGCCAGCCGCTTGTTCTGCTTCCCCCTGCGGCATACCGGTGTGTACCAGCAGCCGGGCGATATCGGCCTTGTGCGCCAGCACGGCCGGATGTGCAGGCGGGAAGCCGTACAGTCCAGCGGGCTCGGCCGGTTGCAGCGCCAGGCCGACCACCAGCACGCCGGCGCGGAAGTAGCGTTCCAGCCCCAGTACGCTCTCCTGCCCCTTCAGCATCGAGGCGCAGATGTGTTGCATGACGTCGTCCATGCTGGCCAGTGCTGCGATCTCATCGCGCTGCGCAGCGAACGCGCTCCACGACCAACCGCCGACGTCCCGTGCACTTGCCCAGGTCAAGGCAAGTGCCTGCTCCGCGCCGGGCGCATCCGGCGATGCGTGGGCCAGGTCGTCCAGCATCTGCGCCTGTAGGATCTTCTTGGCTTCGCTGAAGAAACTGGGCGCGACGGGCCCGGCAGGATGCTGGAGTTTCCAGAACCCGTTGGCGTACTGGTCCAGGTCGGTACACGGATCGGCGAACCAGGCCGCGATGCCCTGCCACAGCAGCGACCGACCGCCGCCCACGCTCTCTTCGGCCACCAGCAGCGCCTCCTGTTCGGCCAGCTCCGCCAGCGGATGCCTGATCTGCGGCAACACTGCGGGATGGAACGCATGCAGCGCGGGGGCCTGTTGCACATCAGACTGCGTGGCCCCAGCGGACGGGTCGCTTGGCGAGACGACGCTGCGCGGCAGCAGCCTGCCGATTCCAGCGGCTGATCGGCCGGGCTGCAACGGGGGTGTGGCCAGCGAAGGCGCCGGGGCGTCGCTGATCCTTGCGGCAGCACCGGCGAGATGGCTCCCCGCCAGCAACATCACCGTACCGGCGGCCAAGGTGGCGCGCGCGTTCCAGGGCTGGTTCGCCACCCGCCACACCATGCCAGCGGGCTGCCGCGGCACACGCTGCAGATGGCCGGAGACCGGCCTGCCCCGTTGCATCTGGAGATACTCGTTACGTCCGTTCATGTCGCGTGCAACGCCATTGCTCACTGGCATCGTTCGTTCCCCCACACCATGGAGGTTCCGACGCTAGCAACGGGATTTTCAGCGAGACATAGCCGGACACGACAACGCGCGAATTCTGCAGGAAAGGCGCATTCCTAGTGGCGTGCCCACCACAACAGGCTCAAGCCCGCCAGCAAAACCAGCCCGCCGAAGCTGCGCAGCGCCGGCCCGGGCAGGTCCATCAAACGCTCGGCCATGCGTTTCCACGCCAGTGGCGCGGCAAACAACAGCAGGCCTTCCAGCACGGCCACCAGGCACAGCGCGGCGAACAGGTCTTTCATCCAACTGCTCCACAAAAAGCACGGGGCCCGGACATGCCGGGCCCCGTGCGGAAACGATGGCGACTCAGCGGTCGCTTTTCAGGTACTGCAGGAACGGATCATTTTTGTCCAGCACGATCACCCCGTTGCCATCGGTCAACGAGTTGCGATAGGCCTCCAGGCTGCGGGTGAACGCAAAGAACGACGGATCGGCCGAACCGGCCTGGCCGTAGATCCGCGTGGCTTCGGCATCACCTTCACCGCGCATGCGCTGGGCATCGCGCTCGGCTTCGGCCACCAGCACCGTCGCCTCGCGGTCGGCCTGGGCGCGGATGGTGAGCGACTGCTCTTCGCCCTCTGCCCGCAGCTTGGCCGCTTCCTGCTTGCGCTGGGCGCGCATGCGCTCGTACACGTCGTTGATTACCTGGCTGTCGGTTGGCAGGTCGATCTGCTTGATGCGCAGGTCGATGATCTGCATGCCCAGGCCCTGCACCGCTTCGTTGATGCCGGTCAGCTGGTCGGCGATCAGTTCGCTGCGGTCACCGGACACCAGCTCGGTCAGCGAACGCGAGTTGATCTGGTTGCGCAGCGAATCGGTGATGATCGGTGCCAGGCGGGCGTTGGCCACGCGCGGATCGCCGCCGGTGGCGCGGAAGTAATCGCCCACGTTGGAGATGTAACCGATGGCGAAGAAGTCGACGCTGACGTCCTTCTGTTCGGCGGTGAAGTAACGCGCCGGCGCGGTGTCGAGCACCTGGAAGCGGCGATCGAACACGCGCACCGTTTCCACCAGCGGCACCTTGAAGTGCAGGCCCGGCTTGATGTCCGCACGGACCACGCGGCCCAGGTTCAGCACCATGCCGGTCTGGTCCTCACGGACCACGAACACCGACCCCAGCAGGCCGAACAGGATCACGACCACCAGGCCGATCCACAGTGAACTCCTCATTGGCTGCCCTCCTCACGGCCGCTCGGTCGCCCCGTCGGACGGCCTGTCGGCCGGCCTGCATCACGCGGGGTGGGGCTTGCACTGCTGCCGGTCACGGCAGGCAGCACGACATCCGGATTGGACAACGGCAGCTGCGCTGCACCGGTCGGGCGTGTTTCGCCCGGGAACGGCACGTACAGCACCTGGCGGCTGTCGCCACCGATCACCTTGCGGTTCTCGGCCAGCACCTGCTCGACCGTTTCCAGCCACAGGCGCTTGCGGGTCACGTCCGGCGCGTTCTTGTACTGCTGCTGCAGCAGCGTGAAGCGCTGGGCATCACCTTCTGCACGCGAGACCACGGCGGCCTTGTAGCCTTCGGCGGTGGTACGGGTGCGGGCGGACTGGCCGCGCGCTTCCGGAACCACCTTGGCCGCGTAAGCCTGCGCTTCGTTGATCAGCCGTTCCTTGACCTGCTGCGCACCATTGACCTCGTCGAAGGCCGGCTTCACTTCTTCCGGCGGACGCGCATCTGGCAGGGTCAGGCCGGTCACGGTGACGCCGGTGCGGTACGCGCCCAGCAGGGTCTGCAGGCGGGTTTCGGCGGCGGTCGCCAACGGGCCACGGTTGTTGAGCACCGAGTTCAGGTCGGCACGACCGACTTCTTCGCGCACCGCGCTCTGCGCCGACTGCTCCAACACCTGGTTGGCATCGAAGGTGCCGAACAGGAACAGGCGCGGGTCATCGATGCGGTACTGCACGTTGAGCGAGACGTTGACGATGTTCTCATCGCGGGTCAGCACCGGCACCGAGACCGAGAAGGTCTTGATCTCCGTGGCGTTGACCTTGGTCACCGACTCGATCGGCCAGGGCAGCTTGAAGCTGGGGCCTGGCTGCAGGATGCGCGAGAACTGGCCGAAGCGCAGCACCACGCCACGCTGCTGTTCGCCGATCAGCTGGAAGCTGGAGAACAGCAGCAGCAGGACCGCCGCAATGACGATCCAGCGGACGATGCCGCCATCGAACATGTCTTTCAACGGCCCCGGGAACCCACCCCAGCCACCACCAAATCCGCCGCCGCGGGGCTTGGAAGGCCCCCGCCGGTTGTCTTCGGGACGTTGTCCGTCCCTGTTGCCGCCGGGTGTATTCCAGGCCATGCACGCTCCATCTGAATTGGGCCGCGCCACGGGCCCTTCCCGTGACACCAGCCTTGTACCGGTTTCCCTGATTCTACAAGATGGGGCGGACCAGAAGAATTGGAAGGGGGTAAGGTGACATTTCCCCGTCAGCGAGCGTTCCAATGTCCCTGCCCGACAGCTTCAGCGCCTTCCGTATCCACAAGGACGAGCACGGCCACCACAGCGGCCTGGCGCCGCTGCAGGTGGACGATCTTTCCCCCGGGCAGGTGCTGATCCGCGCGCAGTGGTCATCGGTCAACTACAAGGACGCCCTGGCCGGGACCGGCCGCGGCCGCATCCTGCGCCGCTTTCCGCTGGTCGGCGGGATCGACGTGGCAGGCGTGGTGGTCGCTTCGAGCGTCCCGGCCTGGCGCGAGGGCGATGCGGTGCTGGCCACCGGCTGCGGCCTGAGCGAAACCCGTGACGGCGGCTACAGCCAGTATGTACGGCTGGAATCGAGCGCGGTCATCGCCCTGCCGGCCGGGCTGACCCCGCGCGAGGCGATGGTTCTCGGCACGGCCGGCTTCACCGCAGCGCTGGCCCTGCTGCGCATGCAGGACAACCGCCTGACGCCCGGGCATGGGCCGCTGGCGGTGACCGGTGCCAGCGGCGGCGTCGGTAGCCTGGCCGTGGATATCTTCAGCCGCGCCGGCTATGCCGTGCATGCGGTGAGCGGCAAGCCGGAGCAGGCCGACTGGCTGCGCGCGATCGGTGCCAGCGAGGTGCTGCCGCGTGAAGCGCTGGCCGACACTGCGCCGCTGCAGTCGGCCCGCTTTGGCGGTGGGCTGGACAATGCAGGCGGCCCGATGCTGGCCAGCCTGCTGGCACAGACCGTCGGCTACGGCAGCGTGGTCAGCGCGGGACTGGCCGCCGAGCCTTCGCTGGAGATGACCGTGATGCCGTTCATCCTGCGCGGCGTCTCGCTGCTCGGCGTGTCCTCGGCCAGTGCACCGCGGGCGCTGCGCGAGCAGGTCTGGGAACGGCTGGGCGGCGACTGGAAGCCGGTGCACCTGGACGCGATCTGCACGCGGGAAATCGGGCTTGCCGAGCTGCCGCCGGTCTTTGACAGCATGCTTTCAGGCGGCTCGCGCGGGCGCACCGTGGTACGGATCGACTGAACGTCGCAGGCGGGCGACGGACGGCACGTTGTCGGCTTCTCCCCGGGGCAAGCGGCACACTACACTGCGGCATCACCTGGGGAGCAACATGGCACGCATCCTGATCGTCGACGATTCACCATCGCAGCTGTTGGGGATACAGCGCATCGTCGAGAAGCTGGGCCACCAGATCCTGACCGCCACCGATGGGGCGGCCGGCGTGGAAACCGCGCGCGCCGAACTGCCGGACCTGGTGCTGATGGACGTGGTGATGCCCAACCTCAACGGCTTCCAGGCCACCCGCACGCTGGCCCGCGATGAAACCACCCGCCACATCCCGGTGATCCTGGTGACCACCAAGGACCAGGACACCGACCGCATGTGGGGCATGCGCCAGGGCGCGAAGGCGTATATCACCAAGCCGTTTTCCGAGGACGAACTGTCCGAGGTACTGGAGCGCGTGTTCGCTGGGCAGCCCTGACGGGGCGTTGGTCGAACGGGTGAGACCCCCTCGCGGGTGACTGCTGTTTGAAGCTGCAGCTGGGTTTGGGCCGGGCGGTGGGGCTGGTCGGGGGACGGGTACACGTCATCGCATTCGCGCTGCCGCTCCCACGCTTTGCTGCGCAAACCGTGGGCCCCGTCTCACCAGCCCCCACACCCCGCCGCTTCGCGGCCGCCCCTGACTCAGGGGCTCCCTCCACCCGACGCATGGCGCGGCCTTGGTAGCGCCGACCCATGGTCGGCGGAATGTTCCCGCCGACGGCCCGCTGCGCTCGCCGACCATGGGTCGGCGCTACCAAAGCGCCATGGCCGCCATGGACCTGTCGAAGGTGGGGCGGGGTGGCTGTGCAGGACCGTCTTTTCGCATGGATGCGAAAAGCGAGCCTACACGGACGTACTTGTGGCGTGTCCTGCACACCCACCCCGTCCCGCAAACACGCAGCCATGCAGCTTTTGACGTTGCTGTTGGCTGCGCTTCAAGCCGTGCGCAGCACAACACCCCCTCAGATCGACTCGCCGAACGCTTTGGCCAGGTTTCGGTAGGCCTCGGCCTGGGCCTCATCGCTGGCCGCCGGCGCCACGATCTCCAGCTCCACGATCTGGTCACCGTCCGGATTGCCCGGCAGGCCCCGCCCGCGCAGGCGCAGCCTGCGCCCGGCATCGGATCCAGCGGCTACCTTCAGTTCCACCGCACCGCCCAGCGTCGGCACGCTGATGCTGGTGCCCAGCGCCGCCTGCCACGGCGTCACCTGCAGGGTGTACAGGATGTTGCGGCCGTCCACTTCGAACTGCGGGTGCGCGGCATATTCCACTTCCAGCAGCAGGTTGCCGCCGTCGGTGCCCTGCCCGCCCAGCCGGATCACCTGGCCCGGCTTGATGCCCTTCGGCACGCGCACGTCCAGCTGGCGGCCGTTGACGGTGATACGCAGGGTATCGCCGTTGTAGGCCGCTTCCAGCGGGACGGAAAGCTTGGCCCGGGTGTCGCGCTGCGGGGCATGGCCGCCACTGCTGAAGCCCGGGCCCGGGCCGCGCGCGGCGCCGCCGCGCTGGCGCGCGAACAGGCTTTCGAAGAAATCGCTGAAGCCGCCGTTGGCACCGCCTGCGCCGCCGCCGAACACTTCCTCGAAATCGAAGCCACCGCCCCCGCCGTAGTTGGGCGGGACGTTGAACTCCTCGCCCGGCCGGTAACCCTGGGCCTTCAGCTGGTCATACGCCGCGCGCTTCTGCGGGTCGCGCAGCGCCTCGTACGCCTCGTTGATGCCCTTGAATTTTTCTTCCGCGCCGGCTTCCTTGCTGACGTCCGGGTGGTACTTGCGCGCCAGCCGCCGGTAAGCGGTCTTGATCTCAGCGTCGCCCGCGCTGGGCTCCACGCCCAGGGTGGCGTAGTAATCCTTGAATTCCATCGTGCTACCTCGATTGATCCGTCGGCACCGGGGGCGCCAACCCGCGCCTATTCTAGCGGCTGCCATGTGCAGGCCCAGCCCAGGCTGCCCCGTGACCCGCCAGATCGGGCATGCACACGGGATTTTCAATCCGTTGACACGGCCATCCCATCGGCGTGCCTACGCTGCTCGCTTACCAGGAGCCCCCCCGATGAGCATCCAAGCCGGCGAGCCGATTCCCGAAGTAACCCTCAAACGCATCCGCGACGGCGTGGAGACGATCGACACCAAGTCCCTGTTCGACGGCCGCAAGGCGGTGTTGTTCGCGGTGCCCGGTGCCTTCACCCCGACCTGCTCGGCACGTCACCTGCCCGGTTTCATCGAGCACTTCGCCGAATTCCGCCAACGCGGCATCGAGGTCTACTGCGTGGCGGTCAACGATCCGTTCGTGATGAAGGCGTGGGGCGAAAGCCAGCACGTGCCGGACGGGCTGCTGATGCTGTCCGACGGCAACGGTGAACTGGCCCGCGCACTCGGCCTGGAAATAGACGCCAGCGCGTCCGGCATGGGCATGCGTTCGCGTCGGTTCGCCCTGTACGTGGACAACGGCACGGTGCGCGAAGCCTGGATCGACGCGCCCGGCAAGTTCGAGGTGTCCTCGGCCGAGCACGTACTCCAGCACCTGCCTCACTGATCGACGCACCACCGCAACCAACGAAGGAGAAAAGGCCAGCCATGTCAAAGCCAGCCAAGCACCCGCATCCCGCCCATCCCGCCGGCATCAGCGATCGCCAGGTCCTGCGCGACAACGCCCGGCGCAACATCGAAGATGGCGCGATCACCGATACCTACAACGCCGACCGCAAGGCGGTGATCCAGTTGCTCAACGATGCGCTGGCCACCGAATACGTGTGCGTGCTGCGCTACTACCGCCACTACTTCATGGCCAAGGGCATGCTCGCCGATGCGGTCAAGGCCGAGTTTCTGGAGCATGCCCAGCAGGAGCAGGCACATGCCGGCAAACTGGCCGAGCGCATCGTCCAGCTGGGCGGCGAGCCGGACTTCAACCCGGACACCCTGACCGCACGCTCGCATGCCGAGTACAAGGAAGGCACCGACCTGCGCGACATGGTGCGCGAGAACCTCATCGCCGAGCGCATCGCCATCGACAGCTACCGCGAGATGATCAACTTCGTCGGCGACAAGGACACCACCACCAAGCGCATCCTGGAAGAGATTCTGGCCCAGGAGGAAGAGCACGCTGACGAATTCGCCGACCTGTTGGATGGCTGGATCGGCAAGTAGACCGCCCTCAACGCACCACGTTGAACCGCACCTGGGTCCAGGCCCCATCGCTGGCCAGTGCGGTCAACGTATGCCGTCCCGGCTGTCCGAAGCGCTGACTGAAAGGCTGGGCGCCGCGGGTGCGGGCGATCCAGCGCCCATCCAGCAACCAGTCGATGTCGTGCTCGCTGCCGAGCGCGCGCAGCTGCAGGCGCACGCCATCGACGGCACCCGGCGCGCGCGCCACCGACGCCCCGTCGTTGAGCCCGTCGATGTGCAGGGCGATGCTGGCCTGGCGCCCGTCGTCGCGGCAATCCGGCGCCAGCGCAGGCAATTGCGAGGCCGCACGTGCCGCCTGCGGCAACCACGGTGACAGCAGCGCCGGCCAGCGCGCGACCTCGCGGTCTTCCACCGCGTGCGGCGCAGTGCAGTCGGCGGACAGGCGCAGGCCACTGTGCGGGTCGGCCTGGTAGCGCTGCCGGCCCGGCTGCCAGCGCCGCGCATCGCGCTCGGCGAAGGTCGGCGGCACGTTGCCGTCGAGCAACCATGCAGTCAGTCGCCGCTGGCACAATCCATCGGGCAGTTCGCTGGCCAGGCCACCGGTAGGCCAGCACACATCGCCCTGGCTGACGCTGGCCGGGCGCGGCGGTGGGGCGCTGGCACGACCCTGCCGCGGCAGGCTGTCGACCACCTCGAACATCAGCGGCAGTGCAGTCACCGCACCGTACTGTCCCGGCAACGGTGTGCCATCCGGCCGCCCTACCCAGACTCCCACGGTGTACTGCCGCGTGCTGCCGATCGCCCACGCGTCGCGGTAGCCGTAGCTGGTGCCGGTCTTCCACGCCACCCGCGGCCGGCCCCCAAGGTCGAAGGTATCGGTGCCCTGCCCGGGGCGCGGATTGGCTTCCAGCATTTCGCGCACGATCCACGCTGCCCCCGGCGACACCAGCCGGCGATCCAGCACCGGATCCGAATCGGTGTAGCGCACGCGGCCGGCGATGCCATCGCGGTTCAATGCCGCGAAGGCACCGACCAGGTCCTCCAGCCGCGCGCCGGTGCCGCCCAGGATCAGCGACAGATTGGGCGAGCTTCCGCGTGGAAAGCGCAGCTGGATCCCGGCATGCGACAGCCGCGCGGCGAAGCGCGCCGAACCGACCCGGTCCAGCAGGTCCACCGAAGGCACGTTGAGCGAAAGGCGCAGTGCGGTGGCTGCGCTCACCGGGCCATTGAAGGCCTCGTCGAAGTTGCCGGGGCGGTAGCCGCCGAAACTCTGTGGTGCATCCACCAGCAGGCTTTCGGAGTGGATCAGCCCGTCATCCAGCGCCATCGCGTACAGGAACGGCTTGAGCGTGGAACCCGGCGAGCGCCAGGCCTGCACCATGTCCACGTGGCCCAGCCGCTGGCGGTCACCGAAGTTCAGCGTGCCAACATACGCGCGTGCCTGCAGGGTCTGGTTGTCGACCACCAGCAACGCCGCCGACGTCCGCTCGGGCAGCGTGGAGAAGTAGCTGGAAAGCCGGCCTTCCAGCGTGCGTTGCAGGTCGATGTCGATGCTGCTTTCGATGCGTGGTTGGCCCGGTTGCGCGGCATGCAGGCGCTGCGCCAACAAGGCGGCATGCAGCGGTGGACGCAGCGAACGGGTGACCACCGTTTCCACGCGTGCATCCTCCACCTCTTCGGTGGACCAGCGCCCCAGCGATGCCATCCGTGCCAGCACCTTGTCACGCGCCTGCTGCGCTGCCTGCGGGTGGCGGTCCGGACGCAGCCGGCTGGGCGCCTGCGGCAGCACCGCCAGCAGCGCGGCCTCGGCGTGCGACAGCTGCGCCGCCGGTTTGCCGAGGTAGGCCCAGCTGGCCGCTTCCACGCCCTCGATGGTGCCGCCGTAGGGCGCGCGCTCCAGGTACAGGGTCAGGATCTCGCGCTTGGACAGGTGCGCTTCCAGCTGCAGCGCGCGCAGCATCTGCTTGGCTTTGCCCCATGGCGTGCGCGTGTGCGGGTCGAGGATCCGCGCCACCTGCATGGTCAGCGTGGATCCGCCCGACACGATGCGCCCCTGCCCCAGCATCTGCGTGCTGGCGCGCAGCAGCGCGATCGGGTTGATGCCGGGATGGCGCCAGAACCAGCGATCCTCGTAGCCCAGCAGGGCCTGCAGGTAAAGCGGCGAGACCTGGTCCACCGATGCGGGATAGCGCCACACGCCTTCTGCATCGGCGAAGGCACGCAACGGGCTGCCGTCGCGCGCGACCACCAGCGTGCTGGTGTCACGCTGCTTCGGCAACGGCGGCGGGAACGCGAGGTCCAGCAGCAGCACCGCCAGCAGCAGCGCCGCGGTGCCCCAGCGCAGCCACGGCCACAACGGCCGCAGGCTGCGCCGCAACCGGCGCAGGCCGCGTTTGATCACCGGCGGCCCCGAGGGCAGGCCGCAGCGTGGCGGCCCGCCCGCCGGCTCACGGTTGCACCACCGTGATCGTGCTCGGGTTGCTGCGGCCGACGCCGCGCAGCTGCGGACGGTACATGTCTTCCACCAGCGACGGCGGCACCGTGTAGGTGCCCGGGGTGACCGCGCGCACCAGGTAGAACAGCGTCGCCTTGCTGCCGCGCGACAGGTTCAGCGCCGCCACGTAGCGGTCATCGCGGAACTCTTCGTGCTTCACGTCGGCGGCATCACCGCGTGCGCTGATGCCGATGCCGTCCACCACCACGTCGGCCCACTGCTTGGCATCACCGAGGTTGAAATTCTCGATCTCCAGCCCGGCCGGCAGCAGGTCGGTCAGCAGGGCATCGGGCATGCTGCTGTCCGGGGTGACGGTGACGCGCACGATCAGCGCCTCGCCTTCCTTCAGCGGACGCGGCGTCCACGGCTTGCCGTCGGTGCCGAACCAGCTGCGCTCCACCCCGATCACGCTGTTGTCCGGCGCCGGCGCGGTGCGCGGAATGCCCGCCACGTCGATGCTGGCGAACATCGGCGGCTCGCCGGCGGGCGCGAAGCGCACGCCACTGACCAGCTGCGCGGCATCGAAGCTGCGGCCGAACAGGCGCCGCTCGCCGATGCTTTCGGTCTGCGCGCCGATCACCAGCTCACCGGCCACCAGCTTCTTCTGGTTCGCGGCCAGCGCCTTGCCCAGGCGGGCGATGGCCACCTGTTCCTGGGTGCTCAGCCACATCCAGCCGCGGTTGCGACGCGTATCCAGCTCGCGCCCCAGATCCACCGAACGCGCATCCCAGGCCGGTTTGGCCAGGTTGTGCTCGTGGGTCAGCGCGATCATCAGCGCGTCATCGCGGATCGCGCTGCCGTAGTCGCCGAAGTACGACGGCCGTTCGCTGCTCGGCTTGGCGAAGCCGGCCGTGATGGCCGCTTCTCCGCGCTTGCGGTCGCCCTGCAGCGACAACGCCACGCCCAGGTGCACCAGCGGCAGGCCGCCGATGGCCTTGGCCCGTTCGTTGTCATACAGCGTACGCAGCGTGCCCAGCGGGGCGCGGTTGACCCGTGCCAGCACGTAGCCGGAGTAGGCCTGGTTGGCGAACTTCAGGTTGTCGCGACGGTCCTGGCCGTAGAACTGGTTGCCGCCGGACAGCAGGTCCTCGCTGAGCCGGTTCAACGCCTTCTGCAGCACGTTGTCGGGCACGGCGAAACCGGCATCGCGGGCATCCAGCAGGAACTCGGTGATGTACGGTGTCAGCCACGGATTGACGTAGCCGTCGTCGCCCCACATGGAGAAGTTGCCGTTGGCCACCTGCATCGAGGCCAGGCGACCAAAGGCACCTTCCATGCGCTCGCGGCGCACCTTGGCATCCAGCCCGTCGGCGCCGAGCATGGCCGAAGTGGCCTGGTCCAGGATCAGCGCGGCGTAGCCCTTGCTGGTGGTCTGCTCGGCGCAGCCATACGGATAGTTCAGCGCGCCCTGCAGCGCGCTGGCGAACGGGATCGGCGGCAGCGGGCTGACCAGCAGGCGCGCGGTCACCGATTCCGGCATCAGCCCGTCCAGCAGGCTGCCGTCCAGGCTGACCGCAGCCAGCGGATCCAGCGTGCGTACCTGCGAGCGCAGCACCTGCGGCCACGCCGCGCGCACCGGCAGGTCGTAGCGGCGATCGGCCTTGAAGCCGTTGCCGTCCACCCGCACGCGCACCTTGGCCACGCTGTGCCCTTCGCGCGCACTCAGCGGGAAGCTGAGCGTGGTCTTGGCGTCGGTCGCCAGCTGGACGGAGCGGGTGCCCTCGGCCAGGCTCAGCGGGCCTTCGGTTTCCACCCGCACGTTGAACTGCCCCGGCTTGCCGGTGAAGTTCTGCACATCCAGGGTGACCGTGCTGCGGTCGCCCGGGGCCAGCACGCGCGGCATGCTGGCTTCGGCCAGCAGCGGGGCGCGCACCACGGTCTCGACATCGCGCTTGCCGTAGCTCTCATCGGCATACACCAGCGCTGATACCCGTAGCGTACCGTTGAAGTCCGGCACCTTCAGCCGGACCCGGGCATTGCCCTTGGCATCGAGCTTCATCGGCCCGGTGAACAGGTCCACGGTCTGCACCCGCGCCGTCGGCCGCTTGGCCTGCGGCAACGCCGCCAGCGCCATGTCGCCGCCGAATTTCAGCTTGCCGCTGCTGCCGTCGAAGCTCTCGATGACGCGGCTGTAGATGTCATAGGCATCGATGCCCAGCCGGCGCTGCGCGAAGAAATGCGCCGCCGCATCGGGCACCGGGAAGCGGGTGATGTTGAGGATGCCCACGTCCACCGCGGACACGGTCACGTGCGCGACCTTGCCGGCCAGCTGCGGCACGCTCACGGTGACCGGCAGGTCCTGTTCCGGACGCATCTGCTTCGGCGCCACCAGGCCCACGGCCACCGTGCGCGCCTTGCGGTCCATCGGCACGTGCACCACGCCCACCGCGCGTGCCGGGGTCACCTTGCTCGGTGCGCTGCCGCCACGGAACACCAGCGCGGTGATGTACACATCGTGGCGCTCCCACTCAGCAGTGACCGGGATCTTGAAGGTGCTGCCCGGCTTGGCGTCGATATCCTGCACGTAGATCATGCGATCGGTTTCCACCATCAGCAGGCCACGGCCTGCGTGCGGCGGCGTCACCGTCACTTCCAGCGTGTCGCCGGCCTTGTAGCCGGTCTTGTCCAGGCCCAGCTTGACCTTGTCCGGGCGCGCATCCAGGCCACGGTTGTCATCACCCCAGCTCCAGCCGGCACGGAACGGGTAGCGGCTGGTCAGGCCGGTGGCCGGATCGAACACATCCACCCGGTACTCGCCCCACTCCACCGGCACGTCGAAGGCCACCGCGCTGGAGCCGGCATCGACGGTACGGGTGTCCTTGTTCTCGAAACGACGGGTGAAATCGTAGTCCCAGCGATTGTCGTTGAACGCCCAGTGGTAGTCGCGAAGCTCGCGTACCAGCGTTACCTTCAGCCCCTTGGCGGGCTGCGGCGTGCCGGCCGCATCCACGCGCATCAGCTCGAAGCGCGCGGTGCCGTTGGCATCGGCGCCATCGTCCGGGTTGAACAGCGGGCGCACGCCGACCAGCGCCGCGGCCGGCCACATCACCCGCTTGAGGGTGCGATTGACCGTGCGTCCACCGCTTTCATACAGGCTGCCCGACAGCACCACCGCCACCGGGGTCTTCGCCTTGGCGGCTTCTTCCGGCAGGTCCACATCCTGCTTCAGCCTGCCATCGGCCGGCAGCGTGGTATCCACCACATCCTTGGCTTCGCGCGGCAGGCTCACCGTCGGGTCGCCGAAGAAGTAACCCGGCAGGCCTTCCACCGGCTTTTGTTCCACCGCCACCGCCAGGCGCGCGGTGAAACGATTGCCATCGGCCGGTGCGCCATACAGATAGGCACCGTCGGCCTGCAGGCGCAGTGCATCACCGGGTTTGAGGCTCTTCTGTGCGCTGTCCAGGTCCAGCTTCATCCGCTCAGGCAGGAATTCTTCGATGCGCAGGGTCATGCCCTGGATCGCTTCCTTGCTGGCCGGATCGGTGCGGAACTCGACCTGCCAGCGGCCGGTCGGCGCATCGGCCGGGATCAGCTGCTCGAAGTTGAAGTAACCCTGTTCGCCGGGCTGCAGCTGGGTCTCGCGGAAGATCTTGCCATCGGGCTGCTTCAGCCGCAGGAACACCGGCTGGCGTGCCTTGGCATCCTTGCCCGGTGCCACCGGCTTTCCATCGTTGTCGCGCAGCAGCGCGGACAGCCGCACGGTCTCGCCGGGACGGTACAGGTCACGCCCGGACCAGGCGAACACATCGAACCAGGCGTTGTCCCGACCGGCCACCGCGAACTCGCTCAGGTCCAGCGCAGGCTGGTTGAACGGCAGGAAGCTGGTGTCCTTGCCGCTGCCGGCGACCAGCACGTGACCGGCATCCAGGGTGTAATCCAGCAGCGCGTTGCCATTGCCGTCGGTGCTGCCGCGCAGGACCACTTCGCCCTTGCCGTCCAGCACGCGCACGTCCACCTTCTTCAGCGGCGCACCGTCCTTCAGCGAGGCGGTGTGGACGAACAGCTTGTCCTTGTAGGCCCGGGTATGCAGGCCGATGTCGCTGACGCTGAAGAACGCCGTATCGAACTCACCATCAAAGGCACCGGTGCGCTTGAGCACGGCGAAGTACAGCCCCGGCTCCTGCAACTCCTTGATGTCCTGGGTCGGCAGGTAGGTCAGCACGCGCTCGTTCTGCTTGCCGCCCAGGATGAAGCGGTTGACGTAGACCGGCTCGGCCAGGCGGCTGATCGGCGTGCGTTCGCTGTAGTCGCTGTCCAGTTCCCAGCTGCCGCGGCGGCCGCCGCGCTGGTACTGGCTGAAGAAGGTCGGCAGTTCCTTTTCGCGCACGCGCAGGAACTCCACGTCCACTTCCGGCACGTTGACCGACACCACCGGCAGGCCGCGGCTGTCGCGCGCCGGCAGCACGCTGCCCTGCGAGGCGAAGCCGGCAACCGGGGTCAGCTCGCCGCTGAACACCTTCTGCCGCAGTTCCTTGCCCAGCCGGCTGCCGTCAGCGGCCAACAGGTCGGCCGACACCACCAGCGAGTATTCCTTGGCGGCTTCCACGAACGGGTAGCGCAGGGTCTTGCCGTCGTCGGACAGGGTCCAGCTGCTGTCATCGGTACCGACCTTTTCCTCGAAGCGCACCAGCGCATCGAAGTCCTGGGTACCGACCAGCGGGCGCGAGAACTCCAGCGCCAGCGACAGTCCATCGTTCTTCTGGTCCGGGTAGGCGCGCAGCAGGGCGAACTCGGTCACCTGCTCGGCCTTGGCGGTGATCGCCTCGCCGCTGGCGGCGGGCAGCTGCCCGCTGTCATTGCGGTTGCAGCCGGCCAGGCCGGCCAGCAGGCTTCCCGCCACCAGGGCTGCCGCCCATCCCCACTTCCGAAGCCGCAGCGGACCGGTCATGTCGTCACTCCTTGAACAAGGCGTGCATTATGCCGTCAGATCCTTGACGGCGGGGGTACTCTTGGTGGGTGACGACCGTTGGTCGTCACGCTGCTGCTGCCTTGGGCTGTGACGACCAACGGTCGTCACCCACCAGGCATTCGGGTCAAAGGGTATCGGCGGGGACGCGTACGCTGCCTTCCATCAATACCCGGGCGCTGCGGCTCATGATCGCCTTGGTCACGGTCCACTGCCCGTCCACGAGCGCCGCCTCGGCGCCGACCCGCAACGTGCCCGAAGGATGACCGAACACCACCGAGGTGCGCGCCCCGCCGCCTGCGGCGAGGTTGACCAAGGTGCCCGGAATCGCCGCGGCAGTGCCGATGGCGACCGCGGCGGTGCCCATCATCGCGTGATGCAGCTTGCCCATCGATAGCGCCCGCGCATGCAGGTCGATCGACGCGGCGGCAATCGCCTTGCCACTGGACGAAACAAAGTCCTGCGCCGGAGCCACGAAGGCGACCTTCGGCGTGTGCTGGCGGGTAGCCGCCTGTTCGATGCGCTCGATCAGCCCCATGCGCACCGCGCCGTGTGCGCGAATCGCCTCGAAGCGCTCAAGCGCGGCGCGGTCTTCATTGATGGCCGGCTGCAGTTCGGTGCCGGTGTAGCCCAGGTCGGCGGCGTTGAGGAAGATCGTCGGGATGCCGGCGGTGATCATGGTCACCGTGAAGGTACCCACACCGGGCACCTCCAGTTCATCGACCAGATTGCCGGTGGGGAACATCGCGCCGCCGTCCTGGTCGTCTGAAGGGTCGAGGAATTCCAGCTGGATCTCAGCCGCCGGGAAGGTCACCCCATCCAGCTCGAAATCGCCCATCTCCTGCACCTGGCCATCGCGCATCGGCACGTGGGCGATGATGGTCTTGCCGATGTTGGCCTGCCAGATGCGCACGGTGCACAGCCCGTCGCGCGGCACCCGCGCCGGATCGATGAAACCGTTGCTGATGGCGAACGGACCGACCGCCGTGCTCAGGTTGCCGCAGTTGCCGCTCCAGTCGACAAAGGCGCTGTCGATCGACACCTGGCCGTACAGGTAATCGACATCATGGTCGGGCACCGAGGCCGCCGAAATGATCACGCACTTGCTGGTACTCGACGTCGCCCCGCCCATGCCGTCGGTGTGCTTGGCATACGGATCGGGCGAACCGATCACCCGCATCAGCAGCGCATCGCGCGCCGGGCCAGCAACCTGCGCGGCGAGCGGAAGATCCTGCAGGCGGAAGAACACGCCCTTGCTGGTACCACCGCGCAGGTAGGTAGCAGGAATGCGGAGCTGCGGAAGAAAGGTCATGGGGTCAATCCAGCAAGAAGAGGGTCGGCGAGATCGTCATGCAACCTGCGATGCCTCCAGGAAGTCCTGCGCGAAGCGCTGCAGCACGCCGCCGGCCTCGTAGATGGACACTTCCTCGGCGGTATCCAGCCGGCAGGTCACCGGCACCATCAGCTGGCTGCCGTCGCGGCGGTGGATGACCAACGTCAGCTCCGCACGCGGCAGCCGCGCACCGGTCACGTCGAAGGTTTCGGTGCCGTCGATGCCCAGCGTCAGGCGGGTCACGCCCGGCTTGAACTCCAGTGGCAGCACGCCCATGCCGATCAGGTTGGTGCGATGGATGCGTTCGAAGCCTTCGGCCGCGATGGCTTCCACGCCCGCCAGGCGTACGCCCTTGGCCGCCCAGTCACGTGAACTGCCCTGCCCGTAGTCGGCACCGGCGATGATGATCAGCGGCTGCCGACGCAGCATGTAGGTTTCGATCGCCTCCCACATGCGCATCACCTGGCCTTCGGGTTCCACGCGGGCCAGCGAGCCCTGCTTCACCGCCCCGTCGACCACGGCCATTTCGTTGATCAGCTTCGGGTTGGCGAACGTGGCACGCTGCGCGGTGAGGTGGTCACCCCGGTGCGTCGCGTAGGAATTGAAGTCCTCCTCCGGCAGTCCCATCTTCGCCAGGTACTCGCCAGCGGCGCTGCTGGCCAGGATCGCGTTGGACGGCGACAGATGGTCGGTGGTGATGTTGTCGCCCAGCACCGCCAGCGGACGCATGCCGCTGAGGTTGCGGGCACCGGCCAGCGCGCCCTCCCAGTAAGGCGGGCGGCGGATGTAGGTGCTCTGCGGACGCCATGCGTACAACGGACTGATCGGCGCGCCATGCTCCACCTTGAAGGTGAACATCGGGTCGTAGACCTTGCGGAACTGCTCCGGCTTCACGCTGGCCTTGACCACCGCGTCGATCTCCTCATCGCTCGGCCACAGGTCCTTCAGGGTGATCGGGTTGCCTTGCGCATCGACGCCCAGCGCGTCCTTTTCGATATCAAAGCGCACGGTGCCGGCGATCGCATAGGCCACCACCAGTGCCGGCGATGCCAGGAACGCCTGCTTGGCATAGGGGTGGATACGGCCATCGAAGTTGCGGTTGCCCGACAGCACCGCCGTGGCATACAGGTCACGGTCGATGATCTCCTGTTGGATCACCGGGTCCAGCGCGCCGCTCATGCCATTGCAGGTGGTGCAGGCGAAGCCGACGATGCCGAAGCCTAGCTGCTCCAGCTCACCGAGCAGGCCGGCCTCTTCCAGGTACAGCTGTACCGCCTTGGAGCCCGGTGCCAGCGAGCTCTTCACCCAGGGCTTGCGGGTCAGCCCGGCACGGTTGGCATTGCGCGCCAGCAGTGCCGCACCGATCACGTTGCGCGGGTTGCTGGTGTTGGTGCAGCTGGTGATGGCGGCGATGATCACCGCGCCATCCGGCATCAGGCCATCGGCCTGCTCGACCTTGCCGGAGGCCAGCTTGGCTTCATCGGCGATGCCGCGTGCGGCCAGTTCACTGGTGGCAACGCGCTTGTGCGGGTTGGACGGGCCGGCCATGTTGCGCACCACGCTGGACAGGTCGAACTGCAGTACGCGCTCGTACTGCACCTGGGCCAGGTCATCGGCCCACAGGCCCGCGGCCTTGGCATAGGTTTCCACCAGCTGCACCTGGGGTTCTTCGCGGCCGGTCAGGCGCAGATAGTCCAGGGTCTGCTGGTCGATGGAGAACATCGCCGCTGTGGCGCCGAACTCCGGCGTCATGTTGGAAATGGTGGCGCGGTCGCCGATGCTCAACGCGCTGGCGCCTTCGCCGAAGAACTCGATCCACGCGCCGACCACCCGGGCCGCGCGCAGGAACTCGGTCAGCGCCAGCACGATATCGGTGCAGGTGATGCCCGGCTGCGGGCGACCGGTAAGTTCCACGCCGATGATGTCGGGCAGGCGCATCCACGAGGCGCGGCCGAGCATCACGCTCTCTGCTTCCAGGCCACCGACGCCGATGGCGATCACGCCCAATGCATCCACGTGAGGGGTGTGGCTGTCGGTGCCCACGCAGGTATCCGGGAAGGCCACGCCGTCGCGCACCTGCACCACCGGCGACATTTTCTCCAGGTTGATCTGGTGCATGATCCCGTTGCCCGGCGGGATCACGTCCACGTTCTTGAAGGCCTTGCGGGTCCAGTTGATGAAGTGGAACCGGTCTTCGTTGCGACGGTCTTCAACGGCACGGTTGCGCTCGAAGGCGGCCTTGTCGAAGCCGGGATGTTCCACCGCCAGTGAATGGTCGACGATCAGCTGGGTCGGCACTACCGGGTTGATCTGCGCCGGGTCACCGCCGGCATCGGCGATGGCATCGCGCAGGCCGGCCAGGTCCACCAGCGCGGTCTGGCCAAGGATGTCATGGCAGACCACGCGGGCCGGGAACCACGGGAAATCCAGGTCCTGGCGGCGCTCGATCAGCTGCCGCAGCGAGGCTTCCAGGGTCGCAGGGTCGCAGCGGCGCACCAGGTTTTCGGCCAGCACGCGCGAGGTGTACGGCAGCGTGGCGTAGGCGCCGGGCTGGATCGCATCGACCGCCTCGCGCGTGTCGAAATAGTCCAGCGCGGTGCCGGGGAGGTTCTTGCGGTACGACTCGTTCATCAGGGGGCTGGTCATGGCTGGCTCTTGGACTATGGCGGGCCGGGCGTCGCGTCACCGGCAGGGACGGCGTTGCGAGGCCACGACGGAACCGGGACGGCATCGCCGTCCCGCTCCGCACGGCACCCTGCGCGAGGATGCCGGGTCTTGCATCAGGCGCGCTTGTCGATGGGCACGAACGCCTGGTCTTCCGGGCCGGTGTAATTGGCACTGGGGCGGATGATCTTGCCATCGATGCGCTGTTCTATGATGTGCGCGCTCCAGCCGGAGGTGCGCGCGATGACGAACAACGGGGTGAACATCGCCGTCGGCACGCCCATCATGTGGTAGCTCACCGCGCTGAACCAGTCCAGGTTCGGGAACATCTTCTTGATGTCCCACATCACCGTTTCCAGGCGCTCGGCGATGTCGTACATCTTCATGCTCGACTGTTCTTCGGACAGTTCGCGGGCCACGTCCTTGATCACCTTGTTGCGCGGATCGGACACGGTATACACCGGGTGGCCAAAACCGATCACCACTTCCTTGCGCTCCACGCGCGCCTTGATGTCCGCTTCGGCTTCATCCGGGCTGTCGTAGCGCTTCTGCACCTCGAACGCCACTTCGTTGGCGCCGCCGTGCTTGGGGCCGCGCAGCGCGCCGATGCCGCCGGCAATGGCGCTGAACATGTCGCTGCCGGTGCCGGCGATCACGCGGCAGGCGAAGGTCGAGGCATTGAACTCGTGTTCGGCATACAGGATCAGCGAGGTATGCATCGCCTTGACCCACGAATCCTGCGGCTTTTCGCCGTGCAGCAGGTGCAGGAAGTGACCACCGATGGAGTCATCGTCGGTCTCCACGTCGATGGCGCGGCCGTTGTGGCTCCAGTGGTACCAGTAAAGCAGCATCGACCCCAGGCAGGCCATCAGCTTGTCGGCGATGTCACGCGCGCCGGGATGGTTGTGGTCGTCTTTTTCCGGTGACACGCAGCCCAGCACGGACACGCCGGTGCGCATCACGTCCATCGGGTGCGCCGACGGCGGCAGCTCTTCCAGCGCGGCCTTGACGGCGGCCGGGATGCCGCGCAGCGACTTCAGTTTGGCCTTGTAGGACACCAGCTCGGCGCGGGTCGGCAGCTTGCCGTGCACCAGCAGGTGGGCGATTTCCTCGAACTCGCTGGTGGTGGCCAGGTCCAGGATGTCGTAGCCACGGTAATGCAGGTCATTGCCACTGCGGCCGACGGTGCACAGCGCGGTGTTGCCGGCAGCGGTGCCGGACAGGGCGACGGACTTCTTCGGCTTGAAGGTCGGGGTGGCGGTCGTATCGTTCATGGTTTTCCTCCCGGAAATCGTGGCAGCAGGTTACTTCCTGGCGGCGAACAGCGCATCGAGCTGCTGCTCGAAGGCGTGGTAGCCAATGCGGTCGTAGAGTTCGTTGCGGGTCTGCATGGCGTCCACCACATTGCGCTGGTGGCCGTCGCGGCGCACCGCTTCGTACACGCTTTCGGCGGCCTTGTTGGCGGCGCGGAAAGCGGAAAGCGGGAACAGCTGGATGGCCACGCCGGCCGAGGCCAGCTCGTCACGACTGAACAGCGGGGTGGCGCCGAATTCGGTGATGTTGGCCAGCACCGGAACCTTCACCGCATCGACGAAGCGACGATAGGTATCCAGGTCGTAGGCGGCTTCGGCGAAGATGCCGTCGGCACCGGCCTCCACGCAGGCGATGGCGCGTTCGATGGCTGCATCCACGCCGTCGACCTGGATGGCATCGGTGCGCGCGATCAGGAAGAAGTCCGGATCAGTCTTGGCATCGGCAGCGGCCTTGACCCTGTCCACCATCTCGCCCTGCGAGACGATCTCCTTGCCCGGGCGGTGGCCGCAGCGTTTGGCTCCGACCTGGTCTTCGATATGGCAGGCGCCGGCGCCGGCCTTGATCAGCGACTTCACCGTGCGCGCGATGTTGAAGGCGCTCGGCCCGAAGCCGGTATCGATGTCCACCATCAGCGGCAGGTCGCAGACATCGGTGATGCGGCGCACGTCGATGAGCACGTCTTCCAGGGTGTTGATGCCCAGGTCCGGCAGGCCCAGCGAACCGGCGGCGACGCCACCGCCGGACAGGTAGATGGCGCGGTAACCGGCGCGTTTGGCCAGCAGCGCATGGTTGGCGTTGATCGCACCGATCACCTGCAGCGGTGATTCGGCAGCCAGAGTCTGGCGGAAGCGGGCGCCGGCGGAAACAAGGGAAGCAGTCATGCAGCAATCCTGTCAGGGGTCACCCCATACAGCGCAAAGAGCGTGCCAACCTGCAAGTCATTGATCCAGTTGTGTTGGGGACGCCTGGCACTGAAACGTATGAAACGTTGAAACAGATGTATCATGAAACACCCCCTGCGACCGCGACACCCCATGTACGTGCCCCGCCATCCCGACAGCCCCGGCGATACCGATCCCACCCAGCCGGTGATCTGGACTGTGAGCGTGTCCCGGCTGACCGGGCTGCTGGGCGATGTCATACCCGAATTCGACCGCCGCGCCCGCATCGAGCAGATCAACCTCGGCTTCGAGGATGCCGTGGCGGTGATCAACCAGCGGCTGCGCCAGGAACACTGCGATGTGGTGATTGCCGGCGGTTCCAATGCCGCCTGGCTGCGCAGCCGGCTGGACGTGCCGCTCGTGCCGATCCAGGCCAACGGCTTCGACCTGATGGAAGCGCTGGCACGCGCACGCCGCATCGCCCCGCGCATCGGCCTGGTCACCCATGCCAGCGATGTGCCGACCTTCGGCAGCTTCCAGGACAGTTTCGGCCTGCAGATCGAACACCGTCGTTTCGTTACCCGCGAAGACGCGCGCGACTGCATCGCCGACCTGCGCGCCAATGGCATCGAAGTGATCGTCGGCACCGGCATGGCCATCGACCACGCCGAAGCAGCCGGGCTGCAGGGCGTGCTGCTGTATTCGGCCGATTCGGTTCGCCAGGCCTTCGAACATGCACTGGAGCTGACCCACACGCTGGCGCGTTCGGGCAGCCGCCGGCTGCCGGTGCGGCAACGTCGCGGCAGCCGCGCCGGCCAGGGCACGGCGCTGCTCGGCGACAGCAGCGCGATGGCCGAGGTCCGCCAGCACATCGCGCTGTACGCCCCGCATGACAGCACCGTGCTGGTCAGCGGCGAGACCGGCACTGGAAAGGAGCTGGTGGCGCGCCAGCTGCATGCCGACAGCGGTCGGCGCGGCCGCTTCGTCGCGCTGAACTGCGGGGCGATCAGTGAATCGCTGCTGGAATCGGAACTGTTCGGTTACAGCGATGGCGCCTTCACCGGCGCCCGCCGTGGTGGCCGTATCGGGCTGGTCGAAGCATCCGACGGCGGCACGCTGTTCCTGGATGAGATCGGCGAGCTGCCGTTGCCGCTGCAGACCCGCCTGCTGCGCGTACTGGAAGAACGCGAAGTGCTGCGCGTGGGCGCCACCGAGCCCACGCCGGTCAACCTGCGGGTGGTCGCCGCCACCCTGCAGTCGCTGGAGCAGCGCGTGCAGGCGGGGCAGTTCCGCCGCGATCTGTACTACCGGCTGGCGACGTTGCGCATCGTGTTGCCACCGCTTCGCGCGCGACGCGGCGACGTCGCCCTGCTGGTGCACCACTACTTCCAGCAACTGCGTGGCATCGATGCCCCGCTGGACGACGCCGCGATGGCGCTGTTGAGCGCAGCGCCGTGGCCCGGCAACGTGCGCGAACTGCGCAATCTGGTCGACCGCCTGCGCATCCATTGGCAGCCTGCCGAAGGCAGGATCGATGCGTCCAGGTTGCTGTCACTGGCGCCGGAACTGGCGCACGATCCGGCCTCCTCGACTGCTCTGCAGCCCGCTGCCGGACGCCCGTCCAGCGCGCAGCTGCAGCAGCTGCTGGCGACCCACCGCAACGATCGCGAGGGCATGGCGCAGGCGCTGGGAATTTCGCGTACCACGCTGTGGCGCTGGCTGCGCGCAGCGGGGCTGGGGTGAGTGGCTGTGGAACGGTCGGGCAGTGACGACCAACGGTCGTCACCCACCAAACCAACGGTCGTCACCCACCGGGGCGAGGGCTGACGGCCAGCGGCCGTCACTACTCGGATGCAGGGTAGCGCCGAGCCATGCTCGGCGAGCGCAGCGGCGTGACGACCAACGGTCGTCACCCACCAAACCAACCGCATCCTACCCCTGCGGAGCCCAGCGCGCGTCGAGCGCGAAACGTCCGCTTCCGGCCAGCGCCAGCCACAGCAGCAGCACTGCCAAGGGCACCTCGGTCAGATAGAAGAACCAGCTCAGCCAATCCAGCACGCCCAGTCCGCCAGGGATGCGTGCGATGCCATCGGTCAGCGCGGCCACCACGCAGATGGCCGCCAGCAACACCGCTGACGGACGACTGAGCAGGCCGACCACCAACAGGGCCCCGGCCACCCATTCGATCGCGCCGAGCACCGGGGCGCTCAGCCCCGGCCACGGAATGCCCGCCTCATGCAACGTCGCCACCATGCGGTCGCGGCCTGGCACGGTGAACAGCTTGTTCCAGCCAGACACGCTGAACATCACACCTGCGACCACACGGGCGGCCAGCATCAGCCACGCCTCCAGCCCGACACGCAACGGGGCAACGGACCACATCCGGCGCAGAACTTCCATCCCGACTCTCCTTCCTGAAAAGAACGCGAGGCTGCGACGGCTCGCCCTGCCGGTACCTGAAGCAGCCGCCGGACGGGGCCTGCGGCAATGCGTAGCGACATGCAGATCACGTCACGGCACGCACAGCGCGCGCCTCAGGGGTACAGCAGGCGCTTGCTCCAGCGGCCATCGGCTGCCTTCTCATAGCACCAGCGCTCGTGCAGACGGAACTGCGCGCCGTACCAGAACTCGATGCGGTCCGGTACCACCCGCAGCCCGCTCCAGCCCGCCGGGCGCGGGACGTCCTGGCCATCGAAACGCGCCTCCACCTCGGCGACCCGCGCATCGAATTCCCCGCGTGAATCCAGCGTACGGGACTGGATCGAGGCCCACGCACCGATCTGGCTCAAACGCGGGCGCGATGCAAAGTACGCATCGGCCTCGGCATCGCCGACCTGCTCCACCGCCCCTTCGATGCGCACCTGGATGCCGGCCTCGCGCAGGCTGCGCCACAGGAACAGCAGCGCGGCCTGCGGATTGGCCTGCAGCTCACGCCCCTTGTGGCTGTCCAGGTGGGTGTAGAACACGAAGCCACGTGCATCGAAGGCCTTCAGCAATACGGTGCGCGCGGAGGGGCGCCCGGAGGTATCGGCGCTCGCCACGGTCATCGCGTTGGGCTCGATCTCGCTGCCCTGCCGGGCCTCGTCGAACAGCGCGGAGAAGGTGGACAACGCTTCGTTGTAGAGATCGCTCATGACACGTCATTCCGGAAGGGATTGGGCTATTGTGGCGGCATGAAGGCGAGTGCGTACACGACCACGACGAAAGGATTCCCGGACACATTGGCCGAGCAGGCGCTCGATGACGCGCTGGCCAGCGGCGCGCAGGTCCCGGTATTGGCCATCAGCGGCCTGCAGGGCAGCGGAAAATCGACGCTGGCCGCGCAGGTCGTGGACCGTGCGAAGGCACGTGGCCTGCGCGCTGCGACGCTGTCGGTGGACGATGTCTACCTGACCCGCGGCCAGCGCCAGCGCCTGGCGCGCGATGTGCATCCGCTGCTGGTCACCCGCGGTCCACCTGGCACGCATGATCTGCCGCTGGCGCACGCGGTGCTCGATGCAGTGATCGCGCGCGCGCCCACCGCACTGCCACGCTTCGACAAACTGGCCGATGAACGGCTGCCCCCGGCACGGTGGCAGGCCCTGGATGCACCACTGGACCTGCTGGTGTTCGAAGGCTGGTTCCTGGGTACCCCGGCGCAGCCGGCCGACGCACTGCAGGAACCGCTCAACGCGCTGGAACGCGAAGCCGACCCCGACGGTCGCTGGCGGCGCTGGTGCAACCAGGCACTGGCCGATCACTACGCGCCACTGTGGCAGCGCTGTGACCGGCTGTGGTTCCTGCAGCCACCGGATTTCGCGGTGGTGCCGCGCTGGCGCTGGCAGCAGGAACAACACCTGCAGGCCGCCCAGCCCGGACGCAGCGGCATGACCCGCCCGCAGCTGGAGCGCTTCGTCCAGTACTACGAACGGGTCAGCCGCCAGGCCCTGCGTACACTGCCGGCGCTAGCCGACCGGGTCATCGCGCTGGACGCCGAGCGCCGCATCATCGAGGTCCGTTGAGTCGCGACCGCCCGGGACCGGAGCCTTCACTCCACCAGGAAGGTGACCTTCAGGCTGACCCGCCACTCGGTGATCTCGCCGTTGCCGCTGGTGACCACCTTGGTCTCGTTGATCCACGCGCCCTGGATGTTTTTCACGCTCTCGGCAACCTTCTTCAGGCCGCTGCGTACCGCATCCTCGACACTGGTCTTGGACGAGGCATTGGTTTCGATGACCTTGGCGACCGACATGGCTGCTGCTCCGGGTGGCGCGCGGGGAAGTCCGCGCCGGCCAAGGCTGGGCCGTGGAGGCGTAAAGGGATGTCACGGAGGTGTTAGCATCACAGGGCATGAATCCAGCACCGAACCTGATCCTGATCGGCCCCATGGGGGCCGGCAAAACCTGCATCGGCCGTCGCCTCGCCGAGCGGTTCACGCTGGACTTCATCGACCTGGACCAGGTCATCGTCGACAACGCCGGCGCCAGCATTCCCACCCTGTTCGAACTGGCCGGCGAAGCCGGCTTCCGCCAGCACGAGCGCCAGGCCCTGCAGCAGGTGCTCGCCGGCCATGGCCAGCTGGTGTCCACCGGCGGCGGCGCGGTGCTGGATGCGGGCAACCGCGAGGCGATCGCCGCGCATGGCTATGTGGTCTACCTGCGGGTCAGCGTGGCCGCCCAGCTGGAACGCCTGGCACGTGACAAAGGCCGCCCGCTGCTGCAGCGGCCGGACCGCGAACAGGTGCTGCAGGACCTGGCCTACCATCGCGATCCGCTGTATCGGCAGTTGGCCGACCTCACCCTGGACACCGACCTCTATACCGCTGCCGAAGCCACTTCACACCTGGTGGTGAAGCTGGCCGCGCGCTGGCAGCGACAGGACCTCATCGCATGACCGATACCCCCCACCTGCATGTCGCCGTCGGCGGTGAGCATCCCTATTCCATCACCATTGGCCCGGGCCAACTGGCTGATGGACCTGCGTTGGCCCGCCATGTGCGCGGCCGCCACGTACTGCTTGTCAGCGACAGCGAAGTCGCCCCGCTGTACCTGGCCGGCGTACGCAGCGCGCTGCTGCAGGCGCGACCGGACCTGAAGATCGGCGAACACGTTCTGCCGGCAGGCGAGGCGTCCAAGAACCTTGCCGAGTTCGGACGCGCCATCGATGCACTGGCCGCGCTGGGCGCCACCCGCGATGCCTGCGTGTTTGCACTGGGAGGCGGCGTAGTCGGCGACCTGTCCGGCTTCGCCGCTGCCTGCTGGATGCGCGGCGTGGACTGCGTCCAGCTTCCCACCACGCTGCTGGCGATGGTCGACTCGTCGGTGGGCGGCAAGACCGCCGTGGACCTGCCCGCAGGCAAGAACCTGGTGGGCGCCTTCCATCCACCGCGCGCGGTGGTCGCCGATACGAACGTGCTGGGCACACTACCGGTGCGCGAGCTGCGCGCAGGGCTGGCGGAGGTGGTCAAGTACGGGGCACTCGGCGATCCGGCGTTCTTCGACTGGCTGCAGCAACACGCCCACGGCCTTGTCGCCGGCGACAGCCGCCTGCTTGCCGAAGCCATTGCGCGCAGCTGCGCGCACAAGGCGGCGATCGTCGAACGCGACCCGCTGGAAAAAGGCGAGCGCGCGCTGCTCAATCTCGGTCATACGTTCGGGCACGCCATCGAAACCGAGCAGGGGTACAGCGCCCCGGGGCGTGATGCGCTCATCCACGGCGAGGCCATCGCGGTCGGCATGGTGCTGGCCGCACGACTTTCCACCGCACTGGGGCGGGCACCGGCGGCCGATGCGGATCGACTCGTCGCCGTGCTGCAGTCGCTGCAGCTTCCCGTGCAGTTGCCGGCGGGCCTGGCGCCGGAATCGCTGCTGGAGCGCATGCGGCTGGACAAGAAGAACGTGGCCGGACGCCTGCGCCTGGTGTTGTGGCGTGGCATCGGGCAGGCCGAAGTGGTGGCCGACGTACCGGAACAGGACGTGCTGGACGTGCTGGCCGGCGGATGAGCCGACGCAGCTGTACGCCGGGGAACCCGCCGGTGCGCACCGCCGCCAGTGCGAGCCGCCGGGCGTGGCCCGGCGCTACACTTGCGCCATGCATGCCTTCCTGCAACAACCCGCGATCGGCACCGATGCGCCCCGCTTCCTGCGCCTGACCCTGCTGCCGGACCTGTTCGGCGGCTGGGAACTGCTGCGCGAATCGGGCCGCATCGGCAGCCGCTCGCAGCTTCGACGCGAGCTGTACCTGGAGGAATCCGAGGCCCGCGCGGCCTTCGACAAAGCGCGCGATGCGGAGCTGCATCGGGGCTTTGCGGTCCTCCACCGCAGCCCGTGACCGCCCCATCCCGGAACAGCGCCCCACGCCCTACCGCACAAGGAACACCCTTACGTGACCAGTCCCCTTCGCAACGATCGCCTGCTGCGCGCCCTGCGCCGCGAACCGGTAGACCACACCCCCGTCTGGCTGATGCGCCAGGCCGGCCGTTACCTGCCGGAATACCGCGCCACGCGGGCCAGGGCCGGCAGCTTCCTGGCCATGGCGAAGAACCCGGAGATCGCCTGCGAAGTCACCCTGCAGCCGCTGCGCCGCTTCCCGCTGGACGCGGCGATCCTGTTCTCCGACATCCTGACCATCCCCGATGCGATGGGCCTGGAGCTGTACTTCGTCGAGGGCGAGGGTCCGAAGTTCCGCCATCCGGTCCGCGATACCGCTGCCATCGCCCGACTGGCGGTGCCGGATATGGAGCAGGAACTGCGCTATGTCATGGACGCGGTGCGGGTGATCCGCCGCGAACTGGATGGCCAGGTGCCGCTGATCGGTTTTTCCGGCAGCCCGTGGACGCTGGCCTGCTACATGGTGGAAGGCGGCGGCAGCAAGGATTTCGCGCGCATCAAGGCGATGGCGCTGAACCACCCGCAGGAACTGCATCGGCTGCTGGAGGTGGTGACCGATGCGGTGATCGCCTACCTCGGCGCCCAGCGCGCGGCCGGTGCGCAGGCGCTGCAGGTGTTCGACACGTGGGGCGGTGTGCTGTCCCCGGCGATGTACCGCGAATTCTCGCTGCGCTATCTGCAGCGGATCTCCGCCGAACTCGAACGCGGCCAGGGCAGCGAGCGCACGCCGCTGATCCTGTTCGGCAAGGGGACCGGCCTGCACCTTGAAGCGCTGTCGCATACCGGCGCCGATGCGCTCGGCCTGGACTGGACGCTGGACCTGGACGAGGCCGTGCGCCGTACCGGCGGACGGGTCGCGCTGCAGGGCAACCTGGATCCGACCACCCTGTATGCCAGCCCCGAAGCGATCACCGCGGCGGCCGGACGCGTGCTGGACACCTATGCGGCCGGCAACGGCGGGTCACGCGAAGGCCACGTGTTCAACCTCGGCCATGGCATGTCGCCGGACATGGATCCAGCCAGCGTGCAGGTGCTGGTGGACGCGGTGCACCGGCTCAGTGCGCGCTGACGCTTTTCCCGACGTGGCGGCACGGCGTGCGTTGATCGCGCCATGACCGCCCTTCGGCGATGATGGCGCCTCCTGATCGCGCGGATCCCGGCCCGATGACAGCAAGCTACGCCTCCATCCGTCCCCTGCTGTGGCTGGTGTCGCTGGCGATCTTCATGCAGATGCTGGATTCCACCATCGTCAACACGGCGCTGCCGGCGATGGCGCGCAGCCTGGGCGAAAGCCCGCTGCAGATGCAGTCGGTGGTGTTCAGCTACGCGCTGGCGGTGGCCACCTTCATCCCGGCATCGGGCTGGATCGCCGACCGCTTCGGCACCCGGCGCACGTTCCTGGTCGCGATCATTCTGTTCACCCTCGGGTCGTTGGCCTGCGCCCTGGCGCAGAGCCTGCACCAGCTGGTCGCCGCACGCGTGCTGCAGGGTATCGGCGGGGCCATGCTGCTGCCGGTCGGGCGGCTGGCGGTGATGCGTTCGGTGCCGCGGGAAGATTTCCTGCGCGCGATGAGCTTCATCGCCATCCCGGCGCTGATCGGCCCGCTGATCGGCCCGACGCTGGGTGGCTGGCTGGTCGAAGTCGCCTCCTGGCACTGGGTATTCCTGATCAACCTGCCGATCGGGGTGATCGGTTATTTCGTGGCCATGAAGGTGATGCCCGACCACTACGCCGCCCATCGCAGCCGCTTCGACCTGCGCGGCTATGTGATGCTGGCCTTCGGCATGGTGGTGTTGTCGCTGGCCCTGGATGGCATCTCCGGGATGGGTACTCCGCATGCGCTGGTGATGCTGATGACGGTGGCCGGCCTGGCCGCGCTGGTCGGCTACTGGCTGCACGCGGCCAACTCCACCGCGCCGCTGTTCTCGCTCGCCCTGTTCCGCGTGCCCAGCTACCGCATCGGCATTCTCGGCAACCTGTTCTCGCGCATCGGCAGCAGCGCCATGCCGCTGCTGATTCCGCTGCTGCTGCAGGTGGGCATGGGCATGAGCCCGATGAATGCCGGCCTGATGATGATCCCGGTCGCGGCGGCCGGCATGGTCGCCAAACGGCTTGCGGTGAAGCTGGTGGAGCGCTTCGGCTACCGCCGCGTGCTGATGACCAACACCGTGCTGGTAGGCATCGCGATGGCCAGCTTCGCGCTGATGTCGCCGGACCAGCCGCTGGGCTGGCGGCTGCTGCAGCTGGCGCTGTTCGGCGCGGTCAATTCGCTGCAGTTCACGGTGATGAACACCGTGACCCTGCGCGACCTGGACGTGGGCTTCGCCAGCGCGGGCAACAGCCTGCTGTCGATGGTGATGATGCTGGCGGCCGGCTTCGGCGCCGCTGCCGCCGGCAGCCTGCTGGCGGCCTTCGCGCCACTGGAATCACATGGCGCCACCGCGGCCCTGCACGCCACGTTCCTGTGCGTGGGCGCGATCACGCTGACCTCCACGCTGATCTTCTGGCAGCTGCCCGATACCGGTCCGGAGCCGAAGCAGATCGAGGAAGTCGCCGAATAGGCTGCAGGCGGGGCGATATGGCGGTGCCGATCATGGCCGGCACTTCGGATCGCCCTACGCCGACATCGCCCGTGCGATGGCTTCGGCCAGCAGATCCCCGGTCACCGGCTTGCGCAGGAAGCCCTGCATGTCCGAGGCGGCGACGCGCTCGGCCAGATCGCCATCGGTGCGCGCTGTCACCGCCAACAATGGCAGCGCGTGCCCCTGATTGCGCAGGTGCAGCGCCAGGTCGAAGCCGCTCAGCCCAGGCAGGTCGAGGTCGAGCAGGCCGATGTCGAAGCGCTCCCCGGCCATCTCGCGCAGGGCCGCCAGGGCGTGCTCGGCATGCACCACCTCGTGCCCGCGCGCGCGCAGCAGGCCTCCGACCACCTCGGCAACGGTCGGATCGTCCTCCACCAGCAGGATGCGCAGCGGAAGCGCCGGTGTCCGCCGCACGTCCGCGGCCGGCGTGCCGGTAGCCCCGAGCGGGTGCAGTGTCAGCGGCAGCTCGACGCGGAAACGCGTGCCGCGTCCCAACTGACTTTCCACGATGATGTCACCGCCCATCGCCAGCGCCAGCTCACGGCTGATCGCCAAGCCCAGCCCACTGCCGCCGTACTGGGCGGCGGTACGTGCGCCGTCGGCCTGTTCAAAGCGCCGGAACAGGCGTTTCTGCAGTTCGTGGCTGATGCCTGGGCCGGTGTCGGTGACCTCGAAGCAGAGGCCACATGCGTCGTTGCCAGCGCGCGCCAGCAGGGTGATCGAACCGCGCTGGGTGAACTTCACCGCATTGCCGAGCAGGTTCAGCAGGATCTGTCTCACCCGCAGCGGATCACCCTGCGCGGCCAGACCCGGGGCCAGCTCGTTGTACAAGGTGAACTGCACCGCCTTCTGCCGGGCCAGCGGCGCGGTAAGCGCCTGCACCTCGGCAAGCAGCGCGTGCAGATCGATGCTCTGCGCCTGCAGCTCCAGGCGACCGGACTCGATCCGCGCCAGGTCCAGCGCATCGTTGACCAGCAGCAACAGGTGCTCGCCGGCGCTGCGGATCGATTCGGCCTGGCTGCGCTGGCGGGTGTCCAGTGGCGATGACAGCAGCAGTTCGGTCATGCCCAGGACACCGGTCATCGGCGTGCGCACCTCGTGTCCCAGATTGGCCAGGAAGCGGGTCTTCGCCGCTGATGCCTGCTCGGCCACTTCCTGCTTGTGCACGGCCATCTGGTAATCGTGGCGCCGGTGCAGGCGCCGCCGATACAACCAGGCGAAACCGCTCAGCAGCAACAGCGACGCTGCGGCCAGCACCAGCACACCGGTGACGCTTCGCCACCAGGGTGGCAGCACCTGGAACTCGAGCGTCTGGATCCGCGACCAGACGTGGTCGGCAGAACGCGCCTGCACTTCCAGTGCGTAGCGGCCCGGCGGCAGCGCCGAGAACACCCGCTCTCCGCCCGCCCCGCCATCGACCCAGTCCGGGTCGTACCCAGCCAGCCGGAAGCGATAGACGTTCGATGCCGCATCACTGAAGGAAAGCAGTCGCGCCACGATGTGCAGGTCACGGTCGCCATCTTCGATGGTCACCGCGGCATCGTGGGTCAGATCGACCACCTTGTCGCCGCGGCTCACCTCGACCCGTTCGATCACCAGCGGCGCCTGCCGCGTTGGCGGCCCCACTTTGAGCGGATCAAACACCACCAGCCCGGCCGGCGTGCCGGCCAGCAGGTGCCCACTGGTCGCGGTGACCAGCGTGTTCTCGCGGAACTCCTGGCTCGGCAGGCCGTCATGCACACCGTACAGGCGCACGTTCGGGGTGCGCGGGTCCACCCGCAGCATGCCGCGCGGGCTGCTGGCCCATACGATGCCGCCGGCGTCGACCGCCAGCCCGTTGGCCGCCAGCGCCGGATAGCCCTGCACCGCGCCGATCGCCCGGTGCCGCTGCAGGGCATTGCCGTTCCACCGATGCTGGACCAGGCGACCATCCTGGGAGAGCCACACCTGATCGTCGGCCGCCAGCACCATGGCGTGCACCGCACCCGATGGGCCACCATCGACCTGGACAAAACGCGCCCCCACCGCATCCCACTCCTGCACGCCGGCGCTGCTGGTCAGCCACGGTCGGCCGCGCGGTCCACATTCCAGGCTGGTCGCAAGCTGTCCCGACTGCAGCCCCCCCTGGCCGAGCGGCACGTCGTGCAGCAGGTGTCCGTCCAGGTCGCGCGCCTGCACACCGGAAGGCGACATCGTCCAGACCTGGTCAGCGCACACCGCGATGTCCTGGACGTTGCCCTCCATCACCGCATCCTTGCCTGCAGCGGTGCCCCAGCGCAGCAACTGGCGGCTGGCCGGGTCGTAGCGCTGCAGGGCGTCCATCGACCCGATCCACACCCGCCCGCGCGCGTCCTCGGCCACCGACATCAACCAGTGGTTACCGTTCACCCAGGTCAGGTGCTGCTGCACTTTCCCGGTCACCGGGTCCAGCTTGTCCAGCGCGCCATGGCCGCCGACGGTCCACACGCCGCCGTCGTGCGAGGCCGCGGCGCCCAGTACGTACGCGTTGCGCAGCGACGTCGGCTCGTCCTCCAGCCGCGCCAGTACCGAAAACTGCCACCAGCGCGGCAGCAGGTGCCATAGGCCGGCATTGGTGCTGGCCAACCAGATGCCGCCTTCGCGGTCCTGGAATGCGCCAGTCCAGTTCGGGCGTACCCGGCCGCGCGCCAGTGCACTGTAGAGCGGCACCTGCTGGTAACGGCCATCAACGCCGCGCCCAAGCCCGGAGCGGGTGTCCAGCCAGTAGCCCCCCTGCTCGTCGTGCAGCATCACCCCGAGCACCTGGTCGTTGTCCGGGACCGGCCAGGGCGCGGGTTCGAAACGTCCGTCGGCACGCCGCACGATGACACTGCCCAGGGTGTTGATCCACAGGCTGCCATCGGCGTCGGCGGTCATGCCATTGATCACCGCGTCGGCGGGCAGCGCATCCGGTGCGCGTTCGAAATCAGTCCCGGTCCAGCGCGCCAGGCCCCGCTTGGTACCCACCCACAGCGTGCCATCGGGCAGCGTGGCCAGGAATGGGACGCTGTTGGACGGCAGGCTGCGCGGGTTGCCCGGCTCGGGCAGGAAACGCTGCAGTCTGTCCTGCGCATCAAGGCGGTACAGGCCGCCCTCGTAGGTGCCGAACCAGATCGCACCATCGGGGGTGGAAGCAACGCTCCAGACCGTGTTGCTGGCCAGAAGCGGCTGGCTGGCGCGGTCATAGAAATGCATCTGCCGACGATCGGCGGACAGGCGCACCAACCCGGCATTTTCCGTACCTATCCACAACTGATTACGCGCGTCGGCCAGTACCGTCCAGATCCGGTTGTCGCGCAGGCCATCCTCGGCGCGCCAGATGCGATAGCTGCGCCCATCGAACCGCGCCAGACCGTCGTTGGTGGCGATCCAGAGGTAGCCCAGGCGGTCTTCGGCCATCCGGTTGACGGTGTTGGAAGGCAGGCCGTCGAATACGGTCAGCTGTCGTGGCGTGGGCGGAACCGGCTGCGCCAACGCACGCGCAGGCGCAAGCAACAGCCAGCCCGACAGCAACAGCGCCATCGCCGTACGCAGACCCGTCAACCTTGCCATCTCTGCATTGCCGTCCCTCACCTGCCAGACCGCGCGTTCAACGCAGCGGTGGATGCGACAGCACATCGCCGTCCCGGCATGGTAAACCGAAGCCCGCCTCTTCGCGCAGGACGCGGCATGCCCTACCCGCTGCCGGCGGTGGTTTCACTCCGAAGCTCGACGCTGGCGCGCCCGGGCGATCGCCTCGACCAACATGTCCCCGGTCACCGGCTTTCGCAAAAAGCCATCGAACCCCGCCGCCAGCACTTCGGCTTCGGCATAGGCATCCGAACGCGCGGTCACCGCCACCAGCGGGAACTCATGCGCCAGCGCGCGCAGCTGCCGTGCCAGTGCCAGGCCGTCCAGTGCGGGCAGGTCCAGGTCGAGCAACCCGACATCGAACGCAGCGGTGGATGCTTCTGCCAACGCGGCCAGCCCATGCAGTACGTGGACCACGCGGTGCCCGCGCGCTGACAGCAGACCGACGATGACCCGGGCCACGGTTGGATCATCTTCCACCAGCAGGATCGCCAGCCCAGGCAGATCAAGCGACAGCAGACCGGCGCCGGGCGCTGGGGGACACGCCTCCGTCTGCCACGGAAGCGGCAATTCGACGCGGAAACAGGCACCTTGGCCGGGCCGGCTCTGCACGCCAATGCGGCCGCCCATTGCCACGGCAAGCTCCTGGCAGATCGCCAGGCCCAGCCCGGAGCCACCGAACCGAGACGCGGTGCGTGGACCGTCGGCCTGTTCGAAGCGCTCGAACAACCGCGCCTGCTGCTCGACAGTGATGCCCGGCCCGGTGTCGGTGACCTCGAACACGATTCCTGCGCCGCCATCGGACAGCTGCACCGCCAGGCGCACCTCGCCGCGCTCGGTGAATTTTATGGCGTTTCCCAGCAGGTTCATCAGGATCTGCCGTACCCGCATTTCATCGCCGCTGGCCGAGACATGACCCGGCACGTTCACCTGACGCTGGAAGGCCAGCCCACGCTGCCCTGCCAACGGCTCCATCAGGCCCTGCACTTCGTCCAGCAGTGCCTCCAGGCCGAACGGGCGGATGTCCAGCTCCAGCCGCCCCGCCTCGATGCGCGCAAGGTCCAACGCGTCGTTGACCAGGCGCAACAGGTGCGTGCCGGCCTGGTGGATGGCCCCGGCGTAGCCGCGCTGCTGCTCGTCCAGTGGGCTGTCCAGCAACAGTTCGCTCATCCCCAGCACGCCGGTCATCGGCGTGCGTACTTCATGGCCCAGCGTGGCCAGGAAATGACTCTTGGCCTGGGATGCCTGTTCGGCAAGATGCTGTTTGTGCAGCGTCAGCTGCCACTGCTGGCGACGGCGCAGCCGCAGCCGCACGTACCACGCCAGGGCAGCCAACAGCAGCACGCTGGCCAGCACATACAGCAGCAACGCGGTGCCATTGCGCCACCACGGTGGAAGCACCTCCATCCGCAGGTCCGGGGCGATGGTCCAGTCCCCGCCGGCGCGGCGCGCCTGCACTTCGATGCGGTAGCTGCCTGCAGGCAGGCGCGACAGCGTGCGCTCGCCGTCGACAGCCTGCACCCAGTTCAGGTCATACCCGTCCACGCGGAAGCGGTAGGCGTTGCTCAGCGGGTTGGCGAAGGAGAGCAGGCGTGCGTTGATCTGCAGGTCGCGATCGTCCGGCCCCAGCACGACCGGGGCATCCAAGGGCAGCTCCTGCCACCCTTCGCCATCGTCGCGGCGCACCCGCAACGCACCGACCACCAGCTGCGATGGCGGCAGCTGAGCGTCGGGCTGGTTCGGATCGAATCCTACCAGGCCGATCTTCGATACGGCCAATACCCTGCCTGCGGCATCCTGCGCAGGCGGGCGACCGTTGAACTCCGCATCGGGCAAACCATCGCGCTCGGTGTAGATGCGCAGCTGTCGCGCCAGGGGATCCCAACGCATCAGACCTCGCGGACTGGTGGCCCATATCTGTCCGTCGGCCGCGGGCACCAGTCCGCCGATCGACACCGGCGGCACGCCTTCTGCCGCAGCAACCTGCTCGCGCAGGTTCAGGCCCAGGCCGTCCCAGTCGTAGCGTTCGAATGCCCCCTGCCGTGCCAGCCACACACGGGTCGGCGAAACCCAGGCGATATCGAAGATCGGGCCACGCGAGACGCCCGGCACGGCCAGGAACGCGCTGTCCTGGAAGCGCAGCACGCCCATGTCGCCCACCACCCATGGCTGCCCTCGGGGATCGAAGCGGATCTGTTCGATCGGCGCTTCACTGCGTCCAGGCAGATCGCTGGAACGTATTTCCTGCAGGAGTCGCCCGCCCGCATCCCGGTGCTGCAGGCCATGGTTCATCACCGACAGCCACACGGTTCCATCGGGCGCGGCGCGCATCAGGTCGATGCGCTGGCGCAGGTCCGCGCCGCCGTGGATCAACCAGTCGCGATGGCTGCCGCGGCCGGGGTCGTACACCGTGATGCGCCCTGCGCGCCCCAGCCACAACGTGCCGTCGGGACGCGGCAGCAGCGACCAGACCGCACCGCTGCCGATGGTCCGGTCGCTGACCAGCAACGACAGCGTGCCCTTTCCATCGAGCCGATACACGCCCGGCGCTGCACCGATGTAGAAGTCCGTGCCGTCGCTTGCCGCGCTCAGCAGGTACTGGCTGTCCAGTGGCTTGCCGTCCAGCTGGTACCAGGTCGAGAAACGTTTCCAGTCCGGCGGCAGGTAAGCCAGTCCTTGGGTCAACAGCGCGATCCAGATGCCTCCTTCGTGGTCCTGCAGCAGATCCACCACCCCGCTGTGCACGGTCAGGAAACCACTGCCGCGGTCGCCTTCCAAGCGGCGCAGCCGTTGCTCATCGCCGCGCAGCAGCCCATCCGAGCTGCCTACCCAGAAGCCGCCCTGGCGATCATGCAGCACCTTGGAGGAGCGCAGTGTGTCGCCCTGTGACCACGGTGGACGTTGGACCGCATCGTGCGCATCGATGTGGAACATGCCGTCGGACTGCGTGCCAACCCATACGCCGCCGGCCGCATCGCGACTGAGCCGCAGCACCGCGGTGGCGCCCAGGGTTGCCGGCCCGATCCGATCAAAGCCAGTGCCGTTCCAGCGCGCGACACCCCGCTCGGTGCCAATCCACAGGCGTCCCCGTCCATCAACCAGGCTGGAAAAGACCGTGTCACCGGGAATGCTGTGCCGATCATGCGGATCATGACGGAACAGCTGCACCTTGCCCGCTTCGTCGCGTCGGCACAGCCCGTAGGCGCTGGTGCCGATCCACAGCGCCTTGTCGTGTTCGGCCAAGGTCCAGAACTGCCCGTCACACGCCTCGTTGATGTCGTCGAGCGTTTCAAAGGCGTCACGGGCCGGTCCCATGCGGACCAGACCCACGCCGTTTATGCCCAGCCAGAGGCGGTCCTGGACGTCCACCAGCAGCGTTTCGATCTCATCGCCAGGCAGGCTGCCCTCGGCCTGCGGATCATGGCGCCAGCTGCGCAGCGACACGCCGTCGTAACGCGCCAATCCGCCATCGGTTGCAGCCCAGATGTAGCCTTGGCGATCCTGCGCCAAGGCCGTGACCATCCGCGATGGCAAGCCTTCCGCCGGGCCCAGCCGCCGTAGCCGGGGCGTTTCGGTCGCATCCTGCGCGCCTGCCAGCGCCTGGCAGGGGAACAGCCCTGACAACAGCAGGCCGGCCACTGCCAACAGCCATCCCAGCGCTCGTCCTTGATGCATGTGCTTGGCCATCGCTCCCCCTTGGATGCAGGCGATTGTCACACAGCCTTGACGATGCGTCCGGCGGGCGGGATGCTGCCGGTGGCATTGCCGACGGGCCTTGGCAGGCAAGGACCACCGGCACCATGATCTGTTGCAGCCATGTGGCTGCTCGCGAAGCCGGTGCCGTGCGTATGATCGTCACGTCCCCCTGCAGGAGCCTACCGCGTGCTGCGACGCCTTACCCTTGCCTTGCTGCTGTCCGCGCTGCCCGCGATCAGCGTGGCGGCCACGCCGACGTACCGGCTCGACCCGGTGCACACACGGGTCCTGTTCGCCATCGAACACGCCGGCTTTTCCCATGCGCTGGGCACCGTATCCGGCAGTGAGGGCGAGTTGTCGTTCGATCCCGCCGACTGGGCCGCTTCACGCCTGGACGTGCGTATTCCGATCGCCCGCCTGGACCTGGGCGATGCCAAATGGAACCAGGCCTCGCTGGCGCGCAACCTGCTCGATGGCGAACGCTTTCCCGAAGCACGCTTCGTGTCCACCGGCGTCGAGCAGATCGATGACACCCATGGGCGCGTCAAAGGAGACCTGACACTTCGAGGGGTTACCCGTGAAGTCGTGCTGGACGTCAAGCTCAACGCCCTCAAACGGCATCCGTTGCCGCCGTTCCGCCGCACCGCCGGTTTCTCGGCGACTGCCACGCTGAGCCGCCGCGACTTTGGCATCACCGCATGGTCCAGCATGATCGGCGACAGCGTGCAGCTGCGCATCGAAGCGGAGGCCGTTCGCGACCGCAACGCCAGTGATGACGGACCACCCCCCGCCCCCGTTCCGCCCGAGCCCACTGACAGGAGCACGCCATGACCCGTCCCAATGCGCAGCGCTGGGGTGGCGTGAGCCAATCCCTGCACTGGCTGATCGCGTTGCTGATCCTCACCCTGGGCGTGGTCGGCCTGACCATGGGCGAGCTGCCGAAGACGCCGAAGTATTTCTGGGTCTACACCGCGCACAAGTCACTGGGCATCAGTGTGCTGGCGCTGGTGGTGCTGCGCCTGGGCTGGCGCCTGTATGCCGGCGCACCACCGGCGGTACCCGGCACCCCAAGCTGGCAGGAACGCATCGCCAGCGCCACCCATGGGCTGCTGTATGTCCTGATGTTCGCCATGCCGTTGTCCGGCTGGATCTACGACTCGGCAAGCGGGCTGCGTCCGTTCCGCTGGTTCGGCCTGGTCGACGTGCCCAAGCTGGTGGCGCCGGATCCACAGAAGGTCGCCATTTCCCATGCCATCCACGAATACGGGTTCTGGCTGTTGATCGCGGTGGTGCTGGCCCATGCCGGTGCCGCGCTCTACCACCACTTTTTCCAACGCGATGCCACCCTGGCGCGCATGCTGCCGCGCGACTGGCTCGCCTCTTCCCAGAAGGACTGATTCGATGAGCATCAAACTGAGCACTCCCTCGGCCGTCGCCGCTGCGCTGGCCGGCCTGCTGGCCGCCTCTCCGGCGATCGCCGCCGACTACGTACAGGCGGCCGGTGCGCCAGGTTCCAACCTGGCCTTTGCCACCAAGTACGACGGCGAGGTCTTCGCCGGCACCTTCCCCGGGTTCTCCACCCAGCTCAGCTTCGATCCGGCCAACCCTGCGGCCGGCAAGCTGGAGGTGAACATCCCGCTGGCCGGTGCGAAAAGCGGCAACAGTGACCGCGACTCCACCCTGCAGGGCGCGGACTTCTTCGATGTCGGCAAGTTCGCCACCGCGCGCTACTCCGCCAGCGGCTTCCGCGCACTGGGCAGTGATACCTACGCTGCCGATGGCACGCTGGAACTGCGCGGCGTCAGCAAGCCGGTGACCCTGACCTTCACCTGGACCCCCGGCACCCAGCCGGTACTGAAGGGCAAGGCCACCGTGAAGCGCCTGGACTTCGGCGTGGGAGGAGGCGACTGGGCCGACACCAAGAGCATTCCGGACGAAACCGCGATCAGCACCGTGGTGACATTCAAGGCGAAATGACCGACGCAGGTCCGCCAGCGCCGGGCGAGGTCCGGCGCTACGGATCCGGGTGCCTCCATGCCGCCAGTGCCGCGGCGTCGAATGGCCAATCCAGCTCACGGTCCGCACCGGCATCACGCAGCACCGGCACGCGCGCTCCATACCGGGGTTCCAGCGCGGGATGCCCATCGATGAACACCGGATCGAAATCCGGAAAACGCGCCTGGGCGAGCACGGCCAAGGCCTGGTCACACAGCTGGCAGTCATCACGCTGGTACAGGATGAACACAGGCAGGGCTCCGATGGCTTTGCTGCGGCGCAGCCAAGGATGCGCTGCGGCAACCGTTAGAATAGCGCCTTTCCCGGTACCCGCAGCACGGCATCCATGGCAGTCAGCACGTTCGACGTCTTCAAGATCGGCATTGGCCCGAGTTCCTCGCACACCGTAGGCCCGATGAAGGCGGCCGAGCGCTTCGTGCACCGGTGGCTGCTCGATCCTGGCCGGCTGCAGGACGTGGTGCGCATCCGCGCCGACGTCTACGGTTCGCTGGCACTGACCGGTCGCGGGCACGGTACCGACAAAGCGGTACTGCTGGGGCTGGAAGGCCAGCGGCCGAACCTGATCGACCCGGACATCATCCCGGCCACGTTGGAACGCATCCGGACCAGCAAGCGCATCAACCTGATGGGCCAGCATGAAATCGCCTTCGACGAGAAGCGCGACCTCGGGCTGAACAAGCGCCAGAAGCTGCCCTACCACACCAACGGCATGCGCTTCACAGCCTATGGCGCCAACGATGAGCTGATTGCCACGCGGGACTATTACTCGGTCGGCGGCGGCTTCGTGGTCAACCAGGATGATGCGGCCGACGACCGCATCGTACCCGATGAGACCCCGCTGCCTTATCCGTTCAAGAGTGGCGATGAACTGCTGGCGCAGACCGCGCGGAGCGGGCTGAGCATTGCCCAGCTGATGTTCGAGAATGAAAAATCCTGGCGCAGCGAAGACGAGATCCGGGACCAGCTTCGTGAAATATGGGAAGCGATGCAGGCGTGCGTGGCCCGCGGCATCCGCCAGGAAGGCGTACTGCCAGGCGGACTGAAGGTCGGCCGGCGCGCACCCGCCCTGCACCGCGAGCTCTCGTCCAAGCCGGAAGCTGCGATGCGCGATCCGCTGACCACGCTGGACTGGGTCAACCTGTACGCGCTGGCGGTGAACGAAGAGAACGCCGCCGGCGGCCGCGTGGTGACCGCCCCCACCAACGGCGCCGCCGGCGTGCTGCCTGCGGTGCTGCATTACTTCGACCGCTTCTGCCCGGGGGCGAACGAACAGCGGATCTTCGACTTCCTGCTGACCTCGGCGGCGATCGGTATCCTGTACAAGGAAAACGCCTCGATTTCCGGCGCCGAAGTCGGTTGCCAGGGCGAGGTGGGCGTGGCCTGCTCGATGGCCGCCGGTGGTCTGGTCGCCGCGCTGGGCGGCAGCCCCAGCCAGATCGAAAACGCCGCCGAGATCGGCATGGAGCACAACCTGGGCCTGACCTGCGATCCGATCGGCGGTCTGGTGCAGATTCCCTGCATCGAACGCAACGCGATGGGCGCAGTAAAAGCGATCAATGCCTCGCGCATGGCGATGCGCGGCGATGGCAAGCACAAGGTATCGCTGGACAAGGTCATCAAGACCATGCGCGACACCGGCCGCGACATGCAGGACAAATACAAGGAAACCAGCCGCGGCGGGCTGGCGGTGAACGTCATCGAGTGCTGACGCCACTGGTGGTGGGTGACGACCGTTGGTCGTCACGCCTTTCCGGTTAACCTCGAGCTTTCCCCCCGGAGACCACCATGCGCCTGCTGGCCACCGCCCTGCTTGCCTGCCTTCCAATCACCACGTTCGCCGCCGGGAGCTACGGCGCCCGGCTGGAAGGCTTCCACTATCCCCATCCGGTCAGGATGTTCGCGCTGCAGTCGCAGCGCCAACCACTGGAAATGGCCTACCTGGACCTGTTGCCGCCGCGTGCGCCGATCGGCACGGTGGTCCTGCTGCACGGCAAGAACTTCTGTGCCGCTACCTGGCAGGAGAGCATCCAGCCCCTGCTTGATGCCGGCTATCGGGTAATCGCACCAGACCAGGTGGGTTTCTGCAAATCCAGCAAACCGCAGGGCTACCAGTATTCGTTCGGCCAGCTGGCGGCCAATACGCATGCCCTGCTGCAGCAGCTCGGCGTGCAGCGCGCGCACATCGTCGGCCATTCAATGGGCGGCATGCTGGCTGCCCGCTATGCACTGCTGTACCCGGATGCCACCCAGTCGTTGTCGCTGGTCAATCCGATCGGCCTGGAGGACTGGAAAGCGTTGGGCGTACCGTGGCGCAGCGTGGATGCGTGGTACGCCAACGAGCTGAAGACCAGCTTTGAATCCATCAAGAAATACCAGCTTGATGTGTATTACAACGGCGATTGGAAACCATCCTTCGAGCACTGGGCGCGCATGCAGGCCGGCATGTATGCCGGCCCGGGCAAGGACGCCGTGGCATGGAGCCAGGCGTTGACCTCGGACATGGTGTTCAACCAGCCCGTGGTTCATGAGCTCAAGAACATCCGCGTACCGACCACGCTGTTCATCGGCCAGACCGACCGCACCGCCATCGGCAGGGACCTGGCGCCGCCGGCACTGAAGGCAACGCTGGGTGACTACCCCGCCTTGGGCAAGGCCGCTGCCAGGTCCATTCCAGGCGCGGCGCTGGTCGAATTCCCCACACTGGGACATTCCCCGCAGGTGCAGGATCCACACGCGTTCAACGTCGCCCTGCTGCGTTCACTGGTCGCCAACCGGTAAGGCAGGGAGGGGCACGCATCGCGCGTGCCCCAAGGCCAGCGTCGATCAGCGTGTGATCGCCAGCACCCCCACATCGGTGAACGCCGCCTCGCCCACGATACGCAGGTACCAGGTACCTGCACGCGGATTGCTCACCACGATGGTCTCCGCATTGCCGGGACGGTTCGACCGGAACTGGGCATCGTCCGGCGTCGGCGCGGTCCCCTGCGAGGCGTACAGGCTGACATCACCACGACCGCCCACTGTGCGCAGATTCAAGCTCCGCGTGCCGGCCGGAACAGTGAGCTGATAGACGAACGACTGCGCCGCAGCGCCGCCGAGACCGCTGGACAGCACGCCATTCTGCAACCCGGGAATGGGCGGCTCGGGCAAGGGATTGCCGAGCGCCAACTGCACCGCGCCGGCGGCATCGGCCAGGCCCGCGCCGATCTGCCTGTCTGCAGGCGGCGCTATCGGGAAGGGACGCGCGGAATCAACCAGCAGTTGTCGTACCTGCGCCGGCGACAGCGCACCCCGGTCCGCGCCGACCGATGCAGACTGCATCAGTGCGACGATGCCCGCCACATGCGGGGCGGCCATCGATGTACCGACCATGCCGACCAGGATGTCCCTGCCTGCGACGGTCGCACCTTCATTGCCGGTGGACCACACGTAACCCTGCGAAATGCCTGCGCTGCTGTCCGGGTCGCCGCCGGGAGCAGCCAGAGCCACATTGCTGCCGTAGTTGGAATAACTGGCGATGCGTCCACCGATACCGGTCGCCCCGACGGTGATGACGTTCCTGCAGCTGGCCGGGCTGTAGTTCACCGCGTCGGCGGCCTGGTTGCCAGCGGCCACCACCACGGTGGTACCGCGAGCGGTCGCCAGATCGATGGCCTCCTGGGTTGCGGGGTCCTCTGCACACCTGCCCGAACCGCCCAGGCTCAGGTTGATGACATCGGCCGGCGTAGGATTGTCCGGCACGCCATCAACGTGGCCGCCAGCGGCCCAGACGATGGCATCGGCGATGTCGGACGTCAGTCCACCGCAGTGGCCCAGCACCCGCACCGGCTGTACCTTTGCTCCCCAGGAGGTACCTGCCACGCCGATTCCGTTGTTGGTCATGGCAGCCACCGTGCCGGCGACGTGGGTGCCATGCCAGCTGCTGCTGGAACTGCCACCACACCACGGCATGGAGGCATCGACCCAGTCGCCCGGGTCGGTCGCATCGGGATCGCGGCCATCGCCATCGCCGGCGACATCGGGTTGATCCGCCGATTGGCCATACCAGGAGATGAAGTCATAGCCCGGGATCAGGTTGTCTTTCAGGTCGACGTGCGGGGCGGCGCCGGTATCGAGTACTGCTACCACAACGCCTTCGCCGGTGCTGTGCTCCCAGGCGGCCGGGCCCCGGATGCCGCCCACGGTATTGAGCAGGTCCCATTGATAGATCGGCAGTTGCGGATCGTTGGGCATCAGGTCCAGCGCGTATTTGCGCGTGTCGAGCTGTGCGTAGGCCACGTCCGGATCCGCGCGCAGCTGCTGCAACAGCGCCTGCGATTCGGCAGGCGCCAGCACTCGCGAGGCGATGATGATCTCGGCACCGGTTGCCCCGCGCCGCACGCTGTGCAGGCGCGGCAGTGTCTGTGCCGACTGCACCACGATGCCACGCGAAGTAGCGGCCGCCAGGCTGGCCGGCACCCGGCTGCGATCACGTGCCGGCGCACTGCCCGGCCTGTATTTGACGATGAAGTTCGTCGCGCCGTTCGATGCCTGCGCGCCAGGCAGCTGACGCAGTGGCATGACCCGGTTGCCCGTGGCCAGGTCGGCAGCAGCACTCGACAAGGAGAAGGTGCCCAGCGCCACGCCGATGGCAACGCCGCAGGCACAGAAGGAAAGCGGCTTGTTCATGGGTTTTACATCCATATGAGGGGTAACACACGACCCCGGGAAGAGGCCGCCCCGGACGGGGCGGCCGGGGGGTTACAGGTCGATGCCGAAGCCGACGCCGGCCGAGCGGTCACTGCCGCTGAACGCTCCGCCCAGGCTGAAGCTGGCACGCTCGCCGACCTGCTTTCCATAACCGACCGACAGCGCCTGCTCTCCGTTCTGCCAGCCGGCACCAACGGCCACACGGCCGCGCGGGCTGCGGCTGCCAGCGGCATTGAGCGCCATGTTCATCATGGCGCTGCTCATGGCGCCTTGGCGGTCGATGCGACGATCCTGCTGGTGTAGGCGTTGGTCCACGCCCTGGGACAGGTCGACGAAGCGATCATCCATTTCCTTGAAGCGCGAGTCGGTATAGGTTCGCGCCGACGCCAGCGTCTGTGCATCGCCTGCCTGCATCTGCCCGACAGTTGCCGCATCGCTTGCGGCCGTGCCCGAACCGACATGGGTGATCCGGCGCAGGTTGTCGGTGCTGCCGACAGACACCGTATCGGCATCATTGGCGATCGAACCTTCACCGATCGCCACCGCGCCTTTGCCGGTCCCGGCAGCCACCAGGCCGTGGCCCGGCCCGCCCGCATCGGCGCCTTCACCGGGCCCTGTGCCGATCGGCAACTGGCCACCGCTTTCCCCGCTGCCGCCCGCTCCGGTGCCGGGCCCGGGCGCCGGAGCAGCAGCCGATTCCAACACGCCTACCCGCGTGCCGAGCGCACTGACCGCGCCATCCAGGGCGCCCACCGCACCGCCGACGTTGCCGAAACGAACCCCCTGCACGGTGTAGACCGGTCGGATCAGCATGCCGTCGCCGCCCAGCGCAGCACCGCCCCCCAGCGCGCGCACTACGTCATTGTGCTGGTCGACGTTGACCGCATCGGTTGATGCCACGCCGGCGCGGACGTTGCTGATCGTGGTGCCCTGCTCACCGCCCAGGGTGATGCGTGCCTTGCCCTTTTCATCGTAGCGGACCGCCGTCGCGTCCAGATCCCCCAGGCCGTCGCCGAGATCGGCGATGGCGCTGTCCATCTGGCGCTTGTTGACCGCATCGGTGCCTTCAGTGGCATCGGCAACATTGACGATCTGACGCTCCGCGCCAACACGGCCCACGGACACGGTATTGGCCCTGTCGGCCAGACTGGATGCGCCGATGGCTACCGAGCCTTGCGCCTCGGCCACGGCCGACGCACCGAAGGCGACCGACCCGTTGCTCGAGGCCTTCGCAGACGAGCCAATCGCCACACTCTCATTTCCAGTTCCAGCAGCAACTTCGCCGATGGCGATGCTGCCCTCGCCCATCGCGTCGGCAAAATCGCCTATCGCCAGCGCACCCCATCGCGTCGCGCGGCTGCCGAGGCCGACGGCGATGGAGTAGAGGCCAGTGGCCTCCGCGTTCCAACCGACCGCTGTGGAACCGTACAGCAGCGCCTTGGCGCCGTATCCGATCGCGGTGCCTTCGGACTGTGCATGGCTGTAGGTTCCCACTGCGGTGCCAAAGCCATCGCTGGAGATAGCGCCGAAGCCCACTGCGGTTCCCTGCGCGTCTGCACTGGAGGCGGTACCCACGGCAAGGGAGTTTATGCCGATCGCTTGTGCACCCGCGCCGAATGCAGCCGCACCGGAACCCGAGGCTGTCGTCGTGCGCTGCACCGGTAGGCCATCGACGAGCCCGTCATAGGCACCACCGACGGCCGTATTGAAGTCCCCGCTTGCCACCGCACCCTGACCGATCGCCAACGCATTGGCGCCGAGCGCGGAGCCGGCGCTGCCAATGCTTAGCGCACCCTCACCAAGTGCGAGGGCCTGCGCACCCATCGAAATGGCGTCCGCCCCGATGGCATTGGCCTGGTGACCGGCAGCCAGGCTGCCTGCTCCTTCGGCACTCGCCTGCGGCCCGATCGCCGTAGCCCCCTTACCATTGGCGAAGGGATCCTCACTGCCATCATCGGTACCGTCGACCGCAACGAAGCGACCACTACCCGCCTTGGCTTCCACGCCTTTCAGCTGGGCAAGGTTGACCGCATCATGGTCCTGGGTACCGGCGGCAACGTCGGTGATCTGACGCTGCATCACCCCGTGGTAGTCCCCCATCCGGTCCCACCATTCCTTGGATGCGCCCACCGACACCGTATTGGCGCGGCTGGCAACCGATCCGTGGCCCAGCGCGACACTATCAGTAGCCTGCTGCTCCACCCACGAAGTGCCGATGGCAACACTGCGGTCACCGTAGGCCACCGCCATCGTGCCCAGCGCGGTGGCGTATTCCCCATGGCTGTAGGAGAACTTGCCGACTGCCACGCTGCCCAATCCGTCGGCCGTGCTGCCGCCACCGAGGGCGGTGGCTGCACTGCCAGACGCACGCGCCGATGCACCGATGGCCGTTGCCTGGTACGCATCGGCATGGCTGTCGTAGCCCATTGCCACGCCGAATGCCTCGCTGGCGCCAGCCGAGCTGCCCAGCGCGATAGCGTTCCATGCCGATGCCGTCGCGTTCCAGCCCAGCGCCGTGGAGCCCAGCCCGGTGGCATGTGCGTTGGTGCCCATCGCGGTGGAATATGCGTAGTCGGCCAGGCTGTCCGTACCGATGGCGATGTTGTTGCTGAGCACGGCGGGATCGGTGCCGCCAGCCGCATGCGCCTTGTTGCCCAGCGCAACGTTGTTGGCCCCCTTGCTCATCGCGTCCTGGCCAATGGCGGTGCTGTTGTTGCCATGCGCTTCAGAACGCAGCCCAAGCGCGACTGCGCTCTGGCCGAAGGCACCGCTCAGCGGCCCCAATGCCATCGAATCGTTGCCGAACGCACGCGCCGAAGCGCCCACGGCCATGCTGTTGCTGCCAATGGCGGCGGTGTTGGTTTCGATGCAGGTGCCTTCACAGATGTACTCTGAACCGAGCGCCATCGCGCCCTCGCCGTCGGCTGACGACTTGAAACCTGCCGCGATGCTGGTGGTTCCGGCAGCGGTGCTGGAGTTGCCCATTGCCAGGCTGCCGTGGCCGCTGGCCCGGCTGAACGAACCCAGCGCGGAAGAGAAATCACCGTCAGCCGATGAGCCCACACCGACGGCGACGCCGGCCGGGCCCCCAGCGACGGCCTGGGTACCCACTGCGACCGAGCTGTTGCCGTTGGCTTCGGCCAGGCCGCCAACAGCGACGCTGCCGTAGCCGCGGGAGGCCGACAAGGAACCCAACGCCATCGACCCCGCACCCTCGGCCGTGCTGCCATCACCCAGTGCAATGGCCGACTGTGCCGTGGCGCTGGCACCGCTGCCCTGCGCGATGGCGCGCTCGGCCAGCGCGGTTGCGCCGCTTCCCACTGCAATGGACCCTTCGCCTGCAGCCAGCGCACTGCTACCGATGGCGACTGCGTGCGCGGCATCGGCCAAGCTGTTGGAACCGAATGCACTGCTTTCCATGCCGTACGCCGAAGCGTTGTTGCCAGCAGCCAGCGCTGCATCGCCATCCGCCGTGGATTCACTGCCGAGTGCCGTCGCGTTTTCGCCGCGGGCCAATGCGCCAGCACCCAGGGTCGAGGCGCCAGTGCCTACTGCCTGCGCGTTGCCGCCTACCGCCACGGTGAAGTCACCGCCAGCGGCACGCGCGTTGGCGCCGATGGCCACGCCCGCTTCGCTGTTGGTGCCGGCGTTGTAGCCTGCGGCAAAGCTGCCTGGACCGTAGGCCTGCGCGTTCGCACCCACTGCGGTGGAGCCTTGGCCCATGGCAGTACTCCTCGCACCCAGCGCGGTCGCCGCCTGGTCAGCCTCCGCCGATGCGCTGGCCCCTACCGCGGTGTTGCCGAACCCGACCACCGAGCTGCCCTGGCCGATGGCCGTACCGGCATCGCCGATCACCGTAGCCCCTTGGCCGAATGCCGAGCTGCCGATCCCCTGCGTCCAGGCTTCTGCACCCACTGCCGTGGTGCTGTTGCCATCAGAGGTGGCCCGGGAGCCGATCGCGATGGCCTTCTCGCCGCTGACCGAAGCACGGTCATTGCGGTCGGTGTCGCCATCGATGGCGATATAGTCCAGCGCCCCCATCTGCGCCTTTACCTGGTCCAGCTGGGCAACGTTGACGGCATCGGTCGCCTCGCTGCCGGCCTTCACGTTGGTGATCTGGCGCTCCTGTCCGCTTCGCCCTACCGACACCGTACCGACACGGTCAGCCAGTGCATTGCTGCCCAGCGCCACCGCGTCGGCAGCATCGGCCTGTGCGTACGCACCCAGTGCAACCGAGCCCGTGCCCGCTGCGCTGACTGTCGCATTGTGCCCCACTACCGCGGCTCCGGTAGCCAGTGCGCGGGCACTCTGCCCTACCGCCGTGGCCGACCCTGCCGTTGCCCGCGCATTGCTGCCGAACGCCGACGCGCCCACCGCTGTTGCCCGCGCCTGGCTGCCCACTGCGGTGGCATCGGCCCCCTGTGCACGAGCCAGCACACCTACCGCCACGGACGCATCACCGATGGCCTGCGCGTCATCGCTGCCGTCATCACTGCCGCCAACGGCCACGTAGCCACCAGAGGGGGTCGCTTGGGGCTGGATGAGCGGATCGTCCGATGCCACGGCCGCCCATGCAGGCAGCAACAAGGCGCCGGCCATCACGCACCCCGGCAAGCGCCGCCTGCCGCCCTGGCAACTTCCACGGGTGGCAAGTTCAGATGCCACCACCAGTTGCTGCAGCGAGCGGCTCCATACACGACTGAAAATCTTGTTCATCCAGCACCTCACGGTTCGAAGGGCAAAGCACTCCCGTCCCTGACGCCGCACGGTGCGCTGCACCGATCCGTACGTTGGGCGCGAGTGGTCAAAGAAGTGCCACGTGGCGCGTGGCGTCCGGTCCGGTTGCACACGTCCAGCAGCGGCGCGGATGAACGTAAGGTTCAGCCATGTTCGTTGTCACGCACCGGTTGTCACCGAATACTCGCCACTCCTCACCGTTGATCGAAATCGCGCGTCGCATGCCACACCTCTCCCCGCCACGCCCCGCTTCGAGGTGGCGCCGCTGGCTGCATGCCTGCACACCGCTCGCTGCACATGACGACGTCGACAGGCGAATGGCACCGGCCTTTCAGTTGCTGCTGTTCTTCTATGGCCTGGCCCTGCCGCTCAACTGGGCATGGCAACTGGCGGACCGTCCCGTTCCACCGGGCTGGATGCTGGTGCTGGCAACGGATCTGTTGACCGCAGCAACCGCGCTGGTCGGCGTAGTGCTGGTGCGGCGAGGGTATCTGCGACGCGCCGTGCGCCTTTTCATCTGCGCCCTGCTCGGCAGCAGCGTCATGACCTGGCACACGCTGGGCGCGCATGCGCTGCTGATCGACCAGACACCGTTGCTGCTGTTGCTGGTGATGGCGGGACTGGTGCTGGGGCGCCGCGCGTTGTGGTCGACCTGGTTCGGCATCCTGCTGGTGGTCGCGGTGGGCATGCACACCGACTACCACCTGGGGCACGACAGCCAATGGACCGCCAACGCCATGCGCAACGGTCCATCGCTGGTGCTGGCGTGGCTGATCATCGCCTTCATCCTGGACCGTACCGCCAGCGCCCTGCGCGACAGCCTGCTGCGCGAACGCCGTCACAGCGCCGCACTGCGCGGTGAAATGGACCAGCGCGAGATGCTTCAGCAGCACCTGTTGCATGCACAGAAACTGGAAATCGCTGGCCGCCTGAGCAGCGGCATCGCCCACGACTTCAACAATCTGCTGGCGGTGATCCGTGGCTTCTGCGACGAGCGCAATCGCGTTGCCGGTAGTCCGCAGCAGCGCGAAGCTGCGCTGGTGGATGCATTGGAAGGCATAGAGACGGCGGCGCGCAGGGGCGACTACATCTGTCGCGCCCTGCTTCGCCTCAGCCGCCATGACAGCGCGCATGCGGAACGCTTCGGCGTGCGCGCCGCACTACTCGAACTGCAACCGATGCTGGGCAAGCTTTTCATCAGACGCAGCCAGTTGAAGATCGGCGACGTCGATGGCGACGCGCACCTTTTCATGGATCGTAACCAGTTCGACCTGATCATGCTCAATCTAGTCGCCAATGCCCGCGATGCGTTGGGTCCGTTATCGCGTGGCCAGGTCGTGATAGAAGTGATGCAGGACAAGGGATCGGTGCAGCTGACCGTTACCGACGACGGCCACGGCATGGACGCCCTGACCCGTCAGCGGATGTTCGAACCCTTCTTCAGTACCAAGCCGCGTGACCAGGGAACCGGCCTGGGGCTGCCGGTGGTCAGCGATGTGGTGCATGCCAATGGCGGACGCATCGAGGTGCACAGTACCTGCCAGGTGGGAACGCAGATCCGCCTGCTGTTTCCCGCTGGCTGATCAGGGCGCGAACACGTAGCCGGCACCGTGCGCGGCCGAAAGCGGAAAGGGGTGCGTGCTCGCCGCGGCGATCTTGCGTCGCAGCCGGTGAATGAGCGACTCCAGCCGGTGCATGTCGAAGGCGAGCGTGTCACCGGTCAGCGTGGCGACCAACGCCTCACGGCCGACCACTTCCCCAGCGTGCTGCATCAGGCAGTGCAGCAGCGGTCGCTCACTGCGCGTCAATGCCACCTGTTGTCCACACGGTGTCAGCAGCCGCCAGCCGCTGCCATCCAGCCGCCACCCCGGTGCGCCGCGGCTGCTGTCATCGCCGACCGACCGCAGGCGTCGCGCAAGGCTGTGCAGGGTTGCCGCCAGCAGCCCCAGTTCGGCCGGCTTGGTCAGATAGGCATCGGCACCATCGATCAGCCCGCGCACCCTGTCATCGGGACACTGGCGCCCGGTCAACATCACCATGCCGAGTGCGGGAAACCGTTGCCGGAGCGATTGCGCCAGCTCGAAGCCATCGGCGTCTGGCAGTCCCAGATCCAGCACGATGATGTGGGGCAGGCTGGCCACGAGCTGTCGCTCAAGCGCGGCGGCCGTGCCCAGCCCCACCACGTCGAATCCGTGCTCGCGCAGGCGCGGCAGGAGAATCCGTTCACGCAGCACCGCGTCATCTTCAAGCAGGGCCACGCGCAGGGAGGCAGGTTCCACGTCGCTCACTACCCCTTCATCGATAATCAGTATTGATCGATAATAGCCAGATCACCGGTCTCACCGGCGACCCGTGCGGCCATTTCGCGCAATACGCAGCACGTCATCCAACAGCGCTGCCGCCGTGACGTCGGCGCCTGCTCCCGGGCCCTGGATCAGCAGCGGCTGATCGCGATAACGATCGCTGTGTATCGCGACACGGTTGTCCGTTCCTGCACCCGATGCCAGCGGATGATCGGCGGCCAGCGACTGCAGCCCCACCCGTGCGGCGCCAGGCTGGACACTGCCGATGAAGCGCAGTACCTGCCCCGCCATGTGTGCCCGTCGCCAACGTTGCTGCACGGCTTCATCCAGCTGCGCCAGTTGTGCCAGTGCCTGCTCCGGTGGCAGCGCGGCCAGTGCCGCGGGCACCAGCGAGTCGATGTTCACCTGCCCATCGTCCACTGCCAGTCCGCAGGCACGCGCCAGGATCAACAGCTTGCGCCGGACGTCCTCTCCGCACAGATCCAGCCGCGGGTCCGGCTCGGTGAAGCCGGCAGCGAGCGCCTCGCGCACGGCCACCGAAAACGGCTGGCTACCGTCGTAGCGGTGGAACAACCAGGCCAGCGAACCGGACAATACGCCTTCGATGCGGTGGATGCGGTCACCGCCTTCGACCAGCGCGCGCAGGCTGCTCAGCAACGGCAAGCCCGCTCCGACTGTCGCACTGTCGCCGTAGCGCGCGCCGCTGTCGGCACAGTTCGCCGCAATCTGCGCTGCACGCTGCTGCTGCGCGCCCAGCCCCAGCTTGTTGGCTGTCACCACGTGCACGCCGCGCGCCAGCCAGCCTGCGTGTTCGGCGGCGACGCTTTCACTGCCCGTCGCGTCCACCACCACGTCGCCGGCGTGCAGGCTGTCGGCCTGCTTCCACGCCGTTGCTGCGGCCGTCAGCCGGGGGGCGCGCTGTATCTCATGCAGTGGCCGTTCCGGCGCACCGTCGCAGGCCAGTACCGCGCGCGAGTTGGCCAACCAACGGAACGGCGGCAAGGCGAGCCCGCGCGCCTGCAACGCCTGGTAGCGGACGACGAACGCGGTGCCCACCGTGCCGGTTCCCAGCAACGCCAGTCGCCCCGGGGCGGCGTGCGAGAGTTCGATGACCTGGGCGTTCATGCATCCACGACCTGTTTCTGCCGGGCGTGTGTGTCGACCACCGCCGCGGCGCGATCCAGCGCGGCGGCAAGATCGGCGAGCAGGTCGCGTTCGGATTCGATACCCACCGACAACCGCAGCAGACCCTCGCTGATGCCGGCGTCCTGGCGTGCCTGGACGGTCATCGCCGCATGGGTCATGGTTGCCGGATGCGCGACCAGGCTTTCCACGCCGCCCAGCGATTCGGCCAGGGTGAAGTACTGCAGGCCATCGACAAAAGCGCGCACGGCCGCATGCGGATCGCCGCCGTCGCAGCTCGCCAGTTCGAAGGACAGCATGGCGCCGAAACCGGATTGCTGGCGCGCGGCGATGGCATGCCCAGGGTGGTCGGCAAGGCCGGGGTAATACACCGCGCTCACTGCCGGATGGGCGGCCAGCAACGGCACGATCGCCGCAGTGTTTTCCTGGTGCACGCGCAGCCGCGCATCCAGCGTGCGCAGGCCGCGCAGGGTCAGGAAGGCATCGAACGGCGAACCGGTCAGGCCCAGTGCGTTGGCCCACCAGGTGAGCTGCTGCGCCAGCTCCGGATCGCGCGCGACCACCGCCCCGCCAACCACATCGCTGTGGCCGTTGATGTACTTGGTGGTGGAATGCAGGACCAGGTCGGCGCCGAACGCCAAGGGCTGCTGCAGGGCGGGCGACAGGAACGTGTTGTCGACGACGACCCGCGCGCCGGCCCTGTGCGCGGCATCGATGACGAAGCGCAGGTCGGTGATGCGCAGCAGCGGGTTGGACGGCGTTTCCACCAGCACCAGCTTCGGCGAGCTGGCCAGCGCCTGGGCCAGCGAGCGCGGGTCGGTCAGATCGGCGGTGACCAGCTTGAACTGGCCCTTGCCGGACAGCGCATTGAACAGCCGCCAGCTGCCGCCGTAGGCATCGTGCGGCACCACCAGGGTATCTTCCGGGCCCAGCAGCGCCTGCAGCACCAGGTTGATCGCGCCCATGCCGGTGGCCGTCACCACTGCGCCGGCGCCACCTTCCAGTTCGGCCAGTGCCTCGCCGAGCAGGTCGCGGGTCGGATTGCCGCTGCGCGTGTAGTCGTACTGGCGCTTGTTGCCGAAGCCGTCGAAGCTGAAGTTGGAGGACAGCACGATTGGCGGGGTCACCGCGCCGTGGGCAGTATCGCGGTCGATGCCGGCGCGCACCGCGGCGGTGGTGCGGCTACAGGGCGGCGTGCCGTGGATGTCGTGGCTCATGCGGTTTCTCCCGGGATGCGGATGGCGTTGGCGAGGATCGCGTCGATGCGATCGGTTTCTTTCAGGAAGGCGTCGTGGCCGTAGGGCGAGCGCAGCACGCGCAGGCTGCCGCGCGGGCCCAGGCCTTCGACCAGGCTGACCAGGTCGGCCAGCGGCACCAGGCGGTCACCCTCCACCGCCACCACCACGGTGGGCAGCAGCAGCTGCGCTGGTTCGATGCGATGCAGGTCGATGGATTCGGACAGACGCAGCCAGGCGGTGACCGGCGTGCGCGCGACGTACTGCGCGGCGGCCGCGTCCAGGTAATCTTCGGCGGCTACGCGCACGCGCCCATTGATCACTTCCGGCGCGGCATCGAAGCGCTCGCTGAACTCTTCCGGCGTGCGGTAGCTGAGCATCGCGAACTGGCGCGCCAGGGCCAGGCCGTTCTCGTCACTGCACTGCAGCTGGCCGAGCGCAACGGCACGCCGCTGCAGGGCGCGCCAGGCGGCCGCGTAGGGGTGCGCACGATGCGCACCGCTGACCACCACCAGCCGCTGCACGCGCAGGCGGTGGCGCAGGCCGAACTGCTGGGCGACCAGCGCGCCATAGGAGTAACCGACGAAGGCCTGCAGCTGCGCGATGCCGAGGTGATCCAGCAGGACAGCCAGCGCATCGGCCTGATCGGCGGTATCGATCGGCACGTCCAGCGCGCCATCGGCGCCGATGAAATCAAATGCCAGCACGCGCAGCCGCTGCGGGTCGAGGGTCCGCCCCGGGCCGACCAGGCCTTCGGCCCAGCCTTTCTCGCCGAACTGCGCATTGGCCGCCACGTGGCGGTTGGCCGAGATGCCACCGGCCAGCACCACCACCGGCGCATCGGCGGGGCCGACCCACTCATAGCGCAGGCGGATCGGACGCGGGCCGGCATGGCGCATGTCCAGCACCGCGGCGAACTCGCCGCGTGCGGCATGCACGCGGTCTTCGACCGGCACGCTGACGGGAACAAAGGCGTCGGGGCGGAGGGCGGTGTTGGGGGCGAAGCTCATGGCGGCATCCAATAAGGAAAACGGCCATCGAGCCTTCGCGGGGCTCGCGTCCAAGTCCTGCCCTTTCGGGGCACGGCTCGAACCATCTTCCGGTAGACACGGGGTCCCCGCAGGATTTGGCACCTACGCTGACGCTTGCGCGCCTGCGGGCTGCCCCGGCTTCAAAGGGCCTGTCCCTCTGCCGGTCTCGATGGTGAAGCCACGATGCCAGCGAATTCCGGGGCTGTCAATCCCTTCATGCGGATGAAGAGATGGATTCATTCGCAACTTCCACCGGACCCTGCGCGGGCTGCTACAGTCCGCCCTCCTGCTGCCACGCTGATCGTCAATGCGCCGCCTGCTGCTGTGCTGCCTGATGCTGCTGCCCCTGTGTGCCCGGCCCGCGATGGCGGCAGATACCATCGATTGGCGCGCCGGCTGGGGTCTGTCAGGCGCCCCCGCAGCGGATTCGTTCGCTTACCAGTTACCGTTCGATGCCCGCCGCTTCAGCGTGGGCCAGGCCCCACAGGGCCGATTCAGCCACCGCGACGCCGAAAACCGCCATGCAGTGGACTTCACCCTGCCCGAAGGCACGCCGGTATTGGCCGCGCGTGCCGGCCGGGTGACCCGGGTGCAGGCGGGCTTCAGCGGCAATGGATTGGACCCCCTGCGTGACCGCGATCGCGCCAACTATGTGCGCATCGTCCATGACGACGGCAGCATGGCCGTCTACGCGCACCTGCAGCACGAGGGCGTGCTGGTAGGTGAAGGCCAGCAGGTGCAGGCCGGCCAGCCGATCGCGCTGTCCGGCAATACCGGCTACAGCACCGCCCCGCACCTGCATTTCGCCGTGCAGCGACAGCGCGGCACGCAGCTCGAGTCGATCCCGGTCCGCATCGTCACCCCACGCGGCCAACTCCACTTCGAAAAAGGGGACGGAGGGGATTAAGGCGCATTCGGCCCGAACGCGGCTTTCACGTCTTAATCCCCTCCGTCCCCTTTTTCGGCGATAATCATCGGCTTACTTCATTGATCTGCGCCCCGGGCGGGCGCCCCCTGCCATGTCCGAAGTCGCCACCGAAGCCGCGCGCCGCCGCACGTTCGCCATCATTTCCCACCCTGATGCGGGCAAGACCACGCTGACCGAAAAGCTGCTGCTGTTCGGCGGTGCGATCCAGATGGCCGGTTCGGTCAAGGGCCGCAAGGCCGCACGCCACGCCACCTCCGACTGGATGGCGCTGGAAAAAGAGCGCGGCATCTCGGTGACCTCGTCGGTGATGCAGTTCCCCTACGAAGGCAAGATCGTCAACCTGCTCGACACACCCGGCCATGCCGACTTCGGCGAGGACACCTATCGCGTGCTTACCGCGGTGGACTCGGCGCTGATGGTGATCGACGTGGCCAAGGGCGTGGAAGAGCGCACCATCAAGCTGATGGAGGTCTGCCGGCTGCGCGACACGCCGATCATGACCTTCATCAACAAGCTCGACCGCGAGGGCAAGGAACCGATCGACCTGCTGGATGAAGTGGAAAGCGTGCTCGGCATCCAGTGTGCTCCGGTGACCTGGCCGATCGGCATGGGGCAGCGCCTGAAAGGCGTGGTCCACCTGATCACCGGCGAGGTGCACCTGTACGAGCAGGGCCGCAACTTCACCCGCCAGGACTCGACCATCTTCCCGTCCATCGACTCGCCCGGCCTGGCCGAGAAGATCGGCGCGCAGATGCTGGCTGATCTGCGCGATGAACTGGAACTGGTGCAGGGTGCCAGCCACCCGTTCGACCTGGACGCTTACCGCGCCGGCAAGCAGACCCCGGTGTTCTTCGGCTCGGGCGTGAACAACTTCGGCGTGCAGCCGCTGCTGGACTTCTTCGTCGAACACGCCCCGTCGCCGCAGCCGCGTGCCAGCACCGGCCGCGCCGTGCAGCCGCAGGAGAAAAAGCTGACCGGCTTCGTGTTCAAGATCCAGGCCAACATGGACCCGCAGCACCGCGACCGCGTGGCGTTCATGCGCGTGTGTTCGGGCCGGTTCGCGGCCGGCATGAAGACTCTGCACGTGCGTACCGGCAAGGACATGAAGCTGGCCAACGCGCTGACCTTCATGGCCAGCGACCGCGAGATCGCCGCCGAAGCGTGGCCGGGCGATGTCATCGGCATCCATAACCACGGCACCATTTCCATCGGTGACACCTTCACCGAAGGCGAGGCGATCACCTTCACTGGCATCCCGAACTTCGCCCCGGAACTGTTCCGCCGCGCACGCCTGCGCGACCCGCTCAAGCTCAAGCAGCTGCAGAAGGGCCTGGCGCAGTTGTCCGAAGAGGGCGCGACCCAGTTCTTCCGTCCGCTGATGAGCAACGACCTGATCCTCGGTGCGGTCGGCGTGCTGCAGTTCGACGTGGCCGCGTACCGCCTGAAGGACGAATACGGCGTGGAAGCCACCTTCGAGCCGGTCAGCGTGGTCACTGCGCGTTGGGTTACCTGCGGCAACGAGAAGAAGCTGGAAGAGTTCCGCGAGAAGAACGCGCTGAACCTGGCGGTGGATGCGGCCGGGCAGCTGGTCTACCTGGCGCCGACGCGGGTCAACCTGCAGCTGGCGCAGGAACGCGCGCCGGACGTGCGCTTCTCCGCTACCCGTGAAGCGGCGTACACCGCCACGTCCTGAACCACGGCGGTGGCCGGGCGTGCACGCGCCGGCCATCGCGGCGATGATAGGGGGGATGCAGGTCCCCCTCCCTGCGACCCACTCGTCCTTCATGACCTCTGTTGAATCGATCCGCGAGGAAATCGCCAGCGCGCTGACCCATGGCCTCGGTGCGGTGTTCGCCCTGGCGGGCAGCGCCGTGTTGATCACCCTGGCCGCCATCAACGGCGATGGCTGGCAACTGTTCAGTTCGATCGTGTTCGGCGTGGCGTTGCTGCTGCTGTACACCGCCTCCACGCTGTACCACGCGATCCAGCACCCGGTGGCCAAGGGGCGACTGAAGGTCTTCGACCATTGCGCGATCTATGTGCTGATCGCCGGCACCTATACCCCTTTCATGCTGATCGGTCTGCGCGGCCCCTGGGGCTGGAGCATGTTCGCCGCGATCTGGACGCTGGCCTTGGCCGGGGTGGTGTTCAAGCTGTTCTACACCGGCCGTTTCAAGGCCCTGTCGACCGGTATCTACATCGCGATGGGCTGGCTGATCGTGGTGGCGATCAAGCCGATGCTGGCGGCGATCGACCTGTGGACGCTGGGCTGGCTGCTGGCCGGCGGGCTGTCCTACACGTTGGGCACTTACTTCTACCACCGCGAATCGATCCGTTATTCGCATGCGATCTGGCATCTGTTCGTGATCGGCGGCAGTGTGTGCCACTTCGTCGCGGTGACCGCGCAGGTGTTGTGATTTTCTGCGCTTACGCGCGGGCTTGAAGCAACGGCAACGGCAACGGCAACGGCAACGTCAAAAGCAAACGTCAACCGCTGCAGGGCTGCTTGTTGGCGGGGCGGGGTGGCTGTGCAGGACACGCCGCAAGTACGTCCGTGTAGGCTCGCTTTTCGCATCCATGCGAAAAGACGG
>NZ_JAXCXF010000017.1:0-268 GCF_034046095.1 Stenotrophomonas sp. CFBP8980 | reverse complement strand
CGGAGATCGAGAACACGTCTTCCACCGGCATCAGGAACGGCTTGTCGACGTCACGCTCCGGCAGCGGAATCCAGCTGTCCAGGGCTTCGACCAGCTTGATGACGGCCGGCACGCCGATGTCGCTCTGGTCGCCTTCCAGCGCCAGACGGGCCGAACCGGCGATGATCGGAGTGTCGTCGCCCGGGAAGTCGTACTTGCTCAGCAGCTCGCGCACTTCCATTTCGACCAGCTCAAGCAGCTCGGCGTCGTCGACCATGTCGGCCTTGTT
>NZ_JAXCXF010000016.1:0-374 GCF_034046095.1 Stenotrophomonas sp. CFBP8980 | reverse complement strand
CGGGCCTCGTTTCGCGCCATCCATGGCGCTCAACGCCCCCGCCCAACCCCACCCACCCGTCGCCCTGACAGATTCCGGTGGCCGCCCGCCACGTAAAAAAAGAAAGAAAAGCGGTAGCGCCGAAGGTAGCGGAAGGAGCCGCTGCCAACGTCGCGTGCGACGGCCCGCAGGATGCCGGGCAGGATGCCCGGCATAGCCAGGCTCGGCGGCTTCTGCTTCTGCTTCTGCTTCTGCTTCTGCTTTAGCGCCTTCATTTTGGCTGGATCGAACGGGTGGGACCCCCTCGTGGCGGGTGGCATTTCAAGCGGTTTGCTGGTTTGGCGACGGGTGGGTGGGGTTGGTCGGGGGACGGCAGAAGCCGCATCCTGCGGGCC
>NZ_JAXCXF010000015.1:0-417 GCF_034046095.1 Stenotrophomonas sp. CFBP8980 | reverse complement strand
TCGCGGCCGCCCCTGACTCAGGGGCTCCCTCCACCCGACGCGCCACGGTGCTCTGGTAGCGCCGACCCATGGTCGGCGGAATGCTCCCGCCAACGGCCCGCTGCGCTCGCCGACCATGGGTCGGCGCTACCGCTTTTCATTTTTTTCATTACGTGGCGGGCCGCGCGCGCAGACTGTCAGGGCCGGGCGGGAGGGGTTGGTGGGGGCGTTGAGCGCCAAGGATGGCGCGGGTCCACGTCATCGCATTCGCGCTGCCGCTCCCACGCTTTGCTCCGCAAACCGCGGGCCCCTCCTTACCAGTACCCACACCCCGCCGCTTCGCGGCCGCCCCTGACTCAGGGGCTCCCTCCACCCGACGCGCCACGGTGCTCTGGTAGCGCCGACCCATGGTCGGCGGAATGCTCCCGCCAACGGCCC
>NZ_JAXCXF010000014.1:0-9845 GCF_034046095.1 Stenotrophomonas sp. CFBP8980 | reverse complement strand
CGGGCGGTGGGGCTGGGCGGGGGCGTTGAGCGCCATGGATGGCGCGAAACGAGGCCCGCAGGAGCGGCTTTTGCCGTCCCCCGCACAGCCCCACCGCCCGGCCCAAACCCAGTTCCATCTTGAAAGCCACCCGCGAGGGGGTCCCACCCGTTCGACGACCTCCCCCCTGCACACCATCCAAATGCCTGCTTCGCACCGCGTGCACGATGAACGGGCAACCATGCCCGCGTGAACGACATTCCGCCCTCTGCCGCTGCACGTACCTCCCGCTGGCGCCCGCGCCGTCCGACCACCAAGCGGGGGCAACGCTGGCTCGCCGTGCTGGTGTTCCTGCTCGCCGCGATCCTGTTGCTGATCGCCTTGTGGGACTGGAACTGGTTCAAGGGGCCGGTGGAACGTATCGTTCAGGCCAAGACCGGGCGTGCTTTGCAGATCGGAAACCTGGATGTCGACCTCGGATGGGTGACCACGATCCGCGCCGACTCGATCACCTTCGCCAATGCCGAATGGGCCAAACAGCCGAAGATGGCGAGCGCGGATCGCGTGGAAATCGACGTGCGGGTGTGGCCGCTGCTGCGGGGCAGCGTGCAGCTGCCGGAAATCCGGCTGACCCGCCCGGATGCGTTGCTGCAGACGGCGCCCAAGGCCGATCAGGCCGGCAATTGGGACTTCATGGGCGAAAGCAGCGGGGGCGAACCGCTGCAGTTGCGTCGGCTGCATATCGACGACGGGCGCCTGCAGTTCCTCGACGAACGTGGCCGCACCGATATCCAGGTCGCCGTGCGCAGTGGCGAGCCCAAGCAGGTGGATGCTGCGCCACCGCTGCTGGTCAGTGGCAAGGGCGAGTGGCAGGGCAATGCATTCACGCTGAGGGGAAATACCGAATCCCCACTGGAACTGACCCACAGCGGGCAGCCATTCCGGATCCACCTTGACGGCCGCGCGGGCGCGACCCACGCCGTGGCCAGCGGCACCCTGATCAACCCCTTCCAGTTCCAGACGTTCAAACTGCAGTTCCGGTTGAGTGGACAGGATATGGAAGACCTGTATCCCCTGCTGGGCATCGCCCTGCCCTCCACCCCGCCGTATCGCCTGGACGGCCAGTTGAGCCGGGACCACCAGGTCTGGCAATACCAGAAGTTCAACGGCACCGTTGGCGACAGTGATCTCGGCGGCGATGTGAAGGTGGAAGTCGGTGGCGAGCGCCCGCGCCTGACCGCCAATCTGGTATCCAAGCGGCTGGACTTCGACGATCTGGCCGGATTCGTCGGCGCACCGCCGAAGACCGGCGGCGAAGAGACCGCCAATGCCGAGCAGAAGGCTGAAGCGGCGCGGCTGGCCGCCAAGGCGACGATCCTGCCCGACACGCCGTACAACCTCGGCAAGCTGCGCTCGATGGACGCCGACGTGCGGTTGCGGGCACAGCGGATCAACGCCCCCAGCCTGCCGCTGGACGACATGGACGCGCATCTTTTCCTCGATGACGGCCTGTTGCGATTGGAACCGCTGAACTTCGGCGTGGCCGGCGGCGACATCCGCAGCACCGTCCGCATGGACGCACGCCGCCCGCAGATCGCCACGTCACTGAAGGCCAGCGTGCGCCGCGTGCAGCTTGGCCGGCTGTTCCCGGATGCGAAGCTGGCCGAACAGGCCTCTGGCGGCATCGGCGGGGAAATCGACCTCACCGGCAACGGCAACTCCATCGCCGCCATGCTGGGTAGCAGCGATGGCACCGTGGCCGTCGGCATGGGCAAGGGCCATGTCGGCAACCTGATCATGGAACTGGCCGGGCTGGACGTTGCCGAATCCCTGAAATTCCTGTTCACCGGCGACAAACAGATACCGCTGCGCTGCGCCTTCGCCGACTTCGGGGTAAAGGATGGACTGATGGACAGCCGGGCGCTGGCGGTGGACACCACCGACACGCTGATCGTCGGCGAAGGCACGGTCAACCTGAAGAACGAACAGATGGACCTGCTGCTGAAGCCGCGTCCGAAAGACATCAGCATCCTGGCGCTGCGCTCACCGTTGCGGATCAGTGGCACCTTCAAGGATCCCGGCTTCCGGCCGGACTTCAAGGCACTCGGGCTGCGTGGTGCGATCGCGCTGGCACTGGGCAGCATCGCCCCGCCGGCCGCCTTGTTGGCGACCTTCGAACCCGGCCCGGGCAAGGACAGCGACTGCGGCGGCAAGTACGCGAAGTAAGGGTAGTGACGGCCGCTGGCCGTCAAACCCACCAAGCCTCACCCGGCCACGATGTACTGCTGCAGCTGTTCCAACTCCTGCGCCTGTGCATCGATCACCGCCTTGACCAGGTCACCGATGGAGATCACCCCCAACACCTTGCCGTTTTCCACGACCGGTAGATGGCGGATGCGGTGATCGGTGACCATCTGCAGGCAATGCGCCACGTGCGCCGTAGGCGCGACGGTCACCAGCTTGGCCGTCATGATTTCTTCTACCCGCGTATCGCGCGAGGAGCGGTCCCGCAGCACGATCTTCCGCGCGTAATCACGCTCGGAAAGGATGCCGGCCAGCACCGGGCCATCCATCACCAGTACCGCGCCGATGCTTTTTTCCGCCATCAGCCGGATCGCTTCGATCACTGCCGTATCCGGCCTGACCGCATGCACTTCAGGAGACTTGCCGTCCAACAATTGCCGAACTGTTGTCATCTGCCTGCCCTCCCAGGGTGGGTTGCCCCCCGGAGTCTGCCACGCCCGGGGCGATGCAGTTGTCAAGCAGGTACAGCGGGCGCTGCTTGGACTCTTCGTAGAGCCGGCCCAGGTACTCGCCGATCAGCCCCAGCGCGATCAACTGCACCCCGCCCAGGAACAGGATCACGGCCATCATCGTCGGCCAGCCGGCGACGCGGTCGCCGTACAGCGCCGCCTTCACCACCACGCCCATGGCGAACACGAACGCGCCTGCAGCGGTCAGCAATCCCAGATAGGTTGCCGCCCGCAGCGGCACGGTGGAAAAGCTGGTGATGCCTTCCAACGCGAAATTCCACAGTCGCCACAGGCTGAACTTGCTTGAGCCCATCACCCGCGCATGGCGCTGGTAGGGCACTGCGATGCGCTTGTAGCCGACCCAGCTGAACAGGCCTTTCATGAAGCGGTGGCGTTCGCGAAGCTCGCCCAGCGCCCGCAGCGCGCGGGATGACAACAAGCGGAAATCGCCGGTGTCGGCGGGGATCGGGGTAGGCGACAGCCGGCCGATCACCCGATAGAACATGTTCGCCGTGGCCCGCTTGGTCCAGCTTTCCCCGGCGCGGGCCAGGCGCGTGCCGTATACGTTGTCGTAGCCTTCGCGCCAGCGCGCGACGAATTCCGGGATCAACTCCGGCGGGTCCTGGCAGTCGGCATCCAGGATCATGGCCGCGCCTTCGCGCACCTGGTCCAGCCCGGCAGTCAACGCGGCTTCCTTGCCGAAGTTGCGCGACAGCCGCAGCGCCGAAACCCGCGCATCCTGGCGCGCCAGCTCGCAGATCACCTGCCAGGTCCGATCGCTGCTTCCATCATCCACGTACAGCATGCGGCCGTCGACGTCGGCCAGGCCGGCGAACACGGCCGACACCCGCTCGTGCAGGTTCGGCAGGGCCTCTTCTTCGTTGTAGGCGGCGACGACGACGGTCAGTGGTTCTGGGCGCATCGCAGGATTGTACTTAGTCATCCTGCAGATACCCGCCGCCGCCCAGTTGGCGCGCCTGGCGCTGGATCCAGTTCGCCCTGCGCTGTACGTAAGGGCCCGGCCGTGCTGCGTTGTAGCGACGCGGCGCCGGCAGCACCGCCGCCAGTCGCGCGCTCTCGCCAGGGGTCAAAGCCGACGCGTCCTTGTTCCAGAACCGCCGCGATGCCGCCTGCGCGCCGTAGATGCCATCGCCGAACTCGGCGATGTTGGCGTACATTTCCAGGATCCGGTGCTTCGGCCAGAACGTTTCGATCAGCAGCGTGTACCAGACCTCCAGGCCCTTGCGCAGCCAGCTGCGGCCCTGCCACAGGAACAGGTTCTTGGCCACCTGCTGGCTGATCGTGCTGGCACCGCGCACCCGGCCGCCACGCGCATTGTGGTCACGCGCCTTCTCGATCGCCTGCAGGTCGAAGCCGTTGTGCAGCGGGAAGCGCTGGTCTTCTGCGGCCACCAGCGAAATCGGCAGGCTGGGCGCCATCTGTCCGAGGTCGCGCCACTGGTGGTGCAGGCGGTACTTCCCGTCGCCCTGCCCCAGCGCTTCGCCGTATCGCCAGACCATCACCGCGGAAAGCGGCGGATCGACGAACCGCAGCACCAGCACCTGCAGCACGCTGAACGCAGCCAGCAGCACCGGCAGCCACAGCAGACGCCGCCAGCGCCAGCGCGGCCTTGCCGCGACAGCCTCTACCTTGTGGTTCTGGTCCCCTGGCCCCATTGATGGCTCACTCTTCTTTCAAACGGTTGTCGGCACATTATCCGGCAAGCCCCCTCCCTTATATACGCGCGGCCCCGAATCCATGACCGACCACACCGACTCCCTGTTCCGCTTCCTGCTCCCCGATGCCGGCGTTCGTGGCGTACATGTGCGCCTGCAGGACACCTGGCAGGAGATCCTGTCGCGCGGCGACTACCCGGCCGTGGCCGCTGGCCTGCTGGGCGAGGCCACGGTGGCCGCGGCGCTGTTCACCGGACACACCAAGGTCGATGGGCGGCTGTCCATCCAGCTGCGCAGCAGCAGCGCACTGCGCACGCTCTTCGCCGAATGCACCGCCGCCGGCACCCTGCGTGGCATTGCACGGGTGGCCGACGGTGAGGACGCGCCGCGTGAGCTGACCGCGCTGGGCGATGATGCCGTGCTTGCCATCACCATCGAAAACCCCGGTCTGGACCCGCGCGAACCGCAGCGCTACCAGAGCCTGGTCGGACTCACTGCAGCCAGCCTTGATGAGGCGTTCGAAGACTATTTCCGCCAGTCCGAACAGCTGCCCACCCGGCTGCTGCTCGCCGCCGACGGACAGAGCGCTGCGGGTCTGCTGCTGCAGAAGCTGCCGGGCGAAGAAGGCGATGCCGACGGCTGGACCCGCACCAGCGCCCTGTTCGAGACGCTGGGCAAGGCCGAGCTGCTGGCCACCCCGGCCGAGGAGCTGGTACGCCGGCTGTTCCATGAAGAACAGCCGGAGGCGATGGGCGACAAGCCGCTGCGCTTTGCCTGCTCATGCTCGCGCGAGCGGGTGGAGGCCATGCTGCAGTCTCTGGGCGAAGAAGAGGCCCGCGCCGCGGCAGAGGCAACCGGGTCTGTTGATGTGAAATGCGAATTCTGCGGACGGGAGTATCACTTTCCTTTGACGGAATTCGGGATACTGTTCCACGGTGCCGGAGCTTCCGTGCCGGCCCCTGAGCGGCTTCAGTAACCGTTTCCGCCCCAGCCTGCCGACCATCTTCGCGAGTTCGTGTTCTGGGGAGGACAACGACTTGTTAAAGAATCATAAACAGCCTAGTCTCGAGTTCCCGCCTCTGCGGGAACTTGCCCTGCATTCGACTGTCTGACTGGACCCATGCCGAACTTCCTGCGCCTGCCACTTGCCCTGCTGATCGCCCTCGGGACGGTCACGGGCGCACATGCGCAGGCCAAGGACACCCGCACGGTCATCCCGGTCTGGAACAAAGGCAGCGGCAAGGTCGAAGCCCTGCTGTATCTGGAGCCTACCGGCGAACAGATGGCCGGGGCGCGCTGGCATTTCGGGCGCAGCTCGCTGGATGCGGCCTTCGGCTTGTCCTCCGGCGATTCGCTCGGACTGCTGTGCAACAGCAGCCGCGGCACCAGCATCAGCGGGCTTGCCAGTCATTGCATGCTGGCCAGCCTGGGCGATGACGAAGACACGCTGTCACGCCGATTCAGCGCCACCGCCGCGTTCAACCGCGCCGGTGGGCGGGTGGGGCTGACCGCCGGCGCTGGCCGCGACACCCTGCCGGCGTGGCTGGCAGGACCGAACAAGTCGCCCTCGCTGCGTGCCGAACAGAACGATCTCACCGTGTTCGGCCAGAAGAACATCGGCCGCGAAGGCTTTGTGTCCATCGGCGGTACCTACGCCAAAGCGCGCCTGGTGCCGTTGGCTGACGCGGCGCCATCGATCGTGGATCGCTGGGACAGCAAGAGCATCAGCATCGGCGCAGGCTATGGGAACTTCAGCGGCAACATCATCGGCCGCGTCGTCGATGTGCCCGGCCAGCCCGGCAAATGGGAACGCCTGGGCGTCGGCTTGACATGGCGTACGCCGTGGTCTGGGCAGTTGACGGTCGGTGCGGAGAACGTCGTGAGCCGTGGCAAGAACCCGTTCTCACCACGCAATGAGAGCAACGACGACGGCACGGTTCCGTACGTGCGCTACGAGCAGGATCTGTAACGCACTGATCCGTATGGTTAATTAAAGACGCCGCCCCGAATTCCGGGGCGTTTTCGTTTGGGCGCCAGCTGAACGGGTTTGCCGAATTTCACCAAAATCACGCGAATCATTAACAAAGCTTTAATTTTCGAAAAGACGGAAGTAGTATCGGGATCAGCCCAGCGATTTTTGGAAGCGCCATTCGCTTTCGTCGCGGGCCACACCACGTAGCTACCAAGTCCACTTGGAGAGAGAGCCCAATGAACCGCAACAGCAATAAACTGCGTGACGCCGTCGTCATCGCGCTGATCACCAGCGCTGCAGGCACCGGCGCCGCCGTCGCGCAGGAAACCTCCGGCACCACCAACCTGGACCGCATTTCGGTCACCGGTTCGCGCATCCGTCAGGTCGACGTCGAAACCGCCCAGCCGGTGCTGACGATTTCGCGCCAGGACATCCAGAACCAGGGCTTCAGCTCGGTCGCGGACATCCTGCAGAACATCTCCGCCGCGGGCAGCCCGTCGTTCAGCCGCGCTTCGCCGCTGACCTCCAACCAGGAAGCCGGCGGTCAGTACATCGACCTGCGCAACCTGGGTCCGCAGCGTACGCTGGTGCTGGTCAACGGCAAGCGCCTGGGCATTTCCCCGGACGGCTTCCAGGACGTGTCGACCATCCCGACCGTCGTCGTCGAGCGCATCGACGTACTGAAGGACGGCGCCTCGTCGATCTACGGTTCGGACGCCATGGCCGGCGTGATCAACATCATCACCCGCAAGAACTTCGACGGTGCTGAAGCCAACTTCTACACCGGCCAGTACAGCGAAGGCGACGGCAAGAAGGAAACCGCCGATTTCATGGTCGGCTTCTCCGGTGATCGTGGTTCGGTCACCGTCGGTGCCGAGTACCACAAGGAAGAGGCCGTCTGGGCACGCGACCGCTTCTTCTCCGATGACACCTACCCGGGCTACCCGGAGTTCTCGACCACGACCGTGGGCCAGTATGGCAACTACAACCGCCTGGCGAACCAGTTCAACCGCAACGCCGCAGGCGCGCTGGTCCTGAACGCCGCAGGTGCACCGGTCCGTCGTACTGCCGCATGGTCGGTCGCCAACCAGGGCAGCGACGCCATCGGTGCCGGTGACTTCCACCCGCAGAGCGCCACCGACGTCAGCAAGTCGTCCGACCAGATGCACCTGCTGACCCCGCTGGAACGTCGTTCGCTGTACGTCAACACCAACTACGACATCACCGACAACGTCCGCTTCACCAGTGACCTGTCCTACACCAAGCGTGAGTCGAACCGCCAGATCGCCGGTTACCCGCTGCAGTCGTCCGCCACCGGCACGCCGATGGCCGGTGCCGTCTACCGCACCAATGCCGACGGCAGCCGCACCTTCGTCAGCAACGGCAGCTACTTCAACCCGAACGGCAATGCCGACCTGTACCAGGCCGATGTCGCCGGAGTGGTCGGTGCCAATGGTCTGCCGCTGGTCAGCCAGACCAACAACGTCGACTTCCGTCGTCGTGGCTGGGAAGTTCCGCGTACCACCGACAGCGACCTGACCACCTGGCGCTTCACCGCCGGCCTGGAAGGTGCGTTCGAAATCGGTGACCGTTACTTCAACTGGGACGTGGGCTACCTGTTCAACGAAAACCAGTCGAACATTACCAACAACGGCAACTTCCACATCCCGTCGCTGCGTAACGCAGTCGGTCCTTCGTTCCAGAACGCCCAGGGCCAGATCGTCTGCGGCACCCCGGGCAACGTGATCGCCGGCTGCACCCCGTGGAACCCGTATGCTGGTTACGGCGCAGGCGGCGAGCAGTACTCGCTGGCCGATCCGAACGTGCAGAACTACCTGTTCCGCGAAGAGCATTCGACCGGCAAGACCACCACCAACAACTACTTCGCCAACCTGTCGGGCACCATCGTCCCGCTGCCGGCTGGCGACCTGGGCTTCGCGGTGGGTTACGAATACCGCAAGGAAGACGGCGCGTTCAACCCGGACGCCATTGCGCAGTCGGGCGAATCGACCAACCTGGCATCCGGCCCGACCTCCGGCGCCTATTCGGTTGACGAGTTCTTCCTGGAACTGAACATCCCGATCCTGGCTGACCTGCCGTTCGCCAAGGAACTGACGCTGGACGTGGCGACCCGCTACTCCGACTTCAACACCTTCGGTGACACCACCAACAACAAGTTCGGCCTGAAGTGGCGTCCGATCGACGACCTGCTGCTCCGTGCCACCTATGCCGAGGGCTTCCGCGCCCCGACCATCGGTGACCTGTACGGCGGCACCTCGCAGACCTTCACCACCGGCTTCGCCGACGTCTGCGACAGCATCTACGGCTCGGCTCGTGGTTCGGCCCGCTGCCTGGCTGACGTCCCGGCCAACTACCGCCAGCTGCGCCAGGGCTTCGTCCCGACCGCCAGCGTCGCTGACCAGACCCCGGTTCCGTTCACTGCAGGCTCGAATCCGAACCTGACGCCGGAAATGTCGGAGTCCAAGACCGTCGGTTTCGTCTACAGCCCGAGCTACGTCAGCGGCCTGACCGTCGGTGTTGACTGGTGGAGCATCCGCATCGACGACACCATCGTCACGGACAGCCCGAACCAGATCCTGGAAGACTGCTACATCGGCCTGGTCGAATCGCGCTGCTCGCAGTTCACCCGTGACCCGAACAACGGCTTCATCGTCGGCGACCTGGTGTACGGTAACCGCAACGCCGGTTACACCGAAACCGAAGGCTTCGACGTCGATATCGGCTACGGCCTGGATACCGATTTCGGCCGCCTGACCGCCAAGTGGGCAACCACCTACGTGGGCAAGTACGAGACCAAGGCAACCAACGACGCCGACGTCATCCCGAGCCAGGCCAATGGTTACGGCAGCACCTTCCGCGTGCGGTCGAACTTCAACCTGGGCTGGACGCTGAACGACTGGTCGGTCAACTGGGGCCTGCGTTACTACTCCGGCACCAAGGAAGACTGCTACTTCGACGATCGCTGCAGCCTGCCGGACTTCCAGGCTCCGGAAACCCAGGGCACCATCACGCCGATGAACGAAACCGGCAGCGTGACCTTCCACGATCTGCAGGTGTCCTATGCAGCGCCGTGGAACGCCAACATCTCGGTCGGTGCCAACAACGTGTTCAACAAGGTGGGCCCGCTGTTCTTCTCGCAGCAGAACTCCAACTTCGCGTACTACGGCGGCTGGGACATCGGTCGTTTCATCTACCTGAAGTACAACCAGAAGTTCTGATCGATCACTGATCAACAACGTCTGAAACAACGGCCCCGAAAGGGGCCGTTGCTTTATGCGGGGCAGTGGCTCCTCCAGCACGCAAGCACGAAAAAAGCCGCTTCGCAGCGGCTTTTTCTTCTTCATCTGACCCGTCCTGAATTGGGTTGACACCTTTTCCCTCTGGAAAAGGAATGTTCAATGAAATCAACAATCAGGCGCAGCCAACGGGATTACTCGCTGGCCT
>NZ_JAXCXF010000013.1:0-16428 GCF_034046095.1 Stenotrophomonas sp. CFBP8980 | reverse complement strand
TCAACCCGGTCGCCATGGACGAAGGCCTGCGCTTCGCCATCCGCGAAGGCGGTCGTACCGTCGGCGCCGGCGTGGTCTCCAAGATCATCAAGTAATCTGCACTACCGGCGGTTTTTGTAAAGCTGCCGGTCGCGCGAGTGGCGGGCCGGGAACCTCGGTCCGCCTTCGCCGTCTAAGGCAAGGCAAAGTTTATAACGTACGCCAGTAGCTCAATTGGCAGAGCAGCGGTCTCCAAAACCGCAGGTTGGGGGTTCGAGTCCCTCCTGGCGTGCCATCTGCCTTCCTAACCAGCGGTCCGCCGCTAAAGCAGCCCGAGCCGGATGAACAGCAAGATCGAACACTCCAAGGATACGTCCACTTCTGGTGGAGACCTCGTCAAGTACGTCGCCGCAGCCCTGTTGGTGCTGGCCGGACTGTTCGTGTGGTTCTGGTTCTCCGCAGACTCCGGCCGCGCCGCCCAGTTGGGTGCCTGGACCGCTCAGATCCGCGCGCTTGCCGTCATTGTCGGCCTGGCGGGCGGTATTGCCGTTTTCATGCTGACCGGGAAGGGTCGCGATACCCGCGAGTTCCTGTCCGAGTCGCGCTTCGAGCTGCGCAAAGTGGTCTGGCCGACGCGCCAGGAAGCCATCCGGATGACCTGGGTCGTAATCGTGGTTGTGATCATCCTCAGCCTGCTGCTGGGTGGATTCGACTTCGTCATTCAGAAACTGACCCAGTGGTTCCTGGGCCGGTAAGGAGATACCCATGAAGCGCTGGTACGTTGTTCACGCCTATTCAGGCTTCGAGAAGTCGGTTGCGCAGGCGTTGCGCGATCGCATCGTTCGTGAAGAAAAGCAGGAGCTGTTTGGCGATGTGCTGGTCCCGACCGAAGAAGTGGTCGAGATGCGCGCTGGCCAGAAGCGCCGCTCCGAACGGAAGTTCTTTCCCGGCTACGTGCTGGTCCAGATCGAGACCCACGAAGAAGGTGGCATTCCGCGCATCGACAGCGAAAGCTGGCATCTGGTGAAGGACACCTCCCGCGTGCTGGGCTTCATCGGCGGTACCGCCGATCGTCCGCTGCCGATCGCCGATTCGGAGGCCGAGGCCATCCTGAACCGGGTGCAGGACGGTATCGAGAAGCCGCGTCCGAAGGTGCTGTTCGAGCCCGGCCAGATGGTCCGCGTCACCGACGGCCCGTTCAACGACTTCAATGGCGTCGTGGAAGAAGTCAATTACGAGAAGAGCCGCCTGCGCGTCTCGGTGCTGATCTTCGGTCGCGCCACCCCGGTCGAGCTCGAGTTCGGCCAGGTCGAGAAGGCCACCGGCTGATATCCCGGTCTGTCGAGTGCGCTCGACACTGCCGGGCAGGGCTGGTATAGTGCCCGGCTTCCTGCCAGGGAACTGGCAAAAGTGAAGGCCGCCGAAAGGTGGCCTTCGGCGTGTATTCAAAAACGCGATGCCGGGACGCGTGATTCCCGGTCCGATGGGGAGCCTGTTGTCGTAAGGCGCTAGCACCCGGAGAGCATACTCATGGCAAAGAAAGTTGTCGGTTACATCAAGCTGCAGGTGAAGGCCGGTCAGGCCAACCCCTCGCCGCCGGTCGGTCCTGCGCTGGGTCAGCGCGGCCTGAACATCATGGAATTCTGCAAGGCCTTCAATGCCGCCACGCAGAAGCTCGAGCCGGGTCTGCCGGTTCCGGTGATCATCACGGCCTATTCGGACCGTACGTTCACCTTCATCACCAAGAGCACCCCGGCGACCACCCTGCTGAAGAAGGCTGCTGGCATCTCGTCGGGCTCCAAGCGCCCGAACACCGAGAAGGTCGGCAAGGTCACCCGCAAGCAGCTGGAAGAGATCGCCAAGGCGAAGGAACCCGACCTGACCGCCGCTGACCTGGACGCCGCCGTGCGTACCATCGCCGGCTCGGCCCGTTCTATCGGCATCGTGGTGGAGGGCTAATAACATGGCACTGAACAAGCGTGAAAAGGCCCTGAAGGCCGCCGTCGTCCCGGGCAAGTCGTATGGCTTCGAAGACGCGATCAAGATCCTGAAGACCACCGCCAGCGCCAAGTTCGTCGAGTCGATCGACGTGGCTGTGCGCCTGGGCGTGGACGCCAAGAAGTCCGACCAGCAGGTGCGCGGTTCCACCGTGCTGCCGGCCGGTACCGGCAAGTCGGTCCGCGTTGCGGTGTTCGCACCGGCTGGTGCCAAGGCTGACGAAGCCCTGGCCGCTGGCGCCGAAGCCGTCGGCATGGACGACCTGGCCGAGAAGATGCAGGCCGGTGATCTGAACTATGACGTCGTGATCGCGACCCCGGACGCGATGCGCGTCGTGGGTAAGCTGGGCACCGTGCTCGGCCCGCGCGGCCTGATGCCGAACCCGAAGGTCGGCACCGTCTCGGCCAACCCGGGTGAAGCCGTCAAGAACGCCAAGTCGGGTCAGGTGCGTTACCGCACCGACAAGGCCGGCATCATCCACTGCACCATCGGCAAGGCCAGCTTCGAAGACGAAGCGCTGAAGTCGAACCTGCAGGCGCTGCTGCTGGACCTGATCAAGGCCAAGCCGGCCACCTCGAAGGGCCTGTACCTGCAGAAGGTGTCGGTCAGCTCGACGATGGGCCCGGGCGTCACTGTCGACCAGTCGACCCTGACCCTGAAGTAATCGTTTGAAGCGGATGTGGGGCCCTTGGGTCCTGCATCCGTCCCATTTGAAGGCAACCGCCGGCAGGGCATCGCCGGTGGCAGCCGTCAAAGACCGCAGGTGCGGTCGTGGCATGCCGGCGACGGGCACGGAAGCTCGATTTGGCAGGGAGTCGCCGCCGGAGCAGTCACGAACGCTTAATCGATCCATCCGGATCACCCTGCGTAGATGGTGCCCTTCTGGAGTTTTTCTGGTTCACGCAATCCTGGGTGGCCCCAGGTTGAGTCCAGGTCTGGAACGGCCCACCCCCCGGAACATCAACCCGATGTTCCCGGTGTCCAGGAAGGACGCCGCCCAGGACCGCAAACGGCAGGAGCCGTAAGCGGAGTTCAATCGGAGGAGTGCAATGGCTCTCAATCTGTCCCAGAAGCAAGAAGTAGTCGCGGAGCTGGCAGACATCGCCGCCAAGGCCCACTCCTTGATCGCAGCCGAATACGCTGGCACCACGGTCTCCCAGATGACCGCGATGCGCAAGCAGGCTCGTGAAACCGGCGTTTTCTTGAAAGTTGTCAAGAACACCCTGGCTTCGCGTGCCGTTGAAGGCACCGAATTCGCATGTGCACAGGACAAGCTGGTCGGTCCGCTGCTGTATGCGTTCTCGCTCGAGGAGCCCGGCGCCGCCGGTCGCCTGATCAAGGAATTCGCCAAGGGCAACGATAAGCTGCAGCCCAAGGTTGTCGCCATTGGTGGCGAAGTGTTCCCGGCAAGCCACGTTGACGTGTTGGCCTCGCTGCCGACCCTCGACCAGGCCCTGGCAATGCTGGCACGCGTCCTGACCGAGCCGGTCACGATGTTCGCGCGCGCCAACAAGGCACTGGCGGATCAGCTGGGTGGTGGCGAAGCCGCTGCTGCTGCTGAGCCGGTCGCCGAGACCGCCTGAGTTTCGACCTACCGTGGTTCCTGACGGAACCTCAATCCAGAAAATCATTCAAAGGTAATCAAAATGTCCCTTTCCAACGAACAGATCGTCGAAGCCATCGCCTCGAAGTCCCTGATGGAAGTGATGGAGCTGGTCAAGGCCATCGAAGAGAAGTTCGGCGTTTCCGCCGCTGCTCCGGTCGCCGTGGCTGCTGCCGCTGGCCCGGCTGCCGCTGTTGAAGAGCAGACCGAATTCACCGTGACCCTGAAGTCGCCGGGCGACAAGAAGGTCGAAGTGATCAAGGCCGTCCGCGCCATCACCGGCCTGGGCCTGAAGGAAGCGAAGGACCTGACCGAAGCCGGCGGCGTCGTGAAGGAAGGCGCGTCGAAGGACGAAGCCGAGAAGATCAAGAAGGACCTGGAAGCTGCTGGCGCGACTGTCGAAGTCAAGTAAGCAGATCCCTTGCGTCGCCATCGATTTCCGGCGATGCAGCCAAGGCTGGGGGCGTAAAGCCCCCGGCCTTTGGTCGTTTCATGCGGTACCCCGAACATCGTTGAAAAAAGCCCAACGCGGGCTGCAGGAAAAGGCCCGTCCGGCCAGCGCCAAGCGCGGCGGCGGTCAAGCAGATGCAGTCAAGTTGGCAGTTGGAAGTAGCAATAGAAGGCGTGCTGGTGCCGGCAATACCAGCGACTTCCAACTGACAATTTCAAGTTTCCTTTTGGGTCGTGGACGCACGCCCCGCACAACAAGGTGGAAGATCTCATGACGTCCTATTCGTTCACCGAGAAGAAGCGCATCCGCAAGGATTTCGCCAAGTCGCGCGCGATTCTCGAAGTGCCGTTCCTGCTCGCCATCCAGGTGGATTCCTACCGCGAGTTCCTGCAGGAAAACGTCGATCCGGCCAAGCGCACGGACCACGGCCTGCACGCCGCACTGAAGTCCGTCTTCCCCATCTCCAGCTACAGCGGCAATGCCGCGCTGGAATACGTCGGCTACAAGCTGGGCGAACCGGTGTTCGACGAGCGCGAGTGCCGCCAGCGTGGCATGAGCTACGGCGCGCCGTTGCGCGTGACCGTGCGCCTGGTGATCTACGACCGTGAGTCGTCGACCAAGGCCATCAAGTACGTGAAGGAGCAGGAGGTCTACCTCGGCGAGATCCCGCTGATGACCGAGAACGGTACCTTCATCGTCAACGGCACCGAGCGCGTCATCGTCTCCCAGCTGCACCGCTCGCCGGGTGTGTTCTTCGACCACGACCGTGGCAAGACCCACAGCTCGGGCAAGCTCCTGTACAGCGCCCGCATCATCCCGTACCGCGGTTCCTGGCTGGACTTCGAGTTCGACCCGAAGGACGCGCTGTTCACCCGTATCGATCGCCGTCGCAAGCTGCCGGTGTCGATCCTGCTGCGCGCGCTTGGCTACAGCAACGAAGAGATGCTGGCCGAGTTCTTCGAGATCAATACGTTCCACATCAACCCCGACGAAGGCGTGCAGCTGGAGCTGGTCGCCGAGCGCCTGCGTGGTGAAACCCTGGGCTTCGACCTGGCCGACGGTGACAAGGTCATCGTGGAAGCCGGCAAGCGCATCACCGCGCGCCACGTCAAGCAGCTGGAAGCCTCGGGTATCGCCGCCCTGGCCGTGCCGGACGATTACATCGTCGGCCGCATCCTGTCGCACGATGTGGTCGATTCGGCCACCGGCGAACTGCTGGCGCAGGCCAACGACGAAATCACCGACGACCAGCTGCAGGCCTTCCGCAAGGCGGGCGTGGACGCGGTGGGCACCCTGTGGGTGAACGATCTCGATCGTGGTCCGTACCTGTCCAACACCCTGCGCATCGATCCGACCAAGACCCAGCTGGAAGCGCTGGTCGAGATCTACCGCATGATGCGTCCGGGCGAGCCGCCGACCAAGGACGCCGCGCAGAACCTGTTCCACAACCTGTTCTTCACCTTCGAGCGTTACGACCTGTCCACGGTCGGCCGGATGAAGTTCAACCGTCGCGTGGGCCGCAAGGAAACCACCGGCGAAGCCGTGCTGTACGACCGCAAGTACTACGGCGAGCGCAATGACGAAGAGTCCAAGCGCCTGGTCGCCGCGCATGGCGAGTCGTCCGACATCCTGGACGTGATCAAGGTCCTGACCGAGATCCGCAACGGCCGTGGCGTCGTCGATGACATCGACCACCTGGGCAACCGTCGCGTGCGTTCGGTCGGTGAAATGGCCGAGAACGTGTTCCGCGTGGGCCTGGTCCGCGTCGAGCGCGCGGTCAAGGAACGCCTGTCGATGGCCGAATCCGAAGGCCTGACCCCGCAGGAACTGATCAACGCCAAGCCGGTGGCTGCGGCGATCAAGGAATTCTTCGGCTCCTCGCAGCTGTCGCAGTTCATGGATCAGAACAACCCGCTGTCGGAAGTCACGCACAAGCGTCGCGTCTCGGCCCTGGGCCCGGGCGGCCTGACCCGCGAACGCGCCGGCTTCGAAGTGCGCGACGTGCACCCGACCCATTACGGCCGCGTCTGCACCATCGAAACGCCGGAAGGCCCGAACATCGGCCTGATCAACTCGCTGGCCGTGTACGCCCGCACCAATGAGTACGGTTTCCTTGAAACCCCGTACCGCAAGGTCGTGGACGGCAAGGTCTTCGACGAAGTCGAGTTCCTGTCGGCCATCGAAGAAAACGAGTACGTCATTGCCCAGGCCAACGCCCTGACCAATGCCGACAGCGTGCTGACCGAACAGTTCGTGCCGTGCCGCTTCCAGGGCGAATCGCTGCTGAAGCCGCCGGCGGAAGTGCACTTCATGGACGTCTCGCCGATGCAGACCGTGTCGGTCGCCGCGGCGCTGGTTCCGTTCCTGGAACACGATGACGCCAACCGTGCACTGATGGGCGCCAACATGCAGCGCCAGGCCGTGCCGACCCTGCGTGCGCAGAAGCCGCTGGTGGGTACCGGTATCGAACGTGCCGTGGCACGCGACTCCGGCGTCACCGTCAACGCCCGTCGTGGTGGTGAAGTGGTGCAGGTCGATGCCGCACGCATCGTGGTCAAGATCGTCGAAGAAGAAATCATCGGCGCGACCGACGCGGGCGTGGACATCTACAACCTGGTCAAGTACACCCGTTCCAACCAGAACACCTGCATCAACCAGCGTCCGCTGGTGAACGTGGGTGACGTGGTGGCGCGTGGCGACGTGCTGGCCGATGGTCCGTCCACCGACATCGGCGAACTGGCCCTGGGCCAGAACATGCTGATCGCCTTCATGCCGTGGAACGGCTACAACTTCGAAGACTCCATCCTGCTCTCCGAGCGCGTGGTGGAAGAGGATCGTTACACCACGATCCACATCGAAGAGCTGACCTGCGTCGCGCGTGACACCAAGCTGGGGCCGGAGGAAATCTCCGCCGACATCCCGAACGTGTCCGAGCAGGCGCTGAACCGCCTGGACGAATCCGGCGTGGTGTACATCGGTGCCGAAGTGCGCGCCGGCGACATCCTGGTCGGCAAGGTCACCCCGAAGGGTGAAAGCCAGCTGACCCCGGAAGAGAAGCTGCTGCGCGCGATCTTCGGCGAGAAGGCTTCGGACGTGAAGGACAGCTCGCTGCGCGTGCCGCCGGGCATGGACGGCACCGTCATCGACGTGCAGGTCTTCACCCGCGACGGCATCGAGAAGGACAAGCGTGCGCGCCAGATCGAGGAATCGGAGATCAAGCGCGTCAAGAAGGACTTCGACGACCAGTACCGCATCCTCGAAGGTGCCATCTACGCCCGCCTGCGTTCGCAGATCGTCGGCAAGGTGGTCAACGGCGGTGCCAACCTGAAGAAGGGCGACGTCATCACCGACGCCTACCTGGACGGCCTGAAGAAGGCTGACTGGTTCGTGCTGCGCATGAAGGACGAGGACGCTTCGGAAGCCATCGAACGCGCCCAGAAGCAGATCCAGGCGCACGAGAAGGAATTCGAGCGTCGCTTCGCCGACAAGCGCGGCAAGATCACCGCCGGCGACGACCTCGCCCCGGGCGTGCTGAAGATGGTCAAGGTGTTCATGGCCGTCAAGCGCCGCATCCAGCCGGGCGACAAGATGGCAGGCCGCCACGGCAACAAGGGTGTGGTCTCCAACGTGGTGCCGGTCGAAGACATGCCGTACATGGCTTCGGGCGAGACCGTGGACATCGTGCTGAACCCGCTGGGCGTGCCGTCGCGCATGAACATCGGGCAGATCCTTGAAGTCCACCTGGGCTGGGCCGCCAAGGGCCTGGGTCGCAAGATCCAGGGCATGCTGGAAGCCCAGGCCGCCGTGGCGCAGCTGCGCGTGTTCCTGGACGAGGTGTACAACCACGACAGCGACAACGTGGCCACCCACGTCGACCTGACCCAGTTCAGCGATGAAGAGCTGCTGCGCCTGGCCGGCAACCTGACCGACGGCGTGCCGATGGCAACGCCGGTCTTCGACGGTGCCACCGAAGCGGAGATCAAGCGCATGCTGGAACTGGCGGACCTGCCGACCAGCGGCCAGACCCAGCTGTATGACGGCCGTACCGGTGAGGCATTCGATCGCCACACCACCGTCGGCTACATGCACTACCTGAAGCTGAACCACCTGGTCGACGACAAGATGCACGCCCGTTCGACCGGTCCGTACTCGCTCGTCACCCAGCAGCCGCTGGGCGGCAAGGCGCAGTTCGGCGGCCAGCGCTTCGGTGAAATGGAAGTCTGGGCGCTGGAAGCCTACGGCGCGGCCTACACCCTGCAGGAAATGCTGACGGTGAAGTCCGATGACGTGCAGGGCCGCAACCAGATGTACAAGAACATCGTCGACGGCGAGCACGAGATGGTGGCCGGCATGCCGGAATCCTTCAATGTGCTGGTGAAGGAAATCCGTTCGCTGGCCATCAACATGGAACTGGAAGACAACTGATCGCGCAGGCGCTGCTGCTCCCGGGCAGCAGCGCCGCCGCTTAGTCCTGACAGCCCATCGACAACGCATTCCTCCTTCTGGAGAACACCATGAAAGACCTGCTCAACCTCTTCAACCAGCAGCGACAGACGCTGGATTTCGACGCGATCAAGATCGCGCTGGCGTCGCCCGACCTGATCCGTTCGTGGTCGTTCGGCGAAGTGAAGAAGCCGGAAACCATCAACTACCGTACGTTCAAGCCCGAGCGTGACGGCCTGTTCTGCGCCGCGATCTTCGGACCGGTCAAGGACTACGAGTGCCTGTGCGGCAAGTACAAGCGCATGAAGCACCGCGGCGTGGTCTGCGAAAAGTGCGGCACCGAAGTGACCTTGGCCAAGGTGCGCCGCGAGCGCATGGGCCACATCGACCTGGCCTCGCCGGTCGCGCACATCTGGTTCCTCAAGTCGCTGCCGTCGCGCATCGGCCTGATGCTGGACATGACCCTGCGTGACATCGAGCGCGTGCTGTACTTCGAAGCCTACGTGGTGACCGAGCCGGGCCTGACCGCCCTGGAGCGCCGCCAGCTGCTGACCGAAGAGCAGTACCTGACCGCACGCCAGGAACACGGCGACGACTTCGATGCCGCCATGGGCGCCGAGGCCGTGTACGAACTGCTGCGCACGATCGACCTGCAGTCGGAAATGACCCGCCTGCGCGAAGAAATCGCCTCCACCGGCTCGGAAACCAAGCTCAAGCGCCTCACCAAGCGCATCAAGCTGATCGAAGCCTTCCTGGAATCGGGCAACCGTCCGGAGTGGATGGTGATGACCGTGCTGCCGGTGCTGCCGCCGGACCTGCGTCCGCTGGTCCCGCTGGACGGTGGCCGCTTCGCGACCTCCGACCTGAACGACCTGTACCGCCGCGTCATCAACCGTAACAACCGCCTGCGCCGCCTGCTGGAACTGAGCGCGCCGGACATCATCGTGCGCAATGAAAAGCGCATGCTGCAGGAATCGGTGGATGCGCTGCTGGACAACGGCCGTCGCGGCCGTGCCATCACCGGCACCAACAAGCGCCCGCTGAAGTCGCTGGCCGACATGATCAAGGGCAAGCAGGGTCGCTTCCGCCAGAACCTGCTGGGCAAGCGCGTGGACTACTCGGGCCGTTCGGTCATCGTGGTCGGTCCGTACCTGCGCCTGCACCAGTGCGGCCTGCCGAAGAAGATGGCGCTGGAACTGTTCAAGCCGTTCGTGTTCGCCAAGCTGCAGCGTCGTGGCCTGGCCACCACCATCAAGGCCGCCAAGAAGCTGGTCGAGCGCGAAGAAGCCGAAGTCTGGGACATCCTGGAAGAGGTCATCCGCGAACATCCGGTGATGCTGAACCGTGCGCCGACCCTGCACCGCCTGGGCATCCAGGCGTTCGAGCCGGTGCTGATCGAAGGCAAGGCCATCCAGCTGCATCCGCTGGTCTGCACCGCGTTCAACGCCGACTTCGACGGTGACCAGATGGCCGTCCACGTGCCGCTCTCGCTGGAAGCCCAGCTGGAAGCGCGTGCGCTGATGATGTCCACCAACAACATCCTGTCGCCGGCCAACGGCGAGCCGATCATCGTGCCCTCGCAGGACGTCGTGCTGGGTCTGTACTACATGACCCGCTCGCTGGTGAACAAGAAGGGCGAGGGCATGGCCTTCGCCAACATCGCCGAAGTCAAGCGCGCCTATGACAACCGCGTGGTGGAACTGCACGCACGCGTCAAGGTCCGCATCACCGAAGTGGTGACCGACGAAGACGGCAACAAGCAGGACAAGACCTCGATCGTGGAAACCACGATCGGTCGTGCGCTGCTGGCCGAAATCCTGCCGGAAGGCCTGCCGTTCGCGCTGGCCAACACCGAGCTGACCAAGAAGAACATCAGCCGCCTGATCAACTCCAGCTACCGCCAGCTGGGCTTGAAGGACACGGTCGTGTTCGCCGACAAGCTGATGTACACCGGCTTCGCCTACGCAACCCGCGCCGGCGTGTCGATCGGCATCGACGACATGCTGATTCCGGACGAGAAGCGCGGCATCCTCACCGAGGCCGAAGCCGAAGTGCTGGAAATCCAGGAGCAGTACCAGTCGGGCCTGGTCACCGCCGGCGAGCGTTACAACAAGGTGGTCGACATCTGGTCGCGCACCAACGAGCGCATCGCCAAGGCGATGATGGACACCATCGGTACCGAGAAGGTCACCGATTCCAAGGGTGACATCATCGACCAGAAGTCGATGAACTCGCTGTACATCATGGCCGACTCCGGTGCGCGTGGTTCGCAGGCGCAGATCCGCCAGCTGGCCGGTATGCGTGGCCTGATGGCGCGTCCGGATGGCTCCATCATCGAAACGCCCATCAAGGCGAACTTCCGTGAAGGCCTGAACGTGCAGGAGTACTTCAACTCCACCCACGGTGCCCGTAAGGGTCTGGCCGATACCGCGCTGAAGACCGCCAACTCGGGTTACCTGACCCGTCGTCTGGTGGACGTGGCGCAGGACGTGGTGATCACCGAAGTGGATTGCGGTACCACCGAAGGCCTGACCATGACCCCGATCGTGGAAGGCGGCGACGTCGTGGAGCCGTTGAAGGACCGCGTGCTGGGTCGTGTCGTGGCCGAGGACGTGTTCCTGCCGGGCAACGACGAAGATCCGATCGTGACCCGCAACACGCTGCTCGACGAAGCGTGGGTGGCCAAGCTGGAAGATGCCGGCGTGCAGACCATCAAGGTCCGTTCGACGATCTCCTGCGCCTCCGCGTTCGGCGTCTGCGGTCGCTGCTACGGCCGCGACCTGGCCCGTGGCCACATCGTCAACATCGGTGAAGCGGTCGGCGTCATCGCCGCTCAGTCGATCGGTGAGCCGGGTACCCAGCTGACCATGCGTACGTTCCACATCGGTGGTGCGGCATCGCGTGCGGCAGCAGTGGACAACATCACCGTCAAGACCACCGGTTCGGTGAAGTTCAACAACCTGAAGTCGGTAGAGCACGCCAACGGTTCGCTGGTGGCGGTGTCGCGCTCGGGCGAAATCTCGGTGCTCGATGCCCATGGCCGCGAGCGCGAGCGTTACAAGCTGCCGTACGGCTCGATGATCGCGTCCAAGGACGGCGATGCAGTGAAGGCTGGCCAGACCGTGGCCAACTGGGATCCGCATAACCACCCGATCGTGTCGGAAGTCGCTGGTTTCCTGCGCTTCATCGACTTCGTCGACGGCATCACCGTCATCGAGAAGACCGACGAACTGACCGGCCTGGCCTCGCGCGAGATCACCGATCCGAAGCGTCGCGGCTCGATGGGCAAGGACCTGCGTCCGTTGATCCGCATCGTCGACGCCAAGGGCAACGACCTGCTGATCCCGGGTACCGACATGCCGGCCCAGTACCTGCTGCCGCCGCGCTCCATCGTCAACCTGCAGGACGGCGCCGCCGTCGGCGTGGGTGACGTGGTCGCCAAGATCCCGCAGGAAGCGTCCAAGACCCGCGACATCACCGGTGGTCTGCCGCGCGTCGCCGATCTGTTCGAAGCACGCAAGCCGAAGGATCCGGCGGTGCTGGCCGAGCGTTCGGGCATCATCAGCTTCGGCAAGGACACCAAGGGCAAGCAGCGCCTGATCATCAAGGACACCGATGGTTCGGAACACGAAGAGCTGATTCCGAAGTACCGCCAGGTGATCGTGTTCGAAGGTGAGCACGTGACCAAGGGCGAGACCATCGTGGACGGCGAGCCGAGCCCGCAGGACATCCTGCGCCTGCTGGGTGTGGAGCCGCTGGCCGCCTACCTGGTCAAGGAAATCCAGGACGTGTACCGCCTGCAGGGCGTGAAGATCAACGACAAGCACATCGAGGTGATCACCCGCCAGATGCTGCGCAAGGTCGAGATCACCGACCAGGGCAACAGCAAGTTCCTGAATGGCGAACAGGTGGAACGTCAGCGCGTTATCGAGGAGAATGCACGCCTCGGTGCCCGTAGCGAACTGCCGGCGCAGTACGATCCGGTCCTGCTGGGCATCACCAAGGCCTCGCTGGCCACCGAGTCGTTCATCTCGGCGGCATCCTTCCAGGAAACCACCCGCGTGCTGACCGAAGCTGCCGTCCGCGGCACCAAGGACAACCTGCGTGGCCTGAAGGAAAACGTCATCGTCGGTCGCCTGATTCCGGCCGGTACCGGCCTGTCGTATCACGCCAACCGCCGCCGCAACGCGAGCGGGCTGACCGATTCGGAAATGCAGACGCTGGCCGGTACCCCGGTTGCCGCTGCCGCCGTTGTCGCCGAGCCGGTGATCGAAGCCGCTGCCGAAGCCGAACAGGCTCCGGGCAGCGACGAGTAAGCAAGGCGGTCCGGTTGAAAGACCGGGCCTGCCGGGTTGCAGCACCGGGCCAATGGCCCGGTGGTAGTGAAAGGGCAGGGGAGACTCCGGTCTCTCCCACCAGTCTGAACGGGGTACACGGAGGCCCCCCCGTAACCTTCCAGGATAAGGAAGGGCTTGACAGGAGCGCATTTGACTGCGTTTCTGGCAGGTTGCTACAATCGTCTGTCTCAGCAGGCCAGTAATGGTCTGCTTTAACATTTCCGCATCTCTGGCCGGCATCTGCTGGCCCCAATCAGAAGAACCTACTGATGGCGACGATCAACCAGCTGGTCCGCAAGCCGCGGCAAGCTACCACCTACAAGAGTGCCTCGCCGGCGCTCGAGAAGTGCCCGCAGCGCCGTGGCGTCTGCACGCGCGTCTACACCACCACCCCGAAGAAGCCGAACTCGGCCCTCCGCAAGGTTGCAAAGGTCCGCCTGACCAACCAGGAAGAGGTCATCAGCTACATCGGTGGTGAAGGCCACAACCTGCAGGAGCACTCCGTGGTCCTGATCCGCGGCGGTCGCGTCAAGGATCTGCCGGGTGTGCGTTACCACACTGTTCGCGGTTCGCTCGATGCCTCCGGTGTCGCCAAGCGTCGCCAGGCCCGTTCGAAGTACGGCGCCAAGCGTCCGAAGGCATAAGGAGAGAGCACATGTCGCGTAAAGGTAATACTCCCCAGCGTTCCGTCCTGCCCGATCCGAAGCACGGAAGTGAAACGATCGCCCGCTTCATCAACATGGTGATGCTGAGCGGCAAGAAGTCCGTGGCCGAGAAGATCGTCTACGGTGCGATGGACGTGATCAGCGAAAAGAACGCCAACTCGATCGAGCTGGTGCAGAAGGCGCTGGACAACGTTGCGCCGTCGGTCGAGGTCAAGTCCCGCCGTGTCGGTGGTGCCACCTACCAGGTGCCGGTCGAAGTGCGTTCCTCGCGCAAGATGGCCCTGGCCATGCGTTGGCTGATCGACTCCGCGCGTAAGCGTGGCGAGAACACCATGCCGAAGAAGCTGGCTGCTGAACTGATCGATGCCTCGGAAAACCGTGGCGGCGCCATCAAGAAGCGCGAAGAAACCCACCGTATGGCCGAAGCCAACAAGGCATTCGCCCACTACCGCTGGTGAGTTTGACGGCCTTGCAAAACAGGCAGGGCAGCACCATCTGAGTGCTGCCCCGCGACCCCGGAAGGGTCGCGCCAATCCGAAGGCCGCCGAAAGGCGGCGTTCGGCCATCCGAAATCCAAGAAATCGAGAGGCTCCCCGTGGCCCGCACCACTCCCATCGAGCGTTACCGCAATTTCGGCATCATGGCCCACATCGATGCCGGCAAGACCACCACGTCCGAGCGCATCCTGTTCTACACCGGCAAGAGCCACAAGATCGGTGAAGTGCACGACGGCGCTGCCACCATGGACTGGATGGAGCAGGAGCAGGAGCGTGGCATCACGATCCAGTCCGCTGCCACCACCGCGTTCTGGAAGGGCATGGACAAGTCCCTGCCGGAGCACCGTTTCAACATCATCGACACCCCCGGGCACGTTGACTTCACCATCGAAGTGGAGCGCTCGCTGCGCGTGCTCGACGGTGCGGTGTTCGTGCTGTGCGCCGTCGGTGGCGTCCAGCCGCAGTCCGAAACCGTGTGGCGCCAGGCCAACCGGTACAAGGTGCCGCGCATTGCCTTCGTCAACAAGATGGACCGCACCGGTGCCAACTTCACCAAGGTCGTTGGCCAGCTGAAGGCCAAGCTCGGTGCCGTTGCCGTGCCGATGCAGCTGCCGATCGGCGCTGAAGAAAACTTCAAGGGCGTGGTCGACCTCATCAAGATGAAGGCCATCCACTGGGATGAAGCTTCCCAGGGCATGAAGTTCGACTACCTGGACATCCCGGCCGACATGCAGGCGGAGGCCGAAGAGGCCCGCACCTACATGATCGAAGCCGCGGCTGAAGCCAGCGAAGAGATGATGGAAAAGTACCTGGGCGGCGAAGAGCTGACCGAGGCCGAGATCGTCGAGGCCCTGCGCGTGCGCACGCTGGCCACCGACATCGTGCCGATGTACTGCGGTTCGGCGTTCAAGAACAAGGGCGTGCAGGCCATGCTGGACGGCGTGGTGCAGCTGCTGCCGTCGCCGATCGACGTGCCGGACGTGACCGGTACCGACGTGGACGACGAAACCGTCGCCCTGAGCCGCAAGTCCGATGACAAGGCACCGTTCTCGGCGCTGGCCTTCAAGATCATCACCGATCCGTTCGTCGGAGCGCTGACCTTCTTCCGTGTCTACTCGGGCACGCTGAACGCCGGCGACCAGCTGCTGAACTCGGTCAAGGGCAAGAAGGAGCGCATCGGTCGCATCCTGCAGATGCACTCCAACGATCGCGAAGAGATCAAGGAAGTGCTGGCCGGTGACATCGCCGCGGCCGTGGGTCTGAAGGACACCACCACCGGTGACACGCTGTGCTCGCAGGAACACCCGATCATCCTGGAGCGCATGGTGTTCCCGGAGCCGGTCATCTCGATGGCCGTCGAACCGAAGACCAAGTCCGACCAGGAAAAGATGGGTCTCGCCCTCGGCCGCCTGGCCCAGGAAGATCCGTCGTTCCGTGTCAAGACCGACCAGGAATCCGGCCAGACGATCATCTCGGGCATGGGTGAGCTGCACCTGGACATCATCGTCGACCGCATGAAGCGCGAGTTCAACGTTGAAGCCAACGTCGGCAAGCCGCAGGTGGCTTACCGCGAAACCATCCAGATGTCGGATGTGAAGTCGGACTACAAGCACGCCAAGCAGTCCGGTGGTAAGGGTCAGTACGGTCACGTCGTGATCGAGCTGTCGCCGATCACCGCTGAAGACCGTGCCGATCCGAAGATCGGTCCGATGATCAAGGACGACTTCCTGTTCATCAACGACATCACCGGTGGCGTGATTCCGAAGGAATTCATTCCGTCGATCGAAAAGGGCCTGCGCGAAACCATCACCAGCGGTCCGCTGGCGGGCTTCCCGGTCGTGGACGTCAAGGTCAAGCTGGTGTTCGGCTCGTACCACGACGTCGACTCCTCGGAAATGGCGTTCAAGCTGGCCTCCTCGATGGCCTTCAAGCAGGGCTTCTCCAAGGCCAAGCCGGTCCTGCTGGAGCCGATCATGAAGGTCGAGATCGTGACCCCGAGCGACTATCAGGGTGACGTGATGGGCGACGTCAGCCGTCGTCGCGGCATGCTGCAGGGTTCGAGCGTGACCGGTGACGGTTCGGCGGAAATCATCAACGCGATGATCCCGCTGGGTGAAATGTTCGGCTACGCGACCTCGCTGCGTTCGCAGACCCAGGGCCGTGCCACGTTCACGATGGAATTCGACCACTACGAGCCGGCGCCGAGCAACATCGCCGACGAAGTCATGAAGAAGGCCTGAGCGTAGCTCAGGTCCTCCACACCACTTTAGAAACTAAAAGGTAGATAGAAATGGCAAAGGGTAAGTTCGAGCGCACCAAGCCGCACGTCAACGTCGGCACCATCGGTCACGTCGATCACGGCAAGACCACGCTGACCGCCGCACTGACCAAGATCGGTGCCGAGCGCTTCGGTGGCGAGTTCAAGGATTACTCCGCGATCGACGCCGCGCCGGAA
>NZ_JAXCXF010000012.1:0-36292 GCF_034046095.1 Stenotrophomonas sp. CFBP8980 | reverse complement strand
GATGACGGCCAGCGGCCGTCACTACCGTCCCGCAGCCCGGTAGCGCCGAGCCGTGCTCGGCGGAATGCATCAGCGCGCGGTGGGCAGAAATCCGCCGACCATGGGTCGGCGCTACCAAGGCGATGACGGCCAGCGGCCGTCACTACCATTACGCGACCCGGTGGCGCCGAGCCGTGCTCGGCGAGCGCAGCGGAAAGCAGGAGCGTGACGGCCAGCGGCCGTCACTACCGGATCAGCTACGCGACAGCGCCAGCAGGCGCTCGGCGATCTTCTCCAGCGGCAGCTGCTCTTCGGCCGCGCCGAGCTTGAACGCGGCGCCCGGCATGCCCCATACCACCGAAGTAGCTTCATCCTGCACCAGCGTCGGGGCGCCAGCCTGGCGCAACTGCAGCAGCCCGCGTGCGCCGTCATCGCCCATGCCGGTCAGGATCACGCCGATCGCGTTGGCGCCCGCGCTCTGCGCGACCGACTGGAACAGCACGTCCACCGCCGGCTTGTGCCGGTTCACCGGCGGGCCGTCGTCGATCCGGCAGCGCCAGCGCGCACCATCGCGGATCACCCGCAGGTGCTTGCCACCCGGCGGCAGGTAGGCATGGCCAGGCAGTACCGCTTCGCCATCGCTGGCCTCGCGCACGGCCATCGCCGAATGGCGGTCCAGGCGTTCGGCGAATGCGGTGCTGAAGGTCGCCGGCAGATGCTGGGTCATCACCACGGCGGGCGCGTCGGCGGGCAGGCCTTCCAGGACCACGCGCAGCGCTTCGGTACCACCGGCCGAAGCGCCGATGGCGATCAGGCGGTCAGTGGTGCGGAACTGCGAAGGCCGTGGCGCGGTCGCCGCGCCGGGCGATGCCAAGGTGACCTTGGGCGCCACGGGCGCACGCACCAGTGCACGCACGCGCGAGCGGGCGGCGGTCTTCACCTTCTCGATGATCTCATCGGCATAGCCCTGCAGGCCGCGGGTCACATCCAGTTTCGGCTTGGACACGAAATCCACCGCGCCCAGTGCCAGGGCCTGCAGCGTGGTGTCCGCGCCGCGCTCGGTCAGCGATGAAATCATCACCACCGGCAGCGGATGCAGGCGCATCAGGTTCTCCAGGAAGGCCAGGCCATCCATGCGCGGCATTTCCACGTCCAGCGTGATCACATCCGGTGCCAGCCGCTTGATCTTCTCGCGGGCCAGCAGCGGATCGGCGGCGGTGCCGACCACTTCGATCCCCGGATCGCTGGCCAGAATCTCGCTGAGGATCTGCCGGACGACGGCGGAGTCGTCCACGATCAGTACGCGACAGGGTTGTTCCAGGCTCATTCGAACAGCTCCACGCCGCCGGTGACCGGCGCTTTGGACAGACGGGCACGTACGGCCGATTCGGTCGCGGCCACTTCGGCTTCGTGCGCGTGCGGCAGGCGGTTGACCACCACGCGGCCGCTGTCGGCGAAGAACCAGATCTTGCGCGGATGGATCCCGCAAAGGTCCTCGGCGATGATGGGAATGTGCTCGGCCTGCAGGTACTGGCGCACGAACTCAGCGTTGCGCGTACCCACCGGGTTGCTGGTGAAGCCCTTCAGCACGTTGGCGCCGCCGAACACCTTGGCTTCCAGGCGCTTGCGGTTGGCGCCGCGCTTGAGCAGGTCGTTGATCAGCAGTTCCATCGCGTAGCTGCCATAGCGCGCAGGTGCACCATCGCCTACGTTGCCCTCCGGCAGCAGGAAGTGGTTCATGCCACCGATGCGCAGCACCGGATCGCGCAGGCAGGCGGCCACGCAGGAACCGAGGATGGTGGTCAGCGCGGTGTCATCGTCCACCACCAGGTACTGGGTGGGCAGCAGCTTGGCCGCAGTGACCTTGAAGCGGCTGTCGTAGTAGCGCATGACATCGTCTTCGCGCAGGGCGGCACTCACGTCGGTGCTCCCGGTGCACGGCGGTACAGCGTCCGGCCACACGGCTGGATCAGGTCGGCGGCATGCAGGTAGTTCTCGGAGTGCCCGGTGTAGAGCATGCCGTCGTCGGCCAGGTGGCGGACCAGCCGGCCGAGGATGTCGCGCTGGGTCGGCTTGTCGAAGTAGATCATCACGTTGCGGCAGAACAGGGCGGTGAACGGGCCGCCGATGTCGAAGCGCGGTGCGAGCAGGTTGAGCGGGCGGTAGTCGATCAGTTCACGCAGCGCGGGCACCACCCGGCACTGGCCGTCATTGGGGCCGGTGCCGCGCTGGAAATAGCGACGTTTCAGATCCGTTTCCAGCGAGGCCACGCGCTCCAGTGCATAGACGCCGCGTGCAGCGGTGGCCAGCACCTGCGTATCCACGTCGGTGGCCACGATCCGTACCGGCGGCTTCAGCGTGCCGAAGGCTTCGCAGGCGGTGATCGCGATGGAGTAGGGCTCCTCGCCGGTGGACGCGGCGCATGACCACAGCAGCAGCGGATTTGCGCTGGTGGCGGTGGCGGCGCGTGCCTGCAGTTCCTCGCGCAGCTTGTCAAAATGGTGCGGCTCGCGGAAGAACGCGGTGAGGTTGGTGGTCAGCGCATTGGTGAACGCCTGCCATTCGTCATCGCCACCGTTTTCCAGATGGTCCAGGTACTGCTGGAAGCTGCGCATGCCCAGCGCACGCAGGCGACGCGACAGGCGGCCATACACCATGTCCCGCTTGGCCGGCGCCAGGGCGATGCCGGCACGTTGGTGGATGAGTTCGCAGACGCGGCGGAAATCGCGGTCGGCGAAGTCGAATTCGCGATTGTCGGTGCGGACGAGCGGGGAGGCAGGCAGGGTCACAGGGGGTGTCCAGTGCGGGAACGAAGGCGCGGGGTGCTACCGGCGCCGTTGCGGATCAGAATTCCTGCCAGTTGCCGTCGTCCGGCGTCTGCAGCACGCGCGGAGTGAGGGCTGGGCGTGCCGCTGCACGCGCCGTGGTCGCGGCGACGACCGTCGGGCGTTCAATGCGGGCCGCGACCGCGCGTACCGCGGCATCGACCTGGTTGTCCAGGCGGAAGATCGCCACGGCATCGGCAAGCTGGGTCGCCTGTTCTTCCATCGCGCGCGCGGCGGCGGTGGCTTCTTCCACCAGTGCGGCGTTCTGCTGGGTGGTTTCGTCCATCTGCACCACGGTCTGGTTGACCTGTTCGATGCCGGCGGACTGTTCCTGCGAAGCGGCGGAGATCTCGGCCATGATGTCGGTCACGCGCTGCACCGAAGCGACGATCTCGCCCATGGTGGCGCCGGCCTGGTGCACCAGTGCGGAGCCATCGGACACCTTGCTGACCGACTCGTCGATCAGGCTCTTGATCTCCTTGGCCGCTGCGGCCGAACGCTGCGCCAGCGTGCGCACTTCGCTGGCAACCACGGCGAAACCGCGGCCCTGTTCGCCGGCACGCGCGGCTTCCACTGCGGCATTCAGCGCCAGGATGTTGGTCTGGAAGGCGATGCCGTCGATCACCGAGATGATGTCGGCGATCTTCTTCGACGAGGCTTCGATGGAGGTCATGGTGGTGACCACCTGGCCGACCACCTCGCCGCCCTGCGAGGCCACGCCGGCCGCACCGATCGCCAGCTGGTTGGCCTGGCGCGCATGCTCGGCGTTCTGGCGCACGGTGGAGGTCAGTTCCTCCATCGATGCGGCGGTTTCTTCCAGGTTGGCCGCCTGCTGTTCGGTGCGGCGCGACAGGTCATTGTTGCCGCTGGCGATTTCACCGGCGGCCAGGGTGATGCTGCTGGTCGCGCCCTGTATCTGGCCGACGATCCGGGTGAGCTGGATGACCGTTGCGTTGGCATCGTCCCGCATGCGGGCGAACACGCCCTGGAACTCGCCATGCATGCGTGCGGTCAGGTTGCCTTCGGCGATGGCCGAGAGCAGCGCCGACAGCTTGCCGAGGTTGTCATCGCTGACGGCCATCATCGCGTTGAGGTTTTCCACCATCGCGCGGAAATCGTGTTCGAACGTGGCGGCGTCGCCGCGCTGGCTGAAGTCGCCGGCCGCGGCCGAGGCGGCCAGCCGCTTGATCTCGGCATTGATGCGCCCCAGGTTGGCCTTCACCGCATCGACGGTGGTGGTGATGGCCGCCTTGTCGCCCGGGTAGCGGGCGATGTCGGCGCGCAGATCGCCGATGGCGTACTGCTGCACTACGGCCAGCACGTCATGCAGGGTCTGCACATGGCTGCCAACCAGCGCGTTGGTGTCACGCACCATCTGGCCGTACTCGCCCGGCACGCTGCCGGCGTCGATCCGGTAGTCCAGTTCGCCGGCTTCGTGGCGGCGTGCCATCTCGCGCTGTCCGCCGATCACGGTGTGCAGCTGGTCCTGCATGCGGCCCATGCTGTGCAGCAGGCGCCCGGGTTCGTCGTGTGGCTGTTCGCCGATGGCGTTGTCCAGCTTGCCGGCGGCGATGCCTTCGGCGACCAGGGTGGCCTTGCGCAGCGGGGTGGCGATGCGGCTGCCGATGACCCAGCTGAGCGCCAGCACGACCAGCACGACGAGGCCGCCGGTCAGCGCCATGATCAGGGTGAACGTCCACGCCTGGGCCTGCACGTCGTCCATGTACACGCCGCTGGTCACCACCCACTGCCACGGCGCGAACATGTGCGCGTAGGTGACCTTGTCGATCGGCTCTTCGGCGCCGGGCTTGTTGGTCTGGTAGTAGGTGAAGCCACCGCCGATGCGCGCCATGCCCACCTGCAGGTAGTACAGCGGCACGCCGTCAACGGAGGTGTAGTCCTTCTGCACGCTGCCCACGCGCTCGGGCTTGAACGGGTGCATCAGCAGCACGTAGTTCGTGTCCAGCACGTTGTAGTAATACGCGTTGTCCTGCGCCCGCATGGCGTCGAGCGCCTGGATGGCGGCGGCCTTTGCGGCCGCTTCGGTCAGTTCGCCACTGGCTGCCAGCTTCTGGTAGTGGCTGAGCACGCCTTCGGCCAGCTCCACCTGCACCGCCAGCGATTCCTTGCGGGTTTCGGTCAGGTCCAGGTACTGCATGCGCGCAGCGACGATGGACAGTGCGATGACGCCGATGGCGATCAGCAGGGTGAGCAGGTTGAGCTTGCGGCGAACCGGGAGGTTGTCGAAGTAGCGATGCCAGCGTTGCTTGAGCGTCATGGAGCGGGACCAGAACAGGGAAGGGGGCGCGGATCTGCCGCGTCATCCGTGTTATCGGCCGCGATGGCGGACAATTGAGCGGTGTAAAAGCGTGACGACCAACGGTCGTCACCCACAGGGGCGGCGGTCGTCACCCACCGGGGCGGTGGGCAAAAAAAAGACCGGGCACCAGGCCCGGCCTTATCCGAAGACGCAGTCGGATCAGAACTCCTGCCAGTCTCCATCGGCCAGCTCGGTCGCCGGCTGGCGGCTGGCCGGGCGGCGCGGTGCCGACGCGGTGGCCGTCGGTGCAGCCGCACGCGGACGTGCCGGTGCCGGGGTGTCGTGCTGCAGCTCGACCTCGTCCAGGGTGAACACCGACACCGCCTCGCTGAGGTGGCCGGCCTGTTCTTCCATGGCACGTGCGGCGGCGGTGGCTTCTTCCACCAGCGCGGCATTCTGCTGGGTGGTTTCGTCCATCTGCACAACGGTCTGGTTGACCTGTTCGATGCCGGCCGACTGCTCCTGCGATGCCGCGGAAATCTCGGCCATGATGTCGGTCACGCGCTGCACCGAGGCGACGATTTCGCCCATGGTGGCGCCGGCCTTGTGCACCAGTGCCGAACCATCGGCGACCTTGCCGACCGAGTCGTCGATCAGGCCCTTGATCTCCTTGGCCGCTGCGGCCGAACGCTGTGCCAGCGTGCGCACTTCACTGGCGACCACGGCGAAACCACGGCCCTGTTCACCGGCGCGTGCGGCTTCCACCGCGGCGTTCAGCGCCAGGATGTTGGTTTGGAACGCGATGCCGTCGATCACCGAGATGATCTCGGCGATCTTCTTCGAGGAGGTCTGGATGGCCGACATGGTGGTGACCACCTGGCCGACCACCTCGCCACCCTGCGAGGCCACGCCGGCCGCGCCGATCGCCAGCTGGTTGGCCTGGCGGGCGTGCTCGGCGTTCTGGCGCACGGTGGAGGTCAGTTCCTCCATCGAAGCGGCGGTCTCTTCCAGGTTGGCAGCCTGCTGCTCGGTACGGCGCGACAGGTCACTGTTACCGCTGGCGATTTCACCGGCGGCCGAGTTGATGGCGCGGCTGGAATGCTTGATGCGGGTGACGATGCCGCTCAGCTGCTCGGCGGTTGCATTGGCATCATCACGCATCTGCGCGAACACGCCCTGGTACTCGCCGTGCATGCGCGCGGTCAGGTCGCCGCGCGACAGTGCGTTGAGCAGCTGGGAGATCTGCTCGATGCTCGATGCGTTGGCATCCAGCAAGCCGTTGATCTGGTTGGCCAGCTGCAGGAAGAAGCCGTCCTTGCCTTCGCTGTCCACGCGGTCGGTGAGGTCGCCGGCGGCGGCGCGGGCGATGACCCGGGCCACTTCGGCTTCAACGGCGGCTTCCGGGGTGCGGTCGCGCCATTCGGTCACATGGCCGACCGTTTCTCCTGCTTCGTTGCGAATGGTGGAGATGACCTGGGCGAACTGTGCCTGGCCGTACTGCACTTCGCGGCGGGCCACGCCGTTGCGCTCCAGCTCGGACAGCACGGCCGCATCGGCCTTGCCGCCCACTTCCAGTTCGGCGACCGGGCGGCCGACCAGCGGCGCTTCGGCGTCGAATTCCGGCAGGTCCTTGCGCACTTCCGCGGCGTGCTCGACCAGCGACTGCGCCAGCGCACGGTTGGCATAGACGATCTGCTGGTTGGCATCGCTGAGGAACACGCCGGTGGAGCTGTAATCCAAGGCGGTACGGATACGCAGGTTTTCGCTGGCGATGGCCTGGTCGCGTTCGATGCGTTCGCGCAGATCGCGCTGCATGCGCTGCATGGCCTGCATCAGGTCGCCCACTTCATCCGAGCGCGAGGTGTCGATGTGGCCGTCCAGCTTGCCGCTGGCCACTTCGTTGGCCACGCTCACCGCGCCGCGTACGCTGCCGACCAGGGCGCGGGCAAACAGCCAGACCAGCACGAAGCCGATCGCGGCGCCGCCGAGCAGGGCGATGATGATCAGCGTCGCCGAGGTGGCATACGTGGATTCTGCCTGCTCGCGCGCCGCGCGGGCCAGACGGTTGTCTTCGGCGATCAGCGTTTCCAGTGCAGCGGCCGAAGCGCGGTGCTTGGTGCGCGTCTCACCGACGAAGGTATCGATTGCATCGTCGGGCAGCTGCAGTTCCAGCATTTCGCTGACCGAGTCGTAGGAGGCGAGCGCGCCGTTCCATTCCTTGACGAAGGTGTCGAACAGGGCCTTCTGCTGCGGATTGTCGACCAGCGCCGGGTAGGCTTTGATCGACGCATCCATCTGCTTGCGCAGGTCGGCTGCACGGGTGTGCGCCTCGGCCTTGACGTCGTCGCTGGCACGGATCAGCTGCTGGTAGGAGGAATTGCGGTACTCACCCAGCACGCCCCGCATCTCACCGGCCATGCGGATGCTTTCCATCCGCTTGCCGGCCAGGTCGGTGGTCACGTTGTTGAGCGAGTGCAGGCCACGGTAGGCCACGATGCCCTGAAGCAGCATCACCAGCAGCAGCACCCCGAAGGTGAGCAGCAGCTTGGGCATCAGTTTGAGGTTGTTGATCCAGGGCATGGGCGTTGCACTCTCCAAAGGCGGACGCGTCCGGGCCAGCATGGCCCGGGTGCAGCAGCCACGCCGGCCGTGCCGGCGTGGCGGGACGGGCCGGTCTTACTTGATGTCGGCCAGCTTCAGGCCAGCCGGCGAGCTGACTTCGATTTCAGCGCGCGAGGCGTCGCGCTCGATCCTGCCGATCACGCACACGGTCTTGCCTTCCAGCGATTCCAGCGGGAAGCTGAATTTGCCGCGGTTGGCGCCGGCGATGCGGGCCGAGAAAGTGTGGCGCGGGAAAGCGCCGCCCATGTACAGGAAGGTCGGCGAGCCTTCCGAGCCTTCGGCGAAGCGGGCCTTTTCGACCTTGCCGCAGACCATGCCTTCCTTGCCGACCTGGCGCGGGGCCATCTCCGGCGGAATCATGGCCGACTGGGCGGAGGCGGTCAGGGCGGTGGCGGCCAGCAGGGTGGCCGATGCAAAGGCGAACAGGGACTTCATCTACAGGTACTCCAGTAATGGGGATGGGGATCGGGTGGCCGGCCTGGTGCGTTCCGTCGCGGGCGGTCCTTGAATCCCCTATCGGCTGTTGCAGATGGAACTGAAGGATTTTGTTTCGATCCGCTGCAATCAGGCAGCGGCTTCTTCGGCCACGGCCGGTTGGCCCATGTCGGCGCTGTCGAGCAGGGTTTCGATATCCAGCAGGATCAGCATGCGATCGTCCTGGGTGCCGATGCCGGAAATGAAGCGGGTATCCACTGCGGCGCCGAACTCAGGGGTCGGGCGGATCTGCTCGGCCGCCAGCGGGATCACGTCGGAGACGCTGTCCACCACGATGCCGACCACGCGGTCTTCCACGTTCAGCACGATCATCACGGTGAAGGCGTCGTAGCGCGCGTTCTCCAGGCGCAGCTTCAGGCGCAGGTCGATGACCGGCACGATGGTGCCGCGCAGGTTGATCACGCCCTTGATGTAGTCCGGTGCATCCGGCACGCGGGTGACCGCATCGTAGCCGCGGATTTCCTGCACCTTGAGGATGTCCACGCCGTAGTGCTCGTCGCCGAGGGTGAAGCTGAGGAACTCGCCGCCGGTATCGGCGTGGGCCTGGTTCTTGTCGTTCATCGAGGGTGTCCTGGGTGCCGTGATTCGCGGTCTCAGGCTCGATATCGGCGGATCCGGGCGGGACTTTAGCCGCCCGGTAGTGCCGACCTTGGTCGGCACGCTTTGCCAGCACCCAAGGCGGAGCGGGCAGAAGGGCGCGCGAGCAAGCTCGCGCCTACAGTTCGCCGTTCTTGCGGGCGCTGCGCTGGCGGTCGATGCGGAAAATGTAGCGCTGGATGGCGCTGTCGCCGCCGCGCGGCAGGCGGTCGAAGCGCAACCCCACCCGGGTGACTTCGCTGCCGTTGGGCAGCTTCTGCAGGCGCTCGTTGCAGGCGATCAGGCTGACCTGCAGGTCAGGCCCGTCGGGCAGGCTCAGTTCGGCATCGTAGCGCTTCTGCAGGCCGAACACGGCGTACTCCGCGGGCAGGGTGACCGCCAGTCCGCCGCCGCTGATGTCCACCACGCGCATCGCCAGCCGCTCCGGGCGTCCGTCCACCGCCGGCAGTACCAGCTGCGGGGAGTCGGTTATCGGGGTCTCCAGCCGGTACATCTCCCGGCGCTGCAGGTGCACCATCTCGTCGGGCAGGGTGGTCCGGAATGCGACGTGGCGGCCGGTGTCCAGGCGCTCGATATGGTCCACGCGGAAGCGCACCAGCACCCGGTCCAGCTGGGCAAAGCACAGCAGGTGGCCGGCTGCTTCGGCGGCACGGTTGGATGCCTCCTGCGGGCTGCCGTCGAGCAGCAGCTCGTCGCGGTCCTCGTCCAGCTCCAGCACCGCAGTGGGGAAGCTCTGGTCGCGTCCGCCGATGTGGGCGTTGATCAGTGACCGCTGGTCGATCAGCTGCCTGAGCAGCTGGCGGATCTGCAGCGGATTTCGCACCAGGAAGCGTTCATCGGCGCTGTCGTCGTGCGCGAAGGGGGGATCCTGTGCTGAATCGTGGCTGCCTGCGGACATCGGTTCTGCATTCGAGTGCGGGAAAAACCGTGACGTAGGACACGGTGGCCTTCCAGCATATCGGCATTCCCGCCATTTCCTGAACCCCATGACGCCGCTTCACTGCCAGGCGGGGTCAACCGGTGCGGCGGTAGCGCCGAGCCGTGCTCGGCGAGCGCAGCGGCAACGAGGTGACGGCCAGCGGCCGTCACTACCGTCGGGGTGCCAGCGGCCGGCGTTACCCAGCCAGCTCGCGCAGTCGACGCAGCACGGCGGTTTCGTTGCCATCGTCATGCAGGCGGAAGCGCGCCACGGCCTCGGCAAGCCCTGCTGCCTGCGATCCCATGGCATGGGTGGCCTCGGTTGACGCTTCGACCAAGGCCGCGTTCTGGCGGGTGTTGGCGTCCATCTGGCTGATGCTGTGGCTGACCTGTTCGATGCCCGCGCTCTGTTCCTGCGAAGCCGCGGCGATCTCGGCCATGATCTGGTTGACCTGCTGCACCGACTGCACGATCTCGCGCATGGTCGAGCCGGCGCGCTGCACCAGCGCCGAGCCGTGCGCGACCTTGTCCACCGAGTCGTCGATGAGGCCCTTGATCTGTTTGGCCGCTTCGGCCGAACGCTGGGCCAGTACCCGCACTTCGGAGGCCACTACGGCGAAGCCACGGCCCTGTTCACCGGCACGGGCGGCTTCCACGGCGGCATTCAGGGCCAGGATGTTGGTCTGGAAGGAAATGCCGTCGATCACCGAGATGATCTCTGCGATGCGACGCGAGGCGTGTTCGATGTCGCTCATGGTGGAGACCACGCTGCCGACCACCTCGCCCCCGGAGGCCGCCACCTCCGCCGCGCCGCTGGCCACGCGGTTGGCGGTGCGGGCATGTTCGGCGTTCTGCCGCACGGTGGCGGTCAGTTCTTCCATGGTGGCGGCGGTTTCTTCCAGGCTCGCCGCCTGCTGTTCGGTGCGGCTGGCAAGGTGCCCGTTGCCCTGGGCCAGGCCGGCGGCGGTGCCATTGAGGTGGGTGGACGCGTCCTGGATGTTGCCGACGATGCGCGTCAGCTGGGCGATGGTGGCATTGGCATCGTCGCGGATGCGGCCGAACACGCCGTGGAAATCACCTTCCATGCATGCCGTGAGATCGCCCTGCGAGAGCGCCGACAAGAGGGCGGAGATCTGGTCCAGGCTGGTGGCGTTGGCATCCATCAGGCCGTTGAGGTGCTGGGCCAGCTGCAGCAGGAATCCCTCCTTGCCTTCGCAGGCGACACGGCCACTGAAGTCGCCGTTGGCGGCAGCCTGCACGATGCGTTCAAGCTCGGCTTCGACCTCCGCTTCAAGCGTGCGATCGGCCCACTCCACCACGAAGCCCTGGCGCTCACCCTGGGCGCTGACGATGGGATTGACGATCAGGCGCAGCAGCCGGCCGCCGACGCGGATGTGCGCACGGTAGGTCGTGGTCAGGGTGTCCAGCAGCCTGGCCTGGTGGGCCGGGTTGCGGTGGAAGATGTCGATGTTGCGGCCGATCAGGTCGCTTGCATCGAACTGTGGCAGATCGCGGCGCAGGTCCGGCTCGGCGGCGGCCAGCATCTGCTGCAGGGGGCGGTTGACGAATACGATGTTGCGCTCGCGGTCGGCGATCATCACGTTGGTGGTGACATCGTCCAGCGCGGTGCGGATGCGCAGCGTGTCGGCCAACGCGGCCTGTTCGTGCTCGCGCCGCTGCAGCAGCTGCGTGCTGGTCTGCACCAGGGTGCGCGCCAGCGATTCGGCCGGGAACTGTTCGGCATGGATGCCGGGCGGCAACGGCTGGTCGGCGGCCACGCCGCGCGCCAATGCGGCCAGCTGCCGGGGATCATGTCCGAGCAGCAGCAGCTGGCGGCGCATCTGCACGGCCATGACCGAAAGCAGCGCGGTTTCCACCACCACGTAGCTGGCGTGCAGGGCGAGGATGCCGATGCCGCTGCCAGCACTGAACACCGGGTAGGGCAGGCCGCGCTGCTGCAGCCAGAAGAACAGCACGTGGTGCACGGCGATCGCCGCGGCGGCCACCACCAGCGGCAGCCAGTCGCGGTAGTACAGCAGCAGGGCGATCAGCACGATCACGGTGAAATGGGTTTCCAGCAGGCCGCCGGTCTGGTGGATCAGCGTGGCGGCCTGCACCATCCAGGCCAGCGCGACGGTGCAGCGCGACAGCCGCGTGCCGGGCAGCAGATGGACCTGCGCGGCGACCACCAGCAGGGTGGGCAGGCTGAGGGCGAGGAACGGGGTCCAGGCACCGGCGCGCAGCGCAAGCCCCATCGATACCAGTGCCAGCAGGGCGCTGAGCGCCAGGAACAGGCGATCGGCTTCTGCCGTCAGGGCCTGCAGAAATGGAAGTCTTTCGTGACCTGCGAACGAATCAACAGTGCGTGGCGTGGCGGACATGCGCAATGCTCCTTCTGGCATGAACAGCGGCGTGGCGATTCAACGGCGGTCGGTGGGGGCGACGCACAGGGGAATGGGAGAATCGGCCTTCTGGTACCACAGCGCCGGTGCTGCCCAGCCCATCCAAAGGCCGAGCAGCAGCAGGCCGGCCAGCGCGCGGGGGAAGCGCTGTCGGGATACGACGACGTCGGCGGAAGCGTCCATCAGCAGACCGGGCGATGTGATGAGAGCAGTAACGGCCCTGCCCGAACGAACTTGACGAGCGCGTGATGGGAGTGTGACGGTGCGCACGGATTGTCCCGAAATCACGGCGTTCGGCTGGCCGCTGGGCCGGGCGGTGGGGCTGGTCGGGGGACGGCAAAAGCCGCATCCTGCGGGCCTCTGACAGGTCTCGGTGGCCGCGGATGCAAAGCGGTAGCGCCGACCCATGGTCGGCGGATATCCATCAGCTCAGCTGACAAATTCCGCCGACCATGGGTCGGCGCTACCAGAGCCGCATGTTCCCAGGCCGCCATGAGCCCGTCGAAGGTGGGGCGGGGTGGGTTGGCGGGGGCGTTGAGCGCCATGGATGGCGCGAAACGAGGCCCGCAGGAGCGGGTGTTGCCGTCCCCCGCGAACCTGCCCCGCCCCGCCAGCCGGTGAACCGCTGTAGCGCTTAGAACTCCTGCCAGTCGCCGTCGCCAGCGATGACCGGCTGCCTCACCGTTGCGCGGCGGGTGGCTGGGCGCGCGGGGGCCGTCGGCGCTTTCGCCGTCGCTGCCACTGCGGCACGTGCGGCAGGCACCGCGGCATTTGCCGGTGCGCTGTCGGCCAGTCGGAACTGGGCCACCGCATCGGTCAGCTGCATTGCTTGTTCTTCCATCGAACGTGCCGCCGCGGTGGCTTCTTCCACCAGCGCCGCGTTCTGCTGGGTGGTTTCGTCCATCTGCACCACGGTCTGGTTGACCTGTTCGATGCCGGCGGACTGTTCCTGCGAAGCGGCGGAGATCTCGGCCATGATGTCGGTCACGCGCTGCACCGAGGCGACGATTTCGCCCATCGTCGCGCCGGCCTGGTGCACCAGCGTCGAGCCGTCGGACACTTTGCTGACCGACTCATCGATCAGGCCCTTGATCTCCTTGGCCGCTGCGGCCGAACGCTGCGCCAAGGTGCGCACTTCGCTGGCGACCACGGCGAAGCCACGTCCCTGGTCGCCGGCGCGCGCCGCTTCGACGGCGGCATTCAACGCCAGGATATTGGTCTGGAAGGCGATGCCATCGATCACCGAGATGATCTCGGCAATCTTCTTCGACGACGCTTCGATCGCCGACATGGTGGTGACCACCTCGCTGACCACCGCGCCCCCCTGGCTGGCCACGCCGGCTGCGCCGATCGCCAACTGGTTGGCCTGGCGGGCATGCTCGGCATTCTGGCGCACGGTGGAGGTCAGTTCCTCCATCGATGCCGCGGTTTCTTCCAGGTTGGCAGCCTGCTGTTCGGTACGGCGCGACAGATCGTTGTTGCCGGCGGCGATCTCACTGGCGGCGCCGCGGATGCTCTGCGCCGATACCTGGATGCTGGACACGATGCTGGTCAGCTGGCCGACGGTGGTGTTGGCATCGTCGCGCATCAGCGCGAACACGCCGTGGAATTCACCGTCCATGCGTGCGGTCAGGTCACCGGCGGCGATGGCCCGCAGCAGCTGCGACAGCTGCGACAGGTTGCCGTCGGCCACATGCATCATGGTGTTGAGCTGTTCGATCATCAGCTTGAAGTCATGCTGGAACCGTGCGGCATCGCCACGCTGGCTGAAATCGCCGACCGCCGCGGCCGATGCCAGCTGCTGGATCTGCGTGTTGATCGCCAGCAGGCTGGCCTTGGCCGCATCCATGGACTCATGCAGGAAAGCGCGGCTGGCCGGCAGGCGGCGTGCGTCCGGTTCCAGGTTGCCGATGGCGTACTGGTTCAGCACATCCACCGCATCGCGCAGTGCGTCGAGGTGTTCGAAGATGACCGTATTGATGCCATGCGCCAGCTCGCCATACACGCCGGGGAAGTCTTCCGGGATACGGTGGCTGATGTCCGGGCCGGCGTGCATTTCCACCATCTGCTGGGTCTGGTTGGAGAAGCGGCGCAGCGTGGCGGTCATCTCCGCGGTGGCGGCCAGCATGCGGCCGGCTTCATCGTTGCTGGTGGCCTGGGTGGTGACGCTCAGGTCGCCGCGTGCCACGGCCTGGATGGCCTGCACGGCCTTGCCCAGCGGCACTGTGATGGCGCGCGAGATGATCACCGCCAGCGTGGCCGCGACCAGCGACAACAGCAGCATCGCGGCGATGATGGCGACCAGGCTGGTGTGGTGGGTGGCATTGGCGTTGGCGATGCCCTGGTCCATCAGCTTGCCGCTGTAAGCGCTGAGGGCCTTGAGGTCTTCGAACAGGGCGCGCCGCAGTGGTCGCGACTGCTCATCGGAAATCTGCTGCGCCAGCACCGCATCGCCACTGCCGCCGGCCGCGCGCAGCTGTTCGTTGGCCGCCAGGTATGCAGCGACCGCTGTCTTCACCTTCGCATACAGGGCGCGCTCGGTGGCATCGGCCGGCAGTGCAGCATAGGCATCCAGTTCCTGATGCACCACCTGGGCGGCCGCGTCCATGCGCTTGTTGTAATCAGCCACCTTTTCCGGCTTGTCCAGCATGGTCAGCTGGGCCATCTCATAGGTGCGGAACTCACCCAGCTGCGAGCGCACTTCGCCCAGATGCTGCACCGACGGAATGGCATTGCTGGCCATGCCACGCAGCTGCTGGTTGGCCTCGGACAGGCGCAGCAGGGCGAAGCCGCCCAGCACGAGGGTCATCAAGGTGGTCAAGGTGAATCCCACCGCCAGCTTGCGGGCGATGGGAAGATCGGCGAACCACTTCATGCGGGTGCTCCAGGGCAGGGCAGGGCGCAGCGGACATGCCGCTGGGCGATGTTGGAAAGGACTCGGGACGCGGCGTCGTGGGGGATCATCACGCCGTCTTTACAGATAGCGGCGCGGCTGCGCGGATCTGTAGCGCGATCTGTGCGTCAGCAGCAGTGCCCGGTAGCGCCGAGCCACGCTCGGCGAGCGCGCAGCGCGGCGTGTATCAGGCGTCGTGATTGCGGGCAGAAAAGCCGCCGAGCATGGCTCGGCGCTACCTCGATTGCGGATCAGGCGGCCTGCGGCACGCGCAGCGAGCGTACCAGCCCGCCGATGTCCACGATGAGCGCGACACGGCCATCGCCGAGGATGGTGGCGCCGGACACACCGCCGATGCGGCGGTAATTGTTCTCGATGTTCTTCACCACGACCTGCTGCTGGCCGACCAGCTCGTCCACTTCCAGCGCGATCTTCTGGCCATCGCCTTCCACCACCACCACCAGCGATTCGTCGCTGTGTCGCTGGCCGTAACCGTAATACTCGCTCAGCGACAGGATCGGCAGGTACTCACCGCGTACGCGCAGCACGCGGCCTTCGCCGGCCATGGTGCGGATGTCGCTGGCCTGCGGCTGCAGCGCCTCCAGCACATACGCCAGGGGCAGGATCAGGGTTTCGCCGGCCACCGAAACGGTCATGCCGTCGAGGATCGCCAGCGTCAGCGGCAGGCGGATCAGCGTGCGCGTGCCGATGCCGGCGCGGCTTTCGATCTGCACTTCGCCACCCAGCGCCTGGATGTTGCGGCGGACCACGTCCATGCCCACGCCGCGGCCGGACAGGTCGGTCACCGCATCGGCCGTGGAGAAGCCCGGCTGGAAGATCAGGTCCCAGACCTGCGCATCGGTGGGGTTCTCCGGCACGGCCAGGCCGCGTTCGGCCGCCTTGGCCAGGATCCGCTCGCGATTCAGGCCGTGGCCGTCGTCGCTCACTTCGATGACGATGTGGCCGCCCTGGTGCGAGGCGGCCAAGGTGATGGTGCCGGTTTCGTCCTTGCCCGCGTTGCGGCGGAACTCCGGCATTTCCAGGCCGTGGTCGATGGAGTTGCGCACCAGGTGGACCAGCGGGTCGGCGATCTTCTCGATCAGGCCCTTGTCCAGCTCGGTTCCTTCGCCGATGGTCTTCAGGCGCACCTGCTTGCCGAGGCGGGTGGACAGGTCGCGGACCAGGCGCGGGAAGCGGCGGAACACTGCGTCAACCGGCAGCATGCGCACGCCGATCACCGCTTCCTGCAGGTCACGCGTGTTGCGCTCCAGCAGGTCCAGGCCGGCGAACAGACGTTCGGCATGGGCCGGGTCGATATGGTTGGACACCTGCTTGAGCATGGCCTGGGTGATGACCAGCTCGCCGACCAGGTTGATCAGCGCATCGACCTTGTCAACGCTGACGCGGATCGAGGATTCGGCTTCCTGCGCCGGGGTCGCAGCGGCGGTGGCGGGCGCTGCGGCGGCAGGCGCTGCAGCCGCCGCCGGTGCGGCCTCGACCTGGGCCGGTGCGGTGGTGGCCAGGCTGGGCGGTGCGACCGGACGGATGTCCAGCTCGCAGTCGTCGACCACCCAGGCGAAGGTATCTTCGATCTGGCTACGCTTGATCTTGCCGATCAGCCCGAGATCCCACGCCAGGTGGGCTTCGAACGGATCGAGCTGCTCGAAGCCGGGCAGCCGCTCGAGGCGTGCCTGCACCTGCAGCGGGCCGAGGTGTTCCAGTTCGCGGATGATGCGCAGCGGATCATTGCCGCTCATGAACATCGACGGTGCCGGGGTGAAGCCGATCTGCCAGGCTTCCGGCTCCGCTTCGGCCGCGACCGGGGCGGCTGCGCTTGCTGGGGCCGGGGCCTGGCCGGACAGGATCGATTCCAGTCGTGCCTTCATCGCCGCGACCGTGGCCGGGTCGGCCTGCACGCCGTGTTCGGCTTCGCGGAGCAGGGCGCGCAGCACGTCCACCGAGGCCAGCATGGCATCCACCGCATTGGCTTCCAGTGCGCGTTTTCCAGCGCGCAGTTCGTCCAGCAGCGTTTCCAGTACGTGGGTCAGCGCGGCGATGGCATCGAAGCCGAAGGTACCGGCGCCGCCCTTGATCGAATGCGCCGCACGGAACACCGAGTTGATGATCTCTGCATCGTGCTGGCCGGATTCCAGGGTCAGCAGTCCAGCTTCCATGGCGTCCAGCCCTTCGCGGCTTTCCTCGAAGAAGGTGGCGTGGAAACGTTGCAGGTCCATGCTCATGTCAGGTGTGTTCCAAGGGCGGGCGCGGGGGATGGGATGGCGTGGGCGGTCAGCCCAGGACCTTCTGCACGGTGGCGATCAGCTGTTCGGGATTGAACGGCTTGACCAGCCAGCCGGTAGCGCCGGCGGCCTTGCCTTCGGACTTCTTGTCGGCGGCCGATTCGGTGGTCAGCATCAGCATCGGGGTGAACTTGTATTCGGCCAGCTGGCGCAGTTCGCGGATCAGCGAGATGCCATCCATGTTCGGCATGTTGACGTCGGTGACCACCGCGTTGAAGCGCTGGCCCTTGGCACGGCCCAGCGCGACGGCGCCGTCCTCGGCTTCTTCGACGGAAAAGCCGGCCGAGGTGAGGGCGAAGGAAACCATCTGGCGCATCGACGCCGAGTCGTCCACCACCAAGATACGTGCACTCATGCCGCGTTCTCCACAGATTTCAGGTTGTCATGGGATACAGCCAGGCCCAGGGCCTGGGTGACGCCGAGCAATCGCGCGGCGTCGGTGAAGGTTGCGGTGCTGCCGCTGAATTCCGTCTGCAATCCGGCACCGCGCCGGCCCTGTACGAACGCGCACAGGACCTGCATGGCGGCGGTGTGGATACGGCCCACCCGGCTGGCGTCGAGGGTCAGCGGGTCGGCCGCGGCCAGCAACGGGGCCAGGCGGTTCTTCAGCTCGGTGCTGCTCTCGATGCCGAGATCTTCACCCAGGTCCACAGTGCTCATTGTTGCTCCGGACAAACGGTTCCAGACTTCATAGCGGCAATATCCGGGGAAGCTTTAGGGTTGGGTTCATCGCGGTTCTACAGGGACCAGGGCCGAGGGGGCAGGCGGGGCCACGCAGGACACGCCGCAAGTACGTCCATGTAGGCTTGTGTTCGGCTCCTGCCTCACACAGTCCTGCCTGACCCCGCCTGCCCCCTCGCTGACAGTCCGCGCGTGGGGTGGGGAGCAAGAGCAAGAGCAGGAACGAGAGCGAGGGCGAATGCTGTCTTGCGGTCAGTTCAGCAGCTGGGTGGCGTCCAGGAGGATCATGGGTTGCTGGTGGAGGCGGGCTACGCCTCGGAAGATGTCGTTGCTGATGCGGCAGATGCGGGCGGTGTCGGGGGGTTCTATCTGGGAGTCGCTGAGGTTGGTGACGTCTTCCACGGCGCTCACGCGCAGGCCCATGATCTCGCCATTTTCTTCCAGCACCACGATGCGGGTAAGGGCGTCTTCGCCGGCGGGGGCGCCGCCGAGGTGGATGCCCAGGTCCATCACCGGGACCACCTGGCCGCGCAGGTTCATGATGCCGAGCATCGCCGGGGCGGTACCGCGCAGGGGCAGCAGCGGCACCGGCAGCACCACTTCCTGCACCTTCAGCAGTTCCAGTGCGTAGGCCTGGCTGCCGCAGCGCAGGCGCAGCCAGCGCGAGCTGCGCTCGGTGGCGCGTCGCTGCGGGGATGAGGCGTAACCGCTCTGCCGGGCCTGTTCCTGCAGTTCCTGCCAGGTGCTGGGCGGGTTTTCATTCGGCTGCGCCAGCGCGGGGGTCGCGCGGGCCACGGTGCGCGGCGGCAACGCGGGCGCCGCAGGCGCGGCGGGCGGGACCGGGGCGAGCAGGGCGGCGATGGGATCGGCTGCGGCAGCGAAGGCGGCTTCCAGCGAGGGGCTGTCGGCGTTGGTGAGCACCGCGCTGACGTCCTCGCCGGTTTCGTAGATCACTTCGTCCGGCAGGTCGTCCCAGGTCGGTTCCGGTTCCGCTCCAGCAGCAGGCAGCGGCGCGTCGGCGGCGGCATCAAAGGCGGCCTGCAGGCTGGCTTCGTCCATCAAGGCGGGGTCTTCGCTGCTGGCCGGCCCGGTTTCGTAGACCACCTCGTCGGGCAGGTCATCCCAGGTCGGCTCGCGTTCGGCGGGGGGCTCGGCTGCGGGGACCGCAACCGGCTCGGCGAGTGTCGTGGTGGCCTCGCCCAGCAGCTGTTCCAGGTAATCGTCCAGCACGGTTTCGTTGTTCATGCGGCCTGCTCCAGTGCGCGCGCATCGTCGGCCAGGATCCAGTCCAGGGCACGGCGGTAGGCGGCCAGGCCGCGGCCTGGATAGTCGTCCCCTTCCACCGGCGCCATCAGCGTAGCGGCGTTGCTCATCCGCGTGTCCACCGGAATCGCATCCTCCCAGACCCGCGTGCCATGGTTGTCCTGCATCTGTCGCAGGCTCTCGTTGCCGGCGCGGGTGCGGCGGTCGAACAGGGTCGGCAGGATGGACATCGGCAGCGGACGGCGACGCGAGCGTTCAACCATTTCACCGGTGCGGACCATGCCGTCCAGCCCGTGCAGCGCCAACGGTTCGGCCTGGGTGGGAATGATCAGGCGATCGGCCGCGGCCAGTGCGTTGATCATCAGCAGGCCGAGCGTGGGCGCGCAGTCGAGCAGGATGTAATCGTGACGCCCGGCGTGGCGTGCCAGCGCATTCTGCAGCGACAGTCCCAGTCCGGGCTGGTTGGCGCTGCGGCGTTCCAGCGTGGCCAGCGCCGACTGCGCGCAGACGTGATCCAGCCCGGGGATGCGGCTGGCGTGGCAAAGCGTGGCCAGTTCGGCTGGCGGTGCGGCGAACAGTTCCAGCACGCCGGCCGGCGGCGGATCCAGCGGGATGCCGAACGAGCGGGTCAGTGAAGCATGCGGGTCAAGATCGATCAGCAGCACACGGTGGCCCAGGGCGGCCAGTTGCCGGCCCAGCGCCAGGGTGGTGGTCGTCTTGCCGACGCCGCCCTTCTGGTTGGCGATTGCCCAGATGCGCATCGGTCTACTCCTTCATGGCGGGGGTGACGGCGGCGCCGATCGGGCTGCCGGCCGCTGCAGGCGCACGTGGCGCCTGCGGGGTGGGGGGTAAGGAAATCGGGGTGATCGGCGCGGGCGCAGCGCTGCCTGTGGAGGCGTTGAGCCGCTCGCTGATCGGGTCCACGCCGTGCGTGGTGTCGGCCAGTATGATCACCATCACCCGCCGGTTGCGGTTGCGCCCGACGGCGCTGGTGTTGTCATCGCGCGGGCGGAATTCGCCGTAGCCGACCATCGCCAGGCGGGCCGGCTGCAGGCCCTGGTCGGCGAACAGGTGCACCACGCTGGCGGCACGCGCGGCCGACAGTTCCCAGTTGGAAGGGAACTGCGCGGTGGCGATCGGCACGTTGTCGGTGTGGCCTTCCACGCGCACGCTGTTGGGCACGTCGCGCAGCACCCCGGCCAGCGTGGACAGGGTGTCACGCGCCTGCACGTCCAGCACCGAGGCACCGGTCGGGAACAGGATATCGCTGTTGATCTCCACCTCGATCCACAGCTCGGTACGGCGCACGGTGATCATGCCGCGGTCGATCAGCGGCGCCAGCGTGGCGGTGAGCCGGTCGGCGATCGCGTCGAGCTGGCGCTCGGCCTGCTTCAGCTGTTCCTGGTCACGGAAGGACACCGGTGAGCGCATCTGCGATGCCATCGCCGGCAGCAAGGAGGGATCGTTGGCCGGCGCAGGGGCTGAGGGACCGACGCGGCTGCCGGCGTTGATCACCGATGGCGCATCCCAGCCGCCGCCCTTGACCTGGTTGCTGCCGACCTGCACGGGGTTGAGGGTGCGCGGGGCCGAACCGAAGGCGGTGCTCAGCGCGGCGGCGACCACGCGGTACTTGCCTTCGTTGACCGATGAGATCGCATACATCACCACGAAGAAGGCAAGCAGCAGCGTCATCAGGTCGGCGTACGGAATCGCCCAGGCCTCATGGTTGGCATGCTCTTCGTGGTGCTTGCGGCGGGCCATGTCAGTGCAGGAATCCGCTCAGGTTGGATTCGATGTTGCGCGGGTTCTCGCCCAGCGCGATCGAGATCAGGCCTTCGATGGCCATTTCGCGGTCTCGGGTGGTGTGCGCGATCACGCTCTTGAGCTTGGCCGACACCGGCAGGAACAACAGGTTGGCCGAGGCGATGCCGTAGATGGTGGCGGTGAAGGCCGCGGCGATACCGTGGCCGAGCTTGCTCGGATCGGCCAGGTTCTTCATCACCGCGATCAGCCCCAGCACCGCGCCGATGATGCCCAGGGTCGGCGCATAGATGCCCATGGCCTCGAATACCTTGGAGGCGGCCAGGTCCTTGTGCTCCTGACTGCTGAGTTCGATCTCCAGCATGTGCCGGATGGTCTCCGGCTCGACCCCGTCCACCAGAAGCTGCAGCCCCTTGCGCAGGAACGGATCAGACTGCGCTTCGACCTGTGCCTCCAGGCCGAGCAGGCCCTGGCGGCGGGCGATGTTGCTCCATTCCACGATCTGGGTGATCAGTTGGCGGCGATCGCTCTGCGGCGGGCGGATCACCCAGCGCACGATGGTGAAGGCATGCTTGAACACCGCCGGGGCGGTATGCAGCAGGATCGATGCGAGGGTTCCCACGATCACGATCACGAACGCAGCCGGCGACCACAGCGACGCCAGGCCAGCGCCCTTGAGGATGCTGCCCCCGACCAGTGATGCCAAGGCGAGGAAGAGTCCTATGAGGCTGAGTCTGTCCATGGATCGGTTATCGGCCCGTAGCGGTGTGACTTGAGCTGGCGGCCGGCAGCGTGCCGACCGACGTCACAGTTTTTGATCAGTCGTGCGGGCTGCGAAGCCCGTCGACATCGAGGATCAGCGCCATCCGACCGTCGCCGATCAGGGTGGCGCCGGCATAGCCGCGCAGTCCGCGCAGCGCCTTCGGCAAGGGCTTGATGACCACTTCTTCGCGGCCGCGCACCTGGTCCACGACCAGCCCGAAGCGTGCTTCGCCCGCCTGCAGCACCACGATGGTCAGCAGATTGGACTGCATCGGCTCCACGTCCAGCCACTGGCGCAGGTCCACCAGGGCCAGGGTGTGCGAGCGACGGTCGAGCACCGCACGGCCATCGAACCAGCCCAGCGAGGTGGCCGGTGCATGCAGCACCTCCAGCACGCGGGCCAGCGGCAAGGCGTAGACATCCTCGCCGGCTTGCACCAGCAGGGTCGGCAGGATCGCCAGGGTGAGCGGTACGCGGATCATGAAGCGGCTGCCACGGCCCAGCTCGGACTGGATCTGGATCTGCCCACTCAGTTCGCGGATGCGCGACTGCACCACGTCCATGCCAACGCCGCGACCGGAAATGTCGGTGACCTGGGCCTTGGTGGAGAAGCCGGGGAGGAACACCAGGTGCAGGCATTCTTCGCTGCTCAGGCGGGCAGCGGCTTCAGGATCGATCAGACCCTTCTCGCGGGCCTTGGCGCGCAGCTTTTCCGGATCGATGCCGGCGCCGTCATCCTGTACTTCAATGCTGACATAGTCGCCTTCCTGCTGCGCTGAAAGCCGCACGTGGCCGCTGCGCGGCTTGCCCTGGGCTTCGCGCAGGTCCGGCATTTCCACGCCGTGGTCGATGGCATTGCGCACCAGGTGCACCAGCGGGTCGGCCAGTGCTTCCACCAGGTTCCGGTCCAGCTCGGTTTCCGCGCCGACCAGCTCCAGTTCGACTTCCTTGCTCAGCGAGCGGGCGACGTCGCGGGCGACCTTGGGGAAGCGTGAGAACACCTTGCCCACCGGCTGCATGCGGGTACGCATCACCGCCGACTGCAGCCGCGCGGTGGCGATGTCCAGGGTGGAGACGGCGCGGTCGAGTTCTTCATCACGCAGACGCGCGCGCAGCGTCTTGAGCCGGTTGCGTGAGAGCACCAGCTCGCCGATCAGGTTGACGATGGCGTCCAGCCGCTTGGTGTCCACGCGCACGGTCTGCTCGGCTTCGGCCAGCGGCTTGGCCGGCTTGGGCGGGGCGGCGGCACTGGCTGCCGGTGCACGGGCGGCGGGCGGGGCGGGCTTGGCGGGAACGGGCGCAGGAGTCACCGGAGAAACGGCCTGGGCGCCGGGCACGGCACCGCCGTGCAGCTGGTCGAGCAGGGCTTCGAACTCGTCTTCGCTGATCATCGCATCGGCGGCCTTGGGTGCCACCGCGGTCGGTGCGCCGCCACCATGCAGCTGGTCAAGCAGGGCTTCGAATTCGTCATCGCTGATCAGCGATGGATCGCCGCTTGCAGCCGCGGACGTGCTGGCCGGAGCCGCGCCGACATCGAACTGGGCGATCAGCTCCGGTGGCGCATGGCCGGGCTCTTCGCCGGCCGAAACCGAATCCAGCATCGCCTGCAGGTAGTCCAGCGACTGCTGGCCGGCATCGAAATGGTGCGGCTGCAGCGTGGCCTGGCCGGCACGCACCAGGCCGAGGGTTTCTTCCGCGGCGTGGCACAGTTCGACCATGGCGGTGATGCCAAGGAAGCCTGCGCCGCCTTTCAGCGTATGGTAACCGCGGAACACCGCATTGAGCTGCGGGCTGTCCTGCGGGTCCTGTTCCAGGGTGACCAGCTGCTCGCCGAGACGATCAAGGATTTCCTGCGCCTCGATGATGAAGTCGGCAGCGATGTCGTCGGCGATTCCACTCATCTTCAGAGCCCCAGGTCGGACAGCAGGTCGTCGGCATCGTGCTGGGACACCGCATGGCGGTCCACGCCGTGCACCGCAGGACCGGCCAGTGCCGGCTCATGACGGCCCTGCTGGCGCTGCGCCTGCAGTTCCGGCGGCAGGCCCAGTGCCCCGAAGCCTTCATGCACGCGGCGCACGATGCCGACCACGCGGCGGATGATCTGCCCGGTCAGGTCCTGGTAGCTCTGGGTCAGGGCGATCTCGGTCAGGTTGTGGCGGATGCGCTCCAGCGCCTGCTGCTGCTCCAGCAGCGGCAAGGCCTCTTCCCCCAGGCGTGCGGTGAGTGCACGGCATTCTTCAGTCAGGTCCAGGGTGCGGTGGGTGGCCTGTTCGGTCATCGTCACCACGTGATCCAGGCGGGCGCAGGCGTCGTCCAGCTCACCGGCATCGGTGGTGACGGTGGGCAGTTCGCCCAGTGCCTGGCCCAGCTCGCGCGCCAGCCGTGACAGGCCGGCCATCATGGGCTGGGTACGTGCGGCGGCGAGGGCATCGATCTGCACGCGCCAGCCGGTTTCATCGCCCGCTTCCAGCGCGGCAAGCGCTTCCTGCAGCCGCTGTACCAGCCAGGCCTTGTCCATCGCTGCATCCATGACAGCGGCCATCAGGCGCTCGCCGCCAGGCGTTCGAAGATCTTGCCGAGCTTTTCCTGCAGGGTCAGTGCAGTGAACGGCTTGATGATGTAACCGTTGACGCCGGCCTGGGCCGCTTCGATGATCTGTTCGCGCTTGGCTTCGGCGGTGACCATCAGCACCGGCAGGGTCTTCAGGCGTGCATCTGCCCGGATCGCCTTGAGCAGCTCGATACCGGTCATCACCGGCATGTTCCAGTCGGTCACCACGAAATCGAACGACTGGCTCTGCAGCATCGCCAGTGCGGCATGCCCATCTTCAGCTTCGGCGGTGTTGGTGAAGCCGAGGTCGCCGAGCAGGTTCTTGACGATGCGACGCATGGTCGAAAAGTCGTCGACGATCAGGATGCGCATGTTCTTGTTCAAAGCTTGATTCCTCTTGGGTACTTACGCTTCCAGGCCCGCGTCAACGGCCTCGAAGGTTTTCAGTCGGCCACGCAGGCGCAATACCGCCTGGCCATGGATCTGGCAGACCCGCGACTCGCTCACGCCGAGCACTGCGCCGATCTCTTTAAGGTTGAGTTCCTGTTCGTAATACAGCGACAGCACCAGCTGCTCACGCTCGGGCAGGTGGCCGATGGCCTTGCCCAGTTCGCTTCCGAACTGGCTGCGTTCTAGTACCTGCTGCGGGGTCGGACCGCCCTGGGCAATGGTGTCCAGCTCGCCCTGGTCCTCGATCCGTGACTCCAGGCTCAGCACCTGGCCGCGCGAGGCATCTTCCATCAGCCGAAGGTAGTCCGGCAGCGGGATGTCCATCGCCGCAGCAACTTCGGTGGCTGATGCAGCGCGGCCGCTGGCCTGTTCCAGCCGGCGGATGGTCGCGGCGGCGTCACGCGCACGGCGATGCACCGATCGCGGTACCCAGTCACCACGGCGGATTTCGTCGATCATCGAGCCGCGGATGCGGATCGAGGCATAGGTTTCGAACGATGCGCCCTGGTCGGCATCATAGCTGCGCGAGGCTTCGATCAGCCCCATCATGCCGGCCTGGATCAGGTCATCGACCTCCACGCTGGCCGGCAGCCGGGCGGCCAGGTGATGGGCGATGCGCCGCACCAGGTCCGAATGCTGGTTGATGCATTCGGTGGCCGCGGTGCGCTGTACTTCGCGGTACTGCGCTGCGCCTTTCATGCCACCACCCCGCGCTGCTTGAGGATGCGTTCTAGGAAGAACTCCACGCCGCCGCGCGGCTCGGTGGGCGCCTGCCAGCGTGCGGTACGGCGGGCGATCTCGTTGATCGCCAGCGCCGAGGGGCTGGACGGGTAGGCTTTCACCACCGGCTGCTGGCGCTGCACCGAAAGGCGCAGCCAGTCGTCCTGCGGCACGCAGCCGAGGTAGTTCAGCGAAACATCGGCGAGGAACTTTTCGCAGACCCGGCTCAGCTTTTCGTACAGCACGCGGCCTTCGTTGGAGTCGCGCACCATGTTGGCCACCACCTGGATCCGGTCCACGCCGCGTTCGCGCGACAACACCTTGATCAGGGCGTAGGCATCGGTGATCGACGCCGGCTCGTCACAGACCACCACCACGGTGTCCTGGGCAGCCTGGCAGAACGTCAGCACGCCATCGGTGATGCCGGCGGCGGTGTCTACCACCATGACATCCAGGTCGCGCTCCAGTTCGGAGAACACATTGACCAGGCCGACATGTTCGGCCGGGGCCAGTTCGGCCATGTGCCGGCGACCGGACGCGGCCGGTACCACCAGCACGCCGTTGGGGCCTTCGATGATCACCTCTTCCAGCGTGCAGCGCCCGGCGATCAGGTCGGCCAGGGTGAACTCCGGCTTCAGGCCCAGGATCACGTCGATGTTGGCCAGGCCCAGGTCGGCGTCCAGCAGCAGCGTGCGTTTGCCCATGCCCGCGAGCGCCACGGCCATGTTGGCCGAAACGTTCGTTTTGCCCACGCCGCCCTTGCCGCCGGTGACGGCGATGGTGCGGACCGGGCCCAGCGGCTGGCTGCGGGTGGCCGACAACGGAAAGGCGGTGGTCAGCTTGGCGTATTCACGCGACGGCATGGTTCAACTCCGGGTTGCAGGGCATATCGGCCGCGCGGCGCAAATCTTCAAGGCGAAGTACAAGATTGGCTGCACTGGCCCGGTGCAGGTCTTCGGGAACGTCCTGGCCGTCGGTCACCCAGGTGATCGGCAGGCGGTGGTCGACGGCCACCGACAGCGCGGTGCCGAAGCGGCCGGTTTCATCCAGCTTGCTCAGCACCACGCCCTGCAGGTTGGCGGCACTGAAGCGGCGCACCACTTCGTCCATGTCGCCGAAACTGGTGTTGGCCGGCAGCACCAGCAGGGTGCTGACCTGGGGGGCGGCGCGCAGCCACTGCAGCTGCGAGGCCAGGGTGCGGTCGCGCGGGCCGACGCCGGCGGTATCGATCAGCACCAGCTTGTAGTCCTTCAAGCGCTCAAGCAGCTGGTCCAGGTCGGTGCCGCTGTTGGCTTCGTGCACGGCGATTCCGAGCTGGCGGCCGAAGCCGTACAGCTGCTCGCGGGCGCCGATGCGGGCGGTATCGGTGGTGACCAGCGCGACGTCGCGCGGGGCGTGGGCTTCTGCAAAGCGCGAGGCCAGCTTGGCGATGGTGGTGGTCTTGCCGGCGCCGGTGGGGCCGACCAGCGCGATCACGCCGCCGGCTTCCAGCGGGTCGACCGGGGAAATCGGCAGCTTGCGCGACAGCAGGCCCAGCATCAGGCCGCGGCCGCGGTGGGCTTCGGTATCCAGCGGGATCTGCAGCACCACGTCGCGGGCGATCCCGGCGTCGAAGCCGTATTCGTCCATCAGGTCCAGCGCGGTGGCACGCACCGGGTTGCCGCGCAGGCGTTCATCGGTGAAGCGGTGCATCTCGCGTTCGATGACCTGGCGCATGCCGGCCACTTCATTGCGCAGGTGGCGCATCTCTTCGTCGTCGCGGGCGATGACGGTGAGAGTAGGCGGCGCAACCACCGGCGGCGCCGGCGGCACGATTTCGGCCAACTGGAGGGCGGGAACGGATGCGGATTCCGCTGAGCGGGGCTCGGCGCTGACGGCCAGGGGTAGCGCCGACCCCTGGTCGGCGAGCGAAGCGGGCCGTGGACGGGTAGATTCCGCCGAGCATGGCTCGGCGCTACCGGCCTCGGTCAGCTCCGGCACCTGTGCGGCGAAGGCCATCGGCAGCGGCGGCGGCAGCACCGCCGGTGCGCGCAGAACCGGCGCCGGAACGCGCGGTTCAACGGCTACTGCCGGCACTGCGACATCGAAGGTTTCGTCCTCCACCCAGGCGCGCGGCAGCGCAGCGGCAGGGCGGCTGGGCGATACCCGCGGCGCGTCGGCCGGCGGCTGCACGAAGGGGGCGAAGATCTGCTCGGGCAGCGACGGTTCGTTGACGGCGGGCGGCGACGGGAATCGGGCGAGGCCACCGGCGGCACGCGCCAGGGTGGCAGCGAAGCCTTCGCTGCCACGACGCGGCACGCCTTCATCAGCGCTGTTGAGGGTGCGGCCGGTGGCGCCGACCGCAGCACGCGCCAGCGCGGCGACGGCCGAGGTGGTGGCCGCAACCGGCTCGACGTCCTGTTCCGGGGTGCGGCGGCGGGTCATCGCCGCAATCATCGCGTCGGCCGCGGTGCGCGGGCGGGGTGCCGGCGCAGGTGCCGGTGCGCTGTCCTTGCGTGCGGTTTCCAGTGCACGCTGCACCACGCTTTCGTCGTAGTGCGCGGCGGCCACGATTTCCACGCCTTCTTCGATCCGCCGGTTGGACAGGATCACCGCATCGGGGCCGTGTTCCTTGCGTACCAGGTTCATGGCCGAGCGCATGTCGGCGGCGACGAATCGTTTGATTTTCATGCTGGGGTACCGGGACGGATTCGTTTCAGGGGCAGGGGATCGCGGGTGGTCGGTGGTCAGCACGGTGCGGGGTCCCCTTCGGTAATGGGTGGTTCAAGACGTTGCAATGGCGCTGCTGCCGGCTTTCCGCCACCGGGTGGAACCGCGTCTCAGCTGATGGTGCCTACCAGCTTCAAGCGCTTGTCCTCCGGGACTTCGCTGTAGGCCAGCACCGACAGCGCAGGAACACTGTGGCGGACCAGTCGTGCCAACGCGGCACGGACCGGGCCGGGTACCAGCACCACGGCGGGCTCGCTGCGGGCTTCCTGCTTGCTGACACAGTCGGCAAGGCTCTGGTGCAGCCGTTCGGCGAGTCCGGGTTCCAGCGCAGCGCCGTTGCCCTGCGTGGACTCCTGCAAGACGCGTTCCAATTGTGGGTTGAGGGTGAACACCGGCAGCTCGGCGGACATCCCGGCGATCTCCTGCACGATGAAACGGCCCAGCGTGTTGCGTACCGCCGCGGTGAGCGCGGCCGGGTCCTGGCTGGACGGCGCCGTCTCCACCAGCGCTTCGGCGATCTTGCGCAGCTGGCGCACCGGGATGCGTTCGACCAGCAGGTTCTGCAGCACGCGCACCACGATCGACAGCGGCAGCGCCTTGGGGGTCAGGTCTTCCACCAGTTTGGGTGCGCTCTTGGCCAGGTTGGCCAGCAGCTGCTGTACTTCTTCGTGTCCCAGCAGTTCCGGGGCGTGTTCGCGGATCAGGTGCGAAAGATGGGTGGCGACCACGGTGGCCGGATCGACCACGGTGTAGCCCATCGTTTCAGCGTGGGCGCGTTGGTGTGGCTGGATCCAGGTGGCATCCAGCCCGAAGGCGGGATCCTTGCCGGCGATGCCGTCCAACTGGCCCAGCGCGCTGCCCGGATCCAGCGCAAGCTCTCGGTCCGGATGGATTTCGGCGGTGGCCACCGGCACGCCGTGGATCAGCAGCCGGTAAGCGGTGGCGGGCAGTTCCAGGTTGTCGCGGATGTGTACGGAAGGAATCAGGAAGCCGATGTCCTGGGTCAGCTTGCGGCGCACGCCCTTGATGCGCGCCATCAGTTCACCCCCTTGGGCGGCATCCACCAGCGGGATCAACCGGTAGCCGACTTCCAGTCCCAGCGGATCGACCGGGCGCAGCTCGTCCCAGGTCAGTTCGGCCGTCGGTGCCGGGGCCGCCGGACGACCGAGCGCATCCATCGGCGGGGCAGCCGATGCAGTGGTCGCCGGGTCCAGCGCCGCCTGGCTTTTCTTCCAGGCTTTCCAGGCCAGGAAGCCGAGGATCGCGGCCAGCGTCAGGAAGGCGACGTTGGGCATGCCCGGCACCAGGCCGACCACGCCGATGATGCCGGCGGTGATCGCCAGCGCGCGGTACTGGCCGAACACCTGGCCCATCATGGCCTGGCTCATGTCCTGCGAGCGCGAGGCGCGGGTGACCAGCATCGCCACCGCGCTGGACACCAGCAGGGCCGGCAGCTGCGCCACCAGGCCGTCACCGATGGACAGCAGGGTGTAGGTGGCGGCGGCATCGCCGAAGGCCATGCTGTGCTGGAGCATGCCCACGGCCAGGCCGCCGATCAGGTTGATGAAGAGGATCAGGATGCCGGCGATCGCATCGCCGCGGATGAACTTGCTGGCACCGTCCATCGCGCCGTAGAAGTCCGCTTCCTCGCGCACTTCCTCGCGGCGCAGCTTGGCTTCCTCGCGCGTCAACAATCCGGCATTGAGGTCGGCATCGATGGCCATCTGCTTGCCGGGCATCGCATCGAGGATGAAGCGCGCGGTCACTTCGGATACGCGTCCGGCACCCTTGGTGATCACCACGAAATTGATGATGGTCAGGATCGCGAACACCACGATGCCCACCGCGTAGTTGCCGCCGATGACGAACTCACCGAAGGCGGCGATCACCTTGCCGGCGGCTTCGTGGCCGTTCTGGCCGTTGAGCAGGATCACCCGGGTGGAGGCCACGTTCAGCGCCAGCCGCAGCATGGTGGTGACCAGCAGCACGATCGGGAAGATGGTGAAGTCCAGCGGCCGCTTCACGTACACCACCGCCAGCAGCACCATCATCGAAATGGCGATGTTGAAGGTGAACAGCGCATCCAGCACCGGCGCGGCCAGGGGCACCACCACCATCGCCAGCAGGGCCATGACGATCAACGGCGCGCCAAGGCCCTGGCGGATCATCGCCAGCACGCTGCGGGTGTTGAGGCCGCCGGCCTGCGCGCTCATCGGCCCGCTCCGTCAAGCGGCGTGCCGGGCGGATGTTCGGCCACGTCCACGTAGGGCTGGGCCGGCATCGGGCCGCCGCGCCAGTTGCGCAGCTGGTAGACATAGGACAGCACCTGGGCAACGGCCGAATACAGTCTCACGGGGATTTCCTTTCCGAGTTCCCCTTCCCTATACAAGGCGCGTGCCAACGGCGGCGCGGAGACGATGGCCACCTTGTTGCCTTCGGCGATCTTGCGGATATGCAGGGCGGTTTCATCCACGCCCAGGGCCACCACGGTGGGCGCGCCCATCTTGCCGCCTTCGTACTTCAATGCCACCGCGTAGTGGGTCGGGTTGACCAGCACCACGTCGGCGGTGGGCACCGCTTCCATCATCCGGCGGTTGGCCATCTGGTGCTGCATCTGGCGGATGCGTCCCTTCACTTCCGGGCTGCCTTCGCTCTCCTTCATTTCCCGGCGCAGCTCTTCGCGGGTCATCTTCAGCTTGCGCATCCAGTTCCAGCGCTGGTACGGCGCGTCGATGGCCGCCAGCAGCAGCATCGCCACCGCCGTGCCCAGCAGCAGCTTCAGGGTGAAGCCCAGGCCGCGCACGATGGCGCTCTCCAGCGGCAGGTGCAGCAGGCCGCGCAACAGGTCCATGCCGCCCCACATCACGATGCCGGCGCCCACGCCGACGAAGGCCACGCGCAGCAGCGACTTGGTGAACTCGGCGATGGCTTCCGGGCCGTACAGCCGCTTGAGGCCGGAGGCCGGGTTCAACCGGGTGAAGTCCGGCATCATCGCCTTGGCCGACCAGCGCAGGCCGCCCATCACCACCGGGGCGAGGAAGCTGGCCAGCACGCAGACGATCAACAGCGGGGCGGTCACCAGCAGCAGCCGCAGGAACAGGTCGCCGACATGCCCGAACAGCTCCATCGGGTGCTGGCGCAGGGCCAGGTCCGGCTTCAGCGCCTGCTTCATCCAGTCGATGGCGCCGGCCGCCAGGCTGCCGCCGGTAGCCATCACCGCCAGCACGCCGCCACCGAACACCGCAGCGGTGGCCAGCTCGCGCGAGCGCGGCGTGTTGCCTTGTTCGCGGGCCTCGCGCAGGCGTTTTTCTGTTGGTTGTTCGGTCTTTTCGCCGCCGTCTTCGTTCTCGGACATCGCGCGCAGGTCTCAGGGGATCACCGCCTGGCTGCAAGATCCATGCCTGCAGGCCGCGACTCAGCGCACCACCGCGCCGGCTGCCTCGAAGGCGGCATCGAACAGGCGCTGCACCGGCGGGCCCATTTCGCCGGCCAATACCGCCAGCAGCGCCAGCCCCAGCAGCAGCGACACCGGCAGGCCGAGCTGGATCGGGTTGAGCGCGGGTGCGGCACGGGCCAGTGCACCGAAGGCCAGGTTCACCGCCAGCATCGCCACGATCAACGGCAGCGCCAATCCCACGCCGCCGCGCAGCACGGTCAGCAGGAAGGTAGGCGCGATGCCGACCAGCGCGGCAGGATCGGGCAGGGTGGTGCCGATGGGCAGCGCGCGATAGCTGTCCACCAGCAGCGAAATCAGTGCCAGGTGGCCATTGGCGGTGAAGAACAGCAGGCCGAACATCAGGTAGAACCACTGCCCGATCACGCCCGAGCTGCCGCCGCGCATGGGGTCGGCCATCTGCGCGAAAGACAGTCCGGTGCCTTGGGCAATGAGCTCGCCGGCCAGCGCACCGGCCTCGAACACCAGCCGCAGCATGAAGCCGATGGTGATGCCGATGACCAGCTCGCGGAAGATGGTCAGCACGGTGGCGGCATCGAAGCCGACCCAGTTGGGGACCGGCGGTAGGATCGGCGCCAGTGCGATCGCCAGCGTGGCCGACAGCAGCAGCTTGATCCGTGACGGCACCGCGCGCGTGCCGATCAACGGCATCGCCATGATCATCGCGCCGAGCCGCAGCAGGGTCCACAGCGTGTCGCCGATCATCCCGAACGCCTGCAGGCCGTCCGATGCCATCTGGGTAGCCGGATCCATCGCCGCGTGCCTAGCCGATCAGGTGCGGGATGCGCTGGAACAGCAGGATGGTGAACTCCACCATGTGCCCCAGCAACAGGCTGCCCAGCGCGAACAGCACCGCGGTCAGCGCGGCCGCCTTGGCCACGAAGGCGATGGTGGGTTCATTGAGCTGGGTGGCGGCCTGCACCACGCCGACCACCACGCCGACCACCAGCACGGTCAACAGCAGCGGGCCGGCTACCCACAAGGTGGCGATCAGGCCGCCACGCAGTTCGGTCAAGGCAAGTTCGGGAGACATCGCGGTTCCGTTGTGTGACGTTCTATGTAGCCTCGAGCTTGCTCGAGGGCTTTCTGCTTCAGGCAGGATTGAAGCTGGCCGCCAGCGTGCCGACGGTCAGCACCCAGCCGTCCACCAGCACGAACAGCAGGATCTTGAACGGGGCCGACACCAGCATCGGCGACAGCATCATCATGCCCATCGACATCAGTACGCTGGCTACGACCAGGTCGATGATCACGAATGGGATGAAGATCAGGAAGCCGATCTCGAAGGCGGTCTTCAGCTCGCTGGTGACGAACGAAGCGACCAGCACCGGGAACGGGACGGCATCCGGACTGGCGTAGGTGCCATGCCCGGCGATGCCGGCGAAGGTCATCAGGTCGGTCTCGCGGATCTGCGCCAGCATGAAGCCACGCAGGGGCTGTGTTGTCAGTGTCCAGGCGGTCTGGAAGTCGATCTGGCCATCCAGGTAGGGCGCCATGCCGGCGCTCCATGCCTTGTCCCAGGTGGGCAGCATGATCATCGCGGTGAGGAACAGCGCCAGCCCCAGCAGCACCTGGTTGGACGGCGTCTGGCCGGTGCCCAGCGCCTGTCGCAGCAGGGCCAGCACCACGATGATGCGGGTGAAGGCGGTCAGCACCAGCAGCATCGACGGGATCAGGGTGATCGCGGTCATCAGCAGCAGGGTCTGCAGCGGCAGGCTGACCGGCTGGCCACCGATGCGGCCGACGTTGACATCCGGCAGCGGGGTGCCCGGCGCGCCCGGCGCGGCGAACGCCAGTGCCGGCAGCAGCATCAACAGCAGGGTCAGCCAGGGCAGCCAATGGGCGGTGGCCGGCTTCGGCATGGCGGGCGTCTTGGACATCAGGCGCATCTCAGGAATCCTTGCGCAGCCGCTGCTGCAGCAGCTGGGCGAAATTGGGCAGGTTCTTCAGGTCGGGCACGCGCATCGGCGTCGGCGGTGGCAGCGGCTCGGCCAGCGTTTCCAGCTTGCTGATGCCGCCGGCGGTGACGCCGAGCAGCATCTGTTCGCCGTTGACTTCCAGCACCACCACGCGCTCCTTGGCACCGACGGCGATGCTGGCGACCAGCTTCAGCCCTTCGGCCTGGCGGAAGCTGCTGCCGGGCATGCGCTTGAGCAACCAGCCCAGGCCGACCACCAACGCCAGCACCAGCAGCAGCGCCAGCACCGCGCCGAACAGGCCCGGGGTGGACGGTGCATGCTGGCCGATCACCGGGGCGGCGGCCTTGCTGGCGGCCTGGCCGGTGGCGATGAGCAGGGACAGGCTCAACGCAGTCTCCGGATCCGTTCGCTGGGGCTGACCACGTCGGTCAGGCGCACGCCGAAGCGATCGTTGATTACCACCACTTCGCCATGCGCGATCAGGGTGCCGTTGACGAACACATCCAGCGATTCGCCCGCGCCGCGCTCCAGTTCCACCACCGAGCCCTGGTTGAGCTGCAGCAGGTTGCGGATCGGCAGGCGGGCGCGGCCGACTTCCAGCGACAACGTCACCGGCACGTCCAGGATCACGTCCAGGTTGAGGTCGGCACCGGTCGCCTCTTCGGCCTGCAGGGCTTCGAACTGGGCGGCGATGGCTTCTTGGCGCTCGGTTTCATTCATTTCGGTTCTTCCTGGATGACCGGGACGCGTGGACGCGTGCCCGGCGGATGGGTTGCGGTGATCTTCACGGCGTTCATGCCGTTGGCCACGCCGAAGGTGCCGGTGAACACCGGGATCTCTTCGACGCAGATCGGCACGTGCTGCGGCAGCTCGATCGGGATGATGTCGCCGACCTTCATGCGGGTCAGCTCGCGCAGGCTCATGCGCTTGGTGGCCAGCACGCTGGAAAGCGTGACTTCGGCCACGTTGAGCTGTTCGCGCAGGGTCTGGCCCCAGCTTTCGTCACGGTCGTTGCGGTCGCTCTGGATGCCGGCATCGAGCAGCTCGCGGATCGGCTCGAGCATCGAGTAGGGCAGGGTGACGTGGATGTCACCGCCACCGCCATCGAGTTCTACATGCAGCCTGCACACCACCACGTACTCGCGCGGGGTGACGATGTTGGCGAAGTGCGGGTTGATCTCCGAGTTGATGTACTCGAACTCCACATCCATCACCGGTGCCCACGCTTCGCGCAGGTCGGCGAAGGTCTGTTTCAGCAGCAGGTGGATCACGCGCATTTCGGTGGCGGTGAACTCGCGGCCTTCGATGCGGGTCGGGTAACGTCCGTCGCCGCCGAAGAAGTTGTCGACGATGGCGAACACCAGGGTGGGTTCGAACACGATCAGCCCGGTGCCGCGCAGCGGCTTGAAGCGGATCAGGTTGAGGTTGGTCGGCACGTACAGCGTGTGCATGTAATCGTTGAACTTGACCAGTTCGATGCCGCGCACCGAGAGCTCGGCCGAGCGCCGGATCAGGTTGAACAGGCCGATCCGCCACAGGCGGGCGAAGCGCTCGTGGACCATTTCCAGGGTCGGCATGCGACCGCGGATGATGCGGTCCTGGCTGGCGAAGTCGTAGTTGCGGGCTTCGCCCGGAACCGCGCCGTCGTCGTCGGTCTCCACCGCGCCGCTGTCCACGCCATGCAGCAGGGCATCGATTTCATCCTGTGACAGCAAGTCGTTCATCAGGCGCCCTTACTGGGTCACGAAACTGGTGAACAGCAGGTCGTCGGCGCACTTCTTGCCGGTCTCGGCCAGCAGCACCTTCTGTACTTCGGCCAGCGAGGCGGCCTGCAGCTTTTCCTTGCCGGCGCGGTCGGCGATCTGGTCCGGGGTGACCTGCGAGAACAGCATCAGCAGGCGCGCGCGCAGAGCGGGGGAATGGGTCTTGATCGATTCCAGCGCGGCGCTGTCGCGGGTCATCAGCTGCACTTCCACCTGCAGGTAGCGCGGGCCGTCGACCGGGCCGTTGAGGTTGACCACGAACGGCGGTTCCAGGCCGAAGTACTGGGCCGGCGCCGGCGGCGTCTTCGGCTTGGCCTGCGTGGCGGGGCTGCCGTCGGCGGCATGCGGGGCCTGGGTGAAGTACCACACGCCGCCGCCAGCGGCGGCAGCGGCGACGACCGCGATCAGGGCGATCACGAGCACGGGACGGCGCGAGGGAGCGGCCTTGTCCTTGTCGGTGGATTTCTTGGTTTTATCTGCGGCTGCGGCCACGTGTGGAGCTCCTGGAGGTTGCCTCCGGGCACATGCAAGTGGCGTGCCGCGATGGTTGGCGGCGAGCGGCTGGGCCCCTCGTGGTGGGGCGCGTTTTTGTTGCTTTTCTAGGTTGGGCGGGGCGGGAGGGGGTTGGCGGGGGACGCCGTGAATCCGTCCGTGGAGGCTCGGCGCCGCATCCATGCGGCTTTAACGCCCCCTCCAGCCCCCTCCCGCCCCGCCCCGACAGTCCGCGCGCGCGTCCCGCCACGTAAAAATAAAGAATAGAGGCAGGGGTCAGAGTCCTTTCGCTATGCGAAAGGACTCTGACCCCGTCCGGCGCTCCTGCTTCTGCTCTTCTTTTTTTCTTTTCCGTGGCGGGCGCACGCAAGATGTGACAGGGCCGGGTGGTGGGGCTGGGCGGGGGCGTTGAGCGCCATGGATGGCGCGAAACGAGGCCCGCAGGAGCGGCTCTTGCCGTCCCCCGACCAGCCCCAC
>NZ_JAXCXF010000011.1:0-40057 GCF_034046095.1 Stenotrophomonas sp. CFBP8980 | reverse complement strand
CCGACTGGGGCAGGCCAAGCAGGGGAGCACTTCGCTGGGAATCTACCGCTATAACCACCGGGGCGAGCGCGTGCTGCGGCAGGCGGGCGGCAGAACCACCACGACGCTGTATGACGAATCCGGCCAATGGCTGGGTGAATACAGCGCAAGCGGGGTGCCACTGCAGCAGGTGGTGTGGCTGGAGAACTACCCGATTGCGGTGTTCAGTGAATCCAGCGCGGGTGTGCCGGCGCTGGGCTACGTGCAGCCGGATCACCTGGGGACACCGCGCGTGATCATTGATGCGGCGCGTAATGTGCCGATCTGGGAGTGGAATCTGACGGGTGAGGCGTTTGGTGCGGATGCGGCGAACGAGGATCCTGATGGAGATGGGGTTGCGTTCGGATTTGCGCTGCGGTTCCCGGGGCAACAATACACACCGGAGAGCGGGCTGAACTATAACTACCAGCGGGATTATGATGCGGGGGTAGGGCGGTATGTGCAGAGTGATCCGATTGGGTTCGTCGGTGGGCTTGATACCTACGGCTATGGAAGCGGGCGGCCATTGCAGTTGATTGATCCTTATGGGTTGCAATCGAAGCCAGAAGGTATATCTAGAGGCGACGGTGGTGAGTATGTGTTTGATTGGAGAAGCAGAGTTGAAGGTGCATTGGAGGCCTTGGTGTTCCCTGTCTCTGCTCCGGTTGCGGCGGTTGTTCAAGCTGGCGGGTATCAAGACATGTTGCAAGATCGCACGATCGGGAGCGATAAGTACTTCCACTGTGTCGCTAATTGCCAGTCCAGTCGCGCAGCTGGCAAATTGGCCACCTGCGCAGTTGCAAACTCTCGGGAGGACGTACAGGAAAGAACTGGCATGCATAACGAAGATCGTCGTGCTGACGAAGCGGCAAACGCACTCGGTAGGGAGGTTGCAGGTAGAGATGAATCATGCCAAAAGGCGTGCTCTACATTTCTTGTAAGAGGCATAAATCCGCGCTACTTGCCTTGAGGCACCTATGAAATATGAGATTCGCCACTGCTTATTGATTGCTCTTGTCGTGGTACTCACATCTGGATGCCGAGGGCAAACGGAAATTTACTCTGATCTTGCTTCAGCGAGCGCGTCAGGAATTATAGAAAAAGGATGGCTCCCGGATTTTCTTCCCCGTTCTAGTCGCAGCTTGGAAATAACGACTGACGTCGAATTCTCGGTCGCACGCGGAAGCTTCAGCTTTGACCGACGTGAATACATAAGTTTCGTTTCGCAGTTGGTTCCCTACGAGGGGGAGCGATCTCCAAGCGTTGAAGACAACATGCTAATTGATGCATTGGTTCAAGATGGTCGCCATGCATGGGCCTACTCGTCTGGCGCGACAAAATGGGTGTTCCTGTGCGGGAAAGAGCAGGCGGACTGCAAGTTCTTCGTATGGCAATAGAGGGCTGCCGGTTTCTGGTGTGTCGTCATCGACTGCTTCGGTCGGCCAGTTTGGGAGGGCGGAGTGGGCAATGCGACGGCGCGGTTGGGATGCTGCCCCGGCCCGCGAATGGACAGACTCGAGCGGAGACGGTGGAGTAACCGCGCGAAGATTGAAGCATTGCCCTGGGAGGGCTGAAATGGAATGTAGTGCATTCGTTGTGTTGGAAATATATGACCTAATTTTCTTTTCGATGCGCGACGAAGAGAGTCTTTTTTGCCTGGCTTGGACCCATTGCTGCCATTAAATAGATAAGGGGCTCGGGTGATTCAATAAGCTTGAACGTTGCCCATCTTTCTCTGGAACGTGGCACTTTCCTGCGGAATCGGTGCCTACAAGCGTGGGTCTGAAGAGGGCCTCGCCAGCGTGATGCTAACCAGTCGCTCCGCCTTTTGGATAGGTCTACCTCTTGGAATAATTCTTCTTAATTATTTGGTTTTCTGGTTTTCCAGGTTCATCAACAAGGTCATCCTGGTTGTTCTAATCATCGCGCAGTTCCCGCTGTTTGCAGCGTTCTTTTTCTACAGTCCTGGTGGGGTGTGACCGGCTGCTTAGACTATTTCGTTTACAACGGCTTCGGCGACCTGCTGGTCCTTTCCAGCCCGGACACGGGGAGCGACACGATGACCGTCGATGCCGCAGGTAACATGGCGACGCGTACCGATGCGCGTGGCGCCACTGCGACCTATAGCTATGATGCGTTGAACCGCGTTACATCCATCGCCTATCCCGATCCCACTCAAGACGTGGGGGTGCAGTACGACGTCGCACCGGCGGCATGCGCAGCGACAGAGCGCTTCGCGATCGGCCGGGTTGGACGCGTGGTTCACCCCGGTGGATCTACCCAGTATTGCCACGACCGCTTCGGTCAGGTGACCCGTAAGATCCAGACGATCAACAACGTAGCGACGACCTTGCGGTACACCTACACCAAGGCGGGGCGACTGGCGTCTGTCATCTATCCCGGTGGGGCGGTGGCCGACTACATGCGGGATGCGCAGGGCCGCGTCACCCAGGTAGGACTGAAGCGTGGAACCCTGGCGCGACAGGTTCTGGTCAAGCAGGTGGGCCATGCGCCGTTCGGCCCGATCACCGGCTGGACCTATGGAAACGAACGTCGCCTGAACCGTCCGCATGACCAGGACTACAGGGTGAGCAGCGTCAGCGATGCGTCGAACGGTGGGCTCAAGCTCGGATTTGGATATGACGAAGTGGGGGCGCTTACCCAGCTGCGTGCCGGTGCATCCGGAAGCGTGCTCGCAACCTACGGCTACGACGGAATGGGGCGCCTGCTGCAGGCGGCGGATGCTGCGGGGATGCCGACGCATACCTATGGCTGGGACGCGACCGGTAACCGGTCGCAGGCCGGCAGCGCTGCCGGAACGCTGGCGTATCACTATCCGGCTACCAGCCATCGTCTGACCAGCGTGGGTGGACAGGCGCGGGCCTATGACGCAGCGGGCAATACGACGCAGATGAACGGCCTGACCTACGCCTACAACAGCACTGGCCGATTGGGACAGGTCAAGCAGGGAGCCACTTCGTTGGGAATCTACCGCTATAACCACCGGGGCGAGCGCGTGCTTCGGCAGGCGGGCGGCAAGACCACCACGACGCTGTATGACGAATCCGGTCAGTGGCTGGGCGAATACAGCGCAAGCGGGGTGCCACTGCAACAGGTCGTGTGGCTGGAGAACTATCCGATTGCGGTGTTCAGCGAATCCAGCGCGGGTGTGCCGGCGCTGGGCTACGTGCAGCCGGATCATCTGGGCACACCACGTGTGATCATCGACGCGACGCGTAACGTGCCGGTGTGGGAGTGGGCGCTGACGGGTGAGGCGTTCGGGGCGGATGCTGCGAATGAGGATCCGGATGGTGATGGGATTGCATTCGGGTTCGCGCTGCGGTTTCCGGGGCAGCAGGTGACGCCGGAAAGTGGGCTGAACTACAACTACCAGCGGGATTATGATGCTGGGGTGGGGCGGTATGTGCAGAGTGATCCGATTGGGTTGGCGGGTGGGGCCGGCACCTACCCCAATGCCGGCGGAGTTCCGATCACCCGCGTTGGCCCTTTAGGATTGCAGGAATTCCATCCTGGGGTCAGTAAGTCAGAGACTGGGGCCTATACAGTTAACTGGAGATATTACGTTAATAGAAGTTTGGAGGCGCTCGGCTTACCGGCCGCATTCGCCGCGGGAGCGGGCGATTTTGGCCAACAGTACGCTAACCAGTGGTCAGCCACCCATGCAGTTGGTGGGGCACACAAGGAATGGATCGGTCAGGACAAATATTTTCATTGTATGGCGAATTGCCAAGCTGCGCAGAAAGGCATGGGAGGAGTGGCCGCTGCCCAGTGTATAAGCGACGGGCGCGAATGGTTCGATCAGAGGATTAAAGGGGATTCTGCTGACGACTCGGCGGCTGATCAATTAGCAAACCTGCTTGGACGATCGTCAGGGCAAATGAAATCTGCAGGGAATTGCTCGCAGATGTGCGGAAACTATCGCCCAGGCGGGAACTTCCCATTTTAATTATTTGGAAACCTACAGTGGGCATCTTCAAGCCTTTCATGGCAATAACTTTGATTATTGCAATTTCAGGATGTGTCGAAGTTGCGAGCAACGAGTATGCCAATCGCGATCAAGCCCAAGCGATGCAGGCAATTGGCGATTCCAAATGGCTGCCGCTGTGGTTGCCTGAAGATGCCGTGGATATTCGTGAGGCGCACGATATGGACACAAATGAGTCATGGTTGGTTTTTGTTCCCAGTAGCGGAGCTTTTGCCTTGCCGGAAGAGTGTAGAAAAACGACAGAGCTAGAGATACCGGACAGCAGCGTGATGCAGCGGTTTCCGCGATTCGCTCGTGCAGCTCGGTCACGCGCATCGCGCAACGCAGGCACGTCCTACTTATGTCTAGAGGGCAATACTAATCGATGGGTGATGCACGATAAAGAATTGAACTTGGTCTACAGTAGGGTGAAGTTCTGAGGCGAGACCTGATCTAGCCCCCGAATCATGGACACGGGGTTTGGAAGCGTTGGGTCTGCGAAACTAAACCTGACGTCTGAGTGCTTGGCGGGGCGAGCTGCGACTGTAAGCGTGGTTTTCGCCGGCGCGGGTATAGGGGTCGGTTCGCCTGTAACTCTCACCGTCTCAAACGTTACTCTGTCCGGCGGGAACCTGATGTTGGTTGATCCCGGCGACCTAGTTGGTCCAGCGAGCCTACTCTCGATCGGTGCTGCTGTTGGTGGTGGTGCTGCCTTGTACGAAGTGAAACTCGGGGCTGTGAAGTCTGTCGGATGGGGAGGCCAGGGTGGCTGGGACGCATCCGCTAGCTATATCGGGGGATTTTCAAGAGCTAGCGAGGACGGAGCAGTGTGGAGTAAATGCGAATGCTGACTGTTGATTTAGGGTTTTGGCTGTTCTCCATATCCTTCGTCCTCATGGTGTCGATTATGGTGATACGGGGTATTGCGGTAGCGCGTTTGCGGAGTAGAGATCGGGATGCGTGGGTCAGGCTGGGCTCTCCCCAGCTTCTCGAGCGAGATCACTTTTTTCAGAAATTTCCCTTCAGGGGCTTGGGGGCTGTGTACTCCGCGGAGTGTAGAGCGCATCGGCTCGTACTGATCGCCTTCGTTGTGAATGCCATTATATTTCTCCTGGCCCTGTCAGGAGCTTTCGCATGCTTGGTTATGCATGAGTGATTTAGGCTGAGTCGACGCTATGTTTGATTGGAGAAGCAGGGTGAAGGTGCATTGGAGGCCTTGGCGTTCCCTGTCTCTGCTCCGGTTGCGGCGGTTGTTCAAGCTGGCGAGTATTAAGACATGTCGCAAGATCGCACGATCGGCAGCGATAAGTACTCCCACTGTGTCGCTAATTGCCAGTCCAGTCGCGCAGCTGGCAAATTCGCCGCCTGCGCAGTTGCAAACTCTCGGGAGGACGTTATGGGAAGAAATCTCACTGTTCCTGTGAATGAGCAGAACATCAAAGATATTTTGACCGCTGGAAACGAGTTGATCCGGCATGGCTGCGGTTGCAACTAAGCTCCTGTTTTTCGCTGCGATGGTCTTGGTTACTGCCTGCCAGGCTGAGCAGGAGGCAACCGTCCTAAGCGAAAGATTCAACGTCTGCGCGGCACTCCCGCCGGGTGTCACGTTTCAGCCTCAAGAGCCTGGGCCGGACTTTGACTTGGGCAACATCCAAGTGAATGATTCAGTGGCCGAAGTTCAGATAGGTGGGCACCCAAGGTTCTCACATAGAGCTATCAAGGAAGGTATAAACGCAACGGATGGATTCAAATTACTTGGTAAGGAAAGAACCGATGGAAAAGACAAGTTTTTGTTCGCTTACGAGCGTGGTGATGAGGCGGGGCCGGTATACGTAATGGTTATGGCTCCAGATTTGCATGAATTTGAGCTGGTTCTGAATAGGAAAGCTCTTCTGGTGGTTTGCGGATAGTCCAGTCGGCTCGCGACGTAGAGCGGCTCGATGTTTGCGGGTGCAAGGCGGTTGGGCAAGCCCAGACCTCGGCGATCTCTGATGGAATGATCAACTACTGCCACGACCGCTGCGGTCAGGTGACCCACGGAGCGACGACCTTGCGGTACACCTACACCAAGGTGGAGCGACTGGCTTCTGTCATCTATCCGCGTGGCGTGGCGGCTCCCGCTTTGCCAGATACGCGAAAGGTTCATGTCCGCCGAAGGACGGGCCGAAGTGGGGTCCGTAGCCCGAAGGGGCACTCTTACACGGGCGGACGCGGATGGTAACGTAGGGGTTCCCAGTGGGTGGGGCGGTTCAGCGCACCGAGCCTCGCACCAGGACGTGCAAGATAAAAGGGTGGGGCTCACGACAATGAATGCCCAGGAGACAGACGACGATGAGTAGCCAAGAGCCCCTCGAAATAGAGATGGCTGGTGTCAAGTTCTATTCCGCTCAGGATGAGCTTTACTTTTTCACATGGTTGAAAAGTATTGGATCAGTGTGCGACGTATTTGGTCAGGGGCGAGCCATATACGCCGTTATTGATAGGGGGGAGCTTACGTTTGACGATGCACTTGAATTCATATCACTTTTCCGTCGCTATCTGATTCCGTTTTCTGAGCTAAAGCGTTTGGATGTTCCAGAAATATCAAAGAGATTCAGGGATCCAAGTGGATTTTGGTACACGGAGGTGTTCGGGGATGGGGGCGATTAGAATGACCAGCGCGTCTCGCCAAACTGCTGCGGTACATGGTGGCGGCGGGCTTTTATCATTCTCCGCACGCCGACAATTCGACCGAGCTGGCGTCGGACTAGGGCGCGGGCTATCGCCTGCTGAGTCCCTCGAGGTGACGTAAGCTTGGGAGATTGGTGGTGAAATCCAAATTCGCCCTTATGGCATTGGTCTGTATATTTATCGTGATGAGCTGGCGGTTGGTTACACAAAGCTTGGTTCGAGGTGATTGGTCTGGCCGACCAAGCGGCATGGAATTACGGGCGGCTAACCAAGATTTGGAATTACCGGAAAATAGTGATGTTCGAACGCAAAAGGCGCTATCGCGCGGAACATTTATCGGGAGGGCGGCTGAAGCCAAGGCGGCCTTGACAGTCGACGTGGCCTCCAGACATTTCATTGATTTAGCAAGGCGACATGACTGGGCGTTACGATCCGACAGATTCGTCGCTATGGGTCGTAGGATGATATTTTGCAATGGAAGGCTTTCACATGATATTGAGCTATCAGCGCGGGGGCGTGAGACCCTGATTTATGCGGGAACTTACTGGGATACCGATGTGAATAGTCTTCGTTACTGCAAGGATAAAATCGCCAGATGAGCCAGTATGGCTGTGCTGAATGTAATTGGCGGGGCAGGGCGGTCTTAAGAGGGAAGCGCATCGCGAGATCTGATTTCACTGATCTCTTCAGATGGTGCGCGCTTGATGTTTTTCAGGGACGGCAAGGTAGCTGTAATTGGGGCAAGCGAGGAGTGAGAGGGCTGAGCATGGAAGGGTGCGCTCGACACCAGGTTCCTGAAGCGATGTATGCTCCGTCTATGATCCCGCAGGGTTGCCGGCAGCGGTGCTGAGATGAAACGTAAAAGAAGCCAGGTAATGCTAGTGCTCTTGGATTTGGTGATCTTATCTGCTGGGCTTTGGATGGTCCGCCAGTTGGATATAGATGGCTGTCTTGACGCAGGAGGTAGATGGAACTACGTGGTGGATGGATGTGAGCTAAGTTGAATCCGACTTTTATAGCGGCTATGTGACGTCTCGCCGGGCCGGGTTTCCTGATGCTTGGCTCAAGCGTGTTGGATAGGATAAAAAGTATGCGGAGTCTGAGATGGATAAGGGCGGGGTCGTTCAATTAGCGATAGCTGATTTAACTTTCTTCTCGCCTCGCGACGAAGAAAACCTGTTTGCCTGGCTTACATCCGTTTCTGCGATTGAAGAGATCAAGGGTTCGGGCGATTCAATATATTTGCGCGTGGCGACATCTCTTGGGGATGATGACCTGATGGAGCTGATCTCAATATTCAGCCGCTACGGCATCGACATGGCGCAGCTGTCGATTTTCGATGGCGCCAGATTTCCCTGGCTGAGGGAAAAGGGAATGTTCTGGTACCAGCCCATGTTTGGATGACAATACGCCGTCAAAATCGTCGGCGGCCAAAGCAGCATGCGTGGTGGAACAGGCCCCTCTTATGCAGGTCAAGCCAGCCGGAGGGCACGCCTTCCCGGCTGGGCACCGGATGGGCTGTCGTCAACATCCTGTATGAGAGGGAGCGACGCTCAAATCACCTCCAGTCTTATCCGTATGCCGAGTGCGCGCAGCCCGCAGTGCACGCTGTCGAAATATAGGGGGCGGGTGCCGCTCATCCGCGCGGCGCACGTGCGAAGCGGTACTCGCGCGTTGGGTCAGAAACGTAGCGCCAGCATGTCGGCCACGTTGAACGGAGCAAGGCATCACGGGCCGATATACCATCGCGCCTTGGCGGAACCGCATCGCGTCGTATTTGACACTTCCACGGTGGGGTCCGGTGTAGTGACATGGAGCCTGTGGCCGGTGTGGCCACCCAGGCAGGAGAAGACAAGGATGATGTCGATATTCTCGCGGCTGTTTGCGCCCAAGGCCGCTTTAAGTCGGTTGGAAGTGCTGATCGTGCACTGCGTGCAGGCGCAGCTGAACCCGGAAATGGCGACCCGCTGGGCCGGTCAGATCGTCTGCATTACGGGTATCGAACGCCTGCCCGGAAGACGCACGATCCGCCTGCACCAGGCGTCGCGGGGCAAGCCAGTGGTAGACAACGGCCTTGCGCTGCCGCTCGCTGGGCATGACGTGCCGTTGGCCGAGGTGACGGTCAGCGTCGCCGGTGGCTTCACGCCGCTCAGGGCCGTGCTGCATTGCCAGAACGGGCTGCTCTCGGCGATTGAATACCACGATGACAGTACGTGGATGGACGAGGTTGCCAGCAGGCGCGGCGCGCACGACCTCACCCTCCAGTGCATCCTGATGCCGGACGCTGCCCTTGTCGTGGGATAGATGAAGCCGCTCGCCGGCGGCAGGCCGCCAGGCCAGCAACGGCGCGTGGGGCGCGCTACTATCGGCTGATTACCGATCAGCGGGGAAGCGTATGTCCGTAGCGTTGCTGGGGGTCAAGGAAACCGCACCAGGAGAGCGCCGTGTGGCGCTTACCCCGGAAACGGCGAAGAAACTGGCCGCACGCGGTGCCACGGTCTGGTTCGAGGCCGGTGCGGGCACATCGGCGGGCTTCCCTGACCAGGCTTACCTGGATGCCGGCGCACTGCTGGTCGATGACAGCCGCTGGGCGGATATCGATTCGTTGCTCTGCGTGCAGTCACCCGAGCCGGCGCGGCTGGCGCGGTTGAAGCCCGGTGCCAGCGTGGTCGGGTTGCTGCAGCCGGCGCGCGATGCGGTGCTGGCTGCACTGGTTACGCAGCCGGGCTTGCAGCTGTTTCCGTTGCAATTGCTGCCGCGTACCACCCGCGCGCAATCGATGGACGTGTTGAGTTCACAGGCGGGCATGGCCGGCTACAAGGCGACCTTGATCGCCGCCGAGCGGGCGCCGCGCTTTTTCCCGATGTTGACCACCGCGGCGGGCACGGTGCGCCCGGCCAAGGTGCTGGTGGTGGGCGCGGGCGTGGCGGGGCTGCAGGCTATTGCCACGGCGCGGCGACTCGGCGCGCAGGTGGAAGGCTTCGATGTGCGACCGGAAACGCGTGAGCAGATCCAGTCGCTGGGCGCGCGCTTCCTTGACCTTGGCGTCAGCGCGGCCGGCGAGGGCGGCTATGCGCGTGCGCTGACCGATGAGGAGCGCGCGCTGCAGCAGCAGCGGCTGGCCGACCATCTGCGCGGCGTGGACGTGGTGATCTGTACGGCGGCGGTACCGGGGCGCACGGCGCCGGTGATCCTGAGCCAGGCGATGGTGGAAGGGATGGCGCCGGGCAGCGTGATCGTGGATCTTGCCGCGGAAAGTGGCGGCAATTGTGCGGTGACCGTGCCGGGTGAGTGCATCGAGCACGCTGGGGTGGTGGTGGATGGCCCGTTGAACCTGGCCAGTCTGGGCGCGGCGCAGGCCAGCGAGATGTATGCGCGCAACGTGTTGAACTTCGTCAGCCTGTTCGTGCATGACGGGGAGGTGCGGTTTGACTGGGAGGATGAGCTGTTGGCCAGGACGCGCTGGGTGGCGGGTGGCTGAGCGGTAACCTCAGCTGCTCCGGCGTGACGACCAACGGACGTCACCCACCGAGGCGAGAGCGGGACGGCCAGCGGCCGTCACTACCGGGGCAAGAGCGGGACGGCCAGCGGTCGTCACCCACCGAGGCGAGAGCGGGACGGCCAGCGGCCGTCACTACCGGGGGCGAGAGCAGGACGGCCAGGGGCCGTCACTACCGAGGCGTCGGCGCGTCAGTCGCGGTTGCGCGGGGGCGGGGGGTTGTCGCGTACCCATTGGCGGCGCTGGTCGTTGCTCATCGTGCCCCAGCGGGCGCGCAGTTCAGTGCGCTGCTCCGGGGTCATGCCGCGCATCTTGGCGAACAGCGCGCGCGCCTGTTCGCGCTGCTCGGGGCTCATGCCATCGAAACGGCGCATGCCCTTGCGGGCCTGGTCGCGCTGCTCCGGTGTCATCGATTGCCAGCGCTGGCCGTGCTGCAGCATGCGCTGGCGCTGCGCGGGCGGGGCGCTGTTCCAGCGGTCGCGCAGCGGGGCGACCAGTGCGTCGCGCTGGGCCGGGGTCAGCTGTTCCCAGGCCGGCGGCGCGGCCTCCTGCGCGAACGCCGCGCCACCAACGCTCAGCAGTACAAGCAGCACAGGCAACAGGCGGGAAGGCGGATAAACGTTCATCAGGTTACTCCATCGCCAGGTCGGTGCTGGCCAGCCACAGGTAAAGATCGGGGTTTTCATCCAGCGCGGCGCCATCGCTTTCCAGCGCGGCCACCATCGGCGCCACGGCAGGCAACGCTGAAGGCGGCGAGCGCATCTGCAGGCTCAGCCCGACGCCCAGCGCGGCCACCCCGGCAAAGGCGGTAGCCATCCACCAGGCGGGTCGCCGCCGCGATGCCGCCGTGGCATGCCGCGCGTTGCGCAGGCGCGCCAAGGTCACGGGCGACAGCGCCTGCACGGCCTGGTGGTGCAGGGCCTGCAACTGGTCGTCGGGGGGCAGGGTGCGGCTCACGTCGGATTCTCCATCAGGGTTCTCAGCGCGTCGCGGGCGCGCGCCAGGTGGGTCTTTACCGCGCCTTCGCTGCAGCCCATGGCGCGTGCGGTGGTGGCGCCGTCCAGGTCCTGCAGCACGCGCAGGGTGAAGGCTTCGCGCTGTCGCGGCGGCAGCGCGCGCAGCGCCTGCACCAGCGCATCGTACTGTTCGCGCTCGGCATGGACGTCGGCCGGGCCCGGGCCCTCATCGGCCCAGTCCACCGGCTCACCGTCGCTATCCACGTTGTCGCGCCAGAACCGCAGGCGGAAGCGGCGACGGCGCTGCAGGTCGATCACCCGCCGGCGCAGGATGCTCCAGAACAGCGGCGGCCACTCGGCGGCCGGCTTTTCCCGGTAGTCCAGCATGCGTATCAGGCTGTCCTGCACCGCGTCCAGCGCATCCTCGCGATGGCGCAGGCCGGCCTCGGCGAAGCGGAACGCGCGCGGTCCCACCCCGGCCAGGAACTGGTCCAGCGATGCAGGCGGTGCGGCGGCGGTCGGGGCCAGGGGGCTGCTCACCAGCACAGGGTACGGGTCCTTCGTCGGGCTCACCATGGACAACGCGTGCAGGCAGCCCGCGTTGACAGTGCAGCGCGCGCGGTTCAGCGCGTGGTTATGATGGGGCCTACATCCAGAGCGGGAGTCGTGCCGGTGAGTGACGGATTCGTGGCGCTGTACATCTTCATGCTGGCGGCCATCGCCGGCCATGTGATCATCTCGCGGGTGCCGGTGATCCTGCATACCCCGCTGATGTCCGGTTCGAACTTCATCCACGGCATCGTGCTGATCGGCGCGATGGTGGTGCTGGGCCACGCGCAGACGCCGCTGGAGAAGATCCTCGGGTTCGTCGCGGTGGTGCTGGGCGCAGGCAATGCCGCCGGCGGTTACGTGGTCACCGCGCGCATGCTGGAAATGTTCAAGCCCAGCGTCAAGCCGGCGCCCACCGACGCCGACAAGGAGCCGCAACCTTGAACGTCAGCACGCCTGAACTGCTGGATTGGCTGGTCAAGACCAGCTACCTCGTCGCTGCCACGCTGTTCCTGCTCGGCCTGCAGCGCATGGCCTCGCCGCTTACCGCCCGCAGCGGCATCCGCTGGGCCGGGCTGGGCATGCTGGTGGCCACCGTTGCCACCTTCTTCCTGCCCGAACTGCACAACATCCCGCTGATCCTGGTCGCGCTGGCGTTGGGTGGCGGATTGGCGTGGTGGTCAGCCGGCAAGGTCGCCATCACCGACATGCCGCAGATGGTGGCGCTGTACAACGGCATGGGGGGCGGTTCGGCCGCAGCCATCGGTGCGGTGGAGCTGCTGCGCTGGTCGGCGCTGGCCAACCGCGATACCAGCCACTGGAGCGCGCAGGCGTTGACCGACCTGGCCGCGCGCCAGCCTTCGGCGATGGTGCTGACGCTGGCAGTGACCGGTGCGGCCATCGGCGCGGTGTCGCTGTCCGGTTCGGTGATCGCCTGGGCGAAGCTGGACGGTCGCCTGGACCGGCGCATCACCTGGCCGGGCCAGCAGGCGCTGAACATGATCGTGGCGGTGGCCGTGGTGGTGCTGGGCATCATCGCCGCCAGCACGCTGGCACCCTGGGCGATCATCGCCTTCTTCGTGCTGGCGCTGGCGCTGGGCGTGCTGATGACCCTGCCGATCGGCGGGGCGGACATGCCGGTGGTGATCTCGTTGTACAACGCGTTCACCGGCCTGGCGGTGTCGTTCGAAGGCTATGTGCTGGGCAACGAGGCGCTGATCATCGCCGGCATGATGGTCGGTGCGGCCGGCATCCTGCTGACCCGGCTGATGGCCAAGGCGATGAACCGGCCGATCAGCAACGTGCTGTTCTCCAACTTCGGTGGTGGCGCGGGCGGCGAGGCGCAGGAAATCACCGGCGCGCAGAAGCCGATCGATGCCTCCGACGTGGCAGCAATGATGGCCTTCGCCGAACGCGTGGTGATCGTGCCGGGCTACGGCATGGCCGTGGCCCAGGCGCAGCACAAGATCTGGGAGCTGGCGCAGCGGCTGATCGCGCGCGGGGTGAAGGTGAAGTTCGCCATCCATCCGGTGGCCGGCCGCATGCCCGGGCACATGAACGTGCTGCTGGCCGAAGCCGGCGTGCCGTATGACCTGATCGCCGACATGGACGACATCAATCCGGAGTTCCCCAGCACCGACGTGGTGCTGGTGATCGGTGCCAACGACGTGGTCAATCCGGTGGCACGCACCGATCCGGCCAGCGTGATCTACGGCATGCCGATCCTGGACGTGGTGAATGCGCGCAACGTGGTAGTGATCAAGCGCGGGCGCGGTACGGGCTTCGCGGGGATCGAAAACGCGCTGTTCTATGCGGACAACACCCGCATGCTGTACGGCGATGGAGCGGCGGCGGCGGGTTCGCTGGTGAGCGAGCTGAAGGGGCTGGATGGGGGGCACTGAGCCCCATCCGCCGCAAGGGAATGACGGCCAGCGGCCGTCACTACCGGGGACCACAACGGTAGCGCCGAGCCATGCTCGGCGAGCGCAGCGGAAAGCAACAGCGTGACGACCAACGGTCGTCACCCGCCGAACCCACCGGCCCTGCGTCAGACGCGCTTCTGCCAGCCCAGCCATGCCGCGAACACCAGCGCCACCGGCAGCCACAGCCAGTCGGCGGTGACGTTGGCCAGCCCCACCAGCGTCCACGCCAGGTGCGGGCCCATGCGCAATGCCGATTCCCACGGCGTGAGTCCCATCGATCCGCCCAGCCAGGCGCTGGCGATGCTCCACCAGGCCAGCGCGGTCACCCCCAGCGTGCCACCGGCTACCAGAAGAGCGCGCAGCACGCCGCCGCGCAGGGTGCCCAGGCGCAGCATGAACAGCAGTTCCAGCGCCACCACGACCGCCATCCAACCCAACTGGCGGCCGGTCATCAATGCGAAGAACACCCAGGCCAGCAGGGCCGTGCCGGCGCCGATCAGGTACATCACGGGCCAGAGCCAGGACACGGTCCTGGTGCGTACAGCAGGAGAGGGCATGCGGATTTCCCTTTGGATGCCAACAGGATACTGGGTTTGCCGCAGTGCACGGGCGGGCGCCGGGCCGCTGGGCTAAAATGTCGCCTTGCGCGGCGCGTCCGCAGCCCCCAGATCGAGCCTCATGTATTCCCGTAGCAGTGAACCAGTCCACTTCGAACGCGACTGCGAGGCCGTCATGGTCCCGCAGGGCGAAACGGTGACCCTGCCCGCCGGCAGCTATGGCTATATCACCCAGGCCCTGGGTGGCAGCTATACGGTGTTCGTCGAAGGCAACCTGTTCCGCATCGCGGGGCGGGATGGCGATGCCATCGGCAAGGAGGCCCCGGCACCGCTGGAGCTGCCCGACGACGCCAGCGATGAACAGGTCGAACAACTGGTGTGGCAGCAGCTGCGCACCTGCTTCGACCCGGAGATCCCGTTCAACATCGTCGACCTCGGCCTGGTCTACGAAGTGGAGCTCAAGCACCTGGACGATGGCCGCCGCGAAGTCGACGTCAAGATGACCCTGACCGCGCCCGGCTGCGGCATGGGCGACATCCTGGTCGACGACGTGCGCAGCAAGCTGGAGATCATCCCCACCGTGGCCGAGGCCGACGTGGAACTGGTGTTCGATCCACCATGGGGCCGCCACATGATGTCCGAGTCGGCGCGCCTGGAAACCGGCATGCTCTGACCCGACCGTACGCCGCCCGCGTGGTGGAATCCCGGTAACAACCGCAACCAGAACAGGAAACATCCGGTGTCCCAGTCCAACATCAGCTTCGACGTCACCCGCTCGGCCCATCCGCGCAGCGCCGATGAGCGCGCCGCCATCCTGGAAAAGCCGGGCTTCGGCCTGCACTTCACTGACCACATGGTGGAAGTGCGCTGGGACAAGGACACCGGCTGGCACAACGCCAACGTGCGCCCGTACGGTCCGCTGCTGCTGGATCCGGCCGCCGCGGTGCTGCATTACGGCCAGGAAATCTTCGAAGGCATCAAGGCCTACCGGCATGCCGACGGTTCGGTGTGGACCTTCCGTCCCGATGCCAATGGTCGTCGCCTGCAGCGTTCGGCACAGCGCCTGGCGCTGCCGGAACTGCCGGTGGATATCTTTGTCGAATCGCTGAAGCAGCTGGTCGCACTGGACAAGGACTGGGTGCCGTCGGCCGACGAATCCAGCCTGTACTTCCGGCCGTTCATGATCGGCGATGAAGCGTTCCTCGGCGTGCGCGGCGCGCACAAGGCCGGTTACTACGTGATCGCCAGCCCGGCCGGCCCGTACTTCGCCAAGGGCGTGGCGCCGGTGTCGATCTGGCTGTCCACCGAATACGCGCGCGCGGCCAAGGGCGGCACCGGCGCGGCCAAGTGCGGTGGCAACTATGCGGCTTCGCTGCTGCCGCAGCAGAAGGCGCAGGCGCAGGGCTGCTCGCAGGTGCTGTTCCTGGACCCCACCGAAGGCAAGTACCTGGAAGAGCTGGGCGGCATGAACGTCTTCCTGGTCTACAAGGACGGCACCCTGGTGACCCCGCAGCTGTCGGGCAGCATCCTGGAAGGCATCACCCGCGAAAGCATCCTGCAGCTGGCCCGCGACCGTGGCATGAAGGTGGAAGAGCGCAAGGTCAGCATCGACGAGTGGAAGCAGGGCGTGGCGTCGGGCGAGATCACCGAAGTGTTCGCCTGCGGTACCGCCGCGGTGGTGACCCCGATCGGCCAGCTGAAGGGCGAAGGCTTCGAAGTCGGCGACATCAACGCGCCCGCCGGTGAAGTGACCCTGTCGCTGCGCAAGGAACTGACCGACATCCAGTACGGTCGTCTGCCAGACCGCCACGGCTGGCTGGTCAAGCTGGGCTGAGCGGCTGACGGTGCCCCGCCGAGCATGGCTCGGCGCTACAGCACCTCGCAGGTCCAAGGGTGTAGCCGGTAGCGCTGCGCCATGCTCGGCGGAATCCCACGGAAAGCCCGTCCCCCGCGACGGGCTTTTTTGTTGGTGGCCGATGTCGGCATGGTCACGGCGGGACAAGCCAAGGACAGGTCCGGACCGTAAAAACCACGTGAAAGTTCCTTCACCTTTACAAATTTTAGACACCAAAAGTCTCAGTTCCGACATTTCATGTCACTGAAGTGGGGCTGAAACGTTGTCGTCAATGGCTCGAACCGACTAGCTTCGGCCTTGTGGACAGCGCACGGGGGACTGTCCGCCCCGGTACCGATTCCTGCCAGTGCAGCGCAGCCTGCGAATCGCGACCGGCGCCCTCTGCCGAATCCGGCATCCATGTCAGAACCCAGAAAAGGAAATCCGATGTCCCAGGTTTCGCAACCGCGTTTGCGTCAGCGTGCAGTGGTCGTCATGGGGGCCTCCGTGCTCACCTCGTTGCTGCTGGTAGCCCCGGCGTTCGCCGGCGACGTCCACCTCAGCGGCCTGTCGTCCGCGCCGACCCACAAGCAGTTCATCGTCAAGTTCCGCGACAACAGCGCGCCGCTGGCCACGCCGTCAGCCCTGGCGAGCTCACTCAAGACCGCGGCATCGGGCCTGTCGGCTGCGCAGGGACGCGCGCTGGGCCTGCAGCAGGTGCGCCGGCTGGCGGTGGGCCCGAGCGTGGTCCGGGCAGATCAGCCGCTGGATGCCGCGCAGGCCGAAATGCTGATGCGCAGGCTCGCCGCCGATCCCAACGTGGAGTACGTGGAGGTCGACCAGATCATGCGGCCGACCCTGGTGCCAAACGATGCCCGCCTCGGCGAACAGTGGGGCTTCGGTACGTCCAACGCGTCCATCAACGTGCGCCCGGCGTGGGGCAAGTCCACCGGCACCGGCGTAGTGGTGGCGGTGATCGACACCGGCATCACCAGCCATCCGGACCTGAATGCCAACATCCTGCCCGGCTATGATTTCATCAGCGACGCGGCCATGGCACGCGATGGTGGTGGGCGCGACAACAACGCCAACGACCAGGGCGACTGGTACGCCGCCAATGAATGTGGCGCGGGCTATCCGGCCTCCAACTCCAGCTGGCATGGCACCCACGTGGCCGGCACCATCGCCGCGGTGACCAACAACAGCACCGGCGTAGCCGGTACGGCCTACAACGCCAAGGTGGTGCCGGTGCGCGTGCTCGGCAAGTGCGGCGGCTATACCTCCGACATCGCCGACGCCATCGTCTGGGCTTCCGGCGGCACTGTCAGCGGCGTGCCGGCCAATGCCAATCCGGCCGAAGTGATCAACATGTCCCTCGGCGGGGGGGGCAGCTGCTCGGCCACCTACCAGAACGCGATCAACGGTGCAGTGGGACGGGGTACCACCGTGGTCGTGGCGGCCGGCAATGAATCCAGCAACGTCTCCACGTCGGTCCCGGCCAACTGCGCCAACGTGATCGCGGTGGCAGCCACCACCAACACCGGCGCCAAGGCCAGCTTCTCCAACTACGGTGCCGGCATCGACATCTCCGCACCGGGCCAGGCCATCCTGTCCACCCTCAACACCGGCACCACGGTGCCGGCCTCGGCAACCTACGCGTCCTACAACGGCACCTCGATGGCGGCCCCGCACGTGGCCGGCGTGGTGGCGCTGATGCAGTCGGTGGCACCGACCGCGCTCACTCCGGCGCAGGTGGAAACCATCATCAAGAACACCGCGCGCGCCCTGCCGGGCGCCTGCTCCGGTGGCTGCGGCGCGGGCATCGTCAACGCCGATGCGGCGGTGGTGGCGGCGCAGGGCGGCGGCGGTGGCAACCCGGATCCGGGCACCGGCACGGTGCTGCAGAACAACGTGGCGGTGGGTGGGCTGGGTGCTGCTTCCGGTGCGGCGCTCAGCTACACCGTCACCGTTCCCAGCGGTGCCACCCAACTGCGCGTGGCGATCAGCGGCGGCAGTGGTGATGCCGACCTGTACCTGCGCCAGGGCAGCGCCCCGACCGACAGCACGTACGCCTGCCGTCCCTACCTGAGCGGCAACAATGAGACCTGCACCATCAGCAACCCGGCCGCAGGTACCTGGCACGTGCGGATCAAGGCCTACAGCACGTTCTCCGGTTTGACCGTGCGCGCGCAGTACTGACGGAAGCCGTTCCCGCGTGTCTCCCGACGCCCCGGCCCTGCCGGGGCGTCGTCGTATCGGCCTGACATTGGCGGTGCCCTGCAGTCGGGCGTTACGACGACTCCATTAACGGAGACTGCGTCGGCGCGGCTACGGCTTTTCCCGATGATCGGCGGTGTTGCAGCAGCGCAGCATGAGCGTGCCGGTTACGCCGTGGCGGTGTCGAATGCTGATCATCGCGTCGCCAGTGACAGTGCCTGCTGCGGCTTTTTCCCTCTCCGTAGTGACAGGTGCCGTCCCACTGCGAGGAGTCAGCAACCATGTCCACCCATTGCCGTGTGATCCCCCGGTCCCATCCCGTCGCTGCAGCCGTTGCCCTCGTGGTGGCAGGTATTTGCGCGAGCCCGCTTTCCCACGCCGGTAGCGTGGATCTGCAAGGGCTGGCCGGCAACACCGCGCATCAGCAGTTCATCGTCGCCTACCGGCCGGGCAGTGCACCGGCATCGTCACTGGCAGGCGCGGCGCGAAGCTTGCAGCGGGCGGCGGATGCGCTTCCCCGCAAAGGCGGCAGGGCGGTGCAGGTCCGCGCACTGCGGCGCATGGCGATAGGCAGCACGGTCGTGCGTACCAGCGTTCCCCTGGATGCCGCCGAGGCCGAACAGCTGCTCCGCGCGCTGGCACTGCAGCAAGAGGTGGACGCCGTGCAGTTGGATGCCATCCTGCGGCCTTCATGGGATCCCGATGATCCGCGGCTGGCCGAGCAATGGGCCTTCGGCGCCAGCAACGCCTCGCTGGGTATCCGCCCTGCCTGGGACATCGCCCGTGGCAAAGGCGTGGTGGTGGCGGTCATCGACACGGGCATCACCGGCCATCCCGACCTCGACGCCAACATCCTCCCGGGCTACGACTTCATCAGCGATCCGGCGATGTCCCGCGATGGCGATGGGCGCGATGGCGATGCTACCGATGCAGGCGATTGGTACCCTCCCGGCGAATGCAGTTCCGCTGGCGGTTCGCGTTCGAGCTGGCACGGTACGCATGTGGCCGGCACCGTTGCAGCATCGACCCACAACGGCATCGGCGTGGCCGGCACTGCGTTCAATGCCAAGGTGGTGCCAGTGCGCGTACTGGGCCGCTGTGGCGGGTTCCAGTCGGACATCGCCGATGGCATCGTCTGGGCCGCAGGCGGGCGGGTGCCAGGGGTGGCGGACAATCCGCATCCAGCGCAGGTGGTCAATCTTTCACTGGGTGGCTTCGGCACCTGCGACCGGGCCAGCCAAGCCGCGGTGGATACAGCCATTGCCCATGGTGCGTCGGTGGTCGTGGCGGCGGGCAATTCCAATGACGATGTAGCGCGTTACCGGCCGGCGAACTGTCGCGGCGTGATCGCCGTGGCGGCCACCAACGCCGCAGGCAGCCGCGCATCCTTCTCCAACTACGGTGCGCGCATCACGGTGGCCGCGCCGGGCGAAAGCATCCTGTCCACCTTGAATGATGGGCAGCAGGGCCCGGCACAACCCAGCTATGCCGCTTACAGCGGCACCTCGATGGCGGCCCCGCACGTGGCGGGCGTGGTCGCGCTGATGCAATCAGTGGCGCCCAAGCCGTTGCTGCCCGCGCAGGTGGACGCCTTGCTGCGAAGTGCCGCACGGCCGTTGCCCGGTACCTGTACCGGCGGCTGCGGCGCCGGGCTGGTCGACGCTGCCGTCGTCGTCGCCAGGGCGGCCGCCGGCGATACCGGTCCGGATCCAGACCCCGATCCGGACCCCGATCCCTCGGACCTGGAAAACGACGTACCGGTCAGGGGACTGAGCGGCACTGCCGGGAGCGAGCGCTGGTACACCTTCAACGTGCCGGCGGGCAGCAACATGCTGGTGGTGCAGATCGGCGAAGGATCCGGCGACGTTGATCTATATGCGCGCCATGCGGTCAGGCCCACCGATACCGAATACGACTGCCGCCCCCAGGGCACGGGCAACAGCAAGACCTGCGTGCGCATCTGGCCAGGCACTGGAACCTGGCACATACGGATCAAGGCAATCAGCGATTACAGCGGACTCATGGTCAAGGCCAAGGCCGAATAGGGCGCAGGTCCTGAACGACTGATCCGCCGAACGTGCCGGCCAGCGGGACGAGGTCGAGGAATCCGCGCTATTCCACTGCGCAGTGCGCCTGCTGCGCAGTGAGTGGATACCCGATACCGGCTCTGGCCCGACAAGCACAAAGTCGACTGGCCACAAACAGACGGAGTATCCGCATGAAGATGTCCTGCAAAGAAACATTCCTGTCTCCCGCCATTGCCTGCGTGCTGGTGGCGATGTACAGCGCACCGGCCCATGCCGGCGACGTAGATCTTTCCGGCCTGGTGCAGTCGGACACCCATCAGCAGTTCATCGTCCACCTGCGTGAAGGGAGCGCGCTGGGCGAGGATGAAGGCGCGATGCAGGCGGCACTGGTCCGTGCCGGATCCGGTCTGCGCATGGCAACCGGCGGCATGCAGGTGCTGCGCCAGATGGCCACCGGGCCGATGGTGGTGCGCGCGGGAAAATCGCTGGACCGCGCGCAGGCCGGTGCCTGGATGGCGGCCATGGCGAGTGACCCAGACGTGGAACACGTGCAGGTGGACCGCATCCTGACGCCGGCGCTGGACCCCAACGATCCGCGCTTGAACGAACAGTGGGGCTTCTCCAACAGTGCCGCATCACTCAACGTGCGGTCGGCGTGGGACAAGGCCACCGGCGCCGGGCAGGTGGTGGCGATCATCGACACCGGCCGCACCCGCCATCCGGAACTGGACGCCAATACGCTGCCGGGTTACGACTTCATCAGCAACGGCAGCATGGCCGGCGACGGCAATGGTCGGGATGACAACCCGGATGACGTCGGCGACAGCCAGTGGGGCCGACCCTCCAGCTGGCATGGCACCCACGTGGCCGGTACCGTTGCCGCGGCCACGAATAATGGGCAGGGGGTCGCCGGAACGGCCTTCAACGCCAAACTGGTGCATGTCCGCGTCCTCGGCAAGGGCGGCGGTTACACCTCGGACATCGCCGACGGCATGGTGTGGGCCGCGGGTGGCACCGTCAGGGGCATTCCGCGCAATGCAAATCCCGCCAAAGTGCTGAACCTGTCGCTGGGCGGCCAGGGAGCCTGCGATCGCGCATCACAGGCCGCCGTGGACGGCGCGATCCAGAACGGTGCAACGGTGGTTGTTGCAGCGGGAAACAGCAACGCGGATGTGTCGCGATTCAATCCGGCCAACTGCCGTGGGGTGGTGGCGGTGGCGGCCACGACCTCACGCGGTGCGCGTGCGGGTTTTTCCAACTATGGCAGGGGAATCACCCTGGCGGCGCCGGGTGAGAACATCCTTTCCACCTTGAACAGTGGACGCACCTCGCCGGGTGCGCCTGCCTATGCCGCCTACAACGGCACCTCGATGGCGGCCCCGCACGTCGCCGGCGTAGTGGCGCTGATGCAGTCGGCCGCTGACGGCAAGCTGACCCCTGGGCAGGTGGTCGACATCCTCAAGACCACAGCGCGACCGCTGCCGGGGGACTGCCGTCAAGGCTGTGGTGCCGGTATCGCCAACGCGGATGGCGCCGTAGACAAGGCGATGGAAGTCGCAGGCCAGTAACGCATTGCCCGCATTGCAGGCAATGCCCGGGGGGGCGGACTGAGTTCGTCCCCCAGTTGGGAAAAGGAATCGTCAGGCCGCTTCGAAACGGTTCTCGGCCACGTTCTTGCGGACGCTCTGCGGATCCCAGATGCGCCCGTTCATCGCGATGTACACGCCGGCGGCCAGCGACTGCACCGCGCCGATGGCGCAGCCGATGTTGAACTCGGCATCGGAACCGCGGAAGCGCGCCGGACTCAACGCGCCGGTCATCACGATGGTCTTGTCCGGGATGGTGGCCAGCACCTTGCCGGTGGCCACCATCGAATCGGTGCCGTGGGTGACCAGCACGTGGCGGGTAGGCTGCGCGGCGATGGTGGCGCGGATCAGTTCGCGGTCGTCATCGCTGATATGCAGCGAATCCTTGCGCAGGATCGGGATGACGTTGAAGCGGAAAGTCACGCCCAGCTCGCGCAGGATCATGCCGATCTGCGGATCGCCGATCTGGTAATCCGATTTGTCGTCGAAGTAGATCTTGTCGATCGTGCCACCGGTGGTGACGATCAGGAGGTCTTCCATCATGGGCATGTCTTCGGAGCCTGGAACGGCGCTGCAGGAACAGGAACGCAGATGATACCGGCCCCCGGTGGGGGCCGTCAGCGTTGCTTTCGGCTGAAACGGGCACGCAGGCCGGGCAGGCTGCCGGCGAAGATCACCAGCAGCGACAGGCAGATCGCCAGCCACGCCAGCGCGCGCGTTTCGGCATGGCTCCAGGCGCTCATCACGCCATGGCTGAACCAGCCCAGCGCCAGCACGCTGGCCCAGAAGCCGGCCTTGCGCCAGCCCATCCGCAGCGCGATCGCCAGCACCAGCGGCGGGGCGGTGAACACCAGCTGGGTCGCCAGCCAGTGGCGGTCGTTGATGAACCAGCCGGCGTACAGCGCCGCCAGGCCCATCAGGGCGAGCAGCAGCACGGTGCGCGCGGTGGTGGCCATCAGGCCAGCCGCCGTGCGATATCGGCGACCCGTCGGCCAAGCGCGCGGGCCAGGCTGGCTTCGTCCTCGCTGGGCTGCGGGTCATCATTGGCGCCTGCCACGTGGCTGGCACCGTAGGGCGTGCCGCCGCTGGTGGTGTGGCTCAACGCTGCTTCAGTGAACGGAATGCCGACGATCAGGCAACCGTGATGGAGCAACGGCAGCTGCATGGACAGCAGGGTGGATTCCTGGCCCCCATGCATCGAGGCGGTGGAGGTGAACACGGCCGCCGGCTTTCCGGCCAGCGTGCCATTGACCCACTCCGCGCCCAGGCCATCCAGGAAGTGCTTCATCGGGGCGGCCATGTTGCCGAACCGGGTGGGACTGCCGAGCAGCAACCCATCGCACGCGGCGAGGTCTTCGACGCTGACATACGGCGCGCCTTCATCGGGTACCGGTGGACGCGCGGTCTGGGTCACGGCGGCCACGGCGGGCACGCTGCGCACGCGCGCGGCCATGCCCGGAACCTCGCCGATGCCCCGCGCGATCTGCCGCGCCAGCCGTGCCACCGAACCGCCTCGGCTGTAGTAGAGCACCAGGATCTCGCCCATCTTCGACCCGCTTTCTCGTTCAGGAGACGCCAGTATGGCTATCCTGCGGCCATCCTGCATCGGGTACCCTTGCGCCGATGGAACCGTTGAACACGATCAATCTATGGATGGAGCGCGCGCGCGACCGTCCGCGCGCGGCCAGCTTCGGCCGTTTCCTGTGGCGGCGCTTCCTGGATGACCGCCTGTTCCAGGCCGCTGCCGCGCTGGCCTACACCACCGTGTTCGCCCTGGTCCCGCTGGCCATCGTGGTGTTCGGTGTGCTGTCCGCCTTCCCGGTGTTCGATCGCTGGAGCGACCAGCTCAGCGACTACGTGTTCTCCAACTTCGTGCCCAGCGCGGCGCGTGCGGCAGAAGGCTACCTGCGGCAGTTCAGCGCCAGCGCCGGCCAGCTCACCGCCGCCGGCTTCATCGCGCTGGTGATCTCGCTGCTGATCACGCTCAACAGCGTGGAAGAAACCTTCAACCAGATCTGGCGGGTGGGATCGTCGCGGCCCAAGCTGACCCGCTTCCTGGTTTACTGGACCGTGCTGACCCTCGGTGCGATGTTGGCGGCGGCCTCGCTGGCAGTCTCGGCGCGGGTCTTCGCGCTGCCGCTGTTCGGCACCCAGGAAGGACGGTGGCTGGCCGATTTCTCGCTGCGGCTGGCCCCGGTGCTGATCGAGTTCGTGTGCATCACGCTGGTGTACCGCGTGGTGCCGCACCACACGGTCAAATGGAAGCACGCGGTGCCCGGTGCGATCCTGGCGGCGATCCTGCTGGAACTGGTGAAGTGGGGCATCGGTGCCTACCTGGGCAGCTTCCAGTCCTACCAGAAGCTGTACGGCACCGTCGCCTTCGTGCCGATCCTGCTGCTGTGGATCTACCTGTGCTGGGTGGCGGTGTTGCTGGGCGCTTCGCTGGCCTCTTCGATGGCCGCCTTCCGCTACCAGCCGGCGGAACTGCGCCTGCCGCAGGGGTATGAGTTCTACGCGCTGCTGCGCCTGCTCGGCCGCTTCCAGCAGGCGCGCGCGATGGGCAGGGGCCTGGAGGACGACGAAATCCTGCAGCACGAGCCGATGATGACCGACTCGCTGCTACAGCAGTTGCTGTGCGACATGGAGCGGATCGCACTGCTGCGCCGCGCCGAGAACGGTGAGTGGATGCTGGCGCGTGACCTGGAGCAGTTGACCCTGGCCGACCTGTACGAGTCCACCCAGCTGCGCATCCCGGTGGCCGAAGCGCACCTGCCCTATCGCCAGGACAGCCTGGGCCAGGCCGCGCTGGCGGCGCTGGACGAACTGCGCCTGCCACTGCGTGAGAAACTCAAGCGTCGCGTCAGCGACATCTATCCCCCCGGAGATACGCCCCGATGAGATGCACGTTGTTGGTCGTCACCCTGTCCGTTCTCTTGGCCGCCTGCAAGCCGGCCGCCGAACCTGCGGCCACCGCACCGGCCGCCGCGCCGCCTGCTGCCGACGCAGCCACGCCAGCGCCTGCCGCCGACCCGGATGCGGCGCTGGGCGCAGCCGATGGTGCAGCGTCTGCAGAGCGGGTCACGGCCGAGTTCCCGACCCTGAAGGTCAAGACCGTGGACGGCGCCGACTATGACCTGGCGGCGCACCGCGGCAAGTGGGTGGTGGTGAACTTCTGGGCCACCTGGTGCGCTCCCTGCCGCAAGGAGATGCCCGAGTTGTCCGCACTGCATGCGATGCGCAGCGAGATCGAAGTGGTCGGGCTGGCGTACGAGGAAATCGAACCGGCGGACATGCAGGCCTTCCTGAAGGAACGGCCGGTGACCTATCCGATCGCCATCGTGGACCCGTACGATCCGCCGGCCGACTTCGCCACTCCGCGCGGCCTGCCGCTGACCCACCTGGTGAATCCGCAGGGCAAGGTGGTGCATTCGTTCGTGGGTCCGGTCACCGCGGCGGACATCGAAGCGCGCATCGCCGGCAGCAGATCCTGATGCCAGGGTGAGGTTCCTTTTGCAGCGCAAAAGGAACCTCACCCCGAAGCACTGTCAGACCACGTCCGGGATCGGCTCCAGCAGCCCGTAGTGCTCGCGGTGCAGCTTGCCTTTCAGCTTCGGCAGCTCTGGCAGCGCCTCCTCGACATGGGTATCGGGCAGGCGGTCCAGCAGGTCGCGGACCAGGGTCAGCCTACCCGTGCGCTGGTCGTTGAAATCCACCAGCGTCCACGGCGCATGGGTACGGTGGGTCGCCTGCAGCATGGCCTCGCGGGCCTGGGTGTAAGCCTCGTACTTGTCGCGCGACTGCAGGTCCACTGGTGACAGCTTCCAGCCCTTCAGCGGGTCGGTGTGGCGCTCGGCGAAACGTTCCTCCTGCTGCGCCTGGTCCACCGCCAGCCAGTACTTGAACAGCAGGATGCCATCGTCCACCAGCAGGTGTTCGAACACCGGCGCCTGCTGCAGGAACTGCCGGTACTGCGCATCGCTGCAGTAACCCATCACCCGTTCCACGCCGGCGCGGTTGTACCAGCTGCGGTCCATCAGCACGATCTCACCGGCGGCGGGCAGATGGCTGGCATAGCGTTGGAAGTACCACTGCGTGGCTTCGCGGTCGGTCGGTTTGGGCAGTGCGACCACCCGGCACTGGCGGGGATTGAGGTGCTGGCTGATGGCCTGGATGGCGCCGCCCTTGCCTGCGGTGTCGCGTCCTTCGAACAGCACCAGCACGCGCTGGCCGGTGAGCTGCACCCATCGCGCCATGGTGGCCAGTTCCAACTGCATCGGTTCCAGCAGAGCCTCGTAGGCCTTGCGCTTGAGCTTTGCCATCGAAGGCTCCCGTCGGGTGGAAGCCCCAGTGTGCCGCGTGCGCGGTTCAGGCGGTGTGCGTGCCCTGCCAGCCCCGTTCGCTGGCCAGCTGTTGCAGCATCCGGGACAGGTCCGCAGCGAAGCCGGCCATGTCGAACAGGCCACTGCCGGCACGTGCCTGGGCCAACTGCGTGCGCAGCTGCGCCAGCGCGGCAGGGTCATTGCCCAACGCCGTGGCACGGGCGATGAAGGTGGCATCGTCGGCCACGTTCATCGCATGCAGGCCGAGGTGGTGGTTCAAGCTGCCGGCCACGCGCGCGGCGAAGGTAGCGCCGGGGCAGGTCAGCATCGGGCAGCCGGCCCACAGCGCATCCGAGGCGGTGGTGTGCGCGTTGTACGGATGGGTATCCAGGAACAGGTCGGCCAGCGCGTAGCGGGCGAGGTACTGCGCATGTGGCAGCTTGGCCATGAACACCAGCCGCGCCGGATCCACGCCTGCCGCGCGCGCTGCATCACGCAGGCGGGCATCGGCGCGGCCCGGTCCGGACAGCAGCCACAGCACGCTGCCGGGTACGCCCTGCAGTACCTGGAAGGCCCGCGCCATGCTGCGCGGATTCAATTTGTAGCTGTTGTTGAAACAGCAGAACACCACGCCCTTTTCCGGCAGCCCGCATGCCGCGCGCGACGGGGCGGGCTGCAGCGCGCGGGTGTTGTCCGAGGGCTGGAAGGCACGCGGCAGGCGCACGACGCGCTCACTGAAGTGCGCCTCCAGCGCGGCCGGCAGCACGAAGTCGTCGGCCAGCACCACGTCCATCCACGGTGCACCGGAGGTGCCCGGATACGCGAGCCAGTTGACCTGCACCGGGGCCGGGCGCAGGGCAAGCACTTCCGGAACGCCGCCACCGCCCCAGCCGCGCAGGTCGAACAGCACGTCGATGCCTTCGGCACGGATCCGTGCGGCCACGTCGGCATGCCGCAGGCCGGCCACGTCGTGCAGGCGGGTGGCCGCGCACAGACGCTGGCGGATCGGGCTGCCATCGTCGCCGTTGAGCGCGAACAGATGGATGTCCAGCGCCGTATCCTGCCGCAGGTGTTCGAACACCGCCACGGTCAGCAGGCCGGTGGGGTGCGCGCCGAAGCCGTTGGACAGCAGGCCGATGCGCAGCGGGCCGCGTTGCCGCACTGCGGCCGGCGGCAGCGGGCGCACGCCGCTGAACTGCGCCGCGCGCAGCCGCGCACAGGCCAGCTGTTCGGCAGCGCTGGCGTCTTCGCTGAGGAAGGCGAACGGCTCTACCGCGCCCTGATCGCGCGAAACGGCATCGCGGACCTGCCGTGACAGCGCATCAACGTCCTGCCAGTCGCACAGGCGCCGCTGCCAGGCCAGCCGCTGGGCGGCGATGTAGGGCTCATCGGGCAGCAGCGCGTGGGCACGTCGGTAGGCATCGGCCGCGCCCTCGGCATCGCCGGCATCTTCCAGTGCGTGGCCGAGCCACAACGCAATGCCGGGGTGCTGCGGTGCACTGGCCGCGGCCTCGCCGAGCAGCTGCGCGGCATCGCCGTGCGCGCCGGCCATCCACGCCACCCGGCCCAGCCGGGCCAGCGCTTCGGGATGCCCTGGGCGAAGCTGCAGGGCACGCCGCGCGGCCTGTTCGCCCGCTGCCAGGTCACCGGCTTCCAGTTCGGCATCGGCCAGCATCACCCAGGCGATGAAATCCGCCGGCTGGCGGCGAACCGCCTGCTGCAACTGCTGGCGCGGGCTGGTGGGCTGCATCGATCAGGCCGAAGCGGCCAGCTGGGCCAGTGCGTCGGCCTGGTGTTCCTGAGAAAGCCGCTGCAGCAGCGCGTCCATGTCGCCGGCCATCACGTTGGGCAGGTCATACAGGGTCAACCCTTCCACGCGGTGGTCGGTTATGCGGCCCTGCGGGAAGCTGTAGGTGCGGATGCGCTGGCTGCGGTCGCCGCTGCCAACCTGCAGGCGCCGCGATGCCGCCTGCGCTGCGTCCTGGCGCGAACGCTCGGCATCCAGCAGCTGCGCCTTCAGGCGCTTCATCGCCTTGTCGCGGTTGGCGTGCTGGCTGCGTTCGGTCTGGCATTCCACCACCACGCCGGTCGGGACATGGGTGATGCGGATGGCCGATTCGGTCTTGTTGACGTGCTGGCCACCGGCGCCGGAGGAACGGAACGTATCCACCCGCAGGTCGGCCGGATTGATCTGCACCTCGTCGATTTCATCGGCTTCGGGGATGATCGCCACCGTCGCCGCCGAGGTATGGATGCGGCCCTGCGATTCGGTGGCGGGCACCCGCTGCACGCGATGCGTGCCGGATTCGAATTTCAGCCGCGAGAACGCGCCGCGCCCGACCACCCGGGCCACCACTTCCTTGTAGCCGCCGTGCTCGCCCGGGCTGTCCGATTCGATCTCGACTTTCCAGCCCTGGCGCTCGGCGTAGCGTGCGTACATGCGGAACAGATCACCGGCGAAGATCGCCGCTTCGTCGCCGCCGGTGCCGGCGCGCACTTCCAGGAACAGGTTGCCTTCGTCGCGCGGGTCACGCGGCACCAGCAGCAGCGCCAGGTCCTGGTCCAGCTGCGCCAGGCGGGCCTGCGCGGCGTCCACTTCCTCTTCGGCCAGCTCACGCAGGTCCGGGTCGGCGCGCATCGCCTCGGCGGCGGCCAGGTCGTCCTTGGCGCGGCGCTCTTCGGCCAGCGCGGTGGCCACCGGTTCCAGCTGGGCGAACTCGCGCGAAAGATCGCGGAAGCGCTTGTTGTCGGCCACCACGCTGGGGTCGGAAAGCAGGCGTTCGAGTTCTTCGCGGCGCTCGGCCAGCGCTTCAAGCTTACGGCGCAGGGTCGGCGTCATCAGGTCTCACGGCAGGATGGTGGTATCCCGGCTGCGCCGGGAACAGGCGCTCGGCGGCGCGGGTCAGGTCGGCATCTCCGCTCAGCGCGGCGGCGCGCAGGGCAGCGGTGGGCGGGTGCAGCAAGCGGTTGGTCAGGCCATGGGCGAGCAGTTCCAGCACTTCATCGGCCGGCTTGCCGTTGGCCAGCTGTGCCCGCGCGCGCTCCAGCATTTCCGCGCGGGTGGTCTCGCCGAACGCGCGCAGTTGCCTGAGCGGGGCGTGGTGGGTGCCGGCCTGCTGGGTTTCCACGAAGCGCGCGACCTGCAGTTCAATGATCGCTTCGGCTTCGGCGGCGGCTTCGCGGCGGCTGCGGCGGTTGTCTTCCACCGCTCGCTCCAGGTCGTCCACCGTATACAGGAAGGCGTCGTCCAGGCTGGCCACGCTGGCTTCTATGTCGCGCGGCACGGCCAGGTCGAACAGCAGCATCGGCTTGTGCCGGCGGGTGCGCAGCGCGGTGGCGACGGCCTCGCGGTGGATCACCGGCTCGCGTGCGGCGGTGGCGGAAAACACGATGTCCGCTTCGGCAAGATGACGGTCCAGCTCGGCCAGCGGCAAGGCCACCCCGCCATGCCGGCTGGCCAGCTCCTGGGCGTGGGCCAGGGTACGGTTGGCGATCAGCAGGCGGCGCACCTTGCCATCGCTGAGGTGCCGCGCGGCCAGCTCGATGGTTTCCCCGGCGCCGACCAGCAACACGGTGGAATCGTCCAGCCGCGCAAAGGAGTTCTGCGCCAGCCGCACGGCGGCAGAAGCTACCGAGACCGGGTTGGCGCCGACCTGGGTATCGGTCCGCGCGCGCTTGGCCACCGAGAAGGTCTGCTGGAACAGCCGGTCCAGGCGCTGGCCGAGCAGGCCATGTTCGCGTGCCACCGACCAGGCGTCCTTCACCTGGCCCAGGATCTGCGGTTCACCCAGCACCATCGAATCCAGCCCGGTGGCGACGCGGAACAGGTGGCGCACCGCATCGGCGTCGGCGTGCTGGTACAGATAGCCCTGCAGGTCGCCGGCCTGGCCCTGCAGCCACTGGTTCAGGGCGGTCTCGGAGTCGGCCACCGCATACAGTTCGGTGCGGTTGCAGGTGGACAGCAGCACCGCCTCGGCGATCTGCGGGGTATTGCGCAACGAACCGAGCGCGCGCGGCAGCGCGTCACCGGCGAAGGCTGCGCGTTCGCGCAGGTCCACCGGTGCGGTCTGGTGATTCAGTCCGAGCACCCACAGGGTCATTGTTCAGTTGCTTGCGATAAGCTGCTGGCCATAGGCACACATTTTAAGGCCCCAATGCCGTCGATGCCCGCATTGATTCGCATCTCCAGTGTTCTGCTGCTCAGCCTGATGGCTGGCGACGCGCTGGCAGCCCCCTCCGTCGCCCGCGTGCTGGACCAGGCCGAACGCGGCCAGGAGCCGTCGCTGGAGCCCGCGCTGGTGGGCGAATTCGCTCTGCAGGCGGGCAAGCTGCCCGACTCGGCCGCGCAGTACCTGCTCGCCGCGCAGGCCAGTGACGGTGACGCCGGACTGGCCGAACGGGCCACCCGGATCGCCATGCTGGCCAATGATGACGCCCGTGCCGCGCAGGCGCTGGCGCTGTGGCAGCAGCGCGCACCGCGCTCGCTGTCGATGCGCAGCGCCGCTGCGGCGCTGGCCATGCGCCAGGGCAAGCCGGAGCGTGCGACCACTGAACTGAAGGCGTTGCTGGCCGCGCCCGGCGAGGAAGGCTGGCGCTTCACCCTGGCCGCGCTGGTCGGTGGCGGGCGCGATCCGGGGGTGCCGGCGCAGGTACTCGAAGCGCTGGTCCAGGCCGACGCGATTCCCAACCGGATCGAGGTCTGGCAGGAATTCGGCCGCTTGGCGATGCGCATGGACAAGCCCGAGCTGGCCCAGCGCATGGTCGACGAAGTGGTGCGCCGGTTCCCGCAGGATCCGCGCGTGGCCTTGCTGCGCGCCAGCCAGTTGCAGCAGACCGGGCGCAAGGCGGAGGCCGTGGTGGTGCTGCAGGCGCTGGAGCCGCAGACCCGCACCAGCGTCGACCTGCGTAATGCCGTGGCCATCGCCTACGACGGCATGAACGAGACAGTGGCCGCCGAGCGCGTACTGTCCAGAGGCCCGCAGGACACCCAGACCTACGGCATGCGCGCCTCGCTGCTGGCCAAGCAGGACGACGCCACCGCGCTGACCGCGCTGTACGCCGAGCTGTCGCGTGCGGCCAGCAAGCCGGATCCGGCGCAGCGCCTGCTGCTGGGCAAGATCGCCGAATACCTCAAGCGCTACCAGGAAGCGGTGGACTGGTACCACAGCGTGCCCGGCGGCGATGAGCTGAGCGAAGCACGCCTGCGCGCGGCCAATGCGCAGGGCCTGCTGGGCAACCAGGCCAAGGCACTGGAAGAAGTGCGTGCGGTGCAGTCCGATGCGGTGCTGGCCGAAGAAGCGCGCCGCGACGCCTATCTGCTGGAAGCCGAGCTGCGCCTGCGGGCCGGCGACGAGGCCGGCGAGCTGGACGCGTTGGCGCGCGGGCTGGCCGCCTATCCCGACGAGAACGCGCTGTTGTATGCGCGCGCCCTGGCCTGGGAGCGCCGCGATGACATTCCGCGCGCGGAGGCCGACCTGCGCAAGGTGCTGGTCACCGAACCGGAAAATGTCGCCGCATTGAATGCCTTGGGCTACACCCTGGCCGACCGCACCCACCGCTACCAGGAGGCGTTGGAGCTGATCGACCGCGCCCGCGTGGCTGAGCCGGACAACCCGGCCATCATCGACAGCCACGGTTGGGTGCTGTATCGGCTGGGCCGCAACGAGGAGGCGCTGGTGCAGCTGCGCCGCGCCTATGGGCTGGCAAAGGATGCCGAGATCGCCGTGCACCTGGGCGAAGTGCTGTGGGTGATGGGCCGCCAGGACGAGGCGCGGCGCTACTTCGACGAAGCCGCCAAGCTGGATCCCGACAACCGCGCGCTGCAACGCGTCCGTGAGACCTTCAAGCCATGATGCATTCGATGACCCGGCCGTTGCTGCTGGCAACGGTCGCCCTGGCGCTGGCCGCCTGTACCTCGGTCGGTTCGCAGAAAACGCCGGTGCCGGACGTGGCCTATAGCGTATCGCCGGCTGCCGAACGTGCCGAAGCAGCACGCGTGCAGGCGCTGCGGGCCCAGCCCGACTGGTCGTTCCAGGGCCGGGTGGCGGTCAGCAAGGGAAAGAACGGCGGCAGTGGCCGGATTGAATGGGATCAGCAGGGCAGTGCCTACCAGGTCCAGCTCAGTGCCCCGGTCACCCGGCAGAGCTGGCGCCTGCAAGGCGATGCCGTGCAGGGCAACGGTCGGCTGGAAGGGCTGGACGGTGGCCCGCGCGAGGGCGCCGATGCGCAGGCGGTCCTGCTCGAGGCGACCGGCTGGGACATCCCGGTCAACCAACTGCCCGACTGGACCCGTGGACTGGTGCTGGAAGGCAGCGGCGAAGCCGCCTTGCAGCGCGACGCCGAAGGACGGCCGCGCCAGCTGCGGCAGGCCGGATGGCAGGTGGATTACCTGGACTGGTACCCGGCGCAGGACGGCCGACAGTCGCTGCCGCGGCGCATCGAAGCCAGCAAGGGCGACGCCAAGGTGCGTCTGGTGGTCGACCAGTGGGGTACGGCCGGTCCATGAATCCGTCGCATGATGACGCCGATGGCTGGTCCTGGTGGCCCGCTCCGGCAAAGCTGAATCTGTTCCTCAACATCACCGGCCGTCGCGCCGATGGCTACCACCAGCTGCAGACCGTGTTCCGGCTGCTGGACTGGGGTGACCGGATCGGACTTCGCCTGCGCCAGGACGGGCAGGTGCGCCGCCAGGGGCCGTCGCTTCCCGGGGTGGCGGAGGTCGATGATCTGGCGGTAAGGGCTGCGATTGCGCTCAAAAATGCGGCGAACACCTGCCAAGGTGTCGATATCGTTGTCGAGAAGCACGTTCCAGCAGGCGGTGGTTTCGGCGGTGGATCATCCGATGCGGCGACCGTGCTGGTGGCACTGAACCATCTGTGGGGCACCGGGCTGGGCCCGGACGCGCTGGCCGCACTGGGCCTGCAGCTGGGTGCGGACGTGCCGGTTTTCGTCCGCGGGCACAACGCCTGGGCCGAGGGCGTAGGGGAGCAGCTGACCCCCATCGCGCTCCCAGCGGCCTGGTATGTGATCGCCGATCCGGGGGTCCACGTGCCCACTCCGGCCCTTTTTGCAGATCCGGATTTGACGCGCGACAGTCCAATGGCGAAAATAGAGGACTTCGTTTCCGGATACCTGTCCGGCAATGCGTTCGAACCGGTGCTGCGCCGCCGCGAGCCTGCCGTAGAGGCTGTGCTGGCTGCGTTGAGCAACATCGGCACGGCGCGGCTGACAGGGTCGGGAAGTGGGTGCTTCGTCGAGTTCCCTTCGCAGCAGGCTGCGCAGGCGGGCAGGGCGGGGTTGTCCAAGGAGTTGCGGGCGTGGGTGGTGGCAGGCGTCGGCCGGTCACCACTGCTGGATGCACTCGAGCGTAACTGATTCATTTGATGCAGGGGCGTCGCCAAGAGGCCCAAGGCACCAGGTTTTGATCCTGGCATTCGGAGGTTCGAATCCTCCCGCCCCTGCCACTTGCGGCTTGGTCCGCGCCAACCAGCGCAGCTGTCTGCGCGGGACGTGGAAATGCCGTGGTGCAATCAGCCGCAGGGGCCTTCGGGCGCCTGGGGTAACCCGATCTCCGCCACTCGCCCCCGCCCGAGACAATCATGATGCAAGATTCGCCCAACCTGCTGGTCTTTTCCGGCAACGCCAACAAACGCCTCGCACAGAACATCTGCAAGGAACTGGGCGTGCGTCCGGGCAAGGCGTTGGTGTCGCACTTCTCCGATGGGGAAGTGCAGGTCGAAATCGAAGAGAACGTCCGCAAGCAGGACGTCTTCGTGATCCAGCCGACCAGTGCGCCCAGCGCAGAGAATCTGATGGAACTGCTGGTGCTGATCGACGCGCTCAAGCGCGCATCGGTGGCCAGCGTCACCGCAGTAGTGCCGTACTTCGGCTACTCGCGCCAGGATCGCCGCATGCGGTCTTCGCGCGTGCCGATCACCGCCAAGCTGGCGGCGAAGATGTTCAGCACCGCCGGTGCCGATCGGGTATTGACCGTGGACCTGCATGCCGACCAGATCCAGGGCTTCTTCGACATCCCGGTGGATAACGTGTACGCCTCGCCGCTGCTGCTTGCCGATATCTGGCGCGCCTACGGCACCGAAAACCTGATCGTGGTGTCCCCGGACGTGGGTGGCGTGGTGCGCGCGCGCGCCGTGGCCAAGCGCCTGGACGATGCCGACCTGGCGATCATCGACAAGCGCCGTCCGCGCGCCAACGTCTCCACTGTGATGAACATCATCGGTGATGTCGAAGGCAAGACCTGCGTGATGGTCGATGACATCGTCGATACCGCCGGCACCCTGTGCGCCGCTGCTGCTGCCCTGAAGGCGCGCGGTGCGCTCAAGGTCGCGGCGTACTGCACCCATGCCGTGCTGTCCGGTCCGGCGGTGGACAACATCACCAATTCGCAGCTCGATGAGCTGGTGGTGACCGATACCATCCCGCTGAAGGACGCCGCGCGGGTCTGCAGCAAGATCCGCCAGCTCAGCGTGGCGGAGATGCTGGCCGAAACGATGCGCCGCATCGCCTTCGGTGAGTCGGTCAGCTCGTTGTACGTGGATTGATTTTTTTTCGTTCCGGCCGGTGACGGCAGGGACCTCCAAGGGCACTTCTGGTCGCGGAAGTGCCTTCATCCGCCCCGCCACACGGCAGGGCACCCAACAGGTAGTAGAAAATGTCCAAGACCCATGAAATCAAGGTCACCAAGCGTGAACTGCAGCGCAAGGGTGCGAGCCGCCGCCTGCGTCACGCTGGCGTGATCCCGGCGATCGTCTACGGCGGCAACGCCGAGCCGGTCGCCATCAGCCTTGACCACAATGAAATCTGGCTGGCCCAGTACAACGATTGGTTCTACTCGTCCATCCTGGACCTGAACCTCGATGGCAAGGTCGAGCGCGTGCTGCTGCGTGACATGCAGCGCCACCCGTTCAAGCAGCTGATCCTGCACCTGGATTTCCTGCGCGTGAACGAGAACGAAGTCCTGACCGCTTCGGTGCCGCTGCACTTCATCAACGAAGAAACCTCGCCGGCTGGCAAGGCTTCGGACATCGTGGTCACCCACGAAGTGAAGGAAGTGACCGTGTCCTGCCTGCCGAAGGACCTGCCGGAGTCGATCGAAGTCGACCTGGGCGCCCTGGAAGCCGGTGGCGTGATCCATCTGTCCGACCTCAAGCTGCCGAAGGGCGTTGAGCTGCCGGCGCTGGCGCTGGGCAAGGATCACGACGATGCCGTGGTCACCGCCAAGCACGGCAAGGAAGACGCTGCCGACGCTGCCGAAGACGCAGAAGCCGCAGAGTAATGCCGTTGCGGCGCCTGTCCCCCGGGACGGGCGCCGTACCTGCCGGCAGCGCTGGCAGGCCGTAACAGGAAGAGACAATGGCAGGATTGCGACTGATCGTCGGCCTGGGGAACCCAGGCGCCGAGCACGCCCGGACCCGGCACAACGCTGGGTTTCATTTTGTGGAGGCCCTGGCCGAAAAGGCGGGCGCACGCTGGAGCGTGGACAGCAAGCTGTTCGGCGAGACCGCCAAGGTCGATATCGCAGGCCAGCCGGTCTGGCTGCTGAAGCCGGCCACGTACATGAACCTCAGTGGCAAGTCGGTCACCGCCGCGCAGCGGTTCTGGAAGATCGAACCTGAAGAAACCCTGCTGGCACACGACGAACTGGACCTGCCGCCGGGTGCGGCGCGGTTGAAGTTCGATGGCGGCCACGGGGGGCAGAACGGCCTTCGCGATACCATCCGCCTGCTGGGGCACGGCAGGTTCCATCGCCTGCGCGTGGGCATCGGGCATCCGGGCCACAAGGACCGCGTGGTGCCGTGGGTGTTGGGACGTGCATCGAAGGATGACGACGTGCTGATCGCACGCGCCATCGACGATGCGATCGACGTGCTGCCGCTGGCGGTGCAGGGTGATTTCAGCGAGGCGATGAAGCGCCTGCACACCCCGAAATAACCCAGCGAAGACGGGCAGCGTCGAGCCATGCTCGGCGGTTGCACGATGAAAATGATTTGCAAAACGGCGCGTGCGCTTTTTCGCCAATCACTTTCACCCCAAAGGTTGTCGAACATGGGTATCAAATGCGGAATCGTCGGCCTGCCCAACGTGGGCAAGTCGACACTGTTCAACGCGCTGACCAAGGCGGGTATCGCTGCGGCCAACTTCCCGTTCTGCACCATCGAGCCGAACGTCGGCATCGTGCCGGTGCCGGATCCGCGGCTGAACGAGCTGGCGGCGATCATCAATCCGCAGAAGGTCATCCCGACGGCGGTCGAGTTCGTCGACATCGCCGGCCTGGTGGCCGGTGCGGCCAGCGGCGAAGGCCTGGGCAACAAGTTCCTGGCGCACATCCGCGAAGTGGATGCGATCACCCACGTGGTGCGTTGCTTCGAGAACGCCGACGTCATCCACGTCAACAACAAGGTTGATCCGCTGTCGGACATCGACACCATCGATACCGAGCTGGCGCTGGCTGACCTGGACAGCGTGGAGAAGGCACTGAACCGCGCCGAGCGTTCGGCCAAGGGCGGCGACAAGGAAGCGGCGGCACGCAAGCCGGTGCTGGCCAAGCTGCAGGCGGCGCTGGCCGACGGCAAGGCCGGTCGTGCGGCCGGCCTGGACGAAGAGGAAAAAGCGCTGGTGCGCGACCTGTTCCTGCTGACGCTGAAGCCGGTGATGTACATCGCCAACGTGCTGGAAGATGGCTTCGAGAACAATCCGCACCTGGATGCGGTGCGTGCGCGGGCGGCCGAAGAGGGTGCGAAAGTGGTGCCGGTCTCGGCGGCCATCGAAGAAGAGCTGTCGCAGCTGGATGACGAAGACCGTGACACCTTCCTGGCCGACCTGGGCCTGCAGGAGCCGGGCTTGAACCGCGTCATCAACGCGGCTTACCAGCTGCTGGGCCTGCAGACCTATTTCACTGCTGGTGTGAAGGAAGTCCGCGCCTGGACCGTGCGCAAGGGCGCCACCGCGCCGCAGGCCGCCGCGGTCATCCACACCGATTTCGAGAAGGGTTTCATCCGCGCCGAAACCATTGCCTACGACGACTTCATCAAGTTCAAGGGCGAAGCCGGTGCCAAGGAAGCCGGGCGCCTGCGCCTGGAAGGCAAGGAATATCGCGTGCAGGAAGGCGACGTGCTGCACTTCCGCTTCAACGTCTGATCCTGCAAGGGGCGATCGGAAGCCCCGTTGGCGGGTGAACGAGGGAGCCCCTCGTGGTGGGTCGCCAAGTGCGGGTTCGGTGGTTTGGGCCGGGCGGGAGGGGTTGGTGGGGGACGGCAGAAGCCGCTCCTGCGGGCCTCGTTTCGCGCCCTCCATGGCGCTCAACGCCCCCACCAACCCCTCCCGCCCGGCCCTGACAGTCCGCGCGCGCCGCCACGTAAGAAGAAAAAGCGGTAGCGCCGACCCATGGTCGGCGAGCGCAGCGGGCCGTTGGCGGGAACATTCCGCCGACCATGGGTCGGCGCTACCGCTTTTCTTTTTTTTTCTTACGTGGCGGGCCGCGCCCGGCCCCAGCCCGAGAACAAGCACTTCGCGACCCGCCAGGAGCGGCTCTGCCGTTCGCCGCTGCGATACATCGTTCGTTCTGCCTGGACAAATAATGACCAGCGTCCGAAACGCCTGCGGCGCATGGCTCAGCGTCAGTTGTCCACATCAAACCCCCACGGCTCTCCACGTTCGGTGTGGAGAACCGCATCGCGCGCTGGACAAATAATCGCCACCTTTCGAAACGCCTGCGGCGTGTGGCTCAGCGGTACTTGTCCACACCAAACCCCCATCGCTCTCCACGCCGGGTGTGGAGAACCCGGCGCCGGCATCGAACGGCACTTGCCAATGTCCGCGGCGCCGCGCAGCGTGTCGGCAACTGTGTGATGGGAGTTGCCGAATGAGTCTGCGCCTGGGAATGCTGTGCGTCCTGTTGTCGATCTCCGTTGCCGCCGCGGCCGCACCTGCACCTGAAGCGGCGCCGCTGCTGGTGATCCATGGCGGCGCCGGCGTGCAGCGCGCCGGGTTGTCCGCCGAAGAAGAGCGCGCCGCGCGCACGGCCCTGCGCAGTGCGTTGCTGCAGGGGCATGCCGAGTTGAAGGCCGGTCGCTCCGCGCTGGCGGCGGTGACCCGCGCCATCACCGTGCTGGAGGATGACCCGACCTTCAATGCGGGGCGCGGTGTGGTGTTCACCCACGACGGCCGCAACGAACTGGACGCTGCGCTGATGGATGGCGCGACGCGACGCGCGGGCGCGGTGGCCGGCGTGCAGCGGGTGCGCAACCCGATCCTGCTGGCGCAGGCGGTGATGGCGCACTCCGCGCACGTGATGATGGTGGGGCAGGGGGCCGAAACGTTCGCTGCCGAACAGGGCATCACCCTGGTCGATCCGTCCTACTTCCGCACTGAAAAGCGCTGGCAGCAGCTGCAGCGCGCCCTGCAGGAGGAGAACGCGGGGCAGGCACATGCCGAGCTGGAAACCGCCAGGCACTTCGGTACCGTCGGCGCGCTCGCGCTGGATGCCGAAGGGAAGCTCGCCGCGGGCACCTCGACGGGCGGCATGACCAACAAGCGCTACGGACGGGTAGGCGACTCGCCGGTCATCGGCGCGGGGACCTGGGCCGACGAGGGCTGTGCCGTCTCCGGCACCGGCTGGGGCGAGTACTACCTGCGCACCGCGGCCGCGCACGAGATCTGCGCACGCGTGCGGCTGGCGGGTGCGTCCGCCGGGCAGGCAGGGCGCGAGGTGATCAACGGGATGATCCCTGCGCTGGGCGGCGACGGCGGGGCGATCGTGCTCACTGCGAAGGGCGAGGTCGGGCTGCCGTTCAACACCGAGGGCATGTATCGGGGCTGGATCGGCGCGGACGGTGTACCGCATGTTGCGATCTTCGCCGACGAAATGCTGCAACTGCCCGGTCAATAACCTTGCGTATCAACGGGTTTGCGACAGCATGTGAAAAAAAAGAAAAAACGTGTTGACAGACCCTCGCCGGATCAGCAGAATTGCGGGCTCACCACCACACACCGCAACGCTTCGGCGCCACGGCATGGGGTGGTAAGGAGGGATACCCAAGCGGCCAACGGGGGCAGACTGTAAATCTGCTGGCTTACGCCTTCGGTGGTTCGAATCCACCTCCCTCCACCAGTTTCACGTAGTTTCACGTTGTGGCAATTCCCGGTGCGGGAGTAGTTCAATGGTAGAACTTCAGCCTTCCAAGCTGATTGTGCGGGTTCGATTCCCGTCTCCCGCTCCATTGAATGTTTAGAACTTTGAAGATATTTCAGTTCGTGCCATAATGCAAAACTCGCTCACGTAGCTCAGTCGGTAGAGCACTTCCTTGGTAAGGAAGAGGTCGAAGGTTCGATTCCTTTCGTGAGCACCATCTTCAGCACCACCCCAAGACGAATTCGAGATAAGCAGCCATGGCCAAGGGTAAGTTCGAGCGCACCAAGCCGCACGTCAACGTCGGCACCATCGGTCACGTCGACCACGGCAAGACCACGCTGACCGCCGCACTGACCAAGATCGGTGCCGAGCGCTTCGGTGGCGAGTTCAAGGATTACTCCGCGATCGACGCCGCGCCGGAAGAAAAGGCACGTGGCATCACGATCTCGACCGCACACGTCGAATACGAATCCACCGTTCGTCACTACGCCCACGTCGATTGCCCGGGCCATGCCGACTACGTCAAGAACATGATCACCGGTGCTGCGCAGATGGACGGCGCGATCCTGGTCTGTTCCGCTGCTGACGGCCCGATGCCGCAGACCCGCGAGCACATCCTGCTGTCGCGTCAGGTCGGCGTGCCGTACATCGTCGTGTTCCTGAACAAGGCCGACATGGTCGACGACGCCGAGCTGCTTGAGCTGGTCGAAATGGAAGTGCGCGAGCTGCTGAGCAAGTACGACTTCCCGGGCGACGACACCCCGATCA
>NZ_JAXCXF010000010.1:0-40858 GCF_034046095.1 Stenotrophomonas sp. CFBP8980 | reverse complement strand
TGACATGGTCGACGACGCCGAGCTGCTTGAGCTGGTCGAAATGGAAGTGCGCGAGCTGCTGAGCAAGTACGACTTCCCGGGCGACGACACCCCGATCATCGCCGGTTCGGCCCGTCTGGCGCTGGAAGGCGACCAGAGCGACATCGGCGTGCCGGCCGTCATCAAGTTGGTCGAAGCCCTGGACAGCTGGATTCCGCTGCCGGAGCGTGACGTCGACAAGCCGTTCCTGATGCCGGTGGAAGACGTGTTCTCGATCTCCGGCCGCGGCACCGTGGTGACCGGTCGTATCGAGCGCGGCGTGATCAAGGTCGGCGAAGAAATCGAAATCGTCGGTATCCGCGACACCGTCAAGACCACCGTCACCGGCGTGGAAATGTTCCGCAAGCTGCTCGACCAGGGTCAGGCAGGCGACAATGCCGGTCTGCTGCTGCGCGGCACCAAGCGTGACGACGTGCAGCGCGGTCAGGTCCTGTGCAAGCCGGGTTCGATCAAGCCGCACACCGAGTTCGAAGGCGAAGTGTACGTGCTGTCGAAGGATGAGGGCGGCCGTCACACCCCGTTCTTCAACGGCTACCGTCCGCAGTTCTACTTCCGCACCACCGACATCACCGGCGCTGCCAAGCTGCCGGAAGGTGTTGAAATGGTGATGCCGGGCGACAACGTGAAGATGGTTGTCACCCTGATCAACCCGGTCGCCATGGACGAAGGCCTGCGCTTCGCCATCCGCGAAGGCGGTCGTACCGTCGGCGCCGGCGTGGTCTCCAAGATCATCAAGTAATCTGTTAGACTCTGCACCCCGATGTTGCCTGGGTAGGGCATCGGGGTGCTTTTAAAAGGGAAAAGAAACACAGGATGTGTTTCGTGTTCCCCGGACCAGGATCGGTCGCGCCATTCAGGCTTTGTCAACACGCTGTGTTGACAGGCTTTTTGTATGTGCGCTATGCTTCTACGTCTGGGCAGGCCGGGAAACCGACCTGCCTACGTTTTTGAGGTTAAGGGATTGACCTTGTCGGCCTGCAGGAGTGCGGGCCGTCTGTATTCAGGATATTCATGGGACATGGCAACCCAGAGGCCTTGTCCGTCGCTCTTTTAACGAAGGAACCCCCGTCATGGCGGACCAAAAGATCCGTATCCGGCTGAAGGCGTTCGATCATCGCTTGATCGACCGTTCGGCCAGCGAGATCGTAGAAACGGCAAAGCGGACCGGCGCGCAAGTGCGTGGCCCGATCCCGCTGCCGACCAAGATCGAACGCTACACCATCCTCGTCTCCCCGCACGTCGACAAAGACGCGCGTGACCAGTACGAGACCCGCACGCACAAGCGCGTGCTCGATATCGTTGATCCGAACGACAAGACCGTGGACGCGCTGATGAAGCTCGAACTGGCTGCCGGCGTCGACGTTCAGATCAAGCTGACCTGAGGACTACGACCATGACGAAGAAATATTCGTTGGGCTTCGTGGGCCGCAAGGCTGGCATGAGCCGCGTTTTCACTGAAGATGGCCAGTCCATCCCGGTGACCCTGATCGAAGCTTCCCCGAACCGCATCGCGCAGATCAAGACCGTCGAAACCGACGGCTACAGCGCCGTGCAGGTGACCGTCGGCGCACGTCGTGCTGCCCTGGTCAACAAGCCGGAAGCCGGCCACTTCGCCAAGGCGAAGGTCGAAGCCGGTCGTGGCCTGTGGGAATTCCGCGTTGAAGACGCGCAGCTCGGCGATTTCGCCGTTGGCGGCGAAGTCAAGGCGGACATCTTCGAAGTCGGCCAGATCGTCGACGTCCAGGGTGTCACCAAGGGCAAGGGCTTCCAGGGCACCATCAAGCGCTACAACTTCCGCATGGGTGACGCTACCCACGGCAACTCGCTGTCGCATCGCGCGCCGGGTTCGCTGGGTCAGCGCCAGACGCCCGGCCGCGTGTTCCCGGGCAAGAAGATGTCCGGTCACATGGGTTCGGTGCAGCAGAGCACCCAGAACCTGGAAGTTGTCAAGGTCGACGTCGAGCGCGGTCTGATCGCAGTTCGCGGCGCCGTTCCGGGCGCGGCGGGTGGCGACGTGATCGTCCGTCCGGCGAGCAAGGCATAAGGAGAGATGACGATGGAACTCGTTATCACGGGTAGCAACAACAAGGTCTCGGTCTCCGAAGCCGTGTTCGGTCGCGATTTCAGCGAAGATCTGGTTCACCAGGTCGTCGTCGCCTATCGCAACGCCGGTCGCGCTGGTACCAAGGCTCAGAAGACTCGTTCTGAAGTGGCTGGCACCACCAAGAAGTCGAAGAAGCAGAAGGGCGGCGGTGCGCGTCATGGCGCGCTGACGGCTCCGATCTTCGTCGGCGGTGGCGTCACCTTCGCGGCCAAGCCGCGCAGCTTCGAGCAGAAGGTCAACCGTAAGCAGTACCGTGCCGCCATGTGCGCGATCCTGTCCGAGCTGAACCGTCAGGGCCGTTTGACGATCGTGGAGGCCTTCGATGTCGAAGCGACCAACACCAAGTCGTTGATCGCCAAGCTGGCCGGCCTGGAAGTGGGCAAGCGCCCGCTGATCGTCACTGAAGATGCATCCGAGCACCTGTACCTGTCGGCCCGCAACATTCCCTACGTGGAAGTGCGTGACGTGCAGGGCCTGGACCCGGTGTCGCTGGTCGGTGCCGATACGGTCATCATTACCGCTGACGCGGTCAAGAAGGTCGAGGAGTGGCTGGCATGAGCAGCAACGAGAAAATCTTCAGCGTGCTGCGCGCTCCGCGAGTCTCTGAAAAGACCGCGCGCCTGCAGGAACTTTCCAACCAGTATGTCTTCGAGATTTCGAACGAAGCCACCAAGGCCGATGTAAAGGCCGCGGTAGAGCAGCTGTTCGACGTCAAGGTCGAGGCCGTCAACGTGCTGAACGTCAAGGGCAAGAACAAGTCCTTCCGTAACCGCGCTGGCCGCCGTGGCGATTGGCGCAAGGCGTACGTGCGCCTGGCCGATGGCCAGTCCATCGATGTAACGGCCAAGGCCTGAGGTCCATCCCATGCCATTGATGAAATTCAAGCCCACTTCCCCCGGCCGCCGTTCGGCCGTGCGCGTGGTTACGCCCGATCTGCACAAGGGCGCACCGCACGCAGCGTTGCTGGAGCCGCAGAGCAAGTCCGGTGGTCGTAACCACCACGGTCGCATCACCACGCGTCACGTTGGTGGTGGTCACAAGCAGCATTACCGCGTCATCGATTTCAAGCGCAACAAGGAAGGCATTCCGGCGCGCGTGGAACGGATTGAGTACGATCCGAACCGCACCGCCCATATCGCCCTGCTGTGCTACGTCGACGGTGAGCGTCGCTACATCATCGCACCGAAGGGCCTGAAGGCCGGTGACCAGGTGATCGCGGGCTCCGATGCGCCGATCAAGGCAGGCAACACGCTGCCGCTGCGCAACATCCCGGTCGGTACCACCATCCACGGCATCGAACTGAAGCCGGGCAAGGGTGCACAGATCGCTCGTGCCGCCGGCGCCGCCGTGCAGCTCGTTGCTCGTGAAGGCATCTACGCCACCCTGCGCCTGCGCTCGGGTGAAATGCGCAAGGTGCCGGTCGAGTGCCGCGCCACCATCGGTGAAGTCGGTAACGACGAGCACAACCTGGAAAAGCTGGGCAAGGCTGGCGCCAAGCGCTGGCGCGGTGTCCGCCCGACCGTTCGTGGTGCTGCCATGAACCCGGTTGACCATCCGCACGGCGGTGGTGAGGCGAAGGCCGGCCAGGGTAATCCGCATCCGGTCACCCCGTGGGGTGTCCCGACCAAGGGTTACAAGACGCGCCACAACAAGCGCACTCAGCAGTTCATCGTCCGCGATCGTAGGGGCTAATCGACCATGGCACGTTCACTCAAGAAAGGCCCGTTTGTCGATCACCACCTGGTTGCTAAGGTGGCTGCCGCTGCGGGTAGCAAGCGTCCGATCAAGACCTGGTCGCGTCGTTCGATGATCCTGCCTGACATGGTAGGCGTCACCATTGCCGTGCATAACGGCAAGAACCACATCCCGGTTCTCATCAACGAGAACATGGTCGGCCACAAGCTCGGCGAATTTGCCATCACCCGGACCTTCAAGGGTCACGGTGGTGACAAGAAGTCCGGCAAGTAAGGAGAGATGACAATGGAAGCGAAAGCCATTTTGCGCTCCGCACGCATCTCTGCGCAGAAAGCACGCCTGGTCGCTGACCAGGTGCGTGGCCTGCCTGCCGAGCGTGCGGTCAACCTGCTGAAGTTCTCGGACAAGAAGGCTGCCCACCTGATCAAGAAGGTGGTGGAGTCGGCTATTGCAAATGCCGAGAACAACCAGGGCGCTGACGTCGACGAGCTGAAGGTCCAGACCATCATGGTAGATGAAGGTCCGACCCTGAAGCGTTTCATGGCGCGGGCGAAAGGCCGCGGTACCCGCATCCTCAAGCGCACCAGCCACATCACTGTGGTTGTGGGCGCCGGCAAGTAAGCGGAAAGGAAAAGACCATGGGTCATAAAGTTCATCCGATTGGTATCCGCCTCGGTATTTCCAAGGATTGGAACTCCAAGTGGTACGCCAACAAGGCCGAGTTCGCTGGTTACCTGGCGGCCGACCTGAAGGTGCGGGAAATGCTGCGCAAGAAGCTTGCGCAGGCCGGCATCAGCAAGATCCTGATCGAGCGTCCGGCAAAGACCGCTCGCGTGACGATCCACACCGCCCGTCCGGGCGTGGTGATCGGCAAGCGCGGTGAGGACATCGAGAAGCTGCGCAAGGAAGTGAGCGAAATGATGGGCGTCCCGGCGCACATCAACGTCACCGAAGTGCGCAAGCCCGAGCTGGACGCCCAGCTGGTTGCCGAGTCCATCGCGCAGCAGCTTGAGCGTCGCATCATGTTCCGCCGTGCAATGAAGCGCTCGGTCGGCAACGCGATGCGCCTCGGTGCCCTGGGCATCAAGGTCAACGTCGGTGGCCGTTTGAACGGTGCTGAAATCGCCCGTTCGGAGTGGTACCGCGAAGGCCGCGTGCCGCTGCACACGCTGCGTGCCGACATCGACTACGGCTTCGCTGAAGCCAAGACGACCTACGGCATCATCGGCATCAAGGTCTGGATCTACAAGGGCGAGGTCTTCGATTTCTCCCAGGTTGGCCAGGAAAAGCAGGACGATTCCCCGCGCAACGATCGTAACGATCGCGGCGACCGCGGTGACCGTCAGCGCCCGGCTCGTGAAGCGAGGTAACGACAATGTTGCAACCCAAGCGAACCAAATACCGCAAGGTACATAAGGGTCGTAACGACGGCCTGAGCTGGAGCGCCAATGCTGTCAGCTTCGGCGAGTACGGCCTGAAGGCAACCGCCCACGGTCAGCTGACCGCGCGTCAGATCGAAGCGGCCCGCCGCTCGATCAGCCGCTACGTCAAGCGCGGTGGCAAGATGTGGATCCGTGTGTTCCCCGACAAGCCCATCACCAAGAAGCCCATCGAAGTTCGAATGGGTTCGGGTAAGGGCAACGTGGAATACTGGGTGGCCCAGATCCAGCCCGGCCGCATGATCTATGAAATCGAGGGTGTAACCGAAGACGTGGCACGCGAGGCGTTCCGCCTGGCCGCCGCCAAGCTTTCGGTCACCACCACTTTCGTAACCCGGACGGTGCGCTGATGGACCTCAAACAACTCCGTGAAAAGTCGGCTGACGAACTGAAGGCCCACCTGATCGACCTGCGTAAGGAACAGTTCTCTGTCCGTATGCAGCAGGTCACCGGCCAGCTGCCGAAGACTCACGATATCCGCCGGGTCCGGCGCGAGATTGCTCGCACCAAGACCCTGCTCGGCAGCATCAAGTAAGGATGGCCGCTATGAGCGACAATACTGAAAACAAAGCGCTGCGCACGGTCGAAGGCCGTGTCGTCAGCAACAAGATGGACAAGACGGTCACCATCCTGGTGGAACGCCAGGTCAAGCACCCGCTGTACGGCAAGTACATCAAGCGCTCGACCAAGCTGCACGCCCACGATGCCGACAATGCCTGCAACGAAGGCGATGTCGTGCGCGTGACCGAGATTGCTCCGATGTCCAAGACCAAGAACTGGCGCGTGGTGGAAGTCATCACGCGTGCGGCTGAATAAGGAGATCTGACTCATGATCCAGATGCAGAGCTACCTTGACGCCGCGGACAACTCCGGTGCCAAGGAACTGATGTGCATCAAGGTGCTTGGCGGTTCCAAGCGCCGTTATGCCCACATCGGTGACATCATCAAGGTCACCGTGAAGGATGCGATTCCGCGCGGCAAGGTCAAGAAGGGCGAAGTTTACGACGCCGTTGTTGTCCGTACCCGTAAGGGTGTTCGTCGTCCGGACGGTTCGCTGATCCGCTTCGACGGCAACGCGGCTGTCCTGCTGAACAACAAGCAGGAGCCGATCGGCACCCGTATCTTCGGACCGGTGACGCGTGAACTTCGTTCCGAGAAGTTCATGAAGATCGTCTCGCTCGCTCCCGAAGTGCTGTGAGCGACAGGAGATAATCATGGCTAACCGTATCAAGAAGGGCGACCAGGTTGTCGTCACCGCTGGCAAGGACAAGGGCAAGCAGGGCGAAATCGTCCGCGTCGACGGCGACCGTGTGGTCGTCGCCAACGTGAACATCGTCAAGCGCCACACCAAGCCGAATCCGCAGGCAGGCGTTGCCGGCGGCGTGGTCGAGCGTGAAGCGTCGATCCATATCTCCAACGTAAGCGTCGTCAACCCGGCAACGGGCAAGGGCGAGCGCGTTGGCTTCAAGGTGCTGGAGGATGGACGCAAACTGCGTGTGTTCCGCTCCAGCGGTGAGGCGCTCGACGCCTGAGGATGCGCTGATGAATACCCGTCTCGAAAAGTTTTACAAGGAAGAAGTAGTCCCGGCGCTGATGAAGCAGTTCGGCTACAAGAATCCGATGGAAGTGCCGAAGCTGGTCAAAGTCACCCTGAACATGGGTGTCGGTGAAGCAGCGACCAACAAGAAGATCCTGGAAAACGCCGTCGGCGACATGACCAAGATTTCCGGCCAGAAGCCGGTTGTCACCAAGTCGCGTGTGTCGGTTGCGTCGTTCAAGATCCGCGATGGTTGGCCGATCGGCTGCAAGACCACGCTGCGCCGTGAAAAGATGTACGAGTTCATGGACCGCCTGATCAACATCTCGCTGCCGCGCGTGCGCGACTTCCGTGGTGTTTCCGGCCGTTCCTTTGACGGTCGCGGCAACTTCAACATGGGTGTGAAGGAACAGATCATCTTCCCGGAAATCGACTTCGACGCTGTCGACGCGATCCGCGGCATGGATATCGCCATCACCACCACGGCGAAGACCGATGCGGAAGCGAAGGCGCTGCTGGCAGCGTTCAAGTTCCCGTTCCGTAACTGATACGTCGAGGAATAACCGAAATGGCAAAGACCTCCATGGTCAACCGCGACATCAAGCGGAAGAAGCTGGCTGAGAAGTTCGCTGACAAGCGCGCTGCCCTGAAGAAGATCGTGTCCTCCCCGGACGCGTCTTACGAAGAGAAGATCGAAGCCTCCACCAAGTTGTCGAAGCTGCCGCGCGATTCGTCGCCGAGCCGCCACCGCAACCGTTGCGAACTGTCTGGCCGCCCGCGTGGCGTGTACAGCAAGTTCGGCCTGGGCCGCAACAAGCTCCGCGAAGCCACCATGCGTGGTGACGTCCCGGGCCTGCGCAAGGCCAGCTGGTAACAGCTGACCGCCTTGCCTGAACAGGGCGGGGCGGATCCAGGGGAGGCAAGTTCAGCTGCCCTCCAGAAAAAACCAGGGAGCCCGACGCAAGTCGGGCTCTTTTGGCGTATACTCCCGCGTCTCGCTCTGCGCCTGTCGTGGGGGAGTAACAGGGTTCTGGCCCATTCCAGGAACAAAAACAGAATTCGCGAAAGCGGATATCGGTGCACTCAAAGGTACTCATAATGAGCATGACTGATCCCATCGCCGACCTGCTGGTCCGCATCAAGAATGCGGCAGCGGTTGGCAAGCAGACGGTGAAAGCCCCGTCGTCCAAGATCAAGGTTGCGATCGCCCAGGTCCTGAAGGACGAGGGTTACATCACCGACCTGCGCGTTACCGCGCTCGAGAACAACAAGTCCGAGCTGGAAATCGTGCTGAAGTATTTCGAAGGCAAGCCGGTCATCGCGACCCTGAAGCGCTTCTCGCGTTCGGGCCTGCGCCAGTACCGTGGCAAGAGCGAACTGCCGAAGGTCATGAACGGCCTGGGCATCTCCATCATTTCCACCTCCAAGGGCATCATGACTGATGCGCAGGCGCGCCAGTTGGGCGTCGGCGGCGAAGTCCTGTGCTTCGTGGCCTAAGGCGAAAGGAGTAAGACATGTCCCGTGTAGCCAAGAAGCCGATCGACCTGGGTAAGGTCGAACTGAACGTCCAGAACGAGAACGTCACCGCCAAGGGCCCGAAGGGCACCCTGTCGCTGGCCAAGCCGGCTGGTATCGAAATCAATGTCGAAAACGGCGTTGCCACCCTGAGCACCGAAGACGCAGCCCTCGTGCCGCTGACCGGTACCGTCCGCGCGATCCTGGCCAACATGGTCAAGGGCGTCACCGAAGGCTTCGAGCGCAAGCTGGAGCTGGTCGGCGTCGGTTACCGTGCGTCGATGCAGGGCAAGGACCTGAGCTTGGCGCTCGGTTTCTCGCACCCGGTGCTGTACGTGGCGCCGGAAGGCATCACCATCACCACCCCGACCCAGACCGAGATCCTGGTCCAGGGCGCGGACAAGCAGGTCGTCGGTGAAGTCGCCGCCAAGATCCGTGCGTTCCGCAAGCCGGAACCGTACAAGGGCAAGGGCGTGAAGTACTCCGACGAAGTCATCATTCGCAAGGAAGCCAAGAAGGCGTAAGCGCGAGTCCCTCGCAAGAGCCCGCACCTCCGTGTGCGGACTCCCCGGGGAGAAGCCTGACCTTCAGCTTTCCAGGACAAATAATCATGAACAAGAACATCGCCCGTCTGCGTCGTGCCAAGTCGACCCGCGCCCACATCCGTGTGCTCGGCGTCGCCCGTCTGTCGGTGCTGCGCACCGGTCAGCACCTGTACGCGCAGGTCTTCACTGCCGACGGCTCGAAGGTGCTGGCTGCCGCCAACACCACCCAGGCCGACGTCAAGGATGGCCTGAAGAGCGGCAAGAACGCCGAAGCCGCCGCCAAGGTGGGTCGCATCGTTGCCGAGCGCGCCAAGGCCGCTGGCATCGAGAAGGTGGCCTTCGATCGTTCGGGTTACCGTTACCACGGCCGCATCAAGGCCCTGGCTGACGCTGCCCGCGAAGCCGGCCTGCAGTTCTAAGGGACAAGGAAGGGAGCCTCCGGGCTCCTTTCCGCCTGCTCGCCGGCCAGAGGGTGGCCGGACGCTGTCGTTCTTCTGCAACGACATGACGGAACAACGCATCACTTCACAACCATAAGCGGCCCTGAGCCGTACATACCCAATCAATCAAGGAATAGAAATGGCAGAAGAACGTCAGCAGCGGGGTCGCGATCGCGACCGTAACCGCGAAGAGAAAGTCGACGACGGCATGATCGAGAAGCTGGTCGCGGTCAACCGCGTCAGCAAGACCGTCAAGGGCGGTCGCCAGTTCACCTTCACCGCACTGACCGTGGTCGGCGATGGCGAAGGCAAGGTCGGTTTCGGCTATGGCAAGGCGCGCGAAGTGCCGGTCGCCATCCAGAAGTCGATGGAACAGGCTCGCAAGAACCAGGTCACCGTCGATCTGAACAACGGCACTCTGTGGCACACGGTCAAGGACGGTCACGGCGCAGCCCGTGTGTTCATGCAGCCGGCCTCGGAAGGTACCGGCGTGATCGCCGGCGGCGCCATGCGTGCCGTGCTGGAAGCAGTTGGCGTGAAGAACGTGCTGGCCAAGGCCACCGGTTCGCGCAACCCGATCAACCTGGTGCGTGCCACCGTGAAGGGCCTGGCTGCCACGCAGTCGCCGGCCCGCATCGCGGCCAAGCGCGGCAAGAAGGTAGAGGATCTGAACCATGGCTAATGAAACCGGCAAGACCGTCAAGGTGCGCCTGGTGCGCGGCCTTCGTGGTTCCCAGTCGCTGCACCGCCTGTCGGTCCGCGCCCTGGGCCTGAGCAAGCTCAACGATGTGCGTGAACTGAAGGACAGCCCGCAGGTTCGCGGCCTGATCAACAAGGTTCACTACCTCGTCAAGGTTGAGGAATAATCCAATGACCATGCATCTGAATGACCTGAGCCCGGCACCGGGCGCCCGTACCGCACGCACCCGCGTCGGTCGTGGCATCGGCTCCGGCCTGGGCAAGACCTGCGGCCGCGGCCACAAGGGTTCGTTCGCCCGCAAGGGTGGCGGCAAGATCAAGGCCGGCTTCGAAGGCGGCCAGACCCCCATGCAGCGTCGTCTGCCGAAGATCGGCTTCAATTCGCCGATCGCCAAGGACACCGCTGAAGTGCTGCTGTACCAGCTGGACAAGCTGCCGGCCGGCGAGATCACCTTCGCCATCCTGCGTGAAGCCAAGCTGGTCCCGAGCATTGCCAAGCGGGCCAAGATCGTCGTCAAGGGCGAACTGACCAAGGCGTACACCCTGAAGGGCATCGTTGCCACGGCTGGTGCCAAGGCTGCGATCGAAGCTGCCGGCGGCAGCGTAACGGAGTAATAGCATCATGGCGCAAGCTGGCATCGGTAACCTCGCGGGTGGAATGGGCAAGTTCACTGAACTTCGCCAACGTCTGCTGTTCGTGGTCGGGGCTTTGATCGTCTATCGGATCGGCTGCTATGTGCCGGTCCCGGGCGTCAATCCCGATGCCATGCTTGCCATGATGGAACAGCAGGGCGGCGGCATCGTGGACATGTTCAACATGTTCTCGGGCGGCGCCCTGCACCGTTTTTCGATCTTCGCGCTGAACGTCATGCCGTACATTTCGGCATCGATCGTGATGCAGCTGGCGGTCCACATCTTCCCGGCGCTGAAGGCGCTGCAGAAGGAAGGTGAATCCGGACGCCGCAAGATCACCCAGTATTCCCGCATCGGCGCCGTGTTGCTGGCGGTGGTGCAGGGCGGCAGCATCGCGCTGGCGCTGCAGAACCAGGTCTCGCCTGGTGGCGCGGCCGTGGTATATGCGCCGGGCATGGGCTTCGTGCTCACGGCCATCATCGCGCTGACCGCCGGTACGATCTTCCTGATGTGGGTCGGCGAGCAGGTCACCGAGCGCGGTATCGGCAACGGTGTGTCGCTGATCATCTTCGCCGGCATCGTCGCCGGTCTGCCGGGTGCGATCATCCACACCTTCGACGCCTACCGTGACGGCAACATCCAGTTCATCCAGCTGCTGCTGATCGCGCTGGTGGTGCTGGCCTTCACCTTCTTCGTGGTGTTCGTCGAACGCGGCCAGCGCCGCATCACGGTGAACTACGCACGTCGCCAGGGCGGCCGCAACGCGTACATGAACCAGACCTCGTTCCTGCCGCTGAAGCTCAACATGGCCGGCGTGATCCCCGCGATCTTCGCCTCCAGCCTGCTGGCCTTCCCGGCAACGCTGGCGATGTGGTCCGGCCAGGCGGCCAACCAGAGCACCACCGGCCAGTGGCTGCAGAAGATCGCCAATGCGCTGGGCCCGGGCGAGCCGCTGCACATGATCGTGTTCGCTGGCCTGATCACCGGTTTTGCGTTCTTCTATACCGCGCTGGTGTTCAACTCGCAGGAGACCGCCGACAACCTGAAGAAGTCGGGCGCGCTGATCCCGGGCATTCGTCCGGGCAAGGCCACCGCCGATTACATCGACGGCGTGCTGACCCGCCTGACCGCAGCTGGTTCGGCCTACCTGGTGATCGTCTGCCTGCTGCCGGAACTGATGCGCACCCAGCTGAATGCTTCGTTCTACTTCGGCGGCACCTCGCTGCTGATCGTGGTGGTGGTGGTGATGGACTTCATCGCCCAGGTGCAGGCGCACCTGATGTCGCACCAGTACGAGAGCCTGCTGAAGAAGGCAAACCTGAAGGGCGGCAACCGTGGCGGTTTTGCGCGCGGCTGATCTCCCTGTTACACTATCGTCTTCCTGATGTGATGGTCCTCCGCTTCGCGGACCCGGCTATCCAAAGAAGGGCGGCCCCCGCAGCGGTTCCGGGTGGGGGTGAGATCTGGTGGTCCTGCGCAGGAGTAGCGCGGGCGGCCACGGCAGCAATCCCCCGGGATTGCCGTCGCGACCAACCTGATCCGGCGCCGGAGCCTGGGCACACTCCCCGGGCCAAGGTTCATGAAGCCTTCGTGGTTTCACGGACTTTCCAGTAAACCGGAACCTGTTCGTTTGTTGGTTACCATTTTTGATCCATCCTGCCGGATTTGCGCGCCTTCATGGTGCGCTGTCGGCCATCACTCAGCTGGAGAACCGCGTCATGGCGCGTATTGCAGGCGTCAACCTGCCAGCCCAGAAGCATGTCTGGGTCGGGTTGCAAAGCATTTACGGCATCGGCCGTACCCGTTCGAAGAAGGTCTGCGAAGTCGCAGGCGTTGCTTCGACCACCAAGATCCGCGATCTGTCGGAGCCGGAAATCGAGCGTCTGCGTTCGGAAGTCGGCAAGTACATCGTTGAAGGTGATCTGCGCCGTGAAATCGGCATCGCGATCAAGCGCCTGATGGACCTGGGCTGCTACCGCGGTCTGCGTCATCGTCGCGGTCTCCCGCTGCGTGGCCAGCGTACCCGTACCAACGCCCGCACCCGCAAGGGTCCGCGCAAGGCGATCAGGAAGTAAGGGACACATAAATGGCTAAGCCCGCTGCTAAGACCAAGAAGAAGATCAAGCGCGTCATCACTGATGGCGTCGCCCACGTCCACGCTTCTTTCAACAACACCATCGTGACCATCACCGACCGCCAGGGTAATGCCCTGTCGTGGGCGACCTCCGGTGGCGCCGGCTTCCGCGGTTCGCGCAAGTCGACCCCGTTCGCTGCCCAGGTTGCCGCCGAAAAGGCCGGCCGTGCTGCGCTCGACTACGGCGTGAAGTCGCTGGAAGTCCGCATCAAGGGCCCGGGTCCGGGTCGTGAGTCCGCCGTTCGTTCGCTGAACAACGTCGGTTACAAGATCACCAACATCATCGACGTGACGCCAATCCCGCACAACGGGTGCCGTCCGCCGAAGAAGCGTCGCGTCTAAGGGAGCGATAAGAAATGGCTCGTTATATCGGTCCTACCTGTAAGCTCGCCCGCCGCGAAGGCGCCGACCTTTCCCTCAAGAGCCCGGCGCGTGCGCTGGACTCCAAGTGCAAGCTGGAGCAGAAGCCCGGCCAGCACGGCGCCACTGCCCGCAAGGGCAAGCTGTCCGACTACGCCACCCAGCTGCGTGAAAAGCAGAAGGTCAAGCGTATCTACGGCCTGCTGGAGCGTCAGTTCCGCAACTACTACAAGAAGGCCTCGACCAAGAAGGGCAACACCGGCGAGAACCTGCTGCAGCTGCTGGAAACCCGTCTGGACAATGTCGTCTATCGCATGGGCTTCGCTGTGACCCGTCCGGCTGCTCGTCAGCTGGTCTCGCACCGCGGCGTCACCGTCAACGGCAAGTCGGTCAACCTGGCTTCGTACCAGATCAAGGCCGGCGACGCGGTTGCACTGTCCGAAAAAGCTGCCAAGCAGCTGCGCGTCCAGGAAGCCCTGACCGTTTCGGCCACGCACGACATGCGTCCGTCGTGGATTGAAGTGGATTCCGGCAAGTTCGCCGGCGTCTTCAAGGCGGTTCCGGATCGTTCGGACCTGCCTGCAGACATCAATGAAGCGCTGATCGTCGAGCTGTATTCGAAGTAATTCACATTGGAGAGCCCCCGGCGACGGCCGGGGGTTCACTAGGAGAACCCGCAACATGACGGTTACCGCCAACCAGGTTCTGCGTCCTCGTGGCCCGCAGATCGAACGCCTTACCGACACACGCGCCAAGGTCGTTATCGAACCCTTGGAGCGTGGTTATGGGCACACGCTGGGCAACGCCCTGCGTCGCGTCCTGCTGTCGTCCATCCCGGGCTTCGCGATCACGGAAGTCGAAATCGACGGCGTGTTGCATGAGTACACCACGGTCGAAGGTCTGCAGGAGGACGTGCTTGAAGTCCTGCTCAACCTGAAGGACGTGGCCATCCGTATGCATACCGGCGACAGCGCCACCCTGTCCCTGTCCAAGCAGGGTCCGGGCGTCGTTACCGCTGCCGACATCAAGGTCGATCACAACGTGGAGGTCCTCAACGGCGACCACGTGATCTGCAACCTGACCAAGGATACGGCAGTCAACATGCGTCTGAAGATCGAACGTGGTTTCGGCTACCAGCCGGCTGCCGCGCGTCGTCGTCCGGACGAAGAAACCCGTGCCATCGGCCGCCTGGTCCTGGATGCCTCGTTCTCGCCGGTCCGCCGCGTCGCCTATGCCGTGGAAGCGGCACGTGTCGAACAGCGTACCGACCTGGACAAGCTGGTCATCGATATCGAGACCAACGGCACCATCGACGCCGAGGAAGCCGTGCGCACTGCCGCCGACATCCTCAGCGACCAGCTGTCGGTGTTCGGTGACTTCACCCACCGCGACCGCGGTGCAGCCAAGCCGGCCAACAACGGCGTGGATCCGGTGCTGCTGCGCCCGATCGACGACCTGGAGCTGACCGTGCGTTCGGCCAACTGCCTGAAGGCGGAAAGCATCTATTACATCGGCGATCTGATCCAGAAGACCGAAGTGGAGCTGCTGAAGACCCCGAACCTGGGCAAGAAGTCGCTCACCGAGATCAAGGAAGTGCTGGCCCAGCGTGGTCTGTCACTCGGCATGAAGCTGGAGAACTGGCCGCCGGCCGGTGTCGCCAGCCACGGCATGCTGGGCTGATACCTGCTTCTGCAATACCGCGAAAGGCTCCACCGGCGACGGTGGGGCCTTCGCACAAACCGACGGACGAAACGTCCGCGGACAGGCCGACCAGGACGGGCGGCCAGGACCATCCGCAGTCCGAATTCAGCGCCATGACGGCGACAACGATCCCCAAAGCCTCAATCTTGCAAAGGAATCACCACCATGCGTCACCAGAAATCCGGCCGTAAGTTCAGCCGCACCAGCGCCCACCGCGAAGCGATGTTCAAGAACATGGCCGCCTCGCTGTTCAAGCACGAGCTGATCAAGACCACCCTGCCGAAGGCCAAGGAACTGCGCCGCGTCGCCGAGCCGCTGATCACCCTGGCCAAGGTCGACTCCGTCGCCAACCGTCGTCTGGCCTTCGCCCGCCTGCGTGACAACGAAGCCGTCGGCAACCTGTTCACCATCCTCGGCCCGCGTTACGCGTCGCGTCCGGGTGGCTACCTGCGTCTGCTGAAGTGCGGTTTCCGCGCCGGCGACAATGCGCCGATGGCCTACGTCGAGCTGGTCGACCGTCCGGCCGCCGTTGCCGAGGAAGTGGCCGAGTAATCGGACCGTTTCCTGCTGTACTGTCAGAAGCCCGGCCTCGCGCCGGGCTTTTGCGTTGGCAGGCGGCGATATTCCGACCGGCGCGGCGCGCAGCGGTTCGAACGGCGGCGCCGGTCGGTTACCCTTGGCACCTGCCTGGCTAGAGTCGCCCCATGAATCCGTTCCGTTGGCCGTTCCGCGCCCAGTTCCTGCTGGGTTTCCTGATCTGTGCCGGTCTGCTCGGCTACGCCATCTTCCTGCAGTTGCAGATGGGGCTGGAGCCGTGCCCGTTGTGTATTTTCCAGCGCATCGCCTTCGCCGCGCTGGGCCTGCTGTTCCTGATAGGTGCACTGCACGGGCCGTCCAACCGCCCCGGCCGGGTCACCTTCGGGGTGCTGGCCTTCATTGCCGCAGGCGTGGGGATCGGCATCGCGGCACGGCACGTGTACGTGCAGATGATCCCGCCGGAGTTCGGCGCCACCTGCGGCCCGCCACTGGCCTTCCTCAGCGAAACCATGGGGCCCTTCGAAGTGTTCCGCACGGTGCTGACCGGCACCGGCAACTGCGGCAACATCGACTGGACCTTCCTCGGGCTGACGATGCCGATGTGGTCGCTGGCGTGGTTCGCCCTGCTGGCGGCCTGGGCGTTGCTGGTATCGTTCCGCCGCACGCGCTGAGCGTGCCTGCTGTAGTTGTCCCGCCGAGCATGGCTCGGCGCTACCCTGAACGTTCTGGAGTTCGTCATGTCGTCCGTTGATTCCCTGCCCACCGTCGACTGGTCACCGGACAGCTGGCGCGGCAAGACCGCGCTGCAGATGCCCACCTACCCGGATCCGGTGGCGCTGGATGCCGCGCTGCATGAGCTGAAGCGGCTGCCGCCGCTGGTGACCTCGTGGGAGATCGTCGCACTGAAGCAGCAGTTGGCCGACGCCCAGGAAGGGCGCCGTTTCCTGCTGCAGGGCGGTGACTGCGCGGAGAACTTCAGCGACTGCGAGTCGGGCATGATCTCCAACCGGCTCAAGGTGCTGCTGCAGATGAGCCTGGTGCTGGTGCACGGTCTGCGCAAGCCGGTTATCCGCGTCGGGCGCTTCGCCGGCCAGTACGCCAAGCCGCGTTCTGCCGATACCGAAACGCGCGACGGGGTGACCCTGCCGAGCTACCGCGGCGATGTGATCAACGCGCCGGCCTTCACCGAAGCGGCACGCCTGCCGGATCCGCGTCGGATGCTGCAGGCGCATGCCCATTCGGCGATGACGATGAACTTTGTGCGCGCGCTCATCGACGGCGGCTTCGCCGACCTGCATCACCCGGAATACTGGAACCTGGAGTGGGTGCGGCATTCGCCGCTGGCCGTTGAATACCAGAAGATGGTGACCTCGATCGAGGATTCGATCGGCTTCATGGAGACCATTTCCGGTTCGCGCGTGCACAACCTCAAGCGGGTCGACTTCTATACCTCGCATGAAGCGCTGCTGCTGCCCTACGAGCAGGGCCTGACGCGGCAGGTGCCACGCCAGCAGGGCTGGCTGAACCTGAGCACGCACTACCCGTGGATCGGCATGCGCACGGCGGCGCTGGATGGCGCCCACGTGGAATACCTGCGTGGCGTGCGCAATCCGATCGCGATCAAGGTCGGGCCGTCGGTGCAGCCGGACCAGTTGCTGCGCCTGATCGACGTGCTGAACCCGGACGACGAGCCGGGCCGCCTGAGCTTCATCCACCGCATGGGCGCAGCGCAGATCGCCGACAAGCTGCCACCGCTGCTGGATGCGGTGAAGCGCGACGGGCGTCGCGTGCTGTGGGTCTGCGATGCGATGCATGGCAACACCGAAAGCACCGGCAACGGCTACAAGACGCGTCGCTTCGACAACATCCGCGGTGAGGTGGAGCTGTCCTTCGACCTGCATGCCGCAGCGGGCACGCGATTGGGTGGCGTCCACCTGGAGATGACCGGTGAGGATGTCACCGAGTGCACCGGCGGCGCGCGCGAGCTCACCGAGCGCGACCTGGAACGTGCCTATCGATCCAGCGTGGATCCGCGACTGAACTACGAGCAGTCGCTGGAAATCGCGATGGCGATCGTGCGCAAGCAGGCAGGCTGACAGGGGTCAGAGTCTGGGGTCAGAGTCCGGGGTCAGAGTCGCGACTCTGACCCCAGACTCTGACCCGCTGTTTACGAACGGCTGACACCGCGATCATGGCCTTTGCGACACGCTGATCCTCTCGCGTGGTCGTGGAGGTGCAAGGGTGATGCAGTGGCAACAGGTGCAGGCTTACGTGGTACCGCTGGGCATCGCACTGGCGGTCGGTGCGCTGGGGGCGTGGGTCATCCTGGCGCTGTATCGTCGCCTGGCCGGCAGGGACCGGCGGCGTGCACGTATCGGCCGGATGCTGGGTCCGCCGCTGGCGCTGGCCTTCCCGCTGTTCCTGATGGTTCCCGCGCTGGAAGCCACGCCCCTGCGCGGTGGCTGGCTGGAACAGGCACAGCGCGTCGCACACATCGGCTTGACCGCCTGCTTCATCTGGCTGCTGGTGCGCGCGGTCGCTGCCGGTGAAAAAGCCATCCTGCGCAACCACCCCATCGAAGTGGCCGACAACCTCGAAGCCCGTCGCATCCAGACCCAGACCCGCGTCCTCAGCCGCGTGCTGATGGGCGGCATCATCATCCTGGGTGCCTCGCTGGTGCTGCTGCAGTTCGAGATGGTGGCCAAGATCGGCTCGGCGCTGCTGGCTTCGGCAGGCCTCATCGGCCTGGTTGCCGGTATTGCCGCCAAGCCGGTGTTCGGCAACCTGATCGCCGGCATGCAGATCGCGGTGACCCAGCCGATCCGGCTGGATGACGTGGTCATCGTGGAAGGGGAGTGGGGGCGGATCGAGGAGATCGGCAGCAGTTACGTCGTGGTCCGCATCTGGGACGAACGACGGATGGTGGTGCCGCTGACCTGGTTCATCGAAAATCCCTTCCAGAACTGGACCCGGCGCAGCGCCGATCTGCTGGGAACCGCGTTCCTGTGGCTGGACTACCGTGCGCCGATTCCCGCGATACGGGCAGAACTGGAGCGCATCTGCAAGGACGCCCCGCTATGGGATGGCCGGGTCTGCGTCACCCAGGTCACCGAGACCACCGAACACACCGTGCAGGTGCGCCTGCTGGTCAGTGCGCGCAACTCCGGCGACGCCTTCGATCTGCGCTGCCTGGTGCGTGAACGCATGCTGGATTTCCTCGCGCGGGAACACCCGCAGGCGCTGCCGCGGCTGCGCGCGCAGATGGAAGAGGGGGCCGACATGCCGCGTCACCGCGTGGCGGCGGCGCCCGATGCCGATGTCCGTTCCCCCGGTGCGGAAGATGGCGAGCCCGCAGTCGGTTAGCCGCGCCACGACGGCGGCGTCAGCCCGGTAGCGCCGAGCCATGCTCGGCGGCATGTCGACGATCCAGCCGACCTGTAGCGGCTACAACGGCGGCGGTCGGCGGGCCATGGTCCGTTGTTCGTAGGCGTAGCCCAGCTCGATCAGGCGCGGTTCGGTCCAGGCGGTGCCCATGAACAGCAGCCCCACCGGCAGGCCATCCACATGGCCCATCGGCACGCTCAGGCTGGGATAGCCGGCAACGGCGGCGGCGCTGTAACTGCCGCCGGGAAAGGCATCGCCGCCGCTGCGGGCGATCGGCCATGCGGTACCGGTGGTCGGCGCTACCAGCGCGTCCAGCTGGTGTGCGCGCAGCAAGGCATCGATGCCCTGCTCACCGGCCATCCGGCGCGCTTGGGTGCGCGCCTGGATGTAGCCTGCATCGCCCAGCGTGCCGGCCTGCGCCGACGCTTCCAGCAGTTCCTGGCCGAACAGCGGCAGTTCCTGGGCGGCGTGTTCCGTATTGAAGGCGATGACCTGCGGCAGCGTGCGCAGAGGCGCTTTCCAGCGACGCAGGTAACGTTCCAGGCCGGCCTTGAACTCGAAACGCAGCATGGTCTGCTCGGCGTCGGCCCACTGGCGTTCGTCCAGCGCCGGCACCCTCACCACGGTGGCGCCGGCCCGGCGCAGTTCGTCCAGGGCGTGCTGCATCAGCGTGTCGATGCCGGGGCGCTGGGTCAGTGGGCTGTCCAGCACACCGATCCGCGCACCGCGCAGGCCATCGGGGTTCAGCCGCGCGGTGTAGTCGTACACCGCTCGTCCCGGCATCGTCGCCGTGGCCGGGTCGGCGTCATCGCGTCCGGCGATGGCAGTCAGCACCGCGGCGGCGTCCGCCACCGTGCGGGTGATCGGGCCGGGCGTATCCTGGCTGAAGGAGATCGGGATGATGCCATCCCGGCTGACCAGGCCCACGGTAGGCTTCAGGCCGACCACCCCGTTGACGGCGGCCGGGCAGACGATGCTGCCATCGGTTTCGGTGCCGATCGAGACCGCGGCCAGGTTCGCCGACACCGCCACCGCGCTGCCACTGCTGGAGCCGCAGGGGCTGTAGCCGGGTCGATACGGGTTGCGGGTCTGGCCGCCGCGCGCGCTCCAGCCGGAGGTGGAGTCCTCGCCGCGATAGTTGGCCCATTCACTCAGGTTGGCTTTGCCGAGGATCACCGCGCCGGCTTCGCGCAGGCGCCTCACCAGGAAGGCATCGTCCGGCCGTAAACCGGCCAATGCCAGCGAACCGGCCGTGGTGCTCATGGGCGCGGCGTTGATGTTGTCCTTGAGCAGCACCGGGATGCCATGGAGGGGGCCGCGCAGGCGGCCGCTGCGGCGCTCCTGGTCGCGTTGGGCGGCGTCCTTCAGCGCATCCGGGTTGAGCTCGATGACCGCGCGCAGGCGCGGCCCCGCACGGTCCAGCGCGGCGATCCGCTCCAGATAGGCACGGGTGAGGGTGCGGCTGGTCAGCTCCCCGGCCAGCATGCGTGCCTGCAGGTCGGCGACTTCGGCTTCGGCATAGGCGAAAGGCGCCGCGGCTGCCGCAGCAGGATGCGCCGTGGGCGCGCGTGGTGGCGCCGCCGACAGGCCGCCCGGGCACGCCAACAGCAGCGCGGCGAGCACGCTGGACAGGCGGAAACAGGGGTGCAGCTTCGGGACGATGCGCATGAGGGGCGGCTTGGTCACCGGCCCAGTGTATCGCGGGGTCGTCAGGGTTTGCGCTTTAGGATGTCGCGTGCGAGCACGTAGACCACCAGCAGGTTGATCACCAGCACGGTCCAGGAGGCCCAGCCGGGATGGCGGGCAATAGCGTACACATCGAAGGGCAGGTAGATGCCGGCTGACACGCAGCCCAGCCACGACGCCCAGGCCTTGGCGCGCCACAGGCCCCAGGCTTCCACCAGGTGCAGCACCGCGTAGGCGAGCATCGCCGCCGCCGCCAGATGCACTGCATCGGGACTGATCATGTTGAGCAGCGAGGGTAGGGCGCCATGATCCGGATCCAGGCTGAAACGCCGGATCAGGGCACTGATTCCATCGCGCAATGGCTGCGGACCGAGCAGTTCCAGCCCGGTCGCCGCCAGCAGTGCAAGCACCGCCTTGCCCGTTTCGAGCAAGGCGATGACATGCAGCCCCGGATGCCGTTTCGGATCCGGGTTGTAAGCGGTCTGGCTCACGGGTCGGCTCAGCCGCCGCGCGAGGCCTTCTTGCGATCGCTTTCGGTCAGCCCCTTCTTGCGCAGGCGGATTTCCTTCGGCGTGATCTCGACCAGCTCGTCGTCTTCGATGAAGTCCAGGGCCTGCTCCAGCGAGTACTTGATCGCCGGGGTCAGCTGGATCGCATCGTCCTTGCCGGAAGCGCGCATGTTGGTCAGCGGCTTGGTCTTGATCGCGTTGACGGTCAGGTCGTTGTCCTTGGAATGGATACCGATCAGCTGGCCTTCGTACACGTTGTCGCCTTCAGCAGCGAACAGCTTGCCGCGTTCCTGCAGCGGTCCGAGCGAGTAGGCGGGGGTGGCGCCCGGCGCATTGGCGATCATCACGCCGTTCTGGCGCTTGGCGATGCTGCCCTGTTCCTTCGGACCGTAATGGTCGAAGACGTGGAACAGCAGGCCCGAGCCCTGGGTCAGGGTCTTGAACTCGTTCTGGAAGCCGATCAGGCCACGCGCCGGGATCTGGTACTCCAGGCGCACGCGGCCCTTGCCGTCCGGCTCCATGTTCTTCAGCTGGCCCTTGCGGGTGCCCAGCTTTTCCATGACGCCGCCCTGGTGCTGTTCTTCGATGTCCACCACCAGCTGTTCGATCGGCTCCATGGCCTGGCCGTCGATCTGCTTGATGATCACTTCCGGGCGCGACACGGCCAGCTCGTAGCCTTCGCGACGCATGTTCTCGATCAGCACCGACAGGTGCAGCTCGCCACGGCCGGAGACCAGGAACTTGTCCGCGTCTTCCAGCTGCTCCACCTTCAGGGCCACGTTGTGGACCTGTTCGCGGTCCAGGCGGTCCTTGATCTGGCGGCTGGTCAGGAACTTGCCACCGGACAGGTCCTTGTTGCCGGCGAACGGCGAATTGTTGACCTGGAAGGTCATCGAGATCGTCGGTTCATCGACGGTCAGCGCCGGCAGCGCTTCCGGGGTATCCGGATGGCACAGGGTGTCGGAGATGGTCAGCTCGGCGATGCCGGAGATGGCGACGATATCGCCGGCTTCGGCGGTGTCCTGCTCGATGCGCTCCAGGCCCAGGAAGCCCAGCACCTGGGCAACCTTGCCGTTGCGCTTCTTGCCTTCACGGTCGATCACCGCGACCTGCATGTTCTTCTTCAGGGTGCCGCGCTGGATGCGGCCGATGCCGATCACGCCCACGAAGTTGTTGTAGTCCAGCTGGCTGATGCGCATCTGGAACGGGCCGTCCGGATCCACTTCCGGCTTCGGCGCGTGCTGCATGATGGCTTCGTACAGCGGGGTCATGTCGCCGTCGCGCACGCTGTCTTCCAGGCCCGCATAGCCGTTCAGGGCCGAAGCGTAGACGATCGGGAAATCGAGCTGCTCATTGGTGGCGCCGAGCTTGTCGAACAGGTCGAAGACCTGGTCGATCACCCAGTCCGGACGCGAGCCCGGACGGTCGACCTTGTTGACCACCACGATCGGCTTGAAGCCCATCGCGAAGGCTTTCTGGGTCACGAAGCGGGTCTGCGGCATCGGGCCGTCCATCGCATCGACGAGGATCAGCACGGTGTCGACCATCGACAGCACGCGCTCCACTTCGCCGCCGAAGTCGGCGTGTCCGGGGGTGTCGACGATGTTGATCCGGTTCTTGATACCGGTCTTCTTGTCTTCCCAGGTGATGGCCGTGTTCTTGGCCAGGATGGTGATGCCGCGTTCCTTTTCCTGATCGTTGCTGTCCATCACGCGCTCGGCGAGGACGGTGCGCTCGGACAGGGTGCCGGACTGCTTCAGCAGCTGATCGACCAGGGTGGTCTTACCATGGTCGACGTGCGCGACGATGGCGATGTTGCGAAGATTTTCGATGGACATGCGAAAGGGGGCCAGTCGGCGCCGGATTTGGAAAAAGAAGTCCATCATCATACCGCGATCTGGCCGTTTCGCGAAAACCTTGTTTCAGGCGTGGTCGGATGCCCATTCAGGTGGAAGCGCAGCGCCTCTCTGACGGGGGCGGGCGAGGGCGGGACAGGCTGCCCGGGACACGCCGTAAATACGTCCCTGTAGGCTCGTCGCCGCATCCCTGCGGCTCTAACGGTCCCGGGCAACCTGTCCCGCCCTCGCCTGCACAGACCACGTGCCCGGCGGCAGCCCCCAGCCACGCTGGACGGCCCGTGCTTCTGCTTCTGCTCTTCCTTCCCCCACCGCAGCGGCCATCTGTCCAGAGGCGGCGGGGTGTCCGCTGCGGGACTGTTGGAGCCCATGGATGGGCGTAAACAAGCCTACAAGGACGTACTTGCGGCGGGTCCCGCAGCGGATACCCCGCCGCCGCCGCACGAGACAGAACCGCTGCAGAAGCTTCAACGATCGTCGTACCCGCGCCCTGAACATCACGGGTGTAAACTAGGGAGCTAGACCTTTCCAACCCGAATTCCTGAGGATCCGCATGTCCCTGATCGCCACTTTCGACACCACCCAGGGCCCGATCAAGGTCGAGCTGTTCGCCGACAAGGCACCGCTGACCGTGGCCAACTTCGTGAACCTCGTCCAGCACAAGTTCTACGACGGCCTGGTGTTCCACCGCGTGATTCCGGACTTCATGATCCAGGGCGGCTGCCCCAAGGGCCAGGGCACCGGCGGCCCGGGTTACAAGTTCGAAGACGAAAAGAATGGTGTGAAGCACCAGGTGGGTTCGCTGTCGATGGCCAACGCCGGCCCGAACACCAATGGCAGCCAGTTCTTCATCACCCACATCAAGACCGATTGGCTGGACGGCAAGCACACCGTGTTCGGCCAGGTCCTGGAAGGCCAGGCCATCGTGGATTCGGTCAAGCAGGGCGACGTGATCCATTCGATCACCCTGGAAGGCGACACCGACGCTGTGCTGGCCGCCCAGGCCGAGCGCGTGGCGGAATGGAACAAGCTGATTCCCAACGCCTGATTCGCTCCCGACGGCCCCCTGTGAAGGGGGCCGTTTTCATGTTCCGGCCGCCCCGCCAAGCCTGTCTCCGCCCGCGCGGCCGTCTCCCACATCGCTACTTAGCTTCTTAGCAGAGGAAATCCCCATGAAAGCACCCGTTCGTGTTGCCGTGACCGGCGCTGCCGGCCAGATCGGCTATGCCCTGCTGTTCCGCATCGCCTCCGGCGAAATGCTCGGCAAGGACCAGCCGGTCATCCTGCAGCTGCTTGAGCTGCCGATGGAAAAGGCCCAGGCCGCGCTGAAGGGCGTGATCATGGAACTGGAAGACTGCGCCTTCCCGCTGCTGGCCGGCATCGTCGGTACCGACAACGCCGAAGTGGCCTTCAAGGACGTCGACGTGGCCCTGCTGGTCGGCGCCCGTCCGCGCGGCCCGGGCATGGAGCGCGCCGATCTGCTGCAGGCCAACGCAGAGATCTTCACCGCCCAGGGCGCCGCGCTGAACAAGGTCGCCAAGCGTGACGTCAAGGTGCTGGTGGTCGGCAATCCGGCCAACACCAATGCCTACATCGCGATGAAATCGGCGCCGGACCTGAACCCGCGCAACTTCACCGCCATGCTGCGCCTGGACCACAACCGCGCGCTGAGCCAGCTGTCGACCAAGCTGGGCAAGCCGGTCGCCGGAATGGAAAAGCTGGTCGTGTGGGGCAACCACAGCCCGACCATGTACCCGGATTACCGCTTCGCCACCGCTGATGGCGCGTCCATCGCCGAGGCCATCAACGACCAGGACTGGAATGCCGGCACCTTCATCCCGACCGTGGGCAAGCGCGGCGCGGCGATCATCGAAGCCCGCGGTTCGTCCTCGGCCGCGTCGGCTGCCAACGCCGCCATCGACCATGTCCGTGACTGGGTGCTGGGCAGCAACGGCAAGTGGCTGACCATGGGCGTGCCGTCCGACGGTTCCTACGGCATTCCGGAAGGCGTGATCTTCGGCTTCCCGGTCACCACCGAGAATGGCGAGTACACCCTGGTCAAGGACCTGCCGATCGACGAGTTCAGCCAGAAGTACATCGACAAGACCCTGGCGGAGCTGGAAGACGAGCGTGCGGCCGTAGCGCACCTGCTGGGCTGATTCACCGTTTCAGTTGGTTCGAAGAAACGCCGGGCTAGTCCTGGCGTTTTTTTTCGCCTGGTGGTGGGGTGGCGAACGTGTGAGACCCCCTCGCGGCGGGCTCTGGAGCTGCAGCTGGGGGGGGGGGGGCCGGGCGGTGACGGGGACACGTCATCGCATTCGCGCTGCCGCTCCCACGCTTTGCTGGGCAAACCGTGGGCCCCTCCTCACCAACACCCACACCCCGCCGCTTCGCGGCCGCCCCTGACTCAGGGGCTCCCTCCACCCGACGCGCCAACGTGGCCTGTAGCGCCGAGCCATGCTCGGCGAGCGCAGCGGGCCGTTGGCGGGAACATTCCGCCGACCATGGGTCGGCGCTACCGATACCCGCATGTCCCATGGCCCCCATGGACCTGTCGAAGGTGGGGCGGGGTGGGTTCGCGGGGGCGTTGAGCGCCATGGATGGCGCGAAACGAGGCTCGCAGGATGCGGTTGTTGCCGTCCCCCGCGAGCCCACCCCGCCCCGCCCAACCCACAGCCCTGCAGGGCTTTTGACGTTGACGTTGACGTTGACCTACGACCAAGGTCGGGGCGTTCGCGCCGCTGCTGGCGCTCTATGCTCGATGCCATGACTTTGTCTGGGAGGGCTGTGTCATGGACTACGAAGAAACCTACCGCCGTTCGATCGACGAGCCGGAGGAGTTCTGGGGCGAAGAAGCCAATCGCATCTATTGGCACAAGAAGCCACAGCAGGTGCTGGACTACAGCAATCCGCCATTCCGGCGGTGGTACGTCGGCGGGGAAACCAACCTCTGCTACAACGCCGTCGACCGTCACCTGGCCGAACGCCCCGACCAGCTCGCGCTGGTGGCGGTGTCCACCGAAACCGGTACCACGCGCGAAATCACCTACCGCCAGTTGTACCGCGAAGTGAACGACTTCGCCGCCGTGCTGAAGCGGCTGGAGGTTGGTCACGGGGATCGCGTGGTCATCTACATGCCGAACATGGCCGAGGCGGTGTTCGCCATGCTGGCCTGCGCCCGGATCGGCGCCGTGCACTCAGTGGTGTTCGGCGGCTTTGCAGCCCACAACCTGGCCCTGCGCATCGATGACGCGCAGCCGAAGCTGTTGATCGCCGCCGACGCCGGCATGCGCGGTGGCAAGCTCATCCCCTACAAGGGCATGGTCGATGCGGCCTGCGCCGAGGCGCAGAATCCACCGCCGCACGTACTGATCGTGTCGCGCGGGCTGGACCCGGCTGAACCGCGCCAGGCCGGGCGCGATCTGGACTACGCCACCCTGCGTGCCGAAGTCGGCGAAGTCGATGTGCCCGTCCAGTGGCTGGAATCCAGCGAGCCGAGCTACCTGCTGTATACCTCTGGCACCACCGGCAAGCCGAAAGGCGTGCAGCGCGATGTCGGTGGCTATGCGGTGGCGATGGCCCAGTCGATGCAGACCGTGTTCGATTGCCAGCCGGGCCAGGTGATGTTCTCCACCTCCGATGTCGGCTGGGCGGTGGGGCACTCCTACAACGTGTATGGGCCGCTGATCGGCGGCTGCACGTCGCTGTTGTACGAAGGCCTGCCGACCCACCCGGATCCGGGCATCTGGTGGGCGCTGTGCGAGCAGTACAACGTGCGCACCCTGTTCTCTTCGCCGACCGCGATCCGCGTGCTGAAAAAGCACGATGTCGACTTCATCCGCCGGCATGACCTGAAGGCGCTGAAGTACATCTTCCTGGCCGGTGAACCGCTGGACGAGCCCACCGCACACTGGGCCAACGAAGCGCTGGGCAAGCCGATCATCGACAACTACTGGCAGACCGAAACCGGTTGGCCGGCACTCACCCTGCTACCGGGACTGGACATGAAACCGGTGCGCTTCGGCTCTCCCGGCTTCCCCAACCTGGGTTACCGGATGAAGGTGATCGATGAGAACACCGGGGGGGAGGTCGCGCCCGGGCAGAAGGGCGTGCTGGTGATGACCCCGCCGCTGCCGCCGGGCTGCATGAGCACCGTATGGAACGACGATGCGCGCTTCCTGCAGAGCTACTTCAGCCACTTCAAGGAACTGCTCTACAGCTCGCTGGACTGGGCCATCCGCGATGAGGATGGCTACACGTTCATCCTCGGCCGCACCGACGATGTGATCAACGTGGCCGGGCATCGGTTGGGCACGCGCGAGATCGAAGAGGCCATTTCCGGTCATCCGCGGGTGGCCGAAGCAGCGGTGATCGGGGTCAAGGACGAACTGAAGGGGCAGGTGCCGCTGGTGTTCGTGACCCTCAAGCAGGGCCTCAACGGCGAAGACCCGGCCCCGGTGGTGGCGGAAATGATGGCGGCGGTGACCGCCTCGCTGGGGGCGGTCGCCCGGCCGGCGCACATCCACGTGGTCAATGCGTTGCCGAAAACCCGCTCCGGCAAGCTGTTGCGGCGTTCGCTGCAGGCGTTGGCCGAGCAGCGCGATCCGGGCGATCTGTCGACCCTGGATGATCCGGCGGCACTTGATGAGATCCGGCGCGCGCTGGGACGCTGAGCAGTGCGGTGGGGCCGGTGCCGGGGTGGCCCCGGTCGCCCGCATGCGGACGTGCTGCACTGCAGCTCCGCCGGTGCGGCGACTGCGCTAAGCTCGGCCTGTCATCGCGCTGCCACACAGCACCCCGCCTGGGGGAAACAGGCGGGGTTGCCGCAGCCGGTGGTAATGGGAGTCCAGACAGGGGGGGGAACACACATGGCACTGCTGCACGCCAAGACGGCCGCTGGCCGTCAGGAAATCGATGATCGCGCACGGCGGCTGCCTGCCGCGCTGCGATCGATCCTTTTGATGGTTGACGGCCAACGCGACGATGATGCACTGCGTGCGTTGCTGCCGGGGCTGCGTGCGCCGCCCGACGCGCTGGAACAACTGCTGGCACAGGGCCTGATTGAAAACGTCGGCGGGACGGCCGCGCCGGCACGCTCCCCGGCGCTGACGGAAGGCCGCGGCCAGGACCCGGAGCTGTACCGACGTCTCTACGACTTGATGAGTGAATCGGTGCGCCGCCACCTCGGCCTGAAAGGCTATTTCATGCAGTTGAAGATAGAGCGTTGCACCGACGCGGCAGCACTCGAACAGCTGCTGCCGGACCTGGTCGCGGCCATCGGCAAGGCACGCAGCACCGCACTGGCCAACCGCTGGCTGGAGGAAACGCGGCAACAGCTCGAGCCCGCCGTGCTCGGCTAGCGCGTGAATGGTGCGGATGCACATGCGGGTAAGGTTGGATCGAACTGAGACCTTTCGGCCAACGTGCCGACGCCCGGGTGGGCTAAAGTGAGCCCCCCGGATCGTCCAGGTTCCATTGTGCAGATCGCCTCCCCTTCCGAGCCTGCCACCATCATGAACGATGACAACGGCACCCCCGGCTGGGATGCCATCAGCCAGGCGCTGTGCGCCGCCCATCCCGGTCAGATGCCGCGTCACTTCGGTACGGCATTGCCTTGGACGCTTGGCGGCAAGGATCCGCTGGATGGGGTCAGTGTGTACTGGAGTGGACAGGGTCGCCCCCACTGGCATTACGTCAGCTATGGTCTGTCCGAGCTGTTCGACAAGGAAAGCGACGACGCCGACGTCAGTGGTTTCGGCTTCGAGCTGACCTTCCGCCTGGCCGCTGCGGAAGGCAGCACCGAGGCGGACAGCCCGCCTACCTGGCCGATGAGCCTGCTGCAGAATCTCGCACGCTACGTGTTCCAGACCGGCAACGTGCTGGAGGCGGGGCACCATCTGGACGCCAACGGTCCGATCGCCGCCGGTCACACCACGGCGCTGCGCCACCTCGCCTTCGTCGAGGACCCGCAGTTGCCGGCGCGCGATACCCCCAATGGGCGCCTGCAGTTCCTGCAGGCGGTGGGGCTGACCGATGGCGAACAGGGCGCGATCCTGGCCTGGTCCACCGGAGGAGTGTTGAAGGCGCTGGAACCGACCATGTCCTTGTGGATCACCGACCTTGACCGGGCCTGCGCGCTGTCCGATGCCGACGTGGCCGCCCGCATCGCCGCAGGGACGCAGGCGCAGGGCGCCGCCACCGGTCTGCTGCTGGTGGAGATGCTGGAATGGCAGGATGCAGGGGATCCCGGCGCCACCACCCTGGTGCTCGGCGCGGGGCAGGTCGAGCGCCTGCGGGAGCTGCTGGAGGTTCGCCTGGGCGCTGGCCTGCCGCTGGAGATCGTCGGACCGCAGAAACGCTGGATGTTTGAACCGGGCGAGCGGGACCGCGTGCACGGCGATGACCTGCAGCGGATCTGCGTGCTCTCGCCGGGCACGTGCGGGCGCCTGCAGCAGGCGCTCAGGCCCGTGGCCGGCGTGGCGCGGATCTCCGACATGCTGTCGATCGACATCCGCCGCTCCTGCCTTCGCGACAGCGAAGGAAAACCCCTACGCTTCATCGGCTGACGCCGCTGAAGCATCCCGAAAGCCCCGCTCGCGGACCTGGACACGCGGGGCGGTCACCCCGCGCGCGCCATGCTGACACCGATCAGGCCAGGCCTTCCGCCTTCAGTACGGCCTGAACGCCTGCATCGGCATCCATGCGCGTCTTGTACGCGGCAAGATGCTCCAGGCCGGACAGGTCGACCTTCGCCGCGGCGGCCCAGCGCAGGGTGATATAGAAGTAGGGATCGGCGAAGCTGCGGAATCCGGCCAGCCACGGCTTGTCGGCCAGCTGCGCGTTGGCCTGTTCGAAGAGGCCGCGCAGGCGCTTGTGCGCGGTTGCGGCCAGTGCTGCCCTCTGCCCTTCATCAGCCAGGAACTTGCCTGGCGCGAACAGCGGCGCGAACGCCGGGTGCAGGTCGGAATTGACGAAGGACAGCCAACGGGCCGCTTCAGCACGCTGGCGCGGGCTGCCATCGCCCGCCAGGCCTGCCTGCGGATGGGTATCGGCGATATAGCCCATGATCGCCGCATTCTGGGTCAGCACGAAATCGCCGTCGACCAGCGCGGGCACCGAACCGACCGGGTTGATCTTCAGGAATGCCGGGCTCTTCAGGGTTTCACGATCCAGCAGTTCAACCTCGAACGGCTGGCCGGTCCACTGCAGGGCGATGTGGTCGGCGGTGGAACAGGCACCGGGCTTGCTGTACAGCTTCATGGGAACTCCGCGCGGGATAGGTGGCAACAGACCAACACTATCGCGGAGCCCGCAGCGCCCGGCAATCATGCACAGGCACAACAGTCCGTTACGACTGCCGCGGCTTGAGGCTCTGCACCTTGTAGAAGGTGTGGTCGCCGATGGTCGCGACCTGGTAAGCGTTGCGCCAGCTCGGGCTGGCAATGGACAGCGCCGCGAAGTGGCTGGCTCCGGGCACGATTTCCTTGCGCTCGCTGACCGGCAGGGCCCAGTTGCGTTCAGCATCGAAGGCAACGGTCATGGCTTCGCGCCAAGCGGCGTCATTGGCCAGCTGGGTGCCCGGCGCCACGATGGTCGGGGCGAACTGCTTGCGCGCCGTTACCACCTGGCACATCGAGTCACCCCACAGGCCGCTGTCGCGGCGTCGCAGGGCCACCTCGGCGACGGCCTGCTGGCCACGCACGGTCTGGTCGCGGGCTTCCAGGTAAACGGTTGTGCTCAGGCACAACGAATCAGCGGCCGGCTGCGGCAACAACTGCGACAGCCAGAGAATCCAGGCCAGTTTCATATAACTCCTTGCTCCGTATGGGCCGGACCTGGCGGGTCGGTCGGCGGTGTGGCCGGCAGAGGCGGAGGTACGGCTTGGCGTCATGGGGAGGCGACCATCGGGGTCACCCCGTGGGCGGTCACCAAAAGTGATCGACGATCGATCAGGTGGACCGCACCTGCTCACCGGAACTGGGTGGTGAGCGGGAAAGTTGGCGCAAGGTAAGGGGGTATTTCGCAACGCATCCTGAATCAATCGAGTTGACATTCAGGTTCGGGGCGGGGCCGGAAAGCCGATCCAGCTGCCCCTATTCAGTTTTTTCAGAGGGCAGCGGCGACGCGGCTGCCTTGGTCAATCGCGCGCTTGGCATCGAGTTCCGCAGCAACGTCGGCACCGCCGATCAGCTGCGCACAGATGCCAGCCGCAGCGAGTTCCGCATGCAGGGAACGGTTGGATTCCTGCCCTGCGCAGATCACCACGTGATCGACGTCCAGCAACTGCTCCACCCCCTCCACGCGGATATGCAGACCGGCATCGTCCACACCCAGATACTCCACGCCACCCAACTGCGTCACGCCCTTGGCTTTCAGCGTGGCGCGGTGGATCCAGCCGGTGGTCTTGCCGAGTTTCGCGCCCGGACGTCCGGCGCTGCGCTGCAGCAGCCACAGCTTCCTTGGCGAAGGAACGATGACCGGACGGGCAAGGGCGCCGCGCGCTTCGAAACTCGGATCCACGCCCCATTCGGCCATCCAGCTCGCCGTGTCCAGCGACGGTGACGGGCCGGCATGGCTCAGGAACTCGCCGACATCGAAGCCGATACCACCGGCGCCGATGATCGCCGCACGCGGACCCACCGTGACCCGGCCCAGCAGCACGTCCAGGTAGTCCACCACCTTGGCATGTCCGGCACCGGGGAAATCGACCTTGCGCGGCAGGATGCCGGTCGCCAGCACCACCTCGTCGAAGCCGGCAAGCGCGTCGGCAGACACCCGCGTGCCCAGACGCAGCTGCACGCCGGTTTCCTCCAGCTTGTGGCGGAAGTAACGCAGGGTTTCGTGGAACTCTTCCTTGCCCGGGATACGCTTGGCAACGTTGAACTGGCCGCCGATCTCATCGTTGGCGTCAAACAGGGTGACGTGGTGGCCGCGCTCGGCAGCGACGGTCGCACAGGCAAGGCCGGCCGGGCCTGCACCGACCACCGCGATGCGCCGCGGCGAGGCGGTGGGTCGATAGACCAGCTCGGTTTCATGCGCCGCGCGCGGATTGACCAGGCAGCTGGCCAGCTTGTTCTCGAACACGTGGTCCAGGCAGGCCTGGTTGCAGGCGATGCAGGTGTTGATGCGCTCGGGACGGCCGGCGCGTGCCTTGTTGGCCCACTGCGGATCGGCCAGCAACGGGCGCGCCAGCGACACCATGTCGGCGCCGCCGCTGGCCAGGATGCGCTCGGCCACGTCGGGCATGTTGATCCGGTTGGTCGCCACCAGCGGCACGCCGACGTGGGGCTTCAGCTTGGCGGTGACGCCGGCGAACGCCGCGCGCGGGACCGAGGTGGCGATGGTCGGAATGCGCGCCTCGTGCCAGCCGATGCCGGTATTGATGAGCGTTGCGCCGGCTGCTTCGATGGCCTGCGCCTGGGCGACGATTTCCTGCCAGTTGCTGCCATCGCTGACCAGGTCCACCAGTGACAGCCGGTAGATGATGATGAAGTCCGGGCCGCAGGCTTCGCGGATGCGACGCACGATTTCCACCGCGAACCGCATGCGCTGCGCAGCATCGCCGCCCCATTGGTCGGTGCGGGTGTTGGTGCGCGGGGCGACGAACTCGTTGATCAGGTAGCCCTCCGAGCCCATCACTTCCACGCCGTCGTAGCCCGCATCGCGGGCCAGCCGCGCGCTGCGCGCGTAATCGGCGATGTGCCGGTCCACGCCCCGGCTGGACAGGGCGCGCGGGGTGAACGGATTGATCGGGGCCTTCAGCTTCGATGGCGCAACCGACAACGGGTGGTACGCATAACGCCCCGCGTGCAGCAACTGCAGGCAGATCTTCGCGCCGTGCTGGTGGGCGGCCGCAGTGAGCTGGCGATGCGGGCGGACTTCCCATGGCCAGCTGAGCTTGCCGCCGAACGGCTTGAGCCAGCCGACCACGTTGGGCGCGAAGCCGCCGGTGACGATCAGCCCGACACCGCCTTCGGCGCGCTCGGCAAAGTAGGCGGCCAGGCGCGGGAAATCGCGGGCGCGGTCTTCCAGCCCGGTGTGCATGGAGCCCATCAGGATCCGGTTGCGCAACTGGGTGAAGCCCAGGTCGAGCGGAGTGAACAGGTGGGGGTAGGCGCTGTCGCTGGCTGGCGTCATCGTGGATACGCTTGCGTACGGAAGCGCCCAGCGTGCCGTGAATCCGCGTCCGTCGCAAGGCGCGCTGCGGCATCTCCCCTGTGCGCGGGGTGTTCGATGGCGGCCGGGTCAGCCTGGCGGAACCGGCGCCTGCGCCGCGACCGGGGGCCTGCCGATGCCGAACCAGCCCAGCGTCATGCCGCACAGTGGCCCGATCAGCAGCGCGAAGGCCAGCGTGCCCAGTCCCACGTTGCCGCCCAGCAGCCAGCCTGCCAGCAACGCGCTGCCTTCTATCAGGCTGCGCACCTGCCAGATCGGCCAGCCGCTGCGGGCATGCAGGCCGGTCATCAGTCCATCGCGCGGACCGGGCCCCAAGCGTGCGCCGATATACAGGCCGGTGGCTACAGCGATCAGCAACAGTCCGGCAGCGAACAGCGGCAGCCGCAGCCACAGGCTTTCCACCGCAGGCAGCAGCCACAGCCCGAACTGCGCAGCGGGACCGATCAGAAGCACGTTGAGCACGGTGCCCAGGCCGGGCTTCTGACGCAGCGGCCACCACAGCAGCAGCACCCCTGCGCCGATGACATTGGTGGCCAGGCCGAACGACAGCGGCGTATGCGCCGCGATGCCCTGTGACAGGACATCCCAGGGCGCCACGCCGACTTCCGCACGCACCATCAGGGCAATCCCCAAGCCGTACAGGCAGAGGCCGACAACCAATTGGGTGATGCGCAACAGCAGGGAGGAGGGCATGGCGGCAGGGCCTGTAGGGTCTGTCGCCACGATAGGTCGCAGGAGAGGCGGCGAACAGGTACAGCACGCTGCAATTGGCGCCATACAGCGGTGAGCGCAGTCTCGGTGGTGATTCCTTGATCGACCCAGTGAATCTGCTGCGGTGTGCGTTACGCGCCTGCACACTAAACTGCGCGTGGCAACGCAAGCGTATGCCAGTAAATCCGGATGAGCGTCGCTAACAGCGCGCCCCCGCGGTTCAGACTGGCTTGGCGCAGAAAGTTCCTCACCGCACAGGCTGTGGGATGAACGCTTGACTTTCCGGCGAAGCAAAATGTGGCATCGCGAGACTGAAGCCCGGTAAAACCCTTGCCACGCCTGACTGTTGCGGTTTTTCATGATCCTGTATAGGGTGCAACCGCCGGTCCGGTGGAGGCCCGGCGCCCGTTTTTCACATGTTACGGGACTGTTAACATGGCCTTCACTCCCCTGAGCATAATGTTCGCGGCGGTGGCGTGCTGAATCGGCTGTCGTAGTGCTGGCCCATGCCTCTACCGGTTTCATACCCCCGATATAGGAGCTGTACTCAATGAACAAGAAGATCCTTACCGCCGCGCTGCTGGGTGGTCTGGCTTTCGCCCAGGCTGCTTCGGCACAGGAGTTTGACGACCGCTGGTACCTGACCGGTTCGGCTGGTTTCAACTTCCAGGACAGCGACCGCACCACCAACGATGCTCCGTTCGTCAGCCTGGGCCTGGGCAAGTTCATCAGCCCGAACTGGTCGCTCGACGGTGAGCTGAACTACCAGAACCCGAACTTCGACGCCAACCAGGACCTGAACTGGTCGCAGTACGGCGCCTCGCTGGACCTGCGTCGCCACTTCGTGCAGGAAGGCCGCGGCTGGAACCCGTACCTGCTGTTCGGCCTGGGCTACCAGAAGTCGGAAGAAGAGTTCGCTGCTGTCGACGCCAATGGCCCGCGTGAGCGCAAGGACGGCAACTTCGCCGCCAAGCTCGGCGCCGGTCTGCAGACCACCTTCGACAAGCGCGTTGCCGTGCGTGCCGAAGTGGCCTACCGCGCTGACTTCGACGACAAGAGCGTTGCCGCTCCGAGCGAAGACTGGTTCGGCGACGTGCTGGCTTCGGTCGGCGTCGTGATCCCGCTGGGACCGGCTCCGGTCGCTGCCGTGCCGGCTCCGGCTCCGGTTGCCCCGAGCTGCGCCGACCTGGACGACGATGGTGACGGCGTCAACAACTGCGACGACAAGTGCCCGGATTCGCAGCCTGGCCAGACCATCGGTCCGGACGGTTGCCCGGTGCCGGTCTCGATCGACCTGAAGGGTGTCAACTTCGACTTCGACAAGGCCAACCTGCGTCCCGACGCGGTTGCGATCCTGAGCGAAGCCTCGCAGATCCTGACCCGTTACCCGGACCTGAAGGTTGAAGTTGCTGGTCACACCGACTCGAAGGGTTCCGACGAGTACAACCAGAAGCTGTCCGAGCGTCGTGCTACCGCCGTGTACAACTACCTGACCTCCAACGGCGTTGCTGCTTCGCGCCTGCAGGGTCCGGTCGGTTACGGCGAGAGCCGCCCGATTGCTCCGAACACCAATGCTGATGGTTCGGACAACCCGGAAGGCCGTGCGAAGAACCGTCGTACCGAGCTGAACGTCCAGAACTGAGTTCTGACGCTTCACCGGTAAGACATACAGCAGGACCCGGCTTCGGCCGGGTCTTGTTGTTTGTGCGATGTCGTTTTGTACCGCTTATCCGAAAAAAACAAAAAAACCAATGAGTTGCCGTATTCATTGAATGTAGGATCTTGAAAGCCGTTGTGTCGCTGTTAAACTCGCGCCACTACCCACTTCTGGATGCTCCTCATGCTGCGCACTGCATCGGCCGTCGTCCTGGCCCTGGCCTTGGTTCCCGCCGCCCACGCTGCCGTGGACTGCTCGGTCTCGGCCAGCAGCGCTCCGCTGCCGTTGCCGGCCACCGCGATCGCACCGGTGGCGAGCGAGCTGTTTACCCGCAACTCCCGGCTGGGCATGCCCGCCGGCGTGTTGACCACCAATTACGAACAGGCCCAGTCGCTGGACAGCGTGCTGCGTCGCCTGCGCATCGAAGGCTGCCAGAACGTGGCCAAGGCCATGCCGAGTGCACCGGCGGTGAGTCCGAATGATCCGGCCGCCTACAAGCCGCAGACGGCGTTCGACAACACGCCATGGCGCTTTGACATGAGCCAGAACGGCAAGCGCATGACCGCCGAAGAGTTCGATGCCTGGATGAAGGCGCGTGGCGTTCGCGTGGTCAAGGCCCGTCCGGTGCCGGCCACCGCCGTCGCGCCGGTTGCCCCGGTGGAAGCCTCTGCCGAGACCAAGCCGGCTGACAAGAAGTAAGTGAGGGCTGGGCAGGACATGCGGCCACGGCGCCCGCCTGCCAGCCCGCCTGCTCGTGCCCGCCCCGGTGGTGGGCGCGCAGCGCCTGCAGCAGGCGGGGGCGTTCGCCACGGACTGGCACGCGTGTTGTCCAAGGCGGGCCTGTGTTCGCGTACTGAAGCCGCGCGCTGGATTGCCGCCGGCCGGGTGAGCGTGGATGGGCGCACCGTCCGTGATCCCGAATTCCCGATCCAGGCCGGCCGCCAGCAGGTGCGCGTGGACGGCCAGCCGCTGGATGCCGCGCCGCGCATCTACCTGATGCTCAACAAGCCGCGCGGCCTGGTGACCACCGTCCAGGACGAACAGGGCCGCGATACGGTCTACCGCTGTTTTGATGGGGCCGACTTGCCATGGTTGGCGCCGGTCGGCCGCTTGGACAAAGCCAGCGAAGGCCTGCTGCTCTTCAGCAATGACCCGCAGTGGGCGGCCGCGCTGATGGACCCGGCCACCGGCCCGGACAAGACCTACCACGTGCAGGTGGATGGTATTCCGGGCGCATCGATGCTCGCCGCATTCTGCGCTGGCATCGAGGACGAAGGGGAGTTCCTGGCCGCGCGCGCGGTGAATCTGCTGCGTACCGGCGAAAAGACCGCGTGGCTGGAAGTGACGCTGGACGAAGGGCGCAACCGGCATATCCGCCGCCTGCTCGCGGCGTTCGACCTGCAGGTACTGCGGCTGGTTCGCATCGGCATCGGCGGGCTGCGGCTCGGCGAACTGCCCAAGGGCCAGTGGCGGACGCTGCAGGCAGAAGATCGGCGGCAACTGGAGGCCGCTGCAGGACCGGGCTGAGACCCGCGGCCGACGCCTGGCGTCGGTCCCGCTCCGGGCGCAAGGGGGGCCCGGCTTTGCATTTACTGAAAGAGGTATCCCACCGTGTTGCGTTCCCTGACCTCTCCGCTGCGCCTGACGCTGCTGCTGCCTTTGGCGGCCCTGGCCGCATGCAGCCACAAGAAAGAACTGGCCAAGGCCCCGCCACCGCCGCCGCAGGACATCATCGAAGTACGCATCCCCGAGCTGGACGGGCGCGGCAGCTACCGTTTCAACATGAGCGAAGGCGACAAGAAGATGTCCGCCGACGAATTCGACGACTGGATGAAAGCCAACGGCATCCGCGTGGCCAAGGGCCGCTGACACAAAAAAGGGGACGGAGGGCATTAAGTCGTATCCAGCCGGTACAGGCTGGATACGACTTAATGCCCTCCGTCCCCTTTTTGTCAGATCACCCCGAGTTCGCGGCCGATGCGGGTGAAGGCATCGATGGCGCGGTCCAGGTGCTCGTGCGTGTGCGCTGCGCTGATCTGGGTGCGGATGCGCGCCTGGCCCTTGGGCACCACCGGGAAGAAGAAGCCGATCGCGTAGATGCCTTCTTCCAGCAGGCGCTCGGCGAACTTCTGCGCCAGCGGTGCGTCGTACAGCATCACCGGGCTGATCGGGTGCACGCCGGGCTTCACGTCGAAACCGGCAGCGACCATCTTCTCGCGGAAGTAGGTGGTGTTGGCCACCAGCGTTTCGCGCAGGTCGTCGGCGGCGGCCAGCATCTCGAAAGCCTTGATGCCGGCGGCCACCACGTGCGGCGGCAGCGAGTTGGAGAAAAGGTAGGGGCGCGAGCGCTGGCGCAACAGTTCGATCACTTCGGCCTTGGCCGTGGTGAATCCGCCCAGTGCACCCCCCATCGCCTTGCCGAGGGTGCCGGTGATGATGTCGATCTTGTCCAGCACGCCCTTCACTTCGGCCGAGCCGCGGCCGGTCTTGCCGAGGAAGCCGGTGGCATGGCATTCGTCGATGTGGACGAGCGCGCCGTACTTCCGGGCCAGCGCGGTGATCTGGTCCAGCGGCGCGATGAAGCCGTCCATCGAGAACACACCGTCGGTGGTGATCAGCTTGGTCCGGCAACCGGCTGCATCGGCGGCCTGCAGCTGGGCTTCCAGATCGGCCATGTCACAGTTGGCATAGCGGAAGCGCTTGGCCTTGCACAGGCGCACGCCGTCAATGATCGAGGCATGGTTGAGGCTGTCGGAAATGATCGCATCCTGCTCGCCCAGCAGCGGCTCGAACAGGCCGCCATTGGCATCGAAGCAGGCCGCATACAGGATGGTGTCCTGCTTGCCGAAGAAGCCGGCGATCTGCGCTTCCAGCTGCTTGTGCAGGTCCTGCGTACCGCAGATGAAGCGCACCGACGCCATGCCGAAGCCGTGGCTGTCCAGCGCATCCTTGGCGGCCTGGATCAGTTCCGGGTGGTCGGCCAGGCCCAGGTAGTTGTTGGCGCAGAAATTCAGCACCGTGCGCCCGTCTTCCAGGGTGATCTCCGCCGACTGCGGGCTGGTGATGATCCGCTCGGACTTGAACAGGCCCTGGGCGCGGATGGCGTCCAGTTCCTCGGCGTAATGGCGGGTCAGGTCAGGCGAGGATTCGGTCATGGTGGCAGCACGGCTCAACACGGGAAAACGACGATTTTACCCGCCCCGGCCACGGAAGGGCGGCAGGGCAGGGAGCACGAACGTGTTGCGTTGCAATATCAAACAGGTTAAAAAACCGTGAACCGGATGGATTCCCGCAGCCGGTCCGCGCCCCGCCCCATGTCCCTCCTCCCCGCCATCGCCCCCCGGAGACGCCCATGAAGCACGCCGTCCGCTGTCTTGCCGCTGCTGCCGCACTGTCCCTCGCCTCGTTCGCCGCCAGCGCGCAGGAAGTCGAGTCGCCCTACAGCTGGAATGTCACCGCCGTGTCCGATTACGTCTTCCGTGGCGTGTCGCAGACCGACGAGGATCCGACCCTGCAGGCCGGCTTCACCTACACCAGCCCGGTTGGCCTGTATGCCGGCGTCTGGGGCTCCGGCGTCGACTTCGGGCCGGGCGACCCGAGCACTGAAGTGGACTTCCTGATTGGTTACGGCTTCGACGTCAGTGACAACGTCAACTTCGACGTGCTGTTCAACCGCTACACCTACCCGGGTGCCAGCGAGCTCAATTACAACGAGCTGATCACCAGCACAACCTTCGCCGAGCAGTACAAGCTCACCGTGGCCTACACCAATGACCTGTCCGGTTCGGATACCAAGAGCTGGTATTACGCCGTCGGTGGTGAGTGGGCGCTGCCGCAGGATTTCACCCTGGCGGCCAACGTCGGACGCACCTCGCTTGAGACCGATTTCGGCAAGGACTACACCGATTTCAACATCGGCGTCAGCCGCCAGTTCGGCCTGTTCAACCTTGGCCTGGGCTTCCACGGCACCGATGGCGCCGGCCGTGACAACAACGGCTACCTGGCCGACAACCGCGTGGTGTTTACCGTGGCAGTCGGGAAGTAAGCGAACTGCGCCTGCGGGCGCAGCTGCATCGCACGTCATGCACAACGAAAAAGGCGCCCTTGCAGGCGCCTTCTTCACGCATGACCCTTTGTTCCCTCTGGTGGAGAGCCCCCTTGTTGTTCAAGGGGGCGCGCCGACAGGCGCGGGGATAAGGAAACATGCGGGAGAACTGATCGGACGCGCTTCGCGCGCCCGATCAGTTCCAGCTCAGTACCACCTTGCCGGCCTTGCCTTGTTCCATCAGGTCAAAGCCCTTCTGGAAGTCATCGATCGGCAGCTGGTGGGTCATCACCTTGCCGAGCGGGAAGCCGGACAACACCAGCTGGGTCATCTTGTACCAGGTCTCGTACATCTTGCGGCCGTAGATGCCCTGCACGGTCAGGCCCTTGAAGATGATCTTGTCCCAGTCGCAGCCGGCGCCTCGGGGCATGATGCCGAGCATGGCGATCTTGCCGCCGTGGTACATGCAGTCCAGCATGTCGTTGAACGCACGCGGGTTGCCGCTCATTTCCAGGCCCACGTCGAAGCCCTCCATGTGCAGTTCCTTCATCACGTCCTTCAGCGACTGGTTGGCCACGTTCACCACGCGCGTGGCGCCCATGTCGGCGGCCAGCTTCAGGCGGAAATCATTGACGTCGGTGACCACCACGTTGCGCGCACCGATGTGCTTGCAGATGCCGGCGGCGATGATGCCGATCGGGCCGGCGCCGGTGATCAGCACGTCCTCGCCGATCACGTTGAACTCCAGCGCACAGTGCGCGGCGTTGCCGTAGGGATCGAAGAAGGCGGCCAACTCGGACGGGATCTGGTCCGGGATCGGCCACAGGTTGGTGGCCGGCATCACCATGTATTCGGCGAAGGCGCCGTTCACGTTGACGCCGATGCCGACAGTGTTCGGGCACAGGTGCTGACGGCCGCCACGGCAGTTGCGGCAATGGCCGCAGACGATATGGCCTTCGGCCGAAACGCGCTGGCCGACTTCGTAACCGGTGACCGCACTGCCGAGCGCGGCGACGCGGCCGACGAACTCATGGCCGATGGTCAGGCCGGGCGTGATGGTGCGCTGGCTCCACTCGTCCCACAGGTAGATGTGCAGGTCGGTGCCGCAGATGGCGGTCTTTTCCAGCTTGATCAGGACCTCGTTGGGGCCCGGCACCGGCACCGGCACTTCTTCCAGCCAGATGCCCTTGGCGGCTTCGCGCTTGACCAGCGCCTTCATCGTTTGTGCCATCTCGGTGGAACTCACAGGGGGAAAGATGGCGCGGATTATAAAGCCGCCAGCGCCCGCGCCATGTTGCAGCGCGGGTCGGCCGGCGCAAAGCCGCCAACCATGGCCGGCGCTACCCAGGCCACCGGTAGCCTGTCGAAGGCGGGGCGGGGTGGCTGTGCAGGACCGTCTTTTCGCATGGATGCGAAAAGCGAGCCTACAGGGACGTACTTGCGGCGTGTCCTGCAC